>NZ_JAHQZR010000020.1 GCF_019049105.1 Leucobacter chinensis
CCGGGCACGATAGACAAACCAGGGGCTCCTCTTCAATAGATGGGTGAGTGACTCACAACCAGCCTGGCAAAGAGGGACGGTGGCGGAAAGTGACCACACGCTGGAAGAAAGCTCTCGCTGAGCACCGGGGCCACGTTCCTGCTCGCATCGCTAGGAGCCAAGAGTCGAAAGCCAAGAAGAGCGCGCAGATGCGCAAATAAAAGAACCCCCAAGAGTAGAAGCCTCTTGAAGGTTCAGCGGCGGTGTAATCTCCGCCACGTGGCTCCGACCGGCATCGATCCGGTGACCTTTCGATTTTCAGTCGAACGCTCTACCAACTGAGCTACAGAGCCGAAGGCTTTTGATCGCCTTCTGAGAAAAAGAAACCCTTCCGAAGAAGGGCTCTTTTTCTTGGCGACCCTGACGGGACTTGAACCCGCGACCTCCGCCGTGACAGGGCGGCGCGCTAACCAACTGCGCTACAGGGCCTGGTGCTATTTAATTGTATCTGGTGATCGTGACCCCAACGGGATTCGAACCCGTGTTGCCGCCGTGAAAGGGCGGAGTCCTAGGCCGCTAGACGATGGGGCCGCAGTCTCGCACTTTCGCACGTTGACCACCGAGAAATAAGCATATGCGAATGCGGGGGCTTGTGCAAATCGAGGCCATTTTTCTCTAATCCCTGGCGTGTCACGCCCGAGCAAGACGGCGTGACACGCCCAGAAATTGGGCCTCAAAAAGCGACGAGTTTGGCCCGTCGTCAGGCCATGAGGGCTTTATTGAGCCGGTTGAGCGAAATGTTTTCGTGCATAAACACGCCAACACTGGTTCGCTGCTCAAAGTTGTACCCGAGGCTGCCCTGCGTGAGCAGCCCGATGAGGTGTGGCTCGTTGGGGTTCCATAAAATCCACGACGGCTTGCCGTTCGAGTTGAGCCCCAAGAAAGTCACCTCGATGTCGCGGTTGCCCATTTTTTGCACCCGCGGCATCATTCGTTCGGTGGGAAGTTGTGTACTCTCGTCTGCCCTTGAAATCTCGCTCATACGTGCATTCTAGGCGAAGAACGTCTGAGCGACGAGGGCAAGCGCATACAGGTCATCGACGTGTGCGAGTTCGCGCGCAGAGTGCATCGAAAGCAGCGGCACCCCTATGTCGACGGTGCGAATGCCGAGGCGGGTTGCGGTGAGCGGCCCAATGGTCGTTCCGCAGGGCATGTCGTTGTTCGACACGAAGGTCTGGTGTTTGACCCCCGCCCGCTCACACACGCTGCTCCACAGGGCCGCCCCGTGCGCGTCTGAGGCGTAGCGCTGTTGCGCGTTCACCTTGAGCATGGGCCCCTGCCCCGCGAGCGGGCGCACGTTGGGGTCGTGGCGCTCGCGGTAGTTCGGGTGCACCGAGTGCCCAGCGTCGGCCGAGAGGCACCATGATGAGGCGAGCCCGCGCGCACGTTCTTCGACGCCGGCGCCGAGCAAAGCATAGAGGCGGTCGACGATCTCGGCCAGGAACGGCCCTGAAGCGCCTGAGCGGGTCTCTGAGCCGATTTCTTCGTGGTCGAAGGATACGAACACGGCGATGCTGTTTTCGGCGGGCTGAGCGCCTTTCATGGCGGCGAGGCCTGCGTAGGTCGACGAGAGGTTGTCGAGTCGCCCCGAGGCGAGTAGTTCGCCGCCTACCCCGATGCGCGCCGGGGCCTGCGTGTCGGCGACGACGACGTCGCAACCGGCAATATCGGCGGCGTCAATACCAGCGTCGGCAGCAAGCAACCGCAGCGGATCGCCCTCGCCGTACCCGAGGCTCACCCCGAGCACGGGCTGCGTGTTCATCTGCTTCTGCAGTTTGAGCCCCTCGTTGACCTGGCGGTCGAGGTGAATCGCGAGCTGCGGAATGCGCGCGACGGCCCCCGTTTTGGCGGTGAGCTCCTGGCCGTCTCGGGTGATGAGTCGGCCGGCGAAGGCGAGATCGCGGTCGAGCCACGAGTTGAGCAGCGGGCCGCCGTAAATTTCGACGCCGGCCTGCGCCCAACCCTCTGCATCGAAGGCGGGGCTTGGCTTGAGCTTGAAGCCGGGCGAATCGGTGTGGGCGCCAAAGATGTTGAGCCGCGCCGAGGGGGTGATGCTTGGGCCCACGGCCCAAGCGATCACGGCGCCGTCACGCACGACGACGTGCTTCGCGCCCGGCGTGAGTTCGGGCCATGCTGCGGTCTCATCGAGGGCCTCGTAGCCCGCCTCGATGAGCTGGCGTTCGGTCTCGCGTGCCGCCTGGTACGACGAGGGCGATGCGCTCACGAAGTCTGAGATCTGCTGAATATACGTATTGAGGTCTGGCATGTGGGTCATCGTGGTAACTCCTTGCACCCTCATGGGCGCGGTAGGCGGTCGCGGGAAGCAGCGCTTCCCGGTCGCGCACGGTGTAAAAACGGTGGCGATACACAACACCGGGGCCCCGTCACGATCAAACGATCGCGGCCGAGACCCCGGTGTTGGTCACTCGAAAGTGTGAAGCAGTCGTGAACTACTGGCGCGGTGCCTCGAAGGCCGCGGCGAACTCGGCGAGCAGGCGCGCACCGAAGCCGGTCGAGCCGGTTGAACGCCAGAGGTCGTTCTTGTCGCTCATCATGGTGCCTGCGATGTCGAGGTGGCCCCAGGCGATCCCGTCGACGAACTCGTTCAGGAAGAGACCGGCGAGAATGAGACCCGCTGATGATCCGCCGATGTTCGAGAGGTCGGCCGTGTTCGACTTGAGCTGTTCGCGGTAGCGGTGATCGAGGGGCATGCGCCAGATGTTCTCGTCGCTCACGAGGGCTGCTGCCTCGAGCTGAGCGGCTACCTCGTCGTTATTCGCGAGCATCGCTGCGGTGCGCTCGCCGAGTGCCATCTGCGCGGCGCCCGTCAGGGTCGCGATGTCGATGATGGCGTCGGGGCGCTGCTCTTCTTCGGTCGCGAGCACGAGGCCGTCGGCGAGCACGAGGCGACCCTCGGCGTCGGTGTTCTTAACCTCGACGGTCGTGCCGCCGCGAATCGTGAGCACGTCGCCGAGCTTCGTCGCGCTGCCCGAGGGCATGTTGTCGGTGCACATGAGCCAGCCGGTGACCTGATGCTCAACACCGAGCTCACGCAGCGAGGTCATCGACGAGAAGACCGCCGCGGCGCCCATCATGTCGAACTTCATGGCCGCGTGCATCGCGTTCGAGGGCTTGAGGCTGATGCCGCCCGAATCGTACATGATGCCCTTGCCCACGAGCGCGAGGTGGCCCTTCGCGTTCTCGGGACGGTACATGACCTTGATCATGCGGGGCTCTTCGGTTGAGCCGGCGTTCACACCGAGCAGGCCGCCGAGGCCGAGCTCCATGATCTGCGCGCGGTCGTAGACCTCAACCTCGAGGCCGAACTCGGGGGCGAGCTTCTGGGCGATCTCGCCAAACTTCTCGGCGCTCAGGTGGCGCGGCGGGGTGTTCGCGAGGTCACGGGCGAGGCCAGCGATACGAGCGAGCACGAGGCCACGCTCGATGCCCTCGGTCGCCTGCTTCTCATCGTCGGTAACGACGGTGAGCTTCTCGAGCGTTACGGTCTTCGGGTCGGTCGTGAGCTCGTCCCAGCGGTAGCGTGCGAGCAGCGAGCCCTCGACGACGGCCTGAGCCGCTTCGCTGGCTGAGATCGCGAGGCCGCGCACGTCAACGGCGAGGTCAGCGATCTCGCTCGCGGCACGGGTGAAGGCGGCCGCGGCATCGCGCACCTGAGCCTGGGTCTCAAGCTTCTCGCCAACGCCAACGAGCACCGTGAGGGTCTCGCCCGCAACCGGGTAGGTCTGCCCTGGCTTCGCGGTGAAGCCAACGGCGGCGAGCGCCTCGCGTGACACGGTCACACCCGAGGGAAGTTCACCCTCGGTGCTCACGAACACTGCCTGTGCTGCGGCCTGCGCCTCTGCAGCCGCAACAACTTGAGGCTGCTGGTCGAGAGAAGGAATCGGGTTAAATGAAGCATCAATCACAACAGTCATGCCCACCACCATACTCCCCGGGTGTGGGAGCCCACCGAGGAAATTCGGAGGCTCCCACCCGGGTCACGCCGCGGCGAGCGCCTCAACGGGCGCGACGCGAACGGCGCGTTTCGAGGGGGCGAACGACGCGAGCGCCGCGAGGGCAATGCCAAACACCGCGATGCCCGCGATGACGAGCAGGGGGATGCCCGGCGGCTGAATGCCGACCTCTGAAGCAAGCAGAGAGGTGGCGGCGATCCACCCGTAAAAACCGCCGAGCACGACGCCGAACACGAGCGCGGTGAGTGTCATCTGTGCAGCCTCGACGATCACGAGGCCGCGCACCTGCGCACCTGTGAATCCGAGCGTGCGCAAGAGGCCGAGCTCTCGGGTGCGCTGAATAACGCCGAGCGAGAGCGTGTTCACGAGGCCAACGGCTGCGATGACGGCCGAGAATCCGACGAGCGCGGTGAGCACGACCGTGACGGTCGCGATGGTCGAGCCGAGCACCGCTTGCGAGGCAGGGTCGTCACCGAAGGCCGTGAGCATCATCGACTCGAAGCTCGAGAGAGCAACCGCAAACATGGTCACGAGGGTTACCCCGATCACGAGACCGATCGTCGCGCGGGTGGCGCGCTCTGGGTGCCGCGTCGCGTTCGCACTCGCGAGGCGCGCGACGGGGCTCTTACCGAGCAGTTTGCCGCTCAGTGCGAGCATAGGCGGCATGATGCGGTGCGCAGCGAGCATGATGCCGGTGAACGAGAACATTCCGCCGAAAAACGCGACGACGATGCCCATGGGGCTGAGCGCGATGCCGAGCCCCATCAGCGCGACACCGATGATCACGAAGATGATCGCCGTAACCGTGCGCCCCACGCGACCACCGGCCACCTCTGGCGAGGGCTCAACGGCCGCACCGGTCGCCGCAATCGGCGAGACCTGGCCGACTCGCTTGGTGCCGACCCAGGCAGCGATCCACGTGGTCGCGATGACGAGGGCCACCGCGACGAGCGTCAGCGGATCGAAGAGCGGGTACCCGCGCCCCGCTGGCAAGCCTCCCAACTGCTCCGCGATGGCCACGCCGCCCGCCACGAGCCCCGTCGCGACGACGAAGCCGGCGAGCGCGCCGAGGGCTCCCATGACGAGGCCCTCGCGGGCGACCGAAGCACGCATGCGGTTCGAGGTCGAGCCGATGAGCCTGTACAGCGCGATCGTGCGGGTGCGCCCCGCGATAATCGTCGAGAAGGTGTTCGCGGTGACGATCGCGGCGACGTAGAGAGCGATACCGATGAACACGAACGAGACCGCGAGAAACATCATGCGAAAGGTCGCAGAGCCCTCCATGAGGTTCGGATCGAGCGCCGCCGCGAGCACACCGGTCGTGAGAATGAGCGTGACGGCGAGCACTGTCGAGAGTGCCGAGACAACGATCGTCGCGCCGTGCCCCTGGAGCCTGTCTCTCACGCGCTCACCTGCTCGAGGTTCAGCATCGTGCGCGAGACCTGCTCTGGGCTCATGGCTGCCGAGTCGAGCACGATCTGCCCGTCAGCGAGAAACAGAATGCGGTCGGCGTAGCTCGCGGCGACCGGGTCGTGGGTGACCATCGCGATCGATTGGCCCGAGCTGTTCACGGCCTCGCGCAGGAGCCCGAGCACCTCGCGGCTCGTGCGCGAGTCGAGGGCACCCGTCGGCTCATCGGCGAAGACGATGTCGGGGCTCGTCGCGAGCGCCCTCGCGATGGCGACGCGCTGCTGCTGACCGCCCGAGAGCTCGTGCGGGCGGTGCGTGAGGCGATTCGCGAGGCCAAGCGTTGCGAGAATCGTGTCGATGCGCCCCTGCTCGGCCGCGGTCGGCGTGCGCCCGTCGAGTTCGAAGGGCAGCATGACGTTGCCGAGCACGTCGAGCGTTGGCACGAGGTTGAAAGCCTGAAAGATGAAGCCGATCTGGCGGCGGCGGAGCTTCGTGAGCTCGGTGTCGTTCATGCCGGTGATGCGCTGCCCCGCGAGCAGAATCTCGCCGGAGCTGACGGTGTCGAGGCCGGCCATAACGTGCATGAGCGTCGACTTGCCCGAGCCCGACGGGCCCATAATCGCGGTGAAAGCGCCGCGCTTAAGGCCGAGGCTGACCCCGCCGAGCGCCGTGACCGGGTTCGCCGCATCGCCGTACTGTTTGACGACGTGGTGGGCCGAAACCACGAGGTCGCTCGGGGGTTCGGGGGTGCTTCTCACGAGGGGAATCTGCTGCGAAATATCGTTCATACCCAAACGCTACGACCGGCCACCCACCTGCCGCGTCGGCCCCGGGTACCAGCGGGGCGTACCCCGGTACGATCTTGCGTGGGTCTTCAGGGTGACCGGGTGTTGGCTCGTCGCGGATCCGCCGCTTTGCTCCGTCTCGTGATTTATCTCGCGCGCAAGATAATGCCCGGGAATACTTTTACCGGGCGCCCGGTTACACCCGGCATGAAAGCATTTGGATTCCTCTCATTTGGGCACTACGGCGACGTGCCCGGGTCAATCACCCGCACCGCCGGCGACATGCTCAAGCAGACCATCGAGATCGCCGAGGGCGCCGACGAGATCGGCGTGAACGGCGCCTACGTGCGCGTGCACCACTTCGCGCGCCAGGCCGCCTCGCCCATGCCGCTACTCACCGCGATGGCGGCCCGCACGAAGCGCATCGAGGTCGGAACCGGCGTCATCGACATGCGCTAGCGCATATCGTGGTTGCAACACCCGTTCACGTAAGCTTGGTTGCATGGTTGAACTGGTATCGCTCAGGAAGACGAACGAGGTCGCCGCATACGTCCGCGCCTCGATGGACCGTAAGGGCGACCGGTGGACCGTCGAGACCCAGCTGCGGAAGATCAGGGCGCTGGCCGAGGCCAAGGACTGGAACGTGGTCGAGGTCTACGACGACAACGCGGTGTCGGCGACGAAGAAGCGCCGCGCTGGCACCCGGTGGGCCGAGATGCTGGACGACGCCCGCGCGGGCCGTTTCTCGATGGTCGTCGCCGTGGACATGGACCGGCTGCTGCGCAGCACGAAGGACTTGAACACCCTGATCGACCTCGGCCTGCGCGTCGTCACAGTGGACGGCGAGATCGACCTCTCTACGGCTGACGGCGAGTTCCGGGCGACGATGCTCGCCGCTCTCGCCCGGTTCGAGGCACGACGCAAGGCCGAGCGTCAGATCAGGTCGAACGAGCGACGCCGGGCCGAAGGCATCCCGGCGTCCACCTGGAAGGCGTTCGGCTGGACGAGGGAGGGGGAACTGATCGAGGAGGAGGCCGAGGCCGTTCGGCGGGCATTCGACGCGTTCCTCGGTGAACCGGCGCTGTCGATCCGGCGCATCCGCGAGGACCTGAACAGTGCCGGGCACGTCACCGCGCGCGGACAGGCGTTCTCCGTCGATGCCGTGCGGTACTTGCTGGCGAACCCGCTCTACGCTGGCTACATCAAGCACTACGCCTCGGGCGAGCTGTACCCGGTGCAGGGCGGGGCGTTCCCGCCCATCGTCAGCGAGCAGACGTGGCGGGCCGCGGTGGCGAAGCTGGAGGACAACGTGCGGAGGTCGGCGAGGCAGGGCAACCAGCCGAAGTACCTTCTGTCCTCGATCGGCCTGTGCGGGAGGTGCGGCGCGACGCTTGTCTCGGGGACGAACAGCCGCAAGCAGCCGACGTACCGCTGCGGCGAGCAGTTCCACCTCACCCGCCAACGGGAGCCCGTCGATGCGATGGTCACCGAGGCGGTGCTCACCCGGCTGTCCTCGGCGGACGTGCACGACCTCGTGATGCCGCAGGATGACGCTGGGCCGGACCGCGAGGAACTGCTGACCGAGCGGAACGCCCTGGTCGAGCGCGTGAAGGAACTGAGCCCGCTGCTGCGAGACATCCACCAGCCGGTCTTGGAGATCACCGCGGCGATCAACGACGTGAAGGCCCGCATCGACGAGATCGACGCGGAGCTGCTCGACCGCTCGGTGTCGGTGGCGGCGAAGCTGCTCGCGGACGTGGACGAGCCGGTCGGTACCGCGGAGCGCCGAGAGGTCGTCGAGTCGAAGTGGAGGGCGTTGGACGTGGACCGTCGCCGGATGCTCGTGGACGAACTGGTGACGGTGACCATCGAGCCCATCGCTCCCGGCCACGTGAAGTTCGACCCCGACCTCATTCGAATAGAGCCGCGTCGCGACTGACACGCGAGTCGACTCGTCAGTGGACTGGTGAGTCGAGTCATGGGAGAATGGTTGCAGACAAGAAGATCCCACCGGGGGCCAGACTTTGAAGCTGGCGATACTACTCCCGGATGAGTCGCCGGTCAAACAGCCCAACTACCGTGGCGGGGAACCGGAAGCACACTCATGTTTGAGGACTTCCGATGTCTGTCGTTATCGACGCTCCCCGCGCATTTGCGCTGGACCATCCTGGGCTCGACCAGGACCCGACCCCCGTTTCGCAGGCTGATGGGTTCGATCCCGTCATCGCCGCCGCCCGTGCCGCCGGTCGCCGGGCCGGTGAGCGCCTGGCACTCACGCCACTGACCCCGCGCCAGCGCGCCGCCGTCGCCGCCGTGATGGGCGGTGATCGCTGATGAGCGCCAACTCCGCTGCTTTCGATCACGTCAACGCGTTCCGCTGGCGTCTGGGCGACCCCTCCCTCACCGACTCCGAGGCCCGTGTCTACGACCTTGGAGTGCTCCGCTCCGTGCTGGAGGAGGCCGTCGAGATCGCCGTCGCCGATGCCCGCGCCGATGGGGTGACCTGGGCGAAGATCGGCGACGCCCTCGGCGTCACGCACCAGGCCGTCATCAAGCGCTACAGCAAGGGCGGTGCCCGATGAGCACCGCCGACCGCACCATCACCATCGTCCCCGCCGACCTGACCCCGCCCGGAGGGCCTGACCTGGCACCCGCCGCAGGCGGGCTGCCCGTCGTCGTGATGACGGTCCGCAGCCGTGCTTCGCACTCTAAGAGTTTCGGGAGCCTCATTCGTTCCTACGGGCGCGGCAAGGGCTTGTCGATTGCCGCGCCCTGCAACAACGTGCCTGGTCAGCGGTCGGTTCCGCCCGCGCTCCGTCGCGTGGCCTCGTGGGATCATTTTGGGTCTCATTTGGGGGTCAATAGGGGGTCATTTAGGCGCCGCACTCTCTCTGAGGCCCTCCGCTCTGTCCGCGGCGGGGGTGGTCGCCGTGGCTAAGCAGGAGAACAACCCGACGAGCATCGGGCTCATGCAGTACCTCGATCCGTCGCACTGGGCCTGGGCTGCCGAGGACCCGAACGGGGCCGCGCTGCTCCAGCAGGGAGCCGAGGCGATCCTCGCCTACGTGGTGCAGCGGCTCGAGGCCACCGGCTGCGAGGTCGTCGAGGCCTACGGCATCGTGCATGACAAGGACGAGCGCGAGGTCTGGAGCGACACGGAGAAGGCTCTGGTGATCGAGCCGAAGCCCGATCACCTGCACGCGGTCATCAAGTTCGCCAGCCGTGCGAAGAGCGCACCGCTGGATCGGCTCGCGTTCGGCATCGGCGTCGAGCCCCAGTACGTCGAGAAGCCGGGCCGCGGGCGGTACGCCTACGACAACATGCTGTCGTATCTGACGCACGTGAAGTACGTGGACAAGCACCAGTACGCGCCTTCGGAGGTCGCTACGGTGCGTGGGCCTGACTACCTCGGGATCGACGCCCAGCGTCGGGAGACCTGGCTCAAGGGGCGCGCGCACGTGAAGAAGAAGGTCGTCGCCGAGAACTTCGAGGACATGCGCGAGCGCGTGCTCCAGGGCGAGTTCACGCGGGATCAGATCATGCTCACGGACGAGCTGTTCGACATCTACTCGCGGCATCAGCGGGAGATCGACGACGCGCTGTCGGCCTACGGCCAGCGCCGCGCATACCGGGCGGCGGCGAAGCTCCGCGCCGGTGAGTTCTCGACGCACGTGGTGTTCGTCCATGGGGATGCCGGGATCGGCAAGACCCGGTTCGCCACGGACTTCATCACCGAGGCGATCAACGCGGCGAACGCGCACGGCGAGCGGTGGCAGGTCTACCGGGCCGCGACGGGGAACCCGCTTGATGACTGGCGAGGCGAGGAGGTGCTGCTGCTGGACGATCTGCGGGCCTCGGCGATGGATGCGAACGACTGGCTGCTGCTGCTTGATCCGTACAACGCCTCGCCTGCGAAGGCTCGGTACAAGAACAAGGGCGAGGTGGCCCCGCGCATTATCGTCATCACGGCGACGATCGAGCCTGTCGAGTTCTTCTACTACGCCCGCCAGAAGGGCAACGTGGACGAGGCGTTGGACCAGTTCATCCGCCGCTTGGCCTCGGTCGTGAAGGTCTATCGTGCCGACGACATCAATCGTTACCTCGTGCAGCACATTGGGAAGATCGAGCCCTACGAGTGGCACCAGTGCAGCATCCCGACCGCCGCACACACGCCCGGCATGTACGGCAACGCGTATCACCAGAACGTCGGGTCGCGGGAACTGACCTACGGTCCGGAGACCTCGGCGGAACATGACGCTGAGGGCGCGGTTGCTGAGCTGCTGGGCGGGCTCGCGGTGCGGAGCCCTGACGTGCCGCTGGCGCTGATCGGAGGTGCCGCATGAGCACCGAACGCGATGCGCTCTTCCAGGGGGTCGAGGGGGCCGGAGGCCCCTCGCAAGCAGCCGGGGAGGACATGAGCGTCAGCGAAATGTCCGACACGGCTACTGCTTGCCACTCTGGCGTACAGGTGGAGCAGCAGACCGACTCCCAGGTGAACACCGGTCGGGCTGATGCGGAGGCTGTGCGTCAGAGTCACGGCGGCGCGAAGCGTCGTCGTGGGGGCCGCGCGAAGCTCGATACCGACTTCGGAGAGGCCACGCTCGCGGCGCTTCGCACTCGTGCGAAGCGGCTCGGGCTGGCTCCGAGCACGTGGGTGCGGAGCGTCGTGCGCGATGCCCTCCACGCCTCCCGGAGCGAGGAGCTGGACGCTGCCGTGGCCGCGCACCTGCTCGGGGTCGAGGCCCGCGCGCAGGCCTCGGCGGACGCTCGGGAGCTGGCCGCGCAGGTGCGCCCGCTGGCGATCAACGTCAACGACCTGGACCGCCGCGCGCGGGCCGGTGAGACGGTGACGCTGTCAGCGGAGGTGCCCGAGCTGATCGAGCTGCTGCGCGAGGTCCGGGCGCTGCTCGGGGATCGGACGGCATCGTGAGCACCACGCACTACAGTCCGAGCACCAGCGCCGCCGACACGGAACGCTACATCCGGGGCAGGGAGGACGAGCGCGGGGTCTCGATCACGTGCGACGTGCCGGGAGGCCCCGGCGCATTCTCCGCCCGCGCCCGTGCTCTCACGCAGAACACGAAGCGCGATGTCGAGGCGCTGCACTATCGGCAGAGCTTCAGCGACGAGGAGTTCGACCCGGAGAATCCGGAGGACGTGCAGCGGGTGAACGATCTGGGCTATCAGCTCGCGAAGAAGATGCACCCGGATTCCGACTGCCTCGTCGTCAGTCATGTGGATGGGCGGGGCAAGAAGCCGCACAACCACATCCTCGTCATCAACCACAACAACCGCACGGGAAAGGCGCTCTCGGACTATCGCACGTTCCACGACCGCAAGGCCGGGAAACAGAAGGGCGTGCAGTCGGCAAACGATGAGCTGATGCGCGAGCACGGGCTCTCGGTCGTGAAGCGGCTGGAGCACGCGCCGAAGGACTGGGAGCTGCGCCGCGAGGACTTCACCGAGGGTGGGCTCGACCGCGAGATGGGCGACCGGATGAGCGCCGCCCTGGCCGATCCCCGCGCGACGGACAAGGCTGGTCTCGAAGCGGTGATCGCGGAGCAGAACCAGCAGCTCGGCGACGACGGGGAGCCGGTGCCGCGGATGCGCCTTCACACCGCCGTGAGCAAGCGGGGCAAGAACGTCGGCAAGGAGACGTGGACCCTCTATATCGAGGACCGCCGCGGCGAGTCAGGGCGCGCCGAGCGCCGCAAGCGCACGAGCGCTCTCTCGGCGGACTTCACCCCGGAGGGCGCGCAGGCGTTCTTCGACTACCACCAGCAGCAGAAGGAGCAGGACCATGAGCGCAGCGCTCGACAGGCTGAAGCAGCAGAACGCGCAGAGCGGATCGCCGCCGCAGCTCGAAAGTCCCGAGATGACGGAGACCTTGACCTCGATCCTCGCCGCCGTCGAGGCGCAGAACGCGAGGCTCGACCGGCTGGCCGAGCAGCAGAGGCAGCTCACGGGCTTCGTGAAGGTCATGGACGAGGAGACGACGACGCGGCTGGAGCGGATCACGGCCCCGGCGTCGACCTCCTCGCTCTCCAACGACGTGTCCGCGAGGATCGCGAGTATCGAGAGCAGGCAGAACGAGATCGCGAGCACGCTCGGCGAGTTCGCGCAGAGTCTCAACGGCGAGAGCTTGAACGCCGCGTCGCAGAGCTTGGTCGCGGAGGCGCAGAGGAATCACGCGGCTACGGCATCGGCGATTGAGGGGCTCAAGGCGCAGGCCGCGGCGAACCAGAACCTCGTCAGCCAGGTCGGCGGGGCGGTCCAACGGATCGAGAAGCACATCGAGGAGCGGGTCCAGAAGGCCGTCGAGCAGGTCACCGGAGAGGCGTCGACCACGATGACCGCGAACCTCGACGCGTCGAACGAACGGGCCGAGCGGATCATCGCCGCCACCTCGAAGCTGGAGGCCCGTCAGCTGTGGTCGGCCGCCGCCGCGATGTGCCTCGCCCTCCTGCCGGTGGTGGTCGTCGTCGCCGGGCTCTGGATGGGCATCGCCGGGCTCATCACGGGTGCTCAGTGGGCACTGGACGTGGACGGGAGCGTGTGGCTCGGCATCGGGCGGTGGCTCGTGGTAGGCGCTGGCCTCGCCGGGGCCGGCTACGGGCTCTTCGCGTCCGTCCGGTGGGCCGCCGGTCTTGTGGAGACGTGGAAGGGTCGCGGGATGTCGACGTGGCCGAGCTGGCGCAAGAGGTGACCGTGATTCCCGAGGGCAAGCGCGCGGAGCGCGTGCGGCAGCCCTGCTACTGGACGATAGGTCAGTCCGCGCTGTATAGTTCAGTGTATGCTGACCATTGCTTCGCGCCTCGACGTCATGAATCGGCTGGGTCGGGCCATGGCGGACCCGACGCGCTCCCGGATCCTGATGTCCCTGCTCGACGGCCCGAGCCACCCCACCGTGCTCTCGCGCGAGCTGGGGCTGACGCGCTCGAACGTGTCGAACCACCTGACCTGCCTGCGCGACTGCGGGATCGTGGTCGCCGAGCCCGAGGGCCGCCAGACCCGCTACGAGATCGCCGACCCGCACCTCGCGGCGGCGCTGACGGCGCTGGTGGACGTCACGCTCGCGGTGGACGAGAGCGCGCCGTGCATCGACCCGCACTGCTCGGTGCCCGGTTGCTGCGCCGCGACCGGCTCGGGGGACGCCTCGTGAGCGCCGCCTGCGGCTGCGACGAGCCGACCACCAGCGCCGCCGAAGAGGCCGAGGAGGCCGAGAGCCCGTGGTGGCGCGACCCGGGACTGGTGGTGCCGATCCTCTCTGGCGTCGTGTTCGGCACCGGCCTGGTGCTGGAGTGGTCGGGGCTGCACCTCGCGGCGCTGGTCGCGTTCTGGGCGGGCCTGCTGCTGGGCGCGTACACGTTCGTGCCCGGCGCGCTGCGGAACCTGATCGTCAGGCGGAAGCTGGGGATCGCGCTGCTGATGACGATCAGCGCCGTCGGCGCGGTGATCCTCGGCTACGTGCAGGAGGCAGCCGCGCTGGCGTTCCTCTACTCGATCGCCGAGGCCCTGGAGGACAAGGCGATGGACCGCGCCCGTGGCGGCCTGCGCGCGCTGCTGAAGCTCGTGCCGGAGACTGCGACCGTGCTGCGCGACGGTGCCTCGGTCGAGGTCCCGGCCAAGGAGATCGCCGTCGGCGACGTGCTGCTGGTCCGCCCCGGCGAGCGGGTCGCTACCGACGGGATTGTCCGGTCCGGTCGCTCCAGCCTGGACACCTCGGCGATCACCGGCGAGTCGATCCCGGTCGAGGTCGCCCCCGATGACGCGGTCTCGGCGGGCGCGATCAACACCGCCGGTGTGCTGGAGGTCGAGGCGACCGCGGCGGGCACCGACAACTCGCTGACCACCATCGTGGAGCTGGTCGAGCAGGCCCAGGCCGAGAAGGGCGAACGGGCCCGGATCGCCGACCGGATCGCCCGCCCGCTGGTGCCCGGCGTGATGGTCCTCGCCGTCCTGGTCGGCGTGCTCGGCTCGCTGCTCGGGGACCCGGAGACCTGGATCACCCGCGCCCTGGTCGTCCTCGTCGCGGCCAGCCCGTGCGCGCTGGCGATCGCGGTGCCCGTCACCGTGGTCTCCGCGATCGGGGCCGCGACGAAGTTCGGCGTCGTCATCAAGAGCGGGGCCGCCTTCGAACGCCTCGGCGGCATCCGCCACCTCGCCGTGGACAAGACCGGCACCCTGACCCGCAACCGGCCCGAGGTCACCGCCGTCGTCGCCGCCGACGGGTTCGACGACGCCCAGGTGCTCGCCTGGGCGGCCGCCGTCGAGCAGCACTCCACGCACCCGCTGGCCGCCGCCATCGCCGCCGCGGGCAAGGGAGCCCCCGCCGCGCAGGACGTGACGGAGGAGGCCGGGCACGGCATCGGCGGCCTGGTCGACGGCCGCCGGGTGACGGTGGGCAGCCCCCGCTGGATCGATGCGGGGCCGCTCAAGGCCCGGGTCGAGGACCTGGAGGCCGAGGGCCAGACCTGCGTGCTCGTGGCCGTCGACGGCCAGCTGGCCGGGGCGATCGGCGTCCGCGATGAGCTGCGCCCCGAGGTCCCCGAGGTCGTGCGCACGCTGCGGGCCCAGGGCGTCGAGGTGAGCATGCTCACCGGCGATAACGCCCGCACCGCGCACGCGCTCGCGCAGATCGCCGGGATCGGCGACGTGCACGCCGAGCTGCGGCCCGAGGACAAGGCCCGCATCGTCGCCCAGCTCTCCGGGGCCTCGCCCACCGCGATGATCGGCGACGGCATCAACGACGCCCCCGCCCTGGCCGGGGCGACCGTCGGCATCGCGATGGGCGCGACCGGCTCCGACGCCGCGATCGAGTCCGCCGACGTCGCTTTCACCGGCCACGACCTCGGCCTGATCCCGCAGGCGCTGCGGCACGCCCGCCGTGGCCGGGCGATCATGAACCAGAACATCGTGCTGTCCCTGGCGATCATCACCGTGCTGCTGCCGCTGGCCATCACCGGCGTGCTCGGCCTGGCCGCGGTCGTCCTCGTCCACGAGGTCGCCGAGCTCGTCGTCATCGCCAACGGGCTGCGCGCCGCGCGTGCCAAGCGCCCGGCGGCGGCTGTGTCGCCTGAGACGGCGTCACCGGCCACGGTCCGCGCGGACAGAGATTGAGAGGAGTGGATCATGGAGATCACGTTGCAGTACTTCGACGGGTGCCCGAACTGGGTGGTGCTCGACCGGCGGCTCGCCGAGGCCCTCGACGGCCGATCGGACGTCCGCGTCGCGCATCAGCGAGTCGAGACCGCCGAGGACGCCGCCCGCCTCGGGTTCCACGGGTCCCCGACCGTCCTCATTGACGGCTCCGACCCCTTCGCCGACGAGCACACGCCGGTGGGGCTTGCCTGTCGGGTGTTCCGCACTCCTGCCGGGCTGGCTGGTTCGCCCACCGTCGATCAGCTGCGCGAAGTACTCGATGCGCCTCTATGAGGGTGGAGCACGCGATCATCGCACCGACGCTCAGCGCAGGAAGAGCCGCTTTCATCGAAAACCAGCCAGGATTGTCGTCAACGTTGTGCTGTAGAGCGCGCCGACACTGACAACGGGTGCTACAACCCAGGCATGCGCTACGAGAACCCCCTCTACCTCGCCGAAGAAGCGGCCGCCCTCGACTACATCGCCGACGGAAGACTCGCGCTCGGCATCAGCCGAGGATCACCAGAACCGGCACTGCGCGGCTACGAGGCATTCGGCTACACCGGCTCGAGCGACCCCCGCGGCGCCGACCTCGCCCGCGACAAGTTCGACCTCTTTCTCGACGCGATCGACGGCGGCGGCATCGCCGAGGGCGACCCGCAGATGACGGGCCCCGGCGTTCACCTGCCCATCGAGCCGCACTCGCCCACGCTGCGCGACCATATCTGGTGGGGAGCCGGCTCGCGCGCCTCGGCCGAAGACGTCGGCCGCATGGGCCTAAACCTCATGTCGTCGACCCTGCTCACCGAGGCCACCGGCGAGCCCTTCGATGTGCTGCAGCGCCAGCAGATCGAGCAGTTTCGCGAGGCCTACCGCGCCGCCGGCCACACTGGCACCCCACGCGTGAGCGTGAGCCGCAGCGTTTTCCCGATCATGAACCAGCGCGACGAGATGTACTTCGGGCTGCGTTCACGCGAGAACCAGGATCAGATAGGCGTCATCGACGGGCTGCGCTCGACCTTCGGCAAGACCTACGCCGACAGCCCCGAGGTGCTCATCGAGCAGCTGAAGAACGACGAGGCCGTGATGGCGGCCGACACCCTCATGCTGACGATTCCGAACCAGCTCGGCCCCGAGTACAACCTGCACGTGCTCGAGTCCTTCGCGAAGCACGTGGCACCGGCGCTTGGGTGGAAGCCGAATACCGAGGGGGCGGTTACCGGGTACGCGATCTAGCCATTCGGGCGAGGGAATTGCTGCACGAGTGGAACCAGCCTCATGTTATGGGAACATGAGGCTGGTTTAGTTTTCTGAGCCCAACGATTCCAGGTAAGCACCATTGCCGCGAATGGCCGCCTCGTATCGCATGATCTCGTCGGTCTGAAGCCGATCCGCGATAAGAACAAGCAGCGAGCCTAGAGCGGGAGCAGTGTCACCCATCGCGTGCAGCGTCAGCGCTCTGAATACCGTCAAAGACTCGGAATTTGGGAACGCGACAAGCCCCTCTTCGAAGACGGCCAGACTCTTGTCAAACCGCCCGAGGTTGCGAAGCGTGCTTCCATACTGCAGGTAGCACTGCCTCAGCCATTTCCCTTGCAGACCTGCTTCC
Source organism: Leucobacter chinensis (assembly GCF_019049105.1). Classification (GTDB taxonomy): domain Bacteria; phylum Actinomycetota; class Actinomycetes; order Actinomycetales; family Microbacteriaceae; genus Leucobacter_A; species Leucobacter_A chinensis. The sequence continues at coordinate 16,959 of NZ_JAHQZR010000020.1, forward strand.
AGGGCCCTCTGGTAGTAGACGGCAGCAACGGCCTCCTGGCCGTCAGTATCGTATGCGCCGCCCACTTCGTAGAGCACTTCGGGTTCTTCCGGGAACGCGTCAAGCACACGAAGAAACGCCTCGATCGTCGGAGCCATATTTGACCGATCCCGCGCGGCGAATATTCGGTCCAGCTCTTCTCTCAGGTCCGGTGCAATCATTGGTTCCTCCCCTGCGAGACATGGCGCCACCCCAGAATGGGAACCGCATTGACAAGAATACTCGCCTTGTTAAACCTCTGAGGCCCCACCTCTTCCAACCGAACCAGCTCAGCCGCGAGCACAAGCTGCACGTACTCGAGTCGTTCGAGGATCACGTAGCGCTGGCGCTGGGGTGGAAGCCGAATGCCGAGGGACCGGTTACGGGGTACGCGATCTAGTGCGCGGAAGTGTGACGCTGCTAGGGTCAGATGCATGGCCGAAACTGTGGTGATGGGAATGGTGATGGCCGCCTTCTTGCTCCTGTTCGGAGTCGGGCTATTCACCGTAGGCAAAGCCTGCGAGAACGGCGACATCGCACGCAATAGAGCACTTGGACTTCGTACTCGGCACACCCTCGCCTCTGATGAGGCTTGGAGGGTTGGCCATGTTGCAGGGGGCCTAAGCCTCAAAATCGCAGGGCTTGGAATGTTGATCGGCTCGGCCCTCGCTTTGCTCAGTGCGCCCCTTTTCTTCCTAGGAGTCTCTGAGAACGTCACCAACTCGATCATCGCTTCGCTCATCATTGCATCAGCACTCTGGTCGCTTATTTGGGTGTTGCTCGCTGGTCTCAAAGCAAATAGAGCCGCTAAGCAGCTCTCTCGCTCGAGCGAACACGTGTAGAGGTATCGGCGCCGGCGCTGGGGTGGAAGTCGAAGACCGAGAGCCAGTTCAAGGCGATACGGTGTAACGCTTTTACCCATCACCGACTGTCATAATCGCAGCATGGGTAACGAGCGCGGGTACGAGTCAGTGCTTAGTGACATTCGTCTTGACCCTCCTACCACGGGCGATATTGAGCCACTGCATGAGATCTACCGAGATCCGCAAGTCTGGACGCATCTTCCCTCTAGCCGGCACACCGACCTCGCAACGACCACTGCGATGGTCACATCGTGGATTGATGCGTGGGAGCGCGACGGACTCGCAGCCTGGATTGTTCGCGATGTGGTGAGCCGAGAGGTCCTCGGGCACGTGGGTTGCTCCGTCAGAAACGAAACCTTCTGGAACCTGGGATACCGTCTGGCTGCGAACGCACAGGGCCGCGGTATTGCCAGCCGTGTTTCGAAGGTGGCGGTCAATCGAGCGCAGCTTGTCGTTCCGGAGCTACCGGTGATCGCGTATCTCTTGGAGCACAACCATGCGAGCGCCCGAGTTGCCGAGAAATGTGGGCTAATTTTGCGGCATCGCGCCCCAGACGCTGGCAACCCCGGCCCGAGTGCAATTCGGCTGGTCTACGCAGACCGCAAGTTGTCAGACGATGAGCTTCGCGCAGCCCTTGCTTGAGCGGCTGAGTGGCGCTGAGCGTAGGGTTCTGGGTCCGGAAGGTAGACCCCGAACTCTTGAGGTATTTCTGTAACTCCCCCCCCCCCCCAGAAAAACACGCAGCCTAGAAAGATTCGTAAAGCCCACCTCACCCACTTTGGTGGCTACCTCACGCCGTAGAAGTATCAGGAGCAACCGCAGCTGCCGCGAAATTGTTTGCACTTTCAGGCGGTTTTCGGCCTCAAACGGGTGAAAAGTGCAAACAATTTGGGTGGGCCCCTCTTTGCCAGGCTGGTTGTGAGTCACTCACCCATCTATTGAAGAGGAGCCCCTGGTTTGTCTATCGTGCCCGG
>NZ_JAHQZR010000021.1 GCF_019049105.1 Leucobacter chinensis
TGGTCCTTGAGAACTCAATAGTGTGCACTAAATTGTCAAATGCCAATTTTTTGTAATCCTCCGTTTTTGGAGAGATTCCTTTTTTGGATTAACATAATTTCGGCCAGTTGGAGCCAGTTTTTCTGGTTTCGCTGTTTGTTTTTATTTAGTCAGATCAAACTCGCTGCATGTTCCCTTATTCCGGGTTCGTGTATGCATTCAGTTTTTTTACGGAGAGTTTGATCCTGGCTCAGGACGAACGCTGGCGGCGTGCTTAACACATGCAAGTCGAACGATGAAGCCCAGCTTGCTGGGTGGAAGAGTGGCGAACGGGTGAGTAACACGTGAGTAACCTGCCCTTAACTTCGGGATAAGCGCTAGAAATGGCGTCTAATACCGGATATGAGCAATGATCGCATGGTCGTTGTTGGAAAGATTTATCGGTTTTGGATGGACTCGCGGCCTATCAGCTTGTTGGTGAGGTAATGGCTCACCAAGGCGACGACGGGTAGCCGGCCTGAGAGGGTGACCGGCCACACTGGGACTGAGACACGGCCCAGACTCCTACGGGAGGCAGCAGTGGGGAATATTGCACAATGGGCGAAAGCCTGATGCAGCAACGCCGCGTGAGGGATGACGGCCTTCGGGTTGTAAACCTCTTTTAGTAGGGAAGAAGCGAAAGTGACGGTACCTACAGAAAAAGCACCGGCTAACTACGTGCCAGCAGCCGCGGTAATACGTAGGGTGCAAGCGTTGTCCGGAATTATTGGGCGTAAAGAGCTCGTAGGCGGCTTGTCGCGTCTGCTGTGAAAACCCGAGGCTCAACCTCGGGCCTGCAGTGGGTACGGGCAGGCTAGAGTGCGGTAGGGGAGATTGGAATTCCTGGTGTAGCGGTGGAATGCGCAGATATCAGGAGGAACACCGATGGCGAAGGCAGATCTCTGGGCCGCTACTGACGCTGAGGAGCGAAAGCATGGGGAGCGAACAGGATTAGATACCCTGGTAGTCCATGCCGTAAACGTTGGGAACTAGATGTAGGGACCATTCCACGGTTTCTGTGTCGTAGCTAACGCATTAAGTTCCCCGCCTGGGGAGTACGGCCGCAAGGCTAAAACTCAAAGGAATTGACGGGGGCCCGCACAAGCGGCGGAGCATGCGGATTAATTCGATGCAACGCGAAGAACCTTACCAAGGCTTGACATAACCGAGAACACTGTAGAGATACAGGACTCTTTGGACACTCGGTTACAGGTGGTGCATGGTTGTCGTCAGCTCGTGTCGTGAGATGTTCGGTTAAGTCCGGCAACGAGCGCAACCCTCGTCCTATGTTGCCAGCGGGTTATGCCGGGGACTCATGGGATACTGCCGTGGTCAACACGGAGGAAGGTGGGGATGACGTCAAATCATCATGCCCCTTATGTCTTGGGCTTCACGCATGCTACAATGGCCGGTACAATGGGCAGCGATACCGCGAGGTGGAGCGAATCCCAAAAAGCCGGTCTCAGTTCGGATTGGGGTCTGCAACTCGACCCCATGAAGTCGGAGTCGCTAGTAATCGCAGATCAGCAACGCTGCGGTGAATACGTTCCCGGGCCTTGTACACACCGCCCGTCAAGTCATGAAAGTCGGTAACACCCGAAGCCGATGGCCTAACCTTTTGGAGGGAGTCGTCGAAGGTGGGACTGGTGATTAGGACTAAGTCGTAACAAGGTAGCCGTACCGGAAGGTGCGGCTGGATCACCTCCTTTCTAAGGAGCACTCACCACGTTTGTGGTGTAGAGAAGCCTGGTTCAAGAACGAATGTTTCTTGCTGGGTGCTCATGGGTGGAACATTTGATGATGATGTGTGGATGCGTTTCATGCTGCGAGTACATTGGGATTTGGTTCCTGGTAGGAAAGGGTGTGGGGTGTTGAAGCAGGTCGTGGTGCATACTATTGGGTCCTGAAGGCCCAGGCGATGCCCTTTTTTTTGGGGTGTTGGTTTGGTCTTTCGGACATGCTTTCATGAACGTGTTGTCATGGGGGTGTGTATCGACCGTATGTTGAGAACTACACAGTGGACGCGAGCATCGACAACAAGACTTTGGTTTTGTTGTTTATGTATCATTGGACTCTGCTCACACGTTTGTGTGGGTGGTTTCATAATGATTCTTTTGGATAATTTTTAATTTACTTATGTGATTTCAAGTTGCTAAGAGCGAACGGTGGATGCCTAGGCATCTGGAGCCGAAGAAGGACGTAGTAATCTGCGATAAGCCTCGGGGAGCCGATAAACGGGCTTCGATCCGAGGATTTCCGAATGGGGAAACCCCGCCAGGGCGCGTGCGTACCTGGTGACCCGCACCTGAATATATAGGGTGTGTGGGGGGAACGTGGGGAAGTGAAACATCTCAGTACCCACAGGAAGAGAAAACAACATGTGATTCCGGTAGTAGTGGCGAGCGAACCCGGATGAGGCTAAACCTCTGGTGTGTGATAGCTGGTAGGCGTTGCATCAGGGGGGTTGTGGGACGCATGGGAAGGCGCTACTGAGCCTTCAGCGTGAGTGTTCAAGTGATAGAGGAACAGGTTGGAACGCCTGATCGGAGAGGGTGAGAGTCCCGTACTCGAAATTGCTTGACCGCGTCGTGTGTATCCCAAGTAGCACGGGGCCCGAGAAATCCCGTGTGAATCTGTCAGGACCACCTGATAAGCCTAAATACTCCCAGATGACCGATAGCGGACTAGTACCGTGAGGGAAAGGTGAAAAGTACCCCGGGAGGGGAGTGAAATAGAACCTGAAACCGTTTGCTTACAATCCGTAGGAGCCTCCTTGTGGGGTGACTGCGTGCCTTTTGAAGAATGAGCCTGCGAGTTAGCGGCATGTGGCGAGGTTAACCCGTGTGGGGTAGCCGTAGCGAAAGCGAGTCTGAATAGGGCGATTCAGTCGCATGTCCTAGACCCGAAGCGAAGTGATCTATCCATGGCCAGGTTGAAGCGTGTGTAAGAACACGTGGAGGACCGAACCCACTTAGGTTGAAAACTGAGGGGATGAGCTGTGGTTAGGGGTGAAAGGCCAATCAAACTTCGTGATAGCTGGTTCTCTCCGAAATGCATTTAGGTGCAGCGTTGCGTGTTTCTTACTGGAGGTAGAGCTACTGGATGGCCGATGGGCCCTACAAGGTTACTGACGTCAGCTAAACTCCGAATGCCGGTAAGTGAGAGCGCAGCAGTGAGACTGTGGGGGATAAGCTTCATAGTCGAGAGGGAAACAACCCAGATCACCAACTAAGGTCCCAAAGCGTGTGCTAAGTGGAAAAGGATGTGGAGTTGCTGAGACAACCAGGAGGTTGGCTTAGAAGCAGCCACCCTTGAAAGAGTGCGTAATAGCTCACTGGTCAAGTGATTCCGCGCCGACAATGTAACGGGGCTCAAGCACACCACCGAAGTTGTGACATTCATATAACAGGTAGGCCTTCGTGGTCCAGCCGTATGGATGGGTAGGAGAGCGTCGTGTGGCGAGTGAAGCGGCGGAGTGATCCAGCCGTGGATGCTACACGAGTGAGAATGCAGGCATGAGTAGCGAAAGACGGGTGAGAAACCCGTCCTCCGGAAGACCAAGGGTTCCAGGGTCAAGCTAATCTTCCCTGGGTAAGTCGGGACCTAAGGCGAGGCCGACAGGCGTAGTCGATGGACAACGGGTTGATATTCCCGTACCGGCGAAGAACCGACAAGAACCTAACGAGTAGTGCTAAGAAAACTGAAGCTTTGCTTTCACCTTCGGGTGTTTGCTTTGTGGATGCTTCGAACCCGAACTCGGGTGGTTAACGTATTAACAGGTGTGACGCAGGAAGGTAGGTGATCCCAGGCGATGGTTGTCCTGGGCTAAGCATGTAGGCCGAGTGGTAGGTAAATCCGCCATTCGTGAAGGCTGAGATGCGATGGGGAGCTCTTTTTGGAGCGAGTCACTGATCCTATGCTGCCGAGAAAAGCATCGACGTGAGGTTCTAGCTGCCCGTACCCCAAACCGACACAGGTGGTCAGGTAGAGAATACTAAGGAGATCGAGAGAATCGTGGTTAAGGAACTCGGCAAAATGCCCCCGTAACTTCGGGAGAAGGGGGGCCATCCACTTATACGGATTTACTCCGGAAAGGGTGTGGTGGCCGCAGAGACCAGTGGGAAGCGACTGTTTACTAAAAACACAGGTCCGTGCTAACAAGCAATTGGATGTATACGGACTGACGCCTGCCCGGTGCTGGAAGGTTAAGAGGAGAGGTTAGCAACTTCGGTTGCGAAGCTTTGAATTTAAGCCCCAGTAAACGGCGGTGGTAACTATAACCATCCTAAGGTAGCGAAATTCCTTGTCGGGTAAGTTCCGACCTGCACGAATGGCGTAACGACTTCCCAGCTGTCTCAACCATGAACTCGGCGAAATTGCATTACGAGTAAAGATGCTCGTTACGCGCAGCAGGACGGAAAGACCCCGTGACCTTTACTATAGCTTGGTATTGGTGTTCGGTGTGGCTTGTGTAGGATAGGTGGGAGACTGTGAAGCGGATACGCTAGTATTCGTGGAGTCATTGTTGAAATACCACTCTGGTCATATTGAACATCTAACGACGAACCCTGATCGGGTTTTCGGACAGTGCCTGGTGGGTAGTTTAACTGGGGCGGTTGCCTCCTAAAAAGTAACGGAGGCGCCCAAAGGTTCCCTCAACCTGGTTGGCAATCAGGTGGCGAGTGTAAGTGCACAAGGGAGCTTGACTGTGAGACTGACAGGTCGAGCAGGGACGAAAGTCGGGACTAGTGATCCGGCAGTGGCTTGTGGAAGCGCTGTCGCTCAACGGATAAAAGGTACCTCGGGGATAACAGGCTGATCTTGCCCAAGAGTCCATATCGACGGCATGGTTTGGCACCTCGATGTCGGCTCGTCGCATCCTGGGGCTGGAGTAGGTCCCAAGGGTTGGGCTGTTCGCCCATTAAAGCGGTACGCGAGCTGGGTTTAGAACGTCGTGAGACAGTTCGGTCCCTATCCGCTGCGTGCGTTGGAAATTTGAGAGGATCTGACCCTAGTACGAGAGGACCGGGTTGGACGAACCTCTGGTGTGTCAGTTGTTCTGCCAAGGGCATCGCTGATTAGCTACGTTCGGGATGGATAACCGCTGAAAGCATCTAAGCGGGAAGCCGGCCTCAAGATGAGATTTCCGTGCCCTTTAGGGTGTGAGGTTCCCAGTAGACGACTGGGTTGATAGGCCAGATGTGGAAGCGCAGTAATGTGTGGAGCTGACTGGTACTAATAAACCGAAGACTTGATTTCTTCTCACCGTTTGTGGTGGGAGACATAATGTTTCAAAAGATTTTAGCGTAACGATGAATTCGCGTTCACTTTGTGGTTCTCAACCTGCGGCCCACATTCTCTGACCTTTTTTGGGTTGGGTGTGTGTTGATAGGTTAATAGTGTTACGGCGGCGATAGCGTCAGGGAAACGCCCGGTTACATTCCGAACCCGGTAGCTAAGGCTGACTGCGCCGATGGTACTGCGAGGGGGACCTCGTGGGAGAGTAGGACACCGCCGGACTTCTTTT
>NZ_JAHQZR010000022.1 GCF_019049105.1 Leucobacter chinensis
CCCTCTTTGCCAGGCTGGTTGTGAGTCACTCACCCATCTATTGAAGAGGAGCCCCTGGTTTGTCTATCGTGCCCGGAATGACTAACGATGAAGTCTGCGAGTTTGTGTACACCTATGAGCAGCAGCCTTATGGAATGAAACATGCATGGCTTGAATCTCGTGGCGTAACGAAACATCAGTTCAGGCGGTGGCGTGCCGCTGTTTTCGAGGGGGATCTTTCCCGTGGTCTTGTTCCGCGAGAGACTGGCCTTATGACGTCTTCTTCTCAACGCCGTTTTGTGGCGAAGCAGTATGAAAAAGCTGAGGCAGAGAACGAACGGTTACGCGAACGCGTGGCCGAGCTTGAAGCGGTGAACGAGGCGCTGGGAAAAGCTATCGGGCTCTTGCATCAGTTGAACGAGCAAGAGCCCGACGCCAGACCGTCACCGGCTCCTCAACACCCGGCCCCTTCATCACGGCCGAGAACCAACTCATTCGGCATCTCACCGTCTTGACCGGGTCGCAACGCAAAGCGTTACAGCTTGCCGGCTTGTCCCGTTCAACATGGCAGTATCGACACCATCCACGCCCAAAAGTTGCGAACCCTCTCCCACACACGTTGCGGGCATACCGGTCTCGGATTGGGGTGACTGCTCGGGAACGTATTCAAGCGTTGATTCTTGCAGGCTGGAACAAGCAACTCTCGGTTAATCATTCTTTCGCAAGGGCATGGGACACGGGAGTGATGCTGGCTTCTCGTCGCTCGTGGTGGCGTATCGCGAATACGCTTGAACAGTCGAACCGTCCCGTGACTGCTTCACGAAAGCAGAAAGCGGGTACCTCGCGGGTGGCGCCGGTTGTGAAAGCGACCAGGCCCGGGCAGGCCTGGTCGTGGGACATCACTGATGTGTGTTCCCCATGGCGAGGCGTCGTGTACAAGGCATATAAGATCACCGATATTTTCTCTCGAGAAATTATCGGATATCGGGTGGAAGAGCGAGAAGCTGACCATCTCGCAGCCGATATGTTCAAAACCGCGATCGCCCGGCATGGGGCTCCGCTTGTGGTGCATGCAGACTCAGGAGCAGCGATGCGATCAAACCTGCTCCGAGAAACGCTCACCACGTACGGGGTGAGGATGTCGTTTAACCGGCCGTATGTGTCAAACGATAACCCGTTCTCAGAAGCCGGGTTTCGAACCATGAAGTATCGGCCCGGATATCCCAAAGTGTTCCACAGTCTTGAAGCTGCCCGCACCTATATCGATGAGTATGTGGCCTGGTATAACGGTGAGCATCGGCATTCAGGGATCGCGTTATTTACCCCAAAACAAGTGGGAGACGGGTCCTGGAAAACAGTGTGGAACACACGAAATGCTGCGTTACAGCGCTATTACGAACGATACCCGGAACGGTTCCGTGCACGGCCTATCACCCCGGCTCCTGCACAATGTGTTGGGATTAACCTTCCCAAACAGTGACAAGACCCTGACGGTATGCCGGGGTGAGTGACTCACAACAAGTTGACACCGAGCG
>NZ_JAHQZR010000023.1 GCF_019049105.1 Leucobacter chinensis
GGTAGCTAAGGCTGACTGCGCCGATGGTACTGCGAGGGGGACCTCGTGGGAGAGTAGGACACCGCCGGACTTCTTTTTAATGGGAAACGGGCTGGTCTCAGTATCGAGACCAGCCCCTTTTTCTATTCTCCTCATGGATAGATAGGCTGCCCTGGTGCAGCGAGGGCAAAAAGCCTCCCGCTGCACCAGGGCAGCCTTTTTTGCTTGTTCGAGTACTGTGTCAGGCCTGTACGAGCACTTTCGGTTCAGCGTGGGACCCAGGCTCTGTGATGGCTGACGACGTTGCTGAGATGCAGCCTTCAGGTATGAGTGCTTGCATACAGATGCGGCGGTAGGGTTTCGTTCAAAGGAAAAGCCGTCAAGGTTTGAAGGACTGAGAATTCGGATGCTTCTGAAAGCCGGTTATGGCCCGCTTGGGCCACCTGCTCGAACGCACGAGTTCGACGTCGAACTCGATGTCAACGGACTCATCTGTTGATCACGGAGCGACTCGCGGTAGTTCGTATCTCGTGTGATTCTGATGCCTGTGTTTGCATAGGAGATGACGACGATGTGCCAATTGCGATGCTCTCTGCAGGTGCTGATGTCATCAGTCGGAGGTGACCCGAAGATGATCCGCTCACTCTTGCATGGAGAGCCTAGGGGTTGAGTGCTGCAGTTCGACGATCTGTGATGCCGGCGTGTGCTGCAAGACGGCAAGACCCAGGGGCTAGAGAAGTCAGGGGCACGGTGAGGTCTGGCCACCGAGCGAGATGTCACAGGAGTGATCTCGATCGCGAAGCCACACTGTATGCAATCTGAGCATACCCGGTTGAGTGGTGATGGGCGCAGCCATCTGAATCGAGCGGAATCTCGCAGCTGCTCGAGTCCGACGCGAACATGCTCGTGCCGTGATAGCGGAGTAAACACGACATCGTCGAAATCTTAGCGAGCCTTGAATGACCCCCTCGACTCATCGATACCTCAAATGATTCACCGGGCTCGATCGACGAGAACGCAATGTGTACGTGAGGGAAGCGTTGACGCGCCCGGGGTGCTGAACCCGCTGGTATTACAACGACGTATTTTGGGCCCGTTTGCATCAATGCTGAGGTGCTTGGGACGGACAAGAGGTGCAAACCATCGCTTTTCGCGTTTTTGTGTTTTGGCTGTTTGAGTGGGGGCGCGCCGTTGGTGTGGTGTCGATTTGCGTTGTGGGGTTGTTGGGA
>NZ_JAHQZR010000003.1 GCF_019049105.1 Leucobacter chinensis
GATTAACCTTCCCAAACAGTGACAAGACCCTGACGGTATGCCGGGGTGAGTGACTCACAACAAGTTGACACCGAGCGTTTCGCTCGATTTTCGACACCTTTTGACCACACGGTGGGCGCGAGGGGCGTGCGGGGCACGAGCGGGGCACGCGGGCGGGGCACGAGCGGCAAGGGGCGCGAAGCGCGAAGCGGTGGACGCGCCCCGAACCCGTCAGCGCGAAGCGCGCGCCGCCGCTCCCGGGCGCTGCAAGAAGCCCGAAGCCATCGCGAGGGCCGAGCCGACCGCGGTGTCGACGAGGCGCTCGGTCGCGGTCGTGAGGTGGTCGGTGCTGCCCATGGCGGCGCCCGCAATGAGCAGCACGAGGGGCGTAATGAACACGAGCGCGACGCCGTAGTTGCGCACCACGACGAGCTCGATGACAAACTGCAGGCCAGCGAGCAGCAGCACGAACACCCACGGGTGCGCACCGAGCGGGGCGATCACGAGGTACAGTAGTGCGCCGACGAGGGTTCCAAACGTGCGGTGCATGCCGCGCGAGAGGGCGTGCGTCGGAACCGTACTCAGGCCGATCACGGCAATGCCCGCGGCGACGGTCCAGTAGGCGCGGCCGGGGTCGATCCACAGCATGCTCACGACCATGCCGGCGGCCGAGACCACGGCGACGCGGGCAATAAGCCAGCCCTCGCCGTCGCCGAGCCACGGGCCGGGCAACAGTTCGCGCAGGGTGCGGGCGGGGCGGGTGCGCTGGCTCGGAAGCAAGAGCGGCAGCAGCGCGAGCAGGTAGGCGAAGGCGAGGCCAGAGGCGAGAGCCGTGAGGAACACGAGCGGATCGATGCGCCGAGCCCCGTCGTACTCGGCCGTGATCATGCTCGCAAGCCCGTACATGAGCACGAAGAACACGGGGCCTGGCGGGCCGATGCGGAAGCCGAAGGCGAAGGCGCTACCGGCGATTGCGACGAAGACCATGACCGTTGCGCTGATCCACGGCCAGGGGGCCAGCCAGGTGCCGATCGCGGCGCAGGTGAGCAGGGCCGCGGCCATGACGGGCAGTACTTTGGCGCGTTCCTTGGCCTGGGCTCCCGCGAAGAAGAGGGCGAGAAACGCTCCCGTGCCGGCCTGCAGCCCGAGGTCGGGGCGGCCAGCGAACGTCATGACGGCGAGAGGAACACCCATCGAGAGGGCTGCGCGCGTTGCGATCCACCGTCTTGGCCCCTTCTGGGGGTTCAGGGTGAACAGGCTGCGCAGGGCGCTCTTGAGTTCGCTTCTCGCGTTGTGCATTGGGGGTTGGGCCGCCTCTCGTCGGGTCGCTCGGGCGGCGAATCGTCAGAGAGCAACGGCAACGTTGGGCCGATTCACACGCCTGGGCGTGGGGTTCATCGTGAACGGCATTCGCTAAGCATCGTTACTCGCCAGAGCGATGAGCGGGGCATGCCTCACGTGCTTAGTGTACTCTCCAGAGTTCGTGTGAGGGCTGTGACCGGAATTTCACCCACCCCGCCCCACGACAGTTCGTTGAAACGGGTTAAGAGCATCTCGGAGGGAGCGGCTTCCAAGACTCGATCGCGCTGGCTGCCCGTTGCCCATCTACTTGACGAAAAGCAGGGTGTTTTCGCGTCAACACCCTGCTTTTCGTCAAGTAGACCGCGAAATGGCCGGCAAGACGCCGAAACACCGCGCCACCCGCCGCGCCGAGCCCCGAACGCCGCGCACCCCGCCCTACAGGTTCAGCCGCTTCTTCAGTTCGTGCCGCACCTCGGCGCCTCGCGTGGTTTGCAGGAGGGCGAGGGTGATGACGCTCAGCGATCCGCAGATGAGCGATGGAATCGACGTGCTGACCCAGCCGAGCACCAAGAAGACGATGGGCGCGAGGCCGAGCAGCACTGTGACGACGGTGTAGAGAATGTGGTCGCCCACCTCGACGCGGGTGAGCTGCACTGTGATCATGAGCGCGAGAATCGACGATCCGCACACGATCGGGATCGTGAAGCTGAGCGACCATCCGTGCCAGCCGGTCAGGTAATCCCAGTAGACGCTCATGGCGCTGACGATCACGACCAGGTACAGGGTTCCCTTCGCGAGGTTGTGGCGTTTGCGCACCGCCATGATGGTGACGAGCCACAGGGTCACGATGGCGAGCCACACGATGCGCAGCGCGCCCGGCGCTCCCCGCTGCCCGCTGAAGAGCAGTTGCGCGGCGAGCGAGAGCACGATCATCGCGAGCGACGTGAGGAAGAGGGCACGAAGCAGGCGCCGGCGCGAGAAGGCGAGTGGAATCGAGGGCAGCGGATCGGGCCTCGCCACAGCCCCGAGAGAGCCCCCGGCCCCGCCCGCAGCGGCGTCAGCCCCGCCCGCAGCGGCGTCAGCCCCGCACAGTGGGCACCTCGCCCACGCCCCCTCGAGCTGCACCGAGCACTCGTCACATCGCGTCACGGGGCCACCACCGCCCGCTGCTGCTCGTCGAGCTCCTGCTCGGTGACACGGGCAGCCGCGACCGTGACGTGAACGCCCGCCTCGGTGAGGCGCCTGACGAACTCGCGCACGTGGTCGGTCTCGACGAAGGGCGAGGTGAAGCTGATTGTGAGCTCGCCCGCGTGCGACATGGCGCAGAACTGGGGGCGCACCGAGGCGACGTGAAAAAGCATGCGGCCAACGTGGGCCTCGGCCTGGCCGGGCAGGCGCACGTTGCCGAGGTTCGACAGGGCGACGGTGAGTCCGCGGTTGTTGGCGCGGTTGATCTGGCGCAGGATCACGTTCTTGAGTGCCCGCGGAACGATGCGCAGCAGCGCCATGCGTTCGAACGCGATGAGCTTTTGCACCTTCGCCTCGAGCGCCTCGCGGGTTGCCTGCGGCTTGAACTGCTCGTCGAGGTCGCGGCAGATCGAGCCGATGTCGTCTAATCCCTCGCCGAAGCGGTGCTCAACGCGCACGGTGGCGAAGAAGTTGCGGGCCGAGGTCGACGGAAAATGCTGGCGCAGGTTCACGGGAATCGAGACCCCCATCGTGCGAGCCTTGCCGAGCCCGCCAGAGGCCCGGTTGACCGAGTCGAGCAGCAGCGCCGTGAGGTACATCGTGAGTGAGACGCCCTCGGCCTTGGCGAGCGCGATCACCTCACCGGCGGGAGCCGTGAGCTCGACGAGCCTCGTGCGGTTGTCGGGCGTGCGAGTTCCCCGCACCCGGTACACGCGGCCACCCTTCGGCCGAAGCGCGCCCTTCGCCTCGCGCAGGGCGTAGCGTGCGGCCCCGTCGCCGCTCTGCGGCTTGGGTTCGTCGCCGGTCGCTCGCTTCGTGGCGAAGTGCTCCGAGAAGCTGTCGGCCACGAGCTCGTGCATGGGCTCCGGGGCGGGAATGCCCCGCGCCACCGGCGATCCCCAGCCCTGGTCGATCTCGAGCTTCGGCCCGCCTGGCGTTCCCGCAGCCTCCGGCGAGCGCAGCCACACGTACTCTTCGACGAGGTCGCTCAAGAACCAGAGCGCCCCCGTGCCGTCAGAGAGCGCGTGAAAAATTTCGAGCATGATGCGCTTGCGATGGTAGATGACGCGAAAGAGCAGCGTTCGCTTGTCATCGAAGTAAATAGGGGCGCAGGTGTGCTGGCTTTCCGGCCGCACCCTGGGCCGCAGGTCGCTGTCTTGCAGGTAGTACCAGAAGATGCCGCTGCGCAGCACCGAGTGATACAGCGGGTAACGGTCGAACGTCGTGTCGAGGGCGCGCTGCAAGAGCTCAGGATCAACCTCGTGATCGACCTCTGCGCTCACCCGAAACACCTTGGGGTCGACATCGCTTCTCGCCGCGAGAAAAATGTTCGAGGCGTTGTCGAGCCTCACCCACGCCCGGCGGTTCACGCGCCTCCCGCTTCGCCGCCCGGCTCGGCGGGCCCGCCGTCAAGAAACTCGGTGATCACCTCGTAGCCCTCGCGCAGCGAACGCGAGAAGCGCGGCAGGGTGATGAACCCGTGCAGCGCCCCCTCGACCCGGTGCACGCGCACGTCATTGCCCGCGACTGCGAGCGCCTCGGCGTAAGCCTCACCCTCGTCGCGCAACAGATCGAGCCCGGCCGAGAGCAGCAGCGTCTTGGGCTGGCTGGAAAAATCGGTCGCGAGCAGCGGGGCCACTCGGGCGCTGCGCTGATCCGCCTCGATGGGCGCGTAGAGGTCAAGATAGTCCTGCACCTCGGTATTCGTGAGCCGGTAGTCGTCGCCGAGGTTGCGCACCGAGGCAAACGGCGAGGTGTGCGGATCGTGGTCCCAGTGCGTCACCGGGTACAGCAAGATTTGTCGCGCGGCACCGGGCTCGCCGCTGTCGCGCAGCTGCTGCGAGACCACGGCCGCGAGATTCGCCCCGGCCGAGTCGCCCACGAGCACGATCTGTTCGGGGGTCTCGGCGCCCACGAGTTCTGGGTCGGCAAGCACGAGCCGCGTGATGCGCAGGCAGTCTTCGAGGCCCGCCGGAAACGGGTGCTCGGGCGCCAGCCGGTAGTCAACCGAGGCGACAATGCAGCCGGTGAGCTCGGCCATCGTCGCGCACGAGGGGCTGTAGCTCTCGATGTCGCCCGTGACCCATCCGCCGCCGTGGAAGAAGAGGAGCACCTCGTCGCGCGTAAGCTCCTTCGGAACGAAGATGCGCAGCGGAATCTCGTGGCTGCCACCGGCCGAAACGAGCTCGCGGTCGAGCGCCTGGTACTTGGCCCCGGGCCGCGAGGCGAGGCGGCGCTGGAACCGGCGCACCTTCTCGTAGTCTTCACGCATGTTGAGCCGGGGCGCGGCGAAGGGCTTCAGCACGGCGCTCAGCAGCGGCCGCTCGGGGCGGTCGGAGCGTTCTGGCTCCGGGCGTTCCGGGGCCTGCTGCTCCGGGGCCGGGCTTTCTCGGCGCTCTCGCCGTTCGCCTGGCTCGGTGCCGCTCTCGGGCTCGTCAGTATGCGTCATGGCTTAAGCATAGGGGGCGAAGGTTGGTGGCCGGTCGGTGGTGGCCGGGCTGCGGGCCGCGTGACCGGTCGGCCCACCGCGGGTTCGCCGACCGCGCGCCGCGCGCCGTGGGCCGTGCGCCGTGGGCCGCGCGCCATGGACGTCTACTTGACGGAAAGCAGGGTGCGAGAGCGAAAACACCCTGCTTTTCGTCAAGTAGACGCGAAAAACGCGAGCACGCCAGCGCTAGATGAGCGTTGCCTCGGCCTTCGGCTGCTGCTCGGCAAGCGGACGAACGGTGCCGTCGGCGCCGCGCGAGAGGAAGCCCGCGCCCGTGAAGTGACCGTTGCGCGCCCTGAAGTCGTAGGCGTAGTCGGGCCAGATGAGCGTGAGGTTGCCCGAACGGGGGTCAACGTACCACGAGTTGCAGCCGCCATCCATGAGCCAGACCGAGGTTGCGGCCCGCTCCTGAATCTTGGCGACGTACTCTTCTTCAGCTGGGCGAGCCGGAACGAGCGTGCGCAGCCCCTCGGCATCGGCCCGGTCGAGGGCCTCAAGAATGTACTGCACCTGCGACTCGATGATGTAGACGATCGAGTTGTGGCCGAGCGAGGTGTTGGGGCCGTTGATCGCGAAGAGGTTCGGGAAGCCCGAAACTGCCGTCGAATCGAACGCCGACATGCCGGTCGACCAGTGATCGGCGAGCGAGACGCCCTCGCCGTCGAAGATCGCCTCGGCGAACGGGGGCTGCGCCGCTTCGAAGCCCGTGCACAGCACGATCGCGTCGACCTCGTAGCCCACGCCGTCGGCGCCGTAGGCCGTGTTGCCCTCGACCCGCGTGAGCGCGCTCGCCTCGAGCGTCACGTTGTCGCGGTTGAAGGTCGGGTAGTAGGCGTTCGACGAGAGCACGCGCTTGCAGCCGGGCATGTAGCTCGGCGTGAGCTTCGCGCGAAGCTCGGGATCTGGCACCGCGCGCTCAAGGTTACCGAGCGCATTGGCCGTCACCTCGGCGAGCGCCGCAGGAACCGCACGCCGCTGCGCGTAGGCCGACTCGGCGAACCAGAAGATGTCGTCGCGCTCGCGCTGCATCGACTCGTAGTCGCGCGCGAACTTGCGGCGGGTGGCGGCCGAGTACGGCTTCACGATGCGCGGGATCACCCAGGCTGGCGTGCGCTGAAAGACCGTGAGCTCACTCGCGATCTCGGCCATCTCTGGCACCACCTGAATGGCCGAGGCGCCCGTGCCCACAACGGCGACGCGCTTGCCGGTGAGGTCGACATCGTGGTTCCACCGCGCTGAGTGAAAGATGTCGCCCGCGAAATCGGCGAGGCCAGGGATATCGGGCAGGCTCGGGTCAGCAAGGTGCCCCGTACCGGTGATGAGGTACCGGCCTGTGTAGGTTCCCCGAGGGGTGCGCACGATCCACCGCTCCGCCTGCTCGTCCCACTTCGCCTCGTCCATGTTCGCGTTCAAGCGCAGGTGCGGGCGAAGGCCCTCCTGCTCGGTGACGTTCAACAGGTAGTTCTGAATCTCGGGACCGGGCGTGTAGAAGCCCGACCAATCGGGGTTCATCGCAAACGAGAACGAGTAGAGGTGGCTCGGCACATCGCACGCCGCCCCTGGATAGGTGTTGTCGCGCCAGGTGCCGCCAACCTCGCCGGCACGCTCGATGATGAGGAAGTCTTCGCGGCCGGCACGGCGCAACTGTGCGCCCATGCCGAGGCCCGCGAAGCCCGCGCCAATGATGAGAATCTCGGCCGTTTCGTCGAGCTGCTGTGCCCCGGCCTGTTCGGTGGTGTGTGTTTCAGTTGTCATGATGTTCGTGTTCTTTCAGAAGTGTTCAGTCAAGACCGGGTCTCGGGAATGATCGACCCTGCAGCGAAGCGGTCGGGCTCGCGCAGGAAGAGATCGGTGATCTGCATGAGCTCCGACTGACGCTCAAAGAAGATCGCGTGGCCGCTCGAAACGGTCGTCAGGCGCGCATCTTCAATCGCGCCGAGCAGCTGCCGCTGGTGGTGGCCTGGAACCATGATGTCGTCGGTGCACGAGACGATAAGCGTGCGCGCGGTGATGCGCTCGATCTCGTCGCTCAGGTCAATCTCGGCGTTGAGCGCCATCTGCTGGCGCAAGAACTCGTCGGCGGTGAGCGTCGTGAGCGCGCCCTCGAGCATCTCGGGGGTGAACTGTTGCAAGAACTGGCCCGAGAAACCGCAGAACGCGGTGTAGCGGCTCAGTGCATCGCGATCGTTTTCGTACAGGCTGTGCCATACCTGGTTGCGCAGGCCCTGCTGAAGGTCGGTGGTGATCCACCCCGCAACGAGAATGAGGTGCTGCACGCGTGAGCCGAGCCTCGCGGCCAGCGCCTCGGCAACGACCGAGCCGAGCGAGTAGCCCAGCAGGTCGAAGGGGGTGTCGGGGCCGAGTACCGTGTCGACCGCCTCGCGCACCTGTGCGACGAGCAGGTCGAGGGTGAGTTCGGTGCCCTCTGCCGGTGGGGCCCAGTCGACGCCGATCACTCGGGTTCTGGTCGCCATCATCGGAAAGAGGTGGCCGAAGTGGCTCGCCGTGGTGCCACCGGTGCCGTGCACGAGCACGAGCGGGCGGCCGCCGTCGATGGTTGTCGTCGAGTCGTGCACGGTCACCATGCTGCCGTGCACGTCGAGCTGCGAGGTTTGCGTCGTTTCAGTGAGAGACATAACGCTCCTTTGCCGTTCTGATTCTCATTTATTGGACATTACATGAGAATTCTGCCTACTTTTCTTGTAGCGTAACGCACTTATGTCCGTTAATCGAATTTTCGCCAATGCGAGAGAATGGAACCATGCCCCTCTCGCACGAACCACACGCCCCCGTCGGCGTTTTGCCGCGCGCCGCGGTGCTGCTGCGCCTGCTCTCAGAAGCCGACGAACCGGGGCTGCGCCTGCAAGATCTCGTGCCGCTCTCGGGCCTCGCCCGCCCCACCGTGCACCGCCTGCTCGCCGACCTCGCCGACCTCGGCGTCGTCGAGCGCACCGCCACCCGCCACTACCGCCTCGGCCGCGCCCTCGAAGAACTCGCGCTCGCCCTGCCAACGCCGGGCCCCCTGCGCCACCTCGACGAGACCCGCGCCCTGCTGCAAGAGCTCGCGACCGACATCGGCGACACCGTCTACCTCGCCCAGCGCAACTACCGCTCAGCCACCTACCTCATGCGCTGCGACGGCGACTCACCCATTCGCGTCTTCTCGGTACACGTGGGCGAGGTGAAACCCCTCGCGACGAGCTACGCGGGCGTCGCCCTGCTCGCCGGCCTCGACGAGTCCCTGCGAGAGCGCGCCATCGCCGAGACCGCTGCCAACCCGCCCTCACGCTGGCTGCCCCGCGACGCCGACGCCCTCGCCGAGCGGCTTCGCACCCTCGTCACTCAGGTACACGAGCGCGGCTGGTGCGGCGGCCTGCCCGTCGTGCCCGACGTTGCCGGCATCGCCTGCCCAGTACCCCACCCCAGCGGATCATCGCCCGTACTCTCCATCACCATCTCTGCCGCCGAGGCCCGCATGCCGGCCGCTCGCGTCGACGAACTCGCTGGGCGCCTCGTCGAGGTGGCGGCGCGGGTGGGGGAGCTGGGGGCGGCGGCTCGGTGAGTGGGGCTGCGTGCTTGTTTCGGGGCTGACGGGCTTGTGCGGCCCGGGGCTGCCGCGCGCGGCCAGCGTCGGGGTGGTTTGCTTGCGCGATCCGCGTCTATTTGACGAAAAGCAGGGTGTTTTGTGAGAAACACCCTGCTTTCTGTCAAGTAAACGGAACTCAGGCGTGAAAACGCGAGCTCAGTCGCTGGCCGTGGCGTACCTTCAGCATCGACGGGGCGGCGAAAGCGGGCGGCGAGAGCGGGCGGTAGCGCAGGTGGGGAACCGGGGGCTAACCGTTCAAACGCTACTCGCTGAAGCTAATGCCGAGGTATTCAGCTCGCGGCTTGATCCAGTCGATAATGCGATCGATGAGCGGGCCCATTGCTGCAGCTGAATAGTGCCCCCTGTCCCAGGCGCACCAGTCAGTGATCACGAGAGGCTCGCCGTTCGACGTGATCGTGAAGCGTTCCAGGCCGAACTGCGGTGGCCCGGTGGTCACCACGGGGCCGCCTCCAGCAGCGGCAAGCGACTGTGCGAACAGCCCCGAGCTCACCTGCGTTCGATAGATGAAGGCGAGCTGCCTCGCCCGAGCCGCATCATCAAACGCACGCTGAACCGCGCTTCCTGTTTGCACGTTGATGTGGCTGAAATACTGCAGCTCTTCAAGATCAACCTCAGTTCTGCCTTGAAACGGGTTGTCTGAGGCAGGCAACTGCACCGAGAGCTGAGCGCGAAAGAGACGTCGGCTTTCAAGCCCAACGGGAGGGGGAAACGTGCCGATAGCGACGTCGACCTCACCCCCGATGAGCTTGCCGTAAATCTCGTCGGGAATCAGTTCGATTACGTCACCGAGCACCTCGCCAGTATCGGCGACAAAAGGGGCGATGATTGCCTCGCGAACGCTCTGCGGGCAGGCTACAACAAAGCTTGAGGTCTCATTCGCAAGCGACTTCATGACGGTCACTCCGCGCTCTACCCGCACCTGAATATCTTTGGCAATGGGCAAGAAGCGCTTGCCCGCACGGGTGAGACGCATGCCCTGGGCTTCTCGCTCAAAAAGCACAACACCGAGTTCTTGCTCAAGCCCTCGAATTTGTCGCGAGATCGACGGCTGGGCGGTAAAGCTCTGTTTTGCGGCGGCCGAGACCGAGCCCGTTTCTGCAATCGAGAGAAAATAGTTGATAACCCGCAAGTCCACTATGCCTCCAAGGTATAGGAAACCTACTTTATAAGTATTTGTGCGCATAGAGCAATTGGGCCACGCTAGGCAAATACAGTCATTTGTTTCACAGAATGGACACGTCAATGCCGACACCCACAGCAGCTCAACAGCGCCGCTCAATTACCGGAGCCTTCGTCGGTACCGCGATCGAGTGGTACGACTTTTACATCTTTGGCACCGCCGCAGCACTAGTTTTTGGCCGCGTTTTCTATCCAGATATCAGCCCCGCAGCTGGTTTGATGGCATCGTTTGCCACCTTCTGGGTAGGGTTTCTCGCACGCCCCATCGGTGGCCTGATCTTCGGGCACTTCGGTGACAAGTTTGGCCGCAAGAACACCCTCGTCGTCTCACTGCTCTTGATGGGCACCGCGACGACGCTTATCGGGTTCTTGCCGACGTATGCACAGGTCGGGCTTCTTGCTCCGGTGTTACTCATTGTTTTGCGCGCCTGCCAGGGCCTTGCAGTGGGCGGCGAGTGGGGAGGCGCCGTACTTCTCGCAACCGAGAACTCGAACGAAAAGAAGAAGGGCTTTGCTGGCGCATGGGTGCAACAGGGCTCACCGGCCGGATCGATTCTCGCAACCCTCGTCTTCCTCGCGGTCGGCACACTTCCTGATGAAGCTTTTCTGGCCTGGGGCTGGCGAATTCCGTTCCTGCTTTCAGCCCTGCTCGTTCTCGTGGGCCTCATCATTCGTTTGAAGGTCGAAGAGTCACCCGACTTCCTCAAAGCCCAGGCACAGCAAAAGGTCGTCAAAGTTCCCATCGTTGAGGTCTTTCGTGTTGCACCGACCCTGCTGATTTTTGGCATTCTTGCCTCGGTCTTTGGTATCGCGATGGCCTACTTCACCAATACTTTCTTGCTCGCCTGGACCACCGGTGAGCTGGGTATTGAGCGCCGGCTCATGCTCAATGTGTTGCTCGCGACGGCAATTCTTCAGTTCATTTGGCAGCCGCTCGCCGCGCTTCTCGCGGAGCGTCTCGGAGCGGTTCGGGTGATGCTCGGAGGGCTCGCCCTCACCCTGCTCATGACCGTTCCCTTCTTCATGGCAATTCAGTCGGCAAACGTGTGGTTCATCGCCATCACTCTCGGTGTCACCACGGTTGCTGGGAGCAGCTACTACGCCATGCTCGCCACGTTCCTCTCAAGCGCTTTCCCCGCTCATGTTCGATACACCGGCGTCTCTGCCGCCTATCAAATCTGCGCAACCATTTTCGGCGGTTCAACGCCCTTGCTCGCACAGTGGGTACTCGTGAGTTCTGGGGGCAGCCCGTGGGCAGTCGCGGCACTCTTCGTCGTCATTATCTCGGTCACGGTTGCCGGAGTCATCGGGCTCAGCCGCAGCAAGCGTAAGAACGCTCACCGCCTCGTCGATGCCACCGAACAGCACGCCTCGAACGCCGCGTCGGTCAAATAGCGATTAAGGACGTTTCATGCAGTACGACATTCTCTACACCAATGGCCGCTTTTACACTGGCGACCCGAGCCACCCCGAAGCTACCCATATCGCTGTGCATCAGGGACGCATTCTCGCCCTCGACGAGCAGATTACGGGCACTCCGAAACATACCGTCGACCTGCAGGGCGCGAGAACGTTGCCGGGCTTCCACGATGCCCACTACCATCTCTCGCTCACCGGAGCTCGTCTGGCAGCCCTCGACGTTCGCCCCTCGAGCACGCCAACCCTCGAGAGCTTTTACGAGAAGCTTGGCGAGTTCGCACAGGATTTGCCGAGCGACGCGTGGGTCATGGCATCTGGCTACGACCAGAACGTTCTCGGCGCCCACCCAACGGCAGAGGGCATCGACGCGGTTGTCGGAGGCCGCCCGGCAGCCATCGAACACGTTTCAGCTCACATGCTCGTAGCCAACACCAGAGCTTTCGAGCTTGCTGGCTACCCTGGCCGAGCCGGCGTGCCCGAAATTGAGGGAGGCCACGTCGCCCGAGACGTGAACGGGCTCGCACGGGGGCTTCTGCAAGAGAGCGCTCAGCAGATTATTCACGCGGTGACGAGGCCGCTTGGCGGAGAAGAGATTCTTCGCAACCTCACCTTGGCCGGTGAGCAAGCCGTTGCCTACGGCATCACGAGCATCACCGAACCGGGCCTCGCTGCCCCCGATGCCGTTGGCAACGCCGCCTCAGACCTTCACTTTTACCAGACCGCCATCGAATCAGGCATGACGTTACCGCGTCTCACGGTCATGCCATATTTCACGGTTCTCCACCCGGTGCACGGAACCCGGGAGGGTGACTGGTTTGGGCTCGACATGGGTATTCGAACGGGATTTGGCAATGAATGGCTCTCAATTGGGCCCGTCAAGATTCTTTCAGACGGCTCGCTCATTGGGCGCTCTGCAGCGATGCACCACTGTTACCACGGCGAAACGAGCAACCGCGGATTCATGGTGGTTTCGCCCGAGCATCTCGCAGAGACCGTCTTGCACGCTCATCGATCAGGTTGGAGCATTGCAACGCACGCGATTGGCGACAGCGCGATTGACGAGATTCTCAATGCCATCGAAGATGCCCAGGCCGCGTACCCCCGCCCAGAAGTGCGGCACCGCATCGAACACTTCGCCGTGACGAGTGATGAGCAAGTGCAGCGTGCAGCGAAGCTCGGGGTGATTCCCGTACCGCAGGGCACGTTCATCTCTGACTTTGGTGACGGCATTCGTGAAGCCCTCGGCGCCGAACGAGCCGAGCAGAGTTATCGATTTGCGTCTCTGCTTGCAGCCGGTATCGAGGTTCCAGGGTCAACCGACTCCCCCGTTTCTGACGGCAACCCTTTGCGTTCAATTCACGACATGGTCAACCGAAAGACCTCGTCGGGGCAGCCCTTCGGCCTTGCCGAGCGCATTACCGTTGAGCAAGCCGTACACGCCTACACCTATGGCTCTGCGTATGCGGTTGGCAAAGAGGGCCAGGTTGGCACCCTCGCGCCAGGCATGCTCGCTGACTTCGTCGTACTCAACGACGACATTTTTACCGTTGACCCTGAGCACATCGCTGACCTCACCGTCACCCGAACCGTCATCGGTGGCGACACCGTATTTATCACCGAGCCATGAGAAAGCGAGTAACCATCGTGACCACAGAAAACCAACAGCAGCGGATCATCGCCGCCGTCGACGCGGCTTTCGATGAGCAACTCACCTTCACCGCAGATCTCGTTCGTATTCCCTCACTTCGCGGCGACGAAAATGCGGCCCAAGATGTTCTTGAGCAGGCCTACCGTGAAATTGGTCTCACCATCGATCGCTGGACGCTTGATGCCGAAGAACTCGCCGAACACCCCGGCGCAGGTGCGGTGAGCGTCTCGTACGAGAACAGCGACGTCGTTGTCGGTTCCTTCGCTCCTGAGGTTCAGACCGGCAAGAGCCTCATTCTGAATGGCCACGTTGATGTCGTACCGATCGGCTCTGAGAGGCTCTGGTCTCGCTCGCCGTGGGAGCCCCATGTCGCCGAAGGTTGGCTCTACGGAAGGGGCACCGGCGATATGAAGGCTGGCCTGGTCGCAAACCTTTTTGCGCTCAGAGCTCTTCGCGCTGCGGGGCTTACCCCTGCCAGCCCTGTATACCTACAGTCGGTGCCAGAGGAAGAGAGCACCGGCAACGGTACGATCTCGGCGCTTCAGCACGGATACACCGCAGATGCGGTGCTCATCAGCGAACCAAGCCAGACCGAGGTGGTACGCGCGCACGTGGGCGTGATCTGGTTCTCGGTCACGGTAACCGGCCAAGCAGCTCACGCTTTCGAGATGTCTACCGGCTCTAACGCGATTGACGGAGCATATGCGGTTATCGAAGAACTGCGCCGAATGGAAGAGGAGTGGAACGAGCGAGCCGCCACTTCTGAGCATTTTGGGTCGCACGATCACCCGCTGAACCTCAATGTCGGGGTCATCACGGCAGGAGATTGGCCTTCTAGCGTTCCTGACAGCTGCGAGGTGCAGTTTCGCGTCTCGATTACCCCTGAGATGGATGTCGACGAAAGTTGGCGCGAGATCACCGAGCGCGTGCAGGTGGCGGTTCAAAGCGACACACGGCTTAACCGTTCGAGCGCTGTCGCAAAACGCCTCGGTTTTTACTCAGATGGTTACGTGCTCGAACCAGGGTCTGAGGCCGAGGCGACGCTGAGCGCGGCTCACACCCGGGCCACCGGCAAGCCTTTGGGCGAGGTCGCGATGCCCGGCTACATCGATTCACGGTGCTACGGCCTTTTCGCCGACGTACCAGCTTTGGTGTACGGCCCCGTCGGCGAGAAACTGCACGGCGCAGACGAACGCGTCAACATCGAATCGATCCGCGAGGTGACGCGCACGCTCGCTCTCTTCATCGCGCAGTGGTGCGGTGTCACTGAGGCGTGACGAGCTGTCGTTTACGCGGGCTAGGTCTGCCGGGCTCGGGGCTGGTGCGCTCGGGGCTGGCGCGCTCGGGGCTGGCGCGCTCGGGGCTGGCGCGCTCGGGACAGCGTTAGTGCCGGCTTGAGCGCGCGATCCGCGTTCAGTTGACGAAAAGCAGGGTGTTTTGCAAGAAACACCCTGCTTTCTGTCAAGTAAACGGAAATGGGGCGTGGAAGCGCGGGCCCAGGCACCGGCAGGGGCGGCGAAGGCGACCGGCGACGGTTGGTACCGGGCGACGGCGCGGCGCGGCGCTCGGCAGCGGGGCGCCGCGCGAGTCGCGCGACCCTCAAAACGCGTCTACTTGACGAAAAGCAGGGTGCAACGCGGAAAACACCCTGCTTTTCGTCAAGTGGATCGCGCGAGAGCGAGCACAGCAGGAACGAGCCCCGAACGGGAACGCGGATCGCGCGGGAGCAAACACCACGGGAACGCGGATCGCGCGAGAGCAAGCACCACGGGAACGCGGGTCGCGCGGGGGCGAGCACCACGAGCACCGCGAGCACGCGCAGCAGCGACGAGCGGCTGCACCCGCTCGCCTACCCCTCACCTCGCGGCTGCTCGACGTGGCCAGAAGCGCCCGCGGTCCAGTAGCCGACCGTGCGGTGGCGGTCGCGAGGCTGGGCGTGCACGCCGCGCAGCAGGCCGCGAATGCGGCGGGAAATGCTCGCCTCACAGGCGACCCACGCATAGCCCGGGCCGTCGGGCAGGGCGAGGCGCTCGACCACGCTCGGCAGCTGGCTTGCGGGGCCGGCTGGGCCCACGACCCAGATCCACGTCACATCGCCGCGGCTCTCGACGTGCTGGCGGTCGGCCTCGGTCGGCACCTCGACGATGGCTTGCGCGCGGGCGCCGGGCGGCAGCTCTTCGACGATTCGGGCGAGGCCGGGCAAGCCAGTCGCGTCGGCGACGAAGAGCTGCCAGGTGGCATCGGCGGGTGGGGCGTAGTAGGCGCGTGAGGCGGTGGCTCCGCGAAAGACCCCAAGCACGTGGCCCGGTTCAGCGCGTTCAGCCCAGGCCGAAGCCACCCCGCCCTCGTGCAGCACAAAGTCGATGTCGATCTCGGCCCCTGCCGCGTGCACCTTGCGCGCGGTGTAGTGGCGCCACTCGGGAGCGGGGTCGCTGCGGTGCACGCCGGCGTGCTCGTCGACGAAGTGCGATACGTCGGCGACCGTTTCGCCGGGGGCAGGAAACGCGAGGTCGATGCGCTCGTCGCCCCGACCGTCAACGAACCAGCGCCAATCGCCCACCGCGCGCAGCCGCACACGCAACATCGACGGGGTGACGCGGCTCACGCGCATGACCTCGGCGGGTTCACAAAACGCCATCTCGTTACCGCGCTACGAGCTCGGCGAGCTGCGGAACAAGCTGTTCGAGCGCCCACGGAACGTTGAGGGCGGTCGGCGACGAGGTAGCCCAGACGAGCGAGGGGTCGGTGAGCACAAGGTCTTTGCCCTCGGCAACGGGGCCCCACGCACTCACGAGCGGGTTTTCGAGCGTGCGAGTCTTGTCTTCGTCGTTGCCCGCCCACGCGAGAAACACGTCGACGTCGTCGAAGTCACCGAGCACCTCAAGGCTCACGTTATCGCTTGAGCTCATCGTGCTGCGCTCGGCGAAATCGGCTACTGACTGGGGAGTCTCGAAGCCAAGAGCCTCAACAAATTCAACGCGCGGATCGGCCGGGAAATACAGGGTGAGGTCAGTCTGGCCGTCAACCATCGTCATGCCGTAGGCGAGACTCACGCCCTGAAACTCTGGGTGCGCCTTGGCCTGCGCTGCGAAGAGGGCGTCAGACTCGGCGAGCAGTTCGGCGGCCTGATCGGAGCGTCCGAGCGCTTTGCCCACCGTCGTGGTCATTTCTTGCCAGTTCGCAGCCCACGGCTTCTCGCTGTAAGCAACGGTTGGAGCAATCTCTTCGAGGCGCTTGTAGTCAACGTCAGAGATGCCCGAGAACGGCGCGAGAATGAGGTCGGGTTTGAGCGAGAGCAACTGCTCGAAGTTCACCTCACCGTTGCGGTCTTCGGCATCGAGCGTTTCTGGCAGCGGGGCGTCGAGTGCTTCAACCGCATCACGGAACCACGGCAGGTAGCCGTCATCGTCAGCTCCCCAGCCGTACTCGGGCACCGCAACCGGCACGACGCCCATCGCAACAACGGCGTCTTCGGCGGCCCAGCCCATGGTAACCACGCGCTTCGGTTCTTCAGCGATGGTCGTCTCGCCGAGGGCGTGCTCGATCGTGACCGGGAACGTGTCGGTCGCCTCGCTCGACGCGGCGGGCGCATCGCCCTTTGCCGCGAGCTCGCCCTGGGTGCTTTGACACCCGGTAACAAGAACGGCGGTCGTGATGAGGGCCGCAACG
The DNA here is from genome assembly GCF_019049105.1 of Leucobacter chinensis. Lineage (GTDB taxonomy): Bacteria > Actinomycetota > Actinomycetes > Actinomycetales > Microbacteriaceae > Leucobacter_A > Leucobacter_A chinensis. Next base: position 16,480 of record NZ_JAHQZR010000003.1, read on the forward strand.
AGCGAAGTGGGTTTCAGTGAGCGCATGGGTGATCTTTCTGGAGTCTTGGCGCCCGGCACACGGCACGGGCCACGCGAGTAAGGCTTACCTCACCAAGCTACGTCGAGCCGCCGGCGCGAGGCAGACAACAATTTGTTCGGGAGCGACAGTCACCCGGCAATGCCGCTCTAGGCGAGGCTCGGATGATACTCGCTCGGCGACCGCCCCGTCTCGCGGGCAAAAGCGGTGCTGAACGCGCTCGTGGTGCTGTAGCCAACCTTGCGGGCGACCTCGCTCACCGGGGTGCCCTGATCGAGCAAGCGCATTGCGCACTCAACCCGCGCTCCGGTGCGCCAGCTGCCGTAGGTCTTGCCGGTACTCTCCTTGAAGGCCCGGGCAAGGGTTCGGCTGCTCACTGAAAGCTGCCACGCCCACTGCTCGAGCGAGCGGGCGTCGGCAGGGTCGGCGAGCAGGTGGCGGCAAATCTCGGCAACGCGCGGATCGTAGGCGATAGGCAACGGAGCAGCCGGTCCCGGCTCGTCAGCAATGAGCGCCAGGCACACCCGCTGGGCCTGAACACGCTCGTCGCGCGGCATGTTTACCTCGGCCATGTGCGCAAGCAACTCGCGAGCGGCGGCAACCATCGCCACCGTCATGACCCGCTCGCCCCTGCCGGGAACCGCCTCGGGCGCGATGTGTAGTGCGACCACGCGGTCTCGCTCGGGGCCAATCGCGTGCGGGGTTCCCGCGGGAACCCAGAGCCCATAACCGTGCTCAATGCTGCGCGCGACCCCGTCAACCCGTACGCTCAGCGAGCCGTGCTCAGGCCACAGCACAACGTGCTCAGGGTGCACGTGCTGCCCCTCGGGGCAAGCGTTATCGGCATCGTCATAGTCGAGTCGCAAGAACCGGGCACGCAGGAGGTAGCCGTCGGGAACGCTATGACCGGTCGCGGGGCAGCCGGGGCGACCCGGCGCCAGGCCGCGCGATCCGCGCGAAATGAGCTGTCTGTGCATGTGTTCGTACCCGCCGCCGCTGTTCCTTATCTGATCTAGTTAAGGGTAACCTAACACTATGCCCCTTTCGTCACTGGCCGAAGCCGCGCCGCCCGAGGTGCACGACGTCACCGACCCCGAGACGCTTATCGACGAGCCGTTTCTGCTCACGACCCTCGTGCGCGAGCAGCCGTCGAGCGCCCACTGGATCGAGCACAGTCACGCTGTCGCCGAGCTCATCTGGGTCGTCTCGGGCGTCGTCAACGTGAGTGCGGCCGGGGCAATTTATGTGCTGCGCGCGGGGCAAGGCCTCGTGGTTCCACCGTATATGGCGCACGGCTCGCAGGTGATGCGCTCGGCCCGCATCGGCGCGACCTATTTGCGCACGGTGCCCGGCGCCCTGCCGCAGGACCGGCCGGTCTCGGTGAGCATGAGCCGCGCGCTCATGGAGATGCTGCAGCACCTCAACGAGACGGCAATGCCGCAGGATGAGCGGCTCCGCGCGCAACAGGTGTGCCTCGACATGATCGGGGCCTCTCGCGCGCTCGGCCCCGGAATTCCCGTTCCTGACGACGCACGCATTCGCCGCATCACGCGCGCCATTCTCGCCGACCCGGCCGACGACCGCTCACTCGAGCAGTGGTCGGTCATCACGGGAACGAGTGTGAGCACGATCGCGCGCACCTTCACCGAGACCGCCGACATGAGCTTCGTGCGCTGGCGCCGCCAGGTGCGGGTGAAGGCCGCGATGTCGCTGCTCGCCGAGGGGCTGCCGGTGACCGCGGTGGGCCGGCGCGTGGGCTACAGCTCGCCGAGCGCCTTCGTGACCGCGTTTCGGCAGGAGGTCGGGCAGACGCCTGGCGCGTACCTGCGTGGGCCCGCCGCCGCAGCGCACGAGCATGCCGCCGCGTGCGCCGATTCAGGCACGTTGTGCCCGATGCGCGACATCGAGAGTTCTTAGGCTCGGTATGCCCGCCACCGCGGGCCCGAAAACGCTAGGAGAACCATGACCCGTCTTGCCGCGACCCGCACCGGCGCATCTGCCCGTGCCACCGCCGCTCTGCTCGCCACCCTCGCCCTTGCCCTCACCGGCTGTGGCGCTCAGGGCACGAGCCCCGAGAAGAGTGATGCCGAGGCATCGTCGCGCATCGTGACCGAGCCAGAGGCGGGCGCTTTTCCGGTTGCCGTCGATCACGCCTTCGGCACCTTCGAGCTCGACGAGGCACCTGAGCGGGTCGTGACGATTGGCTGGGGGAGCGAAGATATTTCGGCGGCGCTCGGCGTCGTGCCCATCGCGGTTCCCGAGAGCTGGGCTGGCGACGACGACGGGCTCGTGCCCTGGTTTCGCGACACCGTCGAGACCGCTGGCGCTCCCCTGCCCGAAACTCTCAACGATATTGGCATCGGCGAGATCGACTTCGAACAGATTCTCGCGCTGAAGCCAGACGCGATCATCGCACCGTTCTCGGGCATCACCGACACCCAGTACGAGCGCCTCGAAGAGATCGCCCCGACCCTCGCGTACCCCGAGAAGCCCTGGTCGCTCGACTGGCAAGATCACGCCGAGCTCATGGGCGAGGCCCTCGGCCGGCCCGCCCTCGCGAAGCAGCTCGTTGCCGACACGCGAGCGGCCGTTGAGGCGCAGGGTGCCGAGCATCCCGAGTTCAAAGACGCCACGTTCGTCTACTCGACCGCGGTGAGCGAGGGCTCAACCGACGTCGGATTCTACGCCCCGAGCACCTCACTCATTGGCATCATCGAAGATCTCGGCCTCACCCTCTCGCCACAGGTGGTGGATCGCGCCAAGCAGTTCGCCGACGAGATTTACTTCGGCGTGAGCCTTGAAAAGGTCGACGAGATCGAGGCCGACGTGTTTCTCGGCGTCGTGAACAACCAGGACGAGGTCGACTACGCGCTCGCCCAGCCGCACTTCGCGAGCTGGCAGCCGATCGCAAACGATCACGCCGTGTGGCTCACCGACCGCCAGGTCTCTCAGGCTGTCGCTGCCCCATCGGTGCTCTCGGTTCCGTGGGTGCTCGACGAGTTCGTGCCCGAGCTCGCCGAAGCGCTGGCCCGCTAGCCCGATGAACCAGACTCCCACCCCGCCCGGCCCGCCCCGCGTGCACCGCGCGATCGTGCTCGAGACCGAGGCGCTCAGCCCCGGCATGATGCGCGTGACCCTCGGTGGCTCCGACCTCGACGACTACCCAACCACGGGCTCGCCCGACGAGTACGTGCGGCTTTTCTTCGCCGATGAGCCCACCGCCGAGCCCCGCTTGCCCCGCGTCGTGGGCCGCGGGTGGGAGTACCCCGAAGGTGTCGCACCCGCCGAGATGCGCACCTACACGATCCGCTCCCATGCTCCCGGCCGCGTGACGATCGACTTCGTGCGGCACTCGGGAGGCCTCGCCGCCGACTGGGCCGAACGGGTGCGCCCGGGCGGCGCCGTTGGCCTGAGCCAGCCTTTCGCCCAGTTCACGTGGGGCGAGCTGCCGCCCGGCCGCCTCACGCTCGTCGCCGACGCGACCGCGCTGCCCGCCGTCGAGCGCATCGTCGAAGAGACATCGCCCGAGACCGAGTTGCGCATCTTCTGCGAGGTCAGCGACGAACGCGACGCCCGCCTGCCCGAGGCAGCCACATCGCGCAGCGTCGACACCGTGTGGATCTACCGCGCCGGCAACGGCTCGCACGCCAGCCGCGTCGCCGATGCCTTCATGCGCGCGCCCCTCGCGACCGACGGATCAGAAACCGTGTGGATCGCCGGCGAGTCTGCCATGACCCGTCGCGTGCGCACCCACCTGCGAAAGACCCTCGCTTTCCCCGCAGCCAACACGCACCTCGTGGGCTACTGGACCGACAACGAAGAGGCCTGGCGCGACCGCTTCGACGCCCTCGACGCGGCCACGCACGCACGGCTCGACACCCTCTACGCCGCGTACGCCGCCCAGCCCGGCGCAGCCCGCGAGGCCGTGCTCGATGAGATCTATGCGGTGTACGAGGGGGCGGGATTGTAGCGAAGGCGGGGTTGTAGCGCAGCGCCGGGTTATGGCGACCGCGCCGGGCTTAGCGTCTTATTTCTTGGTGAGCAGCAGCTCGCGCACCTCGCGGCGCAGCACCTTGCCGACGAGCGAGCGCGGCAGTTCGTCAACGAAGGTGACACGCCGCGGAACCTTGTAGGCCGTCAGCCTCGTGCGGCAGAACTGGCGCACGGCCTCGGGCTCGACGGCCGCTCCCTCGCGCAGCACGACCGCGGCCGCGACCATCTCGGCCCCGTCACCGCGCGGCAGCGAAACGACCGCCGCGTCTTCAATGTCGGGGTGCGACATGAGCGCCTCTTCGACTTCAGAGGGCGAGACGTTGAAGCCGCCCGTGATGATGAGCTCTTTGCGGCGGTCAACGACCGTGACGAAGCCATCGGCCGAGAGCGTCACGATGTCACCCGTGCGCAGCCAGCCGTCGGGCAGCAGCGCCTCGGCGGTGTCTTCGGGGCGCTTCCAATACCCGCCAAAGACCTGCGGCCCGCGAATCAAGAGCTCTCCCGGTTCGCCGATGGCCACCTCTTGCGAGGGATTGTCGGGGTCGATCACCCGAATCTCGGTGCTGGGAAAGGGTACGCCAACCGAACCAGGTCTGCGCGAGGGCCCCGCAGGGTTGCCGAGCGCGACCGGCGAGGCCTCGGTCATTCCATAGCCCTCGACGAGCAGGCCGCCGGTCACCTCTTCCCAACGCTGCACAGTCGAGACCGGCAGCGGCATCGCGCCTGAGAGGGCGAACCGCACCGTCGAAAGGTCGATCTCGCCGTGCAGGGCGGCGCGGGCGAGCTGGTCATAGATCGGGGGCACCCCGGGCAGGAACGTCGGGGGCGTGTGCTTCGCGGCCTTCTTCACGAGGTCGACGTCGAAGGTAGGGAACAGCACGAGGCGCGCGCCAATGCTCATCGCAAACGTGAGGCACAGCGTCAGCCCGTACGCGTGGAAGAGCGGCAGCACGCCGTAAAACACCTCGTCGCCCTCGTGCAGGCCCGGCAGCCACTCGCGCCCCTGCATCGCGTTCGCGCGCAGGTTGCCGTGGGTCAGCATCGCACCCTTCGGCTTTCCGGTGGTGCCGCTCGTGTACTGCAGCACGGCAATGTCGTTGACCTCGGGGCCAGCCACACGCTTCGGCAGGCGGCCGCCAAAGAGCGACTCCCACGAGCGCATGTGCCTCGACGCGGGCTTCACGGTGAGCTTCTTGCGCGCTTCGCGAGCCTTCGCAACCGGGAGCTTAAGTGCAAGCTGCTGGGCCTTTGGCATCGCTTTGGTCATGTTCACGGAGACGATCCGCCCGGGTTTCACGCTCGCCGGCAGGCGGTCGATCTTCTCGCTCACGACGTCCCACACGATCGCCACGCCTGCCTCGTGATCGGCGAACTGGTGCAGCAACTCGCGCTCGGTGTAGAGCGGGTTGTGCTCAACGACGACGGCGCCGAGGCGCAGCACGGCGTAGAAGGCGACGACGTGCTGGGGGCAGCTCGGCAGCACGAGGGCGACCCGGTCGCCAGCCCTCACGCCCAGCTTGCGTAGGCCCGCGGCGGCGCGCTCGACCTCTTCGTAGAGCTGTTTGTAGGTCGTGGTGCGGCCGAAGAACTCCAGCGCGACGTGGCTCCCGAACCGCTTGGCGCTCGCTTTGAGCGCCTCCGGCAACGTCAGATCGACCGGATCAATCTCGGGGCGAACCCCCTCGGCGTACGAGGCCAACCACGGCCGCGTCGTACTGGGCTGAACCGGGTCACACACTGCAGACACGATACTGACCTTCTTCCCTCGCGTATGGCTTCAGCCTAGGGAGTGGTCTATTCGCCGGGGCGTATGGAGAGTGGCGATGAGGGTAGGCCATCCCGCAGCCCCTCGTCGTTGGAACAGCGGCAACCAGTGAACAAGTGAAGGTGCCCAAATGGCAAACGAGAGATCGATATAGCAGCGATTAAACGTACCTCCTCAGGTGCGCACAAGACGCATGCGTCTACTGCTGTGGGCATACAAATGGCTGGATTCCTCCACCAAGATTCTTGATGCAGAGGGGGTGAGCCAGTTGCTGGCGAGGCAACGCGGAATGCTATCCCTGGATCACTCTTGCAAGTCGATTCGCGTCTTGAAGAGTGCGCACGACGAACTGCACACTGGAGCCTCCAACAACTGAAACCGTCACAGAGGCAGCGCCTCCCATGTTGATTCGGGTGACCCGCTTGCTCCAGACGTGAGAAACCGGCCAATTGATGAACCCATGGCTCATTCCGTCATCCTCTTGTACGGAGACTCCGGCGATCTCCTCGCGCAGTACGCGTCGGCTGAAGAGTGGAGCACTGAAGCGCACGGCACCCTTATCAATCTGGATCTTGGCGCGAGCTGTAAACGCCCACCAGCCGCAAATCCCGGCGGCAATGGCCGCAACAAACCAAAGACCAGTGGCTGGAGTAAAAATCGCGATGAGGCCACAAAATACCGCAACGATCACCAGGCCAATGAGCGGGCCCCATAGCGCCACGCCGTTTGGATGCTCGATGTGACCAGCGAGCGTACCTTCATTCGCCTGCCTCGCACGCATCACACGCACCTTCCACGCCCGCTTCGTGTCATTCTGACGTTGCTCAGAGTATAGCTCGATGCGTTCTTCCTGAGCTGGCCCTTCTCACGAATGGGGCGGATCGATGCCCACCACGAGATTTTCGCGGATGTTCCTGAGGTCGACTGAGACAGGTTCCACTGAGCCCGGCCTCAGCCCTCGTCACCCCACAGCGGCGTGACGAGCGGCGACCCGGCCTGCGAGTCGGTCTCGATGACGGCCTCGATGCCAAACACGTCGCGCACGAGCTCGGCCGTGACGACCTCGCCCGGCGTTCCACGTGCAACAATGCGCCCGTCTTTCATGACGACAAGGTCGCTCGCGTAGCGGAACGCCTGGTTCAGGTCGTGCAGCACCGCGACGATCGTGCTGCCCTGCTCGTTCAGCGTGCGGCACAGGCGCAGCACCTCGATCTGGTGCGCCAGATCGAGCGCCGACGTCGGCTCGTCGAGCAGCAGCAGCGGCGTCTCCTGGGCGAGTACGAGCGCGATCCACACCCGCTGGCGCTGGCCGCCAGAGAGCTCGTCGACAAACCGGTCGGCGAGCTCGGTGACGCCGGTGCGAGCGAGCGCCGTGGTCACCGCGGCTTCGTCTTGCTCGTTCCAGCCGCTCACGAGCGATCGGTGCGGGTAGCGGCCCCGGGCCACGAGCTCTGCGACGGTGATGCCGTCGGGCGCCGTCGGCGACTGCGGCAGCAGGCCAAGGTGCCGCGCGAGTTCTTTCGCACGGTACGAGGCCAGCTGTTTGCCGTCGAGAACGATCGATCCGCCGGCCGAGGGAACGGCGCGCGCGAGTGCCCCCAGCAGCGTCGACTTGCCGCACCCGTTCGGTCCGATGATCACGGTGAACCCGCCAGGCTCAATGCTGAGATCGAGCCCCGAGAGAACCGTACGGTCGCCGTAGCTGACGGTGAGGCCGTGGGCGTCAATCATGCGACCACCTTTCGTTGTCGCGCGCTCACTGCGATGAGCACGATGAGATACACGCCGCCGACGCTCACGGTCACCGCGCCGACCGGTAACGGTGCGCCGGGAATGAGCCGCAGCGCGATGAGATCGGCGACCGAGAGCAGAGCGGCACCCGTGAGCGCGGCGGCAAGCGGAGCATAGCCGCGCTGACCGGTCATGAGCGAGGCCAGGTGCGGTGCGGCGAGTGCCACGAACGCGATCGGGCCCGTGACCGCCACAACCGTTGCCGCGAGCAGCACCGCCAGAACCGTGGCCCACAGCCTGACCCGAGGCGGATCGACGCCGAGCCCCCGCGCGAGCGCATCGCCGACGGCAAGCGTGTGGAGTGGCCGGGTGAGCAGGCCCGCGGGCAAGGCGCAGCAGGCTACGAGGGCCGCGGCGGGAACGACCCGATCCCAGGTCACATCGTTGAGAGAGCCGAGCGCCCAACTCGATGCGCTCATGGCGACCTTCACGTCGGCGGCGAGAATGATCCACGTGTTGACCGAGGTGAGAAACGCGCTCATCGCGATGCCGACGATGATGACGCGAAACGCTCCCGATCCACCAAGGCGCGCCACGAGCACGACAACCGCCGCGGCAATCATGCCGCCCGCGAGCGCTCCCGCGGTGAGCCCCGCGAAGTTGCTGCCGAGCAGAATGCCTGCGATGAGCACCCCGGTGAAAGCGCCGGTGTCAAAGCCGATGATGTCGGGGCTGCCGAGCGGGTTTCGGGTCGCGTTTTGCATGAGCGAACCCGCGACGGCGAGGGCGGCCCCGAAGGCAATCGCCGCGACCGCGCGGGGCAGACGCCACTGCTGCACGATCATGACGTCGACGCTCTCGCCCTTGCCGAAGAGTGCCTCGACCGTCTCGATCACGCCGAGCCCGGCGCTGCCGGTCCCGAGAGCGAGCACGGTCGTGGCGATGATCACCGCGGTGAGCAGCACCACCGTCAAGCGAAAACGAGTCATGATTTTGGCCCCCGCATCTTCGCGAGCAGCAGCACGAGCACGGGCGCCCCGATGATGCCCGTCACGATGCCAACCGGCAGCTCGCCGGCGGGAAGCGCCACGCGGCCGAGCACGTCGGCGATGAGCAGCAGCGACGGGCCGATGAGCAGCGAGAACACGACGAGCCGGGTCTGGTCGGGCCCAGCGAAGCGCCTCGCAACGTGCGGAACCATGAGCCCCACAAACGAGATGGGCCCGGCCATCGCCGTCGCCGAGCCGGCCAGCAATGCGATCGTGAGCACGGTCACCACGCGGGTGCGCCCGACCGGCGCCCCGGTTGCCTGCGAGAGCCGATCGCCGAGGCCCAACTGGTTGAGCGCAGGCGTGACGAGCAGCGCGAGCAGCATGCCGATGGCCCAGAACGGCAGGGCGGCGAGCAAGGGTTGCCAGCCGCGGCGGGACAGCGAGCCCGCGCCCCACGAGCTCATCTGTGCAAAGACGTCGGGATTCAGCTGCATCATCGTGGTCATGATGCCGCCGAATAGGGCACTGAGCGCGACGCCGGCGAGCAACAGCATCGAGGGGTCGGCCGAGGCCGAGCGGCCAGAGGCGATGAGGTACACGCAGGCTGTCGCGACGAGCGCCCCGACGAGCGCGAACCAGATGGTCGCGAGCGGTGAGGTGAGCCCGAAGACCACCCCGGCGAGCACGACCGAAAGCCCCGCTCCCGCCGTGACCCCGAGAATGCCCGGGTCGGCGATCGGGTTGCGGGTGAGCGACTGGGTGAGCGCGCCCGCGACGCCGAGGGCCGAACCCGCCGCGATGGCGAGCAGGGCGCGAGGGGCGCGAATGGTCGTGACGACGACGCTCGACGACGACTCATCGGGGGCGGTGAGCGCGAGCCACACCTCCCGCGGCGAGAGCTGCGCATCGCCGACCGCGAGGCTCAGCAGCCCGGCGACCGCGAGCACAACGAGGCCGACCGCCAAGACGAGCGAGACGCTCACGCGGCGAGGCGCCTCCTTCGCGGCTGGCGCTTCCGGCGTCACCACTGCTCCAGCGCATCAAACACGGCGTGACGGTACCAGGCGTAGTCGTGACCGCCGGGGCGCGTCTCGAGGGTTACGCTCGCCCCTGCGGCGAGCGCGGCATCGGCAAACATGCGACTCTGGTCGATCATGCCTCCTTCTTCTCGCCCCGCGTGCAGCAGAAAGCGCGAGTGCGGCAGCGACGCCTCTCGCAGGTCGCGGGTGAGCTGGCCGGGATCCGCTTCGTCACGAGCGTCGTAACCCGGCACGAACCAGAACGAGCCCGAGCTCACCACCGCGGTGCCAACGCGTTCTGGCCGGTCGGCGACGATGCCGGCAGCGGCGAGCCCGCCATAGCTCTGACCGACAATCGCGACGTGCTCGGCGGCAACCTGCGCCCCGAGCGCGCCACACACCGCCGGCATCACCCGCTCAACCACGAGGGCAGCGATAGCGTCTCGCTCGGCGAGCATCTCGCGGTCGGGCGTTGGAATGATGGCAAAGGCGGCGGGCTCGGCTCGCCCGTGGTTCCACCGGGCAGCGGCCGTCTCGATGCCGAGACTGTCGAGCCACACGTCACCGTCGAGCATGAGCACGAGGCGCCGCACCGCTTGCACCGTATCGGGCACGAGCAGCGTGACCGTGCGGTCGCTGAGCGCGATGTGGCGCCTGATGAGCGCGACCTCGGGCTGCTCGCCGGGGGCCCACACGGGGTGCCCCGGTGCGGCGTCTGGCCCCACGAGTCTCGACGCCGTCGTGCCCGACCCGAAGGCATCGCTCATGAAGACCGGGTAGTCGGGATCGGCCTCACCCGAAGCCACGAGCTCGCGCAGGGCGTCGAGCCCGGCCGCTGGTCCAGCCTCGCTACGGGCACGGCGCACGAAGCGGTAGCTCGCCTCGAGGTCGGCAGGCAGCCGAACGGTCACCTCGCGCTCGGCCCCGTCGCGCAGGGGCCTCAGCACGAGGTGATCGACGCTCGGCCAGGAGGGATGCAAGAGAAAGTCGATGTCAAGCATCACCTCGATCGACGCGTCGGCCTCACGCACCGAGAAGGTCACGTCAATCGTGTTGTCGCTGTGGCGGCAACCAAACCGGTGCACTCAGATCACCGCGTGGTTGATTCGAGCAGCGGCAGCACCGCCTCGAGGTCGTCGATCGAACTGAGAATGCCCGGCTGCGGAATCGACGAGTCATGCCCCTCTGGCAGCGCAATGTACGAGCCCTTCTTCACGGCCGAGAGCGACGTAAATAGCTTCGACTCTTCGAACGCCTCCCGCTGCCCCTTCTCGAGCAGCGAGTGATAGCCGATCACCACAACGTCGGCGTCGAGCAGCGGTGTCTGCTCTTCGCTCACGACGTCGGCGGGGTATTCGGCCCCGAACTCTGCGCTCGACTCGGTCGACTGGAAGCCTAGCTGCGTGAAGAACCACGAGGCCTCTGAACCCGGAACAGACATGTAGGTCACCTGCGTCGGGTACACGACGGCGTAGTTCAGGGTGAGGTCGGCAAACTGCGGGTTGGCCTCGCGCGCATCTTCAAACGCGTCAGTCACGGCGTCGATGTTCGCCTCGCCCTCCTCGGCAAGGTCGAAGGCCTGCGCGATGAGGCGGTGACGGCTCTGCCACGTCGACTCTTCACCCTTCGGCAGCGCGATCACCGGCGCAATGGCCGAGAGCTTGTCGTACGAGGTCGAGAGATCCCAGTATCCGGCCGCGAGAATAGCGTCGGGCTTCAGCTTTGCGATCGCCTCATAGTCTGGCTCGGCGTAGGGGTCGAACAGCTGCTCAATCTCGGTGGTCGCGCCAGCCTTCTCGGCCTCGGCAAGCGCCGCCTCTTCGTAGTCGTAGAGCGTATCGGCGTCGCCCGCGGGCTTGAACGACCCCACCGGAATAACGCCGAGCGCCAGGGCATCGTCGATGTCGCCGAGCGTGACGACTCGCTCTGGTGCCTCTTCAAGAACGCTCTTGCCAAACTCGGTGTCGAGCGTGAGCGGGTAGCTCGTGGCGGCAGGCGCTTTCGCCGCGTCGTCGGTGGCCTCGGGGCCGCTCTTGGCGCCGCACCCGGCGAGGAGTCCAGCGGTAACGGTGACCGCGACAAGACCGGTGAGCGCACGGCGAATTGCATGCTGCATAGTGACTACTTTCGATGAACCAATGAAGACTTCATTAGGTTAGCCTTACCTCGCGCTGATCTATACTGTTCAAGCGCCATAATACTTTTGAACGGACACGCATGCTCACCGAAGAAACCTGGGCTTTTACGCAGCTCGTCGAGCACGTCGACTTCGCGCCCGAGTCGCACCCGTACGGCGTCGGAGAGCGCGACGGGATCCGCGTCGTGCGCTACCTCGTCGAACGCGCCGGCAGCTTCGGCGTGCACGTCGAGCGCGGCCTGCACCAGCTCGCCTGGCACACGGGCGGCGACCTCGCGGTGTTTGCGGCCGACGAGTTCCACCTGCTCCCGCCGTCACAGTGCATCTGGATTCCCGCGGGCACGCCCCACGACATCGCCTGCACGGCCCCGGGCGAGCTCTTCTGCCTCTACCTGCGCGAAGAGGCCAGCCCCTTCGCTCCCAGCAATACCCCGGTGCGGATCGCGGCCGACGATCTCATGCGCGGCCTGATGCGCCACCTCGCCTCACCCCTCACGAAAGAGGAGGGACTGCGAGCGCGAGCGGTACTGCTCGACGCCCTGCCCTCCCGGGTGCACACTCAGCCCACGCTGCCCATGCCGAGCGACCCCGCCGCGCGCATGCTCGCCGAGCAGTTTCTCGAGACCCCGGCCTCGCCCCCGCTTCTCGAGCAAGCAGCGCAGTTGGCCCGCATCAGCGCCCGCACCCTGCAGCGCCGCTTCGTCGCCGAAACCGGCCTCACCTACCGCGAGTGGAAAACGCGCGCCCGCCTCTCACTCGCCCTGCCCCTCCTCGAGGCCGCGAAGCCGGTCAAGGAGGTCGCGTGGCTCGTGGGCTACGCAACGCCCAGCGCGTTCATCAGCGCCTACGCGGCCGAGTTTGGGATGACGCCGGGGCGTGGTGGGACGTACGGGGTAACCGCGCCCTAAGAAACCGCCGACCCAGCCCCTTCGCGCGAGCGGTCAGACACAGCCGGGAGCTGCAGCTGACGCAGGGCGGCCCGCGCATGCTCGGTGGCAGCCCGCTCGCCTGGCGCCTGCGCGAGACGCAGAAGGCGCTGTCGATGCGGCTCGCCAAGCAGCAGCGCAAACAGGGCTGTCGCCTGCGCGAGATCAGGCTCAGGCAGCAGGTCGTTCAACGCGCTGATGTATGAGCGCGGGCCCTCGACATAGAACCGTTCAGCAAGCTCGGGGAACGTCGCCGCCTCGATGATCATGATTCGGTGCAGGCCGATGGCCTCGTCGGAGTGAAGCGTCTTCACGATACTGATCGCGAGCTCTTCGAGGCTCTCGTCGGCGGTTGGGGGTTGCACCGTGCGGTCGCGCAGCCGTTCGACGCTTGCGAGGAAGATGTCGGTGCGATCGCCGAAATGCGTGTAGATCGTGCGCTTCGTCACGCGCGCCTCAGTCGCTATGTCATCGATCGAGACCTGCGCGAGACCGCGTTCGGCGAAGAGGCGGGTAGCCGTGTCCAGCAGGTCGTCGAGACGCTGCGCTCGCTCAGCAGCTGTGGGGCGGCCTTTCTTCCGGGGCGCTGGGTCAGTGCCGACGCTCATCACGGTTCCCTCCGGTCTGCATTGTCATTGCTGACCATTATATAATGACACGACAAACGTTTCATTAAATCCAGCGTCGCCCCACCACCTTCCGAGGCGGCTCCCTCATACACGCATCCTCGCGCAGACCACACAGCCGCCGATGCCACACCACAGGACGAGAGGAAAACCCCCACCATGTCCACCCAAAAACCGAAGGCCGCTCGCGCGTCAACCCGCCGCTCGGCACCCAGCGCACCAGCGCAGCACGATCCGCCGCCCAGCCCGGCAATCGATGACGAGCAGGCGCTTGCGTTCTACCGCCAGATGGTTCTGGTGCGCCGCTTTGAAGAGCGCGCGGCCCGGGCCTACACCGAGGCGAAGGTCGGTGGCTACTGCCACCTGAACCTCGGCGAGGAGGCAACCGTTGCGGGCCTCACCGCCGCGCTCGATGAGCGCGACTACCTCTACACGAACTACCGTGAGCACGGCTACGCGCTCGCTCGCGGCATAGCCGCAGGTCGCCTCATGGCCGAGTTGTACGGGCGCCAAGATGGCGTCTCGCGCGGCTGGGGCGGATCGATGCACATGTTTGATATCGAAGCGCGATTCATGGGCGGCTACGGCATCGTCGGTGGCCAGGTGCCGCTTGCGACCGGCACCGCGCTCGCGATCGACTACCGTGGCGCGTCGGAGGCGGTCGTTTGCCTCATGGGTGACGGCACGACCAACATCGGCGCGTTCCACGAGTCACTGAACCTCGCAGCACTATGGGGCCTGCCCATCGTGTACGTCGTGAACAATAACGGCCTGGGCATGGGCACCACCGTCGAACAGTCATCGGCAGAGCCCGAGCTGTATAAGCGCGCCGCCTCGTATCGCATGGCGTCGGCGCGCGTGAACGGCAACGACCCGGCGGCAGTATTCGAGGCAATGCAGATCGCGCTCGCAAGCGCCCGCGAAGGCAAACCGTACCTGCTCGAAACCATGACGGGTCGCCTCAAGGGGCACTCGGTGGTCGACCCAGCAAAGTACCGCAGCCGGGAGGAGGCCGAAGCGTTGAAGGCGGCCGACCCGATCGCCGCCTACGCCGTGCACCTGCACGAGCGGGGCCTGCTCACCGAGCAGCTCAGTGCGCAGGTCGACGCCGAGGCCATGACTACGGTGGCCGATGCGGTAGCGTTCGCCGAGGCGAGCCCGCACCCTGATGTCTCGACGCTCTTCGACTACACCTACGCAACCCCGGTGCCCAATGACTCGCGCCGCCTACCCGGCGACGCCCTCTACCCGGCGGCACCCAGCCCTGCTCTTTCGGAGGTGCCCGCGTGAGCGTCATCAGCTACCGCCAAGCCCTGCACGACGCACTGCGCGAAGAGATGCTGCGCGACGAAAACGTGTTGCTTATCGGCGAAGAAATCGGCCTCTTCGAGGGCTCATACAAAATCACCGCCGGAATGCTCGAGGAGTTCGGGCCCAAGCGGGTTCGCGACACCCCGATCGCTGAGGAGGGCTTCACGGGAGCCGCGATCGGCGCGGCAATGGTGGGGTTGCGCCCCGTCGTCGAAATCATGACCATCAATTTCTCGCTGCTCGCGCTCGACCAGATCGTCAACCACGCCGCAAAGATCTACGGCATGTTCGGCGGCCAAGCCCGCGTGCCGATGGTGATCCGCACCCCGGGAGGCGGCGGGCAGCAACTCGGCGCAACCCACTCGCAGAACATTGAGCTCTACTACGCATTCGTGCCCGGCATGAAGGTCGTGGCTCCGTCGACCCCGGCAGATGCGAAAGCACTCATGCTCGCCGCGATGCGCGACGACGACCCGGTGCTCGTGCTCGAGAACCTTGCGCTCTACAACACGACGGGCGAGGTACCCGACGACGTGAAACCCGCCGAAATCGGCCGTGCGAAGATCGCGCGAGAAGGCACCGACGTCACGGTTGTGTCGTACTCGCGCATGGCCACCGTCGCACTCCAGGCGGCCGAGCGTCTTGCCGCAGAGGGCATCGACGTCGAGGTGATCGACCTGATGAGCCTGCGGCCGCTCGACCGCGATACCGTCATCGGCTCAGTCAAGAAGACCAGCTGCGCCGTGGTACTCGAAGACGACTGGCTCACCTACGGCATCGGCGCCGAAATCGCCGCGACCATCTCTGATGGCGCGTTCGACTGGCTCGACGCTCCCGTCAGGCGCGTCGCCATGGCCGAAGTACCGATGCCCTACGCGAAGTCACTGGAGCTCGCCGCGTTGCCCTCGCTCGATGACGCGCTCAACGCAATCAGAGAAACGATCGACGCCGTGGCACGGCGCCGCTGAAAGGACCCCTCATGATCGACATTCTCATGCCGCGCCTCTCGGACACGATGACCGAGGGCACCATCACGGCCTGGCTCAAGAAGCCGGGCGATGCCGTCGCTCCCGGCGACGTGCTCGTAGAAATCGAGACCGACAAAGCCCTCATGGAGCAGGAAGCCTACGAGGCCGGCGTTCTCTCAGAAGTCCTGGTGCAGGCGGGCGAGAACGTGGCCATCGGCACTCCCATCGCACGGCTGGACGATGGCAGCGGCGAGGCTCCGGCACCCGCGCCCGCCGCAACCCCTGAGCCCGCCCCTGCCGAGACTGCCGAGGCCGCGGATCGGAAGTCGGTGCCAACGCCCGCAGACACGGCAGCCCCGTCGAACGTCCGCTCCGATCGTCGCGCGGCGACCCCGCTCGTGCGGAAGATCGCGAAGGAGCGTGGCATCGACCTCATGACGGTCGTGGGCAGCGGCCCCGGCGGGCGTATCGTTCGCGCCGATATCGACGCGACCCCCTCACCGCAGGCGGATCCGTGCCCTCCGATGCCCGTCGACGCACTCGCGACCCGAGCAGACGCGCGAGAGCCTGCGGCTGTTCCCTTCGACGCGATGCGCCACGCGATCGCATCGCGCCTCACCGAGAGCGGAACGACGATTCCCACCTTCACCGTGACCGCCTCTGCCGACGTCAGCGCTTTGCTCGCGCTGCGCGCCCAAATCAACGCCGCGAACAGCGACACGGGGGCGAAGGTCAGCGTGAACGATCTTCTCGTCAGGGCGGTGGCCGTCGCCCTTCGCGCACACCCCCAGGTGAATGCCTCGTACTCGACGGAAGGGCAGGGGCAGGCTCTCGTGCACGGGCGCGTTCACATCGGCATCGCGGTCGCCTCTCCCGCCGGGCTCGTCGTACCCGTCGTGCATGACGCTGACCGCAAGGCGGTGTCGACCATCTCAACGCGCACGAAGGAGCTGGTAGGCAAGGCGTCGGAGCGCAAGCTCTCGGCCGAAGACATGGCTGACGGCACCTTCACGATCAGCAACCTCGGCATGTACGGCATCGAACACTTCACCGCGATCATCAACCCGCCTCAGGGCGCGATTCTCGCCGTCGGTGCAGCGCGCGACGAACTGACCCTCGTCGAAGGGGAGGCAGTCGCCGTCAAGCGGATGCGGTATACGCTCACCGCTGACCACCGGATCATCGATGGCGCACTGGCAGCACAGTTCATCGTAACGCTCACGGAACTGCTCGAGCAGCCGCTGCGCATCATTGCCTGAATGGTGCGGTGGCACGGGGCCGCAGCGGTTTCCGTGTCGCCGCCGCGTCGGTGCTGTAGCTCTCGAAGCGCTGCATTGGGGCGGGGAGTCGCAACTGTGGGTGCTCGTCAATCTTTAAACTTTTCAGAGCGCCGTTTCCCAAGTTCCTGGCGGTGCCGCCTTCAGTAAACGGACACTCGCGTAGGTTCAGATATCTACGATGTTCTGAGATATCACGATGGTCGGGATGACAGGATTTGAGCCTGCGGCCCCTTGGAAAACCCCTGGTCAGAGCGGATTTTTCCGGAAATCTTGGATTATCTCGGGTTCCCTAGTGTGGACTGGGAAGTAGGCGTTTCGCCTCTTTCGAGTGTACCCGATCATCGTCGGTCCGTCAGGAGTGATTGAGTTGGGTTTGCGGTGTGTACGGCGCGAGACACGTGCTAGGACAACTGAGAGCCATCGGACTCGTCTAAGCATGCCGCGACGCACGGGCGACACGCGCCTTCGGCTGATTGAACTACCCAAACCGGAGCATTCCGCTTCCGTTCCTTCAGAAGCAAGCGTACCCTGGGGTTAGGCGGCCTCTACCTGCTACGTCATCGCTTCGAGTGGTGACACAACTCAACGGCTTTGGCTGAACAGTTTTCTTCCTCTTGTCGCCCTCGACTTGGGGAGGTCTGTCACCATGTTTCGCCTGATCTGGATCGTCAGCATCTACGTTCGCAGCTTCATGCGACGCTTCATGCCTAGCAATATTGCAATTACCGCACTCCGCACTCGCAGCGGCCTCAAGTGGGCCGCACCGGCGATGCTTCTATCGGTGCCCTACTTGTTCGCCGCAAGCTACGTCATGACTCTCGTTGACGGTGGCGCATCGAAGTGGCTCTGTGCCGTCTTCCTCGTGTGCATCTGGAACGCGTTGAAGTTCTTAGCGAACGGCATCGTCTGCACGGGGCTCCTCGCACGAGTTCGTGTTCACGAGCGGCGACTCCAGAGATCTGCTGCCGAAGCGCCGACCGTACGCGCGAACCAGCAACTCGTCGATGCCTGAACCCGAATCCAGCAAATATCCTCACGCGTTGAACTACGCTGCAGCAACGAGTAGTTCATCCCAGTTGGTGAGGCATCTTTGAGATAGCAGCTCGCGTTTCATCTCCCAACCGGGTGGGGCCTTCAAGCCGCCAAGGCCGACGCCAACCGCGGTGGTCGCGAACTTTCGATTGATCGCATCGAGGGCTTGCCCGACGCCGCGCCCCTCGAACTCTGGCCTGAAGAGGTCGAGCGGTTGCACGCCGTCAGCCTGACGCAGGTCAGTGAGCACGACGCCTGCACGAGCGTACCTGATGCCCTCGGTTGGGAACAGCTTCGGCATCAGTGCTCGTGCAGCCTTGGTGAGTGTGATCGGGTCATCAGTTGGCGTGGAGAGCCCCACGGAAGCTTGAGCACTGTGGGCAACGGTGCCGGTGTCTGCCCAGCCAGTCATTGCCCAGGCAGACAAATGCCCGGCGAGTGAACACTGAGCACGTAGCCTCGCCGATACTCGCTGCGCGTACAGCGAGATCACCTGCTCCATCTCACGGGCGTCGGTGATCTTCTTCGAGAAGCTGCGCGAGAAGATCAGTTGGTCTTTGGTTGTCGGCGGGATCAGTTCGAGCGGAATGCACGGAATGCCGCATAGTTCGAGCACGATGCGCTCCATATTCACGTTGAACTTCTTCCTGGCCCATTTTGGATCAAGATCTCGCAGGTCTCTTGCGCTGTGCACGTTCATACCTGCTAGCTTTTTTCCGCTGCGCCCTGCGACTCCCCAAAGGTCAGTGACGGGGATGGATTCGAGGATCCGACTCATTTGTTCTTCGCTGTATCGCCCGACGTGCAGCACTCCGTTCATGGCGGGTGTCTTCTTGACACCTATGGCGGCGACCTTTGCGAGCGACTTGGTTGGCCCCATCGCGATACGCACCGGCACCCCTGTGAGTCGACGAACTGCCTGCCTGATCTCAGTGCCGACCCGTTCCAGCTCGGCTGGTGTGCCTCGGAGTCCGACGAACGATTCGTCGATCGAGTACACCTCCTGCCAAGCGGAGTAGCGTGAGATGATCTCGGCGATCCTGTTCGACATGGCACCGTACAGCTCGTAGTTCGAAGACCGCACGGCGACACCCATTGTTTGCGCCCAGGATTTGATCTGGAAGTAGGGCTTGAACATGATGCCCGGGTCGATCTGCTTCGCGACCGAGTTGGCCGCAACGACGCAACCGTCGTTATTCGAAAGCACCACGATGGGTCGGCCGCGAAGCTTCGGGTCGAATGCGGCTTCGCAGCTCGCGTAGAAGCTTTCAGCGTCTATCAGCGCAATGGACAATGGAGCAGGCACGCGATGATGCTATGCCGAGCCGCCGACATTATGAGGCCGGGCTAATGATGAAGGTCACGACGCCCCACACCGTCATCTCGCTCAGCTCTGGCAAGACGAGATGCGGGTACCCGGGGTTCTCTGCACGCAACGTGACCCGACCGTTTGAGTCGACCTGTAAGCGCTTCACCGTGTATTCGCCATCGACGATCGCGACAACAATGCGCCCGGGGAGTGGCGTGATTCCGCGATCAACGATGAGTAGTGACCGATCAGGGATGACTGGCTCCATCGACCGTCCCGCGGCCCTCCAGAAGTAAGTTGCGGCCTTGTCGCGAATGAGGTGCTCAACAAGGCTGAGTTCTTCAGTTGGGTAATCCTGCGCTGGGCTCGGAAAGCCGCATTGCGCTGCCTCGGGCGCGACAGACATGGAGACATCGTGGGTCTCCAAGAGGGGTTGAGGATAGTGCATCGCCAGACATCCTATCGAACACAGTTTCGAGTCATTCTCGCAGAGGATCGTCGGGCACACCTGTTCGGTGAGATTTGACCACGAAGGAGCCTGCTGATGCCTAGCCTCACCGATCTCGCACGAGACGACCGCTCTGCCCGACGGCTGCTCTCCTTCGTCGCCACGCCAAACGACGAAGCGACGGGGCGGCTGCTCGGCCGGCTGGGAGCCGAGGATGTCGTTGCTCTTGCAGACAGCAACCTCTCGATACCGGGCATGGATCGTACAGAAGCTGCGGTCTGGCGCGACCGGATTCATGCGCGCTATCGGGCGGATCAGCTCTCCGCATTCTTGACAGAAAGCGGAGACTTCAGATTCCTCATTCCGTCAGACCCAGAATGGCCGACGTCCTTGCAGGACCTCGGTGACCGCACGCCCTATGGTCTGTGGGTGACCGGCAATACAGATTTGTTTCGTGGCGATTCGAGTGCGCGAGTCACGATTACCGGAGCGCGCGCAGCCACTGGCTACGGAGCTTTTGTCGCGGAGGAGATCTCAAGCGACCTCGCTGGGGATGGCCGAACAGTGGTTGCCGGAGGCGCGTACGGCATTGAGGGGTCTGCGCACCGTGCTGCACTCGCTGGGGGCGGGAGCACGATCGCGGTCATGGCGTCGGGCATCGACCGGCCTTATCCGGCAGGTCACAGCCAGCTCTTTGAACGTATTGCGCAGGACGGGCTGATCATGTCCGAGGTGCCGCCCGGTATCTCACCGACTCGGCAGCAGTTCATCGACCGCTCACGCATCGTCGCCGCTGTCTCAGGTGCCACCGTCGTTGTTGAAGCAGGGGCCCGTTCGGGCACGATGCGTACCGCGCAAGAGGCCAAAGGTCTCGGTCGCATAATCGGTGCAGTTCCCGGTCCAGTCACCAGCGCCGCAAGCCACGGCACAAACCTTCTGCTCCAGGAGGGAGACGCACGACTGATCACAAACGCGAAAGACGTGTTACGTCTTCTGAGCCCATCTGGCGGCTTCGGTCGTGGTGAGTTCC
Organism: Leucobacter chinensis; assembly: GCF_019049105.1. Taxonomy (GTDB): domain Bacteria; phylum Actinomycetota; class Actinomycetes; order Actinomycetales; family Microbacteriaceae; genus Leucobacter_A; species Leucobacter_A chinensis. The sequence continues at coordinate 37,065 of NZ_JAHQZR010000003.1, forward strand.
TCGAAAGGAATGATGTCCGACGGGCCCCACGAAACGTCGAGAGTGTCCCCCGGATGTGAATCCTGCACCTGTGAACACGAATTTGTCGCCGTGTTCATGATGACGGTTGGATCGGCATTGCGGATGATGTGGAGTGCCCCGCCTGGTCTGGCGAGACACTCCACATGTAGTCAGTCGGAAACGACCCGCGTCGGCTCTCCGGCGGAGTAGGTCACCGTACCCAATGGCGGCAGGTTCGGCCCATGGAGCATATGCTCAAGCGCGCGACTGGGCGACTGAGCTTGTTCCAGCCGTTCGAGCCAGGGCTTCCAAGCTTCGGCTTCAAGCTGGAAAACCGGGAAGGGTTCCTTGAACCACTGCTTGAAAAGATGACCATGCGATGCTTCATCTAAGTCTCCCTGCTTTCGCGCACCCGCCAACAACTCAGCGAGCAGGAAGTAGTGGATCGGGGTGAACCCAGCGCTGTGCAGTTCTGCGGCCGCCTCCTTCCAAGCTTGAGGGGCGCGGGTGCCGCCGTCGACAACGCCACCTGCAATCAGAGTCATAATGGTCGGCCCAGGGAACCAAGGGCAATGGTCGAGCATATAGCGAGACCACAGAGGGCGATCAGCTTCAGGCACGTCGCCCCACCCATCTGTGGGGTCAAGGTCATCAGCTCCACCGTCACCGGGGCCAACAAGGTAAATAGACATGGGAATGTTCCTTACCGGATCCCAGCATGCACGCACGCGGGCATCCATCGACTTGCATAAACGGTTGTTCATGCCGGTTCTTCCCCTGGGGCACCCCGCTCGATGGAGAGGGTTGCCGTGCAGCCAGCCAGGTACTGAAGGCTACAACTCTTGAACCTGCTAAGACCGTATCACGGTCGTAGGACATTCGGTCGGGGCAGCTGGAAGCGGTCGTGGATTCGTGGGCGGTGTCTGACTCAAGCATCCAACTGTGCGTAGAGCACCGAGGGGTCGCTCAGAGTGTTCGTCCGCTTACTGGTTGTCGTCGCAGGTCGTGAGGTCGATGCGGGATCCCTCGGTACGTCATCGGGGCTATGGCTTTAAGTGCTGTTTCGGCACGCGCACGGTCGATCCTCTGCGCGGACGTCGCTGGCGGAGCGCCGAGCGCGTCGTCGGTGCTGATTTGATAGCGGTCACGGTAGGCAGCAATGATGCGAGCTGACCGGCGCCAAGTTGCGGGGGCTCGTGAATCAACCGATTCAGTGCCCAGGCCAACTACCCAGGGCACGCCCGCTGTGAGGTCGCGGTCCAGTACTGCATCTACTCGCTCCTCCATCAAAGCTTGGCGCTCCTCAAGGGCTATTCGCATTTCGTCGCTCATTGTTCCGGTTGCTTCTGGGATCAGCCCTACGACCAGGCGAGGCGCCTTACGCGAGCGCCCAGAGCCAGCCGCACGTGCAGTGGCCGCCGCAACTCTGTGTCGCAACACCGCTGCAACATCATCTGCATCATCGAATCCGCGTGCTCGTACTAGTCGCGGGAGCAGCGCATCAACATCATGGTGGTTTGCTTCAGCGCGACGTAGCTCGGCAGTCAGCGGACCGAATGCATTGGAGTCGATTGCAGCGGAAGCTTCGCCCTCTGTAAGTCCGGAGCTGCGAAGCAGTGACGCCCAGCGGTCTCGTTGCGCAGCGGCTGCGATGGTCTCGTACTCTGCAGCGAGCTGCGCGATCGTGCCCCAGGTCTCTTGCTCAGCAACAACCGATTCATGAGCCGAGAGTTCCGCGCCAACATTGTGTAGCACGCCATATAGAACGCTCCGGGCCGTTGCCTCACCATCATCGGCAGGATGCGGTTCGTTGTGAATCGAATCGGGCCGATCCACTGCCACATACGCCTGGTTCCGCTCACGCCCTCTGGTCATCGCAACGTACAGGTTCTCGCGCGTCATCGACGAATCGACGAGCACATGCGCAGTGTCGGTCGTGACACCCTGCGCCCGGTACGAGGTAACCGCATACCCCAGCTCCAGATGCTCGGCAGCATATGCCGCAGGCAACACAACCGAGCATCCCCTGCTTGCTCCGAACCGACGGACAACGACCGCACCATCGGTCCGCACATCAAGTACCGTCCATCGGTCACCATTTCGCACCCATCCGCGCCCCGCAACGAGCCTGCGATCGTTCTTGCGCGTAATCACTGTGTCACCGGCTGCCGCTCGACTCTCATCGTGCAGCATCGCTTCGCGCGGTCCGCGCACGGTACCGTCAAGAATCAGGTCAGTGCGTGCCCGGTTGTTGAGGGCGGCCACCGATTCATTGGAGTCAGAGATCAAAATCGAGGATCGCCCCGCCGCTCGATCCGCTCGCCAGGCCTCATACGCGGCATCGACCATGGCTTCGGTCTCACCACCGAGGATGCGAGCGTGCTGGTCATAGGCGTCAATGGCTTCGGTGCGGCCGTGCCGCAGATCAAGCGAAGTGGTTTTCTCCCAGACGTGGGTGAAGCGGTGCACAGCAACGAGTTCAGGAACATCGTCGCGACTGTGCGCGAGTAGCCCGAAAGCTCCTCCCGCATCGACCGATTGGAGCTGCGCATAATCACCAACCAGCAGCACCTTCGCACCAGCCGACGCCGCTAGGCCTGCGATGCGTTCAAGCGAAAGTGTTCCCGCGAGAGAAGCTTCATCGAGGATCACCAGTTGCCCGGCAGAGAACCCTTCGCCAGTGGCCAGGTGGTTCTGCCACCATTTCGCGGTGTTCTCGGTTGCGATCCCGAGGTCCTCAGCGAGCACCTCGGCCGCACCAGCTGAAGGCGCGAGCCCCACGACAGAACCTGTTCCATGGGCCGACTCCCATGCACTTCGTAGCGCGAGCATCGCGGTCGTTTTCCCTGCGCCAGCAGGGCCTACCAACAGATCGACAACACGGCCCGAGACCGCGATCCGAGTGAGCGCTTCGGCCTGATCATCTCCGAGCACGCGCTCCTCACGATCAGGCTTACGCGCAAACCTCTCGATCGTCGCCAGCGGCACCGTCGGCGCACTGGCGTCGCGACTGAGTCGAAGCAGTCGATCTTCGGCTTCGAGCAGCAGGTTCGACGAGAACACGGTTGAGTTCTTCGGTCTGAACACCGACGACTGATCGCTTCGCCGAAACTCCACGGGGCTGGAGGCCAACTCGAACGGTGTCAACCGCAAGGACACTTGTTCTGCGGCATCGACCACGAGCCCGACGACGGCTTCGCGATCCTCCATCGAGGCAAACCGGTAACCCATGGTCTGTCGTGCAGCTTCTGCGGTGAGGTTCCAACGCCGCCAGGTTGAACGCTTCTCACCAACCGCAGCAACCACGCTCTCACCGACCGACCGAAGCACATCGAGAGGAATGTCATCTGCACGAAATAGCAATGGCTGATCGTTTGATGCAACCCGCCGTGCCCACGCGGTTGCATCCTCGCCCAGAATCGTGCTCGCCCGGTCACGCCATCCAGCGGTCAGATTGGCGAGCGAGTGCAAAGCTTTCTCCGGCCGCGTCGAAAGTGTTGCCTGTGCTCGCAATTTCATAATCACTGCAGCGTTCGGCCTGCGCCCATGCCGTTCAACGTAGTCGTCAATGAGCTTGTCGGTTTCAACGTCAATGTGGCGTGAACGTGTTGAGAACTCGGAAGCAAGTGATTCAGGCACCGAACTGATTGCCCAGCCTGGGTTGCGGTTGCGTCCCATAGCCCGAAGTTCCCATTCGACACCGAGAACTCGGGTCAGATGATCTGCGAACACCGCCTCGTGCAGTTCTGAGATCGCAACCGTCGCGGCATGCATCGGCCGACTATCGAGAGACCTCCATTTGCCATCGAGCACGGTCTGCACTTTGTTGCTGATGACGACGTGCGTGTGCAAGTGAGGATCACCAGCGCGTGAGTCGTAGTGATCGTAAGCGGTTGCGATCACTCCGCGCACATCGACTTGCGCAACCGCACCGTTGCCTGCGCTTGCACCTGCACGGGTGAATGCAACCTCGCGTTCCATGTACGCAACCATTTGCGCAACCGCCGCATGATGCGCTTCCGCGATCAACGCCTGGGTCCCTGCGTCAGCGACCGCCCAGAGCACGCTCGCCGACTTTGGGATGGAGAATGTGAAGTCGAATCCGGCAACCGCTTTGCGGCCTCCTCGTTCGGCTTCTTCGGCTTCGATGGCCGCAATCGCTCGGCCTCGTTCGACCGGGCTCAGCAAAGAATGGAGCGCCTCGACTCGGGCTTGAACGCGCTGTTCGACACTCTTATAGACCGGGTATGCCCGCCCCAGCGGTGCTCGGGTGATTGGGTCGCGCCCCATTCCTACGAGGAGTTGGAGCTGTGCTTCGCTGACTTCATCACCAGGCACCAGTTGGCCGCTGCCGAGCGCCGAAAGCCCGGCACCCATCCACCTGCCGGGAGGTGTACCTTCAGAGGAGTAGTAGCGAGTCAACGGCATCGATAGTGATCGGTCTCCGTCGCCTGCCGCGACGGTGCGCAGCAGGTATTTGTATCCGTCTCCGGCGGACATCACCCGCATTGACACCGTCATGGTCGAGCACCTTTCCTTCGTTACAAAGGAGGTGGTCAACAGGGGTCAGAACCTCGATCTGCCAGAGGCGTGGTGACTCAGTGAGCGGGTAATATCACTCAGCCTCGCCGCTGTCTCTGATTGACCGCTCAGGCCCCTGCCAGATCTTGGCGATCACGCGAGCAAGCTCGTCGGCTCGATCTTCGATGTCTTGCTCCGTCCAAGACTGCTGATGCTGGAGGATCTCCTTATTTAAGACCTGCAGGTTGAACTGGCTGAGGATGCTCCACTTACCACGCCCGGGCTGCCCGCCATGGGACAAATCCTTGGCTTCTGCATCCGTCCAAGGCCGGTTCGAAAGAGACGAATTCAACGATTGCGGAATGAGCGTCAAATTACCGAGCGTATGTACCGCTCTATCGCGCTGCTGTTCTTGCTCAGGAGTGAGCTGAACTGCGGGCCGCCAATGTTCACGCCACTTCTGCGGCATCACGTGCTCAATCGACATCGAAACAGGCAGTGGCACGTCACCGTACCTCGAATCCTGCGCACGCTTATACTCCTCGACCGCGCGAAGCACTACGGCGATACGGTTCTGTTTGATGTAGCCATACAGTCGCTTGGAGCCCACCTCGGCTATGAACTTCTCGTCACTTGGCCACTCGCGCGTGTGGGCGGTCTGCTGTGACAAGAACGTACGAATCTCAGCACCCGCCTGCTTCACTTCCACTGACGACAAGGTCTTTAACAACGCGACAACGAGCTTGTTCAAGTCCTTCGAAGTCATCTGCAGTAGCGTTCGCCGAACGATCCAGCTCTCCAGTGCGGCGAGCCCGATCTCGATCTGTTCATCCGGAAGGCGGTGGTTCGGAGAGATCGCCCACAGAAACACCGGCGTCGTTGCAGCGAGTTCCATCGTCTCGATGATTCGACTCCGGAACTTCCCGGCCGCCGTTTGCGTATCTAGGTCCCCGAAACCTCGGTAGGTATCTGCGTCGGCGCGAAGCTCGGTCAAGAAATCTTCGGCGGTCGCTGGAGTGTCCATGAGCGGTGTCGCATACTCAACGAAAGTGCGAAAAACCAGTTCAGCTTTCACTTCGTCCCGCATACGCATGGTGAGCCAGTAGTGCAGGAAAATGTCCACGCGTGAGCGGCTCAAACGCCCCTGCGTGATCTCCTCGCGCCACCAATCCGTGTCGAAGTCCTCCCACAACGTGCGCGACCACTTGTCAACATCCGCACCGATCTTCTGCCCATGCCGGAACACCCAGTTCTTGATCAGATCGGCCTTTAGCAAAGGCGTACCGCGGTCGTTGAGCGTCTCAAATATTAGCTGCGCGTCGTCATCACCCGTAAGGTCGATGGCGACAACGACGAGGCGGCTAGCGAGGGTTTCTGCCAGCTGTTCTGCACGCTCGGCAGCGTTCCCCGGCGGCACTTCGCCATCATCATCGGCGAGCCCGGCAATCCAGCGTTCTGCTTCTGCGCTGAAGAAATCATGGGCGCCCTGGATCTGACCGGTTTCGCCCGGGTCTGGTTCAGCTGGGTCCATCGCATGGATGAACTCGGCGCGGTTCGCTTGGGACGGCCAAAGCTTAAAGCGTTGTGGCGTTCCTCTGTAGACCGCCTGTTTGTTGAGGATCAGCTCTTCAAGACGCTCAGCTTCTTCTTCATGCCCGTTCTTGTTGAGTACGTCCTGGACCGCATCGAGTAGCAGCTGCAAGGTGGTAAGCCTCTGTTGTCCGTCGATGACATCCAGCTCGGTGATTGCGGCGCTGCCCGCCTGAAGCAGCTCAAACACTACCGCTCCGAGGAAGTGGCTCTTGATCGGCGTTGAGGAAGCCACAAGGTGGCTCTCAGCGACGCGCTGGATGTCGTCCCATAGTGGAGCCCACTGGTCTTCTTCGTTCCACACGTACGGCCGCTGGTATGCCGGGATCACGTAGTGTTTGCGACCCTCGAACAGTTCTGTCGCGGTTGCTTTACTCGGTTGTTGCAATTGCCTGATACTTTCTGTCTCAGCCGTCGAGTGCCCGTGCAAGGTGCTTTACGAACTGCGCGGTGCGGCGCTTGCGCCCGAACGTCTGCAAGGTCATTGCTTCAAGATCAGCACGACTCATTGCCGGGTTCCCTTCTCCGATGAAGCGAGCGGCATTTCTGATCTCTACCGGGCTGATTCGGGTGAATGGACGATCCACGTCGCTCCCGTTGGGGCGGAACTCTGCCCAGGTGCCAGCAACGATCGAATCGGGCCATACGAACTTGTCTGCATCCACGTTCAGACCAGACGCAGCAATCTGTCGCGTAATTTGTCCCCGACGCTTGGAGTGGAGCTTGTTCATCCCAAACGATGCCGCGACCAACTCAGCCAAACGATCGATATGGATCGGTCCTTCGAACTCTGCAATCTCAACTGCAACAGCCCTGACCTGCTCTTTGGCGGCCTTCTTAGGTAGGTCGTCGAGCACTGAAGTGTCTCCCACCAGCACGATGGTCCAGGCCTCGAACGCGGAGCGCTCAGAGCCGATCCGAGGTGTCTCCGCTGCATTCCTGCGAATCAGCATGCTCGGATCAGGTGTCACTTCCTCGTCAGAGGGCGCAGGATCAATCTGCTCGTCTGCGGGGTCGCTCTCAGCCGTTACCGCCACCGGAACAATCACATCCGCCGAAACTGGCGGGCTCGTGACGCCAGATTCTCTTGCAACCTCTTCAAGCGCCGCCAGTCGCAACTTCTCGGCGCGCACGAGACCTTCACGATCGTTGAAGTGCTCGAGCAGCCGTACGACAAAGTCATGCGTGCGCCAGGCATCAAGTATGTTGAGTTCGTCTCCGTGAGCCCAGCGATTACGCATGATTCTTAACTCGCTGCCCAGGGTGCTCACGATTCGAGTCCGCGGATCATCAAATGGGAAGCCGAGCCCTCCGAGTCGTTCTGTCAGCATTCGCAACTGCGCTTGAAGATCCAAGAGCGAGTACTGCTTGTTTGCGTATCCTTTGGCGTTATCCAGCTCCCGCAGAATGACGGGCCATTCCAAGCCTTGTAGTGAAGAGGACAGCCGAGTAGCAATGATGACGTTGAGACGACCAGCAAGCAGATCGAGACCGTCCTGCACGGATCCACGAGGGTTGAACTTCACTACTCAGCCTTTCCTTTCACTGCCATCCAAGCAACCAAGCGAACTTCACCCTCGCTGATGTCAGGCAATGGTTCTACCTTGGGAGGCGGCTGGATACCGGCTGCAGCAACCTCAGCTGCGATAAGTGAGATTCGGTCGATATTTGTGTTGCCGTCACGTATTGCAGCACGCACGGCTTTTGCGACTTTCGCAGAGGGCACACTGCGCAGCTGACGCAGTAGGAAGCGCTGCTCTTCACTTCCAAGAAACCCGCCATGCTCGCGAACCAGGTCCGATGCGTCACGGAACGACTTAGGCGCGTCAGCCTGGAGATTGTTTGGGTCAGTGAGGTCTTGCCACATTTCGAAGACGTTTTGCTTGGCCAGTTGCCAGGCATCAAAGGCGCGATCGTAGACCTCATCGTTCATCCACCGTGGTCGATCTGCGTCATCTGGATCGGCAGCCACCAAACTCTGCAGCGTATCGGTGCTGACGTTTTGTGCATCTTCTGAGTCGATCGTCCAGTCGTCATTCACCGCTACATACCGAAACCAGGGTTGTGGGTGGTTTGCGATCTTGACGCAGAACACGTATCCGTTGCCAGCAACGTGTGGATTCTCGAAGCCACTTCCTGAGCCATAAGGGAGATCAATGATCTCTCGTCGAAGTACCGGGTCATGTTGGAACGCGTTGTATAGCCTGCGCCGGTACTCCTCGCCAGAGAGTGCCGCGCTGCTTCCACGATTGTCGAGAAGTTCTTCGATGTGCTCTATCGCATCATCTCTGTCGGCGAGAATCACTTCGGTACCGGCTTTTCGGCCGGGCAGGACCTGCCCCGTGCCCACAGCAGCTTCAGCTTGCGCGAGCTTTCGTTCGAGTGTCGCTTCGAGTTTGAGGAGTTCGTCAAGACGTTCTGCGGGGAAGAACAGCCCCATTTGCACAGTGTCGTGTTTGCTGCCGATACGGTCAACGCGACCGTGGCGTTGCACGATGCGCATGGGGTTCCAGGGCAGGTCATAGTTGATCATCTGCCCGGCTTGTTGCAAGTTCACACCTTCAGCAAGCACGTCTGTGGTGAGTAGGATGTCGAACTTATCTTCTGCGGTGGGGCGACCGTCATCCGTAAGTCGACTTGCAGTTTCTGGCGCGAATCCTTCAATGGTTGCGGCACGGCCTCCCATGTCGACACCACCGTGTTTCCCTGCGCGTTGCACAGACGCATATGCGCCCATGATTGGCGGCGCTACACGGTTCTTGTAAAGCTCCAAGGGTGACCCTTCGGGCGCGGCCTGTACAGCTGCGGAGACTTCTTCGTGGAGCGCAGTGATTGTGTCGGAATAAGTCGAGAACACGATCACTTTTCGTCTGTCACTTGCAGGAACGCCGCGGGGATCGACCCGTTGCGAGGCTTCGGCGATGCGAGTGAGTTCTGTCACGAGACGCGCAGACTTGAGTTCGCCGTCTGCGATCGTCGCAGCCGTGAGCCCACGTAGCTCATCCAACAGTACGAGATCCCCTTGCACATCTTCAGTAAGCGCGTCGCTATGAAAAAGACTTGCAGGCATCGCGTCACTCGCATCATCCTCGTCAAGTTCTGCAACAAACGTGTCGAGGTCATCCGACTCAGAGGATCCCCACTCTCTGAGCGCCTCGCCTTGCAACACAAAGCCCTTGTTGAGCGCCGCAAGAAATACTTCATGTGTCTTGATAAGCGTGGTGAGCGTGCTGTGTAGCGCTTGCGGGCTGCTCTCCAGACGTTTTAGCAGAGCGGATCGCAGCAGACCGGCGTTGCTGATCTGATACCCCTCAAGTTCACGGTTGATCGAGTATGCACTCGATGTGTAGCGCGCGAGCATGAGTCGGTGTGGGTCGCGGGTGCGCCGGTCGTATGAGGCATAGATGTCTTCGTCATCGGGGCGATCAAGCGCGTACACCATGCGGTCGATAAGTTCGATTGCGCTCGCATCGAGTTCGTAATCGATACGTCGCACCTTTGGCTGCGGAAACCGAATCAGCATGGGTTGCCCGTTCGGACCGGTGATTTGTTCGTTCGGGTATTGCTCTTTGACAAATTTTCGGGTGCGGCGAACGGCTACCTGATCCATTAGGTCAAACAAGTGCTCAGGGGTGAGATTCTCTGGATCAAGTGCTTGAGCCTGCCGGATGTACTGGCGAATGCTTGGGATTCCTATCCCTGCGAAATGTGCATCGTCTCGCACAAAGTATTTGATCAAGGTTTCAAGATCAGTGAGGCTGTTATTTACCGGTGTCGCCGTCAGCAACACGACCTTCTTAGGATATTTGCCTCCAAGAATCACTCGGTCAACAGCCTCGGATCTGGCAGCTGCTGCATTTCGTAAGTTGTGCGCTTCATCAATGACGACCAGTGCGTACTCTTCGATTCGTGCTGAAAAGTGTGGATAGTCCTTGTGCGATGGATCCATCTTGTTGCGGATCTCTTCGTAGGAGTAGACGTCGGTGAGCCGAAACCCGTGCTTGTCTAGGAATGGCTCCCACATGCCCTTTTTGAGCGCGGCAGGAGCGATGATGAGTACTCGCTGACGTTGTTCTTCTGTGGCCCGGTGCACGATTTCACCGGCAAGATAAGTTTTGCCGAGGCCAACCTCGTCAGCCACGAGCACGCCTCCGAGGCTGTCGAGCAGTCGTTCCATACGTGCCACGCCATCGCTTTGGAACTGTGTTAGCCCAAAGGCGGTGACGGGGGTGCTTTCTTCGTCAAGGTGCCCGTTGTAAAGTTCCCACAGCATCCGAAGAAAGATGCTCCAGGGTTGGTGTTCATCCCACTGGTGTTCATAAAGCGCGGCGAGATCGTAGGGGTCGCTTTGTCGCCAGTAGTATTCGAACCAGTCGACAACCTTCGCGGCATGGTGCTGGTCACCTGCGGGGTAGCCAAGGTTCAGTTCAGCGTTGAGATTCATCCCCGCATAGGTCAGGTTGCTTGATCCTGCGAGCACTGCTCGCATCGGGGGCTGATCTGAAATGAAGGCTTTTCCATGGAGGAACCCGTCAGTGTAGCGCCGCACCTCAATCTTTGCTTTACCCGTCGGGTCGACGGCGCGAAGCCACTCAACCATGCGTTTCGCTTCTTTAGTAGTTTCGCGATCAAACCCCATAGTGTCGCGTTCCACGCGCAACCATGCCTCATGGGTGTGCAGTGCAGCATCAATTCTCTGGTCGTAGTCAGCGTCTTGGGCCGCAAGTGCGCGGACCGCGTCTTGGTCGGGCTCTGCGCCCAGGAGCAGTCGAACCCGGGGGGCCTGTTCTAGTTCGTCAGCGATTACCGAGAACCCTGCAGGGTTAATGTAGGCGGTCGCGATAGCAAGTGGCGGCGCCTCGGCAGCATGTTCTCGAAGTGCGCGAAACAGTCGCGTGACTTCACTGCCAACCGTCATCCCAAGGTCGGGGCGGTTCGTAGCAAACGCTGGTAGATAGTCGTGGGTCATTGCTTCACTTTCCACGCCCGGTAATGTGCGAGCACCGCTGTTAACCTCGGTTCGAAATCCCAACCTCGATGGAATGTCGAGAACACATGCTCGACCTGATCTTCGGAAAGCTCATACAGCAGCGACACGAGCGCGTCGAGCTCGGTCACGAGAGCTTCTTTCATAGCGGGGGAATCAACTGAGCCGACAGGAACACCTACAGCTGCGGCCCATTCGGCGTAACGCTCGTCAACAGCCGCCAGTCGTCCGGCGATCTCGACCACCCTTGCTCCGCATGGGGAGGTCAGATCTATCGATGGAACTGGGCTAGCGTTCAGGAGTTCAAAGGACAATGTGAGTTCAACCCAACGACGCATGAACCAGTCAAACGGAATGCTAGCCATGATGCCGAGTAGCGCCGCTTCGCTGCGCTCATCGCCTTGCCGTCGAACAAGCACAGGTGCTTTGTGAGTCGCCGAGGTCCCCGGTGGGATAAGTGTCGCGATAGTTGTGCGGGTGTTTGTTTGGTTTGTCACGTCCCTGAACGCGATGCGAGGACGGTCTAATGGCAATTCGCCGTTCTCGAAATCAACTCGATAGTAGGCGGACCTCGCTGTTCGCACCGCACGCTCAAGCTTGTTTTCAAGGTGTGCACGCAAGACTTTGGGTCCGGAGTAGGCGTAGGGGTCGCCCGCATCTGGGTCCCACAGGTTGAAGGATGCTCCGGCGTACACGGGAACACGACCCCGAGCATCATCAACGTCAAACTCAAGCAGCTTCTTGTCGCTCGTCGCGTTCAGGTCTCCTTGGACCGGACGGAACTCCCAGTCCTCCCGCGCGTCATCGAAGCGGGGTTGTTGCTTCATCAACCGGAAGATTTCAGCTGACTTCGGGTCAGGGATCAACGGAAACGCCGCTGTTGACGACCACTCAACAAACTCTGTGGTGGGCACCTCTGCGACGGAGGCTGCGTGTTCGATGAAGTCCTTCTCGTTGCCGAACGGGCCCGCGAATCGCACTACGCTTTCACCGCCCCGTTCCGCCACCGTCAGTCCAACGGTGTACTGGCCATGCACTCCTTCAAATATCCACTTGTTGGTGTTGATGAGGAAACAAACGTCAGCGAACGACCCCTCTTCCAGGACTTGCTGACGCCAGCGTGCGAGCGCCGAGCCTGAGAGTGCACCGCGAGGCAACACGACCGCGGACCTGCCCCCTTCTCGAAGCAGCTGCCAGTTGCGCCATGCAAATGCCTGATAGAGATCAAGGTGCGCCGCTCCAAGCCCGAGGAACGGCCCGGATGCGACAGCACTCCGCTGCAAATCCACGGCCTCAATCTCTTGCCGATACTCAACTTCCAGATCGGGCCTTCCTGCCCTGAATTCCTTGAGGGCTGCCTGTCTTGCAGCTTGTCGCAGTCCTCGCAGTTTAGGAATCCGTAACCCCCACCATTGGTGTTCTTCAACGTGGAGCTTCTCCCAGGGTGGGTTTCCGAGGAGCACGTCGAATCCAGGGTTTTCCCGAATGAACACTTCAGGGAAGAGATACGGCATGTGTGCAGGGTTGAGTTGTTGTGTGGCCTCTTCGACTTCACGCTGTTCCGTGAGCCTGGTCAGATCTTCTTCAGTGAGCACGGTGCCCGCCTCTACTCTACCGATGCGAGCCGCGACCGCCGCGTCAAATATCTTGCGGGTTGGCTCCGCGGCCTGTCTAGCGTCAGTGAGCAGCTGAGCGGCTTCTTCTGCCTGCGCTTTATCTGCCTCATCTGCATTGGCGAGATCAACGAGAAGCACCTTGGAGGTCGCCAAGCCGTTCAAGATGATCTCATCGAAGAATGAAACCTGACCTGGGTCGCGCTTTGGCTGCAGTGCGTCGAGCGCTTCACCAACCGTGCCGATACCAGTGAGGCTGTTGGCGCAGACCAGCCCATGATCAAGGTTCGACATTGGTAAACCTGGAACGAAGGTATGGATCCATATCGCAAGTCGCGCCAGCTCCACTGCAAGTGGGTTGATGTCTAGTCCGTAGACACAGCGTCTGGCGATCTGACGACGCAGCAGGCTCACCTCGTCCACTTCAGCCTTTGCTACCTCGTCGTCACCGAGCATGTCTTTTGCGACACCTGCAAGACGAATAAGTTCCTGACGAACCCCTGCAACATCGTGCTCGGTGAGGAAGCTGCGCATCATCGCTTCGATCTTGTCCACTGCTGCGACTAAGAAGTGCCCTGATCCCATTGCAAGATCTGCGACACGGAAGTCGAAGAACTCGCGTGCCGCGCGCACCTCATCACCTGAGCGTAGATAACCGTCGATCTTTTGCAGGTGCTTGTGGAGAGCAGGTTTGACCGACCGATCAATGAGGTGGTCAACAACCACCTTGGGGGTGAAATATGACCCTGTGGCTTTACGTTCACCTGAAGCGGAGTGGAAGTACACGCTCCCCCGAGGGGCTTTTACCACTTCATCGGGTTTTGCCGGAACCCAAGCATCATTCTTGTCAGTAGTGAGATCTGTATCCGCTAACGAGAGTGAGCTTTCAAGCAGACCCTCGTAGATGGTTCCAAATTCGCGAACGCTCAGAGAGCGGAAATCAACGGGGCCCGGAACATCGTCTTCGCTAATGTCAACTAGCAGGCTTTTGAGCGCAGGTCCAAGTACCGAGTCTGGGACACTGAGCTTCGCAATTAACGACCCTTCAATGCTTCTCGCTGGGTCAGCAGCGAAAAGACCTCCGTTGTATGCAGGTACATTCCACAGCGGATTTCCCTGGTCTATTGCGTTCCAGACTTGCACGAGGTCGAACCAAATCGATGCAGCATCAGGACTGAAACTCGCGACGTCAGTTTCCATGTCACGTTGCGCGATCGTCTTCAAACTGTTTGCGTCATAACGTTCGTTTCGTCCTGCAGGAAGGAGTTGTCGATCCTCTGCGTAAGCCTGAAAGAGCAAACGGAAAAGTATGCGCAATGTTAGTCGATACGCGGTTGATAGCCCTTCGGGATCAACCTGAATATCAAGTTTCGGTAGTTGCGATGCGACATACTTAGCCAACGGTGGAACTACGTCATCGTAGATTCGCTCGCGAAGCCTCGTTCCGAGTGCTGTGGCGTATCTGTTGCTCTGTTCGAGCAGTTCTGTGGCCGTACCTTGTTTCTCGAGTGCTGCTGCAGAAAAAATGAGTGGGAGTAGCGCTGAGTACTTGTCATCGATGGTTGAAAGATCAACTTCAAAGAACGTCTCCGTTTGGCCTTTCTGCCCGACTCCCACTCCATCGCGGCCCGGGTACAACCGGATTTGGTCCTTGCGCAGTACCAATAACCATGGCACTTCTAGACGTGACGTGACATTGAGGCCAAAAGCTACCGGAGTGAGCTGGAAGCGCGGGCTCTTCGTATCAAACTGCTCAGTCTCATCAAGCAGCACTGCGACAGCCTGCGGTGCGTCAGTGCTGGCAGAAAGCAATAGCGTGTTTCCAACTCCCACCTTCGACTTGAACCCCAGAGCTTCGACCAGGCGGGCACCTCGTTGATGAAGCAACGGCGCGGCTTGCTCGGCCAAATCTGCCCAGTCGGAACGCTTGGGTACATTTTCACGAATGTGATGGCTTGCGAAAAGCCCACTGTTCGTGAAACCAGAGATCGTCGTCGTCTCGAGTGCTTTCTGATAACTCGAAAAACGTTGCCGTGCTGCAAGATCGTCGGGCTCATCAAGCACCGACTGCAGGTATCGCTCGGCCAACGACACAGGTAGCTGCAGCATGACATTCTGTGGATCGGGACCATACAAATAAGCAGTCTCACCGTAGGTCACCACAACTACGAGGGAGATCTGCTTTTTGCCACGACGGCGATTGAAGAGGCCGGAAAGAATCTCACGCTTCGGCTGTGTAGCGGAGTGGGCAACCGCCACCTGGAACCCACCAAGACCGTCAGGGTCAGCACCGATGTAGATCTTTCCAAGCGTGATTCCAGAAGGGGCATCATTGTCGCGCCAGACGGGCGCCTGCTCGGCTACGAGTTTGAACATCACTTACCTATCTCAATCACAACTAGTACGGGCTCGCCTGTTGCCCTTGAATACACAGACCAAGGATTGATACCGGAATTACGGGATCCAGTTTGTCCACGACGTATCCTTTCTGGGTTGGGCCTTGATCAGGCTATGGGCGACCACCGACATTGATGTCGCAATCGGCTCTTCGGGCGGATTGTCAGGACGGTTTGGGCACCTCTGGTGCGGCTGTACCACCGCTGCGAACCCAGTCGTCGACCTCTGTGGCTTGGAACTTCCAGAGGCGACCGATCTTGTGGGCGGGCATGCCCTTTTCGGCGATCCAGGTATAGATGGTGTCCTTCGTGACGCCAAGGTGGGCGGCGATGTCGTCAGCAGACAGCCACGGCTCAGTCACGTTTGGTCCTCCCTCACCGGCCCCTGCGGGCCGTCACTGCCGATGATATCGAAGTTGTGCCGATTGGGCCGGGTTTTTCCGGGTGAATGTGGTTTTCAGTGACCTATGCGCTGGCCGAGCCAGTCTGCTGCCGTGTTATGCCAGCGTTCGTTATCGGTATTCCAGTTGAGGGTATGACCAGCGTCGAAGGCTTCAAGAGTGACGAGTTCTGGGCGCTGGTCCCGTAAGCGTTTGGGCATTGCGAACGGCACCGAGCCATCGCGGGTGCCGTGAAGGATCAGTGTCGGGACTTCAAGTTCGTGTGCCCTCTTCAACCAGTTGAAATCTTCGAGAGGCAAGGCCGTTGGCAGGCCGACCGTGCGCGCAAGCCTTTCTCTCATCAACCATGGCATCGCGAGTGCGCCTGCACTGCTGGGCAGCCCGGCGCGCTTGCAGTTCGCTTGGATCACCGACCGCCAGTCAAGGACTGGTGAGTCAAGCACGAGACCGACGATCAGATCTCGATACTCCGCGCGGTGTGCAAGTTGCAGCGCAATCGCAGCGCCCATTGACCAGCCGAAGAGCACGATTCGTTTGGCGCCGCGCCTGATCGCGTAACCGATTGCAGCATCGATGTCTTCGACTTCGGTGACACCGAGCATCGATCGGCCGTTGCCGAGGTGTGGGCCTTCGCCATCGTTTCGGTAGGTGACCACGAGCGAGGTGTAGCCGAGTTCGGTCGCGACCTGCACGCCGCGAAGCGTACCTGCTCGGGAACTGCCGAGGCCGTGAATGTGAATGGCCCACGTTGAAAGATCGCCATCGATTCGCCAGGCAGGCGCGTGGCCGACTGGCGTGACAATAACGTTGTCTCGGTGTTCAAGCCCTGCGTCTGCTGGGGATGCGTAGTAGATGCCACTCCACGAGGCCAGATCTCCTGCTCGCGGAGTGAATCCATCGGAGGCTCCGGTGATGGTTCGCGCGATGCGCCTGGGTCCGCGGTCTTCGACTTCACTTCCGAGCTGCACCCAGCCACCGCGTTCGAACCAGAGGTTGTAGACGCCTTGTGCTTCTGTGCCCTGAGTGCGATCGAGTACAAGACGCGACTGTCCGTCAGCTTGTTCAACACCACGCACAGTGAGGTTGAAGTCGCGCGGCCCGATTGGTGCAGTGAGCTTCCGAGCAATACCCCAACCAAGCGCAGCGATTTCGGCGCCGAGTATCGCAGCCGCAGTACTCAGGCTCGCCGCGACGATCCTTCTCTTTCTCATTTCAACGCCTGGTCAAGGTCAGTCGTGGTGAACCGTGTCGATTTCACGGACGATGTACCCCGTACCAGGAGGTGATTCTCGGCTCGCTCAAGCAGCGCGAGATCGGTAGGGGTGATCTCGAAGGCGACACGTGGATCGATCATTGCATCTCGAATCTCCACGACATGTCGATACAGCTTTGCTTCTGGGTCCTCGAATACCTCTGAGGCGGGGTGCCATTTGCTCAAGCCTGGTCTGAGCTTTGTCGCGTTACGCCAGATTGGGTCAAGCTGCATCAGGAAGGCGTCCGTGCGCACTCCTCGCAGACGACGCAGCACTGCGGGCGTGGCTGGCTGTGCTACGAAGCCCGCACACAGGAACAAGAATGTTGCGAGGGTGAGCGGCCCGTAGGCTGCATCGACAAGGCGCATGAGATCGAGGGCTCCGATCACATGCGTGACATCCATGAAGACGACCGTGGCGCAGAGGGCAATTCCACAGCTTGCGCCGATCGCGAGTAGCGCTGCTGGGACGCGCAGTAGGCCCTGCGTGATCCGACATTGACCGATAGCCAGTGCGAGCATCGCGGCAAGGACGACGCCACAGTAGATAAACACGGTGATCGAATATGCGCCGACCAGCGGCTGTTCTCCGTAATCGCTCATGAACGTGGCGGTGGTGTGACCTCGGTCCGCGAAACTGAACATCGTGGCCACGCAAA
This sequence comes from Leucobacter chinensis, assembly GCF_019049105.1. Lineage (GTDB taxonomy): Bacteria > Actinomycetota > Actinomycetes > Actinomycetales > Microbacteriaceae > Leucobacter_A > Leucobacter_A chinensis. The sequence continues at coordinate 54,484 of NZ_JAHQZR010000003.1, forward strand.
CGAGAGCGATGAGGAGCGTGGGCAAGCTGATGGCGATCCGCACGAGTCGAGGCCGGTACTCTCCAGCTCGCATGACACCTCTACCGAGAAAGTACAGGCCGGTCATGAGCAGCATGTCCCCGGCAAGCGTGATGAAGTTGGTGCCGCCAAATAGCGGATCGAGAGCGAGATAGACGGGATCGATGTTCAAAGTCATCGCGAGAGCGATGATCGTTGACGCATAGGTGATGCTGTGATCGGCGCGACGACGACGGAGAACGAGCAGGCTTGCAACCAGCGCCCACATGACGCAGGACACAAGCACCTGGGTCACCCGAATATCTCCGTGTAACTCGTCTCGGCAAACGCAACCCCGCGGATCCTCGCCGCAAGCTGGTCCGCGAGGCTCTCAGCCGCGATCTCCTCTTCGGTGCTTACATCTCCGCGGGCGAGTGCTCGGACACGCAATTCCGCGGGAATATCTGGCAGGAGCGTATCTGGAATGTTGCCTGCGAGAGCATCACTATCGTTTTCGCAGTGACCCAAGATGATGTGTGCGAACTCGTGCAGCACAAACTGTTGAGTGTGTAGCGCGGAGTCGCTGTGTGCATGCAAGATCACGTCACGATCGTCGGAAAATAACAAGACTGCGCAGAGCCCGCTAGATTCCCCAATTTCAGGAACTTCCGCGACTACGATTCTTCGCTGACGGAGGCGCTGCACCGCGCCCGTAAGTTCTTCAAAGGTGAAGTGCTCGCCCAGGTGCAAGCCCGCGAGTGCGATGGCTACTTCCTGATCGATGTTCATGACTCACTCGGTTATCTCTTCATCCAAGAACTTGGTGATGGCTTGGAGGGTTTTTGGAGACAGGTCTCCGAGTGTGCGAGTCGCGTATGACTTCACTCGTGCAGCCCGCATGGCACGAACAAGATCAAGCTGCGCATTCACCTTGTCGGGAGCAGAAACGTCGCTGTCTCCAGTGAGGAATGCAACATCGACGTCGAAAAACTCCGCGAGCCCCTCAAAGACGAGCGGATCATCGACTTTGCGGTGGCCGTTGACCATGTACGTCCATCGAGATCTAGAGAGGTTAACACCACGCTCTTTCAAGAACGCGGCGATCGCAGAATGCGACGGTTCGGTCCCGGTCTCAGCGGTCTTCACGTCGAGTAGCAGGCGCAGGCGCTTCGCCAGCAGGTCGGCTGCGGCCTGGTTCTCCTCTTGAGCCTTGCTCATGATGCCCCTCCCCTCGGTATGGGTTCGGCAACGGTGACGTTTCACGCGAGTGCGACTTGTTGGTCATGCTCAATATAACTCTTGAGCATGCACAAATCAAGGGTTGCGCATGCTCAACGATCCGGGTAAGACTTGAAGTCACCTGACGTTAAGCATGCTCAACGATGACTTGTTGGTCATGCATTCTGACCTGCGCCACTTCAGCACCGAGGAGGTGCACCATGCGATACCGCCATGCCAAAAACCGGCCCCCGCATCATTCCACCGGTCAGTTATGCCCACCTCTCAGATGTAATGCCCTCCGTGATTCACCGGTTGTGCAGCAAAGAGGAGGACGAGCGATGGCTACATATGAGGATCGCCAAGCCGCGCGTGATGCAAAGCTCGATGAGCTACATGAGACGTTGACCGGCGCGGTCGAGCAACTGGTGTCAGATGATGACTGGAAGCGCGCTCTGACGTTCGCAGCAAACTTTCGCAGCCGTTCGTTCAACAACACCCTACTGATTTGGGTGCAGCACCAAGCCGCGTTCGAACGGGGGTTGGTACCTGATCCAATGCCGTCTTACGTTGCCGGGTATAGGCAATGGCAGGGTCTCGGACGTCAAGTGCAGAAGGGGCAGCCTGGATATCAGATCCTTGCTCCGGTCACCGGTCGATTCGCTTCGGCGACGCCTGCGGACGCGGAGTCTTGGCGCAGGCTCAAGAAGTTTGAGAAGCCTCGCCCGGGTGAAGCCGTGCGCTCGTTAATGATCGGGGTGCGACCCGCCTATGTGTGGGATGCTTCCCAGACCGCGGGCGATCCCTTGCCTGAACCGCCTTCACCAAAGCTGCTCGAAGGCGAAGCACCCCGAGGGCTGTGGTCAGGGCTCGCGGCGCAGATCGAAGCTGCGGGATTCTCGCTGGATGATGCACCGGATGCGGCATCGATCCACGGTGCAAACGGAGTGACGAACTACACCGATCGCACCGTGCTCATAAGGGCCGACATTGATGACGCGGCCCGAGTGAAGACGCTCGCACACGAGCTGGGGCATGTGCTTATGCACGACCCTGAGAGCAGCGAGATACGCCTGCACCGCGGAATTGGTGAGGTCGAGGCCGAATCAGTGGCGCTGATGATCGGGGCCGCGCACGGCATGGATACCAGCATCTATACGATCCCGTACGTCGCAGGTTGGGCAGCAAACGTTGATGGCAAAGAGCCAGTCGAGATCGTCAAGGCCACCGGTGATCGAGTGCGAGCCACCGCTCTGAAGATCCTCGATCAACTCGATACTGAGCAGCTCGGCAACGGCACCCCGCCCGGTCTTGAACGGGACATACCGCAGCGGCAATCACCCACGACGGAGCGAGCTTCCATTGCACATCCGGTTGGCAGTGCGGCGGGAGTCACGCCACGGCGGGAACCGGCTGCAGCTGCGGCGAGGAGCCTCTCGTGAACGCGCGGCTGAGTTCGTGCTCGGCAGTGCTGGGGCAGATGCCGGAGCAGGTGAGCACCTTCGCAGTTGCGAGCAAGCTCGCTTCACTTGGCGTGCCCGTGTTTCCGGTCTGGTCAGAATCGAAGCGACCGGCGACGCGCCACGGTTTTCATGATGCCAGCACGGACATTGAACAGATTGAAGCTTGGTGGTCATCGGCCCCAGAAGCCTCTCTCGCGATACCGACGGGTCAAGCATCTGGCGTCGTTGTGGTCGACGTCGATGTGCACGGCCGCGTGAATGGCTACGAGGCCGCGACGCGCACCAAGCGCAAGGGGCTCCTCTCGGGATGGGAGCTGATGGTTCGCACTCCCTCTGGCGGCATGCACCTGTATTACCCCACGACTAATGCCGCCGAGCAACGGTCCTGGCAGTCAGCGAGTTCGGGCATCGACTTTCGAGGTGACGGCGGTTACATCATCGTTCCGCCTTCATCGCGAATGATTGGTAACCGCCTTGAGCGGTACACAGTTGAGCGACTGAATCATGGCCTTACGCGCAGCCTCGATGCAGCGCAGCTTCGCGAGTTCCTCGATCCGAGGCCTGGTCGGCTCCGTCGGGTACCCACAGGTGATCGCGGGATGGATGTTGGTCGGCTTGCAGCGTGGGTGTCGCGTCTGCAAGAGGGCGAAAGGAATCACGGACTGTTTTGGGCGGCTTGCAAAATGGCCGAACACAATATCCCGTCAGACTCCGCACTCGACGCACTTGCTGCAGCCGGTGGCAGTGCCGGACTTGCCGAGCGCGAGATTCTTACGACGGTGCGGTCGGCGTATCGGACAGTTCACGGCGCACCTGCGCGAGAACCATCTGCGGCAGCGGTGTCGTCGCTTGACCGGCCACCGCCTACCTCGACACGAGCGCGGGTGCTCTCGTGAGCACGTCACCATCTGGTCACCGTTGGGCGGTGCGGACCGCGGTCTGCGGGACCGTGTTCATCGCAGTGGGCGCCTTCTGGCTGTCGTTCACGTCGCTCGCCGACCTTGCGCACCGATCTGGGATCGGTGCGGGACAAGCTTGGGCGTGGCCACTCATCGTGGACGGCATCATCGTGGTCGCAACCGTGGCTGTCGTCGCCCTCGCTGGCAATCGCGCCTCCTGGTACCCATGGGTGCTCCTGGTCGGTGGTGCGGTGGTGTCGGTGACGGCCAACGCGATCCACGCGGTCATTGCCGCCGATGCCGACGTGCCCAGCATCCTCGCCGGAGCTGTCGCTGCGGTACCTCCAGTGGTGCTCCTGGCAATCACGCATCTCACAGTGATCCTGGCCCGGGCGTCGGGTTCGAAAGAAGTCGAGTCACCAATCGAAGCTTTCGACGAGGTTAACGCCGCGACAGAGACACCGGATCGCCGTGCTCTCGCGTCGGCGCTACGCGTCATCGGCTGGACGAACAAACAGATCGCGAATGAACTCGATGTGCACCCCTCGACTATCGGCCGCTGGCTTTCCGCTGATGATTCCGAGGTGGCTGAAAACGATGCGCACCTACTCACCAGTAGCGAATCAGCAGAGGAGAGATCATGAATATCAACAGAGACACCCCGCCCGTCCTTGGCGAGGTTGCCGGGGTCGACGGTACTCCCGATGCAGTTGAAGCAGCATCGTCACGCCGACTTCGCGGGCTGCCGATCAACCCGTCTCTAGCCACCGCCCGCGGTGTTGAATGGGTGCGGCCCACGGATCTCGTGGCCCGCGGCGCATCTCGGGTTGCCGGAGCTGGAATCGACTTTCAGAGAGAACTCGCGCGTCGTACTCGTGCTGCAACATCCGGTCACGTGCGTGCGCTCGGACAGCGCACACGGAGGCTCCCACCGCTGTCGGCGTTTGGACGAAGTGGCACTGACCATGGCATGGATCGAGGCGCCGTCGGCATGCGCTGAGCAAGCGACGGCACGGAGGCAGATCATGCAGAAACTTGCGGCGGAACAGTTCGTGGGCACCGGTGCGCACCTGCTTGCCAGGAGGTTCCCCACAATGATTACTGCAACCCAGAACGCGGCTTCCGAGGACTACACAAGTAGCGAAGGACTCCGACGAGTGCTCAAGCGATTGCATCAGCAAGGGCCGGGCGCATGGCAACGCGACCCAGTTGCTGCTGATCTCATGAGCTTCGCCGCTGAAAAGTATGCAGCCCTCGCACGGAAGCACGGTCTCGACCCATGGGAGGCTGCAAGCGCCGCATTTGACGTGATGCGTCTTCGCTCCACCAGGCTCGCCAATGACCCCTGGGCGGTCGTCACCCGCGGCGTGCAAGTCACCTGCATCGCAGAAGAGCGCGGGCAAGGGCTGCTGTGCTCCACAAACAAGGCCCGCCGCCCCCACATCTCCGAGTTGCATGACCCCGAGCGCATCTCCGACCGAGAGACACCGCTCTCTGACTACCATCCTTCGTTCCGCACGACCGATCACTTTGAGTTCGAAGAAGAGCCAGTAAGCGACGAACCGCAGACCGAGACTTCGGTTGCACGTGCGTCCGCACGCACAGCGATCACTGATGCGGTGCGGCTGTTCACCTTGCTTGATTGGCCTGAAGATGTTGCCACGCTCGCGATCGACAGAGTCTGCGAAGCGACCGAACGCGCCGGGTCACGTGCGAGCGCTTACGAAGCGCTCCGACGCGACAAGCACGCGCTCGTGCTGCTTGATCTGCCCGCAGCGTCATGGTCGGCGCTGCTTCGCGCGATCCTCGGGAACACGCACCCGGCGTTGCAGGCAACCTCAGCAGGTCGGGGCGTTCTGCTGCGCCTGCTGCTCGGCGAAACAGTGCACTCACTCTTGCACGATGAGGATCTCGTGTTTCAGATCGCACTCGCTGCTCCGAAGCGAGGCGAGCGATCATGAGCAACAAGGATGACAATTTCGTCGTCATCAGAACCGTCGACTCCATTCAGGTCGGCAACCGACACCGCAAAGACCTCGGTGATATCGACGCACTCGCCGCGTCGATCGAACGAGACGGCCTGCTGCAGCCAATCACCGTTACCCCCGACGGTGTGCTTGTGTGCGGTGCGCGGCGACTTGCCGCAATCAAACGGCTCGCTTGGGCCGAGGTGCGAGTGTGGGTGCGCTCCGGCATCTCCACCCAGCTCGGGTACATGCTCGCCGAACAGAACGACAACATGCTCCATAAGCCACTCAGCCAGCTGGAAGCAGCAGAGCTGTATCGGGAGATGAAGGTAATTCTCGCCGAGGATGCTGCACAGCGAAAAGCTGCAACGCAGTTCGTGAGCGGCGAAAACCGCGGAATGTCCGGTCCCGCCGATTCGGCGGGACCGTCAACTGAACCACGTGGAGACGCACGGCGCCAGGCTGCCGAGATGGTCACCGGCACGTCCTCCTACACCCGCCTTGAAGAGATCAACTTCATCCAACGCGTCGCCGAAGACCCGAACCAGCCCGAGGGAATTCGTGCCGCAGCCCAAGGCTTTCTCGACGACATTCGCGACGAGGCTCCAGTGCACCCGTGCTGGCAACAGCTGAAGGAACTGCTCGCGGCGGCGAAGGCAGATCGTGACGTCTTGCTGCACCGGATCGCCGAAGAAAAACTTGCCGAGCTGCGAGCGGAACAGAAACCGAAGAAGCGTGCGCAACGTGCCTCCACACCAGCCCGGATGGAACCGATGCCTGTACGGGCATTCGTGATCACCTGGACTGAACTCGGCAGTCTTTACCCGGTCACTGACCCCGCCGTGATCGCCGTAAAACTGACGCAGGCCGAAGCCGAAATGTTCTTCACCGTTATCGACAATTGGGTCGAGTTTGCGGATCGTCTCCGTGAAGAACTTGACCAGCTCGATGACGACGATCTGATCAAGCCCAACCTCCGCGCCGTCTAAGAGATAGACGTGTCTTGAATAGGCTTGAGCCATGCCTCGCCAACAAGACATCGAAAGTCGTCTGGTCACCTCGCTCGTGCCCTCGCTTTCTCGAAGCCTTGCCGAACAGTTCAACGTCTTTCGGGTGATGCATCACGGCACTCACGAAAAGCAGCTCTCAAACGTCTTCGCCTGGCTGCTCCGAACCGATGGCACTCACGAGTTGGGTGATACCTTCCAAAAGATCTTCATGAGTAGGATCAACGCTGCATTACCTGAAGGCGACGGATTTCAAACCTCTGGATTTCGAGTCACCCAAGAAGTGGACACCTCCGGCGAGTCCGCGACAGGCAAGGACATCGCCGACATTGTGCTCATGACAGCTCACGAGTGCATCGTCATTGAGAACTTCGGCACCTCCGACGGGCACGGCCATGACTATTTTGGCTACCTTGCCCATGGCGCGCAGGGCGGAAGACGTAGTGTCGTCGTGCTGCTGTGCATACGACGAGAGTTTGAACTTCAAACTGATGGATGGGAACACGCGGTCGTGCTCACCTATGCGAGTCTCCTCAGCGATCTGTACGCGCACGTCAAAGCAGACAAGAAGTGGCGTCGAGACCACCCTCAGCAGAACTTCTTCATCAACGAACTGGTCGAAAACTTCGTGGAAGGACCAAGCCCCGTGAATACTACCGATCGAATCGCATTCATTAAGACAATGTGTGAAACGGGAGAATCTGCACGATATGGGCAACGTCCCCAAGATGCAGCCGCAGAACAGTTCGCCGAAATACTCGCTCAGCACGCGAAGCAACAGTTTGAAGACGGCCGAAGAACCCTTGGCGATGTCAAGAGGTACCTCCGCCAATACGCCGAACGACGGCTCATGCCCCAGATCAACAGTGCACTTGGCAGAGAAGCTGTCGCCTCAGTTCGAGCGAATTTTGTTGGCAAGTGGGAATGGTACGTGCGACTCCTCAACGCCAACGGCGACATGGTTGCGGGGCTCCTGTTTGGCCCGACTGCAGCTACCTACAATGACGAGATTCCAGATCCAGTCCAGCACCCAGACTTCGGCAAGGTCTTTATCCTGATGCGGTCTTCTGACGTTGAGAGCCTTCACCAAACGGATATCAGCCTGGAAGATGTACTCACCGGATTTGAGCCAACGGATGATCGACTCGTTCAAACTGTGATCCCGCTTGTGCAGACGAACCATGCAGCTCAGGAATGATTCCGTCCGATCGCCACAGTGTCGAACCGGCCGACACGCTCGATCCGGCCTTCGTGTCTATCCGCAAATTCTCGTAGCCGCGAATTAGTGTCAGCAAGTTGTTGCGAGGTGAGGTCCGAAGTGACCGGCGCTTCACCTTCTGCATACGCCGACAACACCAGTCGGCCACGGGCATGACGCATGATCGATTCCCAGTCATCGTGCGAAAGGTACGACGCTGAGCCGCCGAGCGCGAGCACGAGATCAAACCTGGTTCCGGCCAAATGGCGACGGGCAATAGTGTCGGCGAACGTTCTCGGTTCGACCCTGGCAACGAGCGGGTGCTTCCGCACGAGTTCGTTCAGCATCGGCTGTGACGGGTCTATCGCAGTCAAGCGGGGTGCTTCCGTCAGGTCGAGATCAAGCGTCAGCCCGGTTCCTGCGCCGATGTCGAGGGTGCGGCACTTGCGATAGCCGCGGGTGACTTCGTCTACGAGTCGCGTGAACCCTCGTCGCTCTTCGCCAGTCGCGGTGAAGTCGCGATCCCAGTAGGTTGCGATTGCGTCGTAGCTAGAGCGGAACTCGCTCTTCGTGCGTGGCATGTTCTGCACACCGTAGACGTGGTCGGCACGACCTCTGTTGATCAGCGTCACGTCATCGTGCTCTCGATCCATGGTCCAGTACTTCCAGCCGTCGTGAACAAGATAGATGCGCGTTGTTTTGAAAAACTTCTGCGGCTCACCGAACGTGTGAATGACCCGAGCCGCCCTGGCAAAATCGGCCTTTGTCATTCCTTCAGTTCGCTCAGCGATGTATTCGTGTGGTGCGCCCTCCGCGTAGGTCACTGCGAAGACCCAGTCCAGCTTCACAATCTTGTTTTGCCACCATTCAAGGTCGTTCTCGGTGATCGGCAACACGCTTACGTTCTTCTCAATACTCACTTGCTCACTCAACTATCTCTGCGCGTCTTGGATGACGTGCGTCTTCTTGTGGTTTCGAGTATGAGCCCAGCCACCGACATTCCTCGGTCAGTCGGATTCTGTGCTGGGTCACGTAAGGATTTCGACAAGACTTCATAGTCAGAGGCGTGCACCTAGTGGGCATGATGACTTCACCCGACTCGCGCACACGCCGAAAGCTCATCGCTCTGACACTCAGCGGCGCAATCCTCATCGCCCTGGTCGCAGTTGGTGGGTACGGACTTCTCACCGGATCCCGCGACGCACCGCCACCAGAGCCCCCAGCTTCGTCTCCGGTGGCCCCCGCTACGCCTTCTCAACCGGGTACCTCGCGGCCTGTCGCACCACGGATCGCTCCCACAAGTGATCCCGAGCTGTTCGCTCGTCGTGTTGCAGCTGCATTGTTCACTTGGGACACAGGGGCCGGGCTGGTGCCGCTCGACTACACATCGACGATCCTCGACGTTGGCGACCCATCCGGCCACGAGCAAGCGGGGCTCGCCGCAGACATTGCAAGCTACATGCCCACGCGTGACGCATGGGTGCAGCTGCGCAAATACGCGACCACTCAGTCGATCGAGATCGACACCATCGATGTGCCCGACGCCTGGGCACACGCGGCCGCGCAAGCGAAACATGGGCAGCTCCCGCCCGGTGCGATCGCGTACACGGTCGATGGCATTCGTCACCGCGACGGTGTCTGGAACGACACCGCAGAAACACTCTCAGTGCCGGTCGCATTCACGCTGTTCATGGCCTGCCCTCACGACGGCGACCCCTGCTACCTGCTCCGGCTTTCGCAGCTCGATAACCCACTTCGGTAGGAGCGCTCAATGTTGAAGAAGCTCGCCACCGGAGCCCTTGCCTTAGCCTTTGTGGCGCCGACGCTCGGCCTCGTAAGCATCGGGCTCATCATGAATCCCGCCGCAACGACGATCTGCACTGTCGATGGTCTCTCTGTACGTAACGTGCCCGACTCGCTAACCGTGACGACCGCGAGTGGGCACACGTTCGAACTAAACAAAAGGCAACTCACACACGCGGCCACGATCATCACTGTCGGTTCCGAGATTGAAGGCGTCACCCGTGACGCCTTGAAGATCTCACTCATGGCAGCACTTACCGAGTCGACGCTGCGGATGCTCGCGAACACCGGCACCTACCCAGAATCAAGCGACTACCCGAACGACGGTAACGGCTCGGATCACGACTCGCTCGGCCTGTTCCAGATGCGCCCCCAATCTGGATGGGGCACGGTAGCCGAACTGATGGATCCGAAATACCAAGCAGCAGCATTCTTCGGAGGGCCGACCGGGCCGAACTACCCATCGCCGAGGGGCCTGCTCGATATCCCCGGATGGCAATCAATGGGGCTCGGTGAAGTCGCCCAAGCCGTGGAAGTCTCGGCATTTCCAGACCGATACGACAACTATGAGCCTGTCGCCGAGAAGATCCTCGTCACCCTCACCACAGGAAGTGACACGACTAATGCCTCAGCAGCTGATCCTGCCGTGCGTACGGTCTCTGCGATGAGGCCGATGCTGTCCTCGAACGTGGTGTTTCCGCTGCCCGAAGGCACCTGGGCAGTCACGGATAACTTCGGACCCCGGATTGATCCGATCTCTGGAGAACAGAGCACCCACTACGGACTCGATCTCGGTGCTGCAGACGGCACCCCGATCCTGGCTGCTGCCGACGGAGTCGTCACTGTTGCCGAGTTCTCGGGTAACTTTGGTGGGCTGATCATCATCGAGCATCAGCTCGGTGGTGAGACCGTCGCGACCGCGTACGCACACATGTGGCAGCATGGCATCCACGTGATCGCAGGCGAACGCGTCATCGCAGGTCAACATATTGGCGATGTCGGCTCATCGGGCTATTCGACCGGAGCGCACTTACACTTCGAAGTGAGGCCGGGCGGCACGAACGGTGCTGCGATTGACCCTGCAGCGTGGCTCAACGTTCACAACGCTGCGGACCTCCCCGAAGCGACTACTGGGCCTTCTGGCTGCACGAGCTGGGGTGCATGATGGACGTCTTTCCTGACTTTGACGGCCTCGGAGGTATCGGCGACCTCAAGGTCGTCATTGGCGCCATGCTCACGATCATTCTTGTCGTCGCGGTGCTCATGGTCATCGTCAGCGCGATCCTCTGGGCAATCGCCTCGTCTACCGGCAACCCAGGTCTCGTATCCAAAGGTCGAACCGGAGTTTTCGTTGCAGCTGGAGCCGCAGCCCTCGCAGGGGGCGGCGTCGCCTGGCTCAATTGGCTCATCAGCCTCGGTGGGCAGTTTTGAATGGTTGGTGTCGTTCTGAGATTGGAACAGAGCTATCTAATCAATACTTGATTGGATCAGCCCCACCAAAGTAGTCGTCCTGCGACTCAAAGATGTTGTCCCTCGAAATGCTGTTCTTGTGACCGCACTCCTGGCATTTCCAGGTGTACTTTTCGTCATCGAAACCAACTTGATCATTCAAATGGGCATTGCATCGATCGCAAAACCAATCAACATCTGGGAACCTGCTCATGGTTAACTCACTTCACTAGATTGTTATTGGTCATCGTCATCTTCATCTTCATACCAAACGTTGACGCATTTCCGATCTGATCCATGATCGATTCAAAATCCTGCTCGGCTGCTTCAAGATCTCGTTCCGCCTGCTGGTGGCGATCTTGCAATCGCGAAACTTCAGCTTCATCACCGACTTCGAAAGCACTGTCCATATCCCGTTCAAGACGATCAACGAGAGCTTGCGCATCATCCTTGGCGTCATCCGCGACGCTCGCCTCAGCTTGAAGTCGCTGCATCACTGCCTCTGCTTGAGCGGGATCGTGGTCTGCTCTGGCCATACGAATTTCCTAACTCATCGGGTTTTCAATTATCTCACTCAGGCGAATCGGTATGCACTTGGCCTATCGGATCTGATGCTGGCACTACTGATCATTCTCAGTTTTCGCCAGCGCACCTTGTAGGCGACCCTGTTTCGCCGACCGCCGTTCTGGCGGTTCTACCGCAAGGAGCACCCAGTGTTCGAACTCACCTCAACGCTGCTAGAAGCATCCGCTCAGTTGGCCACCCTGGTGCCGATGAATATCGACATCACTCCAAATGACTCGGGGCTTCCTGGCATCTCGCAGCTTCGCACCATCGTTGGAGCGGTCATGACGGTCGGCCTGATCCTGAGCGTGCTCGCGCTCATTGTGTCGGCGATCGTGTGGGGCTTCGGGTCGAACTCATCGAACCCGCACCTGGCATCACGCGGCAAGGTAGGCGTGCTTGTCTCATGCGGCGCTGCTGTGCTCTGCGGCGCAGCCGTCACCCTCATCAACTTCTTCTGGGCCGTAGGCCAGCAGGTTTGACCCGCACTCGTCACTAACCCAAAAGGGGGCCCCTGATGAGTGTGTGCGACATACCAGTCATCTCAGCAGTCTGCGAAACCGCCGGTGAAGCGGTGGCGACTCTCGTTTCAGCACCATTCGACTGGCTCGCTTCGACTATGGGGCAAGCCGCCGGATGGCTACTCGAAACAATGTGGCAAGTGTTCGACTCGACGACCCTCGTTGATGTCACGAGCGACGGCTATCTCGGCGTCTACAACCTGCTATTTGGGATCGGCGTGTTCGTCGTCCTGCTCTTCTTCACCTTCCAGCTGGTGCTTGGCCTGATCCGCCGCGAACCTGCCGCACTCTCACGTGCAGCGCTGGGAGCTGCGAAAGCGGTCCTCGGCTCATTCGTTGTCATCACATTGACCGCGACCGCGCTTGAGGTCGTTGATCAGCTCTGCATCGGCATCGTGCAAGCTGCCGGAGAAACCACCGGCACCATGGGTGACAAAATCATGCTCCTGACAGCTGGGCTTTCGACAATCAACGTCGCGGCCCCAGGCGTCGGGGCGATCGTGACGATATTCCTCGCCGGACTCATGATCTGTGCGGTCGCAATCGTGTGGTTCTCACTCCTGATCCGCAAAGCATTGCTGCTGGTTGCGATTGTGCTCGCTCCGATCGCGTTCGCTGGCGCCGCATGGGATGTCACCCGTGGATGGGTCGGAAAATGGGCTGCGTTCGTGATCGCGCTGATCGCCTCAAAGCTGGTACTCGTGGTCGTCTTCCTCATCGCGATCACTCAGATCTCCACCCCGATCGCTGTTGATCTCGCGGCGGTGACCGAACCTGTGAGTGGGATCGTTCTGCTCTTCATTGCGGCGTTTGCCCCGTACATGGTGTACCGGTTCATTTCGTTCCTCGGCTTCGATCTTTACCACGCCATGGGCAGCGAACAAGAGGCCAAGAGCGCCGTCAACCGGCCTGTTCCCGTGCCCGCCAAGGCAGAGAGTGATGGAGTCAAGAAGGTTCTCGATGGTGGCGGTAGCGGTGGATCCACTGCGGGCGCCACCGGCGCGAAATCGGCGGCTTCCGGTGCCGGTGGTGGAGCAGCCGCGAGTACAGCTGGTGGCTCTGGTGGTGCAGCTGCGGGCGGTGCCGGAGCAGGTGCGGCAGCGGCAGGCCCTGCCGCCGCAATCGTCATAGGTGCAGAGGTCGCGAAAGCCGCGGCCACGGCAGGCCCGAAACTCGGGGGCGCGGTCGGAGGCACCGCCGAAACAGCGGCCGGTTGCGCTGGTCAAACTGCAACGCCGACAGCAACGTCTCAGGCAGCTCGGCCTGCCGCGCCACAACCTAGGGCACCGTCGGCTGACCCTGCACCACCGAGGCCCGCGCCACCTGCACCGAGACTTCCGAAGGAGTAACTCGCCATGTCTTCGAAGAACGCGCCGAACCATAGCTCTGGAGAACTCACGCCAGTGAAGTTCTCCAGGCTCACCCGCCGCGGCATTCTGCTCGGCTTCTCCGTATCTCAGCTCGTCACCCTTGGAGTCGCCGTCGGGGCTCTGGTGTGGGCGTTCTACGCAGGAGGCGGCATACTCATCGCGTTCACCGCGCCTATTTGGGTGTCTGCTGCTGCGCTGACGTGGATACCGATCGCAGGGCGTGCGCTCGTCGAATGGATCCCAGTCGCGTTCTGGTGGATGTGGAAGTCAACCGGAGGGCAGCTACTGTACCGTCGCAGAGTGGTGACGCCCCGACCCGCAGGAACACTCGCTCTACCCGGGGACATGGCTCGGCTTCGTGAATACGAAGATCCCGTCACTGGAGCGGGAATGATCCACGACCCTGCAGCAGGAACGCTGACTGCCGTACTCCAAGTAGCCCATCCCGCGTTCGTGCTCCTCGACCCGGGCGAGCAAGAACGCCGAGTGGCCTCGTGGGGTCGAGTGCTTGCGACGGTCTGCCGATCCGGGCGTATCTCCATGCTGCAAATTCTGGAGCGCACCCTGCCTGATTCCGGTACTGGACTTGCCGAGTGGTGGGCGGCGCACGGGACACAGGACGACACCTGGGCGTCAACGACGTACGCGGAACTCATCGATCGGGCGGGCCCCACTGGGGAGCGTCATGCGACGACGCTGTCGCTTTCGCTCGACATGCGCGCAGCATCACGTCAGATTCGTACAGCTGGCAGCGGAGTTCGCGGAGGTGCCGCTGTCTTGCGGCAAGAAATGTCCACGCTTGTCGCGGCTCTCCGGTCTGCGGATCTTTCACCATCCGCATGGCTCAACTGCGGGCAGATCGCAGTGATTCTGCGCTCCGCTTATGACCCGGCCATCGCTGCAACGCTCGAACGTCACGGCGAACTTGGCCAGTCGCTGGCAACTGCTGGGCCGGTCGCGGTCAATGAGTCATGGTCAGGACTCCGCACCGATTCTGCCCATCACGCGGTGCTGTGGATCAGCGAATGGCCGAGGTCGATGGTGTTCCCTGGGTTCCTTGCACCAGTGCTGCTTTCGAGCGGCATCCAACGTTCGTTCTCGCTACTGTGCACCCCGATGCGTTCCGACCAGGCGGCGCGAGACATTCGCAAGAAGAAGACCGAATACATTTCTGATGCCCATCAGCGGCAGCGGATCGGACAGATCGAGGACGCATCGCAGACCGCCGAGTTCCAGGATGTGCTTCAGCAAGAAGCTGACCTGACTGCCGGTCATGGCGTGCTTCGCTACACCGGCCTTATCAGCGTCTCGGCGGCGAGCGCCGAAGAACTCGACGCATCGATTGCTGCTATCGAACAAGCCGCTATCCAGGCTTCATGCGAGACGAGACTACTCGTCGGCCAACAAGCCCAAGCGTTCACTGCGGCGGCGCTGCCGCTCTGCCGTGTGATCTGACCCCTTTTCTAAACTTCCGGAGATTTCCCGTCTTTTTGAGAGAGGGCCTTCACCACAGGGACAGCGAGAACAACTGCGGCGGCTGCCCCGCCTTTCAGTACATTCACGCCGACTTCGCGCCCGGCTGACTTCAGTTGCCTGCTGTCTTTTACCGCCTCTCGCCAAGGAACCGTGACCAATTCTTCGCGAGCAATTTCAATCCCAAGTGGGAAGTGAAATTCCGCAACCAACTCCCCAGTCACTTTTAGCGCGCCCACTACGTCACGTGCCGCACGCGAGTGGAGGATGATGTTGGCGTTAACGATCTCGCCTGCACGATCAAGCTGGCTCATGAGTTTGCTGGTGCGGGCGAGAACTTCATCTCGGCGAATTTGTCCTGCTTTTGCGAGTCCTGCTCTGTGCCCTCCAAGGTTCTCGGGAGCTGTGGCAATAACATGATCTAGCTCAACGACGTGGAACTCATCGTGAAGTTCAAAGCATCGCGCCAAAATTGCTAGTTGCATGGCAACATCTTGTTCAATCTCGCGAACAACTTTACGGAGTTGACCAGTTTTCTCTTTGCTCTCGACTTTGTCTGCAAGCGCACCGAGGGCCGCGAGGGCATTCTCTTGCACGTTAGTAATTTGACCAGAAACTTTGCTCACCTTGTCCCAAAGTGTTTTCGGGTCGCCACCATGTTCACGTATTGTCATAGCTTCTTGAATCTCCGCAGCGGCAGTCCGCATTCTCGCGAGGACTTCATCTTTTTGAGCGCGTCGAACGTCATCGAGCTTCTCATCGAGCTTCACAATGAGTTCCTTGAGTTCCTGCGCTTCAGCTTGCTGCGCGGCTTGGCTCATGAGTCCGCCGATACCACTCAACACTGCGGGGTTCGTCGCCAAGGACAGGGGCCCGTCCTGCACTTGAAGCCACTTCATAGTGTGGTCACCAGTCTTGCCTAGCATCGCGTGGCTAATGCCCTTGGTTTTGGTCTTCATGAGTCCACCTGCATCCTGCAGGCGACGCGCTGATTCTGGAGTGAGCTTTAAGTACAATGCTGATTGCTCCGCCACCCCGGAGAGCGTTTCGGCAACGTCAGCTCCTGAGCGGAACATCTCATTGAGTCGTGCAAGTGAAACAGGGCGAGCCTTCGGCAGCCATTCATGGTCTTTAAGGAACCTCGCGAGAGCGGATTCGTTTCCTTTCAGGACGGCTCCATCGCCATCGCTGATGATCTCAACCTCTTCAGACATACTCTCCCTCTTCCCAATTACAAGAGTACTTTGCACATCCGACACCTCTCGTGGTGGCGAAGTGCACCTGCTCCGTGACCAACATCAACTTTTCGATACGGGAGCGCGAGATGCCTACCTACTACGACCCCGGCGCTGACGCCGGTGAAGCCTACGAAGCGCTGCGGGGGCTGGCCCACGCGAGCCGCCTGTTCGAGCATCCGAAGGACTTGTACGGCGTTGTGGGTGATCTGCTTGGCGGGGTGCGATCGCTGCGGCAGGTACTCGACCAGCTCGCCATCGCGCACGAATCAAACAGGCCACTGGCCTTCGACGACAACGGCGACCACTCGGCGGGATCCAAAGATGCGCTGGCAGCAGCAGACGAGCTTCACCAGGCCGCAACGTTCATTGACCAGGCCGAAGAGCGACTGAACGCGGCGATGTCAGCAGCTGGCCGAATCGCGTGGCATTCCGAGCCTTCCAACAGTCCGGTGTCAGTCCAGCGCTGGATAAGCGTCTGCTTTCTGCAAGGCGATGACGCAGATGAGCTGCTGCAGATGATCGATGATGAAGGTGCCGATGCCGTGCTGGCATATTTAATGAACTGGGACTACGGCGACGAAACCACCCAAGCTGCGCTTGAGAACGGCTACGTTTACGACCTACCGCCCACGGGCCCCCTAGAGCAAGAGATCCGTAGCGGAAACTACGACATGACCTTCAGCCACTCGTTCGGCCATGTCGGTCTCTACCGTCTCCACGAGATCAACCCCACCGACGCCATCACGGACGACCAGCCCATTCGAGCAGGGGCACTCGCGAATGATTTGCAGCCCACCGCATCACCTTCGTCGTGGTTCGAACACCCTGGCATCGCAGCGGTCAAGCGAGCGAGGGGTCTGGGGCTGTGAACAAAGACGAGACCGAACGCCTACACACCTCTGTACTCGTCGCACCGACAGCCGAGAAACGTCGCCTGCGTAAACAGCGGAGCGCGGCAGTCAAGAAACTTCAACTCGAACAACATGAAGCCGAGAAGAGTGCATTGCGCAAGAAGTATGAGTCCGAGAAAGCCGAGCGCCGATCCACCATCTACCTGCCGAGCGCAGGCGCGCCCGGCCTTGCCCAGCTACGTTCACCCGGTAAGTTCAAGCTTCCGCGGCATCAGGACACGTCAGCCACCCTGGCAGGTGCATACCCGTTTCTTGCCGAAGGTGGGCTTGGTTCCGACGGTGTCTTCGTCGGTCAGGATCTCTACTCGGGGGGCTCATTCGTGTACGACCCCTGGGTGCTTTACGCTCGCGGCCTGATCACTGCACCAAATCTTGTGCTCGCGGGCATCGTTGGCTCCGGTAAGTCATCACTCGCGAAGAGCCTTTACGCGCGCTCACTTCCGTTTGGGCGACGTGTCTATGTGCCAGGTGATCCCAAGGGCGAGCACACTGCTGTGGCCGAAGCCGTTGGCGGGCGCGCGATCGTGCTCGGGCACGGACTCAGCACACGACTTAACCCTCTTGACGAAGGCTACAGACCACTTGGGATGAGTGATGAAACGTGGGCATCGACCGTTGCTGCTCGTCGGCGCGACCTCATCGGCGCACTCGCTGAAACGGTGCTCACACGTCCACTGACACCGCTGGAACACACGGCGATTGACACTGCCTTGACCGAGACAGTCCGAGCGAACTCAGTGCCGATCCTGCCTATGGTCGTAGACCAAATCCTTTCACCAAGTAGCACAGCCGACCCTGACGGTCGCCTGGCAGAAGACGGTCGCCTCGTGGGTCACGCACTCCGGCGCCTCGTCGCAGGTGACCTCGCGGGGCTCTTCGACGGGCCATCGACCGTGCAGTTTGACCCGACCCTGCCGATGATCTCACTCGATCTTTCCCGAGTTGCAGAGAACTCGACCCTCATCTCAGTGCTCATGACCTGTTCTTCAGCGTGGATGGAGTCTGCACTGCTCGACCCAAACGGCGGACAGCGGTGGTGCATATACGACGAAGCATGGCGACTCATGTCGCACCCTGCACTGCTGAAGCGGATGGATGCGCACTGGCGACTGGCACGCCACTACGGCATCGCCAACATGCTCATCTTCCACAAGCTCACCGATCTTGAAAACGTCGGCGATCAAGGGTCAGCCATGCGCGCCCTCGCAAACAGCCTGCTTGCGAACGCTGAGACGAGAATCATCTACCGGCAAGAGTCCGACCAGCTCGGTGTCACTGCCGCAGCACTCGGACTCACGGGCACTGAGCAGAAACTCTTGCCTGGCCTCGGCGTGGGGCAGGGGCTCTGGCGGATCAAAGATCGATCTTTCGTGTGCCAGCACCAGCTGCACCCAGCCGAGCTAGAGCTCTTCGACACGACCGGCCGCATGATGAGCGTTCCCCGCAAGTTCAAGAATTCTGAAGGCTGATTCGCGGGAAGATGCGGATCGAGGCACTGTGTGAGGGGTTGTGGAGTTGCATGTTCGTGGAAAATGCGACCCGACAATGCTGATTGGTAACCTTAGTGACCGTTCCCGAGCCCACCGGTGAGCCGAGCATGGAAAGCCGTCGTGTAGTCGTTCATGCCGACGAACTCGACGGTCTTGCCGTGGTGCTCGTACTTGGTCTGGATCGCGTCGAGCGCGGCGACGGTCGACGCGTCCCAGACGTGCGACTTCGAGAGGTCGATGACCACGCGGTCCGGGTCGGCCGCGTACTCGAACATCGTGGTCAGGTCGTTGCTGGACGCGAACAGCAGCTGCCCCTCGACGGTGTAGTTCGCGCGGAGCTCTCCGAAGTGCTCGGTCACCTCGCGGGTGACGTCGACGAGGTGTGCGACGCGGCGCACGAACATGATCGCCGCGACGAAGACGCCGACGATCACGCCGACCGCGAGGTTGTGGGTCGCGACGACGACGGCGACGGTGATCACCATGACGGCCGTCTCGCTCTTCGGCATCCGCTTCAGGGTGGAGGGGCGGATGGAGTGCCAGTCGAAGGTGCCGACCGACACCATGATCATCACTGCGACCAGCGCGGCCATCGGGATGATGGCGACCACGTCGCCGAGGACGACGATCAGGATCAGCAGGAACACGCCGGCGAGGAAGGTCGAGATGCGGGTGCGGGCACCGGACGCCTTGACGTTGATCATGGTCTGACCGATCATCGCGCAGCCGCCCATGCCGCCGAACAGGCCCGACGCGATGTTCGCGACGCCCTGACCCCAGGACTCGCGGGTCTTGTTCGAGTGAGTGTCGGTGACGTCGTCCACGAGCTTCGCCGTCATCAGCGACTCCATGAGCCCCACGAGCGCCATCGCCAGAGCGTACGGGGCGATGATCGTCAGCGTCTCCCACGTGAGCGGCACGTTCGGCACGAACAGCTCCGGCAGGCTCCTGGGGAGTTCGCCCTGGTCGCCGACGGTCGGCACGTGGATCGCGAAGACCACGACTGCGGCGGTGACGATGATGATCGACACCAGCGGGGCCGGGACCACCTTGGTGATCTTCGGCATGAACACCATAATCACGAGTCCCACAGCGACGAGCGGGTACACCATCCAGGGAACGCCGATCAGCTGCGGCAGCTGCGCCGTGAAGATCAGGATCGCCAGCGCGTTCACGAAGCCGACCATGACGCTGCGCGGGATGAACCGCATCAGCTTCGCGACGCCGAGCACCGCCAGCACGATCTGTAGGATCCCGGCGAGCAGCACCGTCGCGATGAAGTAATCCATCCCGTACTCGCGCGCCACGGGTGCGATGACCAGCGCGATCGCACCGGTCGCCGCCGTGATCATGGCGGGGCGTCCGCCGACGAACGCGATCGTCACCGCCATGATGAAGGACGAGAACAGCCCGACCTTCGGGTCCACTCCGGCGATGATCGAGAAGGAGATCGCCTCCGGGATGAGCGCCAGCGCGACAACGAGGCCGGCCAGGACCTCGCGGGTGAGGATCCGCGGGCTCTTCAGTGCAGTCAGCACCGACGGCTCGGGCCGGTATCGCGTCTTGTCGTCAGTCATGGTCGTCATGAGTCGGGCCTCCCAGGGATCGAGATGGGTCGATGTGACACCATCAAAAGCGTGAGTGCGCGTCGACGCGCGCCTGACAGCACCCCGTTCGGGGCTGGCGGTCGGGATGAAGCCCGCCAGAACATGCGGGCACGACAGCAACCCTAACGTAACGTTAGTGTTGGATGCGAGTTAAAGAGGAGCTGAGCCATGCCCGGAGCCGGGATGATGCAGATCGGGGAACTGGCCGAGCGCACGGAACTGTCCTTGAGGACACTGCGCCACTACGACGAGATCGGCCTGCTGGAACCCACGGGCCGCTCCGAGGGCGGTTTCCGCCTCTACACCGAGGACGACTACGAACGGCTCATGCTCATCCGCCGGATGAAGCCGCTCGGGTATTCACTGGAGCAGATGGGCGATCTGCTGCGGGCGCTAGACGCCGACCAGGCCAAAGGCTCCGTCAGGACTGAGGCCGCTCAGCTCCTCGCCGAGTTCCTCACCGACGCGGAGCAGAGACGGGCGAAGCTCGAGAAGCAGCTCGCCGCGGCCGATGAGTTCATCGGCCTGCTGGGTAAACGTATCAGGGCATGATCACGCCCAGGCGAGGCCGATCCCGGCGACGCCCGCGATGACGCCTGCCGCAGCTCCGGTGAGAACGGCAATCCATGCCGGGAATTTCCAGACGGTGAGCATGAGGAAGCACCCGAGCGCGATGATCAAAGGTGCGAGTCCAGTCACGCCGGATGTGATCACGGGCGTCCACAGCGCGGCGGCGAGTATACCGACCACCGCGGCATTCGCGCCGGCCATCGCTGAGCGGACCATGTGGTTCCCGCGGAGGCGCGCCCAGAAGGGAAGCACGCCGATCAGGAGCAGCAGGCCGGGAAGGAAGACCGCGACGAGGGCGAGGAGCGCCGCGAGCGGTGCTGCCCATCCGTCCAGCATCTCGAAGCCGAGGTAGGCCGCGAAGGTGAACATCGGGCCGGGCGCGGCTTGCGCCGCACCGTAGCCGGCCAGGAACTGATCCTGGCTGACCGCACCCGCGACGGCCGGTTCCGCCTGCAGCAGCGGAAGGACGACGTGCCCGCCCCCGAAGACGAGCGCGCCGGCGCGGGTGAATGCGTCCGCAATCCCGAACCAGGTGTTGCGCGTCAGCGCAGTGACGACAGGCAGTGCGACGAGTAACACGCCGAGCGCAACCAAACACGAGGCTCCGAGTCGCCGCGAAACGCGCAAGGCAAGCGGCTCGGACACTGCGACGTCGATCCGGCGGCACCAGAGGATCCCCGCGGTCAGGCCTAGGAAGATCGAGGCGAGCTGACCGAAATTCCCCGGCAGTAGCAGCGCCAGCACCGCGGCGGCGACACCGATCAGGGCGCGGCGGACGTCGGGCGTGAGCGTGCGGGCCATCCCTAGCACTGCGTGCGCGACGACCGCGACGGCGACTGCCGTGAGTCCCAGGAGAAGCCCCGCGCCCACCGGGCCTTCCAGGGAGACCGCGCCGATCGCGAAGAGCACGAGCAGTAGTGCGGACGGCAGCGTGAACGCCGCCCACGCTGCAACCGCCCCACGGAAGCCTGCGCGCACGAGGCCGAGCGCGAAGCCCACTTGGCTCGACGCCGGCCCGGGGAGGAACTGGCACAGGGCGACGAGCTCGGCGTATTGCGAATCACTCACCCATCTCCGTCTGGCAACGAGCTCCTCGCGGAAGTAGCCGAGATGTGCGACGGGGCCGCCGAACGACGTCACGCCGAGCTTCGCGAACGCCCGGAACACCTCGCCGACGCCGCCGCGCTCAGCGGACGGACGTGAGTCCACCGCTCGGCTCACTTCGCGAGCAGTTCCGTCAGCAGTGTTTCGACGCGGTCCTTGATCTCGTCGCGAATCGGGCGCACCGACTCAATGCCTTGCACCGCTGGGTCATCGAGTTTCCAGTCCTCGTAGCGCTTGCCTGGGAAGAACGGGCACGCGTCGCCGCAGCCCATCGTGATCACGACGTCGGAGTCCTGCACCGCTTCGGCGGTGAGCACCTTGGGCTGTTCGGCGGTGATGTCGATGCCCTCTTCGCGCATCGCTTCGACGGCGACAGGGTTGATCTGGTCGGCGGGCATGGATCCGGCCGAACGGACCTCGACCCGGTCGCCCGCGAGATGGCGGAGGTAGCCGGCGGCCATCTGGGAGCGGCCGGCGTTGTGGACGCAGACGAACAGGACGGAGGGTTTCTGGATTTCGGTCATGACGGGCTCCTTCAAGCCTTGCTGGTGAGAGTGGCGAGGAGGCCGCGGACGCGGCCCTCGATGTCCTGGCGGATCGCTTCGACGCCCTCGGGCGAGGCCAGCGCAGGGTCGCCGACGGCCCAGTCCTCGTACCGGACGCCGGGAATGATCGGGCAGACGTCGCCGCAGCCCATCGTGACCACCACGTCCGCCGCGCGCACGGCGTCATCGGTGAGCGGCTTCGGAAACGCCGTCCCGGGCTCCTGCGCGCCCTCGAGCTCGGTGAGCAGCGAGCGCACGTGCGGATGCACGTCCGACGCAGGGGTGGAACCGGCGGAGCGTGCGACCACGCGGCCGTCGGCGAGCTGATTGACGATCGCGGCGGCGAGCTGGGAGCGGCCCGCGTTCTGCACGCACACGAACAGCACCTGTGGCACCCCGGTGGTTCGGTCACGGGTCAGGTCGGCGAGGCGCTGGCGGGCGAACCGTTCGGTCAGCGGGATCATGTGCACCGTCAGCTTCGCCGAACGCACCAGGCCCGCGTAGGACTCACGCACGATCGCGATCACGAGATCCCGGTTCAGCCCGGTCAGCTCATCTGCGAGCTCCTCCGCGAGACGGGTCACCCGTGCATCCATCTGCAGCAAGGCCTCGGCCCGTGCCGCGGCGTCTTCGGGCTCCTCGGTGACGGCCGCGGCGGGCGCGAACGCGTCGAGGAGAGCCGCGACGGCGCGCTGCTTGCCCGGGGCGATCCGGTACCAAACCCAGGTGCCGCGCCGCTCGGACAGCAGCATCCCGGTCTCCTTCAACACCTTCAAATGGTGGGAGACGGTCGGCTGCGACACTTCGGCGAGGTCGGCGAGATCGCACACGCAAGACTCGCCGCGCGGGTCAGTCGCGATCGCGGACAGCATCCGCAGCCGCAGCGGGTCAGCGAGCGCCTTCAGCGCGCCGGCCACGGTCGTAGCTGCTTCGGTCCCGATAGCGTGCGCCGTGGACGGCGCGCACGCGTCGGCGATGACGGCGGTGTCGGTCATGACGTCCTCGATTCGGTGGCGGTAGTGGCGTAGGGGTCGGTGTGGAACCAGGCTCGTGCGGCCCAGAGCGAGACGTAGACGAGGGCCACGAGCACGGGCACTTCGATGAGGGGGCCGACGACGCCGGCGAGGGCTTGCCCGGACGTAGCGCCGAAGGTGCCGATCGCGACCGCGATCGCGAGCTCGAAGTTGTTGCCCGCCGCGGTGAACGCGAGCGTCGTCGACCGGGCATAGCCGAGCCCGAGCGCCTTGCCGAGCAGGATGCCGGCGAACCACATCAGTGCGAAGTAGATCAGCAGCGGTAGCGCGATCCTGGCGACGTCGAGCGGCTTCGAGGTGACTTGTTCGCCTTGCAGGGCGAACAGCAGCACGATGGTGAACAGCAGCCCGTAGAGCGCCCACGGCCCGATCCTCGGGAGGAACTTCTCTTCGTACCAGTCGCGCCCCTTGCGCTTCTCGCCGATGAAGCGGGACGCGAAGCCCGCGATGAGCGGGATCCCGAGGAACACGAGCACGTTCAGCGCGATCTGCCAGACCGAGATCTCCAGTCCCTGTGCGTCCAGGCCCAGCCAGCCCGGCAGCACAGTCAGGTAGAACCAGCCCAGCACCGAGAACATCACGACCTGGAAGACCGAGTTGATCGCGACGAGCACCGCGGTCGCCTCGCGGTCGCCGCAGGCGAGGTCGTTCCAGATCACGACCATAGCGATGCATCGGGCGAGGCCGACGATGATTAGCCCGGTCCGGTACTCGGGCAGGTCCGGCAGGAAGATCCACGCGAGCGCGAACATCACCGCGGGCCCGACGAGCCAGTTCAGCACGAGCGAGGAGACCAGGAGCTTCTTGTCACCCGTGACGGCTGCGACCTTGTCGTAGCGGACCTTCGCGAGCACGGGGTACATCATCACCAGCAGGCCCAGCCCGATCGGGACCGAGATCCCGCCGACCTCCATCGCAGACAGCGCGTCGGAGAGCGCCGGCACGAACCGGCCGAGCACGAGGCCGGCGACCATCGCGAGGCCGATCCAGAGCGGCAGCCACTTGTCGAGGGTGGAGAGCCGTTTCGGGGTGGTGCGGGTCAGGGCGTCGGTCATGCGAGCAGCTCCTCGAGCTTCGCGACGTAGACGGGTTTCGGGTGCGCGCCGATCAGCACGTCGACACGTTCCCCGTTCCGGTAGAAGCCGAGGGTCGGGATCGAGGTCACGCCGGCCGCGGTCACGGTCTCGGGGTTCTGGTCGGCGTCGATCTTCACGATCTTCACCCGGCCCTCGTACTCGCCGGCGAGCTGGTCCAGGATCGGGGCGATCGCCCTGCACGGGCCGCACCAGGTCGCCCAGATGTCGACCACGACGGGCAGCTCGGACTCGAGCACCTCGGCCTGGAAGGTGGCGTCGGTGACGGGGGTGACGGTGCTCATACGGAGACCTCCAGAACAGGCTCGGAAACGGTGGCGGGTGCGAGGTGCGACAGGTAGTGCTGGGCGTCCTGCGCGGCCGCGCAGCCGGTGCCCGCGGCGGTGATCGCCTGCCGATACGTGTGGTCGACGAGATCCCCGGCCGCGAACACCCCGGCCAGATTCGTCCGCGTCGACGGGTGCGCGACCCGCACGTACCCGTCCGCGTCGGTGTCGACCTGCCCAGTCACGAGCTCGGAGCGCGGGTCGTGCCCGATCGCGACGAACACCCCCGTCGCGTCGAGCCTCCGCTCGGCCCCGGTGATCGTGTCGCGCAGCGTGAGCCCGGTGACCTGCTGGTCGCCGAGGATCGCGGCGACCTCGCTGTTCCAGGCGACCTCGATCTTCGGATCGTCCAGCACGCGCTGTGCCATGATTCTCGACGCTCGGAACTCGTCCCGGCGGTGCACGACGGTGACTTTCGATGCGAACCGGGTGAGGAACAGCGCCTCCTCCATCGCGGAATCCCCGCCACCGATCACGGCGATCTCCTTGTCGCGGAAGAAGAACCCGTCGCAGGTCGCGCACCAGGACACTCCGTGCCCCGACAGGCGCTCTTCCTCGGGGAGGCCGAGCTTGCGGTACGCGGAACCCATCGTCAGGATCACCGCCCGCGCCCGGTACGTCATCCCGGCACCCGTCTCGAGGGTCTTCACATCGCCGTCGAGAACAAGGCGGGCCGCGTCGTCGTACACGATCTCGGCGCCGAACCGCTCAGCCTGCGCCCGCATCGACTCCATCAGCTCTGGCCCCTGCACGCCATCGACAAAGCCCGGGAAGTTCTCCACCTCGGTCGTCGTCATCAACGCACCGCCCGCGGTCACCGAGCCCGCGATCACGACCGGAGCGAGACCCGCGCGGGCGGCATAGACCGCGGCAGTGTATCCAGCGGGGCCGGACCCGACGATGACCAGCTCGACTTCTTGATTCGACATGTATCTATATTGACTTGTATCGAATCAGACGGCAAGTCTGCGCGGCGCGTCTGGGCGGGTGTTTGCCGAAGGTTCACCTTCCGAGGCGGCTACGCACTGTCGGCGGTGACGTTCGGCGGTTCCGTCGTGGGGTGGGTGTAGTGCAGTGCGGTCTCGACGCTGATGCCGAAGAGGTCGCAGATGCGTCTAACGTCGCCGCCAGTCTGTTCGACTTCGTAGAGAATCCGGTCGGTACGAAGTGCTTGCGCGGTCACGCCGGCTTTCTTCCAGGGGAAGTTGCGTCCGGATGGTGAGAGCCTGGGCGCGGTCTGGATGGTGACGAGCAGGTAGGGGTTCTTCGTTTCCGGCCAGCGCGTGGCTCGGTGATTGAGCCACGCGGCGAGGCGGACGACGACGGGCCTCGCGAGCGGGATGAAGCGGCCATCGGGCATCCGCAGCCGTCCGTCGATGATGTCGGTGAGCTTGATGTGCTGCACTTGCGAAGTCATCAGGGCGTGGAAGGCGACGAGCGAGACGGCCAACGCGACCGCGGGGTCGGGATTAGTGAGTGCGTCGCGGATCGCCGTGGGTTCCATCGGCAGCGGGAGGTTGCGCCGGGGTCCGCGCAACGGGATAGCTCTGGTCGGATCGGTGAAGATCTGCTTGCGGCCGCGCAGGATCGTGAACAGGCTGCGGAAGCCGAGCAACATCGTGTGGCGACGCGACGGGTCTTCGGGGAGCGCGGCGAGGATGTCTTCGGTGCTGATCCCAGCCAGACTGGTGCGCCCGTCTTCGACCCAGCGAGTGATCGCGGGGAGGATGCCATACATCTGGCCCTTGACGGTCATCAAGTCACGGGGCTGACGACGCGGCGGGGTCTTGGAACCGTCGACCATGATGTCGCGCCAGAGCTCGAGCTGGGATCGCATCGGCTCGGGCAGGGCGTGGGTCTTGCGTTCGAAGAGCTTGGTGAACGAGGGCACCCGGTCGTCGGTGAGGAGCCCGGCGTCTTGGAGGACTTCGATGGTGGAGCGGATGTTGCTGCCGTCGTCGTAGCTGCGCATCGCGAGGATGTCGGAGGCGCGGAAGCGCAGATTCGCGCCGGGGAACACGAGCTGCAGGACTTTCAGGGTGCGCCTGACCTGGTTGGTCTGTCGCTTGCTCCATGCGTACTCGCGGGCTCGGGCGTAGAGGAAGTGGTCGGTGCGGCTGGTGATGTCGCGCAGCCTGATCTCGTTCGAGCGCTGCCGGAGGCGTTCGGGGTCAGGGTCGATATGGAACAGCACCGGCTGGTGGCTGGCCGGTGCTGGCGGCGGGGTGTTGATGACCTTGAGCGCTTCGCGGATGCTCATCGCCATCGGCAGGTGGAGTTCTGCGGGCTGACGGGCGTCGTTCGTCGAGGCGAGGAAGAGCTGCTGGCCGTACTTGCGTGCCGCGTCGAGGTCGAGCGGTTCGCCGGGTCTCTGATGGTAGCGGGCGGTTTCCAGGCAGAGGCGGCAGTAGCCCTGCTCACCGATGGTGGCCTCGCGGTGGCAGGACACACACTCGCCCTGCGGGTAGTGCGTGAACCACCAGCGGCACTTCCAGCACCGCCAGTTGTGCCTGCGGTAGACGCCCCAGGCCAGGCAGTCGCGGCAGGAACCGATGAAGCCGGGGCTGCCAGGGTGACAGTGGGCGCAGAGGCCTTGGCTGTAATACTCGGCCGATCCGCACTTGCTACAGGCCGGCGGTGTGAACGGGCCGCCGGGGATGCAGTCGTAGCAGAAGTCGATTCGGGGTGTCAGCCACGCGGCCGGCTTCACCCCGCACGCGGTGCAGGGCAGCGGCGGACTCAGGGGTCCGTTCGGGCCGCGTGCCGGGCTCATAGCGGCGGGGCGGGCCGATCGTTCTTCGGGCCGAACCGGGGCGTGACAATGCTCGTGTTCCCGTTAGCTTCTTCCCGTTCGCGGGTGCCGGGCTTGCGGGCGCGGACCTTCTCGGGTTCGGGTGCGAGGAGATCATTCGGCTCGCAGCCGAGGACAAGGCAGATGACGTCGAGGTCGTCCAGCCGGATCGTGGTCGGGATGCCTGTCCACAGCCCCGACATCTTGCCCTGGCTGATCTCTAGCCCGGCGTCGGCGAGCATCCGCCGTAGCTCCGTCGACTTCCAGATGCCGCGCTCGGCGGCCTGGACTCGCAGGTTCCATCTCATCGCGTGGCCATCCCTTCGAATCGGTGTTCCAGCCGCTCGTTTGCCTGCATCCATGACTCCTCGACGTGCTCGCCCGGGACGTGGATGTACTGCGTCGTGGTCGAGAGCCACTGGTGCCCCAGCAGCTCTTGCAGCGCCTTCAGGTCCATGCCCGCCAGATACAGAGAAGACGCGCAGTAGTGCCGGAGCACATGCGGCGTCATTCGCCCGTCGGCCCAGGCGGGCAGGAACCGCGCAGTGGCTCGGGCCAGGCCTCGTCGGAGCACATCATCGCTGGCCCGCCAGGAATGGCCGAGTTCGTGATCGAACCGTTCCGACGGGATCATCGGGGCATCCGGGTTGTCCCAATCGGGTCCGAAGCGGTGTCGCACATCGCCGAGCCACCAGTCGATGAGCTTGTCCGCGCCGTTGATCGCGGGCACCAGGCGCTGCTTCGACCCGCGTCCGCGAGACCCTTTCCCGAATCGGACATGCAGCTTGCCTAGCGTCCCGAGATCGGGCCGCCAGTCACGGAGGTCGAGCTTTGTGCTCTCGGTGATGCGCACCCCGACCCTGCGCCAGAGCGACGCAGCGAAGTAGTTCCGGGCGGCGGGTAGGTAGCGTCGCTCGTCTTGGAGTGAGGCCGCCCAGCCGCCGAACAGCCGCTCAATCTCCGCATCCGAGGGCGGCACCCTGACCTTGCCCAGCGACGAGCCGGACTGCCGGTTGTACTCGTCGACGGGCTGCTCGATCACCCACTCGGTAAGCGCATGGATGTCGCCTTGATAGCGGGCGATAGCGAAGTCGTAGAACTGCGCGATCGCTCCCGCCTTGCCGGCTCTGGTCGTGACGGCCAGCCCTGCTCGACGTAGCCCGGCCAGGAAAGCGTCCGCGTCGGAAGGCCTGGCCTGCCAGAGTGGGGCGTTGAGGTGGTGACGGAACTCGAAGACGACCGCTCTGGACTGCGCAATGTACCCGTCGCTGAGTCCAGCGGCAGCCATCGCGAGGGCGTACTGGTCGATGATCTCCTGTTCGAAGTCCGCGGCATCTTCCTCGGACCGCCAACCCCTGGCAGTTCCGATGCTCCGCACCGCGGCGAGTTTCATCGCCCCGCAGCTTCACGAATCATGACCATGCATCAAGAATATCGCAAAACCGTCCGACTTCATGATGGTTTGTCGGGATTCGTGACAGTGATGGAGTTCCGTTCATTGGCTAGGAAGACGCACCTGGCAGGCATGAATCTCCGTCAGGAAGATGCGACTCTAGAGACATGATTGCACTTGTGTACAGCACACTGACGGCTGAGAGCCGGCGCACCTGTGCTTCCCCAGCGAATCTTTCGCACAGATAGCCTAAGCATGTGAACCCGATCGTTATTCTCGATACCAATGCGCTGCACGGACGAAAACCACTTAGCAACGCGAACAGCAGGCTCGTCCAGGCACTCTCGGGCTCCGGGCAGATCAGGCTGGCGATCCCTGATGTTGTAATTCATGAGCTATCACGGCATTGGACCGAACAAGTCGAAGAAGACTCAGAGCGAATTCGGGTAGCCCAGAAGGCGTTGAACGAGACGCTGGGAGAGCTTGAAGTCAAATCCCTCGAATTCAAACTCCCAAAGCTGGATCGCGCATATGTTTATGACTACACCAAGCAGTGGTTGGTCAAGAAGAGGGTGGAAATTCTCAAAACAACCGATATTCCCGTTGAGCATCTGCTGACTAAGGATCTGGACTCTGCTAAGCCGTTCGATCGTGAGGGCAAAGGGTTCAGGGATGCCTTAATTTGGGACTCCATTCGTGTGTTTTTCAATAACCTCACCGATCCGAAGGCGTTGGTTCTGTTTGTCACGAACAACCACAGAGACTTCTGTGAGAGGAAGGGTGGAAAGCTACATCCAGACTTGGCCAGTGAGCTTGATCCTGGTCGCGAGATCACTGTCATCCCTACGCTTCACGACTTACTCCAACATCCTGCAGTTCAACTACTTGCGGATACACATCGGGAGTTTGAGTCTCAGCTGAGACAAGATCGGCTTGAAGACCTCATCGACATGGCCATTAGCGAGATGCATGGTCGCGCTGTCGAAGACCTGACCAGCGTCTACATCGGCTCAGGAATGTTCGAATCCCCTGTGAGCACTGGGCTAGTTGAAGCAACATTCGATGAAATTCTGCCTGACCCAGGAACGATCGAGTTCGACATAATCAGGGACGCTGAAGAAGTCACCATTCGAGTGACATTTGAAGCAGACTGCAGCTACGACGGATTCATCGACAAAGTTGAGTACTTTACCGATGACGGCGACGGATACACCCTATTCGAAGACTGGAATGATCACATGTTTCGGGTGGGTGCCACGGGGAGAGTGCGTTTCACCTTAAGCGGCACCGTGCTTGGAACGAAACTTGATGATCTCATACTCACACTAGATGAGGCCGAAGATTCATTTCGTTAGAACTAACACAAAGCTTCAGGCTGCACTGAACGGGTGGCGGATACCTTCATTGGGCAATCAGTAGTTGCTCCTGGAGTGCAGTGAGTACCTCCGCTGCATGAGCACTTATCTTCATGATCCACCCTCCCTTTTGTCACCGCTAGTTGATCTGCCTCTGGCTGTTGTAGCTGTGGGGGAAATGGGTATGGTCAGCGCCACCCTTGACGGCATCGACGTCCCGCCCCCGATCCATGCCGAGCATTGGAGTAGAGCACAGTTCGGCGAACTGCTCGACGCGCTCACACAACAGCGCAGTCGCACGATACGTCTAGAGGTGCGGGAAAGCGACGGAAGCGTTTTCACTGAGATCATTCACGCGAAGCGCGGCAACCCCGAGACAGCCGACATGACGACACCGCCAGCACCAGAACCAGATTCTCGTCGGGCACGACGAGGCCGACATCAACGACTCATCGAGATCACCGGTGGCGGATTCATTCAGGGAGAGGATGTTCTTGTCGCGATCCCAGTGAGCACGGCAGAGGGTGATAATTCTGGAGTCGCACGAGCAGTGATCGACCTCGACCAGCTCACAAGCCAAGTACGCGAAGTGGCACTCATTGGGTATGTGTCAGGTCGCATCGTGACTGAGCGGCTTCCATGAGTACTCGAGGGCGGCAGTCTGGTTCATTCGGAGACGAGATGACCAACATTCTGATCGCGGTGCTCATTGGGACCTTCGGGCTCACTCTCGTGCTCCGCGCTGCCGGTTCAGTCGCAGCATTTCTCACAGGAGTGAGTCAACCCGGTGAGGGTATTGCGGGAGGCGTCGGGGTTCTGTTTGATCCGACGCACCCGGGTCGAGCGCTCGGCAGCGACGAGTTGAGTCCATTCGTGTACTGGATGGTTGTGGGCGTGATGCTCGCCATTCTCGTCGTGGTACTCATGTGGGCCTGGACTCGTTGGAGACGGCACTCACGCAAGGTCGATATGGATCCGCGAAGGCTCCCTGGGACAGCCACCGCATATGAGGTGCAGGCCACCGCATCGTCCCGCGCGCTGCTGCGCAGAGCAGCTACTCTCCGGCCATCGCTTGAGCGGCCATGCCCTTCTGACGTTGGGTACCGACTCGGGCAGTCCCGCGGAAAGGGCGTTTGGGCGAGCGTCGAAGATTCGATTCTGCTCATCGGTCCACCTCGCTCAGGCAAGGGCCTGCACATCGTGATTCCGGCGATCCTCGACGCGCCAGGCGCGGTCGTGACGACCTCCACCCGTCCCGACAATCTGACTGCGACGCTTCGGGCACGAATGCGATCGGGCCCCGTGATGGTGTTCGACCCGCAACATCTGGCGGAAGGCGTGCCTGCGGGGTTGCGATGGTCTCCGATTCGAGGGTGCGAGGATCCGCTCACGGCAATGATTCGCGCAGCCGGGCTTGCTGCTGCCACTGGGCTCGCCGACGGTGGCGTCGACGGTGGTGGATTCTGGGAAGGTAAGACACGCGTCGCACTGCAAGCGATGTTGCATGCCGCGGCACTTGATAACCGCACACCCGCCGAACTTTTCCGGTGGACACTCGACCCATCAGCCGCTGCCGACGCTGTCGCGATCTTGAATGCTTCACCGCGGGCGGCAACTGGTTGGTCCGAGGGCCTGGAAGCAATGATCGAGACCGATCCACGCACCAGAGATTCGATCTGGCAGGGCGTCTCACTGGCTCTCGCCGCTCTCGCCGATCCTCGCGTGCTCGATGCGGTGAGTCCCGGCCCAGATGAAGCATTCGACCCTGAAGCTTTCATCCGCGAGAAGGGCACCCTCTATTTGCTAGCAACCGGTGCGGGCGCAGGGAACAGTGCTGCGCTCGTTGCCGCGTTCGTTGAGGACCTCGTTGAAACTGCCCGTCGAATGGCAGCACGATCGGCCGGGGCGCGACTTGATCCGCCGTTGCTGCTCGCGCTCGATGAGATCGGAAACCTTGCGCCTCTGCCATCGCTTCCCACGCTCATGGCGGAGGGCGGCGGTACTGGAATCACAACGATGCCTGTAATGCAGTCTCTTGCTCAGGCCCGAGACAAATGGAGCGAGGATCAAGCCGCTGCAATCTGGGATTCGAGCATCGCGAAGATTATTCTCGGTGGTGCATCGAACTCGCGCGACTTGCAAGACCTCTCGACCTTGATCGGTGAACGCGACGAGTTCACCGACTCCGTCACGCTCGGTGACTACGGCTCACGAAGCAGTCAGCGCTCAGTGCGCCGGGTGCCGATCATGCCGCCCGATCGCATCCGTACGATGCCGTTCGGCACAGGTGTCCTGCTGCTGCGCTCAGCTCCGCCGATCATCGTCGATCTGCTGCCATGGCCGAAGCGCTCTGACGCTGCCTCTCTCAAGCACGAACGCAGTGAGATCGAAACGCTGCTCGAAAACCGACCCATCTGCGAGTGACGAGCTACCGAGCTGGTTGCGCCTACGCACCTTCCTGATACGAGCGGCTGACGTGGCCGCTCCCAATCAGGCAGGAGGACGGTCCCATGACCATCCGCACACAGCAGTCGATCTCAGGATTCATCGCCAGCGACCCTCAACTCACTCAGACGGACCGCGGCGACGCACGGTTCTACGCCCGCTTCGGCCAAGAGAACTTTCGCCGCGAAGACGATGGCACGTTTACGAAGCTCGAAACAACCTTCCACAACCTAGTGATGTATCGCGCCACCGCAGAGCGCGCGTACGAGCGCTTCACGAAGGGCGACAGCTTCGTCGCCGAAGGCTACTTGCACGAGTACAGCTACGAGCGCGACGGTCAAGCCACAGACGGCGTGGAGTTTGTCGCCAAAAAGATCGGTCACGACACCGCTCGTACCCAGTACAGCGTGGAACGAAGCCAACGCGCCACATCTCACGATGAACCGGCCCGCGGTCAGAGCCGTGCATTCGAAACCCCTCAGAAGCGACCGAGCACTGACGCTCCGACACTCGGTCGCTGAAACGGCAGGAGCGCAACGATGACTAACAACAATCGCACTGACGAAGTATTCGACGATATGCCCGAACCAAGCTTCAGGCCTGAAGACGAGACCGCACCGCCGCGCCCGATCAACTGGAACCTGCTCACCTCCCACGACCTTGAGCAAGAGCTGCTCGCACTCAACCGGTGGGTGAACTGGCTCAGGTTGGAATATGGGCTTCCGGCGTCAGAAGTGCCACCGCTCTGGCACCGCCACCCAGAGCTTCTCTGGGAGCTGTCGGCGCTGCACCTACACTGGCTCAGCGCTTACGATGCGGAACAAGACGGCTCAGCCCCGTTAGGCTGGCATCGAGACTTTGCAGATGCTCGCAGCCGACTTCGTGATTGGGTTGCCGCCAGCGGCACTCGACGAGACCGCGATCGACCCACCAGGCAGACACCCTGGCCAGGCGAACCACATGCTCAGGAGGTCGTGGAACAGGTCATCCACGATCGCGAAGCCGACTTCATCGAGTTCGTGCTCGAACAGGTGCAGGCCCGCGAAGCTGCTGAAGACGCGTTCTACGCCAACATCGACTTCGAAACTGGGGAAATCGGTTCCGGTACCTGATTGCACGACATCGCATCAGAGGTATTCATTATGCGGCCCTCAGCGCAAGCTCAAATCTTCGATTGTGCTGAGGGCCGCGCTGTGTTCGCGGGTATCCGTGCTCGCCGAGAGGTCGGCGGCAATAACCGCTCAACGAGGGGTGTAGACAGAACCTGTTTCATACTTCCTTCCCGAAGACGCGGTCGAGCATTTCGGCGGTCGCCGGGTTCACCATCTCGTTGCGGCGGATGTAGTGCTGCACCGTGATCGCCGGGTCCGTGTGTCCGAGTAGCTCGGCGGCAAGGTCGACACCAGCCTCATTGCTGATTGCGGTGGCAACCGTGCGACGAAACATGTGCGGCGTGACGCCCTCGATGCCCGCGAGGTCGAGCACGTGCCGAAGCTGCCTGCGCACGTTGTTCGTCGTCAGCGGGCCACCGTCACGATTACAGAACAACAGTGCATCAAGCGAGGCATCATCACGGCGAGCAAGCCTGAGCCGCACCGCCTCGGCAGCGAACGCGGGGAGTGCGACGGTGCGTCTGGACTTCGCAGTCTTAGGATGATCCTGCCGCTGGGTCGGTTCGCCGCGGTGCGCAACGATGGTGCCGCTAATGCGAATCGACGGCGGGGCGCTCACGATATCGATATCGCGGCGACGAATCGCGAGCACCTCACCGATGCGAGCCGACGTGCCGAGCATCACCTCGACGATCGCGCCGAGCTGCCCGTCCGGTTTCGGTCCGGTGGGTGAGAGGCCGGTCTCCCAGAACGCGATCGCGGTGCGGATGGCGTTCACCTCGGCGGGGGTGAGTGCGTTCGGTGTCGTCTGGGGTTTCCGGAGCCGTGAGACGTGATCCATCGGGTTGCGCGGCAGCACCTCGTGCCGCACCGCGAGCCCGAGCGCGAGCCGCAATGCCACCCGGGCCTGCTTGGCACGGTTGTAGCTTTGCTTCGCCAGCTGCTTCAAGAAGTGGTCGCAGCGGGCCACGCCGATCTCACGCAGCGTGAGGTCTTTGAACGCGGGCATCACTAGCGTGCGCATGTTGCGTTCGTACAGCTGTCGGGTGGTGGTCGAGAGTCGGTCCTCAAGATCGAGATCTTCCAGCCAGTACGCCACCAGGTCGGGGAACGGGCTGTCGGCCGTCAGCCCGATGCCTGCGGGCTGGTAGAGCGTGCGCTCGGCAAGTTTCGCTTTCAACCGTTGCTCGGCGGCGCGCTTCGTGTCACCGGTGGCTTGCACGAGGCGTGACTTTCCATCCCAGTCGCGATACCTTGCGCGGGCGGTCACGCGACCGTTCGACGCGGTCTGAAACCCGATCGTGCCGAACGTGCCGATGGTGAGGCGTGGGCGGCTCATCGGGTCACCTCCCGTCGAGCGGGGAAGCCTTGGCGCCGTCGCGTTGCTGCTCGATCCAGACACGTACGTCGGAAACGGCGAACTTCAGGTGTTTGCCGAAGCGGTACGCGGGCGGGCCGAGGCCGCGGGTGCGCCAGTCGTAGATCGTCGAGACGGGGATGCCCAAATACGTGGCCAGCTCGCCAACATCGATCAGGGGCTCCAGGCCCCACGGGGTGGGTTGCGCTTCGGTGTCCATAACGAACAGGTGCACGGCGCGCATCGCCGCTGACCGTACACAACCGGGGCGGTCGGGGCCCTGCCGGGTGACTGCCGCCCGAATGCCCCCTCGGCGTGTCAAAAAGATGGGTTTGTGATGACCGGATCAAATCGCACCTACAAAAAAATCGCGGAAACCGTTGAGTTTCCGCGATTCTTTGGTCGGGCTGACAGGATTTGAACCTGCGACCCCTTGAAGGTTGTAGGCTCGAATCGGTTGACCCGGTTATCGCGGAACCCCTGGAACTCCCTTGTGTTTACAGGAATCTAGGCGGTTTGCCTGGTCCAAGTGTGGCCGGTCATCGGCGGTCTGTCTTGGGTGATTTTAATGGGTTTCAGGTGAGCCGTGACTTTTTCTGCTGGCGCTAACGGCGTTTGTTCTTCCCACGCAGCCTCTTCTTTGATCGTCGCGCAGATGGTGGGGTGGGTCTGCTTGCTCGCCCTACAGGCTGGAGCCCCATGTCGCCCACCAACCGATCGAGTTCAGGATCGGACGCTGTCGGACTAGTCAGATAGATGAATTCGAGAAGGTTTCCCACGATATCGAACAGTAGACCGTAGGCCCGATCTGATTGCAGTTGATAGCTCTTCACCCGCATGTACCGAGAGAGCTGTGCACGGTAGGCGCGTTTGTCCCCGATCCGGGGAGCTATTCCAACGAACACCGTTGGGTGCCCCCACATCCCTGCGAAGGACATGAGCATGTCATGGTAATCGCCGTCGGCAGATGCTCTTCTGTGGCTTTCGCGGATGCCCTTTATGAGTTGTGTCTGTGTTTCTCCGGCAAGGCCAAGCAGATCAGTTGTGCATCGCAACCAGCCGGAATCACCGAGGTCGGCGATACTGTCGATGATTGGAATGATCTCCTGAGCAATGTTGAACGTTGGCTTTCCGGGTTGTGGCTCAGACTCCGGTATCTGATCGCGCAGGTACCACTCACTCAGCGGTTGGCAGTGATCGGTGACCATCGTTCCGACTGCGCTCTCATTGCGTCTGCGTCGGTCCCTAGTCTTCACTGGTGGAGCAGACGCATGCTCACGCCGCACTTCGTCTGGATCGTCATCGACGTACAGATTCCCCTCAAGAAACAACATGAAGAGATCGAGTTCATCGACACCGCGGTAGAACGTGGCCACTCCGGTGTCGGTGCGGCGTCGCAAATACAAGAGGAACTCGCTCGGCCGGTCACAGATCTCCGCGATCACCATGAGGTCGTGTAATGACGCAACCCAGGGGGGCCGTCGCTCCGCGAGCAGTCCAGCAGCTTGCAGATCACCGATGGCTACGCCGAGTGGGCCCACATCATCTACCAAGACGACAACCGAGCGCACCTCGCGGATCTGAGACAGCTCTAGCCAAGAGTCCGGGGTTAACCAGATGCCTCCGTTTGCTTCGATCAGTCGCTGTAGTCGTATGGATTGGTTGTTGGCATCACCGATCGTAGCTTTCAGATCGGATTCGAGTCGCCGAACGTCACCGCGGCGAGACTGGTTGGCAACCGACTTCGC
This sequence comes from Leucobacter chinensis, assembly GCF_019049105.1. Lineage (GTDB taxonomy): Bacteria > Actinomycetota > Actinomycetes > Actinomycetales > Microbacteriaceae > Leucobacter_A > Leucobacter_A chinensis. The sequence goes on from NZ_JAHQZR010000003.1 coordinate 91,533, forward strand.
CTTCACCTCAACAATTATCGCGACATCGTCGATGAGGAAGAGGCCGTCTCCCTCTACACGATCCGCCACGAGGTTCACGGTGATGCACCTAGCGTCGAGATCTCCTTCACTCCTGCCTTTCTTCGGTGCGTAGTAGTGGAACCCCGAATACGACACTGGGTGCCCAAGAACACGTTCGAGACTCGCGATAGCGAGGCCCTCGCTTACTGGCTGCCGAGCGCGTTGGTCGTATCGTCGCATGTCGGACGAGTGCGGCGCGAGCGTTCTCTCAAGAATACGACGCAGCGAGTCTAGGCCAGGATCGTTGACCGTGGAGGCGAACCCGCCTGCGCCGTCGGCGACAAGCGGAGTAGTGAGAAACGGGTTGGTTCCCGTGAGAAGGTTAAAGACTCTCACCTCTGCAGAAATCGAATCATCGAAAACTTGAGAGTAAGAATTGAGTACCGTGAGAACCTTTGTCTCATCCATCTGTCCCGCTTCGGCAAGTTCTGCGGCGTAGATCGTGGCGCGCTCCCCAGGTAGGAACATGAAGTCGATCATCGCTTCTCGGAACCGAGCGATCACTTCCGCAGGCATCTCCTCCGGAGAGACATCCTGATACTCGAGCACAATGTCTCCAGTCTCGTCACGAAGACTCGTCATCCGGTCTCCCGAGATCGACTTCAACGCCTCACGAACATTAACCACGTCATCGTACCCATATCCCAAATGCACATGCATAAGCCCCTCGACTACGGGATGCTGGAAAAGGCGACGCTCCTGCTCATCACGGATGTGGTCATACTGAAGATTGCGGATGTTCAGCACGGCGCCCTGGTACTCCGACGCGAGACGCGCCAGCACATGTTCACTGAGATAGGCCTCATACTGCTGTCGGTAGGTCGCGAGTCGCGCAAGCCGTTTGGCTCGCATATGCAGTTCCTCGATCTGCTCATGCGGACGAGTCTCCTCGCGCGGGATACCACTCGGTTTCCGGCTGGACCGAGAAAGCAAGACTGCAGCCACCATCTCCACCGCCAGCGCTGACCCACCTGGCATCGTCACGCGTGGATCGGGAACGGGCGGGAACTCGCGCATCCGCATCAACTCAATCACATCGAACGCATCGGCTTCCGCAACAAGCTCCAGCATCGCCGAAGTCTCGATCTTCACCTGCTCACGAAGAACCGTCCGCACGTCAGCGACTGAGTGACAACCAGCAAAGAGATCAATCTCTTCCGTTGGGTCACCGAATTCCTCGACATCAATATCACCAAGCACTCGCGCAAGTCTTGTCGAGTGCCCCATTGCTTCAGCAGAGATCATCATGCTTGTCTCCCTCAATTCAGCCAGCGCAGAACACAATCCAAGCATGAGTAGGACCACCGACATCCGACGACAAAAACGCTAGCCTGTGAGGTAACATTTGCGGTGCACGGCGCGGCTTCAGAACGAGAGCGACTCGTTCTCTGGCACAGGCGATCTAATGTCGGGTTAGTTGATATTCTGACCCATATGTGGCCTGGGCATGGGTGCGTCACCATCGCGAAGAGCGAATGTGACCCGCTAATTCCTCGACAGCTTCAAGTGCGGCGATTGCCCTATCCGACTCACCGCCGAATAGTCCACCAAGCAAAGGGGTCCAGCCCGGGCCTTGTGCTCGCGCTTCCTGGAGCATGACCGTTTCAGGCCCCTGCCTGCTGTGCCGGTGCCGCCACGTATAGCGCCCGTAACCTCCGTGCCCGCCGTAGAACTCTCCAGCCTGTGCACGTGCGTCCTCAGAAATAGCATCTAGGAGCACCTCGACTCGGTCGAAAGCTTCTGCATACTCCGAGTCACCTGCAAATTGGTGCTGATATAAAGGCGCTAGCAGCGTATACAGGTGATCCGAGATAGGCGTGTACCTGCGCGCGCCGCGGCCGGTCAAGAGCTTCTCAACCTGTTCTTCATCAGGTTCTTTCTTGTCTTCCTCAAGACACAGCAAGGTGCCAAGCGCAAGCCACTGACCGATACCGATCACACTTTGGTTTCCTGATGCGAGAATGAACGGGATGGACTGGCCATGATTAGTCAAAATCCGGACGTCGCTGGTTGCACTTCGCAACATCGAGTAGTTCTGCTTCGCAAGAGCACCAAGGGCGACAACATATGTCGCCACCACTGCCGGGTATTCGTGAACCGACAGAAGGATCTCTGTTCCAGTATCTTGTGATTCCTGAGCAAGCATCCGTATTGTCTGCGCCAGTTCTTGTTCATGGGCCCGGGTTCCATACATCGCTATGAGCTTCAACGGCACGAGTGCCGGAGCAAGCAAATCGTCGTAGTCCCTGACACGGTCGGTCCATTCCCTCGCAAAATCCTTGTCCATCCTCATTGCTTGCGGCACGGACAGCGGGAATCTGTCGCGATCCTTCAGAGCTTCACGAATTGGTTCACGCAGGTTAGAAAGGTAGTCGTCGTAGTCCATCACCAGTGAAGGGTTCCGAAGGAGATTTCTGAGCGTTTCAACGACATCGCTCTTTGCTTGGCCTGCTTCTGCCGCAATCGCAGAAACCGATACCGGCGGGGTACCTGGCAAAGAACCCATGGATCGCTGGATCGCGACAACAAGCCGACTGATTTGAGCACTCTTCTGTGCTCCGAATAGATCTGCCCGATGGATTGACCTTCCGAGAGTACGTCCAGCCCCCAGGTCAAATTCGGGTACCTCACACTCGTCCAGCCGTGCCGTCATGAGCCATGATGCGCCGGGAGGCCTCAACCGGTACTCCTCCGCAGCGAGAGTAAGTTCTTCGAATTGGTAAGACTTGTCTCGCTTGGCGAGGTTTGAGGAGAAACAGGCCAGGAAGACGAACGATCCACTCCGGATTGCCTTGCGGATTTCGCTTTGCCAGTCGTCACCAGGCCAGAGCTTATCCTTGTCTCTCCAAACGATGAAGTCAGCAGCTTCAAGAGCCCCCTGCAACTCATCCACTTGGTCGGCGTCTTCGCTGATGTATGAGATGAAAACGTGATCACTCGCCATATAGAAAACCTATCGCAATATGATCACTGTATACGGCAGTACGCGCGTGGGCGCCCGAGAAGAGGCGTTTCTTGCAACAGAGTGCGGGAACCTCCCGCGTTCGCTCTACTATCTGCGCGAGAATGACGGCGGTACGAGAGCGTTTAAGCGACGTGCACGCCGAAGTTCGAAGAACCAACTTTCAGGCAAGTCCTTGCGGACCTCCACATTCACGTCGTCCCAATATACTTCCGAATCAGGAGTAACCCATTCTTCAGTGAGATGGTGCTCAGCGATCAGCGGCCCTTGCTCGTCAACGTCGACGGTTGACCTGATAACCATCCCTTGCAGCGCATCTGGGAACTCATCGCTAGCAGCCTGCAAAACGAACATATCTTCGCAAACCAAATACACAAAGCCCGCGGAAGTATCCGCACGCACCTGCTCAACTGTTTCTACAAATGGCGTGAATGAATAGCCTCTGACCCACGTGTTGCCGTAGAGATACTTTACGCCTTCGTGGACACGGAGGCCCATGGCAACTCGAAGGTCTCCATTCGGCACTCGCTTAGAAAGCCAGTCATGTACTTGAGCACGATCAAGAGGCTCTTCCGGATGAAGCGGATATCCCATACCAGGTTGAGACATTAGGGGAAATCCCGACCACTCATTATTGCTGTCGCGATGTACCGCGTCAGGTATCAGCGCCCCAAAAAAGCGAAGCACATCCATCATTGAACCGGAAATTTCTTTCCCCACTAAGCGGCCTTCAAAAGCCGGCTGCAGCTTCTGAGTCCCAGGACGCAGCCGATCATGCACCTCGGCTGGAATCGACTTCCAAACAGGAAAAAGGCGCATTCCGAATGACCCGCCGACCACACGCACGTTTTCGGAATCCGGTGCGACCGTATAGAGAAGGTGCTGATCGACATTACGAATGTACTTAATACCGTTTATTAGGTTTTTCGCGTCCTCTCCTTGTGCTGCAAGGGCTACTTTGAAGGACCTCTTATCGGTAATCGATTCCGTCAGAAGATCATTGATCGCTTGAGCATGCGTAATGAACGCACGAAGCTCGGGCTCAAAATCTCCATGATTGCCGGTAGCCGCATAGTACCTAGACACCGCAGCCTGGAGATCACGCATACGGGACCGTAGCGCCTCTGCCTCTTCTGTCGCCAACAGGACAGTTTGAGTTGTTTCCACATGGTGATGCTAGCAAGACCGTTCTCCGGTCGCCTAGTCCAAGCTGCCGGATGTAGCAGTGATCTCGCGAGCCTCAGCACCAGATGGAAAGTGCACCCCGTATTCTGGAATTCAGTTTACTGCGGAGCTATCGAAAGCCGTGGTACGAATCGACCCTGCTAACCCAAGCCAGCCGCCTTCAAACCTGCCATGATCGATTACACCTCATTTCATCTCTTCACCGAGCATCCTTGCGGGCGGGTCTGATGAGGCTCACAGCCGGGCAAGCATTCCAATTCCACTCGCGCTCGAGATGGAAGCATTAGCGGTCTCGGTGAACGACCGCCTACAGGCGGATCAGGACGGCACTGGCTTGCTTGGGAAGATCTGGGTCATTGAGGATCCGGGCCAGGGTGGTCTGCCCAAGAACGCTCATGCTGCGGTTCGTATCCCGGTAGTACCACACCAAGCCCATTGCCTGCTGGAACGCCCAGGCAGCGCCGCGTAACCATTGGAGGTCACTGCACACCAGCTCGTTGCGGAGCAAAGCTCTTCGTTCGCGATCGAGCATGTGCCATGCAGCGACAAGGTCGAGCGACGGGTCAGCTGGAGCGAACCCTCCACCGTCAAGAACCCCAACGAGCTTTTCGCCCTCAACGAGGAGATTCCCAGGAATCAAATCACCGTGAGTCATTACAACAGCTTCAGCGGCAGGCAGTTGCCGAAACTCTGCCCAAAGGGCACGAAGCCGATCCACCGGAAGCAAACCAACGCTTTCCCGGAAGCACACCTCCATCCATTTGTCAGAGTCTCTAAGGTCTCCGCCGCGACCAGAGCCGCCGAAGTGACGTCCCTGAGTACCGGCAGAGCGAAGCGAGCGGATGAGTCGAGCCAAATCAAGGGCGAACGTTTCTGAGCGCATGAGATCACTGGGCGTCGCAACGACTCCTGATAACCATGTCTGCACAGACCACGGCAACGGATATCCGAAACCAGGATCGCCGATACCCACGAGTTCCGGTGTAGGGAATAGGCAATGTTCGGCTAACTCGCGCATAGCGTTTGCTTCACGGGCGAGTGTCTCACACACATCGGATGGTTCCGCAGATCGAAGCGGGAAACGCGCCGTGTAGTTAGCACCAATACGGAAAATTACGTTCACCGTGCCGCCTGTCCTAATGCGTTGGACGCGTTCATGATGCCACTGTGGGAACTGGTCAGCTATAAGTTGGCGAACTATTTCCTCGTCAATATACAACTCATCGTCGTGCATAGCCATGGCGACCACGATAGCCGGTCATGGAGCCATCCCGTAAAGCGTTCCTCATGTGAGAAAGTCATTTTTTCTCGGGAATCACGCCCTACGGTGTCATCCATACGGGGTGTAGTAGTCATCTTGCGGGCCTCAGCAAGAAATAACACCCCAACCAGCAATCATAAAGCGCTGTCCGAGCACCCGTGTTTCAGCAGGATCTCTCGTAATAAATAAAGTGGCTTCAGAGCCTCATCTGCGAATGCCATTTATTCTGTGTGTGTAAGCCGACCGCCTGAAGGAATATGCCAAGTGTTCCAAGCGTTACACCCTCCATGACCAACATCGAATTCGGCCTAGACACGTTCGGCGGCGTCACGATCGACGCGCAAGGGAAGCCGGTTGCGCACCCACGGGTGATCCGCGATCTGGTGAGTGATGCGGTGACCGCCGACGAGCTCGGCCTCGACTTCTTCGCGGTGGGCGAGCATCACCGACCCGACTACGCGGTGTCGAGCCCCGAGATGGTACTCGCCGCGATCGCGGGGCAGACCGAGCGCATCAGGCTCGGGTCAGCGGTCACGGTGCTGAGTTCTGACGACCCGGTGCGCGTGTACGAGCGGTTTGCGACGCTCGACGCCGTGTCGAAGGGGCGGGCCGAGATCGTTGCGGGGCGCGGGTCGTTCATCGAGTCGTTTCCGCTGTTTGGGTACGACCTGCAAGACTACGAGGTGCTCTTCGAAGAGAAGCTCGAGCTACTCGCGGCGCTCTTAAAAGAGGAGCCGGTCACGTGGTCGGGCACGACTCGGGCGGGGCTCACCGAGCAGCGCGTGTTCCCGACGACCGAGGGCGGCATCAAGACCTGGGTGGGCGTTGGCGGCAGCCCTGAGTCGGTCGTGCGCACCGCGCGGCACGGGTTCGGCCTGTTTCTCGCGATCATCGGTGGGCCGGCGGCACGCTTCGCCCCCTACATCGACCTCTTTGAGCGCTCACAAGACGAGCTCGGCACCCCGCGCAAACCCGTCGCCGTGCATTCGCCGGGCCTCATCGCCGAGACCGACGAGGCCGCACGCGAGATCGTCAGGCCCGGGTGGATCAAGATGCGCCAGCAAATGGGTCGCGAACGCGGCTGGCCCCCGCCACAAGTTGGCGACTTCGAGCGCGAGATCGAGCAGGGTGCGCTGTATGTCGGGTCTCCAGAGACCGTCGCGAAAAAGATCGCCGAGACGTTGAAGACGCTGCGCGTTGACCGGTTTGATTTGAAGTATGACCAGCCGGTTCCGCACGAGGCGCAACAGCGCACCGTTGAACTGTACGGCGAGAAAGTTGTGCCGATGGTGAAAGATATGTTGGCGTAAGCGATTCAGCAACGATCAGCAAAGGGCCCTTGCCCCCCCGGGCGGCAAGGGCCCTTTGCGCCGAAATTACAGCCCGTTCTTCGCTCGCCAAGCCTCAGCGATCTTGGCAATATCATCGCCCTGCGATACTTGGCCGTTCATCTCAAGCAGCGCTTCCATCGTCAACGCATCAGACACCTGGTCAAGCACCTCGCGCACCTCTGGACTCGCTTTACTCTCTCGAATGATCGGCAAAATATTTGCTGGCAAGAACAGCCCCTGATCATCAGTGAGTGACACAAAGTCTTTTTCAGTGATGACAGGGTCGCTCGAAAACATCATGCCAACTTCAGCCTGGCCGCCCTCAAGGGCCGCAAGCGTGAGCGGGCCGCCCGCGTCGAAGACCTGGAACTTCTTGAAGGTCAAACCGTAGAGATCTTCAAGGCCGGGCACACCGATGTACCGGCTTTTCCATTCAGCGGGGCCTGCGAGCGTGAGTTCGCCGGCGACCGGCTTGAGGTCTGACATCGTTTCAAGGCCGTGCTCCTGCGCGAGTGACTTGTTCACGACAAGAACATCTTTGTTCTCAGCCTCTGACTCGGTAAGCGCGATGGTCCCTTCGGGTAGTGCTTCAGCGAGCTTCTCGCGAATCACCTCTCGATCGGTTTCTGCAGTGTCTGGCACAAGTTCGGCCAGAAGGTACCCGTTATATTCAGGCAAGAGATCAATCGACCCGTCTTTGAGCGCCTCAATGTACACCTCCCGGCTACCAATGTTGAGTTTCTCTTCAACCTCAACCCCTGCCTCACGCAACGACTGAGCATAAATCGTAGCGACGAGCTGGCTTTCAGCGAAGTCAGCTGAACCCACGATAATCTGTTCGCTCTTCGAGCCATCGCTCCCTTGCTCTGACTCTTGCGACATGGGGTCGCCCGATGAGCATGCGCTGAGCATCAGTGCAAGCCCCGCGGCAGCCGCAATTGAAGCGGGCATTATCTTTTTCATAGTGTTCCCTTCGTTAAACATTGATGAGTGTCGTCGTTGACTGCATTGCACGAGCACGAGGTGCAACTTTGCGGCGGGTAAGCCCGGGCGAGATGAACCGGCTGCTCGCAAATGCAAAGCCCAGTTCAAGGGCAACGGCGAGTAGCGCGATGATGAGTGACCCACCCGCCATCTCGGCGTAATCGTTTGCGGCACGGCCATCGATGATGAAACGGCCAAGGCCATCAAGCGAAACATACGCGGCAACAACCGCCGTCGAAACGACCTGAAGCGTGGCTCCACGAACCCCTGACAGTGTGAGTGGGAGGGCACATGGCAACTCGACTTTCCAAATAATTTGCCTATCCGAAAGCCCCATGCCCCTCGCCGCATCGATCACCGACCGGTCAATGGCTTGAATGCCGCTTACCACGCCACCGAGAATCGGTGGCACAGCGAGCAAGATAAGCACAATGAGTGTTGGAATAACAAAGGCGAGCGAGTTTCCAATCTTGGGCGCAATGATGAGCACAAGCAGAATCAGCAGGCCGAGAGTGGGCAACGCTCTCATCGCATTTGCCGACCCCATGATGAGGCTCTCGCCCTTTCCTGTGTGCCCGATGTACACGCCAAGCGGCACCGCGATGAGTAACGCGAGAGCCAGCGCAGCGACTGAATACATCAGGTGCATCATGGTTTGAAACGGGATCGACCCATCACCGCTCCAGTTCGCGGGGTCAATAATCCATTCGAGAATGTTCATCACAACGCCCCTTTCTGGCTCCACGGAGTAACGACACGGCCGAGCAGAACAAGGCATCTGTCAAGCACGAGTGCGAGAACGACGCAAACAAGAAGCCCGACGATAATGGGCACAAACAAGCGGCGCGTGAACCCCAGGGTAAACAGTGTGCCCAATTGCGTGATGCCAATCACCGCGGCCATCGTGACAATCGAAATGTTTGAAACGACCACAACTCGAAGCCCCGAGAGAATCGCCGGAACGGCGATCGGGAGTTCGACCTTAAAAAACGCCTGCGCTTTCGAAAGCCCCATGCCATCGGCTGCCATCACTACGTCAGACGATACTGATGCGAGACCATCAGCAATCACCCGAACCAGCAGAGCGATGGTGTAGATCGTCAGAGCAACGATGATGTTCATGGGGTCCAGAATTTTCGTTCCCAGAACCTTTGGCAACAGAATAAACAGAGCAAGCGAGGGGATCGTGTAGAAAAGGCTCGTCGTGCCGACCACCCACGTGTAAAGCTTGCTATTTCGATAGGCCACGTATCCCAGTGGAATTGAAATCGCGAGCCCCAGGAGCGTTGGCAGCAACGTAAGCCAAAGGTGAGCAAGCGTGAGTTCACCGATCAGCCCTGCGTTATCAACCACCCAGTCAAATCGCATGATCAGTGACCCCGCGATTCACTCATCTGAATGATGTCGGCTACTGCCACGGCACCGCGCAACGCACCGAATTCATCAACGACAATTGCTTCATGGTTTGGGCTCGCGAGCGCAGCATCAAGCGCACGTCGCAGATTCGCTTCTCTCAGGTTCACCGCGCTCGACCAATGCACGTCGTGAATCTCAACCGGGCCTTGTTGACGAGCCGCGTTCACCCAGCCAACGACATCGCCGTTGGCATTGCTGACAACGACCCAGCCCGCTCTCACCCGCAAGGCCTCACCGATTCGCACGCTCTCAACCGCCCGTACCCGAGCACTGTCGAGGCTTGCGAAACTGAGCGCGTGATAGCCACGAGATTCACCCAGAAAGTCAGCGACGAACTCATTCGCGGGTTGCGCCAGGAGCTCTTCTGGCGAACCAATCTGAGCAAGATTGCCACCTTCACGCAAGACGACAATCTGGTCACCAAGTCTGAGCGCTTCGTCGATATCGTGAGTCACCATCACAATGGTTTTTGCCATTTCAGCCTGGATGCGCAAAAACTCGTCTTGGAGTTGTTTGCGCACAACCGGGTCGACCGCGCTAAACGGCTCGTCCATCAGCATGTACGGTGGGTCGGCGGCGAGCGCCCGCGCGACGCCTACCCGCTGTTGCTGCCCGCCTGAAAGCTGCCAGGGGTAACGATCGGCATAGCTCGCATCAAGCCCGACCAGTGTCAGAAGCTCAAGCGCCCGTGCACGCGCAGCACTTTTTTCAACTTTCTTAAGCAGTGGCACCGTGCACACGTTATCGATGATCGTGCGGTGCGGAAATAAGCCAGCATTTTGAATGACGTAACCAATGTTGCGCCGCATGCTGATCGTGTCGACCTGAGAGGTCGCGGTGCCACCGAGGCGGATCGTTCCAGAGGTCTCGGTGATCAGTCGATTGATCATGCGCAACGTTGTCGTTTTGCCACAGCCAGACGGGCCGACAAGCACCGTGATTTTGCCGGTTGGAGCCGTGAACGAGAGGTTTGACACCGCGGTGTGACCGTTATCGTACGTCTTCACGACATTCTCAAACTCAATCATTATCGCCCCGTCGTAGGCGAACCACTTCTCGATTCATCTGCACTCCCTTGTCGCAATAATTTCATGTATTGAAATTAAGTAGTTTCATGTAGTGTAATACCTATTCAAGCCTCGCGCAACGAAACTTCAAGGAGTAACGCAGTGACACCGTACGCGTTCGACACGCCCCTCACCCTCGACATCCTGCAGGGCATCGCCACTCAAACCATCGCAACAAGCCTCTCAGTAGAAGCCAAAGAACGCGTCGTCAAGTCGAGCGAAGCAGCACGAGTCATCTCAGAGCGTCAGGCCGTCTACGGCCGATCCACTGGAGTGGGCGCCAACCGTCTCACCACCGCCGCGCTCGATCCCGACGCACACGGTTTGAACCTCATCCGCAGCCACGCCTGCGACACTGGCGAGGCAGCCTCACCAGAGGTCGTGCGCGCAACACTCGCAATTCGCCTCAGCCAACTCGTTCAGGGCGGTTCAGGCATTGACCCCGAGGTCGCCGAAGCCCTCAGCGCAATGCTCGAGGCCGACGCCCTACCCGAGCTTCGCATGCTCGGGTCTATCGGAACCGGAGATCTTCCCGCCCTCGCGGGCATCGCCCTCGCGCTCGTGGGCGAACGCCCAACCACTCGACCATTTGCGGCACTCGAACGGTTCGGCGCTAATAGCGCGCTCCCCTTCATCAGCTCTAGCGCATTCACCCTTTCGTTGAGTGCCTCAGCGGTTCACAGACTCACTACAGCGATCAAAGCGCAACAGGTTATTTTTACCCTGAGTGCTATCGCGGCTGCAGCGAATCACGAAGCGTTTTCTTCTACAGTGGCCCGAACAACGGGGCTACCGAGCGCCGAGGTTGTTGCTCAACAGCTCCGAGCACTCACTGGCACCGCCTCGTGGAGCGCAGCACGCATTCAAGACCCCTACGCGTTTCGGGGATACTTGCAGTCAATGGGCGTGCTGCAACAGGCACTCGTGCGACTCAGCGCCCATATTGAAACCTTGATCAACACCGCGCAAGAGAACCCCTTGTTTGCCGTTGAAGAGGGCGCCGCCTACCATCATGGCTCCTTCTACCAGGCGGGCCTCGCACACGAGCTGGATGCAGCCGCGATCGCGCTCGCCCAGACCGCACCGCTCCTTACGTCGCGACTGCGCTTTCTGAACGATGACGCTTTCTCAGGGCTTCCCCGTTTTCTTGCCCCACTCGAGGGCGGGACCTCAGGAACCATGATGGTTGAGTACCTCGCGGCGAGCGCTATGGGTGACCTTGTACAAGCAGCAAGCCCCAGCGCCATTCAATCAACGACGCTCTCATGTGGTGTTGAAGATGACGCAACCTTTGCGAGTACCGGAATTCGCAAACTCACCACCGCGATAGAGTCGTTTGAGGTCATGCTCGCGTGCGAACTCGTCATGGCAGTGCGAGCCCTGCGGCTCAGCCAACCAGAGCGGTTCGAACTCTCTAAGCCCCTTGCTCGGGCCATGCAGCTATGCGAAGCACTGCCGGCAGAGATGCACGACCGTGACCTTCGTAACGACATATCTCTCGCAAAACAACTGCTCCCCTCGCTCTCGGCTATCCTTGGCACAGAGTCTTGAGCACCAAGCCCGAACCGCCTATCCGCGCAGGAGCGTGAACATGAACACCGAAAACCACGGTGTGGCCGAGCCCACTGACGCAGAACAGAATCTAGGCCCTCGCGCGGTTCACCGGGCGCTAGAGGTGCTCACCGTGGTGATCGAGCAGGGCCCACTCTCACTTCTTGAAATCGCGACAGCCTGCGGCCTTCCTTCGAGCACCGCTATGAGAAGTCTGCGGGCACTCGAGCACTGGGACTATGTCTTCAGGCTCGACGACAACAGTTACGTTGCTGGGGCAAGATTTGTCTCTTCACAAATTCAAGTTGAAGCTCCTGATGCCGGTGACCTCGTCGAGAAGGCTTCGCCCATCTTGCAAAGCCTTGCAGAGCTGACAGGTGAATCAAGCTATCTTGCGATCCCAGGCCCCGCTGGAACCTGCGTCTATCTTCGTGAGGTTCAGAGCAATCAGGCCGTACGGTTTGTCGGTTTTGATGGATGGACCGGTAAGGCCGTTGCTCGGGCAAACTCTGCCGTTGGTGACGCACTCGACGGGCTCACACCCCAACAGGGATACGTCACAAAAGAGGCAGCGCTCACTCCAGAAGCCAATGTAATTGCGGCGCCTGTCACCGATCGCTCTGGTGCCATCGTCGCCTCGCTGAGCATCGCGGGGCCAAGTTTCAGGTTGACAGGGGCAGCCGCTAAAAAAGCCGGCGCTGCTGTGCGAGACTCCGCAAGGAGTCTTTCTGCGCTCCTAGCCTGACACTAACTTTCTCGTGAGGTTATGAGTTCGACTTCAGAAATGGATCGCCAATCACTGGAGTCGACCCCTCGTGCATTATGGTGCCACTCCTAGGGGGCGCGAACGCTCGCAAGAACCAAAAAGGTGTTGGCGCGACCGCTCCCCGGCCACGCCAACACCCCCTATGTTCTAGGCCGCGGCCCCGCCCGGGCGCGGCACGCGCACATCAGGGTCGACCTTCACGTGCACGATCTTGACGCCTGGCGTTGCAAATGCTTCGGTGACGACCGCGTCGATGTCTTGCGAGCCGTCGAGGGTGAAGCCGGTGCCGCCGAACGCTTCGGCGTACTTCGCGAAGTCAGGGTTAACAAGCTTCGTGCCGCTCTGGCGGCCCGGGTAGTCACGCTCCTGGTGCACGCGGATGGTCCCGTACACACCGTTGTCTACCGCGAAGATGACGATATTCAGCCCCTCGGCAACCGCAGTGGCAACCTCTTGGCCGTTCATGAGAAAGCAGCCGTCGCCGGCAAACGAAACAACCTGGCGGTCTGGGTGTGCGAGCGCGGCACCGACCGCGGCAGGAATACCGAGTCCCATTGCGCCGTTCTTTGGTGCGACGAGCGAGGGATAGGTGGTCGACGGCAGGTAGCGCTGCGGCCAGATCGCGTAGTTGCCGGCACCGTAGGTCACGATTGCGTCGTCAGCGATGACGCGCTTGATCGCGCCGAGCACGCGACCCAGGTCAGCAAAGCGACCCCCGTCAGCGTCGGGCGTCTGAAACGCCTCGAAGGTTGCGCGAATGCTCTTCAGCCGTTCGATCCGGGCTGGCGCGGGAGCATGATCCGCAACGGCATCGGCTAGGTGCGTCTCAAGCGCAACCGTGAAGGCGTCGGGCCGCGTAGTGAAGGCCGTATCGATACGACCGTAGTGCCCCTGGCGCTCCGGGTCGGCGGTCACGACGATTGTCGTCGCGTCGAGGCCGATCGTGTAGCCGTCGCTCAGCACGTCGGCGCGGCCGGTGCCGATGAAGAGCAGCAGGTCTGAGTCTGCGACGGTCGCGCTCAGCGCGTCGTCGCGACCGTACCCGAGCATGCCACCGTAGGCGGGGCTGCGCGAGTCGATGAGGTCGGCGGCGCGAAAATCGGTTGTGACGGGAACTGCGAGCTGCTCACCAATGCTGGCGATGGCTGCGGCAGCCTCGGGGCTCCACACCTCACCACCCAGCACGATCGTCGGGCGCTCGGCTGCGCAAAGGGCCGAGACGAGCTCGTCGAAATCAGCAGCCGAGGGCAGCACGGGGCGCTCGGCCGGGGGCTGCTCGACAGCGAGCGGCACACGGTGCTTGAGCAGGTCTTCGGGCAGACCGATCACGACTGGGCCGGGCTTGCCCGACTCGGCGATCGCGATGGCGTTGCGCACGACCCGAGCGGCCTCTGCGGGGTTGTCGATCGTGAAGACGCGCTTCGCGGTTGAGCCGTACCAGCTCACGAGTGAGAAGTCTTGAAACGCCTCGCGCTCACGCTCACGGCTATCGACAAGCCCCACGAAGAGGAGCAGCGGGGTACCGTCTTGCCAGGCGTTATGCACCGCGATCGTCGCGTTTGAAGCGCCGGGGCCGCGGGTGACCATCGCAACGCCGGCTTTACCGGTGAGGCGCGCCTCGCTCATCGCGGCCATGCCCGCGCCACCCTCTTGACGGCAAACCACGGTATGAATTGTCGAGTCGTAGAGTCCGTCAAGCACGTCGAGGTAGCTCTCGCCGGGCACGCAGTAAATGCGTTTCACACCCTCAGCCTCAAGTTGCTTGACGATGAGGTGGCCTGCGCTCAATTCTGCGTTTGCCTGCATGTGCGTTTCCTTTCGAATGAGGAGTGAGGGGTGAATCGTTGAGGCGGGTGCCCGAGTGGTTCGAGCACCCGCTTGTGAAGGGTACGAGGGTGGGCCAGCGGTTTCGTGGTCGTGAGCCGGCCACCCCCCGAGTCTGTTGTTAGGCCTCGGCCGCGATGAGAGCCGCCTCTTCGGCGTCTTCCTTTTCACGACGACGGCGTACAGCCTTTGAGCCGGCGCCCAGCGCGCCAACCATAGTGATGAGGGCAACACCCGCGAGCAGCAGACCCACACCGTATGACTGGTGGCCAGTTGCAAGCAAGATGCTCTGCGAGAGAATCGGCAGGAAGCCGCCGATGATGCCGAACACGTTGTACGACACGGCCATCGCGCTGTAGCGGTACTTCGCGGGGAAGAGGCCCGAAAGCAGCGAACCGATGGGGCCGTACGGAATCGTGAGCGAACCCATGCCGATCATGATGCCGATGGTCGCGAGAACGACGTTTCCGGTATCAACGAGCCAGAACACGGGAAGGGCGAGCAGCGCCGAGATGAGGCCTCCAGCGGCGCAGACCTTCCACGCACCGATACGGTCGGCAACGCGACCAGAGATAATGATGACGCAAATCTGTACGAGCGCGCCCCAGAGCGTCGCCGAAAGCATCGTCTGGCGCTCGTAGCCGAGCTCTTGCACACCGTAACTGATCATGAACGTTGTCACGATGAAGAAGCCCGAGCCACCGAGCAGCGCAGCCATACCGCCCAGAATCATGCGGCCGCCGGTGTGGCGAATCGCGCTGAAAATGGGCACCTTGACGACTTCTTGCTTCGACTGCAGCTCCTTGAACACCGGTGACTCTTCAACGCGGTAGCGCAGGTAGAGGCCAATCGCGAGGAAGGGGAAGGCAAGCAAGAACGGAATGCGCCAGCCCCAGCTGAAGAAGGCCTCGTCTGGCAGCGTCGAGACGATCGTGAGGGCGCCGGTTGACAGTAGGGTCGCGACAGGCGAACCAAGTTGTGGGATCGCGGAGTAGATGCCCTGGCGCGACTTCGGCGCGTGCTCAAGCACGAGCACCATCGCGCCGCCCCACTCACCGCCGGCCGAGATGCCCTGGAAGAGGCGCATGAGTAGCAACGCAATGGCCGCACTGACACCGATTGCTTCATAGGTTGGCAGCATGCCGATAATGCCGGTCGAGAGGCCCATAAGAGTGATCGAACCAACCACCGCGGCACGTCGGCCGATGCGGTCACCAATGTGACCGAAGATGAGAGCACCGACGGGGCGTGCAACGAAGCCCGCTGCAAAGGTCGCAAACGAGAGCAGGGTCGCGACAGCAATGTCGTCGGCCGGGAAGAAGAGCTTCGTAAACACGATGGCCGAAGCAGTGCCATACAAAATGTAGTCGTACCATTCCATCGCCGTTCCAGCGAAGGCTGAGACCGCGACCTTATTGACCTCGCGCCGCCGCTCTGGGCTTATTTCTGTGGTTGCCATGTGACATCCTCCTTGATCGTCATACTTGCGGGCCGGTCGCGCTCAACGTCTGTCGAGTGCGGTGACCCAAACCACTTCCGTAGTCCTGAAAATGAACTTTACGGCCGCTCAGAGAGAAACTCTCACTACAGAAGGTCTAATTTGGTTTACAGGCCTGTACATTATGGCGAACCCATTGAGACAGTCCATCGGTACTACCGATAATCCCCGATTCATTATTCCAGACGAACGAGCGCACTATCGACAGGGCCGAGCAATACCCGCCGGTACCCCCGAAAGCGTGCGTTAAGCGCGACGGTTGGAGCATCGATGCGCAATGTGCCAGCGAGCTCGCCAAGTTTTTCAGAGCCCGAAACAATGAAGAGCCGCTCCGGGTCAAGCGTCTCGAGTACCCGCTCTGTGAGCTGATGATTGCCCCGCCCAATGACGAAGCCTTGGCCGCCAATCGGCGAGAGAACGATGCCAAGCTGATGCTCGACGGCGAGCGCTTCAAGCACCGTTCCGGTCACGTCGAGCAGAGTCTCACCACCGGGCATCAGCACGTCGAAGCCGAGCAGCGTAGGCTCGGTGACACCGGCGTGGTGCGCGATCTCTGCGACCGTCGTGCCCGGCCCAAATACGAGCACGCCTTCGTGCTGCGAGCGAATTACCTCAGCGATGCCCGCCCCGTCAACCGAAGAAGTGCCCTGCATAGGCGAGCGCTTGCCCCGTTGCATGCGGGCGTGGAGTGGCACACGCATCGCCCCATACACGTCAGTGTGCAGCTCGCCTCGCCTTCGCGCCGCCTCATTGAGATCGGCGACATCGCGAAACTCGCTGCGCACCTCGCGGCCCGCCTCGTCTGAGAGCAGCACTTCAGCAACCTGCGCGGCAGCGTCTTCGGGTGTCACCGCAAACACCCCCGAGTGCATCTTGACCCCACCGGGCACACCGACGCAAAGCTGCTCGGCATGTCCGCCAGCGAGACCCCGAAGCACGTCGCGAGCGGTGCCGTCACCGCCAACGAAGACGAGCACCCGCGCGCCCAAGGCTGCGAGTTTTGCCGCGAGCTGCGCCGTTGCCTCGGCGCTCCTGACGTCTGCACTCTCGATGCGCACGCCCGGTACCCTACGGCGCAGTTCAACGACGAACCGTTCAGCACGGGCAGGGGCCCGGGGAGCGCCGCCCCGAGCCCTCGCCTCGGCCTGAATATCGGCCCCGTCGCTCCCTGCCAGCCCCACCGATCCACCGATTCCGGCAATCGGGTTCACAACGAGGCCTACGATATGTTGGCTGGCCATCGCGCTTACCGGTGGTAGGCCTTTTCTGGGCGCTCACGCGGCACGAAATCGGCCGGCGGCTCCCAGTGCGGCGGGTTCGTTCGATCGCGACCGAGGTACTTGCGCTCGTATGCGCGCCACGATGTCGCCCAGGTTTCTGGTTCACTCATCGCCTGCTCGTGCACGAGTCGGTTGCTGCTGCGATGCGGTGCGGTGCGCACGAGTTCTGCGTCAGTACGGGCTTCTGCCGCGACGAGGCGCAGCGCATTGACGTACTCGTCGAGCTCAGCTTTCGAGTACGACTCGGTCGGTTCGATGGTTGCTGGCTCAGACACGATGTACGGGTGGTGGCTTGTCCAAAAGTGAAACCCGTAATCGGCCATGCGACTGCCGAGCTCTGCCGAGCTCACCCCCGTCTCGTCAGTAAGCTTCTGCCAGCTGTACCGCACCTGCTCAATCGGCAGGCGACCCTCAACCTCGTACGAGGCCTCGATACCGGGCTCGTCGCGCAAACGCGCCGCCACGTAGTTGTTGTTGAGCACCGCGTCTTCAGCGACGTGCCGTAATCCCTCGCCGCCCATGGCTCTGATCCACGCGTAAGCACGAATCAGGTTCGGCACAACCCCATAAAACGGGCGGATCGGCGCAACCGCCAACTCTCCCGGCTGCTCGAGGCGATACACGCCGCTCTCCTCCCGAATACGTGGCCCGGGAAGGAAAGGCTCGAGCTCCTTCGTAACGCACATGGCACCGGCCGCAGGACCGCCGCAGGCATGCGGGGTTGAGAACGTCTTGTGCAGGTTGAAGTGACAGATATCGAAGCCAGCCTGTCGCGCGTTCGTGATGCCGAGCAATCCGTTCGCGTTTGCCTGGTCGTACACACCGAGCGCCCCAACCGCATGAGCAGCCTCGACAATATCGGCGATATCGGGGTTATAAATACCCGTATCTTCTGGATTCGTGATGAGAATTGCGGCGGTGCGCTCTGACAGCGACGCTTTCAGCGCTTCGAGGCTCACGAGGCCGTCTTCACCCGGGTACAGCGTCACGACCGAGAAGCCGAGGGTCTTTGCTGTTGCCGCATTTGAGGGATGAGAGAACACCGTTGTGACGATCTCGGTGCGTTGGTCAAGCTCGCCACGCGCTGCGAAGTACGCCTTGACGAGGCTCACGTTGCCGAAGATGGCGGCTGAACCAGCGGGGGCCTGCAGCGATACCGCGTCCATGCCCGAAATCTCGGCGAGGTAGCCCTCAAGGTCGTGCATGATTTGTAGCGCGCCCTGCACGGTCGACTCGTGCTGTAGGGGGTGAATCTCGGCCGCTCCGGGCGCACGAACGAACTGTTCGTTTACCTTGGGGCTGTACTTCATCGTGCAGGTTCCCTGCCCAATGTCGACGTTGAGGTCGGCACCGAGCGTCTCCTGCGAAAGCCGCAGGAAGTGCCTCTGCACCTGTGCCTGACTCACCGCGGGCAGGCCAATCGAACGTTGCGATGCAACCTCGGCCTCGGGCGAGCCCTCAAGGGCGTGTGCTGTGGCCTCGCTGAGGCCGGGAACGTGCATACCGCGGCTACCGGGCACGTCGTACTGAAAGATGAGGGGCTCGCGCCAACGGGGTGCGTGGTAATCACGGGGCTTCGAGATGTCGCCCGTCACCGCTGGAACACCCGGGAGTGCTACTGATTCGTGCATGGTTAGAGGCTCCTTAGCTCGGTCACAAATGCGTCAATATCGGCCTGTGTGTGCTGCTCGGTCACGCACACGAGCAGTTCTCGGTCACGCCCGGCGAAGAAACCGCCGAGGTCGACGCCCGCGTGAATGCCGCGCTCGTGCATACGCTCACGCAGTTCGGCAGCGCTCAGGCTGTCGTGGGCGATGGTGAACTCGCGCCAGTTGGCTGACTGCAGGTGCAAAACGGTGAAGCCTGGAACCGAGGCAATCTCGTCTTTGGCATAGCGGGTGAGGCCGGCAACGGTCGTGCCGAGCTCACGCATGCCGTCGGGGCCCATGAGCGACAGGTAAACACCGGCCGTGATCGCCCAGAGCGCCGCTGCCGTACCAACCCACTCGTTACCCTCTTCACGGCGCGCGAGCGAGGTGCGCTCATACGCCACGTCGGTGAAGCCGATCTCTTGCGGGTCAAGCGTAGGCGAAAGACCAAAGAGTCGAGAAGGAAACTCGAAAACGAACTCAGGCTCATCGTGCGTCGCGAGAAAGCCGCCGTGACCGCCGCCAAAGTGCAGCCCAATGCCAAGCGCCTGAATATCGCCGCACACGATGTCAGCTCCCCACGAGGCTGGTGCCTCAAGGTAGCTCAGCGAGATCGGGTCGATGCCCGCAACGACAACGGTGCCGAGTTCGTGAGCGCGCGCCGCGATCTTGCGCGCTTCAACCTCAACGACGCCGAACACGTTCGGCGTCTCGATAAAGACGGCCGCGGTGCGCTCGCTGAGCAGCTCGCCAACGCGCTCTGCCGCGAGCGCACCCGTGAGCGGATCGACATCAACGAGATGCACCGTGACATCGTCAGGCAGGTACGTGCGAATCTTCGCGAGCTTGCCGCTCTGCATCGCGGTGCTCACAATGACCTCGCTGCGACCGGTGAGCCGCAACGCCATGCGAATACCCGTGGCCGAAGCCTGGTAACCATCGTAGGTCGGGATCGAAACGACATCCATTTCAAGCAGTTCAGCCATGAGGCTTGTATATTCAAAGAGCGCTTGCCACTTCCCGTGGTCTTCGGTCGATTCACCTGCGTAGGCCGTGAGAAACTCAGCCCGGCCGTTAATCTCACCGCATATCGCGGGCACGTAGTGCTGGTAGCTGCCGTACCCCAGAAACGTTTTTCCGGGGTTCGCTGGCTCGTTCTTACCGAGCAGCCCGCGCATGTGTGAGACAAGCTGGGCCTCACTGCTCAGCGCCTCGGGCAAGTTAAACGGCTCGTTCGTGCGCAGCTCAGCGGGAATCGTAGCGAAGAGATCATCGATGTGATCGACCCCGATGGTCTGCAACATTTCCGCGCGAACTTCTGAAACTGAGTTCGGAAGATACGGATGCGGGATTCTTGGCTTCATTGTCGAACCCTTTCATCGTCGTGTACGAACCAAGGTTATGGAGCGTCTCAACCGAAACCCCCTATCCATCTCGTACAATTCGTCGCCCCGACCTGACTCGATGGCGAAGCCACCCGTTCCCATGACCGGCTTACAATACAACTGTGAAACTCGACGTACGTATTCATAACGCCCGCATCATCACACTCGACCCCGCTTACCCGGAGGCAACGAGCATCGGCATATGGCAGGGCAAGATCGTCGGTGTCGACGCCGCCATCGCCGATCTCGAGGCCGGCCTCACCGTCGACGCCGGCGGCCGCACCATCACCCCTGGTTTTCACGACGCGCACAACCACATGGCAACGTTCGGTCGAAGCCTCACGAATATCGACGCCTCACAGTATGGTTCGCTCGACGAGCTGTACGCCGCCGTCGCGAAACGCGCCGCCGAAAACCCGGCACTCGAGTGGATCATCGCCGACACCTACGACCAACACCAGCTCGGCGGCCATCCGACCCGCGCAGGCCTCGATCACGCAGCACCCGGTCGCAACGTCATGATCAATCACCGCACGACCCACATGCTCATTGCATCAACACCCGTCTTCGAGGCAGTCGGTGCAATGCAACCGGACTACCCTGTGGCCGAGGGCGGCTTCATCGACCGCGAGAGCGACGGTACCCCAACTGGCCTCGTCGGCGAACAGTCAATGGCGGCATTTAGAAATCTCACGCGCCCCTACAGCATTGAGGTGCTCGCAGAAGCCATTGCGCGCGCAAGCGACCACTACCTATCAGAGGGCATCACCTCAGTTGGCGAGGCCGGCATCGGCAACTCAGCCATCGTCGGCTCAAGCCCCATCGAGTGGCTCCCCTACCAGCTCGCCCGAGAGAACGGACGCCTCGGGGTGCGCGTGCAGCTGATGGTCTCGATGGAAAACCTGCACCCCGTCGTCTCATCGCCACAGGACCTCATCGATCTCGGTCTCGACCTCGGCATACGCACCGGCCTCGGCGACGACCGCCTGGGCATCGGCGCCCTCAAGATGTTCACTGACGGCGCCATCAGCAGCCGAACCGCGTCACTCACACTCCCGTTCTGCGATCATTCGAGCACCGGCATCATGCAGTTCGACGGTCCCACCCTCACTGCTCTCGCATCGAGTGCGTCACGGGCAGGCTGGCAACTCGCCGTGCACGCGATCGGCGACAACGCCATCGATGTCGGCCTCGATGTCATTCGCGAGGCCCGCCTCGCAAACCCCAAGAACACTCGCCGCCACCGCATTGAGCACGCGTCGGTCGTGCGTGATGACCAGCTCGCACGGTTCGCTGACGAAGACGTCATCGCTTCAATTCAGCCGCAGTTCGTGAGCGCCATCGGCGACAACGTTCTGACCGGCCTCGCAGACCGCGCCGATTGGGTGTACCGCCACGGGTCATTCTTGCGTGCAGGGGCACGAGTCGCAGGCGGCAGCGACCGCCCCGTCGTCGATGGCCGCCCCCTCCAAGCTATTCAAGACTCGGTGCACCGCGTCACCGCCTCCGGCAAACCCTTCTCGCCGTCAGAAGCCGTCACCCTCGAAACAGCCCTGCGCACCTACACACTCGACTCCGCGTACGCAACGCACCGCGAAGACCGTCTCGGGATGATCCGCTCAGGGTTCTATGCCGACCTCGTCGTGCTCGATGGCGACCTCGCCGCAGCCAAGCCCGAGCACATCGCGCAGCTCGACGTGCTCGCAACCGTTGTCGAGGGCGAGTTCTGCTACGACCCGACCGGGCTCGCGGGGCGCTAAATACCGTTCGGCTTGGGTTGACGAAAATCAGGGTGCCGGTTGCGAAACACCCTGCTTTGCGTCAAACCAGCGGGGCGGAATACCTACTAGCGCCACAGCACGGCCGCTAGTGCGACAGCACAACTGCTAGCGCGGCAGCACAACCGCACGACAAGGTAGCGTCTGCCGTTACCACCTCAGACCATCTCACCGCAGAGAGAAAGATCACACACCATGACCAACAAATCACACACCGTCACCGTGATCGGTGGAGGCATCATGGGAAGCGGGATCGCCACCGCAACCCTCGTGAACACCACAGCTCACGTTGCTCTCGTCGAAGCAACCAAAGACATGCACGAGCCGCTAGCCGTGCTCATTAGCGAGGAGTGCGAAGCTCGCGGCGCTTCAGCTGCAGGGCGATTCAGCATTCACAGTGATGTCACCGAGTCGCCAGAGGCCGACCTCATTATTGAGGCCATACCCGAGATCATCGAGCTCAAGCACCGAGTCTTGCGGGCTGCAGAGCAGCGACTCACTCCGACCGGCATTCTCACGTCAAATACCAGCTCGCTGAGCATCACCCATCTCGCTGAGGCGCTCGAACAGCCCGAACGATTTCTCGGCATGCATTTCTTTCAGCCAGTACCCGATACTGTGCTCACCGAGCTTATTCTGCACCCGGGAGCATCAGGTCAGACCGTCGAGCAGGCCTCGGCGTGGGTCGAACGTCTCGGTCGTGAAGCGATCACGGCTTCAGACACCCCGGGCTTCGCAACAAGCCGTCTCGGCCTTGCCATCGGGCTTGAAGCAATTCGTATGGTTGAAGAGGGCGTTGCTAGCCCCGAAGACATCGACCGAGGCATGCAGCTCGGGTATCAACACGCGGTCGGGCCCCTGCGCATGACCGACATGGTCGGGCTCGACGTGCGGCTCGCGATCGCCGAGTACCTGACAGCGACGCTCGGCCCGCGCTTCGAACCCCCGGCCCTCATGCGCCAGATGGTTGCCGAGGGCAAACTCGGCCGCAAGAGCGGGCAGGGGTTCTTCGAGTGGCCGGCTCCAGCGGGCCGTTAGCTGCGATTTCGGAGTGCACGGGGCCACAATAGGGGTAATTTCGGGCACGCCCACGAAACTTTCGGGGCACACCGGGCGCGCTCGGGGCTTGCTCGGGGGCACGCGGGTGCAGCACCCCGGGTTTGCGTCTCGTGGCACTACGCCCGCGCCTTGTAACACTCGTTCGTGCTTAGGTTGACGGAAAGCAGGGTGTGGAGCAGAAAACACCCTGCTTTTCGTCAAGTGAAGGCAAACTGAGGCGGCCAGGACACGCGAGGCAGCCGGGACACACGAAGCAGCCGATGCAACCGAGACAGCCGATGCAACCGAGACAGCCGATGCAACCGAGACAGCCGGGAGCCAAGGCACCCACACAGCACACCGCTCCAACAGCAGGGGCCCGAGCCGAAACCGACCCGGGCCCCTGCCACGAGAACGAAGAGCAGCGCTAGCGTTAGCTCGCGACCGGCCAATCGGTCTCACTCGGCAAGTGAATGAGCTTTTTGTTGACGAACTCGGTGATCGCGAAGCGACCGAGCTCACGGCCGAAGCCCGACGCCTTGGTGCCACCGAAGGGCAGTTCGGGCGAATCTGCGAGCGACTCGTTGACGTAGACCATGCCAGTGTCGAGTTGATCGGCGACACGGAAGGCCTGTTCACGGTCGGTCGTGAACAGGTATGAACCGAGACCAAATGGAATGTCGTTTGCGAGTTCGATGGCTTCGGCCTCGCTTGACACTCGGTAGAACTGGGCGACGGGGCCGAAGAACTCTTCCTGCGAGGTGGCCGAGCCCAGGGGAATTTCTTCGAGCACGGTGCTCTTAAAGTAGGCGCCGTCAGCTTTGCCATCGCCAAGGGTCATCGTGGCACCTTCCGAGAGAGCCGTGGCGACCTTCTCTTCAAGCTCGTCTGCGGCAGCCACCGATGACATGGGGCCGACACGAACGCCGTCGGCGGTAGGGTCGCCCTGCGGCGCATCCTTCAACGCCTGCACGAAAGCATCGCGGAACGCCTCGTACAGTTCGTCGATGACGATAAAGCGCTTGGCGCCGTTGCATGCTTGACCGCTGTTGTGCAGGCGTGAGTTCAGCGCGGCGGTGATGGCGGCATCCATCGAATCGAGGCTGAGCACGATGAACGGGTCTGATCCGCCCAGTTCGAGCACGACAGGCTTCAGATACTTGCCCGCGAGCGCGCCCACTGCGCTGCCCGCCGCTTCTGAGCCGGTGAGTGAGACGCCACGCACGCGCGGGTCAGCAATAACGTTCTCGATGCGACGACTCTCGAGAAAGAGGTTCTGGTACGCATCAGCGGGAAAACCCGCTTCGTGCAGGATCGCGGCGATCGCGGCCGACGACTCGGGGCACTGCGAGGCTGGCTTCAAAAGAATCGGGTTTCCGGCAAGCAGGTTCGGGGCTGCAAAGCGGGCGATCTGGTAGAACGGAAAGTTCCACGGCATGATGCCGAGCAGCACGCCGAGTGGAGCGGGGCGCACGATCGCGGTGCGGCCGCGCTTCGAATCGAGCACCTCGTCGGTGAGGTACTGAGCGCCCTCTTCGCCGTAATACCGGTAGATGCTCACGACAAACCCAATCTCGCCGAGCGCCTGCCAGCGAGGTTTACCCATCTCACGCACGATGATGTCGGCGAGCTCTTCTTGTCGTTCCTCGTGCAGCTCGGCCGCGCGAACAAGCGCCGCGGAGCGCTCCGCAAGACTCATTGAGCCAAGCTGTGAGCGTGAGGCGTGGGCACTCGCGATGGCTTCTTCGACCTGCACATCGCTCAGTTCGGCAAGCGCCGCACCTGTCTCGCCCGTTGCCGGGTTCACTACCTTGTAAACCATGAAAAGACTCCTTGTCGTTGCCCGCGCTGAGGCTTGTAGCCCCATCGCATTCGAGAAATTCTTGACCAGTCTACGATTCTCCCTATGCCGCAAAAGTAGACAGTTTGGCGATTTTCTTTGCCAAGACATACAATTCGGATAGCTCTTGCGGTGGGCACCCGCCCGTTCAGAGCGAGTAACAACGACGTTCACACAGCCCGAAAGCGTTCAGCATGATTCGACTGCACGACATTATCGAGATTCCCGACCTGGGACTCTCGACCGTTCACGCCCCCGCAGGCCCCTCGCCCGAAGTGCGCTGGGCCCATGTGAGCGAACTGGTGGATCCATCGCCATGGCTCCTCGGCAACGAATTTCTCCTCACCACGGGTTTTGCGCTCGAAGACGAGGCCGCCGCGTGGGATCTCTACTGCAGTCGGTTGAAGAGTGCGGGGGTCTCAGTTGTCGGCATGAGCACGGGGCCGAGCCTGCCGTACCCGTCTATTCCCGAGGGGCTCCGAAACGCCACCCGGAGCCACGGCCTCGCACTGGTGCATGTGCCTCATGAAACACTCATGCAGTCGGTCGTGCGCAAAGTTTCTGACGCACTGCACGAGGCAGCGAACCAGGATTTGCTGCGCTCATACTCGGTTCAACGCCAACTCAGCGAAGCTGCCTCAAGCAGCAACGGGACGACCCGCATCGTCGGCGTTCTCTCACGCACACTCGGTCTCAAAGTGGTCGTGCTCGACGACCGCCTTCGCACCCTCGCAAAGTGCAGCGAAGAAGCAGAGGCGAGCATCGAACCGATCCGCGGCGAGTTAAAGACGCGACTCAAAGAAGGCCTTCGCTGGTCGATCTCTGAGGCAGGGCAGGGTGACTCTCTCGTCGTGCTGCCCCTCGGTACCGAAGGGCGCCTCTCGGGCGTCCTGACCTGCAGCAAAGAAGGCGATCTCAGCGTGCACGACCGAGCTGCCCTCAGCCTCGCCGCCTCGCTTCTCGGCATTCTGCTTGAGCGTCGGCAAGCCGCCCAACTGCACCGGCGTGCCGTCGAGTCTCAGCTTCTCGGAGCCGTCATCGCCGACCACCGCAAGGTCGACGACCTTGCACGGCACCTCACTGGTCACGGCATCAGTGTCGAACACCTCGAGGTACTCAGTACAAGCACCCCGAATGACACCTACGACGTTGAGCAATTCGTCACCCTCGTGCTCGAACACTGCGACGAAGTTATCTTCACGAGCAACGGTGGTGTGAGTACCTTCGTCATACTGAACGCGCACGAACCCCTTCGAGACGTACTCACCCATGGGGTCATCGAACACCGCCTTGCTCCGGCGGGACTCGGCGAGCGCCGCCCTTTCACTGGCCTCACCGAAAGCCTGACCGAGGCTCAGTTTGCACGGTCTGTCGCGCAATCTCGAGACATGCCCCTCATCGAGCGGCACGCCACCGGCGGGTACCGCGCCCTCATGATGATGGGAACCCCAGAAGCCCGCCGTCTCTTCGCTGAAAGCGTGCTCGCGCCCCTCGACCGGGCTGACGCGCATAAGCGCAGCGATCTCTTCAAAACCGTGCGAGCATACGTGTCGACGCTCGGCAATCATGAGCTCACAGCAGAAGCGCTCGGCGTGCACCGCCACACCGTGCGCTCACGCCTCGCTAAAATCGCCGAGGTCACCGGTCGCGATCTGTCGCATCCAGAAGACTTTCTAGAGTTATGGATGGCCGTCGAGTTCAGGGCAAACGCGGGCAAACAACCTTCCACCACGGAGCACTCCCATTAACAACTACTCCCTCATGGCAGGTTTTTCGCGCTTTCGTCGGTGCGATACTCAGACTGGGGCGGCCTTTCTTGAGCACACGGGAGCCGGGTCGCCCCATACCAACTTCTTATACGAAAGGTGCCGATGACCCCCTCACCAGTTGCAATCGTGACCGGAGGCGCAGGCGCCTTCGGATCAGCCATTTCTCGTCGCCTTGCCGCAGCCGGCAATCACGTGATCATCGCTGACCTCGACCTTGCCCGCGCCGAACAGGTCGCCGCCGAACTCTGTCGGGAGGCAGCCTCTGCTGACGCGGCGAGCGCCGTGCATCTCGACCTCTGCGATACCACCTCGATCGAAGCACTCATCGCACACACAACCGCGACCCATGGGCGGCTAGACATACTCGTCAATAACGCCGGCTACTCGCCAGCGGGCGGCCTTGACACGACCTCGCTGGCAGACTTCGATCGAACCATGCAGATTAATCTGCGCGGCGTCTTCGTGCTCTGCTCAGCAGCACTCCCCCTTCTCCAGGTTTCACCGGCTGCACGTGCTGTCTTTGTCGGGTCACGAACCTGGCTCGCTGGCGGCAACCCCGCCTACACTGCTTCAAAAGCAGGCGTCGTGGGTCTCTCACGCACGGTTGTTCACGCCCTCGGCGCCTCAGGGGGCACCAGCAACGTCGTTGCCCCGGGCCCCGTCGACACCCCACTCGTCGACAACATGAACATGGGCACTTCCCGCGAAGAGAATTTTCGCCGCTATGCCGAAGCAACCCCACTCGGCCGTGTTGCGACCGCTGATGATGTCGCAGCGGCAGTCGCCTTCTTTGCTAGCCCCGATGCGAGCTTTATCACCGGCGAAGTACTGCACGTGACCGGTGGCTTGCAGCTCGCACCGCGGCTGTAGCGCTTCTCAAGCTAACGCTGAGACGCATCAGCCGCAAAAACCGATTTACTAGCCACTCGGCGCCATGGGCACACCAACCTCACTCCCATTGCAGTCGCTCTGGCGACCAAACCTTTTCATCGATAGCCGATGAGAGAGCCGGATCAATCAAGCTCGAAACCAGGGCTAGAGCAAGACTCACCGAAGTAAAGCGTGCACAATAAGAAATCGGTTTACTGAGGCGAACATAACCAGCTCCCCATTTGTCTGGCACAGTAAAACACTCATTGGGTTGCATCTTTCGGCGCATTCGCTCGGTCTCTATCGCTCTAGTCAGAGACTTACCGTCGATGGCCTGGGTAACAGCAAGTACGACTAGGTCAACAAGATCCTTCTCACAGCTCGAAGCTTGCCCGTTGTGCTCAGCCACTGTAGCGCAGACTTTATCTGCGATCTGATCAACAACGGGATACAGCCGATAACGGTGGCCTATCAGCCTTGGAAGGTCAAGTGCTGTAGCAGGGCGTATCGCTTGTACTTTGCCCGTTAACCCCGCACCAACGGCAAGATCGATCTTCACCGTACCTTTCTGCGCCACTCCAATAAACACCGCGAAAGTAACTCGGCACCCCTCGGTATAGGGTTGAGCTCCAGCGCCGATGGTGCTGTGGTGACCCACATACTCGAATCGAAAGTGGTCGCCCAGGTCAACCGCTGCGAGCCGGCGCAGCTCATTCAATGCTTGTGTGAGAGTAAAACCTTGCTGATAGAGATCAATATCGAGTGTTGAACGAGTCGAAGGAATTCGTGCAAGCATGCCTGCACCCCCTTTGAGCACCCATTCAGACGCGTCTCCTTCCGAGAAAATTCTGCTCAGAAAGCGATTGAAGTATTCCAGTTGAATACGCTTATTGGGATCTAAAGACGAGTCAATGCTTGCGGCTTGCTTCGCGGCATCTTTGATAGCCGACTCAACTCCACGAGCGGTTGCATACGGTTCAGGAAGCTGTGTCGTTCCTCTTCCGCCTGGGGAGGACCGTCCGATTGCAAAGGTCTGGCGGTTCGTGTGGACAGCTTGAGATTCCTCATCGTCATAAGGTCAGGAAAGAGCTCAGAGAAGTCACGTCCGAGCCGAATTTCTGGCATCGACATACGAACAATTTCTCTGATCCTTTGTTGCAGATCCAAGCTTCCCAGCGCCTTCTGCACAAGATCTGCAGATATCTCCGAAAACCTTTCCTCTATATGCGCCGTCACGAGGTTCAGTCCCAAGGCCTCAATAAGCCGCGGCGATGACTGAAGATACTGCTCAAGAATCTTCGTACCCACCTGCTGATCAGCCGCGAGCCTACGGGCGACCGATGTGAGATCGATCCCCGCGATCTGCATAAGGTGCTCAAGCACCGCTCCACCATCGTTACGGGTGAAGCCGTTGCGCTCTGCTAGCGGTGAAAAAAGCGCTCTCAGCCGGTCAAGATCAAGTGGACCCTGCTGCACTGCAATACCAAGCGCATCTGCGACAAGGCTCATCTCGCCTACGTCTTCAAGGAGGTCTGCAAGGGTGCGCTCCAACGTCATGGCAGGAAGACCGTTGACAAGGGTCACATCACGTTCTTCAAGTTGCCGTTGCCTAAAGCGAAGCTCTGAGCGCTGCGTCTGCCGACGTTTTGATACAACGAACTCGTGACGGTTTGCCCAGAGGTCACCAACGCCGTGCAGCATTGCCGCTGACGAACTCGCAACAACTACGCCGCTAGCAAGTTCTTTGACCCGCTCTTCGGCACGAAGCTTAGGCTCAGTGCTCAGCCATGCCGCACGAAGATCTTCATATTGATCGCTCGGCACTCCAACGTCTTTGTAGACACCGTGCGACAGTCTCTCCAGATGCTCTGCTTCTGCAAGCCGAGAGAGCATAAGACGGCTCACTCCAAGTGAAGCTGCTTGAGCAGTCGTCACCATGCCCCACTGGGAGACCGTCACGCTCGCCAGTTCCCGAAGGGCCTCATTCGAGTTCATGCTTGAATTGTATCTCCCTGAATGAAACATTCCAAGCAAAATCCCGACTTGCGGCTCCTGTCTCCTCGCCTGACATCTCCCCTCTACGAAAAGTAGGGCCGCAAGTGCTCGCGCAACGCAGGATCAACGACGTGCACGTAGGTGCCCTTGATGCCTCGGGTGAGTAGCACGCGGTAGATGTTTTCAACGAGCTGCTGAATGTCATCGTCGTCGTAGGTCACGCCGCGCAGGTTGTTGTTGCGCTGGTTGCCGCGGGGGTCGAAGTAGTTCGCCGAGTCGAGCTGAATACGACCGTCTCGGTACACCAGGTCGGGCCCGATAATCACACCAGCAATGTTGAGGTCATAGCCCTGAATCGTGTAGATCGAACCCGCCTCATCAAGCGAGCCGGGTGAAAGCACCCAGTCAGTCATTTTGCGGTTCCACTGCACCTCATAATCACCGATGGTGATGTCTCTCACGTCGGCGTGCGTGTCTTTCTTACTGACGTGCGGCCAGGCGAAGCCAGCGACGAGACGGGCGAGGCCGAGTTCAGCGTCACGCTCACGAATGGCGTCGTGCATCTCGGCGGGGTCCTCATAGAAGCGTAGGTCGTAGTTTGCGAAGCGCTTCGGAGTGACCGCTTCGCCGCGCAACACATCACGAATGTAATCGACGTAGTCACCACCGGCCTGCACCCTGAGCTGCGAGTGCAGCTGGTACCGGCGACCCTCGTTCTGCGCTTCGATGCCGAGCTGCTCGATAAACGTCTCTGGCAGGTCGGCGGGCAACACCGCCTGCCCGCCATCGACAATAACGACCTGGTGGTCGCTCTGCGCCCGAATCCAGTCAAGCTGGGTCGCGTCTTTGTCGAAGGTGCCAAGCAACCGCTCGGTGATCGTGCGAAAATCAGCCACGAGACCACCAAACGACTGCGCAGCATACTGGCTGAGACGGTGCGCCTCATCAACCACGAGAATGTCCCACCGCGTCTCTGACTTGCCAACCTCCCACGGCGTGAGAATCTCAACGTCACGCAGCACGGGGCTCCGCTTGAACACTCGCTTGAGCGTGGTGCGCAACGCCTGCTGCGGAATCACAAACCCGACCCGTCGCCCCGCAAGCACCTCGCGATTGCCCGCCAGATAAAAGTCGCTGTACATGCCCTCGACCTCTTCTTCGAGCAGGTCTTCACCCTCGGCAACCGCTTGCACGTCTTTCAGAAGCTTCAGCAACGTAATAACGACAACCGTCTTGCCGGTGCCTGGACCACCCTCGATGATCGACATCGAGGGCTTCCCTTCACGCAAGTCTTCAAGCAGACCAGCCGTCACGTTCACCACGGCGGCCCGTTGCTCAAGCGTGAGTTCTTTAAAAGGCGAGAATTTAAAGAGATCAGAATTTTCGATATCGCGGATCGATCCGCTAAAAAGCCCCTCGCGTTCGAGAGCGGCAAAAATTTCTTCGTGCTGGTCGCGATATTTCGCTTGGTCGTAGTAGCTGTAGCTCGTTTGACCGCCGTTTCGGTTGAGCACCTCGAAGCGCTCATCGCCGTCGATGTACTTGATGAGAAACGCTTCAAGGTCGTGACAGGCAGACTTGTTGAAACGCGGGTCGATGATGACCCTCGCGGTATTCAGATTGCGCCTTCGCTCATCGACAGAGAGATGCTGCCCGATGCGGCTCACCGCCGAGTGCGTCTCACCGACATACGCGAACTTTTGCCCGGTCAACACGTACACCACGGGCCAGTCCATAAGCTCTTCGGGGCCATCAGGAAATTGTCCCTTGGCGAACGGGAAGGTCTCGATTTTAAAGTCGGTCATACTTTGTGCTTCTTCCTCGAGCCTTTGAGACCGGATACTTCTCGCGGGTGCGCTCGAGTTTGCTGCGCACGATTTCGTCGACATCGAGCTCGAGTCTGTCTGCAAGCATGAAGCAGTACGTTAAGACGTCGGCGAGCTCGTCGCGCACCTCTGCGAGATCGGCGTCTGGCGACCACTGAAAGCACTCGAGCAGCTCGCTCGCCTCAATCGAGATTGATTTTGCAAGGTTCTCGGGGGTGTGAAATTGGGCCCAGTCACGCTCGGCAACGAATGCCCGTAACTCGTCTCGCACACTGCGACTCTCCATGGTGCATAGCCTAGCCCTTTCGCGAAAGCCACAGCCCCGCGCCCACGAGCAAGGCAGTCACTGCCGCCAGCACCGCACCAGCCACCGTGACCGCGGTGTCGAACTCGAGGTACTGGTCGGGGCTCCACGATGAGGCGGCGAGCGAGCCCGCGAAGAAGGCCGTGAGGGTCGTGCCAGCGAGGGCGAGGCCCGCGGCGGTGCCCACCTGGCCGGCGGTGTCAGCGAGCGCCGCCCCGACAGTTGTGCGGTTTTCGGGCAGGCCACGCATCACGTTCGTTCCGGCGACGACCGCGACGACGCGCATGCCTAAGGCGACGAGGGTGAGAGCGAGCGCGATCCACAGGTATGAGCGGGTGCCGAGCAGACCGTACACGGCGAGGCCCGCGACGATAAGCGTCGAGGCGTAGCGGGCGGCCTGGGTCATACCGACGCGAGCGACGAGCGGGGTGACGAGGGCGCCGCCCGCGATGAGCACGACGACCTGGGGCAGCATGCCGAAGGCGGCCTGCGCGGGGCTCCACCCCAGCGAGAGTTGCAGGTGCAGGGTCACGAGGTAGCCGAGCGCGCCCACCGCGAGCGAGGCGGCCGCCTTAAAGAGCAGCCCACTCGCGACAAGGGGGCGCGCGATGAGCTCGAGCTCGATGATCGGGTGCGTGGCACAGCGCTCGCGCACGACGAAGAGCACGGCGGTTACGACAGACCCCGCGACAGTGACCCACGGCAGCGGCGAGGCACCGCCCGCCTCGGTGAAGGCGGTGGGCACGAGCATGACTCCCATGATCGCCGCGGTACCGAGCAGCGAACCGGTGATGTCGATGGGGGCGCGGTGAAGATCGGCTGGGCGATCCGCCGCTATTCCCTTCGCGATCGCGGCCAGCGCGAGCAGCGCGATCGGCGCATTCATCGCGAGCAGGGCTTGCCACGGGGTGATTGCGAGTATCATTCCGCCGGCGACGGGGCCGACAGCCATGCCGACGAGGCCCACCGTCGCGATGATGTTCATTCCGCGCACGCGCAGCTCGTCGGTGGCGAAGAGGCGAAAGGCGAGGGCCATCGAGCCGGGGGCGGTCATCGCGGCCGCGACGCCCGTCACCGCGCGAATCGCGAGCAGTTGCCACACCTCGGTGACGAGCAGCACCGAGAGGCTCGCTGTGGCCAAGATGGTGAGGCCAACGAACATCATGCGGCGGCGCCCGAAGCGGTCGGCAAGGCCGCCAAGCGCAATCATGAGCCCGCCGAACACGACGCTGTAGGTGAGGGTGATCCACTGCAGGGCCGCGGTCGAGGCGCCCAGCTCCCGGCCGATCGTCGGCAGGGCAACGTTCAAGATGGAGTTATCGAGCATCTCGACGAGAAACACGGCAGCGAGGCCGGTCATGGGCAACCATGCTGATCGCAGCGAGGCGTGCGGGCTTGGGGTGTGGGCGGGTGAGGGCACAGTGCTCCTTCAGTCAAGTGAAGGAGTGACGGTGCCGATGCACCGTGTGTACGCGCTGCGCCGATCGTAACGTGGGTCACGCGGCGCAGTCTTTTACCCCGATGTGAGAAGGGTAGTTGAGAGGCCTAGGCACGTCAACATGGCCCTGTTAGGCTGAGGCAAGCATCGGAACTGCTCACAAAGGGGTATTTGCATGGCTTTCGACCACATTGATTACGCTACCTACGAGGCATTGCGCGACATGGATATTACGCCGAATGCATCGTTTGAAGATACAACCGGGCAGTGGGACCTCGGTCACGCAACCTCCTGGTCTCGATGGGGTACTGAGACAGCCGACCTTGAACCGATCACTGCGAACTCTGCCGCCGAGTTCGCTACGCTGAAGCCGCTCTCAACCCGCATCGTATTCTTTGCCATCAATATGGGTGGCGAAGCCATGGCAGAGCACAGAGAGCATTGGCGTAATTTTCACACCCGTGGGCACCGTGGCGATACAACTCTCAGAAATTCATTTGCGCTAGCTTTCGAAGGCCACAAATCTGCAGCAGACATTCCAGGTTTTTATGTGAGTGATGTGTTTAAGCTCATTCCCACGAAAGATTCAAACACGCTCGCAAGCGCAATCAAGAAACACCGTATTGCGGGACGCGACCATGTAGAGCGCTGTGCAGCCCTCCTGCAAGAAGAGCTGATGATGTGCCGAGACGGGATCGACGGGCAGGTCCCGATTCTCGTCGCGATGGGTAAAGCCGCTTTCACTTGGCTGAGCGGCGACCAAAAAGACCAGCGCATCGCAGAGGTAGTCGATAAGACGCTCGGTGCAGGTGCCCGCGATCGTGTTGTACGAATGGCCCATTACGCGAATGGAGCAGGCACCAATGTACAACGGGCTGAAACCATCCGCTCAGTGCTAGAGCTAGCTAGCTAGCTCAACCGCAGTATGCTCGCCACCCACCTCGTCGAATACCCGTGGGTCACCCCCACCGTCGTGCTGTGCTTCGCGATCGTGAGCGTGTTCGTCGGGCCGTGGCTGCTCGTACGCAAGGGGCTCACGCGGGTGCTGCTCGGGATCGCGTTTTTCGCCGTGGTGGCGCTCGTGTTCACGCCGACCGGGCGCGAGATGAGCATGGTGTGCGAGGTCGAGTGGATGCTGCCCCTGCCCAAGTACGTCGAGCCCTTCGCGAACCTCGCCATGTTTGTTCCGCTGGCCTATTTCGCCGCGCTCGCGAGCGGCCGCCCCATCGTGACCGCGATCGTTGCCTCGGCCGGGTCGGCGCTCATCGAGACGGTACAGGCGCTCGTGTCCGCGCTTGGCCGCAGCTGTTCGACCGGTGATTGGCTCTCGAACACGCTCGGCGCGGTGCTTGGAGCCGCCCTGGGCTGGGCCGCGCTCGCGATTGCCCGCCGCCGGGCACGGGCTCGTGCGCAGGGTGAGTCGGCGATCCGCCACTAACGGCCTGTGCGAGCCAGGCGGCGCGGTGGCGGCGCCCGGACGAACCTTTGCCTGATTTTCGCGCCAAATCGCCCCGAAAACCCGGTTTTGGCGCAGAAAATCAGGCAATGGTTGGCGGATCAGCCCAGGCGTATCGCGGGGCAAGTACCAGCCCGGTGAGAGCCCTGCCGCGCTCCCGAACGCGCCTCGATTGTGCCAGCACGCGCCCATCGCGCGAGCTTGTTTGTATACAAAAACTGTGAAAATGCCCCGAAGTTTGTATACACTTATGGGCAGTCTCGTTCGCCAGCGAAGGCGAACTCGGAGTCAGGAGAACCATGCAAACAGACGGAACGCGAGAACGTGCGTCCCGCAAACTGATGGGTGTGGCTGGTTTTGCCGTGCTCGCCATCGCTGCGACCGGGTGCGTGCCCATTCAGCACCCACCCGAGGCAAGCCAGCGGGCCGACGTCGTTCAGGCGCCCACCGACGGCATCACCGCGAAAGAGGGCGGCGACCTTGTCATGGCGCTCTCGTCAGAGCCCGACCGGCTCGACCCGACGACCTCGACGTCGCTGTACACGCGCTTCGTCATGAGCTCGATGTGCGAAAAGCTTTACGACATCAACGAGAAGGGCGAGATCGTGGGCCAGCTCGCGACCGACCTTCCCGAGGTGAGCGATGACGGGCTGCGCGTGACGATTCCGGTGCGCGAGGGCGCGGTGTTCTCTGACGGCACGCCCTTCAACGCCGATGCGGTGCGCGAGACCCTCGAACGCAACCTCACACACGAGGCCTCGGTGCGCAAGACCGAGCTCGGGCCGATCGAACGCGTGAGCGCTCCCGACGACACCACCGTCGTCATCGAGTACGGCACGCCCTTCGCCCCGCTCACGGCGGCACTGGCCGACCGCGCGGGCATGATCATGTCGCCCACGGCGCTTGCCGAAGAGGGCGAGTTCGCCGAGCACCCGAGCTGTGTTGGGCCCTTCAAGTTCGTGAAGCGCATTCCGCAGACCTCGATCGAGCTCGAGCGCGACCCGAACTACTACGCGGCCGACGAGATTCACCTCGACACGATCAGCTACCGCATCATGTCTGACGCGAACATTCGCGCGGCAAACCTGCGCTCGGGCGACGTGCACGTGGCCGACTCGATCTCGCCGCAGGACGCCGACGCACTGCTGCTCGAGAACGATCTTGAGCTGCTGCAGTCGGGCTCGCTCGGCTACCAGGGCCTCACGATCAACATCGGCAACGCGAACGGCTCGGGCCAGCCCGTCGAGCAGCGCGAGGGGCCGCTCGCCTCTGACGCGCGCGTGAGGCAGGCGCTCGACCTGTCGATCGACCGGCCAGCGCTCGTGAACTCGGTGTTCAACAACTGGTACGACCCCGCGTGCAGCGCGGTCGCCCCCACGACCCCGTACGCGACCGACGCGTCGACCGCGTGCCCGACCTACGACCCCGAGGCGGCGAAGGCGCTGCTCGAAGAGGCCGGCATCGAGACCCCGCTGCGCGTCGACATGCTCGTCGCCAACTCGCCCGACGCGCTGCGCTACTCGCAGGCACTGCAGGCGAGCGTGCGCGAGGGTGGCTTCGACCTGCGCATTAACCCGGTCGAGTACTCGACGCTGCTCGACATGCAAAAGCAGGGCAAGTTCGACCTCATCCAGTTGGGCTGGTCGGGCCGCATCGATCCGCACGGCAACATGGCCAACTTCTTGATGACGGGCGGCGGCAACAACGACGGCGGCTATTCGAGCCCCGAGATGGACGATCTGCTCGTGCGCGCAGCACAGCTGAACGACATCGACGAGCGCGCCGAGCTCTACGGCAAGGTCGTCGAGCTCGTGCACGAAGACGTTCCGCTCATTTACACGTACCGCCAGCGAAACATCACCGGCCACTCGGTCGATGTGACCGGTGTTCGAACCTACAGTGACGGTGTCGTGCGGCTCGCCCGCGCCGCCTTCGTGGCCGAGAAGGAGTAGCGCGCCATGCCCAAATACCTGCTCAACCGACTGTGGCAGTCGGCCCTCACCCTCGTGCTCGCCTCGATCGTCGTGTTCGTTGGCATTCGCATGATTCCGGGTGACCCGGCGCTCGCGATGGCGGGCGAAGAGGCCGACCCCGAGATGATCGCGGCAACCCGCGAGAAGCTCGGCCTCGATAAGCCGATCATCGTGCAGTACTTCGCGTTCATCGCCAACATGTTTCGTGGCGACTTCGGCAACTCGGTGCGCACCGGCGCACCCGTGAGCGACCTCATCGGGGCGACGCTGCCGGTGACCCTGTGGCTCGCGACCTACGCGATCGTCATCGCCGTGATCGTCGGCGTGCTCGCCGGCGTCATCGCCGAGCGTTTTCGCGGCCGCTGGCCCGAGTGGATCGCGAACATCTTCGCCATCGTTGGCCTGTCAGTGCCGAACTTCTGGCTCGGTATTCTCGCGATCATGTACCTCTCTGTCATGCTCGGCTGGTTCCCCGCGTCGGGCTACGTTCCGGTGCTCGACAACCCGATCACGGGGCTCTATTACCTGACGCTGCCCGCGATCATTCTTGGCATCAGCCTCGCCGCGGTCATCATGCGCCAAACGCGCGCCTCGATGATCGAGTCGATGGGCTCTGACTACGTGCGCACCGCCCGCGCGAAGGGCCTCGGCCGCTTTCGCATTCTGTTCAGGTACGGCCTGCGCAACTCGCTCATCGTCGTCATGACGATCGTGGGCCTGCAACTTGGCGGCCTCATCTCTGGTGCGGTCGTGACCGAGCGCATCTTCGGCTTGCCGGGCTTCGGCAAGCTCACCCTCGACGCGGTGTTCACCCGCGACTACCCGGTCATTCAGGCCGTCGTGCTCGTCGTGACCCTCGCGTACATTGTGATTAACCTCGCCGTAGACGTGCTCTACTCGGTCTTAAACCCCCGCATTCGCGTGGGAGGGAGGAAGTAATGGCCTCGAAATCTTCACGCACTGGCATGAGCCAGGCCATGCCCCCGAGCACCGCGGCGCTCGCACTCACCGACGATCTCGGTTCAGATCGCGGCCGCATCTGGCGCTCGCTCAAGCGCAGCCCCCTCGGCCTCGCCGGCGGCGTGCTGCTCGTCATCGTGCTCACCGTCGCGGTGTTTGCGCCGCTACTCGCGCCCTATGACCCGGCAGAGGTGCACTTCGACACCCCGTTCCAGGTGCCAGGAACCGTCGGCTTCGCGCTCGGAACCGACGACCTCGGCCGCGACATTCTCTCGCGCATTCTCTACGGCACCCAGGCCTCGGTGCAGGTGGGGCTGCTCTCGGTCGCCCTCGCCATCATCGTCGGCGCACCCCTCGGGCTGCTCGCCGGCTACTGGCGCTGGCTCGACGCGATCGTCTCGCGCCTGACCGACGTCATGCTCGCCTTCCCCTTCCTCATCATCGCAGTCGGCCTCGCCGCCATTAACGGCGCCAGCCTCGGCAATGCAGCAATCGCGCTCGGTATTGCGCAGATACCAACGATGATCCGCGTCGTTCGTGCCGAAACCTTCAGGGTCAAAGAGCTTGACTTCGTCATGAACGCGAAGGCCATGAGCGCGAAGCCGTTCCGCATTCTCGGCGGGCACGTCTTGCCGAACATCACCTCGGCGATCATCGTGCAGGCCACCGTGATCATTCCCGTCGCCGTCATTGGCGAGGCCATTCTCTCGTTCCTGGGTCTCGGCATTCAGCCTCCCGGGTCGAGCCTCGGCATCATGCTCTCTGACGCGCAGCAGTACATCTTTCGCGCACCCAGCGCGGCCGTCTTCCCCGGCCTCGCCATCATGATCATTTGCCTCGCCTTCAATCTCTTTGGCGACGCCCTTCGTGACGCACTCGACCCGTCGAGCGCGAGAAAGTAACCGACATGAGTTTCACCCCACCCGCTGAATTCACCACCCGCCCGACGCTCAACGGCTCGTTTGGCATGAGCGCATCAACGCACTGGCTCGCGACCGCATCGGCGCAGGCCGTGCTCGAGCGCGGCGGCAACGCCTTTGACGCGGCCGTCGCAGGCGCCTTCGTGCTGCACGTCGTCGAGCCCCACCTGAACGGCCCCGGCGGCGACATGACCGGCGTCTTCTTCGACGCGAGCGACGAGCAGGGCCCGCGCGTGCTCATGGGCCAGGGCCCCGCACCCGCTGGCGCGACCGCCGAGCACTACCTCGGCGAGGGCCTCGAACTCGTTCCCGGATCGGGCGCCCTCGCGACCGCGGTGCCCGCCGCCGTTGACGCCTGGCTGCTGCTGCTCGAAGAGCACGGCACCTGGGAGCTCGGCGACGTGCTCGCCTTTGCGATCGGCTACGCCCGCGACGGCCACGCCGCCCTGCCCCGCGTGAGCACCACGATCGAGAGCGTGCGCGAGCTGTTTCTCGAGCACTGGCCGAGCTCGGCAGAGCTGTGGCTCGAAGACGGTGAGGCACCGAAGCCCGGCGCGATCATTCGCAACGAGGCCTACGCCCGCACCCTCGACCGCCTCGTCGCCGCAGGCACCGAGCTCGGTGAGGGCGCGAGCCGCGAAGAGCGCATCGAGGCAGCCCGCAGCGCCTGGGGCGAGGGTTTCGTCGCCGAGGCCGCTGCCGAGTTCGTGAAGGCCCCGCACCGCCACTCATCGGGAACCGACCACGCGGGCGTCATCACGCGCGACGACTTTGCGGCATTCAGGGCCTCGACCGAAGACGCCGTGACGATCGAGTTTCGCGGCTACACGATCGCCAAGACGGGCGCGTGGGGCCAGGGCCCGGCGCTCCTGCAGACCCTGCAGATTCTCGCGGGCTTCGACGACCACGAGATCGATCCCTCGACCGCCGAGGGCGCGCACCGCATCATCGAGGCGCAAAAGCTCGCCTACGCCGACCGCGAGGCTTACTACGGCGACCACGAGGTTCCGCTCGACGTGCTGCTCTCTGAAGAGTATGCGGGCGCACGCCGCAGCCTCATCACCGACGACGCCTCGGCCGAGTATCGCCCCGGCATCGTGCCGGGTCTCACCCCCTTCGCGCCCCCGCTTCGCACCGAGTACCAGCCACCTGCCCTCGCGGCGGGCGAGCGCATCGCTGGCGTCGGCGAGCCGACCGTGCAAAAGACCGGCGTGACGAAGGGCGACACCTGCCACATCGACGTCGTTGACCGCTTCGGCAACATGATCTCGGCGACCCCGTCTGGCGGCTGGCTGCAGTCGTCACCCGTGATTCCCGAGCTCGGCTTCTGCCTCGGCTCGCGCCTGCAGATGACCTGGCTTGAGGCGGGCGGCCCCTCGTCGCTCACCCCGGGCAAGCGCCCCCGCACGACGCTCACCCCGACGCTCGTGCTCAAAGACGGCGAGCCCGTCATGGCGCTCGGTTCGCCAGGCGGCGACCAGCAGGACCAGTGGCAGCTGCTTTTCTTGCTGCGCGTGATCGTGGGCGGCTACACGATGCAAGAGGCCATCGACGCCCCCGCACTGCACACCACCTCGATTCCCGAGTCGTTCTGGCCCCGTACGTGGACCCCGGGCGGCATGGTCGTCGAGGATCGCCTCGGCACCGAGGTCATCGAACGCCTCGAGGCTATGGGCCACAAGGTCACCCGCGCAGGCGACTGGGCCCTCGGGCGTCTGTCGAGCGTGGGCCGTAACCCCGAAACCGGCGAGCTTCAGGCCGCCGCTAACCCCCGAGGAGCGCAGGGCTATGCAGCAGGACGCTAACACGAACGCCACCGACGCACTCGTCTCGGTTGACGGCCTCACCGTCGCCTTCACGACCGATTCGGGCGAGACTCAGGTGCTGCACGGCATCGACCTCGACATCTTTCCCGGCGAGCGCGTCGCGATCGTTGGCGAGTCGGGCTCGGGCAAGTCGACGGTCGCAGCGGCGATCATGGGCCTGCTCGCTTCAAACGGCCGAGTAAGCGGCGGATCGATCACCTTGCGTGGCGAAGAGCTCACGGGCGCGAGCGAGCGCGACATGCGCAGCATTCGTGGCGAACAGATCGGCCTTGTTCCGCAGGACCCGATGTCGAACCTGAACCCGACCATGAAGGTCGGCGCGCAGATCGCCGACACGATTCGAGCGCACCCCGCGAGCCACGGCGACCTGTCACGCGCTAGCGTCAAGCAGCGCGTTACCGAGCTCATGTCGCTCGCGGGCATTCCCGACGCCGAGCGCCGCTCGCGCCAGTACCCGCACGAGTTCTCGGGCGGCATGCGCCAGCGCGTGCTCATCGCGATCGGGCTCGCCTGCAACCCGCAGCTGCTCATCGCCGACGAGCCCACCTCGGCGCTCGACGTCACGGTGCAACGGCAGATTCTCGACCACCTGCAAACCCTCATCAACGCCGAGGGCATCGCGCTCCTGTTCATCACCCACGACCTCGGCCTCGCGGCTGACCGTGCCGACCGGGTCATCGTGATGCGGCACGGGCGCATCGTTGAGCAGGGAACCCCCGAGCAGATTCTCAAGGATCCGCGCGAAGAGTACACCCGTCGCCTCCTCGACGCGGCTCCCTCGCTCGTCGCGGTGCGCGACGGTTCACGCGACGGTGACGATGACGCGGCGAAGGTGCTGAGCGAGCCGGAGGCGGTCGCGGGAGCCGCGGCCGGGGCTGCTGCCGGGCAAGACGCGCTGCTTCGCGTGCGCAACCTCACCAAGGATTACCGCATTCGTGGCGGTGGCGGAACCCTGCGCGCCGTGAACGACATCTCGTTCGACGTCGCTCCCGGCACCACGACGGCGATCGTGGGCGAGTCGGGCTCTGGCAAGACGACGCTCTCGCGCATGGTGCTCGGGCTCGAAGACCCCACGAGCGGAACCGTGCACCTCGGCGACGAAGACATCGCCGCCGCGAAGGGTGCCCGAATGCGGGCCGCGCGCAGGCGCATGCAGCCCGTGTTCCAGGACCCCTTCGGCTCGCTCGACCCGACCTACAGCATCGAACGCCTCATCGACGAACCGCTGCGCATCTTCGGCATCGGCGATCGTGCCTCACGCAGGGCCCGCGTCGCCGAGCTGCTCGACCAGGTATCGCTGCCCCGCGCGGTCGCGCAGCGCAGGCCCGCGCAGCTCTCGGGCGGCCAGCGCCAGCGCGTCGCGATCGCCCGTGCGCTCGCGATTAACCCGCAGCTCGTCGTGTGCGACGAGGCCGTCTCGGCCCTCGACGTGCTCGTGCAAGACCAGATTCTCGATCTGCTCGCCGAGCTGCAGGCCGATATCGGGCTCACGTACCTCTTCATCACGCACGATCTCGCCGTGGTGCGTCAGATCGCGCACGAAGTGCTCGTCATGAAGCAGGGAGCCGTCGTCGAGTCGGGGCCTGTTGATACTATTTTCCAAACGCCAGAAACCGAGTACACCGCACAGTTGCTCGACTCGATTCCCGGGGCGGCGTTTTTCGCCTAGGCGCGTGCGGGGTGCCGAGCCACGCCATGAAGGCGAAGCTCGGCACCCCGGCCGGCCTCACGCAATGAACAAGGGAGTGTCCGTGACCGTGAGCAATGTCGAGAGGGTTCGTGGCGCCCTGCGCCAGCGCATCATCACCGGCGAGCTGCAGGCTGGCGAGCACCTCAACGAGCTCGCCCTCAGCCGCGAGTTTGGCGTGAGCCGCGTTCCCGTGCGCGAGGCCATTCGGGCCCTCGAGTCAGAGGGCCTCGTCGACTCCAAGCTCTACTCAGGCTCGCACGTGAGCGAGCTTCCCGCCGAAGACGCGACCGACCTCTTCGAGGTACGCGAGGCAATCGAAAAGGCGATCGCCCGCAAGGCCGCCAGGCGGGCTCCGGGCGCTGATGGCGCTGGCACCGACGGCGGCACCGCCGAGGCCGCACCCGACTGGGCCGAGGCCCGCGCCGAGATCACCGAGATTCTGGCCGAGGGCGACGCGGCCCTCGCCGCAGGCCGCACCGACCTCATGGCCGGCCTCAACATGCGCTTTCACCAGAGTGTCGCCGCCCTCGCCGGAAGCCCAGTGCAGGCCCTCCTCTTGCGCACCATCGCCGGCACGATCGAGCGCCTCTACGTCGCCGACGCCGAGCGCCGCCCCCGCCGCTCCTGGCCCGAGCACCACACGATTATCGAGGCCATCGATGCGGGCGACGCCGAGACCGCGGGCCGCCTCATGGCGCTGCACGTGCGCCGCTCGAAGCGCAGCTACTTTAAGGGACTTGAGGCGCGGGTTGCGGGCAGTGCGGGCTCGGGCGCCGAGGCCGGCTCGGGCACGTAGCGTTCGCCGTTACGATTCGCGCGAAATACCCGGTCTTTCGGGTGCGGTGCGGTGCGGTCGCTCTATTGAACCAGACGTTGCGCCGAGACGCACGGGCTCACCCAGGCAACCATTGCCTGATTTTCGAGCACTTTCGAGGGTTTTTCGCTGAAAATGGACAAGAAATCAGGCAATGGTTTGGTCGGGCGGGTGTGGTCGGGCATGGCCAGGTAGTGTCGCCGGGAACGCCGGAGCCCGGAATACTTCGCGCCTCGCACGCGTTACACCCGAGAGACCGCGCATTTCGCCCGAGCCGTGAAGGAGCCGCCACCATGACCGACACCACAGCCGAGACCGGCCAGTTCTCAACGAAGGGCGCCTACGTGACCGGCGCGAACGAGTTCTCACGCGACACGAACTACATCGAAGACCGCATCGTGCGCGACCCCGAGGCCGTGAAGCGCCTGCCCGCGCCCCCGAAGTCGAACATCGGATCGCTCGGTTACGGGCTGAGCGAGGGCGCCGAAGCCTGGCCCGTCGAGCCGGGCCGCTACCACCTCATCGCGGCAGCCGCATGCCCGTGGGCCAACCGAACGATCATCGTGCGCCGCCTGCTCGGGCTCGAAGACGCCATCTCGCTCGGTATGCCCGGCCCAACGCACGACGTACGGTCGTGGACATTCGATCTTGACGATGGCGGGCGCGATCCGCTGCTGGGTACTGAACGGTTGCAAGAAAACTACTTCAAGCGGTTTCCTGAATACCCACGCGGCATTACGGTTCCGGCGATCGTCGAGGTCGCGAGCGGCAAGGTCGTCACGAACGACTACCCACAAATCACGCTCGACTTCTCGACCGAGTGGCGCGAGTTTCACCGCGACGGCGCCCCGAACCTGCTGCCAGAGGGCGAGCTCGAAGACATGTGGCCGGTGATCAAGCGCGTGTTCACCGAGGTGAACAACGGCGTATACCGCTGCGGCTTTGCGGGCACGCAGGCCGCCTACGACGAGGCATA
Organism: Leucobacter chinensis; assembly: GCF_019049105.1. Taxonomy (GTDB): domain Bacteria; phylum Actinomycetota; class Actinomycetes; order Actinomycetales; family Microbacteriaceae; genus Leucobacter_A; species Leucobacter_A chinensis. The sequence continues at coordinate 135,225 of NZ_JAHQZR010000003.1, forward strand.
CAACCGACTGTGGATCGCGATGGACTGGCTCGAAGAGCGCCTTGCGACCCGCCGATTTCTCATGGGTGGCACGATCACCGAGGCCGACGTTCGTCTCTTCACGACGCTCGCGCGCTTCGACGCCGTGTACCACGGGCACTTCAAGACGAACCGCAACAAGCTCAGCGAGATGCCGAACCTGTGGGGCTACGCCCGCGACCTCTTTCAGACCCCGGGCTTCGGTGACACGATCGACTTCGAACAGATCAAGAAGCACTACTACATCACGCACGAAGACGTGAACCCGACGCAGATCGTTCCGGCGGGACCCGACCTTTCGAACTGGCTCGACCCGCACGACCGCGAGCGGCTCGGCGGCGAGCCCTTTGGCGACGGGACGCCGCCCGAGATCATTCGCTAGAGGCTCACAGCGTCTTCAAGCCCTGCCGTAATGGCGTCAATCACGTGGCGATTCATCTCAGAATCTGACGGTTCTTTTGCGCTAGGAGGCAGGGTAAAATACTTCACAAGGTACTCATTGCTGGCATCGCGCCACTGCTCGAGAAGCAATATGCGTTGATCTTTCTCCAGGAGCATTCCTGCGTCATATCCCAGTAATCGAGATGAGGCGAGGCCTAGGTCAAACCCCGCTGATTCGATGTATAGAATGTTTTCTTGGCCCCAAAGCCGCTTTTCAACGAGCTCAGATTCCCGGTACCAGTAGGCAGCTAAAGCGAGATCTTTTGCATCTTTATCTTCGAAATGGGGCGAGCGGTCGATCCATGCTTTCAACTTGAGTAAAACATATCCCGCTACTGAGACAATACGAATAGCTCTGTTGTTTGGTAATACCAGCTCGCACGAATGCGCATACGCCTCAGAGAAGCCAAAGACCACGAGCCCCTCACCACGGGTAGCCGGTGTCGAAATTCCAGAGGGGTCTTCGATAGCACCAAAGGGCAAGATATCGACGGGCAGCCCATCAATCCAGTACCGAATTCCATTATTTCCAGTGGCTGTAAAGCACTCGTCAATACGCTCTATAACACTCCAGTCTGAGAGCGTAATACCGAGATCGGTATCAGTCGTTGACCTCATCTCGAAAGTATGACCCAACGCTTCATGAAGAATATTTCGGCACCCTGCACCGACAATCATAATGCACTCCGGGTCAACACTGACCCGCTGAACAAGTTCTTCGACAATCACCGTGAGATCATCGAGATTACCTTTACTAACCCGCTCGAAGTTCAACATTTCCACGCCGATACTCACTTGCTGCTTCACGTTGCCGACTATCTTGCGAAGCAAGCAAATCAGCATAGATTAAGAGTGGTGGAGCCTCGATCACTCCTTTTTCGTCTAACGCAAAAGGATCAGACCAGAATTTTTCATAAAGCAAAACACTCGGCGTTCGTTCTTCCCGCACCCAACGTCGACTTCGAATTACATCGATCGGAAGTGTCTCGCAATACAGCGTTAAAGTTTCCGGCCTTAGCAACCTCGGAACTGCTGATTCACCGCTAACTACCAGTGGAACCATCGACTCTTCTGGCACTGAATAATCTCCTGCAAAGTGATGAAGCGTTTGCTTTGCTTTAAGCCCGCCAGGGTATGCCTGAACCCACTGCTCAAGAAGAGCCTCACGCTGGTAAATATTCATTTTCTGGCTACCGTACATAAAACCGTACTGTTCAAGCAACTGCAGTGTTTGCTGGGCCTGCCCCAAAGAAACCTTTGCGACCTGCGCGAGCACTCTCACCGGTTCATAGAGCAGCTGCTCCCAAGTGAGTATTGAAAAAATCACCTGTGCGCGTTTTGGGCTCATAAGGTTTACCCCGCCTCGAACACCTTCCACTTTAAGCTCCCCTCGCCGCCCTCGAACATCAATGTATATCGAGCCAATTGCTATATAGGCGTTCCCTCCCGCATCAAGATAGCTGACGCCACTCTCGCGAAATATCGCAGCGCTTCTCTCGGTAATCCGAGGACCAACAACAAATAAAGGAGGTTGTTGCTTTCGCTCATGCAGCTGTTCAGCAACCGCGGAGACCGTCATATTTGGGGCCAGGGTAAGAGTCACATTCAGCGACATCCGACTGAGTCGGTGATGCAGTGAGACAACATTCTGCTCATACGGCTCCAGCCGCGAGAGGGCCGAAGCATCGCGAATATCAAAACCATATTCATATAGGTTTCGAGCAAGCCGTTCAATGAGAAAACCGTCCATCATGATCCGTTCACTTTAAGCACATGTTCACTTTAGCTGAAAGGTCTACAAAAGTGAACACGGGTTATCCAACACAACTCCCCGGTCATTGTCAGCTATAACCATTGCCCAAAGCCACAAACGAAGATAACTTGACCCCAAGACGATCATCTAGGGGGATGAGTCATGAGTCGTTTCACCACTGTTTTCTTAACGTTTCTCGCGGGAGCTGGCCTACTATTTGCGACCGCAGCCCCGGCAAGTGCCGCACCAACTCCCGTCAATATCACCGTGACCGCCAACGCTTACGCGTTAGACGGTAGCGGGCAGATCACAAGCAACAGCGAATTTCTCTACGACTCCGCCAAAGGCGACGAGCCTAGCGACGCATACTAGATTGCCTACCGCGGCAACCTCAAGATGAAAGAAATGTGGTCTACATATAAAACCTTCAAAAGGGTCTGGCTCATCAATCCGGGTAACAACAGTCAGAAGTGGGATGGCAAGACGTTCAGCGGAGAATGGGATATCTCGTTTCGCGTCGACACAACCGTCGTCACGAGCGACCCGGCATTCGTCGATTGCGAGGCCTTGCAGGCCGAGGTCGAAGCCCAAAACCCGTCAACGCTGCTCGGCACGTTTATTCGCTGCAGTGACGTTGCCTACGACGGCGCCACCGGGCTGTATACCGCACACTTTACGCTCGTAAACCCTGACGGTAGCAAGGTCACCGGCAAGCAAATCGACGAAAACCAACCCGACTCATTGCACCTGACCACCCCAGCGCAGGCCTTCTACGTCAAGCAGTCAGATTTCGAGGTCGACAAAACCTTCGTTATGACCGAGCCGACCGTCAAGGGCGAGATCAGCATGGATCAGTTCTTTATCATGATGCCCATCACGTTCGAAGCGACAGGCGACGACGTCACCCTCACCATGACGCAAACCTACGACGCCGAGCATACGTTTGTCAGCGGCACCCCGGGCCGCAGTCTGCCCACCGAGGTAACCGACCTTCTGCCAGCGACACAGACGATGCTCATGAACGGCACCGAGGCAACCCCCACCGACCCAGCCGAGACAAGCGTGCGCGACGGGCAAGGCGTGTGGATCTTCGCCGGCTGGCAGCCCGAATCAGCACTCATCGAGGGCGCGAACGTGAGCTTCACCGGAACATGGGTGTATGAGGTCGACCCCGCCGCCACATTCACCGTACGACACACCTTTGTGAGCGCCGACGAGACCGAGCTGCCCGACGAGATTCGCGACCTCACCCCCGAGAGCGTGATGGCGACACAGGGCAACACGGTTACGCCCACCCCACTCGCAACCACCTCGGTGAAAACCGAAACCGGAACCTGGAACTTTACCGGCTGGCAGCCCGAAACCGCCATAATCGACGGAGCAGACGTCGAATTCACCGGCACCTGGAACTTTAAGAAGGCGGTCATACCGCCAGTCGACCCGGTTGACCCGGTCGACCCGGACCCCAACGACCCTGACCCGATCAAGCCTGACCCTGCAAAGCCTGACCCAGTCACCCCTGAACCAGGTCCTGCCCCCAAAACCCCTCTAGCGACAACCGGCGGGGCAGGCTTCATCGCCTGGAGCATCGCGGGTATCGCGCTGATACTCGCGGGAGTCACTGGCATCGTGGTGACCGCCCGAAAACGCTAAGAGCGTCAGGCAGCCGCCTCGCTCAGGCTTTGCGGCCTCGTTCGTCTCAGCCCGAGCACCGCAGGGACGATGAAGAGCAGCGCGAACACCCAGAGCGTGAGCACGCCGGGGGCAACCGAGAGCCCGTAGAGAAACGCGGTCGGCAAATACGCTTCACCGCCCCAGCCTCGATCGATGAGGGTGTGAATGGGTGCGACTGCAATAATCAGCCCGCTTACGAGCAATAGCTTCCAGATCATTCGCCCAGGAGGCTCGGCACGAATGACGTAGGTGAAGATGGTCATTGGGGCGAACATGATGCCCAGCAACGTTAGCGCCCACGCAGTGTGCGAACTCTCGCCAAACCAGAGCGCTCGAGCGAGTATGCAGATCAAGTACACCGAGGCTACCCCAAAAGCCCAGCGCCATAACCGTGCGCCGGGCCCGTTGAATGCCGCTGACCACCGTATCGAATAATCGATGTACTCGGTGACGGTTCGCCTGCGTCGGGGTACGGGCTCAACGCTCGCGCCGACCAGCGCGGGACCCGCCTCTCTGGCGCGATGATCCACAATCTCGGCTTTGCGCCGTTTTCCCGAGCTGGGCACTGTGGGCTCCTTTCTGCGCGCAGGGCGAGGGGCGTTCTTGCTGAGTGTAGCGGCCACGGAAGACGCCGTGAGCGATTCCAGGGTCCCGGGTCGGGGCCGGGCGGTCGATTGCCAGCGCGGGGCCCGAACGCGGTCTACTTGACGAAAAGCAGGGTGTTTCTGGCTGAACACCCTGCTTTTCGTCAAGTAAACGGAAAAAACGCAGGCAAGAACGCGGCGAGCGGCAGCCGAAAACCGTCAGTCGACAACTGCGAGCCGCCAGCCATCAAGCGAGCGCGTGCAACTCCCTGCACTTGCAGGGCACTCACAAACGCGCTACCCCGAGAGCAGCGTATCCGGGGCTCACCCTTGCATGCGCAGGGCACTCTTCTAACCGGTGACGAATCATCTGGCTCCCCGGGGCCCATCCCCGCGCGCGCAGGGCACTCGGAATGACCGTTCCGTTATTCATGATCCAGTAGGGCTCATCCCTGCGCGTGCAGGGCACTCGGGGGTCAGTATCTGTACCTCGGAAGGTAAAGGGCTCATCCCTGCGCGTGCAGGGCACTCCGGTACATCGATCCTTCCCAGCAAGAGCGGCCGGGCTCATCCCTGCGCGTGCAGGGCGCTCAAAGGGATCGGGTTGACCGCCAAGTTTGAGCGGGGCTCATCCCTGCGCGTGCAGGGCACTCGAGGTGACGATCTGGCCCGGCTTTAACGAGGTGGGCTCATCCCTGCGCGTGCAGGGCACTCGGGGTGCCGCAGTCGGGAGATACTCGATGCGGGGGCTCATCCCTGCGCGTGCAGGGCACTCTTCGATGAGTCCTGTCACCAGTGAGAGCAGTAGGGCTCATCCCTGCGCATGCAGGGCACTCGAGAAGGGTCTGCGTATGGCTGCGGATGCGGCGGGCTCATCCCTGCGCGTGCAGGGCACTCGCTTGAATTGCGACATAGCTTTTGTAGGCCGCGGGCTCATCCCTGCGCGTGCAGGGCACTCCTGAAAATTCCAGCGGGAGCAACACATCTAGGGGGCTCATCCCTGCGCGTGCAGGGCACTCACAAAGTGATGCCGTTCGACCCAGAAGGTCACGGGCTCATCCCTGCGCGTGCAGGGCACTCTCCGCGAGGTTCTCTTGATAACGGCGCAGAGTTGCCTCATCCCTGCGCGTGCAGGGCACTCTCACGCGTCGGTCTACCGATGCTTGTGACTGCGGGCTCATCCCTGCGCGTGCAGGGCACTCAAGCTCGTGTATCTCAATATCAGGGTACTCAGGGGGCTCATCCCTGCGCGTGCAGGGCACTCAACCGCACGACCTTGCTTGCCATGGGCGCCACGGGCTCATCCCTGCGCGTGCAGGGCACTCTGACCCACATGAAGCACCTCCCGCCATTCAGGGGGCTCATCCCTGCGCGTGCAGGGCACTCTCGTCGTCGCCCTGAGCGACGCACACGAACCGGGGCTCATCCCTGCGCGTGCAGGGCACTCAGTGATTGGGTCGATCATCCTGTGCGCTGCCAGGGCTCATCCCTGCGCGTGCAGGGCACTCACAAACAGCCACGAACCGTATACCGGGTAGAAGGGCTCATCCCTGCGCGTGCAGGGCACTCTGCACTGTGCCCCGCCATCGCGGGGATGAGCCGGGCTCATCCCTGCGCGTGCAGGGCACTCACTTGAACTTTAGCGGGCGGCAAGAGTGACGCTAGCTCAAAAATCTTTAGTTTCAACACTCGGTCGCCTGACTAGGGTATCTTCTTACAAACCGGTTATCTCCATCAAGGGGAGTGCAATGTCGCAAATTCCTGGCATACGTCCACCTGAACTTCCAGAGCTCGTTCGCGCACGCGACCGATTAACGTTTATTTACCTTGAACGGTCAATCGTGAGTCGAGATGCTAATGCGATTACCGCCACTGATGAACGCGGCACTGTGCACATACCTGCCGCTTCACTCGGCGCCCTCCTCCTCGGCCCAGGGACAACAGTCACGCAACAAGCAATGGTACTTATTGCAGAATCAGGCTCAACGGTCGTTTGGGTAGGTGAACAGGGCGTACGGTATTACTGCCATGGTCGGTCACTCGCAAAATCTTCAAAACTGCTTGAAGCGCAGGCACGACTTGTCTCGACCACAAGATCTCGGCTTCGTGTAGCAAAAGCAATGTATTCACTACGCTTTCCTGGCGAAGACACTTCTGGCAACACTATGCAGCAGCTACGTGGCAAAGAGGGCACTCGAATTCGACAGGCGTACGCCGAAAATGCGAAGCGCACTGGGGTTGATTGGCGGGGCCGCAGTTACAAGGTTGATGATTTTGATGATGCCGATCCAATCAATCAGGCGCTTTCAGCACTGAATATTTCTCTCTATGGTGTTGTCCATTCTGTGATTGTTTCGCTGGGCTGCTCACCAGGTCTCGGGTTCATTCACACGGGCAATGAACGAAGCTTTGTTTTCGATATCGCTGACCTTTACAAGGCAGATTTCACGATTCCTCTCGCTTTCAACCTCGCGAGTGAGCAACAGGACGATATGGGTAGCGCAGCCCGTCGCCTTATTCGAGAGGCAATGCGGTCAGGAAAATTCATGCAGCGCTGCGCCGCTGATATCCGTTCACTGTTACTCGAAGATGATTCAGCCCCGGAACTCGAAGTTGAGTTCGAAGACGAGTTGAGTCAAGACGTCGTTCACTTGTGGGCAGGCATGAACGAAGAGCGAATTGCTGCTGGTGTCAATTACCAGGAGGCGGCGAAATGATTGTCATCGTGCTCACTTCATGCACCGCAAAGTTACGCGGCCATCTCACGCGGTGGATCCTGGAGATATCTCCCGGCGTCTTTGTCGGGGCAGTCAATTCTCGCGTTCGAGATTTACTGTGGGAGCAGGTTCTTGAGCATGTAGGTTCGGGGCGAGCAATTATGGCTTTTCGCACGAATACCGAACAGGGCTTTGAATTTCGCGTACATCACCATGACTGGATTCCAACAGATTTCGAGGGGCTTTCACTCATGATGCGCCCCAATACCAACGCGAAGAACATTACGAAAGAACGCAAAGCCGGTTGGAGCAATGCGTCTCGCTACAGACGCGCACGGTAAAATCGAGGTTGTTTCACAAGTTACCGACTATGAAGCACTACGGTATAGCCGTTTCTCTGCCACGCAGAGATGAGCCATTAGGCACTTTTTCCTCAGAAGGGGCCCTGCCGCGCAGGGAACACATCATGAGAAGTAATGAATGTTTTTATATATACTTAGGAACTTTATCTTCTTGATTGCCAAAAAACTCTGCGCTTCATAGAATGATCAGACGGCCCCAGGAACAAACATAGCCCTCCGTCTACGATGTTCCTGGGGCTCTGAACCAGAAGGGTGCACAATCTTGAATAAGACCCCAGCAATCTCCCCACAGGCACTATCCCTCTGGGCAAAGACTGGCGATGAGCAGACCTGGCTGAGCCTTGCTCAGCACATGACCGACTCGGCCGACGCCGCCGGATTCCTCTTCGACGAGTGGCTTTCGAACGACATCAAGAGGGCGCTCACCACCGACCTTGGCATAGATAACGATCAGTTACGCACGTTCATCCGTTTCCTCGCTGGTGCTCACGATATCGGCAAGTCCACGAAGAGCTTTCAGATGCAAGTTGCTCACAGCACGGACCATCGAATATTGCTCGAAAAAGTCGTACAGAGCGGGCTTTCAATAAGTTCGCGCACCCCATCGGGGCTCGATGTCGAACACCTTCAACACTCAGTCGCTTCATTCGGTATTCTCAAACACTGGCTCATGAACAAACATGGCTGGGGACGCTCTGAAGCAGAACTCACGTCAATGGTTGTTGGGTCGCACCACGGCCTCCCACCCCTATCAACCCAGCAAAACAAACTCAGTAATATGCACCTGGTGCATGACGAAATGTGGCAACGTTGCTGGAACGAGCTGCTCGACTATGCCGCCACACACGTGTCGGCCACCGCCATGCTGAACGACTTTCCCAAGCTGCGCATGGGCCTCACCTCGCAAATGCTCATCACCGGCGTTGTTATTATGAGCGACTGGATCGCATCAAACACCGAACTCTTCCCCTTGCAGGGCCCAAACCAGGTGACTGGAGACCCGCTATCGGCTTCTCGAGCACAAAAGGCAATGCTGCTGCTTGATCCGCCTCGGCAATGGAAGCCGTCACTTCTCGGCAATGATTCAGCCGAAGCCTTTTATCAGCAGCGATTTGGGTGGCCCGACCATTATGCGCCAAACGCACTGCAGCACGAGACACTGCGTATCGCACAGAGCGTATCTGAACCGACTTTGCTCATCATCGAAGCGCCAATGGGCGGCGGAAAAACCGAAGCCGGTCTCGCTGCAGCAGACATTATGGCGCAACGCCTTCAAGCCGGCGGAGTAATTTTCGGTACACCAACGACGGCTAGCTCTGATGGACTCTTCGAACGAGTACGCACATGGGCTTCACACGCTCAGCCCGAAGGCGCTATGACCTCAATGTTTCTTGCGCATTCTAAAAACATGCTCAACGAGAACTTTATGGGTTTACGATACGCAGATATGAGCGATACTCCGGTTGAGCAAGAGTCGCACAGCGGGTTAGTAATGCAGCACGACTGGTTTTACGGAAGACATAAGGGAGTACTCTCGCATGTGGTGATCGGCACCGTCGATCAGATACTGCGCTTGGCCCTTCAAACCAAACATGTCATGCTTCGACACTTAGCCCTCGCGGGGAAAATCGTCATTATTGACGAAGTCCACGCCTACGACGCATATATGCAAGTTTACCTCAATCGCGCAATCGAATGGCTCGCCGCCTACGGAGCATCAGTGGTACTGCTATCGGCCACGCTGCCTGACAAGATTCGTCACGATATCGAGCGTTCATACCAGCTGGGTCTCGGCCTCACCACAACGCACTTTGCCCCTGAAACACCAGCGCTTACTTACCCTCGCATCACCTCGATCAGTGCTTCATCGACGAGTACCTCTCCCGTCGCTCTGCCCGGCAACAAACGTGCAGTCACCATGACTGAACTTGACGATACGCTCGAGGCGCTCAGCGAATCGCTCCACCGCGTTCGCACTGAAGGTGGCTGCGCTGTGGTCATTTGCAACACCGTCGGTAGGGCCCAAGAGGTTTATGACCACCTAAAAGAAGCATTTGCGAGCGATATCTCTCTGCTCCACGCGCGCTTCACCGCGCGTGACCGCAAAAAACGTGAGCAAGAGCTGTTACGCCTCTTCGGCCCCAACTCGAGTCATACGAGTACGCGACCCAAGCGATTTGTTCTCGTGGCAACTCAGATCGTTGAGCAGTCTCTTGATCTTGACTTTGATCTCATGGTCACTGATTTCTGCCCGGCAGACCTGTTGCTCCAGCGGGCAGGACGGCTTCACCGCCACGATCGAGAGCCAGAAGAAAGACCAGAATGGTTACGCCAGCCAAAGCTTCTCGTTCGAGGAATAGAGGCCCCCGGCTCAACCGAAATCGCCCCCCGCTTCACGCAAACGTCTACACGCATCTATGCCGAAGCTATTCTTTTATCTTCATATGCATTACTCGAACCGAAGCTTCACGGGCAGGAGCAATTGCACATACCCGATGAAATAAGCCGGCTAGTGCAACACAGCTACCGGGCTGAGCCAGAGATTCCGAAAGCCTGGAGAGAGCGCTATACAAAGACCCAACGATCACTCGCGACGCAGCAGAAGGTTCAGCGTAATCGCGCTAAGGCATATTTGCTTGACGCTCCCCGTCGCAATCAACGTATAAGCGACGCAATGCCCTCGCGAGAAGCGCAGGTGGCAGAACATTTACAAGAGATACGAGCAGCTGCTCAGGTGCGCGATATCGAGCCAACGCTGGAGGTTCTACTCATTACGCAGGTCGAGTATGACACCTATCGACTCATCACTGAACGCGCTGAAATGAGTCGCAATTTTCACGGGTCACTACCCGTCGATGACGACCTCGCCAGAGAGATAGCGCTCGACAGCGTTCGCCTCCCCTTCTATTACTCACTCCCTGAGCCATTTGATAACGCTCTCGCAGAGCTCGAAGAGCAATTCTTCTTTGATGCCTGGCAACAATCTCGCCATTTAAAGGGACAACTTATCCTGCCCCTCAATAAAGAGGGCGAAGCCATACTCGCGGGGGGTAGGCTTCGGTATAGCCGGGAGCTCGGGCTAGAACTTCTCCCATTGCCCGAGCAAGATGATAGGAATCGGTCATGAACGTGAGAACCCCTGCAACGTTTAACCTCGTTGAAGAGCAGTGGATCAAGGTCGTCATGCTTGACGGCTCAGTACAAGAATTCTCCCTCCGAGAGATTTTTTCCCAGGCACCACTGATTGCCCGCATCGCAGGAGAGATGCCCACGCAAGACTTCGCAGTGCTCCGTCTATTGACAGCAATAGTCTGGCGCGCTTATACGCGAAGTGCGGAGCTTCCTGGTGACGATACTGGTTTCTCTGACAAGCGAGACTGGTGGGCCGCTGAACTCACAAACGGCGCTCTTCACGAAGACGCTATCAAGGCCTACCTCAATACCGTCAGCGACCGCTTCTGGCTTGTACACCCCACTCAGCCTTTCTATCAAGTCCACGATCTCGAAACAACCAAGGCCGAAACACTGCCCGTTTCACGCATAATTGCCGACGCTGAGTCAAGCTACTTTTCAACGCGTGCTGGTCAGAGCCTCGAAGCATTGAGCCTTGCTGAAGCAGCGCGTTGGCTTCTGCACGTGCAGGCCTACGACTACTCGGGAATCAAGCCAGCGGCGGTCGGAGACCCACGTACGAAAAACGGAAAGGGGTTTCCGATCGGCACCGGGTCAGTAGGTTCAGGCGGCGGTGTTGTTCTTCATGGAAGCCACTTGGCTGAGACGTTATTGCTCAACCTCCCAGCGAAAGAATTAGCCAACAGCATTAATGCCATCGAACGTGGTGAGTACACAGATCTTCCTGCTTGGGAGAGACCGGCGGGCACCGCAGAATCTCGTCACGATATAGCAATGATTCCCGAGGGTCCACTCGATGCCCTCACCTGGCAAAGCCGTAGAGTGCGGCTCTTCGTTCAGGAGGGCAAAGTTAGTCGCGTAGTTGTCACAAATGGCGACAAGCTCGAACTTCAAAATAACAAGACTGACCCTTTCTTCTCCCGACAGTTCAGTAAAAACCTGTCAAAAAATGGGCAAAGCATCTATCTGCCTAAAAAGCATTACGCCGAACGAACCTTCTGGCGCGGTGTCGAGAGCCTCATGTACCGGCACGCTGCTCTGCCTGAGCATTCACGATCGCAAACACCCAACGAGCTCCCATCAAATATTCTCAATCTCATCGATCAAGAAGATTCGTCAGTGAGCAACACCGTGAACATCGAGCTTGTCGGTCTCGAATATGGCCCACAAGACTCGGTTATTACCCACGTGGTTCACACCGAGATTCCGATCAGCCTTCGTTTGCTCACTGCACACGGTAACGAGCTCGCAGCAGTCGTCGTTCAAAATGTCGCAAGAACACTTTCGGCCGCGAGCGCAGTCGGCTCTTTCTCTGGCATGCTCTCGCTTGCCGCTGGCGGGGAGTATTCGCACGATACACATGCCACCGAACAAACGCTCGTGAAACTCGAAAGTGCGTTTAGGGAGTGGTTAGTCTCGCTATCGACTGACCCCTCACCAGCAGATGCGGTAACACGGTGGGTAAGCAATGCCCGCGGCATCATTCTGCACCAAGCAAATGACCTGGCCGCTATGGCTGGGCCACAGGCTTTACACGGCAGGCTCACGATGAGCAACGCTCCCGGAAAGGAGCCCTCATTGAAATTCACTTCAACCGGAACAGCTCGTATCTGGCTTCTCAAAGAACTCTCTAAGCACCTTCCAAACACCGCAACGATCGAAAACGGAGCATCATGACCGACAATACTGAGGCCGCTCCAGAGCCCACACAGACAAAAAACGAAGAGCTCCGCACTTTTGTCACCGTAAAAGTAGAACGGATCCAAGCTGCGCTCTTAGGCAACAACCCAAAACAACAGGCTCGCGCACGGGCCGTGCTCGCACAGCTTCGGCGGGCCCCTATGTCTGGTGATCCTGTGTACGCGGAGGCCTGGCAGATTATTCTTGGCCCAACCGGGCTCGCTACTTCGAGCACAGTTTCAACTGAGTTATTCCCTGAACGTCTACGCGGCCACGGTGACACTCCTTCAGCAGCCGAGCTCGCCGCTTACACGGCTCTCGTGTCGTATTCAACACATCAGCAATCACTTGCGAGCCACATGCATGTTCGCAAGGCATCCTTCGCACAAGCGGTTGGCCGCTTGGTCACACTGACAAGCCCGTCAATCAAGTCTCGGTTTGACGCATTTACAACTGCCCAGTCTCGCAGCACCATCAATTCGCACCTCCGCTCTCTCATTACGCTCTTGCGATCGCAGCAGATCGGTTTTGATTACGGAAAATTTGCCGTTGACCTTGCGCAGCTCTACACCCCGCGTGAGCGCAATGGGGTGCTCATGAGGTTCTCCCGGGAGTTTGTCAATGGCTACCTCGCCAAACCCGAAACTCCCGTCGCCGAATCACAAGAATGACCCCTCCCCTCACCACACGCCCGCAGAAAGAAGAACCCATGTCGACATTCATTGATATTCACGCACTCCATACCCTTCCGCCGAGCAACATCAACAGAGACGATACCGGCGCTCCAAAGTCGGCAATCTACGGTGGGGTACAGCGGCAACGAGTCTCAAGCCAGTCCTGGAAACGAGCTATTCGAAAAGCTTTTCCCGATTATATCGACGCAGAAAACCTGGGCGAACGCACAAGACGCCTAGGAGAGCGAGTTTTCGCAGCAGCAAAAGTTATCAGCCCAGAGGTGAACAACAGTGACCTTCAAGAAGCTCTTATTGCTTCTTTTAAGCAAGTAAAATGGTCACTCGACCTCGTCGATGAAGAGGGTGAAGAAGGAACCGCATACGCACGCAGTAAGTACCTCGCTTTCTTCAGCAAACGTCAAATCGAGAAGCTGGCCACGGCGCTGCTCAATGTTGAGCCTGGTAAACCAATTACCAAAAAAGAACTCAATGAAATACTCGACACTGAGCAGAGCGTGGACATCGCTCTATTCGGGCGTATGATCGCTGATACGCCTGACTTTAATGTGGATGCAGCTTCACAGGTGGCACACGCGATCAGTGTGCACGAGAGCATCGCCGAACACGACTACTTCACCGCTGTTGATGACGTGATCGATGCCGAGGGCGAAGAGTCGGGTGCAGGCATGATTGGCACAGTCGAGTTTACCTCGTCAACGTTGTACCGTTATGCAACCGTTCACCTCGAGGGCCTCGCCAGCAACCTCGGCGATGCCACCTCGGCAAAGCAAGCAACGGTAGCGTTTGTCCAGGCTTTTGTAACGTCGCAGCCAACCGGCAAACAGAACACTTTTGCAAACCAGACGCTCCCTGAACTCGTGATCGTGCAGGTTCGCTCAGATAGACCAGTTTCGTACGTCAATGCGTTCGAAGACCCCATCGTTGAGACCTTAGGGCGCCGTAAGATTGCAGCTGAAAGGCTGGTCAATGAAATCACTGCAGTGTCAGACGCATATGGTTTCTCAGCCGATCGCACCCTCGTCATTGGCGTTGGCGAACTTGGTGAGGTCGCAGCGTCAATCGGTGAGCCAACAACTTTCTCTGGCCTCGGTGAAATGCTCGCAGAAGCACTTGAGACTTCTGGAGCGTGAGCCTTGCCCACCGTTTTGCTCAAACTCGCCGGCCCGTTACAGTCCTGGGGCGCCACGAGTAGGTTTCGGATCAGAGAAACAGAACGCGCCCCCACGAAATCTGGTGTCATTGGTCTTGTCGCTGCGGCCTTAGGACGCGCTCGCGGCGAATCACTCGACGATCTTGCTTCGCTTGATTTCGCTGTTCGGATTGACCAACCCGGGCATTTACTACGCGACTACCAAACCGCGATCGACTGGAACGCCACAACGAAAGCTGAAGCAAGCCCAAAACTCAGCACTCGCTTGTATCTTTCAGACGCAGTATTTGTTGCAGGGCTCTCTGGAGAAGACGAGATAATCAATAAAATAGCCGCCGCTATCAGGCGCCCCGAGTATCCGCTCTTTCTCGGTCGACGGGCTTGCCCCGCACCCCCAGACCTGCTGCTCGGCATACGCGAAGGAGGATTGCGCGAGGCTCTCGCAGCTGAACCGTGGAAAGCCTCACTGGCTCATCAACGCAAGCAACCCCCACAGGTATCACTTGCTATGTTTCGCGATGCTCACCCAGGTGAACTAGGCGATCGAATCAGAGACGTGCCCATCAACTTCTCACAGGAGCGCAGACAGTACTCGTGGCGTGAATATCTCAGTGACGATTCGGTCACTGTTACAAATAGCAAAGGTAGGGGCACGCAAGAATTTTTCTTCACTGAGGTGGCAAACTCATGACCTATTTTTCGAAATTCGAGATCAACCCACAGCGCAGGGCTTCCAGAAAACTCATTACAAACCCTCGGGCCATGCATGCGAGTGTGCTCTCACTCTTTGCTCCCGACAGTCACACCACTGACGAACGTGTGCTTTGGCGCCTTGATAACGCCCATCCGCGCCACACGCTATACGTTGTGAGCCCAGAAAAGCCCGATTTTTCGCACCTCACCGAACAGGCCGGGTGGAAGACGAGTCCCGGCCAAAGTGCTGACTACACGCGGTTCTTGCAGCGGGTTACCACCGGAAGCGAGTGGCTTTTCACGCTTCAGGCAAACCCGACAAAAGCACTGCGTCAAGAAGGCAAGCCCGGAGCACACCAACGTGGAACCATCATTCCCTTGGTGACTGAAGAACAACAGATCACATGGTTTCAACAGCGTACAGAGCAGTGGGGTTTCAAGCTTCATGAGGTTACTGACTTTCCCGGTCTCAACGCACCTATCACCGATCTAAGAGTCGTGGAGAATAGAGAGCAGGTTGCTTATAAGCACCGCGAAGGTGCACCGAGCCAAAAGGTCACACTTCGAAAGGCCGTTTTTGAGGGGCGGCTCATCGTCACTGATGATCTTGCTCTACGCCGCGCCTTGGTGGGAGGAATCGGGAGAGCAAAGTCATATGGTTACGGCATGCTTACCCTTCGCAAACCCTAAATACGATTTATGCCGGCAGGCATGGTTCCTTTGATATTCCGTTCTAGAGTTTCATGCACATTAGGAGTTCATGCCAGCGCACCCTTCGAAGTTAAGGAAACCAGTAGTATCCCCAGGCCCGCACCCATATTGCCCGGCACCCATGGACTGTCTAAGTCTTAGACTCGCGCAGCTGGGCTCATCCCCGCATGTACGGGGCACTCTGCATTTGCTTGACACCTCACGAATCTTCGTCGGGCTCATCCCCGCATGTCCGGGGCACTCTCGCGGCGGGGGTTAGTCGCCTCGGTGAACGAGGGCTCATCCCCGCATGTGCGGGGCACTCCGAGTCTGCCCGCAAAACAATGTCAACAACGCGGGCTCATCCCCACATGTGCGGGGCACTCTCGTCTCCACCGTCAACCGAACGGATTCGGTCGGGCTCATCCCCGCATGTGCGGGGCACTCCACGATCCTGATTCCATGCAGCGCCGGTAAATGGGCTCATCCCCGCATGTGCGGGGCACTCAGAACTGTCTACTCCGATGACGTTCCGCAGCTGGGCTCATCCCCGCATGTGCGGGGCACTCAAGATGCTGAGGTGGTGAGCGATGACGACGGAGGGCTCATCCCCGCATGTGCGGGGCACTCTCGTTCGGCCAGTCAATCTCGTACGTCTTGCCGGGCTCATCCCCGCATGTGCGGGGCACTCGCGAAAATCTACGGCATCACATCTGACGGACTGGGCTCATCCCCGCATGTGCGGGGCACTCGAATTCAGACTAAGCCGGTCTATTCTCCTCAGGGGCTCATCCCCGCATGTGCGGGGCACTCCGCTGCTCGTGCTTGGTGGGGCGCTGCTCGGCGGGCTCATCCCCGCATGTGCGGGGCACTCCGGTGGGTGTGCAGTGATTCTTTGAGCTTGCGGGGCTCATCCCCGCATGTGCGGGGCACTCAGGTTTCGAGCTTGAAAGTGAAGTCGCCGTTAGGGCTCATCCCCGCATGTGCGGGGCACTCCACTCATCGAGGGCAAAGAATCAACAGATTTCGGGCTCATCCCCGCATGTGCGGGGCACTCGATCCATGGTGGGTCGCAGGTCACGGTGAATGGGGCTCATCCCCGCATGTGCGGGGCACTCGATGATTTCTTCCATGTCTTTCCTTCTTCCTTGGGCTCATCCCCGCATGTGCGGGGCACTCACCCCGTCAGGGTTTTCAGTGACAGTCGCCGGGGGCTCATCCCCGCATGTGCGGGGCACTCTCGCCGGGTCAACGTGGACGCCGCCCAGCAGGGGGCTCATCCCCGCATGTGCGGGGCACTCGCAGTGACGGTCCGGCCTGATGGGTGGGGTGCGGGCTCATCCCCGCATGTGCGGGGCACTCTCCGCATACGCCTTTCAGCGCGTTCGACCCGTGGGCTCATCCCCGCATGTGCGGGGCACTCACATAAGAAACACTAGCGTTCGAGCAAAATAATCCATTAAAAAATTGAGTTTCGACACTTACTCTGAAGTAATAATTTCATAGGGATGTCACTTCCCACTCCTCCCTATCAGGCAGCAAAGCTGTATCGCGGCTCACACTAGCCTCGATCGCGTTTACTTGACGAAAAGCAGGGTGTTCTGCCAGAAACACCCTGCTTTTCGTCAAGTGGATCAGAAATGATGGCTCCCTGAGGCAATCAGCGGATCATCGCCCCGGTCTTCGTCAGCTAGCGACGCACGCGCGTCTGCCGACTGCGCCGCATCACCAGCAACGAAGCTCCAGTCAGAAGCATCATCGCCGCCAACAGCAACGCTTCGTAAGCTACCCCACCGGTTTGAGCAAGGTGGCCCTGGCCGGTGTTGTGGTTCGCAGAGCCTGCTCCCGGCACTCCGTTTTCCCCTGCCCCGGAGGGAGCATGGCCACCACCATTGGGGCCCTCACCGGAGTCGGGGCCGGGGCCGGTGTTGCCGTCGGTGTCAGCTCCGGGACCGGTTTCTCCGTCGGTCTCGGTGCCGCTGCCGTCGTCGGTATCGGTTCCATCGTCGGTGCTCGTGCCGCTGTCAGAACCAGCATCGCCACCGGTTCCGTCAGCTCCGTCAGTTCCGTCGTCGGCATCGGCATCGGCATCGGCATCAGTGTCGGTGTCGGCGTCGGCATCAGTACCGCCGTCGGTGTCGGTACCGCTCTCACCGTCGTCAGTGTTGCCGTCGTCAGTGCCACCGTCGTCAGTATCGGCGTCGTCAGTATCGCCGTCGCCATCTGGGTTCTCGGGGTCTGTCGCAGGCGCAACAGTCACCTCAATCGCCTCAGAGGCCGCGGCCTCGTAGTTGCTGTCACCGCTAAACACTGCCGCCACTGCATGAGTGCCAGAGACGAGATCGTTCACCGGAAGGCTCGCAACACCGCCGCTCAACGCAACGGGCTCACCGAGCTTCTTGTCGCCGGCAAAAAACTGCACGGTACCAGCGGGGTGAAAACCATCGAGCAGGCCGCCAACAGTCGCGGTCAGCACTGTCGTGTCGCCCTCGTCGAGCTCGATAGGAGCGGCCTCAACCGAAACAGTAGTCGCAGCCAAAGGAACCTCAATATCAACCTGAGCTTCTGATGCCTCGTGGTTCTGGTTGCCAAGGTATCGCGCGGTCACGACGTGCGCACCGCCAGAGAGACCCGGAAGATCCGCCTCGGCCTGCCCATCAACCAGCGTCACGGTACCCGATGAGGCCCCGTCTACGAACAGCTCAACGTCTCCGTCAGCGGGAACGGGCGCAAGCCTCAGCAGTGAACCGAGGCCGCTCCTATTCACCGTTGTGGTGACGCTGAAAGGTTCGCCAAGGGCAAGAGCAGCGCGATCAACCTCGATGGAAACACTGCTCTTAGCTGGTTTCACAACAAACGACATGGTGAACGACGCTGCAGCGATGTCGTCGGTGCCGGGGTATTCGATAACGACGCTGTGCTCGCCAGCGGGAAGCCCGGTAAACGGCATGGTCACCGTACCGTCTTCAGCAAGGTGTGGTTCAAAGACTTCTTCACCGTTCAGCGTCACCGTGATGGCACCGCTCGCCTTTGCCCAGTCAGATTCGGGAGTCGTTGCCGCAATGAGCAACGAGAGACTCTCGCCGTAAGTCTGGAGCCCGTAGAGCGCCGCTTTCAACTCGCTCTGAACAAGCTGCACCGCAAACACAGCCTCGGTAGAGCTTTCAAGAAACTCTGGCTCAGGCACGAAGCGCGCTGAAAGCGTGATATCGGTCACCAGGTCGATGGTGATGTCTGTTTCGAACACGGCCGTTGAACCAGTAACACGGCTCGGGGTGTGCTCGGCAGCCACCTCCTGACCATCGACCTCAAAAATGACCGTGCCTTCTGGCACTAACCCGTCGAGATCTGTCGAGACCTCAGCCCTCATCGTTTCAGACGTTTTCACGGTGAGCGCGGGCCTCTCAGAAGCGAGTGTCAGCTCGGTCGCTCTCGGTTGCACGTCAACCGTCACAGGCTTGGCCACCGAGCCAAGCTGCGGGTGCCCCATGGCCGGAACAAACTTGGCTTCGATCGTGTGAAGGGCAACACCTGGGCGATCGATCACAAGGGTTGCTACGCCGTCGCGCACCTCTACCTCTTCACGAAGATCGTCGTCAGAGGTGAAGAGCACGGTGCCCTTCGGCTCAAGCCCGTCTCCATCAACAGCAACCTCAACACGCAGTGCTTCGCCGTAGGTAAGCGACTCGGGCGCGGTTGCAGCCGCTGTTGTCGGTCGTGCAACAACCGTGAGCACCTGTGCGCTCGACTTTGACCCAACCATTGGCAACTCGGCGCTGGGAGTGAACTCGGCGTGAATCGCCACATCTCCCAGCCGGTCAAAAAGACCTGCCTCGAAGGTCGCCGTTGCTTCACCGTCTTCCAGAGCAGCTGAAGTGATGGCTTCGTCGTCGATATAGAAGGTGACGGTGCCTTCAGGCTGCACGGCCGGGACAGCGTTCGATACCTGTGCCGTGACGCGTGCATCGTCACCGTACACAAGCGTTTCTTCATCAAGCGCAAGCGTCGTCACAGATTCAATTTTGGTGACCTCGTACTCTGCATTCGCGCTCAACACACTTTTATCATCAGAGTGCGTGTACGTTGCAGTGACCGTGTGTTTGCCCAGCGCATCGGTGTTTAGCGGCCATGAGCCTTTCCCGTTGGTCAAGCCCTGACTCTCGACAGGGGCGCCGTCAATCTCAACGAATACCTCACCGTCAGCGAGTTCGAGGCCTGATTGCCACTGCACCAGAACCTCGGCAAACACATCGCTTGCACTCACTTCTACCGTTTCGGGCACAACCAGATCGATACTATTGCTGGGCTCAACAATCGTGAAGGTGCCGTGTATCGGGTCAGCATCAAACAGTGGGTCTTCTTCCAAAAAACTGAGTGTGTAATCGTAGACATCGACGGGAGTTGGCAGTACCAGGTCATTGGCGCTGAGAAAGCTGACCCCCTCGGAACGGTTAAAGCTTGGTAGCGAAAAACCCTTGTAGTTCTCTCTGTGGCCTGTCTTCTGGCCCACCATATCGAGTGATAACCGTGTCGTGACATGATCGTTTTCACCCCAATACACCGGGTCGCCAGGGTTCTTGATAGCCCGTGCCTGCATCGAAAACTTAATCATTCTACCAGTCAGAATCGTCTCTGGGTGCGTGAAGCTCAACTCCGTTTTCCACCTGGCCGCAGCCTTTCGGTCGACACTGTCGAGAGAACCCGAAAAGTTTTCGCTGCCGAGATACTCAGCGTAAAAACTGTTTGTTCGGCCCAGTGGTGCAATATCTGCCGAGGCAACCCCGTCAGGCCCAACCGCGACGAGCAGCCGGTTTGAAGGTTCGGGCTCGTTTGCATCGCTTCCAGGGGGAGCGACCCAAAAAGCGACCTGCCCCTCACGAACCGGGGCCCCCGCCGCTGTGTGAACGTGAGCCTGAACGGTTGTTTTTTGGGCTGCTTTCAACCCATCTTCTGCGACTTCGATCGCGGTCTCGGTTGCCTCACCGCAGCCGATAACGTTCAATTCAGCCGCCAGGTTTTGGCCTCGAAAGTTCCAGTCCCTCGAGTCAGGCTTCATCTCGATGCTCGCCTTGTGCTTGCCAATCGGCAGATCACCGAGGCTGTGCGTCTCGACAACAGCACCAAAGTGTCTGCTCATCACGAGTTCCTTTTCCTTACCCGGCGACTCAAGCCAAAGGTTCAGAAGCACCAGGGGCTGCGCCGCACCACTATCATTTTTGACAGCAATATCGACGGTTTGCTCATTGCCTACGCACAGGTTCGTTTTACTGGTATCGAGACTGACCACTGAAGTGGGCTCTGCGCTAATCCAAACCCAGCCGTTGCCGCTTGTTCCACCGTATTCGTCAAAGCGCAGTGCGTTATCAATCATTTCTGAATCACTCGAGATGAAAGCACTACTCGATCCACCACCACCGCTCGAATCTTGCACGCTGTGCCCGCCGCAGCCGTAGGAATTCCTACTGCCCCCGCCGCCGCCACCGCCACCCGACATACCCTGGTTGCCGGCGAAGGTCGTTCCATGCTTCGTCTCTGAGTCATAGGCGCAGTTTATGTATGCGTGATGTGGGTTAGACCCTGGTATTCCATTCGACGAAGCTTTGCCAGCAACGGCTCCGTCTCCGCCGTGAAGCGGGACATTGGGGTAGTCGGATGATCCGCCACCGCCGCCACCGCCGCCAGAGAGCTCAAAAAACCAACCTTGTGTGCCATTTGGCTTGAGATAGGTGATGCTCGTTGATCCGCCGCCACCGCCGCCACCGCCTCCCTTGTTAAAGCCATTGCCGCCGTTGCCACCAGCGACGCCTCCCGAACCGCCCTTGCCGCCGCGATCACCCCGAGCGTCCTGCCCCTTCTTGCCAACGCGCACCTGAAGCACCCCACCAGGCTCGACGGGCAACGTTTGCGGGTTCCATGCGTCGAGATAGCCGCGGTAGCCTGCTCCGCCCTTACCGCCGCTACCACCATTTTTCACCGCGGCGCCGTCTCCCCCTGAGGCAGATTCGGCAAGAACCTTGACCTCTTCAACCCCGCCAGGAATCTTGACATCGGTGTCTTCCACGAATTCGCCGTAGAAACTATCGTAACTCCAGGGCAGTGTGACCACGCGTGGGGCAGCTTGCGCCGGTGCCGGAGCCAGCAAGCCCGGGAGTAGCAAGAGGCTCGCGAGCGCGCTAGCCATTGCTACTTGGAGAGCCCTTCGAACGGTTCTTTTGGTTCGTTGAACCCCTGACGTGCGACCCATGGTTTGTTTCATGTTGATCTGCTCTTCCCCTATAAGCGACAACTGTGACGACGAAGCGGGCGCCGGTCAGCGGCGACTAACCCCCGATTAAAACCCCCGTCTATGCTCTGAGTAGCTTAGCCAGCTTTCGGTGCATTAGAAAGGCGGCTTTGGGGTCTACTTGACGAAAAGCAGGGTGTTCAGCCAGAAACACCCTGCTTTTCGTCAAGTAAACCGAGAAGTCTCAGACAGGGGCGCTGCGAGCGGCAGGCGACAGCCGCGCGCACAGGCACCCGAGCGGATCAGCCCGCCGACTCACCCGCCACCTCGCCGATGGCCGGCCGCACGTGCGCCCGCTGCCCCTGCCGCCCCACGAGGCTCAGGTACTCGACCGGGCCAGCGCTCGTGGCGCCGAACCAGTGCGGTGTGCGGGTGTCGAACTCGACAGCCTCGCCGGCCTGCAGCCTGAGGTCTTGGTCGCCGAGCACGAGCCGCAGGGTGCCGTTCAGCACGTAGGCCCAGTCGTGGCCCTCGTGGGTGCGCGGCTTGGGTACGTCGTCGTCGTTGCCGGTGGGCAGAACGAACTTGTAGGCCTGCACGCCTCCGGGGCGGCGGGTCAGCGGAATCACAATCGCACCGCCATCAATCGTCATGGGCCGCAGGTCGATGCGCGGGTTTGCGGTGCGCGGGGCATCGACGAGCGAGTCGAGGGTGACGCCGTAGTACCGGGCGAGCGGCAGCAGTTGCTCAAGAGTTGGGCGGCGCACCCCGGCTTCGAGGCGCGAGAGGGTACTGGCCGAGATGCCGGTCGCTTCGGCGAGCGCCACGAGGGTCACGTCACGGCGCAGGCGCAGGTTCTTGAGCCTCGGCCCAACGGTGTCGAGGGTTTCGTCAGCGGTGCTGTTCATACCCCCCATATTGCCATTCGGCAAATATGTTTGCCAAGTCGCACCCACGCCGCGATACTCAGTGTCTGACCAACGTTCAAAGGCCAACACCAAAAGCCCAAGCCCAAGCCCAAAGACCAACACACAAAGCCACCACAAGGAACTCCCATGCACCAGCCAAACGAAACCCACGAGTACGAGGTCGCCATTCTCGGCGGCGGATCGGCCGGGCTCAGCGCCGCCCTCACGCTCGCGAGGGCCCGTCGCAGCGTCATCGTCGTTGATCACGGCCAGCCACGCAATGCACCGGCGGCCGCGGCGCACGGCCTGCTGGGAAATGAGGGGGTCGATCCGCTGGGGTTGCTCGAGAAGGGGCGTGCCGAGGCATCGGCCTACGGCGCGACGATCGCGCACGCCGAGGTTCGGTCGGCCGCGCGCCTCGAGGAGGGCGGGTTCGCCGTCGAGCTTGACGATGGGGCCCGCGTGGTCGCACAGCAGCTCATCATCGCGACCGGAACGCGCGACGAGCTGCCCGAGATCGAGGGTCTCGCGGCGAGGTGGGGGCGCGACGTCGTGCACTGCCCGTACTGCCACGGCTGGGAGATCCGCGATCAACGCATCGTTCTCACCGCAACCGGGCCCATGTCGGCCAAGCAGGCCATGCTGTTTCACCAGTGGAGCGCGCACGTGACGCTCGTGACGAACGGGCTCAGCTTCGGCAGCGACGACCTCGAGATGCTCGCCGCCCTCGGCATCGACGTCGTGACCGACACGGTCTCGCGAGTCGAGGTCTCAGGCGATCGCATCACCGGGGTCGTGCTGGCAAGCGGTGGGCGGCTGGGGGCTGACGCGCTGGCGGTTCCGTCGTTTGCGAGGGCGCGGCTCGAGGGTCTTGAGGCGCTCGGCCTCGACGTCACCGAGAACCCCATGGGCGTCGCCGTCACGACCGACGAGGCGGGGCGCACCTCGGTCGAGGGCGTGTGGGCGGCGGGCAACGTCGCGAACCCGGCCACGCAGGTGAGCGAATCGGCTGCGCAAGCAGCCCGCGTCGCCATGACACTGAACACCGAGATGGTGTTCGCTCGCGCCAACGCCGCGGTCGCTGCAGGGGCTGCCTCATGACCGACTTCGACCGCGATTTTTGGCAGCGGCACTGGGCCGAGCGCGAGACCCGGGGAGTCCCGACGCCACACCCGTATCTCGCAACCGAGACGGCGCAGCTCGCCCCGGGCACCGTCCTCGACGCGGGGTGCGGTGCTGGCGCCGAGGCGCTGTGGCTCGCGAGGCAGGGCTGGAGCGTGACGGCGGCCGATATTTCGGCGAGCGCGCTCGACGAAGCGAAGCGGCACGAGAGGGCGGCTGGGACCACGACCCCCATCGAGTGGATCGAAGCCGACCTCTCACGCTGGAACCCAGACCGTACCTGGAGTCTCGTGGTCACGAGCTACGCACACGCCGAGATCGGCCAGCTCGCGCTGTACGAGCGGCTCGCCTCGTGGGTCGCGCCCGGCGGCACGCTGCTCATCGTCGGGCACGCGGCCAGCGAGCATCAGGAAGCCGGGCACGCGGCTCACGAGCACGTCGGCGAATCGCTACACGCCGCGCACCCGCACGAGGCAACCGTCACGCGCGAGGCCATCGCGGGGCTCTTCACGGCGGCCGACTGGAGCATCGAGACGAGCACCGAGCACACCCGTACTGCGCACCCCGGCGGGGCGAGCGTTGAACTGCGCGACGTGGTCGTTCGAGCGCGCAGGCTCGGCGGCGAGTAACCGGGGTGAGGTCTGCCGCGCGAGCGAAATATTGCGCGCACGGCAGGCCCTCGCCGCGAGTTACACTGTGTGTGCAACGGCCAAAGGAGAACAGCGTGCACACCTACCCCAGCTACATTGCCCCCTCTGGCGAAGCGATTGTTGAGTTTGTGCGCGCCAACCCCTTCGCCATCGTCGCGACCTCGACCGCGGGGGCGCCGGTTGCCACGCACGTTCCGATCGTGTTTCAGCCCGGCTTCGAGCCGCAGGGCACCTTCGTGGGCGAAACCCTGTGGGGGCACATGGGTCGCGACAACCCGCACTGGCAGCTCTTCGCCGAGAACCCCTCGACGCTGCTCGCGTTCAGCACCTCGCACGCCTACGTCTCGCCGAGCAACTACGGCTTCGCCGACGCGGTGCCCACCCTCGACTACGCGACCGTGCACCTCACGGGCAAGGTCACGATCATCGAAGACGATGCGCTGAGCCTCGACGTCGTGAAGCAGACGGTTTCGCACTTCGAGAGCGCCCGATCAGAGCCGTGGGAGCAGAGCCCGTCGTTCCCGATTTACGAGAAGATTTTGCCGGGGATCGTCGCCTTCACCATCGAGGTCGAAACCGAGACCGCGATGTTTAAGCTCAGCCAGGACATGCCCGCCGACGTGCACGAGCGCGTCGTCGCCGACCTCACGAGCGGCGAGCGCAAACACCCCGATGTCGCCGCTCTCATGCGGCGCATCGGGGTGAGTGCTGAGGCCTGCCCTGGGGCTTAGCCCAGGTGCTTGCCCTTCGTTTCAGGAACCGTGAACACCGTAATGAGGGTGATCACGAGCAGCGCCATCGTGTAGAGCGGGAACCAGTTGTAGTCCTGCCCCGAGGCGTAGGTCTGAATGTAGGGGGCGGTGCCGCCGAATGCCGCGACCGCGAGGGCGTACGGGAAGCCGATGCCTGAGGTGCGCACCTCGGGCGGGAAGAGCTCTGAGAACATGGCCGGCATGATCGCGAGCGCTCCGGCGAGAATAGCCGACATGAGCGAGACGCTGAGCACGAGCACGAGGAAGTCGTTGCGCAACCACGCCTGAATGGGCAGGTAGAGCACGAGCGCGGCGCCAGCGCTGATGATCATGATGGGCTTGCGACCGAAGCGGTCAGAGAGCATGCCCCACAGCGGCAGCGACACGATGAGCACGATGTTGCCGATGACGCCCGCCCAGAGGGTCAGGCCGCGATCCATGCCGAGCTGCGTGTTGGCGTACGTCGGGGCGTTGATGGCCCACGCGTAGTAGGCCACGGTGATGCCGATCGTGAGGCCGATGACCTGCAGGGCGCCGAGGCGGTGCTCCCAGATCTGCGAGAAGATGTTACGCTTCGGGGCGCCCGACTTCTCGATGTTCGTGAACGCTTCGGTCTCTTCCATGTTGCGGCGCAGGTACAGCGTGTAAAGGCCGGCAACAGCGCCGATCGCAAACGGAATGCGCCAGCCGAACGCGTCGAGCTGCTCGGCCGTGAGCGTGAGGTTCAGCACCGCCGCGAGCAGCACGCCCGCGAGAATGCCGGTGGTGCCCGAAACGTAGATCCAGCTCGACCACAGGCCGCGGTGCTTCGCGGGAGCGACCTCAGAGAGGAACACCTGCGACGACGGCAGCTCGCCACCGTGGGCGAGGCCCTGTAGCAGGCGGGCGAGCAGCAGCATGAGCGACGACCACGCGCCAACCGTCTCGTACGACGGCAGCAGCGCGATCGCGAGGCTGCCGAACGAGGCGAGAACGATCGCGAGGGTCATCGAGTACTTGCGACCCTTGCGGTCGCCGATCCACCCGAAAACAAACCCGCCAAAGGGCCTGGCGATGAAGCCAACGGCGAAGATCGCGAGGGTCGAGAGCAGAGCCGAGGCCGGGTCGGCGTCGTTGAACGCGTGGGCCGCGATGTAGATCGTGAACGAGGCGTAGACGTTCCAGTCGTACCACTCGAGCAGGTTGCCCATGCCGATGCCGACGAGGTTTTTGCGCACGGTGCGTCGCTCGGCAGGGGTGTAGTGACCGTGCGTGCCGTCGGTCGTGTCGTGGGTGGTGGTCATCATGTTCCTTACGGTGCTTCGTTGCAGGGGTTAAGCGGGCGGGTTGAGGCGGCGAGCGGCGAGCGTGGCGAGCAGGGCCGTGCCCCTCGTGAGCACCGCCTCGTCGAATTGCGCGCCGGCGGCGTGGTTGTAGGGGCCCGTCTCGAGGTCAACGCCCTCGGGAGTCGCCCCCAGCGGAATGAAGACGCCGGGCACGTGCTCGAGCATCTTCGAGAAATCTTCTGAGGCGCTGAGCGGCTGCTTCGGCCGTTCGAGGCTCTCGTCGCCAAACAGCTCGGCGACGGTTTCCGCGACGAAATCGGCCTCGTCGGCGTCGTTCTTCGTGACGGGGTACAGCATCTCGTAGTCGATGTCGATCGTGACGCTGTGCGCGTCGGCCACGCCCTCGAGCACCTTCACGACCTCGCTGCGCATGAGCTCACGGTTCTTCTCGCTGAAGGTACGAACGGTCGCCAGCATCTCGACGCTCTCGGGAATGACGTTCTCGGTCGATCCGCCGCGAAACATGCCGAACGACAGCACGACCGGGTCAAAGGCGTCGAAGCGGCGCGTGACCATCGTCTGCAGCGCGCTCACCATCGCGGCACTCGCGGTGATGGGGTCGATGGCCTGATGCGGTGCGGATCCGTGCCCTCCGTGACCGCGCACGACCATGCGCACGGTATCTGAGGCACTCATGATCGCGCCCTGACGCACGAGAAAGCGGCCGCTCTCGATGTGCGACGAGAAGACGTGCAGCGCGTAGGCGGCCACGGGCTTCGCGCCCGTGATCTCAAGCAGGCCCTCGTCGAGCATGTGCTGCGCGCCGTCGAAGCCCTCTTCGCCCGGCTGGAAGACGCACACGACGTCGCCCGCGAGCTCGTCACGGTGCTCGGCGAGCAGCTTCAGCGCGCCCACGAGCATGGTCATGTGCAGGTCGTGGCCGCACGCGTGCATGTTCGTCGCGTCGGGGTTCACGAAGTCGAGACCCGTCTCTTCGACGACGGGCAGCGCGTCCATGTCGCTGCGCAGGAGTACGGCGGGGGCTGGGGTGTCGGTCGCGGTCGCGCCTGCCGTGCCGCGGATCACTGCCGTAATCGAACTCAGCGACTCGCCGAGCGTCACCTCGACTGGCAGGCCTTCGAGCTCTTGGAGCAGTCGCTGCTGCGTGAGTGGCAGGGAGAGCCCCTGCTCAGGAATCTGATGCAGATCGCGACGCAGTGCACGCAAAGCGCCATCAAGTTCAAGCGATCTCGCTACGAAATCCACGGTGATCTTCCTAACTGCGGCCCTCGGTTGGCCACGCGACTTTTTGCTCCTTTCATTATTCAACCGGTGCAGAGCGCTGGCTTAGTCATGCGATAAACCTGCGTTTACTGTGCTTTGAGCGAGCATTCGTGCACTGATTCTTGTGATAACGCGATATTCTTGCACTCATGAAACATGCCCCAGACCCGCTCGAGCTCGTCGGAGCGCTGCAGATCGCGCCGCGCGCCTCGTGGCGACAACTCTCGCAGGTGCTCGGGGCCTCGCCCCTCATACTCGCGCAGCAGTGGCAGCGGCTCACCGACCGCGGTCTCGCCTGGTGCACGGCCGTACCCTTCGGGCGCAACCGCCCCGGAACCCTCACATTCGTCGCCGTGCGCTGCCTGCCCGAGCACCGCGACCGCCTCACCGAAGAGGCCATCGCGATTCCCGAGATCGTCTCGATCGAGGAGCCGGCACGGCACTGGGACCTCATCTTCACCGTGCTCACCCCCGACTTCGAGAGCTACCTCGAAAGCCTCAACGAGCGCATCTCAAAGCTGCCGGGCATCACCCGCTACGAGACGATCATTTGCACGCGCGTGCACTTCGACGGTCACGAGTGGCGTCTCGGAAGCCTCGACCACACCGCCCGCCAGCAACTCGTGCAGCTCGCCCGCACCGACACCTCGGCCACTCCCCCACCCCTGCGCGACGGCGACCGCGAACTGACCCCCTACCTGCACCGCGACGGCCGCGCCACCGTCGCCGACATCGCCGAATCCCTCGGCACCCACCCGAGCACCATCTCGCGCCGCATGCAACGGCTGCTGCTCTCAGGCAAAGTCACCCTGCGCTGCGACCTCGCGCCCGAACTGCTCGGCCAGCCCATCAGCAGCCAGTGGTTCTGCTGGCTCTCACCTGAGCAGCACACCGCCGCAGCCGCCGCGCTGCGCAGCTTCCCAAACCTGCGCTTCTGCGCCTCGACCACAGGCGAAACGAACTTCACTTTCGTACTCTGGGTGCGTACCCCCGAAGAGATCTTCGAGGCCGAGCGCCGCCTCATCGAACACATTCCGGGCTTCTCGATCGCCGAAAGCTCGATCACGGTGCGCTTCATCAAGCGCATGGGCTGGCGCCTCGACGAGCGGGGCCGCCGCACGGGCGAGCCGGTGAGCCCCGTGTTTGTGGGGTGAGGCCGGGTTGGCTGGGTTGGCCGGCTTTGCGTCGGGCGGACGGGTGGGCTGGCGAGCGGCCGGGCTGGCGGGCTGGCGGGCTGGCGGGCTGGCGGGCTGGCGGGCTGGCGGGCTGGCAGGCAGGCAGGGCTGGCCGGGGCTGGCGCGGTTAGGGGCTGCGGCTGTCGGCGATCCGCCGATTGATGGGCAAGGCGGGCGCTGTTTGTCGGCCGAATTCGCGTTTCTGGACTCAATCGGGGCTGAATCGCTGCTCAGGCGGGGCTGAATCGCTCAGGTACCCGTTTACTTGACGAAAAGCAGGGTGTAACGCCAGAAACACCCTGCTTTTCGTCAAATGGATTGCCGGCGGAGGCGCGCAGTCAGTTTGCGCTGTCATCACGCGCAGAAAGCGGATCTCGACCGCGAGATTTCGACATTCGACCGCGAAAGCGCTGCCGCCGGCCACACCGAAGGCCACGCCCGTTAAGCGGCACGCCTCAGCTCACGACGCAACACCTTACCGAGGGTGTTGCGAGGCACGATTTCGATGAACTCGATGCGCTTCGGGAGTTTGTAGCGAGCGAGTTGGCCCGCGCAGTGTTCGGCGAGCTCTGCGGCGAGCGCCTCAGCCGCAGCCGCAGCCGCAGATTCTGCGGCACCGCCCTCACCGGCACCGCCCTCACCGGCAGCACCCTCACCGGCACCGCCCTCACCGGCGGCGGCATCAGCGTGCAGCACCACGTGGGCAACAGGAACCTCACCCCAGCGCTCGTCGGGCTCGCCGACCACGACCACATCAGCAACCGCAGAGTGAGCAGCGAGCACCGTTTCAAGCTCTGCCGGGTAAATGTTCTCGCCGCCACTAATGATGATGTCTTTGACCCTGTCGACGAGATGCACGAAGCCGCGCTCGTCGAGGTACGCGACGTCACCGGTGCGGTACCAACCGTCGGCGGTCAAAGCCGCCTCGGTCGCCTCTTCGTTCTGCCAGTAGCGGTCGAAGCGCTGCGGGCCAGAGACGAGCAGCTCGCCCGCCTCGCCCCGGGGCAACGGCTCGCCGGTTTCGACATCGACAACCGCGACCGTCGAGCCAAACACAGGTTTGCCCTGAGAGTCAAGGTTCTCGCGGCCCATCGCCTCTGTCCAGAAGGTGAGGCCCCCAGCAAACTCGGTAATGCCGTACACAACCTGCACCGGGGCGGCAAAAGCAGAGAACGCTTCGACGAGTTCACGCGAGACCATCGCACCGCCGCAGGTCACGGCCACGAGACTGCTCGCATCGACCTCGGTCGCCCGCGCAACCTGAATCATCGCGCCAAGCATGAGCGGCACGGTCATCATCGTCGTGATGCGCTCCGCCGCAATGGTTTGCCAGACCTGCACGGGGTCAAAGTCGCGCATAAAGACCGTCGTGGTGCCACGCAACACGTTGCAGGTGAGCGGGGCAAGGCCACCGATGTGAAACATCGGCGCAACGAGCAAAAAGCGGTGCGCCGTCTCCCAAGAGATCGTCGAGAGCATTCCCTGCCCTGACCAAAACATATTGGCGTTCGTGAGCACCGCACCCTTGGGGCGACCGGTGGTTCCCGAGGTGTACATGATGATCGCATCATCGCCATCTTCGCCAACGATCGCGGGAGCAGGCAACGCTGCGCCCGTCGCGAGCGCATTTCGATAGTGCGGATCATCGTGCCCCACCTGGTGCGACCGCCCACCGTTTTCACCCTCACCAGCGATACCGACGACGCGCACGCGGAGTTCGGGAACCGCTTGCGTCACGGCTGCCGCTGTTTCAGCGAAAGCTGAATCGTAGAGCAAGCCCGTTGATCCGCTATCGCGTGCAACATACTCAAGTTCGGCAGGCGGGAGGCGCCAGTTGCCAACGACCGAAATCGCGCCGAGCCGCGAGACGGCATACAGTGCCGTGGCGAGAAACTCGCTGTTCTTGGCGAGCAACAGCACACGGTCGCCGCGGCCGATGCCCTCTGCTGCGAGATATGCGGCGAAGCTGGCCGCTCGAGCGTTTGCTTCGGCGAAGCTGAGGCGGGTGTCGCCGTCAACAAACGCCTCGTGATGTGGAGCAAGCTCAGCGCGAACTTCGAGCAGTTGCGCGAGCGTGAGTGGCATGGTCATGGGTGTCCTTTCGGTGGTGCGTCATTGCATCTGAGGAGAGCGGGTAAGAATAGCGCGAGCATCGATGGTGCTGTCGAACTCGCCGTAAACTCCGTGGCGGCGTTCAAGGCGTGAGCCCACGTACGCGTCGGCGACCGCCGCGTTGCCGTGTCGAATCAGGAGCGAAGCCTGCAGCGTTTGGGCGAGTTCGCCGACAAAGCCGCGGGTCTCGTACTCCCATGCTCCCGGAGCGGTGTTCGCGGCGCGCTGCTCGAGACGTGCGAGCGCGGCATCGTACCGAGCATCACTGCCCGTCGCGAGACGGAGCTCGTCAAACATCACCGTGAGCGTCTCGGGGTGCTTCGTGATCGCGCGAAGGCCGTCAAGCGCGGCGACGTTGCCGCTTCCCTCCCAAATCGAGAAGAGCGGCGCCTCGCGGTAAATGCGGGGCAATCGTGAATCTTCAACGTAGCCGTTGCCACCGAGGCATTCGATCGCTTCGGCCGCGTGCCCTGGGCCCCGCTTGCACACCCAGTACTTCGAAGCCGCAAGACCGAGACGGCGAAGGGTTGCTGCTCGTTCATCACCACGCTGAGCCGCATCTGTGAGCGAGGCAAGCCACAGAGCGACAGTCATCGACCCCTCTGACTCAACAATGAGGTCGGCAAGCACGTTCTGCATGAGCGGCTTCTCGATGAGGCGCGCACCAAATGCAGAGCGGTAGGTGGCGTGATGCACCGCTTGGTCAACACCGTGGCGCATCAGCGCAGCCGAACCAATCGTGCAGTCGAGGCGGGTACCGTTGACCATCTCGATAATCGTCGCGACCCCACGCCCCTCGTCGCCGAGTCGCCAGCCGATTGCGTTCTCGTATTCAACCTCACTACTCGCGTTCGAGCGGTTGCCCAGTTTGTCTTTCAAACGCTGAATACGAATCGGGTTGAGCGATCCATCGGGCAGCACCCGAGGCAGCACAAAACACGTCACTCCCTCTGCGGTCATTGCCAAGGTGAGCAAAATGTCTGACATCGGCGCAGAGGTAAACCACTTGTGACCAACGATTCGGTAACTGCCGTCGGCAAGGGGCTCGGCCGTGGTCGTGTTCGCGCGCACGTCTGATCCGCCTTGCTTCTCAGTCATTGACATGCCCGCGGTAATGCCCCGCTTGGTGCTTGTGTGGCGCAAGCCAGGTTCATAGGCCGTCGAGATGAGCTGCGGCTCGTAGATCGCGGCGAGCTCTGGGTTTGCCCTGAGCGCTGGAACCGCCGAGTAACTCATCGAGACGGGACAACCGTGACCGGCATCAACGATCTGCCACACGCTGTTCTTCGCCGCCCGAATCAGGTGGGCGTTCGGGTCGGCATCGCCCCAGGCTCCCGCGTGCAGGTTCTCTTCGAACGCGATGCGCATGAGCTCGTGGTAGGCGGGGTCATACTCAACCTCGTCAATGCGATTACCGAACCGGTCGTGCGTGTGGAGTACCGGAACGTTCTTCTCGGCAAGATCACCCAACCGCTGCGCGTCGGCGCTCCCCGCGAGACTGCCTACACGATGCACTTGCGGCGACGCGTGTTGCGCTCCCGCGCGCTGAAGCGCCTCGTGGATCACCGGCGCCTGCCCGGCATCGTAATCGATGAGGGCCGGAGCCTGGTTGGTAACGCTGTGGGTTTTCATGGGGTCTCCTCTTGCGTGGCGAGCATCTCGGCTCCACGTTCGGGCCGCAAGCTCTCGATGTATGTCGTGGTGAGATCACGACGGAAGTCTTCGTAGGCCCAGCGCAGTTCATCGGCCGGGTAGCGCTCGGGGGTGAGCTCATCGGGCAGCGCTGGGTCGAGCTCAAGGAGCCGCACGGCAGCGGCGGCAGCGCGAAGCTGAACCATGTGGTCAGTGCTCTGGCGCATGAGGTTGAGCACCTCGCGGGCCTCTGCTGCCCAGACCTCGGTGTTCCACAGCATGCGCGCAAGCGCCCTATCGTCAGCGGGCATCGCGAGCATCGTCGTGTGCTCGGCAGTGATGAGCGGCACCTCGTTGGCGAGGTTATCTGGGCGCATCCACACGCCTTCACGCAGTTCGGCGTACCGGGCCTCGGTGAGCATCGCCCTGGTCTGTGCCCGGTCAGCGGCTGCCCTTCCCGGCCCAAGCAGTACGACCGTGCGCCACATGCCGGTGTAGGCGAGCCTGCGCGGCGATATGCGCGCCTCGGTCGTGCGCTGGCGGAGCATGTGCTGGGGCGAGAGCGTGTAGGTCGAGTTCGTGCTGTCGAGTTCGCCTGAAGCAA
Organism: Leucobacter chinensis; assembly: GCF_019049105.1. Classification (GTDB taxonomy): domain Bacteria; phylum Actinomycetota; class Actinomycetes; order Actinomycetales; family Microbacteriaceae; genus Leucobacter_A; species Leucobacter_A chinensis. The sequence goes on from NZ_JAHQZR010000003.1 coordinate 168,541, forward strand.
CCATGCGCGAGAGTGCAACACGCACCGACGACGCTGCAACCCCGAAGTGAGCGCCGACTGCCACGAGCTGATGGGCCGCCATGCTTGGCGGCGTCGAGCCGAGCAACACGCTGAGAATCATTGAGCGCGCCGAGAGCGGCGGAACAATCTCGTCCAGTGATCGTGCCATTCTTGAGCCTCGCCTTCGAGCCTTCGCAGTGCCTTGTTACAGAATTTCTGTGACTGTTCTCAGACTGTAACACCGGCGCCTGGGAACCGCAAGGGAGGGCCTGGCTGCGGGGGGCTGGGGCTGGGGCTGTCGGCTGCGGACTGCCGGCTGCGGCGGGGCTCCGAGTGCGGGGCCGCGGCGGGGCTGAGGGCGCGGGGCCGCGATCCACCCGCCCCACGATCCACTTGACGAAAAGCAGGGTGTTTGCGCGAAAACACCCTGCTTTTCGTCAAGTAAACGCAAAAACGACGTGCAACGGCAGCAGGTAGGCGGCCAAGCAGCCGAGAGCGGCCCGAAACGCACCGAAACGCCGCCATGGCGCGCAACGATGCACGCCTCAAGCCGCAGATCGGCCACCCCGCAGCCCCATTCACTAACCGTTCATCGAACATTCCATTTGCAGTACACCGGTCTCGTAATTGCCCGACACCTTCGGGGGTTTGAATACTGATGTTCTCGAAATTCTGCGAGAGCGCCCCCTCCTTCGAAAGGTAAGCCATGCGTCTTCACGCACAGACCGGGTCACGCAAGACCGCAGTCGCCACTTCAGCCCTCTCGCTCGTTGCCATCGCGATGGTCGCGCTCACCGGGTGCAGCCCGCAGAGCGCCGCCGCCGGCGACAACGCGAAAGACGGAAAGACCGAAACAGAGACCATCACGATCGCCACGCTGCCAACGGGCGACGACCCCATGGCGGTCAACCCCATTGAAGCGCTCGGCGAGCTCATCACCGCCGAGACCGGCATGGAGGTTGAGATCGTTGACGCACCTGATTACCTCGGGGTGGTCGAGGCTGTGCGCGCCGACCACGTCGACATCGCGCTCATGAGCGCCTTTCCAAGCGCACTCGCGGTCAACACCGGTGAGGTCGACGCACTGATGACCTGGCCCGGATCGCCCGACCCGGTCTCAACCTGCTACGTGCTCGAAGACTCGCCAATCACGAGCGTCGAAGAACTCAAGGGCAAAACCGTCGCCTTCGCCGATCCCGGTTCAAGCTCGGGCTTCTTCATGCCCGTGCACCTGCTCGACAGCGTGGGGCTTGAACGCGACGTCGACTACGAGGCAATGTTTACGGGCGGGCACGACCGCAGCGCGATTGCGGTGAAAGAGGGCCAGGTCGATGCCGCCTGCACCGCGACCATGCTCATGGGCATGACCGGCACCGACTACTTTCCTTTCGAAGAGGGCGAAACCCGAGCCATTGGCACGAGCATTCCCATGGATGTGAGCATGGCGGTCATCGCCAGCCAGAAGATGAGCGACAGCAAGCGTGAAGCACTGCTCGAAGCATTGCCCAAGGTGTTTGTGCCCGAAAACGAAAAGCAGCTTGGCGTATATGCCGAAGCCGGAATCATCGGCGTTGAGCCGACGCTTGAGCCAGAGCGCAGCATCTTCCAGTCGCTCGTGAACGTTGCAGCGGTCGCAGGCGTCGATATCGCCGACCTGAAGTAGTCGTCACCATGATCGATACGACGCTTCGGTCAGAGCGCTCTGACGCCATCGGCAACCCAACGACCGGCGAGTTGCTCGCTCACATGCCACTGGTGCAGGTGCACGACCTCGAGGTCGAATACAACCCCGACGACGGCCTCGTGCTCGACGGCGTCAATCTCGACCTCTTTCCGGGCGAGATGGTGGCGCTGCTCGGCTCGTCGGGCTCGGGCAAGTCAACGCTCATGAAGAGCCTCACGGGCTTTGCCCCGATTTCTGGCGGATCGGTGCGAGTCGCTGGCCACGATGTCACCAACCTCAAGCGCGGCGAGCTGCGCACGCTCCGAGCGAGCACCGGCCAAGTCTTTCAACAGTTCAATCTCATCGGGCGACTGAGTGTGCTCACCAATGTGCTCACGGGCGGGCTCAACCACGCGGGCCCGTTCAACCTCGTGGGCGGGTTCACGTCGGAGCAGCGCCGACGCGCGCTCGACCTGCTCGACCGGGTGGGCATCGCCCACAAGGCAAGCGACGAGGCACGCTCGCTCAGCGGCGGTCAGCAGCAGCGCGTGGCTATTGCTCGAGCGCTCATGCAGCGGCCAAAGCTCATACTGGCTGACGAACCCGTCGCTTCTCTCGACCCGAAGCTCTCTGACGCTGTTCTTGAGCTGTTGCGCAGCATTGCTCGCGAAGACGGCATCCCGGTGCTCGTGAGCTTGCACGTTTTGCCCCTTGCCATGCGACACAGCGATCGCATCGTCGGGCTGAAGAACGGAAGAATGCTCGTCTCGGCACCCACCGCGTCCTTGGACGCTGCCGCCCTTGGGGCGCTCTACGAAGGAGAGGAGGAGGGTGATGACCGCCATCGTTGATCCGCCAAAGAAAAAGAAGGCCAAGGGTTCGAAACCCTCTGGCAAGAAAAAGAAACAACTCGACCCTGCCGAGCGGGCGCGACTGGAGCGTGCTGTAGCGATGCCCCGAGCCCGGTCGCTCATCGGGGTCGCCGTGGCCATCGTCTTCTTGCTCTGGTCGTTCCAGGGTGCGGGCTTCAACTTCGAGAAGCTCGGCCAGGGAACCGTGAACATGATGAGCTTTATCGGCCGCCTGTTTCCGCCAGACTTTTCGAAGATTGGGCTCATCACGCAGTTGCTCATTGAGACGGTTCAGATGGCGCTCGTCTCGACCGTGCTCGGCTCGGTACTGTCGCTGTTCGTCGCGATGGCGGCCGCCTCAAACCTCTCGCCGCGGTGGCTGTACTACCCCGCGCGCTGGATCATGAATGTGATTCGCGCGATTCCAGACCTCGTGTTTGCGCTCATGTTCGTCTCGGCTGTCGGCCTCGGCCCGTTCGCGGGCATTCTCGCAATGACCCTCGGTTCAATCGGCTCGATCGGCAAAATCTACGCTGAGGCCATGGAATCGGTCGACAACGGCCCCATTGTGGCACTGCGCTCGGTGGGTGCCTCACAGCGCCAGGTCATTCAGTACGGAGTGCTGCCGCAGGCCGCACCGCTGCTCGTCTCGTACACACTGCTGCTGTTCGAAGGCTCAGTGCGCGGGGCAACCATGCTCGGCCTCGTTGGCGCTGGCGGCATCGGCCTCGAACTCACCACCGCGATGCGCATGTACGACTACGGCCACCTCAGCGCAATCATCATCTGCATCATCCTCCTCGTTACCGCTATCGACCAGGGCAGCGCCCTCATCAGAAAGAAGATCACCTAATATGACCAGCATTACCCTGAGCGCCCCGGTAAACCTGCGCGACCTCGGCGGCATCGCCGTTGACGGCGGATCGCTGCGCACCGGCCTCGTCATTCGAACCGACGATCTCTCGCTCGTGACCGCATCGGTCGCAGGCGAACTGTACGAGAAAGGCCTGCGCTCAATCATCGACCTGCGCTCGGTCGAAGAGGCCCAGGTCACGGGCCGCGGGCCGCTCGGCGAGCTGCCGGTTGCCTACCACCACGTGCCGCTCATGGGCAGCATCGGTGAGGCTATGGACGGCGACACGCCAGCACTCACGCACGAAACCATGGGGCGCATGTACGTGGGCCTCGTCGAGAACGCGGCGAGTCAGCTTGTCACTGCGCTCAACGTCATCGCTTACTCACCCGGAACGACCGCGTTTCACTGTGCCGCTGGTCGTGACCGCACTGGTGTGCTGGCAGCCGTGTTGCTGCTCGCGCTAGGCGCTGATGACCAGGAGATCGTTGCCGACTACGCACTGACCGGCCCCAATATGCCCGCCATTCAAGAGCGCACCCAAAGCGTCATCGGGCCCATCATGCTCAAGCTCGGCTTCGACCTCGAACAGCTGAACCGCGGAAGCGAGCTTGAAAAAGACGGCATGGAGCACTCCATGCAGATGCTCATCGCAACCCTGCGAGAGACCTACGGCGACCCGCTCACTCCGCTGCGCGTCGCAGGGCTCTCGCCCGATACCGTCGCCCAGCTGCGTCGCCGAGCGCTCGATCCTGCCGCATGACGGAAGAGGCCTACGAGGCCGGGTCACCTGAACGTCAGGGGCCCGGCCGCCCCCGTATCGAGGGCCTTGACGAGCGTATTCTCACGGCAACAGTCGAGCTGCTCGACGCCGGCGAAGAGGTCACGGTGTCTCGCGTCGTGGCCGCAAGCGGCGTCAGTAGGGCAGCCCTCTACCGGCGCTGGCCATCAATCACGGGCCTCATCGCCGCCGCTCTCGACGTCGGCCGCACCGAGTACCCGCCGGTCGAGGTCGGCCCCGGGCTCAAGGAGTCACTACTGCGCTCACTCACCCCGGAACCGCACACCGGCGAGCACGCTTCAACGCGCGATTACCCGATGCACCGGTTTCAGCAGCGCCTACGGCTCATCATCGACGACCCTGAATTGCAGCACGCCTACTGGCAGTCGCATATCGCCCGCCGCCGAGCCCCGCTCGAGGCAAGCCTCACCGAGGCCATCGCTCAGGGATTCCTTCGCGCAGACCTCGACGTCGCGGCGAGCGTCGACGCCCTCGCCGGCATCGTTTACTACCAGCTCATCATTCGCGGCGACGACCTCCAGGCCCCTGAAGCGCACGCCCGCGTGACGGCGGCCTTCGACGTGGTGTGGCGTGGCATGGTGGGTGCCGCGGGCTCGTCGTAGTCGCGCGCGGTTGCGCGCGGTGCCGGGCCGCCCTGCGGCGCTTGCGGTATTTGCGGGTGCTTGCGCGTTCCGGGCCGCCCTGCGGTCCCACCGCGCGCAGGCAGTGCCGCTCAGCGCAAGGGCAGTGCCGCTCAGCGTTTGGGGGCACTTCTGCGGCGGCTCTGCTCCGTCTACTTGACAGAAAGCAGGGTGTTTTCGCGCAAACACCCTGCTTTTCGTCAAGTGAACGCAAAAACAACGCGCAACGGCGGCAGGCACCTGTGACCCGCACCCGCGGCAAGCGCCAGCAACCCGCACCCGCGGCAGCCACCGACAGCGGGCACCGACAGCAGCCACCAGCAACCCGCACCTACGGGTGCCGCGTCACCACCGTCTCGAGCGGCGGCTTCTCGGAGGCCGTCACCCGCAGGTCGCCCGCAGGGTGGCCGAACGCGATGAGCGTGATGACGAGCTCATCTTCAGGAATGCCCGCGACGGCGCGCAGTTCGGTAGATGCCGCGTGGGGCATGGACCAGTTGAGGAAGCAGGTCGCGATGCCGCGCTGCTCGAAACCCCACACGAGGTTCATGGCGAAGATGCCGCCATCGATCCAGGGCTGTACGAACTCGTCGGTTCCGGTAAACATCGGTAGCGAGGTCGTGACGATCGCGACGTGCTCGACCCCGTCGAGGCCACGGTTGCCCTGCTGCAGGGCGAAGAGCTTCGCCACCATCTCGGCGCCGTGGTAAAGGTGCACGCGGCCCGTCACGCGATTGCACACCGAGGGGCTCGCGAGCGCGGTCTCGATCGCGGCGTTCATATCGGCGTCACTCACGGGCTTACCCGCCTCGAAACTGCGGGTCGAGTTGCGACCCTCGAAGAAGCTCTTGACCGCGTCGCGCGCAGCACCGGTGAAGGGGCCAGCGACCTGGGCCGGGCGGCCGCTCAGATCATCAAGCTGGCCGGTTTCGTTCCACAGGCGGAGCGACGTCAGCGCCCGTTCGGCCTGCGCGATGGCCGATTCGAACGATTCCCCGCCGCCAGCCGTTTCACGTGCAACACGCAAGAGCTGCACGAGGTCCCGCTCGATCGATTGCCCGAAGGGTCGCCTGGGCTTCGCGAGGCTCAGGCCCTTCTCGACCCGATGCAGCGACTTGCGCAGTTGCGCCTCGATGAGGTCTGGCGAACCGAGCGCCTCGGCTTCGAACTCGAGTGGCCCACTGTGGCGGTCATAGGTCGCGGCATGGGCAACCGCATCGGCCGTCGCGCCAGCCGAAGCCGCAGGAGCCGCCGAAGCCGCCACCAAAGCGCCGCCAGCCCCGCCGCGCCCCTCATCACACCCCGACACGGTCACACCCACTCCACGGTCGGCCCGGCGACGATGCAGTCGATGTGCACGCCGGCAGCGATCGTTCCGCCGAAGGTGTTGTTCGAGCCGAACGCAATGTGAATGGTGTCGTAGGCCTTCTCGTCTTCGAGAATGTCGCCGATCACTCCCGCGGCGTGGTTCGTTCCGATGCCGAGCTCGGCGACCTGGCGACCAAGCCCATCGCCCAGCATTTCGAGAAGACGCGCGCCCTGCGATCCGCTGGCACTCTCGAGGCGGCCCTCGCGCACCTCGAGCACGACCGGCTCGTCGACGAGGCCGATGCCCGCGATCGAGCCGTTGACCTCGAGTGTTCCCGAAACGGCATATTCGACGGGGGCCACGTATGCCTCACCGCTCGGAAGGTTTCCGCCGACACCCTTGCCGCGAAAAACGCCGGTGCTCGCGATGCCGTCGCGCCCCTCCAGCGGGACCCTCAACCGGTGCGCCCCGCCGCCCGAGTGAATGATAACGGAGCTCGCCCGGGTGATCTTCTCGGCCATCTCGATCGTTTCGCGTTCGACACGAACGTAGTCGGCGGTCATCGCGCCCTCTGTGAGAATGTACTCGGTGATACCGGGCATCGTGACGAAAAGCTTGCCAGCTGCGACCGCCTGCTTGCGCGCCGAGGTGTGCGTGAGCGAGTGCTTCGTGAGGCAGAACGTCGCGTCGAAGGCGAGAATGTGCTCGAGCGCCTCGGGCGTCGGCTCCTCGCCTGACTTCTCGCGGTCGGCCATGACGAAGAGCTGCGCGTGCACGTCGTTCGCGAGCAGTCCGTCGAGAAACTTGGAGGCGACGGGCTCGGTGCTTCGGTCAGAGAGCACGAGCACCCGGTCGGCGGCGTCGATCGTGACGTTGTTCGCGAGAATGTTTCGCACGACGGCGTGGTACTGCTGCATGGTTATTCCTTTTCGGTGAGTCGAGCGTCGGTGCGCTCTGCGTCGCATAAAGCGGCGGATCCCGCCTGCCGAGCACCCAGCCCGGCCGAGTCGCGCGGCGTGAGCCCGAGGCTCGCCGCGACGGTCTCGGGAACGAGGTCCTGTGGCACGAGCACCTCGATCGTTGCCTGCGGATCGGGCCCGGCTACAAGCGCGCGAAGTGCCCTCGCCGCGTGCGCTCTCGTGTACCCAATGCAGTCGAGCACGATCGTGCGTGCTCCCTCGGCTGCGAGTTTGAGGGCCGCGCCTTCAATGTCTGAGTCGAGATATGGCGAGGCGCTCGCGAACGCGAGGGGCACACCGAGCGGCTGCCACTTCTCGGCCATGACGGCTTCTTGCCCCGGCAGCGGCACGATGAGGCCGAGGGTGGCCGGAGCGCCGTCCGCAGCAGCAGCAGCGGCAGGGGCGGTGGCAGCAGCGGCAGCAACAGCGGCAGCAGCGGCGGTGGCAGCGGCAGACCCCGGTGCAGGTGCAGTAGCCGATGCCGGTGCAGGGGCAGGGGCGCCGAGGCTCCGCTCGCGCACCGCTTCGACGAGCAGGCGGTCGGGAAAATACAGTGGGGTGTCGCTTGCGAGCATCGGGAAATCTCCGGTGCACACAATGACAATGGCGTCACAGGTTGCGGCCAGCTCGTCGACGTGGGCCTGCATGCGGTCGAGAATGGCGGTTTTTGCAATCTCGACGCTCTCGCCCGTGAGCAGCTTCGACACGTAGGTCGCACTGCCCTCACGGGGAGCGAAACGGGTGGCAATCTCGGCGGCGGTGAAACCGTCGAGGGCGCCGCGCTGCACGACCGTGACCCCCGTCCCGTCGAAGTGCGGGGCAAAGGCGCGCGTCATGTCGTCGCGGGGCGCCTGGCCGATCGTGATGACCCCAACCTGTGACACCGTGGTCTCCCTACGCCTTGGGCAGGGTGCTGAGGTGCTTCATCGAGCCGTACATCGAGACGAGGCTCTCGAACTCGGGCTCGTCAACAACCTCGCAGGTGCCCGCGCCAACCTCTTTCGCGACCTCGATCACGAAACGCGTCGCGAGAGCGATATCGACCTCATGGCTCGCGCCCGTCGCACTGCCGGGAACCGCCGACTGAGCGGTGATCGCGACACCAACAACGGGCACCTCAGCCGCAACGGCCGGCTGCAGAATGCTGTTGATGTGGTAAACCCCGTTGCCGTACGGCGTGATGTCCTGCGTCGAAATGGGCAGCGCCTGGGCGGGCTGGCCAGAGACGGTCTCGAGAATGCGGAGCAGATCTTCTGAGTACTTGAGAATGTAGCCCTGCTTCACGGGTGCCGAGATGGCGACGCCGCGGTGGTTGACCACGCGGTTACCCTTCGTGGTGTCGATCGACAGGATGACATCCATCTCATCGACGACCTCATGGGTGTTCATCGCGAGAATGTCGACAGGAGAATCCATGAACTCGACCGGCTGGTGCGGGCGGGTCGGTGCGTCGGGGCAAACGTGCGTCGTCACGATGACGTCACCGGGAAGGCGGTCGCCGCGCGTGCTCATCTCGGCGAGCTTGTATGCCGAGCTGATCGCCGCGGCCGCGCCATCGCCGTCTGAGACGAAGCCGATGCGGGTTGGGCGGGCGCCCAGGCCGCCCAGGCGGCCGATGATGCCGGTCGTCTCGGCTGGCCCGCCAGTCTTCTTGCCCTCGGTGCCGGCGATCTCGATGCGAATGAAGTCGGTGCTTCCCTTTTCGCCGGTCACCGTCGTGGTCGAAGCGGTCACGTGCTCAAACCCGGCAAACAGGTCGACGACTCGCTGGCCGCTGGCGGCCCCGTCGTCGAGCAGGTCAAGCACCTCGAGTACATGCTTCAAAGCCAATGTTCTGTTCCTCTCACTTACACGTTCAGAATGGGTTTGTTGATGATGGGCTCGATGCTGCCAAGCAGTGCTTCGTTGTGCATCGTCGAGCCGAGCAGCAGTCGCTCGCGGTCAACGCAAATCACGGTGAGTTCCTGGCCGACCTCGACCCTGGCCGTCACAACGGGTGCACCGGTCTTGCTGTCGAGCGTCATGATGAGGTCAGGGAACGTGCCGAGGCGCTTACCGTCGATCTCGAGCGTCATGTACTCGTTCCAGAAGGTCATCTCGGCGCCGCCCAGCTCAACCGTGCCAACGTCGAAGCCACCCTGTTGCGTGAGTTCTGAGCGTTCGACCGGACCCTCGGCCACGATCGATCCGCCGAGAAATTCGACGACGGCTTCGATGCGGGCGCGGCCCTCTGGAGCCGCGTGGTAAGCGGCGCCCAGCTCGATCGCCTGGGTGATGCCGCCAACCGCGGCGTTCTCGGTCACGTACCCAACCTGCACGGGGTTGCGGCACACGGCGACGAGGCCGCCAGCCTGCACCGAGACGGCGCGCGCGGTGTCGGCCGCGAGCCCGAGCCTGGCCTTCACGAGGCCAGAGACGCGCTGCGCACCCTTGCCACCCGCGAAGGCCTGAACCGACTCGTAGCCGTCGAGCTCGTGCAGGTTCATCGACCCCATCGAGCCGGTCGGGTGCGCGCGACCGTTCGCGGGCGCATCGATGACGGGAAGCCCGAGCGCTGCAGCCTGAAGCCAGCCGTTGGTCGTCGTGCCCGCGCCGTTCTCGTTCGTCATGACCGCCGCGAGCGGGGTCTCGAGCGCGTCGTTGACCATGCGCACCGTCGCGATGAGCTGGCCAGCGTCGTAGTGCGCATCGGCGGCCGAGGGGGCTCCAACGAGCGCGACGCACGCCACGTAGGCGTCGTCAGCGAGCTCGTCGGGAGTCACCAGCTTCGGGCCTTCGAAGGTGTCGAAGAGCGTATCGACCTTCTCGATGCCCTCTTCGAGCACCCCGCCTCCGCCGCCTCCCAGAATGCAGCCGCCATACACGGCGTTGAGTGCGTCGGTGCGGGTGAGCTGTCGTGATGCCATGGGTTAGCGTGCCTTCCATACTGAACTGAAGAAGCTGTAGAGTGCGTCACCGGCGATGAAGCCGGCCGCGAGGGTGTACATCGTCTTCTCTGACTCGGGGCCGCGCACCTTGAGCACGACCGCGCGAATGATGATGCCGACGATCACTGCCCAGCCCGCGAGCGGGTTGAGAATGAGCAGGCCGGTCGAGAGCATGATGCCGATCTGGCGCTTCGGGCCACCGATGAGCTGAACGATTGCGCCGGGGATGGCCCAGAGGAAGAGCTGCATGCCGACCTCGCCTGAGAGTCCCGACTCGATCGTCGTGGCGAAGACACGGTCAACCGGGGGCAGCATGTCCTGCGAGAAGAGCGACTCGTGCGCGAGGGCAACGACGACGAACGCGACGGCGAAGCCGATGATGCCACTCTTGAGCTGCTGGCGGCGCCCGAAGAGCTCCTGCTGCACGTTCTGGCCCTTGCGCAACACCACACCGGTCTTGAAGTCAAAGCCCATGTCGGCAAACGCCGGGCCGGTCGCCGCAACGTAGCCGGCGAGCAGCGCGAGGGCGACGGGCGGGAAGCCCATCATCATGCCGAGCAAGAGCATAATGAGCGTCACGGCGAAGGCCGGGAACCAGCCCGAGTGCATGGCAGCGATGCCGACGATGATCTCAGAGACGAGGGTCGCAAACGCGGCGAAGACGACGAACAGCAGCAGCTGCCAGAACGAGAGCTCGGCAATGAGCCCGCCCATGACGGCGAGCAGAGCAGCGCCGCCGACGTACATGAGACCACCGAGGCCAAAGGCCCGCTTCACGTCACGGTCTGACCGTGAGTAGACGTGCGAGACGGCCTTCTCTACGGGATTGAGCGAGGGCTCTGCGGGCGAGGTCTCGGCCGACGCGTTCAGCGCGGCCTCCTGGGCAGCCTTTTCCTTCTTGCGCTTCGAGCCGAGCAGAATGAAGACGAACTGCCCAAGCGCCACGACGCCCGCACCGATCATCATGCCGTGGGGCATGTAGATTGCGTTGACGTCGACGCCGGCAAGTGCCTCTGAGTAGGCGCGAACCAGCAGGCCAACGCCGAAGAAGGTCAGTGCCCAGATGTTGCCGATGAACGCGACACCAAAGGCCGACATCGAGATGCCGAAGTGCGAGCCGATGAGGCCGCCGAAGATGCCGAGGCCTAGCAGGCCCGCTTTCTTGCCGCCCTGGTCGCCTGCCTTGAGCGCCTCGGCCGTCGCGACGCCCGAGGGCCAGATCTCGTTCGATCCAAAGAGCTTCGAGTCGAAGAGCTTGTAGAGCACAAACACGTCGATCGCGAGCGCGATGCCCGCGCCGATCAGCATGGGCCACACGAGGTTCGGCATGCCGAGCGCGTAGGGAATACCGATCGGAATGAGCAGGCTGTTCGCAGCGCCGAAGGTGGCCGCCGAGATCGTCGTCTGTATGAGGTTCTGGTTGTGAATGTTGCGGAACTGCAGGAACCAGCGAATCGGAATACGCGCGACGATCATCGCGATGAGCGCGCCAATGATCGAGGTGTTCGGGCTAATGCCGAGCGTGGTGATGAGCTGAATGCCGATGATCGACCCGAAGATCGCGACGAACGCCGAAATTATCATGAACGTGATGTTGAACGTGCGCTGCTGTTTGCGCCCCTCTGGGGCTTGGGTTTCTTGAGGAGACATGTGGTTACGCCTTTTGAATCAATGAGTAAGCGTTGGCTTGGGCTTGCACGAGGTCGATCACAGGTGCCTGGAGCCTCGGTGCGAGGTAATCTTTGAGACCGATCGTCGAGAACCCGGTGCAGGCGAAGAGAATCGCGTTTGCGCCCTCGTTGACCGCGTGCTGGGCCTCGACGTGAAGCGACTCGAGCGCATCATCGGCAAAAAGATCGGTTGAACGACGGTGCCGCTCTGACACTCGGTACGAGTGAAAGCGGTCGCCGAGAATTGCGCGCATACGCGGTGGCGTATCGTCGCTGATGCCGATGACCGCGACCTTATCGGCAACCATCATCGCAGCGTGTGCCCCGCACTCACCCGCACCAAGCACGGGAATGCGCACGGCCTCACGGGCGGCGGCAAGCGCGGGATCGGCCGCGCAACTAATGCTCACGGCGTCGATATCGCCGCGGGCTTCGAGCTTGTGTGCGAGCTCGATAATCTTGGGCACCGCGGTGGCCTCTGACGCATCGTCATAGATACCGTGCGGTTGGTCTGCGATGCACTCGGTGTGCGCACTAAACCCGTGTGACTCTTCCATGAGTCGCGCGTGTTCTTGCAACACCTGTTCATCGGTGGTGCTTAACACCCGTATGATTCCCAGCATGAAACGACACCTTCATCTTTCCGTGCTCCGTGGCCCGGGGTCTGCGTTAACGCCCGTACCGTGTCGGACCATCAGAGCCTAAGGCCAAGACTTCACCCGTTTCATTGGCAAAGCGTGAACTGTTTCTCAAGAGAATTTCCCACATGGGAAATCGCTACAGTCGCTTCTGCGCCTTCAGCGCGAGAAATAAGAGCACGCGTGTCTCCATGCTGCTCATCGGGCGACCGAGCAGGTTCGTGATGCGCTCGAGCCGGTAGGTGATCGTGCGCCGATCGACCACGAGCTGCTCGGCCGTTTTCGTCACGTTGCCGTCGTTGCCGAGATAGGTCTCGAGTGTTTGCATGAGCTCGGGGTGCCGCTCGAGCGGCCTGAGCGCGGCTCCCGCGTATGCCCTAGCTTGCTGGGTATTGAAGAGCTGCCACACGAACGCATCGAACCCGAGATCATGCTCTGAGAACACGAGCTTCTCGTCGCCGTTGTGTCTGCCAAATTCGAGAATGCGTTGCGCCTGCTCGATGCGGTCGCCCATCTCTTCGACGTTCGTGAACAGGGGGCTGAGCCCCATCTGCACCTCGAGAAGGTCGCCCACCTCGCCCGTGAGCCTCGCCTCGAGCGGGTCTAGCGCCGACCCTGAGTCGTGCACGATGAGAATGACCGTCTGCAAGAGGTCTTCGCGTCGGTGCAGCAGGTAGAACCGGGGCTCGCCGCTCTGCTTTGTCGCGAATCGCTCGTCGCCGTGCTGCCCCGCCTCGCGGTACAGCCCAACGAGCCGCTTCGCAATGTCCTTTGTGTGCCGCATGGCGACACTCGCGTAGTCGACGACCGAAGACGAGAATTGTTGCGGATCGACCCCGCCAAAATCAATATACGCCACCTGGTATGTGCGCCCGCGGTGCTCGTCGAGCCCACGCAGCACCTCAAGAAACCCCGAAACCGACTCGATCGGCAGGTACCGTTTTCGAATGATATTGATCGATCCGATGACGACAATGTAGATTTTGTCGCTGACGGCCTTGGCGAACTCCTGGTCGAGAAAGTGCTGCAAGAGCCCCGTTCCGGCCCGCGCCACGTAGTGCACGATCGCAAAGACATTGCCCTGGTAGGCGAGCGGCAGCAGAATGCGTTCTTCGCCCTCGCTCAGCACCACCTTCTGCAGGCGGTAGATCTGCATGTTCGTTTGCCACTTACCGAGCAGCTCCTGCGCGTTGGCGTGCGTCGGCGTCGAAAAGGGCGCGAACCCGCTGCGCCAAGCATCGGGCTTGTTGCCCGCGCTCGTGTAGAGCAGCCTGCCGCCCGAATCTTCAACATAGACCTGGCAGTCGAAGAGCTCGCTGATGTGGTCGAGGGTACTCTGCACGCGCGTGTACCGCTCACTCTCAAACAACGCCGTGGTTACGGGCGCGTTCTTCTCGCTCACTCTTCCCCCATCAGCCCCGCTCCCGCGGGCCTCGTGCGTGCGGGCGCCGTGATGTGCGCCCACTTACGCTCCAGCGTACTCGCTGGCGCTTTCATGCGCGCGAAACAATGTGCGCGAAGCAATGCGTGCGAGACCGAGGGTGAGGCCTGGCAACGCTAGAGCGCAGCGGTGACGAGCCGCGCGGCAAGTGAGCGAGCCGTGAGCACGGGGGCTCCAGGGTGCTCGTCGCGCATGGCCTGTGCCATGGCTTCTGAGTAGCCGATGCAGTCGAGAAAAACCCAGGCGGTGGGGTCGGCCGCGAGCCCCCGCGCCACCTCAGCGAAGCGCTCGAGCGACGCCGTGTACGGGTCGCAGTCGACGACCGTGACGGGACGCCCGAGCCGCGAGAGCCAGCGCGTCTCTATGCCGGCAACCTGCTCTGGCTCGGGGGCGACCACGACGAGGGGTGCTGCGCCAACGAGGGCCGCGACGGCTCCGTGAGCGAGCGACTCGGCCATAAACAGCGGCACGGGGGCCGCGATGCCCACGAGGTCACCCGTGCAGATGACGAGCACGGCGGTGGCGCCCGCGGCGACGGCGCGGTCGACCGCGGCCTGAATGAGGGGGTGCAGGCGCTCCTCGGCAAGCACCGCACTGCCGCCACCGCGAAGGCGCGAGACGAGCACGCCCTCACCCGGGGCGGGCGCGAGGGCGGCGATCTCGGCGGCGCTGAGCTCGTCGAGCGCTCCGGTTTCGATGACCCGGTAGCCCTCAAGCAGCGGCGCGATGTCGGGGGTCACGTCGTCGCGCGGTGCCTGACCGATCGTGACGAGGGCGAGTGTTTTAGGCTGCATCGCCGCCCCTGAGACCTGCGGCAATGATGCGGCGGCGCTCTTCGCGGTCGGTGACCTGACGGGGGTCAGGCACCGGAACCGCCGCGAGCAACGCCTTCGTGTATGCGTCTTGCGGGTTGGTGAGCACCTCGCGGCACACACCCTGCTCGACGACCTTGCCGTTGTTCATGACGATGATGTCGTCGCCAATGAACTCGACGACCGAGATGTCGTGCGAGATGAAGAGGTAGCTGAGCCCCAGCTCCTCCTGCAGGTCTTTCATGAGGTTCAGCACCTGCGCCTGCACCGAAACGTCGAGGGCCGAGACCGGCTCGTCACAGACGACGAGCTGTGGGTTCAGCATGAGGGCGCGGGCAATGCCGATGCGCTGACGCTGGCCGCCCGAGAACTCGTGCGGGTAGCGGTCGGCGTGCTGCGCTTCGAGGCCCACGCGCACGAGCATGTCAGCGATCCGCTTTTTCTGCTCACCCTTCGTGAGGTTTTCGTGCAGCGCGAGGGGTTCGGCGAGCAGCCGACCGATGCTCCACCTCGGGTCGAGTGAGGCGTAGGTGTCTTGAAACACGATCTGCATCTGGCGGCGGCGCTTGCGCATCTCTTCGGCTGGCAGGTCGACGAGGTTCACGCCGTCGAAGTGTACCTCACCAGAGGTGGGCTCGATGAGGCGCAGGGCGCAGCGGCCGGTGGTCGACTTGCCCGAGCCCGATTCGCCGACGATCGCGAGCGTCGAGCCCTTGCGCAGGTCGAAACTCACGTCGTCGACGGCGCGAAATGGTTCGGCACCTCGCTTTGCCCCGCGACGCTGAAACTCTTTGACGATGTTGCGGGCGCTCATGAGAACAGTCATTACTCAAACACTCCTTCAGCGATGTAGGGCAGGCGTTCTTTGCCGGTGTTGCGGGCGGGCATCGACTCGAGCAATGCCTCGGTGTAGGGGTGCGAAGGGCGCTCAAAAATGTCGATCACGGGGGCCTGTTCAACGATGACACCACGGCGCATGACCGTGACGTTCTGGCAGGCCTGCGCGACGACGCCGAGGTCGTGGGTGACGAGCAGCACCGCGGTACCGTGCTCCTCTTGCAGGTCAAGAATGAGGTCGAGAATTTGTGCCTGCGTCGTCACGTCGAGCGCCGTGGTTGGCTCGTCGGCGATGAGCAGATCGGGCTCGCACGACATCGCCATCGCGATCATCGCGCGCTGGCGCATGCCGCCCGAGAGGTGGTGCGGGTACGAGTCGGCGATCTCGCCGGCTCGCGCGATGCCCACCATCTCGAGCAGTTCGATGACGCGTTTGCGTGCGGCTTTTTTATTGAGCCCGAGATGGCGGCGGATCGGCTCAGCGATCTGAAACCCAATCGTAAAGGCAGGGTTCAACGCCGTCATGGGCTCTTGAAAGATCGTGCCGATGCGCTTGCCGCGAATGTCACGCATCTGCTTGTTCGAGTACGAAGCCATGTCAACACCGTCGAGCACGATGCGCCCTCCCGCCATTTGCACCGCGCGGGTGGGCAGGAGCTTGATGATCGACATCGCGGTCAGGCTCTTGCCCGACCCCGACTCGCCGACGAGGCCCAGGGTCTCGCCGCGGTTGATGGCAAAGCTGATGCGGTCGACCGGGGTGCTGGTGCCGCGACGGGCCTGCACCTCGACGACGAGGTCTTCAACCTGGAGGAGTGCTGACATGGCTTCTGCTCGCTTTACTTGGTGCGGCCGAGAGTCTGCAGGTGCGTTGCCTCACCGTACAGGCTGACGAGATGTGCGAACTGGTCGGCGTCGTAGAACGAGATCTGCCCCGCACCGAAGTACTTGGCGGTCTCGATCGCGAAGCGCGACGCGAGTTCGATGTCGGTCGCGTGGCTCGCGCCAGTTGCGCAGCCTGCGACGGGCACCGCGGTCGTGATCGCTACGCCGACAACGGGCGCGTCGGTCGCGACGGCGGGCTGCAGAATCGAGTTCACGTGGTGCAGGTCATTACCGTATGGCGTGATGTCTTGCGTTGCGAGCGGGAAGACGACGGCGTTCACGCCCGTCACCGTTTCGGTCACGCTGACGAGATCTTCGCTCGGGCGCAGAATGTAGCCCGACTTGACCGTCGGCGAGATCGCAATGCCGCGGTGGTTGATCGTGCGGTTACCCTTGGTGGTGTCGATCGACACGATCGCGTCCATCTCGGCTTCGACCTCGAAGTCGTTCATCGTCTCCATATCAACGGGCGAGCCCATGAATGGAACGGGGTCGTGCGGCTCGGTGGGTGCCCAACCGGTCACGTGGGTCGTGATGATGACGTCGCCCGGAAGCACGTCGCCCTGTGCTGACATATTGAGCAGCTTTGCGGCCGCCGAGAGCGCGGCGGCGCAACCGTCGCCATCTGATACGAAGCCGATGCGCTCTGGCCTCGCACCCGCGCCGCCGAGGCGACCGATGATGCCGAGCGTTGGCGCCGATCCGCCGCTTGATTTGCCCCGTGAGCCGGGAATGAAGACGCGCACGAAGTCGGTCGAGAGGCCTTCTTCGCCCTCGATCGTCTTGACCATGATCTCGGCGTTCTCGGCGCCCTGCGAGCGCAAAAACTCGGCGAGCGATGCGCCCGAGGTCTTGGGGGTGTCGAGCATCTCGACAACGTCAATTACGTAACGAAGCATTCGTTGTTTCTTTCTGTGCGTGGGTGTTGTGGCGTGATTATTCGGTGATGCCGAGGTAGCGCAGCGTCGTGAGCGCGTATACCTTGGCAGCGAGCACCACGTCAGCGGCGAGCGCGCGCTCGTTGAAATTGTGAATCGTGCTGAGGTCGGCGGGGCCGTACTGCAAGACGGGAATGCCGTGGCTGCGGAACGTGCGGGCGTCTGACGAGGCCCACTGCAGAACACCCTGTGCCTGCGGATCGGAGAGGTCACGAAGCGCGTCAACGAGCGTTTCGACGATGGGATCGGTGGGCGGGGTCCAGTTCGGCTCGCTCATGAAGCCGAGGTACTCGATCTCGGCCTCGATGCCCTCTTCGGCGAGGATCTCACGCACGCGCTCGTTGACCTCGGCGCGGCTGAGACCGAGGGGCACGCGGGTGTCGAACTCAATCACGCAGGTGTCGGCGACGACGTTCGTCGAGGTGCCGCCCTCGATCTTGCCAACGTTGATCGTGACGTGCTCGAAAACGTCGCCGATACCGGGGCCGTAGCCCTCGCGCTCTTCGGCGTACTGCTTCGAGTCGGCGATGAGCTGCTTGAGCTCTTCTGACTGCACGGGCTTCATGTCCCAAAGCTTCTGCAGCGCCATGATCGCACGGGCGCCAAGCAGGTTCGCGCTGACGCCGTGCAAGGGCTGCAGGCTGCCGTGGCCTGGCGTGCCCTGGATCGTGAGGCGGAACCAGTTGCTGCCCTTCTGGCCGATCGTCGGGTGGTCGCGCTCGGCGGGCTCAGCGATGATGCCGCCGGTCGCACCGTCGAGCACACCCTTCTCGAGCAGCCAGTGGGCGCCGCGGGGGCCGCCCGTCTCCTCGTCGGGTACCGAGGCAAACGAGAGCTTGCCCTTCAGCGGCACCCCGAGGCGCTCAAGAATAATGTACGTGTGCATGAGGCCCGCGAGGCCGGCCTTCATGTCGCTCGCGCCACGGCCACGAAGCCAGCCGTCGACAATGTCGCCCGCGAAGGGAGGGAAATCCCAGCGGTTCTCGTCGCCTACCGGTACGACGTCGTGGTGGCCTGAGAAGACGAGGTGGCGGTCGCCCTCGCCCTTCTCGCCACGGTGCGAAACAACGCTCACACGCCCCTCACCCGCGTCATGGAGTTCGGTCTCGATGCCAGCCTCGGTGAGGTAGCCCGAGATCACGTTGGCGATCTCGGTGCAGTCACCCTCTGGGTTCTCGCTCGGAGTCTGGATGAGCAGGCCCGCGAGCTTCAGCAATTCTTCTGACGACTCATCGATCGCCTGAAGTACTCGTTCTTCCCAAGATGATGCGGTTGACATTGAAAACTCTTTTCTGCGGTTGAGGGGCGGTGTGAACGGTGACGAGTCTGAACGACTAGTCGGTTTTGCTGAGCTGTGCGAAGCGCACGAGCCCATCGGGGTATGAGGTGTAGCCCTCAAGGTTGTCGCGGTGGGTCACAGCGATGTTGTACTCATAGAGGTATCCCCACGGCGACTCGACGTTGATGATTTCTTGCATCTCGCCATACAGCTTGTTGCGCACATCAGCATCGGGTTCGGTTGCCGCTTCAGCCCACAGCTCATTGACGCGGGCGTTGTCGTAGTTGGCGTAGTTGCTCGTACCTGAATCGACAAGCAGCAGGCCGAGGTGGTAGCCGGGGTCGTTCACGAACGAGGTCCAGCGTGAGATGTAAGCCTGGACGTTCTTCTCGGCGAGTGCGTCGAGGAACTGGGCGCGGGCCATGTTCTGAATATTCATGGTCACGCCAATCTTGGCGAGCTCTGCCTGGATGAGCACGGCGTCGTCGTTCCAGTCAGGAAAGCCTGAGCCGAGCGTGAAATCGAACTCGAAGCCGTCTGGGTAGCCGGCCTCTGCGAGCAGCGCTTTTGCCTTGTCGAGGTTGTACTCGGCCTGGTTGCCCTTATCGGTCCAGCCCGGTGTTGACGACGCGACCGACGAGCGCATCTCGCTTGCCTGGCCCTTCATGACGTCGGTGAGCAGCTTGTCGTAGGGAATCGCCATGGTCACGGCCTGGCGCACCTTCTCGTTATCGAAGGGAGCGATGTTGTTGTTCATTGCGAAGAAGAGCACCTTGTTGCTCGGGCGCGAGTCGACCACAACGCCATCTTTTCCGTCGAGACCCTCGAGGTCTTTCGGAGCAATCTCGAGCGCCATGTCGACCGAGCCCTTGGTGATGAGCTGCAGGCGGTTCGAAGCGTCGCCGATGAACTTGAGGTTGACCTTCTCGATGTCTGGCGCTTCGCCCCAGTACTTATCGTTGACGTGCAGCTTCGCCTCGCTCGCGGGATCCCAGCTGTCGAGAATGTAGGGGCCGGTGCCCGCGGTGTTCTGCTTGAGCCACTCGGCGCCGCCGTTCTCTTCAACGAGATCCATGTCGATGATCGAGAACGAGTACATCGGGATGATCTGCAAGAAGAGGTGGTTCGGTGCGGTGAGCGTGATCTTGACCTCGTGCTCACCGGTCTTCTCGACACTGCCGATGGCGGCCATCTCGTACAGGAAGCTCGCCGAGGCAGAGGCCTTGATGTGCTCGAACGACTTGACGACATCGTCAGCGGTGAGCTTCTTGCCCGACTGGAACTCGATGTCATCACGAATGGTGAAGGTGTACACGGTGTTCGTGTCGTCGACCTTCCAATCTGAGGCGATCATCGGCTCGATCGTGGCGGTGTCAGAGACGCGCTTGCCGTTCTCTTCCTTCGTACCGTAGGTCACGAGCTGGTCGTAGGCGGCAAGCACGAGGGTATCGCTGGTGCCATCGTTGGCCTCAGCGGGGTCGAGCGTCGTGCCACCCTCTGAATAAGCGATGCTGATGGCCGAGCCGGAGTCGCCGCCACCGCCAGCATTCGCGTTGTTTGCACTCTGCGCGCAGCCGGTGAAGGCCAGCATCATGCTCGCCGCAACGGCAACCGTTGTGAGCAGTTTTTTGGTTCTCATGGTTCCCTTTCAATAAGGAGTGTGTGGTGAGAATGGGTCAAGGTGAAAAGTGTGGGTTACTTCGCTGAGGTGCGAAGACGCGGATCGAGTACGTCGCGCAGCCCGTCGCCGAAGAGGTTGAAGCCGAGAATCGACGAGGCAATCGCGAGGCCGGGGAAGAAGGTCATCCACCACTCACCCGAGATGATGTAGCCGCGACCGTCTGAGATCATGACGCCCCACTCGGCGAGCGGCGGCTGAGCACCGAGGCCGATGAAGCTCAACGCTGCAGCGGTGAGAATCGCGTAGCCCATGCCGAGCGCGCAGCGCACGATGATTGGCACGATGCCGTTGGGCAGAATGTGACGGAAGAGAATGACCGTGTTTTTCAGGCCGATCGCGTGCGAGGCCTCAACGTAGTCTTTTTCTCGGAGCGAGACCGTCTGCCCGTACATAATGCGGGCGAACTCGGGAATGCCCACGATGCCGACGGCGATCATGGCCGACGAGAGACCGGGGCCGAGTGCGACGGCGAGCGTCATGGCGAGTAGCAGCGACGGGAATGCGAGCAGCATGTCCATGAGGCGCATGAGCACCATGCCCACGGCTCCGCGGAAATAGCCGGCAATCGCGCCGATCGGAACGCCGATCACGAGCGAGAGGGCGACCGCGAGCAGCCCCGTCCAGAGCGAAACCCTCGCCCCCGCCAGCACGCGGGAGAAGATGTCGCGGCCAAAGTTGTCGGTTCCGAAGAGGTGCTCGAAGCTCGGTGGCTCAAGCAGGGGCCCCGCGCCCGTGAGGTTCGGCGGGTACGGGCTCCAGAACGACGTCATGATGCCGCCCAGGGTCCAGAAGAGAATCACCGCGGCGCCCACCATGGCTGATGGGTTGCGAATGAGCAGCGAGAAGGCGCTCACCGCTTTCTGCTCTGGCTTGGCCTCAAGCTTGCGAGTGTGAATGGCAACCGTTGATGTATTAGGCATTGCGCACCTTCGGATCAAAAATTCCCTGCGAGAGGTCGACGATGAGGTTCACGACGAGGAAGATAACGGCAGCGAGCAACGTCATCGCCTGTACCGGCGCGTAGTCGGTCGCCTCAATCGACTCGACGACGTAGCCACCGATACCGGGCCAGTTGAAGATCGTCTCGGTGATCACGGCACCGCCGAGCAGTTGGCCGAGTTCGAGGCCGACGACCGTCACGATTGAGGGCGAGGCGTTCTTGAGCGCGTGCCCACCGATCACTCGGGTCTGGCTCATGCCCTTGGCCTGCGCCGTGCGAATGTAGTCCTGCCCGAGCACCTCGAGCATGGCCGAGCGCGTCATACGGGAGATGATCGCGAGGGCTCCCACCGAAAGCACCATGGCCGGCCAGATGAGGTGTGAGAAGGCGCTCTTGAAGGCGATCATGTCGCCCGTGAGCGCGCTATCGATGAGGTAAAGACCCGTGATGTGCGTCGGCGGGTTGATCGCGTCATCGATGCGGCCGACGGGCGCTGGCTCCCAGCCGAGCGTGCCGTAGAAGACCGAGATAACGAGCAGGCCGAGCCAGAACAGCGGCATCGAGGCGCCGAGCAGTGAGATGATGCGCGTCGCGTGATCAGCAATGCGGTCACGCTGCGTCGCTCCGAGAATGCCGAGCGGGATGCCGACGATAATGCCGATCGCGAGCGCCATGAGGGCGAGCTCGACGGTGGCCGGGAAGCGAGTCGCGAAGTCTTCCGCGACGGGCCTTCCGGTGTGCCAGGCAAAGCCGAGGTCGCCACGGAAGAGCCCGGTGAAGTAATCAACGAACTGTTGCCATACCGACTTGTCGAGCCCCATCTGCACCCGGAGCTTTTCAACCACGCTGTCTGCGGCATTTTCACCGGCGAGCGTGCGGGCAGGATCACCGGGCAATACGCGCGTGATCACGAAGATACTGACGATGACACCCAGCAGAGTGGGGATCATCGCAAGTATGCGCCGAACTATGGTCTGCACTTCTCTCCTCTTTGAGTTCGCCTGGGTCAGGTCGCCCTTGCGAGCCCTTCACGGGTCGCAGAGGCGGAATAAAACCGATTATCAAGGGAGGGTTGCGAGATGCACAACTCATTCTCAATATATGAGACGGTGGTGCACAGCATTCACACGGTGGTTATGATTCAAAGCAGAAAGGAGCGTCAACATCGACACTCACACCTCGGCCTCACGATCGCGTCGCCCAGCGCTGCAGACCGTCGATCGCGCCCTCGCAGTACTGCTCTCGTTCTCAACGAGGCGCACCGAGTGGGGCGTCATGGAACTCGCAGAAGAGTTCGACCTCGACAAATCGGCAGCCCAGAGACTCCTCAGCACCCTGGCGCACCGCGGCTTTTTGTACGCCGACCCGGTGACGAGACGCTATCGCATGGGCCCCGCAATGTGGCGCATCGCGGGCACCTGGGAGCGACGCGGCGGCATGGCTCTGCTCGTCGAACCCGTGCTTTCAGAGCTCGCCGACCGCACGAGCCGCACCGCCTCATTCAACCTCGCCGACGGCTCGTACGTGCGCTGCGTCGCCGCGGTCGACGGCGGCAACGCCCCCATGCGCGACCACCCCCTCGTGGGCGAGCTCTACCCCGCCCACGCCGGTGCCGCCTCGCGCGCCTACTTCGCTTTTCTCTCGTCGTCGCAGCGGCAGGCACTCATGTACCACCGCCCCCTCGCGAAGTTCAGCGACCTGACATCGCAAGACGCCCACGAGATCGAACGAGAAATGCTGCTCGTTGCCGAGAAGGGTTGGGCTTACTCCGAGGGCGAGTACGACAGCAACACTCGCGCGATTTCGGCGCCCGTGTTCGTGCTCGGAAGACCAGTCGCGAGCCTCAGCCTTGGCGAAAGCAAGCGCGTTTCGCTCGGCGACATTCGCGAGCACGTCGATCCGCTCCTGCATACCGCCGCCAAGCTCGGCGCACTCCTGTCAACCCAAACCCCCGATGCGAGGCCATCTTGAACAACCTGCTGCTCCTTTCAAACTCGACCAACGCCGGCATGGGCTACCTCGAACACGCGTGGCAGGCCGTCCTGCCAGCACTCGATGGGGTCACCGAACTCGTCTTCGTTCCCTACTCGCTCGCCGACCACGACGCGTACACACAGAAGGTGCGCGAGGCCTTCGCACCGCACGGCATCGCGGTGAAGGGCGTGCACGAAGACGGCGGCCCGGTCGCGACGGTGCGCCAGGCGCAAGCAATCTTCGTTGGCGGCGGCAACACCTTCCGCCTGCTCGACCGACTCAAGCAGGAGCGCCTCATCGTCGAGCTGCACAACCACGTCGCAGCAGGCAAACTCTACATGGGCGCAAGCGCGGGAACGAACGTCGCGGCCCCCACGATCCGCACGACGAACGACATGCCCATCGTCTTTCCCGAGGGCTTCGACGCGCTCGGCCTCGTACCCTTCCAGATCAACTGCCACTACCTCGATGCCGACCCGAACTCGACCCACGCCGGCGAGACCCGCGAGCTGCGCCTCACCGAGTTTCACGAAGAGAACACAACGCCCGTCGTCGCGATTCGCGAGGGCGTGTGGATCAGGGTTCACGGCGGCGTCACCGAGATCGGCGGAGCCGCGGTCAACACGCAGTACGGCCCCGCACTGCTCTTCACGCCCGGCGAGGCGCCGCGTGAAATTTCTGGGGTACTCGGCTAACGAGCCTGTTGCTGGCCACCGGCCGGCAACCTCGGCACCGCCGCGATGAGCTCGCGCGCATACTCGCTCTGGGGTGCGCGCAAGAGCTCTCGCGTTGCGCCCTCTTCGACCACCCGGCCATCACGCAGCACCACCGTTCGCTCACACAGCGCCGCGACGCTGCCGAGGTCGTGGGAGACCATGAGCAGCGCAAGGCCCTGCGATTCTCTGAGCTCTGCGAGCAGGTCAATGATGTGAATGCGGGTCGTCACGTCGAGGGCGCTCACTGGCTCGTCGGCGAGGAGCACGCGCGGCGACGAGACGGTGGCGCGGGCGATCGCGATGCGCTGCTGCTGCCCTCCAGAGAACTCGTGCGGGTAGCGCAGGGCCGCATCAGCAGGAAGGCCAACCGAGGTGAGCGCCTCGCGCACCCGCTGTTCGGCATCGGCCCCCGTCGCGAGCCCGAGCGAGCGCAGCGGCTCGCCAACGATGCGGCCCACGCGTTGCCTGGGGTTGAGCGACGAGGCGGGGTCTTGAAACACCGCCTGCACGGCCGTGCGAAAGGCGCGCATCTGCTCACGGTTGCGCCGCTCGAGGCGCTGCCCCCCAAAGCGCACCTCGCCCGTTTGGGGCGAGTTCAGGCCGAGCAGCAACGAAAGCATCGTCGATTTGCCCGAACCAGACTCACCGACGAGCCCCACCGACTCGCCCTCGCCAAGCGCGAGCGACACCCCGTGAAGAATCTGGTGCGAGCCGTATGCGAAGCTCGCATCGCTCAGTTCAAGAACCGTCATCAGACCTCACCCTCCCCTTCGAACGCGTCGCCCAGGGCATCGTCAAACGCTCGGGCACTCGCGATGAGCTGCTCGGTGTAGGGGTGCTGGGGCGCATCAATCACGTCGCCCGCGGCTCCCTGCTCAACCACCCCGCCCTGCTGCATCACGACGATATGGTCGACCATGCCTGCCACGACCGCGAGATCGTGACTGATGAACAGCAGCGACATGCCGCGCTCGGCAACGAGCCGGTCGAGCAGCGCGAGCACCTCGCGCTGTACCGTCACGTCGAGTGCCGTCGTCGGCTCGTCAGCGATGAGCAGCGCCGGGCGCGAGGCGAGCGCAATCGCGATCGCGACACGCTGGCGCTGGCCGCCCGAGAGCTCGTGAGGGAAAGCCCGTGCGATACGCGAATCGGTGAGCCGCACCTCGGCAAGCGCATCGCTCACGACCTCGGCGAGCTCGTCGCCCCGCAGGCCCCGATGACGCTTGAGCGGTTCGGCAATTTGCTTACCGACGCGCATGAGTGGATCGAGCGCGCTCAGCGACTCCTGAAACACCATTGATGCGCCCGGCCCGCGTAGCTTCCTGAGGCTCGCCTCGTCGGCATCGAGCGTCGCTACCCCGTCGAGCAACACACTGCCGCTGGTCGAAAAGCCGGGAGCCAACAGACGCGTCAGGGCGAGGCTCGTCACCGATTTGCCAGAACCCGACTCACCGATGAGGCCGACCCGCTCGCCACGGCCAACCGAAAAGGTGACGTCGCTCACGAGTGTCGTACCCGAGGGCGCCAGGACCGTCAGGCCACGCACGTCGAGCAGGGCATGCTCGCCCGCAGGCCGTTCATGGGTCACGTCGTTCATCGCCGCACCTTTCGCTTCGGGTCAGTTATGTCGCCGATTCCGTCGGCAATAAAGTTCACACCGAGCACGAGCACGACGAGGGCAATGCCGGGCGCGATCGCGCCGGCGGGGGCCGTCATCACGGTTCCCTGCGCCTCCTGCAAGAGCCGCCCCCACGAGGCATTGGGCGGCGGCGCACCGAAGCCGAGGTACGAGAGGCTCGCCTCGGCGAGCACCGCGATGCCGAACTGCAGGGCGAGCGCCGAGCTGAGCATCGGGGTGATGTTTGGGAGCACGTGACCAAACACGATGCCCCAAAGGCCCGTTCCGCTCGTGCGTGCGGCCGTAATGAACTGCTGCTGCAAGACGCGCTTCGTGAGAATGCGGGTGAGCCTCGCGACAACGGCCGACATCCCGAGCCCGATCGCGAGAATGACCGACCAGATTGACGAGCCCTGCACCGCGACAATGAGCATCGCGAGCAACAACACGGGAAAGGCGATGACGACGTCAAGCCAGGCAGAGACGGTGTCGTCGATCCACGGCCTTGCAAACGCGGCCACGAGACCCACCGCGATGCCGAGCACGGCGGCGATGAGCACCGAACCGGTTCCCACGAGCAGGGCAATACGCGCGCCGACCATGAGCTGGGTGAAGAGATCGCGGCCGAGTTTATCGGTTCCGAGCCAGTGCTCGGCCCCCGGCCCCTCGAGACGCGATCCGCTCGTATCGCCCTGCGCATACGGCAGCCAGAAGAGCGAAACCAAGGCGACGAGCACCACGATGCTCACGAGCACGACGCCGATCACGAGGGTGGCGCTCACGCGAGCGCGACGCTGGCCGCTCATCGGTTGCCCGAAACCGTCTGGCGCAGCCGCGGGTCGACAATGCGTTGCAGCACGTCGGCGACAAAGCCAACAAACAAGACAAAGAAGGTGCTGACCACGAGAACCCCCTGAATGGTGATGTAGTCGTGCTGGTTAATGCCGCCGAGCAGCAAGCTGCCGAGACCGGGCAGCGTAAACACGCTCTCGACCACCACCGCGCCAATGAGCGCCGTCGAGAGTTCGATGCCGAGAATCGAAATGACGGGCACCGATGCGTTGCGCAGGCCGTGCCGCACAAAGGCCTCGGCACCCCCAGATCCGTGCGCGCGGGCCGTGCGCAGGTAGCCGCTGCCGAGCACGTCAAGCGTGGCCGTGCGCACGTACCGGGCAAGCGACGCGCTCATGACAATCGCGATCGTGAGAACGGGCAGGGCGAGCGCCGTGAAAGCGGCACCCGGGTGTGACCAGCTCGCCCGTGGAAACCCACCCGACGGAAGCCAGCCGAGCGAGAGCGCGAACAGCCAGACGAGCAAGATGCCCACCCAGAATGTCGGCACCGCGATGCCGAGCTGCGAGAAGCCAGAGAGCACCACGCCGTACCAGCGATCGGCCTTCACCGCCGCGGTCACACCGATAATGAGCGCGAGCACGACGGCGAGCGCAAACGATAGGAGCGTGAGCGGCAGGGTGACCGAGAGTCGCGCGACGATCTCAGGCCCGACCGGCAACCCGCTGATAAACGAGGTGCCGAAGTCGAGCCTGGCGATCGCCCCCACCCATGCCCCGAACTGCGTGAGCACCGGCAGGTCTGAGCCCACCTGGCGCTGCGCGGCGGCGATCTGCTCAGGGGTCGCATTGACCGAGAGCAGCGCGTTTGCCGGGTCGCCAGGCAGGAGCCTGAGCAGCACGAAGATCACGACCATCGCTGCCACAAACGAGAGCAGCAAAAAGCCGAAGCGGCGTGTTAGGTATCGAAGCATGCGGGTGCGGGTTCTCCTCGCGAACTACTCTTTCACAATGTCGTAGGCGAAGAACTGCGAGTTGAGCCCGTTGACGGGGTAACCGCTGACCTCTTTCGCCGAAACCACGATTTGTGGGTAGAGGTAGAGCCACACGCTCGCCGCGTCTTCGGCAATCTGCTCGTTCACCTTCGTGAGCAGTTCGGTCTGCTCATCTTCGGTGAGCGCCTGCTCGGCCTCAGCGACCCACTGCACGACATCGTCGTTCTCGTAGCCCCAGTAGAAGTCGGGGTTGCCGTACCAGACCACGTCGCGGTCGTTCACATGCTCCTGCAGCGTCGCCTCGAAATCGCGGTCCTGGAACACCTTCGAGTACCACTCATCGGCGCTAATCGTGTTGATGTTGACCGTGATGCCCACCTTGGCGAGCTCAGACTGTACGAACTCGGCCACAACGGGGTGCGGGTCGTAGCTCGGGGTGTCGAGCGTGAAGCTGAAGCCATCGGCGAAGCCCGCGTCGGCGAGCAGCGAGCGCGACAGCTCGGGATCATAGGGGTTCACGGCCGTGAGGTCTGTGTACCAGGGGTCGGTCGGGGGCACCATCGAGCCAATCTGCGTGCCGTACTCGCCCCAGATCGAGGTGAGCAGCTTCTCGGTATCAATTGCCGAGTAGATCGCTTTGCGCACCTTGGCGTCGGTGAAGGGTGCAACCCGGTCGTTGAACGCGAGCAGCTCCTTGGTCGTCGAGTCGCCGGCGCTAATCGTGTAGTCGTCGTTGCCCTCGAACTGCTCGAGCAGGTCAGGGCTCTGCACGCTCGTGATGAGGTCGAGCTGACCGGTTTGCAGGGCGTTGTTCTGCGCCGTGGCATCGGTGAAGTAGTTGAACTCGACGCCCGCGTTCTTCGCTGGCTCGCCCCAGTAATCGTCCCACCGCGTGAGCGCGAGCGAGCTGCCGCGCTTCCACTCGTCGAGCACGTACGGGCCGGTGCCGTCTTCGCTCGTGTTGAGGTCGGTCGCATCGGCGTTCACGATCCACACGTAGCTGAGGTTGTAGATGAACGAGATGGCGCGCTGTGAGAGCTTGAACACCACCGTGTGGTCGTCGGGGGTCTCGATGGCGTCGATCACGGCGAAGCTCGACTTGCGTGCCGACTGCGAATCTTCAGCGGTGACGGCCTCGATGCTCGCCTTCACGTCTTGCGAGGTCAGCGCCTTGCCCGAGTGGAAGGTGACGCCCTCGCGCAGGGTCACGGTGTAGACGAGGCCGTCTTCGCTCGCCTCAAAGCCCTCGGCGAGCAGGTTCTCAACCTCGCCGTCGTCGGTGAGTTTAAAGAGCCCTTCGTAGACGTTTCCAGTGAGCGCCTCGGTCACGCCCTGACCGCCGCCAGCCGTGTTCGAAAGGTTGACGGGTTCGTAGAGCGAGCCAACCGAGATGACGGCGTCTGCCCCGCCCTCCGGGGCAGCCTGCGAAGAGCAACCGGTCACGAGCAGGGTAAGCGCGGTTCCGGCCGCGAGGAAGAAAGCGCCGCGATGTTTGCGGGCGCCACGAGATACATTGGCCACAGTAGCCTCCAGTGGGTGAAGTGGTGAGTGAGAAGAAGAGCGTTCGGTGCGCCTTAGGCGGCGTACAGGTCGAAACCCTCGGCAAAGAGAACCTGCTTTTCACCGGCGTGAACGGGCAGGGCGAAGCGGTTTTGGGCGGGCGGCATCGGGCAGTTGTACTGCGCCGAGAAGCCGCACGGGGGCACAAAGGCCCGGTTAAAGTCGAGAATCACGGTGCCCGCCTCGGCGTCGCTGCCGCCGTCGGGACGCTCGACGAACAGGAAGCGGCCGGCGCCATAGGTTGCGTCGGCACCCTCGGCGCCGTTCGTCGCATCACCGAATACGAGCAGCAACACACCGCCGTCATCAAAGGCCGCGAAGCGGTAGTCGACGTCGTTCAGCGTGAAGGTAATGTCTCCCGGCACCACGAGCTCTCGCGTGCCGCCGTTGTCACGAATGTGCTCGAAGGGCACGGTGCGGTCTGCTGAGACCGGCGTGAAGCTCGCGGCGATCACCCAGCCGGGGTTAAACGCGAAGGCACTGATGCCATTAAACGCGCGGATCGCGGCAGAGTTCGCATCCCAGCGACGCAGGCCGTACTCGGCTTCTCCGGTGCTCAGTGAGCGACGCGCGAGCGAGGTCACCGTCACGCCCTCTGGCGCCGATGCCTGCTCAGCCTCGACATCGACGGTTTCGCCAGCGCCAAACCAGCGCGTCTCAACGAGAGCAAGGTTGCCGGTTGGCCCGGTCACCGCGGCGGCGCGCTCGGAACGCCACGTATCGTGGCCTTCTCGCGACTGCTCGATGGCGGTAGTCAAAACAGAATCACTCATAATACTGTCTATTATTTTACATAAGTAAAGCGAATGCCAATTCATTGCAAAGAGTGACAGATCTCGGCGTTCAACCGGCGCAACTGGCCGACAAGTGAGCGTTTCGAAAACGCTAGCCCGCAACCGCTTCGGGCGCCGGCAGGGTGCGCAGAGCCAGGGCCTGGCTCACCGCGAAGAGCAGAATGTCGATGGCGATCGCCACCACGATGAACGCGGCCAGCATCGACCCGGCCGTCATCGAGCACGCGGCCACGAGCAGCGCAGCCACGATGTTCACGCCCATGACGAGGCGTAGCGCGATGCGCAACCGCAGCTTCGCGACCATGACCATCACGAGTCCGGCCCACACCACAACGACGCTGCCGGCGAGCGCGAGCAGCCACGCCGGCTGCGCGATCGTTCGGGCGATCTGCGCCGAGGCCACCGCGACGGCGCCGCCGAGCAGCACGCAGTAGATGGCGTCGATGCGCAGGCTCCAGAGGCCGAGCGCTCTCCCGTTGATGCGTGTCATGCCCTCATTTTCTCACCAAACCCTGAATCTCTCGTTCCCTGCACTTTCATCGAAAGGTCAAAAAGTGTCGATTTCAGCGAGATTTTCGACACTTTTTGACCTTTCGAACACGAGAATCGATCACACGCGGCGGATCATCGCGAGCCGCAGCCCGCGCCAGAACGTCTTCGCGTGCACGGGGGCCAGAAACCCGCGTCACACCTTCGCGCGCGGGAGCACGATCGGCGAGCCGGTATCGGGGTCAGTGATGACGCGCGAGACGAGCCCGAAGACCCGCTCAACGGTGGCCTCGGTCATGAGTTCGCGGGGTGAACCCTGCGCCACGACCTCGCCGTCGCGCATCGCGATGAGGTGGTCGGCGTAACGCGCGGCCTGGTTGAGGTCGTGCAGCACGGCGACGACCGTTCGGCCGGCATCGCGCAGGCGCACAACGAGCTCGAGCACCTCAAGTTGGTGGGCGATATCGAGGTAGGTGGTGGGCTCGTCGAGCAAGAGAATCGGGGTTTCTTGGGCGAGTGACATCGCGATCCACACCCGCTGTCGCTGGCCACCGGAGAGCTCATCGATGTGCCGTTCGGCGAGCTCGGTGACGCCGGTGTCTCGCATCGCGCGCTCTACGGCGATCTCGTCATCACGGCTCCACTGGGCGAGCACGCCCTGGTGCGGGTGGCGGCCCCTCGCAATGAGCTCTGAGACGGTGATGCCCTCGGGGGCGATCGGCGTTTGCGGCAGCAGGCCGAGCTGGCGCGCGAACTGCTTGACCGAGGTTCGGCGAATGTCTGCGCCGTCGAGCAGCACTTTGCCCTCGCTCGGCCTGAGTAGGCGCGAGAGCATGCGCAACAGCGTCGACTTTCCGCAGGCATTCGGGCCAATGATCGCGGTGAACGAGCCCGTTGGCACCCGCACGGTGACATCGTGCAAAACGACGGTGCGCTCGTAGCCGCCCGAAACGTGCTCGGTTGTCAGGCGCGCCTCGGCGGCTGCTGCGGTGGGCGTTGCGAGATCGGTCATGAGCGTGCACTTTCACGAAAGAGGAGCCAGATGAGGTACAGGCCGCCGAGGCACACCGTCACGGCGCCGACGGGCAGGGTCGCGCCCGGAATCGCGTGCTGGGCAATGAGATCGGAGGCCGAGAGCAAGAGCGCTCCGACTAGGGCCGCACCCACGAGATCGAGGGTTCCCTTGCGCCCCGTGATGCGGGTTGCGATGGGCGGTGCCGCGAGCGAGATAAAGGCGACGGGGCCCGCGACCGCGGTCACGAGGGCAGTGAGGGCAACGCCGACAATGACGATGAGGGCCTTGCTGCGCTCGAGCGGAACCCCAAGCGCCGCCGCGGTGTCGTCACCGAGTTGCAGCTGCCTGAGCCTTCGGGCGAGCATCGGCAGCATCACGACGAGCGGCACGGCGACGGCCGCCGAGGCGATGACGACCGGCCACTCGACGCCGTTAATACTGCCTGCGCCCCACACCGCGGCTTCGGCGGCCAGCTCAAGATCGACGTTCACCGAGAACCACACGTTGACCGAGGCGAGCATTGCAGAAACCGCGATTCCCACGATCACGAGCCTGAAACCACCCATGCCGCGGCGGTAGGCGAGCAGGTAAATGATCATGGCGGCGCCGATTCCGCCGACAATTGCGCCGACGGCCTGCGAGCCGTAACCGGTGTTGCCCATCATGAGCATGACGACGACACCCGTGTAGGCGCCGGTGTTCAGCCCCACGATGTCTGGACTGCCAAGTGGGTTGCGCGTAAGCGACTGGAACATCGCGCCGCTCACCCCGAGACAGGCCCCGAAGAGCACGGCCGCGAGGGCTCTGGGAGCGCGCCACTCAACGACGACCATGCGGTCGATTCCTGTGGCGCCGGGTGAGAGCGCGTTGAACACCTGCTCGATGGAGAGCGAGCGCGACCCGAGGGTGAGCGCCGCGAGCGAGCAGGCGACGACGGCGATGACGAGCAGCACTTGCACAACGATCGCGCGTCGTGTGGTGCGGCGGCTGAAGCGACCGGCGCGAAGAACAACCGTTGCGCTCATAGGGCAGCCACCTTCGTACGGCGCACGAGCGCGATGAGCACGGGGGCGCCGAGAAAGGCGGTGACGACGCCGACCTGAAGCTCGGCTGGCGAGACGATCACGCGCCCAAGAATGTCAGAGGTCAGCACTAACGTGGGGCCCAAGACGAGAGAGAAAGGGAGGATCCACCGCTGGTCTGGCCCGACCATGAAGCGCACGGCGTGCGGCACCATGAGGCCCACGAAGCCGATGGGGCCGACGGCCGCGGTTGCAGCACCACACATGAGGGTGACCGCGATCATGCCGCGAGCGCGCGTGAAGCCCACGCGTGAGCCAACCGAGCGCGCAAGATCGTCGCCGAGGGCGAGGGCGTTCATGCCTCGCGCGGTCGTGAAGGCGAGCACGAGGCCTATCGCGATAAAGGGCAAGACGACCTGCATCGTGCCCTCGGGACGGTCGGCGAGACTGCCAGCGCCCCAGAAGCGCATGCGGTCGAAGGTGCGCGTATTGAGCATCGCGAGGGTGTGCGAGAAGCCCGTGAGCACGGCGCTCAGCGCAACACCGACGAGCGTGAGGCGTAGCGGCGTTGCGCCGCCCCCGCCCCTGGCCGCCACGAAGTACACGAGCATGCCAGCGGCAACAGCACCGATAAACCCGAACCAGAGGTACTGCGAGATGCGAGTCACCCCAAAGAGCGAAACACCGAGCACGATCGCGAAACCGGCGCCCGCGTTCACCCCGAGAATGCCAGGGTCGGCGAGCGGGTTGCGCGTGAGACCCTGCATGAGTGCGCCCGAAACGGCGAGCGCCGCCCCAACGAGCAGGCCGAGCAGCGTGCGGGGCACTCGAAGCGTGAGCACCGTGGCGTGGTCGATACTGCCATCGGGGTCAGTGAGCGCGGCCCACACCGTACTGAGCGGCAACCTCGCCGACCCAATCGCGATGCTCGCGGCGCACACGCAAGCGAGCACGACGAGCGAAACGCACAACCAAGCGATACGGTGCCGCGACTTCGGCACCGGCGTGACAGCTCGCACTAGCGCCCGGCCGTCGCAATCACTTCGAGGCTCTCGATGCCCCAGCCGAGCTTTTCACGTGAAACAAGCGACCAGCCGGCAGCCTCCACGAGCGCGAGGGTCGCCTCGGGAGTACGGGTCGGCACACCGAGCGCAGCGTAATCGACGAGGGCCTGCGCGGCACTCGCCGCGGGGCTCAGCCCGTCAGGGCTCAGCCGTTCGATAAGCACGAGTCGCTCGGCAGCACCCGCGAGCGAGCGCAGGAGCGAAACGACCTCGGCATCGCTGCGGTGGCCGAAGGCCAGGGCCGTCGCCACGAGATCGGCGCCCTCGGGCACGCCCTGGGCAAACGCCCACGGGGCCTCGTGCCCCACCTGACGTAGAACCGCGAGCGGGCCGGTCGACTCGAACACCGTGATGCTCGCGCCAACCTCGGCCTGCAATACCTCGCTGACCTCGAGCGCCCCCGGCCCCGTCACCGCGACCTTCGGCGCCTCGCCCCACACGGCCTGACGCGTGAGGCCCGTGAGCACGTGCGGCAGGCCGCGGGCCTCGTCGACAAGCTCTTCGTAGTATTCAGTGTTCGTTTCGACCGAGGTGCGAAGCGATGATCCGCTCACGTGCTGCCAGGCCGAGCGGTCGCTGCCGAGCGCCTCGGGCAGCGCCTGAAGCGCGAGCACCTGGTCGGCCTCGCAGCCCACGTAGTGCTCCTGCTCGTGCTCGTCTTCGCAGAGCTCTTCGCCCAGGCGGTCGAGGCTCAGTAGCCCCTGGTCGTCGCATGCGACGAGACCCGCCTGAACGAGCAACTCGGTGAGCGCGTCGAGCTCGCCCGCGGTGGCACGCAGCCTGGCGGCAAGCGTCTCGAGCGAGATCGGCTCTGCGGCGAGCGCGTCGAGCAGGCCGATACTGAGGGCCGCACGCACGGCGAACCAGGTGATGGGCATCTCTGGCAGCGTGGGCTCGTGAGCGATCTGGCCGGGGGCATCGGCCTCTGGCGTCTTGTGCCAGTAACCGGTGATGTTGGTGTGCGACTTGGCCGCGCCGAGCGCTTTCGCGAGCTTGCGCACCGGCAGGAGCGCGCGGCTCTCGGCAGCGGCCCAGACGTACGGGGTTCCGCCGGGCACCTGCAGCTTGGCGACCGCCTCGGCGAGCGCCCGCTCGTCGTGTTCGTGGGCGATGACCCACTCGACCTGATCGTTCGGGCCGAGCGAAAGCGCCTGCTTGGCGCGGGCATCGGCAATCGTGATCACCGCGCGCACGGGGGCAGCGCTCGGCCGCTCGTCGAAGTAGCGACCGATCGCGGGAAGCGCGGTCTCGTCGCCCGCGAGCAGCACCCAGTCGGCGTCGTCAGGAATGACGGTCGACGACTTGGGGCCGGCGAACCAGAGCGCAGCGCCCACGGTGGCACGTTGCGCCCAGCTCGCTGCCGGCCCGTCGCCGTGCATCACGAAGTCGAGATCGAGCTCTCCCGTGGCGGCGTCGAAGCGGCGCGGGGTGTAGTCGCGGCCCAGCCTCGTCTCGGCGGGTGCCCACTCGATCCCGTTCGCGAGCTGCTCGGGCAGCACCTGAGCAATATCGCCATCACTCGCAAAAATGAGCTTCACGTGGTCATCGAAGCCGGGGCTCGCGAAGGCGGGCAGGTCGTGCTGCCCGTTCGAGAACGCCGCGAGTTGCTCACCCGAGAGCGTGACCCTGCGCATGCGCGGTGTCACGTCGACGATGCGCGTGACGTGCACGCACCGCAGAACGAGCGGGTGAATGATGAGGTCGTGATGTGCCATGGCGATATTCCTTCAGGTGCCCCGAGTGCTCGCTACGAGAACTGCTCTTCGATGATGTCGAGCAGGGCGAGCGCCTTGTCGTAGTCGCCGCGCACCGTCCAGTACGGCAGGTCGTAGGCGTGATCGTCAGAGAAAGCCTTGGTGCCGGCCCAGACGGGCTGCTTCGCGAGCGTCGCAACATCGGTTGTGTCGGTGTTGAAGCCCGTGATGAAGAGGGTTGGAACGTCTGCGAGCAGCTGGCCGACCTGTTCGGTCGAGAGCGTCGCCATGTCGCCACCCGGGTTGTAGGGCTCGAGGCCGTGCTCTTCAACGAGCGGTGCTGCGGTGAAGCCGAGCGCCTCAAGCTCCTGCGGCAGGCCGGTGTCTTCGAAGAGGAGGTACGGGGTACCGTCAGAGGTGATCGTGAGAACCGACGCCGGTGAGGCTGGCACGTCGATAGCTGCCTTCACCTCGGCAACACGATCTTCGTAGGCCTTAAGACGGTCGGCGTAATCGTCGGCGCGACCGAAGAGATCGTCGGCGATGAACTCGAACTGCTCCTGCCAGGTCGTGAGGTCTTTGTTCACGATAACGGTCGGCGCGATTTGCGAGAGCTGGTCGTAGCCCTTCGAAGCGAGGCCACCGGGCAGGCCCATGCCGCCGGCAACAATGAGATCGGGCTCGAGCTCAAGAATGGCCTCGAGGTCGAAGCCGTCCATGCCCCAGGTGATGAACTCGGTGTCGTTCTTCTTCGGGCCGTCGCCCCACATCTCAGAGAAGCCGGCCTCGTGGTCGAAGTCTTCTGAGGTGGTTCCGACGACGGGCACGTCAAGATCGTAGAGGTAACCGGCGAGTGCATAGTTGAGCACGACGACGCGCTCGGGAACGGCGGGCACCGTGACCTCGCCCTGTTCGGTCGTGACCGTGCGCTCGGTAGCCTCGGCGGTTTCGGCGGCCTGGGTTTCGGCAGGCTTCTCTGACGACGAGCAGCCGGTGAGCAGCACCGAGGCGCCGAGCAGGGCCGCGATGACGGGAACGAGTGGGTTTCGGGAACGCAAAAGCATAAGCTTCTCTCTTGGGATAATCAGTGAGGTGCGAGACATCTCGGGGGCAGGTCGCAGCCCCGCTTCATATGATGTTAGTTAGGCTACACTTACCAAACCGCTCGAGAAAGGCGAAAGTCATGCTTTGCGACACCAAGCCGACACCGGGTTCGAACCGGCACGACATCGGCACGCAAACCGGCGGTTTTAGCCCAGCAGTGGCGGCGAAACCGAGGAGCTGGGCCGTTGCTGCGCGCTGACCTGCTGTCGGTGGTTCCCGAGAACGCCGTGCGTTTTCTCGGCCATGAGACCCACTCGCACGAGTACCCGCATCTCATTCACGTCGTGAGCGGCGCGGCCGACCTCGTCGTCGAGGGCCGCCCCATTCGCCTCGGCCCGAAAGAAAACCTCTGGCTCGCGCCCAATGTCGAGCACTCGGCGAGATACACGCAAGAGAGCGTCGTGTTTGGCCCGTTCCTCTCGCCGCAAACGATCCCACCGAACCCCATCCAGCTACTCGGCATCGTTCCCGACCTCACACGACTCGTCGCAACGATTCTTGGCGCCGGGCCGCGCACCCGCGAAGAGGTGCACGTGTTTCGCGTCGCCATCGACGAGGTGCTGAGCACCATGCGGCTCGACTGCTTTCCGCTGCTCACCCCCGCGCACCCGGCAGCGAGGGCGGTTGCACAGGCGTGCATCGCGAGTTCCTCGACACTCAACGAGCTCGCGGCCCTCGCCGGCACGAGCCCCCGCCACATGCAGCGCCTCTTTCGCGACGAAACCGGCCTCTCGTTCACGAGCTGGCGAGCGCGGGCAAGGCTCAACGTCGCGGTCGCGCGGCTTCGAGGGGGCACGAGCCTGCAGGCGGCGGCCACGGCATCAGGCTACGCGAGCCGGGCGGGGCTGCTCAAGGCGCTCAGTCGCGAGACCGGCATCGAGCGCGACGAGCTGTCACGCGATGCGCTCGGCGCCGTCGAGCGCTGGGCTACCACGGGCGCCTGAGCGCATCGACTCCTGCGTTACTCCCAGGCGAGCGCGAGGCCAGTAGCGGCACCCGGCAGGGTCGCCACCACTCGCTCTGCGCCGCTGCCGAGATCGATCTGCCTGATCGCACCCGACAGATCGGCGACGTAGGCCGCGTGGTGCACCGTGTCGAGGGCGAGGCCGATCGCCTCGTCGAAGCCGCGCGACAAGATCGCGGGGCGCCAGCCCTTGGCACCGGCCTCGGGAATGGGCGCGCGGTTCAGCGTGTTACCGTCGGTTCCCTCACCGCGGTCGCTCCAGTACAGCATGCGGGCCGCGGCGTCGATCTCAAGGTCGATCGGCTCGGGCAGGCCGCTCCAGAGGGTCTCGATGTCGGTGCGCGTCGCGGCCGTCTCGCCCTCGGGCAGTTCGAGTGAAGCGCGCAGAATACGCCCCTCTGCGGCCCCGGTCGCACCCTTCTGCGTCCAGAACAGCTCACCGGCCTCGGGGTCGACGGCGATGCCAACGCACCACTCCTGCACCTCGGTCTCACCCGTTCCCCTCGTGTCGACGAGGCGCGTGAGGCCACTTCCGTCGGCCTCGGCACGGTAAATCCCGCGGCCCTCGCGGTCGCTCCAGAAGAGGCGGCCGGTGGCCGGGTCGCTCGTGATCTGCTTGCCCGTGGTGAACGAGCCGCGCGGCACGATGACCTGCGCCGATCCGCCGCCCAGCGAAATGCGCTGAACCGAACCGTTGACGGTCGCGAATTCGGGCTCTTGGCCAGCCTTCGCCTCGCCATCGGGCTCACCCATGCAGGTGAAGGTGATGTGGCCGGCCTTCGTATCGACGACGAGGCCGTCGGGAGCCTCGGTGAGCCCCGTGTGCAGTTGCGTGACCTCGCCCGTGTGCGGATCGACCCGATTAACACTGCCCTCAAGCACGTCGAGGGCGTACAGCACCGGTCGCAATTGCTCGGCGCCAACCGATCCGCGCACGGCGCGCGTGATGCGGTCGCGGCGTTCGGCACGCGATGCGTAGGTGTCGGCGACGCCATAGGCATCTTCGACCTGTTGTACGAGCGCGTCTCGGTCGGCATCGCTCATGTCGGGGCGGTGCAGCTCGATCGCGTCGAGCGCCTTGCCGACGTGCTCGATGATGTGGCGCAGGCCAGCCGGGCCGCCGCCCAGGTGTGAAGCCTCGAGCACGCCGATCGAAGCCCAGCGCAGGCCGAGCGACTCCTGGAAGATGATGTCGAAGGCGCGCGCGTCAACGACACCGTGCTTGATGAGCCACATGGCCTCATCGAGCACGGCCTTCTGCACGCGGTTGCCGACGAAGCCGGGAATCTCGCGCTGCAGCGCAACGGGAACCTTGCCGATGTCACGGTAGATGCGCTCGGCGCGCTTCACGAGCTCGTCACGGGTTGTGGGCCCCGGCACGATCTCGACGAGCGGCATGATCTGCGGCGGGTTGTAGGGGTGGCCGACGAGAATCTGGTCGGTGCGCTCGTTGCCGTCGGCGAGGAGCGACGGGAGCAGGCTCGAGGTCGACGACGCGATGATCGTGTCATCAGATGCCGCGGCAGCGATCTGGCCGAGCAGGTCGCGCTTGATATCGAGGCGCTCTGGGCCGTTCTCTTGCACGAGGTCGGCGCCGCGCACGGCATCTTCGATCGACGACGCAACCTCGAAGCCGCGCCCCTCGGGCACCGCGTCGGGCGAAACGTCAAAGATCGAGACCTCCCACCCGCTCTCGAGAAATAGTTCTGCCCACGACAGGCCGATGACTCCGGCCCCAATGATGGCTACGCGTGACTCAGACATGAGTGCTCACCCTTTCTTTTCTGTGTGGTCGCCTCGGCTAGTGGGCCGGCTGATGGCCGGTCAACACCCCCCGAAGCGCTGTGAGTATGGCATCTCGCCGCAGTCGCGGCGGGCTGTCAACGAATGGTCCCTGCAGCACCGAGCCGACGTGGCAGGCGATGACGATGCGGGTGGCCTCGTCGGCGTCGGGCACGAGCGCCGCGCCCACGGCTCGGGCAACGCCCTCGAGCACCGGAACGACCTGGCGCTGAAATGCCTCGCCGTGGCCCTTCAGCACCTCGGCCATGTCGGGGTCTGACCAGGCGCGCAACCCGAAGAGCGCCCGCAGCGCATACCACTGGGTGTCTGCGGGAATGACGCGCAGCATCTCGTCGGCCGCCGCCTCAAGAACGGCCTCGCGGCCACGCGCGGCCGCAGGAACGGCCTGGTCAAAGCTCGCCATGCCGCTCAAGACCTCTTCGGTCTTGCGCTCGTACAGGGCAAAGAACACGTCGTCGACGGTCTTGAAGTTCGAGTAGAAGGCGCCGCGCGTGAAGCCGGCCCGCTTGCAAATCTCGTCGATCGAGGCGCTCGGCACGCCCCTCGCCGCAAAGATCGCCTCGGCAGCATCGATGAGGGCGGCCCTGGTGTGCACGCGTGCCCTCGGCACCGACTGGCCCGCGCGAGACCCCTCGTTCGCTGCCGTCTGGCCAGCAGATGCGACCCCAGTGTCGCCCCGTGACTCACCCGTATTCATTGCTGATTCCCCTCACAGAAACTCGATGCATAATGTACTCAATACAGATTGTATCGAGAAACCATGGTGATTGCACCAACGATTGGAGAGATATCATGAAGTTTTCGCTACCGGCCAATGTTTCTGAGCGCCCCATTGTGGTCGTGGGCGCTGGCACCCTCGGCCGCCGCATCGCAGCCGTCTTTGCCGCGGGCGGGTCTGACGTGCGCATCGCCGACCTGCAAGAGGCCCAGCGCGACGCAGCCCTCGCCTACATCGACGAAGCGCTGCCAGAACTGAGCGAGCGCCTCACCAAGCAGGGCAAGGGCGCCACCGCGGGCAAGGTCACCGCGACCGAGCAGGTCGCCGACGCGCTGCCTGGTGCATGGCTCGTGGTCGAGGCCGTTCCCGAGCGCCTCGACATCAAGCGCCCGCTCTTTGGCCAGCTCGATGAGCTCGCCGACGACGACGCGCTGCTCGCGACAAACTCGTCGTCATACGCCTCACGCCTCGTCATCGACGAGGTCAAGAACCCCGAGCGCGTGTTCAACATGCACTTCGCGATGCCCCCGGCAAGCATGGCGGTCGAGCTCATGA
Source organism: Leucobacter chinensis (assembly GCF_019049105.1). Lineage (GTDB taxonomy): Bacteria > Actinomycetota > Actinomycetes > Actinomycetales > Microbacteriaceae > Leucobacter_A > Leucobacter_A chinensis. The sequence continues at coordinate 208,522 of NZ_JAHQZR010000003.1, forward strand.
GCGACGGCCAAACAACCGAAGGCCTGCTCGACGACGTCGCCGAAGAGCTCCGCCGCTTCGGTCTCGAGCCCTTCATCGCGCACGCCGAGAGCACCGGCTTCATCTTCAACCGCATCTGGGCGGCCATCAAGCGCGAGTCGCTCGCCGTTGTCGAAGAGGGTGTCAGCACGCCCGAAGACGTCGACGCGATTATGAAGGCCAACATGGGCCTCGCGGCGGGCCCCTTCGCCCTCATGGACCAGGTGGGTCTCGACGTCGTGCTCGACATCGAGGAGCACTACGCGGCCGAGACCCCGACCCTGCCCCAGGGCCCGCGCGACCTGCTGCACCGCTACGTCGACGCCGGCAAGCTCGGGCGCAAGAGCGGCGAGGGCTTCTACTCGTACGACGAGTAAGCCGTCGCGGCGTAATCACGGTACCCAAAGAATGATGGCCCGGCTGTTTCGAACAGCCGGGCCATCACTCTTTGTAAAACGCCTTAGAGCCTGCCAGATTCGAGTACCTGCTTGAGGAAGGCACGGGTGCGCTCCTCGCGTGGGTCTTCGAAGATTTGCGAGGGCGGGCCCTCTTCGAGAATGCGTCCCTGCTCAAGAAAGACAACCTTGTCGGCGACTTCTTTTGCAAACGTCATCTCGTGCGTGGCGAGCAGCATCGTGAGCCCCTCAGAGGCGAGTGTGCGCACGATGCTCAGCACCTCGTTTACGAGCTCTGGATCGAGCGCCGACGTGATCTCGTCGAGCAACAGCACTTCGGTCTTCATCGCGATGGCGCGAACGATCGCAACGCGCTGTTGCTGCCCACCCGAGAGCTGATCAGGGTAGTAGTCGGCACGGTGGTCGAGGTTCACCTTTTTCAGCAGCTCGTGCGCCTCTTCACGCGCGGTCGCCTTATCGACGCCGAGCAGCTTCATGGGAGCGAGCGCGATATTGTCGAGCACGGTCATGTGCGGAAACAGGTTGAACGACTGGAACACCATGCCAACCTTGCGGCGCAGGCGGTTGACGTCGATCCCGGGCCCCGAGACGACATCGCCGTCGACGATGATCTTGCCCTCTTGAATCTCTTCGAGCGCATTGACGCAGCGCAAGAGGGTTGATTTGCCCGACCCCGAGGCTCCGATGAGGCACACGACCTCGTGCTTGTTCGCCTCGAAGTTGATGCCCTTGAGCACCTCGTTCTCGCCGTACCGCTTATGGACGTTGTCAAAGGTAATAAAGCTCATCAGGCAGCTCCCCTCAGCTTCTTGCCGCGCTCAAGCCACCAGTCGACAAGACGCGTCTGCGGAATGGTGACGACGACGAACAGAATCGCGACGATCGTCACTGACGACAGGTTGTACTGCGTCGCCGAGACATACTTCGCCTGGTTGAATGCATCCATCGCACCGATGACGTTCACGAGCGCAGTATCTTTCTGTAGCCCGATGAACATCGTGAGCAGCGGCGGAATCACCGTGCGCACCGCCTGCGGCAGCACCACGAGGCGCATCGTCTGTGCGAACGAAAAGCCGAGCGAGCGTGAGGCCGAGAACTGCGACTGGTGAATCGACTCGATGCCAGCGCGGTAGGTCTCAGCGACGTACGCGCTGTAGGTGAGTGCGAGCGCAATGATCGCAAACCAGGTCGGTGAGAGATCTTTCAAGAACGGAATGCCGGCGAGCGGCAACCCGAAGCCAATGAGGTAGATCACGATGATCGCGGGAACCGCGCGCATCACGTCGATATAGGCAATAGCAAGCCAGCGGATCGGCGCGCCCGCCCGGCCCGGCAGCATTCTCGCGACCGCGAGAGCGAGGCCGAAGACAAGCACGATGATCTCAGCGACGACGGCGATGAAGATGTTCATGCCGAACGCCTTGCCCACGACCCCAGCAGTGCTGCTGATGATGTCCCACCTGAGGAACGTCTTCTGCACGCTCGCGTCGTTTGAGACGAGCAAGAGGAAGAACCCGGTGAGCACTCCGAGCGCAACGAGAATGCCGAGCGATGTGAGCGCGAGTTCGCGTGAACGACTCGCGTTGGCACGGGCCTTCAGCACGTTGTCACTGTTCACGAGCTTGGCAGCTTTGAACGACTCGGCGCATGCTTTGAAGGCAAAGATGACGGGAACCGCCGCGAGCACGAGGCCCACGGTCATGAAGATCCATCCCGCGGTGCGAGCGGTTGTGCCCGCTTCAGCCGCCGTGAGACCTGTAGAGGCAAGCACGCCGATTCCAAAGAATGCAGCGAGGCTCGCGACCGTCGCGGTGATGGCGAGACCCCGTGACCGGGGCGGAGGGCTAAGCCTCAGCCCCGGCATGGTCTCAAGAACCGTTGTTGAGAGAGCTTCTTTTGACATTGTTGAGTGTTAGTTCCAAACGGGAATCGTGTTCGGGTCAACACCGAACAGCGGGGTGAGCCACGTTGCCGAGAGCTCGTCGAAGGTGCCGTCTTGCTTCATGTCGGCGATGGCTGCGTTCACGGCCTCGAGGTTCGGGGTGCCCTTCGGCATGATGATGCCGTACTCCTGGTCGAGCTCGAACTGCCCGGTCACGACGAGCTCACCGTTCGAGGCCGCTGTGTTCGAGAGCGCGAGCGTCGTGTCGGTGACAACGGCGTCGACCTGACCAGCACGAAGTGCCGTGAACATCTCAGTCTCTGACTGGAACTGCTGAATACCGCCCGAGGGCTTCAGCGTATCGTTCACGTACTGCGAACCCATGTTGCCCTGCAGTACACCGATCTTCTTCTCGCCAACGTTGTCGACCGTCACATCAGCGCCATCTTTAATGGCGACGCCGAGGTTCGACTGGAAGTATGCGTCTGAGAAGTCGAAGACCTCTTTGCGAGGCTCGGTGATCGTGATGCTCGCGGTACCCATGTCGTAGTTGGTGTTACTTGCCGAGATGAGCTGATCCCACGACTGGTTTTGTACGGTGACCGACTCGAGGCCGGCACGGTGCGCAACGTTCGATGCGAGGCAGTACTCAAAACCACCGTTGATCGTCTCTGGGCTCGAGCCGTTCCACCAACCGTTGCTCGGAAGTACGGCCGCGACCGTGAGGGTGCCGTCGGCAACCGTATCGAGCTCAATCGAGCCGGCCTCGCCGGTAATGGTGCACTCGCCAAACGAGCCAGAGCTGGCCTCTGGCTTCTCGTTCTTTTCAGCCGGGGCATCTGACGAGCAGGCGACAAGGCCGAGGCCGAGGGTCGCAGCGACCGACAGTGTTGCAATGAGGTGTTTACGGGTCATGATGTTCTCCTTTGAATGCGGCCCGGGGTCGGGCCTGACCAGTTAGTGTTTGCGTGCTTCTGTGATGAACGCCTGCGCGAGCAGGTTCATGTGGTGGGTATTCGCTTGGTGCTCTTCGGGGTGCCACTGCACGCCCAAGACCCAGCGGTCGTCATTCGCTTCGACCGCTTCGACGATGCCATCAGCTGCAACGGCCGAGGCGCGAAGCCCGGGCGCAACCGTATCGACTGCCTGGTGATGGGCCGAACGAACGCTGACGTTTGCCTCGCCATAGATGCTGCCAAGACGTGTGTCCGGAGCAATCTCGATGTCGTGATTGGTCCAGCTATCGGTTGCGTCGATACGGTGCATCGTGTCAGCGCCAAGATCGGTAATGAGCGAACCACCAAAAGCGACGTTGATTGCCTGAGAGCCACGGCAAATACCGAGCACCGGCAGGCCCCGCTCGACGGCGGCCGTAATGAGTGCCAACTCGAACTCGTCGGCCTTGGGCTGCGTCGCTTCGACCTTTGCAATCGCTGCCTCGTCACTGGTGTAGTGACTCGGGTCGACATCTGAGCCACCCAGCACCACGACGCCATCGATATTCGTGAGTGATCGTTCTACGTCGCTGCTCGGGTCGTTGGCATTCACGAACATTACCTGAGCGTCGTCGGCGGCCGTCACGATCGCACGCGCAGCGTTCGAGGCAAGCGCGTGCAATTCGTCAGCGTAATCGGCCGAGACATTCGGCGCGTCCATGACGTACGAGGCAAGAATTCGAACGGGTCGGCTCGCGGTGCCCGCCCCCGTTACTGTTTCGGTCTGGTTCTGCAATACGCACTCCATTCATTCACCATTGAATCGGTTTACCTTTATTGATTAAACCGGTTTAACTTGTGCTGATAGTATGAAGCTCAATCTCGCCAATGTCAAACCTTGTTTTCCTTGCAAGCGCCGAGAGTGGCACAAATCAGCGCACGGAGGTGCTGTGTCTCAACGCACGAAGGTTACGATTAGCCAGGTAGCCGAAGCCGCGGGAGTCTCGCCTGCAACCGTGTCGCTCGTGTTCAACAACAAGGGTAAAGTTGCGCCCGCAACCCGCGAGCGTGTGCTCGAGATCGGCAAGAACCTTGGCTATCGCCCGGGGTGGATCAGCAGGGTGTTTCGCTCGGGTCGCACTCACGTGATCGGCGTCGTGGTTGGGCACAGCGGCACACCCCTCTGGGGCGAAACCTATTTTCCCTACTACCGCGGCATCATCGCGGGTGCAGCGATGGAGGCCCTCAACTTCGGCTACACCATCACCGTCGTTCCCGTCACCGACACGGGGCAGCTCGGCGGCCCCATACGGCCCGACGGCATCATTCTCGTTGATCCAGGCCCCGAAGACAGCCTCATTGAAACCGCCCTTCACGATGGCATCACCGTCGTGACGGCCGGCGGCCACATCACCTCGTACGAATCACCGCGTCTGCGTGGAGTCGAGCACGAGCTCAAAACCGGAGTGGGGGTCGCCCTCGACACCCTGCGAGAGCACGGCGCCACCCGCCCCGCATTCTATCGCGGCTCGGCACTCGACGCCTACACCGTCGAGTCGCAGCGCACCTACGAGCAGTGGTGCCAAAAGAACGGCATCGAACCCCTCCTATACGTGCTCCCAGCTGGCCACGACCCAGTTGAGGGGGCCCGCGAGCTCCTCGACGGCGAACACGGATACCTTGACGGTATCTACTGCATCAACGAGTCGTACTCGAGCGCGGTCACCGCCGTGGCCGAGAAGCGAGGCCTTCGCATTCCAGACGATCTGCACGTCGGCGTCGCGGGCGAGCCGCACTCGGGCGGCGTCGATCCGCGTCTGGTGTATTTCGACCTCAATCCGGTCGATCTCGGGGCAGCCTGCGCACAGGTGCTCGTGCACATGCTCGAAGCAGAAGCGGCGCAAGAAATCGCAGCGAAGCAGGCCAGGGCAAACAAATAACGGGCCTAGTGCCCCGCGAGCACGCACCCCGCCATGGCGCCAGCGTCAATCACCGAGCCGTTTTGGCCGGGCGCGACCGGAATGTGCTCGGTGGTGAATCCCGTGAGAAAGACGCCGGCCTCTTCGCCCTCGCTCGCAAAGGCGGCCTTCTTGCGCGCCTTATCGATTTTGGCGACGGTGACCTTGATGGGCCCGCTTGGCAACAGCAGCACGGCGCTCTGGCCGATGCGCATCTCACCGTCGGTCACGGTACCCACGAGGGCCGGGCCGCGCATGGGAATCGCGAAAACCGTCGAAACGGTGAAGGTGAAGGGCACAAACCCCTCGGGTGCCGGCTGAGCCTTGCGATCTTTTTTGCTGAAGATTCCCATGCAAAAAGCGTAGTGCACGGGGCTGATGTGCCGCTGCGATCTCGCCGTTCGCACGAAACACCAGGGTTTTGCTGAGAACATAGAGGCATGAAGAACCTCGGCCGAATTCTTGTCAGCGCCCTCGCCCTATGGCTCACCACGCTCATCGTCGGCGGCTCGGGTGATCAGGGCGTGTGGATTCGCTCGCTCGGCGACGAGACGATGGCGTCGGTCACGACGTTCGTGGTCGTCGCGATTCTCTTCGCCGCGGTCAACATCACGGTGGGCAAGGTGTTTCGCTTCGTAGCCATTCCGCTGCGCATCATCACCCTCGGTCTCTTCAACCTCATCATCAACGGTGCCCTGCTGCTCATCGTGGGCTGGGTCTCGGGCATCATCGGCTTCGGGCTCGAGGTCGACGGCTTCTGGTGGGCAGTGCTCGGGGCGCTCGTGCTCTCGCTCATCACCTCGGTCTTGAACGCCGTGTTTGGCCTCAGCAAGAAGGAGTCGCGCAGGCGCTAGGCCCTGCGCAGCACCTGCCGCGCCTCCCCCTGCGTCACGAGCTCGGCCATCGAAACCGCCCCAAACGGTGCTCTCTCGGCCGCCCGTACGGCGGCGAGCGCCGTGAGCCGCCCCGTCGCCTCAGACTGGCCCGAACCCTCAGCCTCAAGCCGCTCCCCCGTGCGCCGGTTGCGCGCGACCACATGCCACGCGTCTGACCCCACGTGCGGGGCCATGCCGAGCACACCGCTCAGCCCCTTCGCTCGCCCAATCACGCGTAGCGCCGCGGTCATCGCCCGTGAGCTCAGCGTGAGATAGCTGCGGATCGCGGCAGAGCCGCCCCCTTGCTCTTCTCGCCCGCTCGCGGCAACGATGTGGTCGGGAAAGTCGGCGCGAAGGTAGCGCCGCGTGCGCCCGTCAGGCCCCTTCACCCGGAGGCTCTCGGCGAGGTTTCGCACCCGGCCTCCTTCTGGTGGCTGAAACACGTCGGTGCCGACGAGCCCCGCGGTCCACGCGACGGCGGCTGGACCGTGCTGCTCGCCAGCACCGAGCATGACGAGCACATCAAGCTCATCGCCGGGCCGCTGCTCGAGCGCGCTCACGAGCACCGTGCTGAGGCCCGGCACGAGGCCCGCCCCGAGCACCACCGGGCCCCGTGCCGCTGCTTTGAGCCCCGCGAGGTACGAACCGGTGGCCGAAATGTCGACAAGCGGCGTTGCCCCGGTCGCCCCCGCAAGGTCGGTTCGCTCAATGCCAGAGGCGTTGATCACGACATCGTGCGTCTCGGCGAGCGCCGCGAGGGGGCCCAGATCTCCCGAGAGGTCAACACGTTCTGACCTCCTCGCCTGGCCTGCCGTAGCTTCTGCCGCTGCCGTGGTCTGGGCCGAGGCCGGGGCCTCACGGCGGCTCGCGGTCGTGACGCGATGGCCCTCGCGCTCAAGCTCGCGTCGAATAATGGTGCCAACGGCGCCGCTAGCGCCGAGCAGGAGTGCGTGCATCGGGGTCTCTCTCGTGAGTGGTGTACCGCGGGGTGCGCTGGTGCGATCCGCAGCACTCATCGTCGCCTGGCCGAGGCTCACGCGCCATCTTTTTTGCGGAATCTGCAAAAATGGCCTCATGAGCCCCTCGACCGACCAGATCATCGCCGCGATCGGCCCCCGCCTGCGCGCCATGCGCACCACCCGCGGGCTCACGCTCGAGGCGGTCGCCCACGACTCAGGCCTCTCGGTGAGCGCACTGTCGCGCCTCGAAACCGGCAAGCGCGCCCCGAGCCTCGACGCGCTCCTGCCCCTCGCCAAGGCCTACCGGGTGAGCCTCGACCAGATCGTCGGCGCCCCAGCGACCGGCGACCCGCGCGTGCACCTGCAACCGCAGACCATGCAGTCGGGAGGCGTCGTCGTGCCGCTCACGAGCAACCCGGGCCGCGTGCACGTATTCAAACACGTCATCGAACCGCGCGAACCGAAACTCACGACGCACCAGGGCCGCGCCTGGATGTACGTGCTCGCCGGCCAACTCAGACTGCTGCTCGGTGACGAGGAGCACCTCATCGGCCCAGGCGAAACGGCGCAGTTCGACTCGGCCACCCCGCACTGGTTCGGCCCGGCCGACGACCACGCGGTCGAAATACTGCACCTCTTCGGGCCACACGGCGACCGGCCGCTCGCGCGGTTGAGCGATGCGGGCGCCTAGCTCGCGCGCCGGGTACAAAAACGGCGGCCCAGAACCGAAGTTCTGAGCCGCCGCGCAAGCGGGTTGATGCGTTAGTCGTCGAGGTCGTCGAGGTGCGCGCTCAAGAACCAGCGGTCCTTGTCGAGCTCCTGCGCAACCGCGATGACGAGATCCTGGCTCACCGGGTCAATCTCGTCGAGCGCCTTGATCGCCGTCGTCGCGTCCTGTCGGGTCGCGTCGATCTGAGCGATGATCGCGCGGATCGTTGCTTTCGCACCCTGGAAGCCAGCAGTCAGCTCGGGGGTGCGGGTCTTCTCCGCTACCTGGCCAAGACGGCCGTCAACCGGGTGCCCGAGGGCGACCACGCGCTCGGCGAGGGTGTCAGATGCCTCGCGGGCGTGATCGACAACCTCGTCAAGAAACTCGTGGGTGCGCACAAAGTTCATGCCGCGCACGTGCCAGTGGGCCTGTTTGCCGTTCACCGACAGGGCGATGAGGTCTTGAACAACCGGCTCGAGGTATCGGGTCACCTCGGCTGCAGCGCCTACGTCAGCAATGCTTCCTGGAAGAACTTCTGTCGGGGTACTCATCGTAAACCTCCACTTCATTTGGCGAGTAGGTGGCTAAAATTTCTCCACCTAGTCGGTACGTTACTCTCGCTGCCTGAGTCGCCGCAATGAACGTTCAGGTAGCTCACTGCTTGCTCTCAGGCCCCTTCATCGCCCTGTGCACAACCGGCCACCTGAGCCGCCAAACTCTGCGACAATAGAGGGGTCTTGTCCCGTTCGACCCCACGTGGAGTGTTCACCAATATGTCTGAGACCACGAGTCTTCCCCCGCAGCCCATCAGCCCCCTCGACGGGCGGTACCGCGCGGCCGTCGCTGGCCTCGGCGACTACCTCTCTGAGGCAGGCCTCAACCGCGCCCGCGTGCACGTCGAGGTCGAGTGGCTCGCGTACCTCACCGAGCACTCGCTGCTGGGCGGCTCGCCCATGGGCGCCGAGCAGCTCGCGTCGCTGCGCGAGTGGGCAGCGCAGTTCGGCCAGGCCGAGATTGACGAGCTCGCCGAAACCGAACGCGTCACGCAGCACGACGTGAAGGCCGTCGAGTACCTCGTGCGCGCCCGCCTCGAGCAGCAGGGCCTCGGCCAGTTCGCCGAGCTCACCCACGTGTGCTGCACGAGCGAAGACATCAATAACCTCTCGTACGCCCTCACCGTGAAGCACTCGATTGAACAGGTGTGGATCCCCCGCTTCGAGACCGTCATCGACGAACTCGCGCGCCAAGCCCGCGAGTACCAAGAGCTCCCCATGATGAGCCGCACGCACGGCCAGCCCGCGACCCCCACGACGCTCGGCAAGGAGCTCGCAGTGTTCGTGCACCGCCTGCGCCGCCAGCTCGACCAGATTCGCGAGATTCCGTACTACGGCAAGTTCTCGGGTGCGACGGGTACGTTCGCGGCGCACCTCGCGGCCGATCCGCACGCCGACTGGCCCGCGATCTCACGCGACTTCGTCGAGGGCCTCGGCCTCACGTTCAACCCGCTCACCACCCAGATCGAATCGCACGACTGGCAGGCCGAGCTGTTCACGCGCATTGCGCACGCGAACCGCATTCTGCACAACCTCGCGACCGACATCTGGAGCTACATCTCAATCGGCTACTTCAGGCAGATTCCCGTCGAGGGCGCAACCGGTTCATCGACCATGCCGCACAAGGTCAACCCGATTCGCTTCGAAAACGCCGAGGCAAACCTTGAGCTGTCGAACGCGATTCTCGACTCACTCGCCGCGACCCTCGTGACGAGCCGCTGGCAGCGCGACCTCACCGACTCGTCGGCGCAGCGCAACATCGGCGTCGGCATCGGCCACTCGGTGCTCGCGCTCGACAACATTCGCAAGGGCCTCGGCCAGATCGACGCCGCACCCGAGGTGCTCGCGGCCGACCTCGACGCCAACTGGGAGGTACTCGGCGAGGCTATTCAGACCGTGATTCGCGCCGAGGTCACCGCCGGCCGCTCAACCATCAGCGACCCCTACGCCGCCCTCAAAGAACTCACCCGCGGCCGCCGTATCGGCCAGGCCGAACTCATCGAGTTCGTGAGCGGCCTCGACATCGGCGCCGAAGCCAAGGAGCGCCTGCTCGCACTCACCCCCGCGACCTACACGGGCGTCGCTGCGGCGCTCGTCGACCGCGTGTAACGCGGCGCCCCGCGCCCGGGCGCCCTCTCGCTAGCGCGCACTCACCCGTGCGCCCTCGCCCGTGCGCCCTCGCCCGTGCGCCCTCGGCACTCGGCACTCGGCACTCGCTGCCTCGCCCTCGCCCGCGTCCAGCCCCGGCCCATCGGCCTGGGCTGTGGCGCGGGCGTTTGCGTTTTCGGGTGCGGTCTCAGACACGGCCGCAGGCAGGTTTTGGCTCGCCCCTATTCTCCGGCTCCAGCTCCAGCTCCAGCTCCAGCTCCCAACTATTGCCTGATTTTCAACGCGAATGAAGCGGTTTTGGGGGAAATGCATCGAAAAATCAGGCAATAGTTGCCGGTTATAGCAAAATCGGCACGGGTCAGGCGCGAGCCGCGGCGCGGGCGGCAGCGGGCAGGGCCTCAGCGATCCGCGAGAGGATTGCTTCGTCGTGGGCCGCGCTCACGAACCACGTCTCGAAGGGGCTCGGCGGCAAGTGCACACCGCCGTCGAGCATCGCGTGGAAGAACGCCCGGTGCTGTGCCACGTTCTGGCCGAGCACGTCATCATAGGTTCGCGGGGCGTGCTCGAAGTCGCCAAAGAGTACGCTCATGAGGGTTCCGGCGCGCTGCACCCGGTGCTCGACCCCGGCCTCGGCGAGGGCGCCACTCACCTCACCCGCCAGGGTGTCGGCGGCAAAGGCGAGGCGCTCGTACGCGGCGGCATCGGCGGCGCGCAGCGTGGTGAGGCCGGCCGTAACGGCGAGGGGGTTGCCTGAGAGGGTTCCGCCTTGGTAGACCGGTCCGAGCGGGGCGAGCAGGTTCATGAGCTCGGCGCGGCCAGCGACCGCCGCGATCGGAAGGCCGCCGCCGATCACCTTGCCGAAGGTGAAGAGGTCGGGCCGCAGCCCGCCCGCGTCAGCCCCAGCACTGCCACCAGCGTCAGCCCCAGCACTGGCACCGCCACCAGCACTAGCACCGGCACCGCCGCCAGCACCAGCCCCAGCAAAACCGCCCTGCACGGCCTCCCGCTCGAGCCCCCAGTAGCCGCCGGGGCCCGCCCGGAAGCCAGTGAGCACCTCGTCGGTGATGACGAGCGCGCCGTTTGCGTGGGCGAGGCGCAGCAGGCCCTCGGTGAAGCCCGGTTCAGGGGGCAGCACGCCCATGTTGGCGGCGGCAGACTCGGTGATGACGGCGGCGATCTGACCCTCGTGGCGAGCGAAGGCCTCCTCGAGAGCCGGGAGGTCGTTGTAGTCGAGCACGAGGGTTTGGGCGGCGGTAGCCTCGGTCACTCCGGCCGAACCGGGCAGGCCGAAGGTCGCAAGCCCCGAGCCGGCAGCGGCGAGCAGCCCGTCGGAGTGCCCGTGGTAGTGCCCCGCAAACTTGATGATGAGGGGGCGGCCGGTGTGGCCGCGGGCGATGCGGATCGCAGTCATCGTCGCCTCAGTTCCCGTCGAAACGAGGCGCACTCGCTCGGCTTCGGGCACTCGCTCGATGATCGCCTCGGCGAGTTCGGCCTCCTCAGGCACCGAGGCACCGAAGCCAAAGCCACGCGCCGCAGCACGCTGCACCGCGTCAACGACCTCGGGTACGGCGTGGCCGAGCAGGGCCGGGCCCCAGGCTCCGATGAGGTCGACGTATTCGTTGCCCTCGACGTCGGTCACGATGGCGCCGCGCCCGCCGGTGAGAAAGCGCGGGGTTCCGCCGACAGAGCCGAAGGCTCGCACGGGTGAGTTCACGCCGCCGGGAATGACGCGCGCCGCTTTCTCGGCGAGCACAGCATTATCGGCGACGGGTGCGCCGCCAGCGGGGGCACCAGCGCCAACAACACCGGCAGCAGGGGTTCCAGCGGGTACGCCGCCGGAAGGGTTCAGGGTGTTCTTCATGAGGGGTTGCTCGCAATCTCGGTGGCGAAGTAGGTCAGGATGGCGTCGGCGCCCGCGCGCTTGATGCTCACGAGCGATTCTTCGATGGCGGCACGGCGGTTGATCCACCCGTTGGCCGCGGCGGCCTCGATCATGGCCGCCTCGCCCGACACCTGGTAGGCCCACACGGGCACGGGGCTCTCGGCGGCGACGTCTGAGAGCACGTCGAGGTAGCTCATGGCGGGCTTCACCATGACGACGTCGGCACCCTCGGCGATGTCGAGCTGCGCCTCGCGCAGGCCCTCGCGGCGGTTGGCCGGATCCATCTGGTAACTGCGGCGGTCGCCCGTGAGCTGCGAGTCGACGGCCTCGCGAAAGGGCCCGTAGAACGCCGAGGCGTACTTGGCCGAGTAGGCGAGCACGGCGGTGTCGAGGTGCCCGGCGGCGTCGAGCACGTCGCGCACAGCGGCAACCTGGCCGTCCATCATGCCCGAAAGGCCGAGCAGCTGCGAGCCGGCCTCGGCCTGCGCGAGGGCCATCGACCGGTAGCGTTCGAGCGTCGCGTCATTATCGACGCGGGGTTGACCCGCAGCGGATCGCCCCTGAGCACCCAGCACGCCACAGTGTCCGTGGTCGGTGAACTCGTCGAGGCACAGGTCGGTCTGCACGACGAGCGCGTCGCCAACCTCGCTCGCGACGGCGCGGGTCGCGACGTTCAGAATGCCGTCGGGGTCGTCGGCAGCGCTGCCCAGGGCGTCGCGCCTCTCGGGAACGCCGAAGAGCATGACGCCACCGACGCCCTGGGCAGCGGCCTCGGCGGCGGCTGCGCGAAGGGAGTCGAGCGTGTGCTGCATGACGCCCGGCATTGAGGTGATGGGGCGAGGCTCGTTGATGCCCTCGCGCACAAAGAGTGGCAGCACGAGGTCGCCCGAGTATAGCCGGGTCTCGGTGGCGAGGCGGCGCAGCGCGGGGGTGGCGCGCAGGCGCCTCGGTCGGTTGGTCAGGGTCATCGGGTCTCCTTGCGGTTGCATTGCAGCACCTTCTTCACGATTTTCTGCTGGTTTCGGTGAGCCTCGCGAGTGCCGTCACCGTGCCTGAGGCGGTGTGCTGGCGGGCGACGACGGCGGGGGGCATGCCGAGGCTTCTGAGTTGCCTGGCGGTAGGTTCTCCGATCGCTGCGAGACGCGCATGCTCGTGGAGCGTCGGGAACCGTGCGGCGAGTGCCCTCGCTGCCGAGGCGCTGAGCACGAGCGCGGCATCGATCGAGAGGGCGATGGCCGCGTCGGCCTCGGGGTCTCCCTCGACGGGGCTGGTGCGGTAGGCATCGATCCGCTCGGGGCGGTGGCCGGCCGCGATGAGTCCTGTTTCGAGTGCGGTGTCGGCGATGGCCGAGAGAGGCAGCAGCACACTCGCTTTACCGTCGGGGGCCGGCCAGCTCATGAGCTCGGCGACGAGTGCTCTCGCGAGGCTCTCGCCGGTAAAGCGTTCGGGTTCGAGGGTGACGCAGAAGCCGAGTGATTCGAGGGCCGCGGTCGTGGTGCTGCCGACCGAGGCGATGCGGCCGCCGCTCGGCGTTGCCCCAGCCCGCGCAAAGGCCTGGGCGCCGCGCACGCTCGTAATGGCCGCCCAGTCGTAGACGCCAGCGTTCCAGCGTTCGATCGCGGCGGCGAAGGCCTCCTCATCGGCCGGGGGTGTGTGCTCGATGAGTGGAACCATGACGGGCTCGCCGCCGAGGCTCAGCACGAGTTCAGCGAGGTGATCGCCGCGGGCTTCGGCGCGCGGCACGAGCACCCGCTGGCCCTCGAGCGCGCCCTCAAGCGAGCCACCGTGGGAGCCACCGTGCGCGTGGCGGTCGGCTGTGCTCACCGCGTCGCCCCGAGGGGTGCGAGTTCGGCGGCGCCCTGGTCAAGCAGCTGTTTCGCAACGCTCGCGCCGAGCTCGTGAGCCGTGCGATCGGTGAGGCTTGAGCGGTAGCGCGCGTCGCGATCCGCCTCGGGTGAGGCGAGGGGTGAGCGTTCGACGGCCGTCAGCTGTTCCTGCCCGTCGAGGCGGTACACGGTCGCGCTCAGCGTGAGCTCGCCGTTCGCGGCCACGGCCGTTGCGCCAATCGGGGCCGCGCATCCTGCCTCGAGTGTTGCGAGCAGGGCGCGTTCGGCGAGCGCCTCGGCGCGGGCAGCGGGGTCGTTAAGGGCGACGAGCGCGTCGTGCAGCGGCCCCGTCTCGGTCTCGGCGCTGCGCACCTCGATCGCGAGCGCGCCCTGGCCCGGGGCGGGAGGGGCGACGTCGAGCGAGAAGCGCTCAGTGATGGCGGCGTCGCGGCCAATGCGGTCGAGACCGGCGGCGGCAAGCACGACCGCGTCAAGGTCGGTTGCGACCCGGCCAAGCCGCGTATCAACGTTGCCACGCAGGTCGCTGACCTGCAGGTCGGGACGGCGAGAGAGCAGCTGGGCTGCGCGGCGCGGCGAGCCGGTGCCGACGAGCGCCCCCTCGGGAAGTGTCTCGAGGGTGAGCCCGTCGCGAGCACACAGAGCGTCGCGCGCATCGGCACGCTCGGGAATCGCGCCGAGCGTGATTCCCTCGCACGGCCCCGTCGGCAGGTCTTTGAGCGAGTGCACCGCGACGTCGCACTCGCCGGCGAGCAGGGCGTCACGCAGGGCGCTCACGAACACGCCGGTTCCGCCGAGCTGGGCGAGCGGGGCGCGCGACACGTCACCCTTCGTGGTGACGATGACGAGCACGACGTCGAGGCCCGTCGCCCGGGCGATGGTCTGGGCAACGGTCGTGGTCTGCGACACCGCGAGCGCGCTGCCCCTCGTACCCACCCTGATGATGCCGGGAGCAGCCTCGACAGGGCCCTCAGCCCTCGTCACGCTCGCGATGCGCTTCGTCTGCTTCGTTTCGGTCATGCTGGTCGCACCGTGCTTTCTTGCTGTGGGGTCGATGAGGGATCGGTCGTGTGGAGGGGCGCAAGCCGCCCCAGGAGGTCGTTCGCCGCGCCGCGGGCACCCGCGACAACCGAGGCGAGGCCAGTGCCGTGCACCCAGTCTCCCGCGAGGGCCACCGTCGCTGGGGTCTGCGGCTCGGGCCGGGCGCCGGGAGGCGGGCTCACCGACCAGGGCTGCCTGACTGCGTCGGCAAGCGACTCGGGAGCGAGCTCAATACCGAGCAGCAGGCTCGCGTCGCGCAGGGCCAGCGCAAAAGCGTCGGCGTCGGCGAGCGCTGCCGTCTCGGGGGCGCTGCCCGTGCGGCCGTATGAGAGGCGCAGCACGTGCTCGCCGGGGCCGCGCACCGCCGCGCGATCGGGCCACTTCGCCGTCGCGTGCGTGAGCGCCTTCGCGGCCACGCGCGGGTCGCCGGGCGCGACAAGCACGCCGGTTCCGCGGGGAGCTGCGTCAAGCCGTTCGTCGTGCACCGCGAGGGCGATGACCTCGATATCGCTTGGCACGGGGGCCGCATCGCGCGAGCCGCCGAGCAGCCCGCCCAACAACTCACGCGCAGCCAGCTCGGGTGCCGCGATGACCACGGCATCGGCGCTCGCGAGGCACGAGCCCTCGGCATCGTGCACCTGCCAGCTCGGCTCGGTGTCAAACGGCGGCACGAGGGCAACCACCTGCGTGCCGCGCACGATCTCGCAACCGCGACCGAGCAGGTCAGCCTCGAGGGCAGCAACGAGCGGGGTCATGCCTCCCTCGAGGGCAGCGACGGCCCCTCCCGCGGCCGAACTCGCGGCACGAAGCTCACGGGCTGCACCCACGAGTGATCCGCTGCGGTCGAAAGCCTCGCGAAGCCCGGGAACCTGCGCGATCCGCAGCTCGGTCGGGTCGGTCGAGTAGACGCCGAGCGCGATCGGGCGCACGAGCCGCTCGAGCACGCGTGCCCCGAGACGCTCGGTCACGAGGGCCGCGACCGTCGTTTCGTCGTTTGTTGGGGTGGCTCGGCGGCGAAGGGGTTCGAGCGCGGCGCGCAGCGCGGCCCCAAAGCCGAGCACGCGCCGTGACTCGGCGCTCATGGGGCTGGCAGGAATGCCGAGCGCACCGCCCTTCGGCAGCGGCCTGGCGACACCCTCGGCATACACCCACGAGCCACGCGGCGCCGGTGGAACCACCCGCTGGGCGAGCCCCAGCTCGGTGATGAGACGCTGCACCTCGCCCCCGCGGGTCGCGAACGCCTCGGCGCCGACATCGACCGCGTGGCCGTGAAGGGGCGCTGAAGCGACCCGGCCGCCGAGCTGCTCGCCCGCTTCAATGAGCGTGACGGCCGCGCCGCCCAGGCTCAGCTCTCTGGCCGCAACGAGACCCGCGACGCCTCCGCCCACAACGACAATGCGCTGTGGGCTGGTGTCGCGGGTCTCGCTAGAAGGCATGCGCGAGCTCGACGATGCGGGTGAGCACGGCCGGGTCGGTTTCGGGAGGGACCCCGTGGCCAAGGTTGAGAATGTGGGCGGGAGCGTGCTGCCCGCGCGTGAGCACGTCGGCGAGGTGCGCCTCGAGGGCTTCGTCGGGGGCACCGAGCAGGGCCGGGTCGAGGTTGCCCTGCAGCGGCATCTCGGAGCCGAGACGCTCGCTCGCCTCGTCGAGAGGAATGCGCCAGTCGACGCCAACGGCATCTGGGCCGAGCTCGGCGAGCGCCTCAAGCAGGTGCCCTGAGCCGACCGCGAAGTGGATCACGGGTACCTGAAGCGCCACGTCGGCGTAGCCGTGCCAGCCCGGGTGGTGAAAGCCCAGTTGTCTCACGAGCGAGAGCGCTCGGGCCGAGGCCGGGGCCACGTATTCGCGGTAGTCGTTCACGCTCAGCGAGCCTGCCCACGAGTCGAAGAGCTGCACGGCGCTCGCACCGGCCTCGACCTGGGCCTCGAGGAACACGGCGCTGAGGTCGGCGACCCACTCGAGCAAGTCGTGCCACACCTCTGGCTCGCTCTGCATGAGCGTGCGCGCGCGCAGGTGCTCGCGTGACGGGCCGCCCTCGACGAGGTAGGCCGCGAGGGTGAAGGGGGCGCCGGCGAAGCCCACGAGTGGCGTCTCGCCAAGCTCGGCGACCGTGAGCCTCACGGCCTCGCGCACGGGTTCGAGGGCTTCTCGCAGGCGCTCGGGGGTGTAGGTCGCGCGGCAGTGCTCGACGTCGGCCGCGGTGCGCACGGGGTGGGCAAAGACGGGACCCTTGCCAGCCACGAGGTCAACCTCGACCCCG
Organism: Leucobacter chinensis; assembly: GCF_019049105.1. Classification (GTDB taxonomy): domain Bacteria; phylum Actinomycetota; class Actinomycetes; order Actinomycetales; family Microbacteriaceae; genus Leucobacter_A; species Leucobacter_A chinensis. Next base: position 225,463 of record NZ_JAHQZR010000003.1, read on the forward strand.
GCGAGCAACAGTGGCACGACGATATCGCTAAAAAACACCGCGGCGTCGACTCCGTGCCTGCGCACGGGCTGCAGCGTGATCTCGCTCGCGAGCGCGGGGTCAAGACATGCATCGAGCATTCGGGTTTCTTGGCGCAGCGCGCGGTACTCTGGCAACGAGCGGCCCGCCTGGCGCATAAACCAGACGGGAACGCGCTCTGGGCGGTCGCCGCGCAGCGCGCGCACGAGCGGGGCATCGCTGGTGACACCGGTCACGAGCGGGTGGGTTTCACTCAAAAGTCTCATCGCACCAGATGCTAACGCATAGATCTGATGTATTAGATCAGATGTATTCAGGTTCGGGTGATTTGCTTGACGTATTCACTGACACGCGACCCACCGAACCACCCCGGAGCACCCGCGACCCATGCTTACCTCACTGTCATTCACGCTTGAGCGCACCCCCTTTGAGACGCTCGAGCACCTCTCGCGTCACCACGAGAGCATCAGCGACGCCTTCGACGACCCCTCGCTCACCCAGGGCTCGGTCGTGCTCAGCACCTGCAACCGCTTTGAGATTTACGCCGACACCGGCGCGGGGCAGCAGCAGGCGCTCCTCACGCGACTCTCGCGCGTGACCGGCCTCGACGCCGAGGCGCTTGGCGCGGCAGCCGACGCAAAAACGGGTCGAGAAACGGCAGAGCACCTCTTTGCCGTCGCCTCAGGCCTCGAGTCGGCCGTCGTTGGCGAGGGAGAAATCGCGGGCCAGGTGCGCCGAGCCCACGACGACGCCAGGCAGCGAGCAACGCTCACGCACGACCTCGAGCACCTCTTTCGCACCGCGACCCGCACCTCACGCGAGGTCGGGCACCGCACCGAGATTCGCTCGGCGGGACGCTCGCTCGTACGTCTCTCACTGCGCATGGCCGAGGCACGGGTGCCCGACTGGCAGGAAGCCCGCGTGCTGCTCATTGGCACGGGCGCCTACGCCGGCGCGACCGTCACCGCGCTGCAAGCCCGCGGCGTCACCCAGTTGCGAGTCTTCTCGCCCTCGGGCCGAGCCGAGGGCTACGCCGCCGAGCGCGGCCTCGAGGCCGTTGCCCAAGGTGAACTGCAGGCAGAGCTCAAGGTCGCCGACCTCGTCATCGCGTGCAGTAGAGCCGACGACCCAGTGCTCACCGCCGACCTTGTGCGCGAGGCGCTTGAAACCGAACGCCGCCGCGAGCTCCTGCTCATCGACCTCGGCTTGCCCCGCAACATCGACCCGCTCGTCACCGAGCTTGCCGGCGCCTGGCTGCTCGACCTCGAGACCATCAGCAAGCACGCCCCAGTGACCGAGCTGAGCGCCGAGGCCGAGGCACTCGAAATCGTGCGCACCGCAGCCACCGAATTCAGCGCCTCGCAGGCTGAGCGCGAGGCGCTTCCTGCTCTGCTCGCCCTGCGCACCCACGTCGCCGGCATTCTCGAAGACGAACTATGCCGCGCCCGAAAGGCGACGGCTTCACTCCCGCCCGAGGCACCCCCCGGCGGGAACGAGGCCACGGCCATGGGCGACCCACTCGACAGCACCTCATCGGCCGAGATCGAGGCCGCCCTGCGCCGCTTCTCAGGCAAGCTGCTGCACCTGCCCATGACCCGCATCAGAAGCCTCGGGCGCGAGGGCAGAGTGAACGATGCCGCGGCAGCCCTCGAAACCCTCTTTGGCATCGACGCGCTGCCGTCTGATGACGGGAGCGGGGTCTAGGGCGGGATCCGCCCCGGCCCCTCTTCAAGGCCTTACGAAACGACGTTCTCGCACTCGTTCACTGCGCAGTTGCGCAATCTGACCCAGCGTGCAATTCTGGCACACATGACCGACCCCCATTTTCCGCAGCCAATCGTCTTCGACACCTGCTGCAACGCCGCTCTCACCTGCTTCGCAAAGAACGGCTTTCACGGCACCTCGATTCGCGAAATCGCGAGCGAGGCGGGCCTGTCGGTTCCCGGCCTGTACCACCACTACCCGTCGAAAGCGGCGCTGCTCGAGAAGCTCTGCGAAATCTCGATGATCGAGCTACACGCAGCCCTGGTTAAGGCGCGCGATGCAGCAACGACGACGCTTGAGCGCTTCGACAACCTCGTCGCCTGTCTGCTCGAATTTCACGCCGAGTTCGGCGCCGTTGCCTTCGTGACCTACAGCGAAATTCGTTCGCTCAAGCCAGGCCCCCGCGAGGCGCACATCGAGGCGCGCAGGGGCGTGCAACAGTTCATCACCGACGCGGTCGTCGACGGCACGGCCGAGGGCATCTTCCAGGCCGAAGAGCCACGCCACGTGGCACGCGCGATCACCCACATTTGCCTCGGCGTCGCACAGTGGTTTCGGCCGAATGGCGAGCTCAGCGTCGACGATCTCGTGGCCGTGTACACCGAGATTTGCCGCGACACCGCGCGCTTCGTTCGGTAGCGCGCGGCGCCGCAGCTCGTCCCTGCGAGCGCGTTACCGGGTGATCGCCTGAGCGCACTCGAGCACGCGCGGCACCTCGAACTCGAGCGTGTGCGCAAACTCGTCACCGGGGCGCTCCCCCGCCTGCCAGCGGCTGTAAATCGCCTCAAGAAACACCGACGACTTCCAGAGCGCGAGCGTCTGGTACCAGGGCAGGTCGCTCACGTCGAGGCCCGTGCCCGTGGCGTAGCGCTCGGCAATCTCGGCGCGGTTCAGGTACCCCTCTTCGAGCGTTGCGCTCGTGAGCTCCATGACCGTGCCCTGCGAGGTCGCGTCGCTGTAGGTGACCGTGAGGTAGCCGAGATCAGCGAGCGGATCGCCGAGCGTCGCCATCTCCCAATCGAGCACCGCGAGCACTCGCGGGTCACCCTCGGGCTTGAACATGACGTTGCCGAAGCGGTAATCGCCGTGCACCAGGGCGGGCCGCTGCGTAACCGGCCGGTTGGCCTCAAGCCAGCGCGAGAGCTCGCCGATGAGCGGCAGTTCGCGCTGTGACACCTGGCCCGCCAGCCCCGTAAAGGTCTTCACCTGGCGCTCAAGGTAGCCGTCGGCACGGCCGAACGAGGCGAGCCCAGCCCGCTCAAGATCAAGACTGTGCAGCCCAACGAGCGTATCGACGAGCGCTTCTGAGGCCTTGCGCTTACCAGCAACCGTGTCAAAGAATGCGGGCGTCTCGTCGAGCAGAATGACGCCGTCGAGATACTCCATGAGGTAAAACGGGACGCCAAGCACCGAGACCTCGTCGCACACCGCGAGAATGTTCGGCACCGGCTCGCCCACCCGGTGTAGGCCCTGTTGTACCGTCGCCTCACGAATCATGTCGTGGGTCGATTTGGGCAGCGGCGGCCTGGGGCCTCGGCGCAGCACGACCCTGGTCTCACCCCGCTCGATGAGGTAGGTGATGTTCGACTGGCCGTCACCAATGCGTTGCCACGCAATCGGGCCCTCGCCGATGCCGCGCTCGTCGAGAAACTTCGTAACCCGATCGACGATAAGCAGCGGCGGCATCGCGAGCCCGGCCGCGTCTTCAAGGGTCGCAACGACCTCTGTTCCGTCTGGAATGTTGATCATCGCTGCCCCCAAATATCGTTGCCGTGCTCATTGACGGTGTCGAGCGGCAGAGCCCCGGCCTCAACCTCACGGCGCCTGCGAGACGAGGCGCGACGAGCAATGGCCCACTTATGGGTCTCGTTCGATCCGTCATAGATGCGAAACGGGCGCACCTCGTTCGCGTACGAGGCGAGCGGCAGCGCGTCGGTCACGCCATCGCCACCGCACAGCTGAATTGCGCGGTCAATGATGCGGCCGATCGCGTCAGCGCAGTGCACCTTCGCGATGCCAGAGAGCGCCGCGCCGGCCTTCGGGTCGTGTTCGAGCATGGCCGCGGTGCGGTCAATGATCGCCTCTGAGGTCGCGATGTCGATCTCAGACTGCGCGAGCATCTCTTGCGCGATGCCGAGTTCGCGCAGCTGCGAGCCAAACATCTCACGCCTCGCCGCCCGGTCAAGCGCGATGTCCTGCGCGCGCTTCGCGAGGCCGAGCCAGCGCATGCAGTGCGTGAGCCGCGCCGGCCCAAGCCGCACCTGCGCGTAGGCAAAGCCCTCGCCCGGTGCCCCGAGCACCGCGTCGTCGGTCACCACACAGTCTTCGAAGTACACGTGCGGGTGGCCGCCCGCAATCGCGGTATCGATCGCGTTGATCGCGTTGCCAAGCCGCACCCCGGGGTGATCCATGTCGATGAGAAACATCGTGGCTCCCGCGGGAAAACCCTCGTCGGGCGAGGCCTCGGTGCGCGCCATGAGAATGCAGTACGCCGCGCCCTCGGCCCCGCTGATGAAGCGCTTGTGCGCGTTGATCCGCCAGCCTCCATCGACCCGCTCCGCGGTCGATTGCAATGCGAGCGGATCAGACCCGGCCCCCGGGTGCGGCTCGGTCATGCCGAAGCACGAGCGCACGTCGCCCGACCCGAGCGGCACGAGATACCGCGCCTTCTGCTCGTCGGTGGCGATGAGCTCGAGCATGTGCATATTGCCCTCGTCGGGCGCCATGCAGTTGAGCACTGCGGGGCCGATGGGCGAGTAGCCGGCTTCGATGAAGATCGCTGGCCAGTGCTCAAGCGGCACCCCCTGGCCGCCATACTCAGTGGCGAGGTGGGGCGCAAATACGCCAGCCTCCTTGGCCTTGCTCATGAGGTCACGGCGCGTAGCCTCGGTAAGGGTCGTGCCCGCCTTCGGCTCGGCGGGCATGACGACGTCGCGAATGAAGGCGCGCGTCTTGAGCCGCAGTGTCTCGTAGGGTTCGGGAAGCATGCTTGCCTTCGTTGCTGCGCTCATGCCGCACCTCCCGCGGCGAGCAGCCCGCCATCAAGCACGAGCGTTTGCCCCGTGACCCACGAGGCGTCGGGCGAGACGAGGTAGGCGACGGCCCCCGCGATGTCTTCGGGGGTGCCGAGGCGTTTTGCCGGGTACGCTGCCGCGACCTCTTCTTCGCGCCCCTCGTAGAGCGCCTTCGCGAAATCAGTCTTGACGACGGCAGGGGCAACCGCGTTCACGCGCACCTCGGGGCCGAGCTCAGCTGCCAGCGTGGTCGTCAGGTGCATGACCGCGGCCTTCGTCACGCCGTACATGCCGATACCGGGAGAAGGCGTGCGGCCCGAGACCGACGAGAGGTTCACGACCGAACCGCCGTGCTCAGCGAAGCCGAGCCCCTCGTGATGGTAGGCAGCCTGCGCCCAGGCGAGCATCGACACGACGTTCACCTCGATGAGCTTGCGCACGGCGCCGAGGTCGATGTCGATGAGCTTGCCGTAAACGGGGTTGATGCCCGCGTTGTTGACGAGAATATCGAGCCTGCCCCACTTCGCGGCGATCTGCTGCATCACGGCCTCGCGGTGCTCGGCATCGTCTGACTTGCCTGCCACGACCATGACGCTGCCCTCGGGCAAGGCACTCGCCACCTCGGTGAGCGTCTCTTCGGTGCGGGCGGTGATGCACACCTTCGCGCCATCGGCGACGAGCCGCTCGGCGATGGCGCGGCCAATGCCACGGCTCGCTCCGGTTACAATTGCCACTTTGCCTTCCAATGGCCTGTGGGTACTGTGTGTCATGTGAAACTCCATCGTCGTTGAGGGTGCATCTTCTTGCTCGTGCGCCGCGGCCGCGTGTCCGTTACGCGTTCGAGCAGGCGGCCTGTGAGAGGCCGATCAATCGGCAAACAGTATGCCGACCGATCACTCGCTCGGTACTACTCTAACCCCGGCCAGTGCTCCCTCACAAGCTACCAAATGCCCGGGCGGGCGGGTTGGCGATGTTTCTCGTGGATCAGGGCCGTGGCACGAGTTACAGCCCATGCCGCGGTGTTCGTTGTGGGCACAACGAAAAGGGAGCCTTCCACTCATGGAAGGCTCCCTTTTTCACACAGTCGGAGGGTGCGCTAGCGATAAACGCGGTGCATGCACCGGCTCGTTACTCGTGTGCGTCGTCGATGCTCTTGCGCGCCTCAATATCTTCGGGATTTGGCTTCATTCCGAGGCCCGCGAGTGCGAAGACCACGAGGCAGACGATGAACGCGATGACGAAGCAGATGAGCGCGAGCTTGATGTCTCGGGTCGCCATGAGAATCACGAGGGTCGCAAACACCGAGAGAACCGCCGAGAGACCGAGCAGCTCGGCTGGGCGCAAGCGATCTTTCTTCGATGGTGAGTTGGGCTGGTGCTGTTCTTCGTGCGTCATGATCCGTTTTCCGTGAGAGTGCGTGCGTAGGAGTGCTTAGAGCACTTCAGGCGCAGCTGCTTTGGCAGTGCGATCGAAGGCGGCGATACCGAGGTACACCCCAACGATGATGCAGTAGGCGGCAAAAAAGCCCATCACTGCGGGAAGGCCTCGCGCAGCAAACGCGAGAATGATTGCGAGCAGACCGGCAACGAGCGCGACGGTGAGAAACTCGCCCTCGCGTGTTTGTACCCACTGCCACACTGAGGCGATGGTGGTGAGTGATGCCCACACGAGCAGGAGCATCGAGAGTGCCGCGGTGCTTGGCATGAATGGCGCAGCAATACCGGTGACGACCGCGAGCGCTGCGAGTGCCAGGGTGAGCGGCCGCTGTACGGTTTCGGCCGCGGCCTTGCTCGTGGCTGCCAGTGCGACACCGTAGACGATACCGAAGACCGCGACGATCCACCGGTTAAATGCCAGCTGATCGTGCATCTCTTGCGTGAAGGTCACCGCGAAGCCGGTGAGCAGCAAGACAATTGCCGGTACGAAAAGATTATTGCGAACGGTCGTGCGCTGCTTAGCCACCGCGAGGTCTGCGATATTGCTTCCTGCCATGTCTAGCCACCTCCCTACAGAGACACTGCTTGAATTCCAACTTCTTATTGTAGCCGCTTCACCGTACTGGCGCCTGTGCGCAACGTCACCGGTTTTTGTGCACGGTTTCGGCGAAATTTGGGGGCAGGAGCGGCGGCCTCGCGCCCTGGTGCGGGCCCTGTTGCGCCCACTCGCGCGTGCTCACCCGAATGGAATGCTCGTGTTCGTCGTACACGTGCCTCGCCGCGAGGCGCCCCTCACCGAGCCGCCCGGCGATCCACGTGAAGGTGCGGGCGTCGACGTACTCGCCGCCGCGCCTGGCCCGCATGAGCTGCAGGGTGAGCATTTCGGCGAGCCTCGGGTGCGGCCCATGCCGATGGTTTTGGCCTAGCATTGGCGGAGCTTGCCCTCCTGGCACCACCGCGAGTGACCAGAAGGTTGCCGCAACACTGACACGAGTATTTGCCGAGCGTTCGGCCCCGCTGCCCTCGGCAGCGTCGACCGCGATGGGCCACTCGAGCAGCTGAAACTCTGCGACGATCTCGCTCGAGAGGGTGAGCTTGGGGGCTCCACCGCACCGATCGAAGGCCGCGATCCACTGCTCACTTCCCTGCCCGAGCGGCGCGAGTACGACCTCGAGCTGCTCATCGGCTTCGAGCCTCGCCGCAAGGGCGCCGAGGTCGAGGCCCTGCTCGGTCCAGTGCGCGACCGTTGGCGTTTGGAGTTCGGGCCAGAGCGCCTCGGCGTCGGCGAATGCGCGCCACACCCGTTGGCGGATCGGCTCGGCCAGATCGTCAAGGCCGAGCGCCTCGAGCGCCCCGCCCGGAGCGGTCAGGGTTTCGGCCTTCGCGTCGAGCCGTTCGGCGATGCGGGCTGCGGGATTCGTAACGCCCTCGCGATCTGCCGCGAGGAGCGCCTGTGTCATCGGGCCGCCGAGGAGCCCGGCGAGGCGCACGCCGTCTCGGTGCCGCTCGGGCTCTGAGAGCACGCGTTCTTCAACCACCATGCCTACCATCTTCTCACTGCCGCCTCATCTCTTGCCCGTTGCCAGACTTGCCCTCTGCCTGCCACGGTCACGTCGCCGCGTCGATGATGAGGCGTTCGAGGGCCCCCGCGAGGTCTCGAGCGTCATCAACCCGCTGGGCGGTCGGGGCATACCTGGCGACGAGCTCGTCTGAGCGCATGCCGAGCCCGAAGACCGTGACCCCGCGCGCTCGCATGTGTTGCAGGAGTGCCCTGGCCGCGGGTTCGTCGTCTGAGCCGCCGTCAGAGATGACGATGATGAGGCGCTGGCGCTCGGTATCACCCGTAGCCCGCTCGATGCCGAGCTCACGCATTGCGAGTTCGAGAGCTCGTGCATCGTTCGTGCCGCCGCTTGAACTCAGAGCCTCGCCGAGGAGCCTCGCGCGCGAAGCATCGTCGTTTGCTGCCGCGAGTGGCTTGACGAGCACGGGCTCAGCGTCGAACACGATGAGCGCGGTGCGAAGCCGCATATCGAGGTCGATACCGAGGCGGCGTTCTTCGGTCTCAACGTCTCTCGCTACCGCGGCGAGCGCCTCAATGACGACGAGAGCGGCGTCGGCGGCGACCGGAGCCACATGACGCATTGAGCCCGAACGGTCGATGAGCAGCACGATGTCGAGGTTGCCGGGCTCTTCACGGCGTCGAATGACGCGCTCCCTGCGGGCATAGGCTCTGGGCCTCGCAACGCCCGAGAGCGCTTCGGCGACGGCGCCGGGGAGCGCCTGCCGCATGAGCGTCTCACCCTGCGTCTCAGCAACCCGGCTCTCGCGCCTGAGCGGCGTTTTTCGCTCGGCGATCAGCTGCTCAAACACCGCGCGGAGTGCTTCAATATCGCTTTCACGCGACGCGACGCGTTCTCGGTAGGTCGCAAGCCGCACTTGGCCGAGCGCCCTCGCAGCAGCGACAGACTCTCGTTGCCCGCCCTGGCTTTGCGCCTCTGCGCCGCTCGCCTCCCACTCAGAAAGCGCTCTCGCGGCTTCGCTCGACAACGACATTGGGGTGTCGAGCATCGCTTTCACCTCACCCGCCTTCTGCGCCTCGAAGAGGTCGGCACCCTCGGCCTGTTCTGGGCCTTCGCCGGCCCTCGCCTGCTCGTTGCCCTCTTGCGCGCTCGCGTCTTCTGAGGCCGAGCCTGCGTCACCCTGCACGGCGTCGGCATCGTCACCCTCACCGCCCTGCTCCAGCCCTTCACTGCCAATGTCGCCTTCAGATGCCTGTCGCTCGGCGTGCTCACCGTGGGTCGCAAGGCCTCGCGAGCGTGAGACGAGCAACTGCTCGAACGGCTCGAGCGTCAGGGCGAGCAGCCTCGCAAAGGTCTGTTCGGGATGAGGTTCGGCGAGTGGGGTTATCGCGACCCACAATGTCTCAGCACCAATGCGATGCTCGAGCACATCGCCGCTCACCACGAAGGTCGCGTTTGACGCAAGCGCATCACCGAGCAGCATCACAAGCCACTGCAGCTCGGGCGTCGCCTCGCGCAGATCGCGTGCGAGCATGACTGCCGTACTGGCTTCAAGACCTGCCCGAAAGCCAGGAAAGGCAGTCAGCATTTCACCCGCCGCCTGAAGCCGGTCGAGTGTCACGAGCAACGGCTCAAGCTCGGGGCGCGTTGCTTCGAGCGTCAAGCGCTGCTGCGTTCTGCGCTCTGAGCCGGCCGGCCGCCGCCCCACGACCCAGAGGTCGAGCATGATGAGCGCTGTGAGCGCATCGTCGCTCAGCTCGGCCCCCAGAGCGCCGTACGCTCTCGTACCCACCACGACTGCGCCCTCGTGAACACCCCAAGCATCGGCCTCGGTCACCTGAACCGAGACCCCGAGCAGCTTCGCAGCCGCTGTAACCCTTGCGTGAACACCCTCTGTCATGATCACACTGTATCGAGAGCCACCGACATCGCAGGCGCACCGACACAGTCATTCCCCGCCAGCCTCTCTCTGTCGGTGCCCCGTGCTAACGTGACCGCATGGTGTCAGATCAAGCCAACCCGGTTCTTCTCGAAGCCCTCGAACTCGCCGAGGCTCTTCGGGTCATTCGACGAGCTGCGGTGCGCGATCACCGCACCCTCTCTGGCCATACCGAGACCCCTGAGCACTCCGCGCAGCTTCGAACCGCGATCGCTTCTGCACTCAAAACCACCGAAGCGATAAGCCACACTCAAGCCACCGAAGTGCCCCACGCACCGTTTGCTGAGCCGGTACGTGAGCACCTCCGCGAGCTCGCCGATACCGCCGCACGCTGGAACACGTTGTGGCGCGATCACCACGGCATGCTGGCTCCCGCATTCGACGCGCACCTCGCCGCTCTTCGCCAAGCCATCGCCCTACACAAGCTCGAAGACGCTTCGCGCGCGCGCTCACAAGGCCAAGACGAGGTACGCCAGCTCGCGGCCGCGAGCGACCGAGTACTCACGCCCGCCGAACGGCACCGACTCGCAAGCGATGTTCCACGTGCAACATCGCTGCCCAAAGCAAGCGAATCAGCTCACACGCTCATCGCTGAGGCCGCCAACCCCGAGGCCGTCGCACGCGCACTCGGCCAGATCACGCTCAAGCGGGCGGCCAACGAACTCAGTCAAGGGCTACTCGTCACCGACCAGATGCGAGACATCATCACCGAGGCTGTGCCCGTGCTGCACAGGGGCGATCCGCTACTGCTCATCGGCGAAACGGGCGGGGCAAAAACCGCACTTGCCGAGCACCTCGCCCGTACAGTAGTGGCCGGCGAGCCAGAGTTCGTGTCGGGCTACGGCGACATCACGAGCGCCCAGGTCATTGGCACGCACGAACTGCGAGCGGTCGACGGGGCAACGCTCACCGAGTTCGTTCCCGGGCCGCTTGTGCGGGCAATGACGCTCGGAAAGCCGATTATTCTCGACGAGATCAACGCAATGCCACCCGAGTTCTTAAAGCGACTCAACCGTATTCTGCAGCTCGGGCCCGGCGACCTCTTCAGCGTGCAAGAAAACGCAGGCGCTCAGGTTCGCATCGCCGAGGGCTTCGTTATTCTGGCCACAGCCAATGAGCAGTCACGCAGACGCTACCGCGGCATTGAGCAGCTGAGCGCAGAGCTCGTGAACCGCTTCGGCGCCAACACGTTCAGGGTGCTCTACCCCGACGCGCAGCGCAGCTTCCACGAGACACCCACCGAAAACCTGCTGCTGGCCTCGACCGCGGCGAGTGGACCCGATGGGCGTCTGCTGCCAGGCATGTCGTCTGAGCTCCTTGAGCGAGTTGCCCGCGTAGCTTTCGTGAGCCAGCAGGTCTTTGCCGGATCGCAGGCCGAGGGGTTCAGAGACTACGTGAGTACCGAGCACGCCGTCGACGGGCGCCCGGGGCTCGAAGAGTCAGTCATTGCGCCCCGCACGCTCGTGTCGATCGTGCGCAAGGTCTCGCGCAGCGCAGGTGCGCTCACCCTCGACCACGCGCTCTCACGCTTCGTCTCGGGCGTCATGCACAGCGAAGACCGCCAGGTCCTGACCCTCATTCTGCACGGCCAGGGTTTCGGCCTCACCGAACTCGCGGCTGGGCGCTGAGGCGCTCGGCTAGATGCCGCTCGGCATATCTTGAAAGCGCGAGAAGTGGCCTTGAAAGGCGACCGTGACGGTGCCCGTGGGGCCGTTACGCTGCTTCGCAAGAATAAAGTCTGCCTCGCCAGCGCGCGGGTGATCTTTCTCGTGAACCGCCTCACGGTGCAGCAAGATCACCATATCGGCGTCCTGCTCCAGTGAGCCAGACTCACGCAGGTCACTGATCGCGGGAAGCTTATCGGCACGCTGCTCAGAGGCACGGTTCAGCTGCGACAGGGCCACGACCGGCACATCGAGCTCTTTCGACAACAGCTTGAGCGCACGCGAGAACTCACTGACCTCTTGCTGACGGCTTTCAACCTTCTTACCGCTTGTCAGCAGCTGCAGGTAGTCAATGACGATCATGCGCAGGTTATCGGTCTGCTTCAGCCGGCGACATTTCGCGCGGATCTCAGCGAGCGTCATATTCGCGCTGTCGTCGATGAACAGCGGCGCGTCGTGAATGCGGCTCTGCGTCGCAGCAAGCTTCGTCCAGTCACGCGGCTCAAGATTGCCCTTGCGCAACACCTGCATAGGAATCGAGGCCTCAGCGGCGAGCATACGCGTCGCGATCTCGGCGCGGCCCATCTCGAGTGAGAAGAACACCGTCGCGGCGCCGTGACCCACCGATGCGGCCCTCGCCACGTCAAGAGCAAGCGTCGACTTACCCATCGCGGGACGAGCGGCAATGATGATCATCTGGCCGCCACCAAAACCGTTCGTGAGCTCGTCGAGCTCCTGGAACCCGGTGGGAACACCGGTCATGCCGTCTTCGAGCGTGCCAGCGCGTTCGATCTCGGCCACGGCATCATCCATGGCAAGCGACAGCGGCACGTAGTCTTCGCCGGCGCTACCACCGGCAACGTTGTAGACCTCGGCCTGCGCGTTATTCAGCAGGTCGACAGCCTCGCCCTCGCCCGAGTAGCCCATCTGAGCAATGCGGGTACCCGCGTCAACGAGCCTGCGCAAGAGTGCCTTGTCGCCGACGATCTCGGCGTAGTACCCCGCGTTTGCCGCGGTAGGCACAACTGCGGTGAGCGAGTGCAGGTACGCGACACCACCGGCGCGCTGCAGATTGCCGAGCTTGGTCAGCTGATCTGAGACCGCGATCTCATCAGTTGGCTCACCGTGCGCGTAGAGATCCATAATCGCGTCATAGATCACCTCGTGCTTTGGCACGTAAAAGTCAGCACCGCGCAGCAAGCCGTACACGTCGGCAACGGCGTCTTTCGAAAGCATCATGCCGCCGAGAACACTCTGCTCAGCGAGCAAATCGTGCGGCGGTGTGCGCTCTGCCCCCTGTTCGAAGGCGCCTTGCGATGGGTCTGTAGCGCTGATGTGCGCGAGTGACATGGGGCCTCCGAACAGTGAATGCTTCGTGAACGACAATCACGAGTATTGCCGAAACTACTGACACAACCGTAGGCACTTTCAGGCGGTTGATCAACTCGCCGTTTTCCCACCTGTGGATAACTATGTGCATAAGGCACCAATACAGTGGGGACTTTATTCACACAAGCTGTTAGTAACTGTGTATAAGTTTTTTGTTCGAAAAATCTTTAATGTCCTGACCTGCGGTTTTCATATTTTTATACTGTGCACAACAAGAACCTTTAACCACAGGTTCAACCTTAAACAGCTGACTTGACTGTGGAGAAAAGAGGGGGTAAGAGGCAGTTTTAGACCCTTTTTCGAAGGGGTTTTCCACGTCTTTTTTCGTGACATAAACACCCCCGATCCCACTCCCGCGTAGGGTAGAGAGGTAACGCAGAAGGGAACGTTCAATGTCATTCGATGAACATCTTCACGCACACTGGAGGGTGTGGCGCCACGCCCGACACGCCGAGCTGACACACCCGTACGGCTGGAGTGCGCCAATTGCTCAACACTGGCTGCCCGATGGCTCGGTCGATGTCACCCTGCCCGACCTGCCGGGGCTGTGGAGCGCACTGAATGGCGAAGTAACGCACACACCCGACACCGTCGCGCTCTCGGCAAACGGACCCCTCGACGCCGCCACGGCCCAACCGCTCACAGTGCAGGGAGCCGCGATCACCAGGCCCACCGTCATCGAGAGTGGCCGCTACCTCATGAGCGGCCACCCCGAGGCACAGCTCATTCTCTCCGGCGAACGGGAAGTCGAGACGATCGTTCGCCGCACGCCTTCCGGCGGCAACATTTATGCCGTGCGCGTGCGCGATCCCAGATCGGCCGCAACGGCAGAGACGTTGCCCATCACGAGCTACGAGTACGACACCGCCTGGCGCACCCCGGCCCACTTCGAGCCCCACGCGGCCACTGAGGTGGTGCGTGAAACACTCGCCGAGGGCGTCATTGACATCGTACGAAGCATCGGCACCCTGAGCTTCACGCTCGGTGAAGGCCTGGCACCTCACCAGCTTGTCGTGTTTGGCACGCCCGACCGCGCCTTCACGCACTTTCGTGACGCCACCAGTGGAGCCGAGACGCACGGCAATGGCCGAATGATCGAGCTCGATATCGCCGATGTTGCTGAGCCCGCCGACATCATTGTCGACTGGAACTACGCCTACAGCATGCCCTGCTCACTGACCCCTTACGTGTCGTGCCCGGTGCCCATCGCTGAGAATACCCTCGACGTAGCCGTCACGGCGGGCGAGCGGCTGCGGTAACCACACACTCGTTCGCCCGCTCCCATCACGCCTTTTCAACACGACCGTAGGTCAGCCTGCGCAGAATCGCCTCAGCCGGGCCTCGAAGCTGACGACGCTCAAGGATTATCGCGGCGATAAGCGACGTGATCCACACGAAAAGTGCGATCGCGAATGCGTCGCTTGCACTGACCGTCGCTCCGAGCCCCAAGCCCCACGGCGCCAGGAGCGGTGCAAAGATGAGCGACTGCCACAGGTAGCAGCTGAGTGAGCGCTTGCCGACGGCTGCAATTGCGGCCGTCACGTGACCGTGCGGCTTTGCCTGCAGCTTCGCGCCAATGACCCCGCAGAGCGCCACGTACCCTAGCCCGCCCGCGATGCCGCCGAGCTGCGCAAGGAGCATGAGCGCTGCACCGCCCATGGTTCCGGGATCGAGCACACCGAGATGCATGAGCGCCGCTGGTAGCGAGAGCACTGTCGCAATGGCGATGCCCCAGAGTGCTACGCGCTGCATGGTGAAACGCCGTGTGTGTCCCTCAAGAAAGCGATAGCGTGCCGCATAGCCGCCGAGCAACACCGCAAAAGGAACGATAAGACTGACGACCGAGAAGAACGTTGCCATAAGCCAGACGCCCAACCGCACCAGCATCGTCGCGCCGTAGCCATGGCTCGTACCAGCCAATGTTTCAAAGTCGGCTTCGAGTTGGCCGCCCTGCGTGAAATCAAAGACGCCGGGAGCGGCGAACGAAACCATGGTGAACACACCCGCGAGAAGAAGCATGAGGCCAGCAATGATGCTGCCGCTCACGATGAGCAGCACGCGGAGCGTTTTCTCACTGCCCTGCAAGAGCAGCGGTGCGACGATAAGCCCCGTGAGTGCGTATGCGCCCAGAATATCGCCCGAGAACAGGAGCAGTGCGTGCACCGCACCAAAGACGAAGAGCCACAGATGACGGCGCAGCAACATCGCGCCAACCTCGTTCGGTGAAATGTTTCGCGCGATGCGCGATTGAGCAAACTGCGTAATTCCGTACCCAAACAGAAACGCAAACATCGGGTAGACGTGGCCGTCGATGAAGAGTAGCGCGAACGACGAGAGCGCCCGGTCGATCCCGCCCTCTGCCGCGGGGTGAAGCGAATAAGCGCTGAGCTCACGCCCCCATATATGTCCTGAAACATTGGCCAAAGCGATGAAAAGAAGCATCATTCCTCGCGCCAAATCGGGTGCGAGCACTCGCCTGCTTGTCGTTGCCTTGCCGGGATATTCTGAGGGATGCATATCTCTAGGTATAGCGCATGCCACCGACAACCGCAGAAGACCCTTGCACTCATCTACGTTATTACGTACTATCGTACTCATGACGAACGCGAGTAATTCATCGGCCCCGAACGACACCAAAGCCACAAGCCCGGTAACCTCGACGCCCTCAATCGCCGACCTCACAGCAACGCTGCACTCGGTACTCGAACGCCTCGATGCCCTCGAAACTGCGGCGCCGACTCCCCCCGCTTCGGCGCACGACGGGGTGCATGCCCGAGCTCACGACGCAGACACGTTCTGGGCCCTCAACACCCTCGCCGCTAGCCGCACCGAGCACCCGCTCACCGAACAGGGCGCTGTACTCGTGGCTGGTTCACTCTCGCTCCCCACAGGCGAACCCATTGCCTGGCAGGTCACAAGCGGAACCGCGCAACTCTTCGAGCTCGACTGGTCACACCGAGCAAGCGCCCTCGCGGCCCTCGGCAACCCCGTTCGTCTCGAAATACTCAGGGCAATACTGAGCGGATCACGCCTCACCAGCGAACTCGCCGAACTCGAGGCGCTCGGAACGACCGGCCAACTCCACCACCACCTACGCCAGCTCGTTGCAGCGGGCTGGGTGCAGCAGACCGGTCGGGCGCACTACGAGGTGCCGCCAGCCAAGGTCGTTCCTCTACTCGCGCTGATCGCAGAGGCCTAGCTCATGAGGCCCACCGCGCGCGCACTGTACCGCTGGCGCTACCCCCTGATGCTGTTCGCCTGCGCCCTCCTGCTCGGGCTCGCATTCGCGCCAGCATCGCTCGTTCCACGCCCTGCCCGAACGATTATCGCGTTTACTGGCATGGCTGCTCTCGCGCTCGCGCTCGCAATCACTGCCCTTCGCCGCTTCATTACAGCCCCAGCCGGCGAGGCACTGTCGGTTACCTCGCCCGTCGCGGGCCGCTGGCTCGTGCTCAACGGCCCCTCGTCGGCCGTGCCGAGCCACGGGGTTCGGCTCTGGGGGCAGGCCTATGCGGTCGATCTCGTGGCGGATCCGCTGCCCTCTTCACCCACTCCAGAGCCCGCGGCGACTCGCCCCGAGTTCGGGTCGACGGCCTTTCGCGATGCGAAGGCCTACCCGGCATTCGGCCAACCTGTGTATGCGATGGCGAGCGGTGAGGTTGTGGCCGTGCACAGGGCCAGGCGCGATCACCGCGCTCGATCTTCGCACCTTGCGTTGCTTTGGCTCATGGCGGAGGGCTTTGTGCGGCAGCTGGGCGGTACACGCTGGCTGCTCGGTAATTACGTGACGATACGCGCCGAGGGAGTGGGCGATCGGAGCGTGTATGCGACCGTCGCGCACCTGCAGCACGGGTCTGTGCTCGTGCGGCCGGGCGAGCGCGTTGCTGCCGGGCAGCGCATCGCCTCGTGTGGCAACACCGGTAACAGCTCCGAGCCGCACGTGCACGCGCAGTTGCAGGACCACCCGCGGGCGATGCTCGCCGAGGGAGTGCCTATGACGTTTGCGCCACTCACTGCGCTACCTGTGAACGGCGAACACCTTGAGGTGGGGGCGCGGTAGGCGGGAGTGCCGCGGTACGCCGGTGGGATGCGGTAGGGGGAGGCTGCCGCAGTTCGGCTGCGGCTCGATCGGGCTGTCGCGGTTCGGCTGTGGCCGGCCCGGGGCTCGTGCACGCGTTTTCGGGGTTTACTTGACAGAAAGCAGGGTGTTTCGGTGAAAACACCCTGCTTTTCGTCAAGTAGATCCAGAACCAGCCCGAAACGCCACAGCGGCCGGCCCCCGAGGGGAACCGGCCGCTGTGTGCGTGCGATGCGCGCTTTAGCGCTGGCTGATGACCTGAAGCGTGAGCTTCGCGTCGACACCATCGTGAAGGTGTGCGACGGCCTTGTACTCGCCAGTCGTCTTGATGACGGGAAGCGTCACCTTGCGCTTGTCGATCTCGCCGAGACCCTGCGACTGTACAGCGTCTGCAACAGCTACGGGCTTGACCGAGCCGAAGAGACGGCCGCCAACGCCAGCCTTGACGATGAGACGAATCTTCTCGCCCTCGAGCTTCTGCTTGAGCGCTACTGCGTCTTCGTGGTTTGCGATGGCACGTGCCTCGCGTGCTGCACGAATGTCAGCAACCTGCGATGCGCCGCCACGGGTCCAAGCAACAGCGAATCCGCGGGGAACAAGGTAGTTACGTGCGTAACCGTTCTTGACCTCTACGACGTCGCCGGCTGAGCCGAGACCCTGAACTTCATTGGTAAGAATAACCTTTGCCATGTGAGTGCCCCCTAGCGGCCTGAGCCGGAGTAAGGGAGAAGGGCCATCTCGCGGGCGTTCTTAACTGCCTTTGCGATGAGACGCTGCTCCTGGACTGAAACACCAGTGATGCGACGTGAGCGAATCTTGCCACGCTCTGAAACGAACTTGCGAAGAGTCGCAATGTCCTTGTAGTCGATAACACCGACGGTAATTGATTTTGCGGGTGCGACGGGCTTTACGTTCTTGCCACGACCCTTGCGGCCTGCGCCGCTTGCCTTGCCTGCCATGTACTTTTCTTTCGTGAGAATTCAGGGGACGAGCCCCCAAAACAATGCTTAAAAAGGTGCTTCGTTGTCGAATGACTGGCCGGGGTTTGCCCAACCGTCGTTCGATGAAGCTCCGCGCCCCCAGGGCTGGTCTGACTGAGTCTGCTGCTGCTGAGGCGCCGACATGTTGTCGCCGCCCTGCTGCTGCTGACCGCCACCGAAACCGCCTCCGCCGCCCGCGCCACCGCGGGGCGGGGTACGCGTGACCTGTGCGGTCGCGTACCGGAGCGAAGGACCAATTTCGTCAACGTCGAGCTCGTACGAGGTGCGGCGCTGGCCTTCAACCTCGTAGTTACGCTGGCGAAGTGAACCGGTCACGATAACGCGGGTGCCCTTCGTCAGAGTGTTTGCAACGTTTTCTGCAGCTTCGCGCCACACCGTGCAGCGCAGGAACAATGCCTCGCCGTCACGCCACTCGTTCGCCTTGCGGTCGAACACGCGGGGGGTTGATGCTACTGAGAACGATGCGAGAGCGACGCCATTGTTGGTCCAACGCAGCTCGGGATCGGCAGTGAGGTTGCCAATCACCGTGATAACGGTCTCGCCTGCCATGGTTAGGCGCTCTTCGCTGCTGCGCGAGCTGCCTTCGCTGCGTCACGTGCCGCCTGGGCGCCGCGCTGAGCGATGAGCTCGTCTGCACGGAGAACCTTCGTGCGCATGATTGACTCTGCAAGGCCAAGCTGACGATCAAGCTCAGCGGTTGCTGCGGGGGTTGCCGTGAAGTTCACGACGACGTAGATGCCTTCGTTCTTCTTATCGATCTCGTAGGCCAGGCGACGCTTGCCCCAGATATCGGTGTTCTCGATGACGCCACCATCAGCGGTGATGACCGTGAGAAACTTCTCCATCGTCGGAGCGACGGTGCGCTCATCAACTCCGGGATCAAGGATCACCATGAGTTCGTATGGATGCATTATTGACCCACCTCCTTCGGACTCTTCGGCTACAGCATTTCTGTAGCAGGAGGGTATATATGCAGTGCTCGCCCATAAAAACAGACGAACAAACGTCGATTCTAGCAGAAAAACGCCTCGACCCCGCACCTTTTCACAGGAACGGGACCGAGGCGATGCTGGCGAATGCTACGTGACTAGAGCACGTGCGCATCAAGCGTCTTGGCGCGCATCGCGCGAACGACCTGAATGAGGCCGAGCACAACGAGTGAGACCCCGAGAACCCACCACAGAATAACCGCGCTGTAGAGCGGGCTCATCACGAGCACGATACCGGCGATGAGGCTCAAGATGCCCGAGATGATGGTGATTGCCTTGTGATCGGTCTTGCCGACGAACGCAAATGAGACGAACGCTTCCATGATCCACAGCACGCCTACGGTAATCGCAATGAAGACGGTGACCGTGAGTGCGGCGAACATGAGGTTCGAAAGGATGGCGATGCCACCGATAATGAAGAGCACGCCGAGCAGGGTGTAGCCGGTGCGCGCCCAGCCGCCGCGGCTCTTCGAGAAGAAGCCGACGCCAATGTTGATCGCGCCGTTGACGAGCACCCAAAAGCCGAGAATCGCGGCGACCGCCGTCATGACGGTTTTGCCGCTCTTGTCTGGCCAGATAAGGATGAGCAGGCCCATCACGATCGCGATGAGCCCGGCGGTCCCGAACAAAAACCTCGATGTCTCATGAATACGCTGTTCTTCTGACGGCGTTACATACGTCATCGCGTTCCCCCTAATTACTCGTTCCAAAAATGGTTCTTACGTATTCACTGTAGCTCTTGGGCGGTTTACTGTATAGACTCCGGTCGACCACGGGCCTCCTGCACTTGCCTACACTTGAGATATGCGCATCGGGCTCGTATCTCTGCACACCTCGCCCCTCGAAACCCCGGGTGAGGGCGACGCTGGCGGTCTCAACGTTGTTGTGCGCGAGGCCGCCCTCGCGCTCGAAGCGCTCGGCCACGAGGTCACGATCGCGACCAGGGCATCGCTCAGACAGCCGGCGGGCACCTTTCCACTCTCCGGCGATTCGCGAGTAACGGTTGTCGCGCTTGAGGTGGGCGACCCCGACCTCGAGAAAGAAGCGCTCCCTGCGCATACCCGTGAGTTTGGCCGCGCACTTACCGCGCACCCGCTGCTCGCCAAGGTCGATGTGCTGCACGCACACTACTGGCTGAGCGGCATCGCGGCACTCGAGGCGGGGCATGCCCCCGTCGTCACTACGCTGCACACGGTTGGCGCGCAGAAGAACGCTCACCGTGCGGCCGCCGATGCTCCCGAGCCTGACGCCCGGCTCAACGCTGAACGCCGGCTCGTCGCCGAAACCGCGCTCGTCGCCGGCAGCAAGAGCGAGCTCACGGCGATCACCGAGGCTTACGGCAGCCCTGGCGGGGCGCCAATCACATCGCGGATCATTCACCCCGGCGTCGACACACGCCTCTTCGCACCCGAGAGCCAGACACCTCCCGAACCCCACCAACAGCCGGGGCAGGGAGCGGGAACTGTGGCAGCAGCGACCCGAGACACAGACACAGAGCCGAGGCCCCGAGGCGAAGCCGCTCGCGGTGCGGCATTTCTCGTGATCGGGCGGGTGCAGCCCCTCAAGGGACAAGATCTTGCCGTCGAGGCCTTCATTGCCTTTACTCAGCTCGCGCCGGGGCTTGCGCAGGGAGCGCGTCTCACGATCGCGGGGCAGGCGACGCCGGGGCAGGAGTCTTTTTTGGCAGCGCTTCAAGAGCGGGCGAGCGTCGCGGGGCTCGACATTCAGTTTTTACCGGCCCAGTCCAGGGAGGGCGCAGCTCGCCTCATGCGCGAGAGCACCGTGACCCTCATTCCCTCGCACTCTGAAACCTTTGGTCTCGTCGCGCTCGAATCGGCGGCGTCGGGCACCCCCGTGATCGCCGCTCACACCACCGGTCTCGTCGAATCGGTACGTGAAGGTGTGAGCGGTGTACTCGTGAGCGGGCGAGATGCGCTTCACTGGGCTCAGGCGATGGCCCACACGGTGCACGACACCGCGGCGCTTGATGCGCTTGGCCGCTCTGCGCGCGCATACGCACAGAGGCACGACTGGCACGCGCACGCACAGTCCCTTGAAGCGTACTTCACTGAAATCGTCTCCGTGCAACGAAAGCGTAACGTATGACATTTTGTGAAGATATGCGTGCGATTGCTTATGAGATCGCGTATCGTCGTAACCGCGCCCAGCACCCCGGGCATCACCGACCCGCGCATCACACCCGAGCGCGCGGGCACCCACAGCACAGGAAGTTCGCATGACCGACCGCGATGCGGCGCTCACGTTTACGAAGGTGAGCAAACAGTACGAAGGCCCCGAGCCCGTTCTGGCTTTAAACAACGTTTCTCTTGAGATCAACCCCGGTGAGATCTTTGGCATCGTGGGGGAGTCTGGGTCAGGTAAATCGACATTCCTTGACCTGTGCGTTGGCCTCCTACAACCAACGAGTGGATCGGTGCGGGTGCTCGGAACCCCCGTCGCAGGCCTGTCTGACCGTGCGTTGCGTGAGCTGCGCCGCACCATCGGGGTCGTGTTTCAGGGCAACAACCTGCTCAGCAACGAGACCGTCGCAGACAATATCGAGCTGCCGCTCAAGCTCACGGGAGCCAAGAACCCGAAGCGCGTCGCCGAGCTGCTCTCGTTCGTGGGCCTCGCGCATCGCGCCAAGCAGTACCCAGGGGCCCTTTCAGGCGGTGAGCGGCAACGCGTCGCGATCGCGCGGGCTCTCATGACGCAGCCGAGCATCGTGCTCTTTGACGAGCCAACCTCGGCGCTCGATCTCTCAACGCGCGACGACATTCTGCGACTCATTCGAGCAACGAACCAAGAGTTTTCAACCACCTGCGTGCTCGTTTCACACGAGCTCGACGCGGTGAAAGCCATCTGTCAGCGGGCAGCCCTCTTCGAGAAAGGCAAGCTGCGCGAGATCGTAGAGGTTGCGACCTCGTTTAACGGCGATGACGAGAAGCCGCCGTACCTCGACTACGCGAAAGGGTACCTCGGTTCATGATTGACGCCATTGTGAGTAACTGGCCCGCGCTCGCCACTGCGCTCGCCGAGACCGGCATCATGGTGTTTTTTGCATTGCTCGCGGCAGTGCTGCTCGGCCTGCCGCTCGGCACGGTCATCTTCCTCACCGGGAAAGGGGGGATCAGACAAAACCGCTTCGTGTGGCTCATCGCCGACTCGTACGTCACGGTCGTGCGCGCCTTCCCCTTCTTGCTCTTCATCATCTTCCTCATCCCGTTCACTCGCCTCGTGCTCGGCACCTCGTTCGGAGTGGCGGGGGGCACCTTCCCGCTGTTATTCGTAGCCATCGCGATTTTCGCGAGACTCACCGAGCAGATTCTGCGAGAAATACCCCCGGGCATTCTTCACGCCGCGCAGGCGATGGGGGCGAGCACCCTGCAAATCGTCACTCGCTTTCTCCTCTCTGAGGGCCGCCCCGGGCTCGTCTACGCTCTCACCTCAGCGACCGTGACCCTCGTCTCGTACTCGACAGTGCTCGGTGTCGTCGGAGCCGGCGGCCTGGGCGACTTTGCCATTCGATACGGCTACCAACGCTGGGACTGGGCACTCATGTATACGGCGGTTATTGTGACCGTCGCCTGCGTACTCATCATCCAGTTCGTGGGCAACCGCATCTCAGCAGCACTCGACAAGCGTTAGCAGAGCCGGTCCCGGCGACGCTCCTTAACCACCCCGCAACACCACATCAATAAAGGAGATTCTCTTGAAGTTCTCACGCCGCCTCACCGCTGTGGGCGTCATCGCGATCGCAGCCCTCGGGTTGAGCGCATGCGCGCAGTCTGACGACGCCAACGGCAGCGACGACACACAGTCGAAAGACCCGGTCGTCATTCAGGTTGCCTCATCGTCGACACCCATGACCGACGTTGTGCTCGCCGCTGCTGAGGCCATTGAAGATGGCTACGAGGTGAAATTGGTCGAGACCTCGGGAGTGTTCACCCCAAACGTCATTCTCAACGACGGCGAGGTCGACGCAAACTTCATTCAGCACCCGCCACACATGGAAGACTTCAACGAGGGTAACAATGGCACCCTCGCCGTCGTACAGCCCATCTACTACGTCGTCGGCGGCTTCTATGCGAAAGACCTGAAGTCGCTCGACGACCTCGCCGACGGTGCGAAGGTCTCGATTCCCAACGACAGCAATCAGGGTAGGGCGCTTGGACTGCTCGAGAGCGAGGGCCTCATTACTCTGAAAGACGGGGTCGACAAGTTTGATGCGATGGTTGAAGACATCGACGAGAACCCCAAGAACCTCGAGTTCATCGCTGTCGAGCTCGCAAACGCCAACGTCTCGTACGACGAGGCCGACCTCACGTACCTGCTCGCCTCATACGCCCGCCAGCTCGAGCTCTTTCCCGATACCGACGCGCTCGCAACCGATCAAGATGAGCGCTTCGCTGTTTCGCTCGTCGCTCGCGAAGACAACGTCGATAGTCCAGAGATCGAGGCGCTGAAGCGCGCCTTCACCTCAGAAAAGGTACTCGAGACACTCGAAAGCTTCGACCAGCCCGCGGCCTTCACCCCCGCGAAGTAGTTACAGCCCCCAAAGCCGGTCACCACCCGGTTACCGGCGTTCACAACACCCAACCATCACCAAACAAGGAGAACCATGACGTTCACAAGACGACTGCTCACCGTAGCCTCGGCCGCCATCATCGGCCTCGGCGTTACGGCGTGTGGGGCCTCCGAGTCACCGGAGGCAGGGAAGTCGGGCGACGAGTCCGTCACAATTCGGGTCGCAGCGGTTTCAACACCCATGACCGACGTGGTGCTCGCGGCAGCCGACTCCATCGAAGAAGGGTACGAGATCGAGCTCGTCGAGCTCGGTGACTATCCAATCGTCAACAACGCGATCAAGGAGGGCGAGGTCGACGCGAGCTTCTCACAGCACATTCCGTACATGGAGGAGTTCAACGAGGCCAACGGCGCCGACCTCGTCGCGGTGCAGCCCGTGTACGACGCCATCGTGTCGTTCTACTCGCGCGAGTTCCGCTCGTGGGATGAGCTGCCAGAGGGTGCAAAGCTCTTCATTCCCGAAGACACCTCAAACACGGGGCGCGCGCTTGACCTACTCGAACAGGGCGGCGTGCTGAAGCTTGACCCGAAGGTCGAGCGCTTCGAGGCTGACCTCGACGACATCGTCGAGAACCCGAAGAACGTCCAGTTCACCCAGGTCGGCTTCTCTGAGCTGCCGGCCGCATACCCCGAGGCCGATGCGGTGTTCATGTACTACGCCTTCGCCCGCATGATCGACCTCGACCCCGAGAAAGACACGATCGCCTCAGAGACCGACGGTCCCTTCACCATTCAGCTCGTCACCCGTGCCGAGCTCGAAGATTCTGACGAGATCGCCGCACTCAAGAAGGCGTTCACGAGCGACAAGGTTCGCGAGGTCACCGAAGAGTCGGGCAACACCCCAGCGTTCTAAAGCCCAGCGTTCCGCGGCCCGGCGCTCCAAAGCCCGGCACCGCTCACGCACCCGGCCAACGCCGCCCGACCAACACAACCGGCCAACGCGGCCGGCTAACACGGCCTGCTAACGCCCGCTTGGCCCGAGCAATGTATTACTCGGGCCAAGCATCAAATGATCCCTCGTACTCAAGCACCGTTCCGAGCAGCGGGTTGCGCACGCGGGCCGCAACCGTCTGCAGGCCGCCCCGCTCGTCATACCCGTGCAGCACGTGAACCGACACCGAGGCAAACGACGGAAGCCTGATACGCATCCCCGCAAGCCGCAGCCAGGCCCGTTCAGACCACAAGACGAGCTCGCCCCGGTCAGTCGCCGAACAGCGAAGCCTCAGCTCGACCCTGCCGGCACCCCCAAGAACGTTCGTAAGCGTGCCCCGGTCGGGGCCCACGAAAAGCTCGTCAACGAATCGCTGCTCGCCGCCCTCAAAGCAAAACACCCTCGTCGCCGTGAGCTTCGTCGCCCCATCGGGCGTGAGCGACTGCTCGTTGCGCACGAGAAACGGCACGTTTCGCCCAAAGCAGGTCATGAGCAGCTCGGGCCCGACGAAGGGCCTCGCGATGAGATTCAACCGGCCAAAGCGGCTGCCGGCAACCCGAAAGACACCCTCGCCAACCACCACGCCACGCTCGCCCTCGGCCCCACCGGGCCCCTCGGCATACTCCCGCACCTTCGGGTGCAGCAACTCGGCTTGCGACCCCATGGCCTCAAGGAATACCGAGCGCTCACGCCTCTGCCGCATCACTCGCGCGCTTCCTCTCTCACGGGCTTCAATCGCACCGGAGCGTCATCGCAGGCGGGAAACTCGCACGTGAACTCACCCCGATACCCGAACAGCAGCCCCAAGAAGCGATTGCGCACCGACATGTCGATCACGTAACACTGCCGCTCATCGTCGTAGTACTCGGTGAGCGAGGCGTTGCCGCTGAACAGCATCGGAAACGCGAAGGCCACTGGCCCCTCATAGAAGCGCTGCGCCCCCGACGTGAGCCGCAGCCCACCGCGCTCGTCGACCCCGAGATCGAGGTCGACCGCGAGGTGCTGGTGCGTGCCGAGGTAGTCGATCACGCGGTGTTCGCGCTCGCTAAAAATCATCGTGGCGTCAAAGCGGCGCTGTCGCTTCGGCGTAACCTGCATCGTGCGCACGAAGGTCACGGTCTCGCGGCCAAAGTGATCGACATAGGGGTAGTTCTCGATCCGAAAAGGAATATCGCTGCCGGCTTCGGGAAACATGATGTTTCGCAACGCGCCGAAGCGCAGAAAGGGGCGCACCCACCGGGCACCCCGGCGAATCTCAAGCATCGTCCCCTCGCCGACGCACCCGTAGCCCGCCGCAAGGCCCACCCCGAAGCGCCGTCGCATCATCGGGTGCAGCCGCTCAAAGTCATCTCCCAGGGCACGCTCAAACACGCCGCGCTGTTCAGTCATGGGCTGCTCCTTGATCGTCGTCAAGCCTCGCGAGAAGCTCAGGCGCCTCGCGCATCGAGGGCCGAGTCTCCCGGCCCTCTGGCGCACTGCGGCAGGCCGAGGCTCGCGCCCGCGGCCCGCCGAACCAGCCTCGCAGCGGGCCGATCCGCTCGGGCTGGGTGCCAGCCTCAGCCCACTGTCTCAGGCGATCGAAGCTCCAGGCGGTGATCCACCACACCATGCGACGCACGATGAGCCGGTCAAGCACGCGCCCAACGGCGCCAAAGCCGGGGGTGTAGTCGTAGCCGGTGATAAAACGCACGCCCTCGGCGGTGGGAACGTAGCGCCAGTAGCCGCGCCCCGAGCGAAGCGGCGAGAACCAGCCATCACTCTCAAACGTGAGCGCCGAGGTGCGAGAGCCGGCCGCGCCGAAGCGCTCGCCAGCCGAGACCCCCGTGCCGCGAATCGTCACGAGGGGGAGAGCGTCGAGCTCGTACCGGAACTGCTGCGCGCCATCTTCGCGAAGCGTCGTCGGGATGATGCGCGAAAAGCGCGCGTCCCACCGCGTGTGCTGGGCGGGGTCTTGCGTGAGCTGCCACACGAGCTCGATCGGCGCGGCAATGTCGATCTCGACGTACAGCGCACGCGAGGCTCGTCGAGATGCAAAAGGCGCCATGGTGCGAGAATACCCGAACCATGGCGCCCTGTGTACGAAACTACTGGGCGAGGAACGCCTCAAGATCAGCGCGAGCCTCGTCGTCGGGCTGCTGCACCGCGGGCGACTTCATGAAGTACGCCGACGCCGAAGCGAGGGGGCCCTTGTGCCCGCGGTCAAGCGCGACCTTCGCCGAGCGGATCGCGTCGATCATGGTGCCCGCCGAGTTGGGAGAATCCCACACCTCGAGCTTGTACTCGAGGCTCATGGGCACGTCGCCGAAGCCGCGGCCCTCGAGGCGCACGAAAGCGAACTTGCGGTCTTTGAGCCAGGGCACGTGGTCGCTCGGGCCGATGTGCACGTCGTCGGCGTCGAGATCAACGTCAATGTTCGAGGTGACGGCCTGGGTCTTTGAAATCTTCTTCGACTCGAGACGGTCGCGCTCGAGCATGTTCATGAAGTCCATGTTGCCGCCAACGTTGAGCTGGTAGGTGTGGTCGAGCGCGATGCCGCGCGACTCCATGAGGCGGGCGAGCACGCGGTGCGTGATCGTCGCGCCAACCTGGCTCTTAATGTCGTCACCGACAATGGGCAAGCCAGCGTCAACGAACTTCTTCGCCCACACGGGGTCTGAAGCGACGAACACGGGCACGGCGTTCACGAACGCGATGCCAGCGTCGAGGGCGGCCTGCGCGTAGAACTTGACGGCCTCTTCTGAGCCAACGGGAAGGTAGCAGGCGAGCACGTCAGCGCCCGAGTCCTTGAGCGCCTGCACCACGTCGACGACGGGGGCCTCTGACTCGGTCGACACGTCCTGGTAGTACGAGCCGAAGCCGTCGAGCGTGGGGCCACGCAGCACCTCGAGGCCGAGGTTCGGCACCTCAGAGAATTTCACGGTGTTATTGTGACCTGACCAGATGGCCTCAGAGAGGTCTTTGCCCACCTTCTGCGCGTCAACGTCGAACGCGGCAACGAACTGGAGGTCGCTCACGTGGTAGCCGCCGAGCCGAACGTGCATGAGGCCCGGAACCTGAGCGTCGTCGGCCGCATCGCGGTAATACTCGACACCCTGTACCAGTGAGCTCACACAGTTTCCAATGCCCGCAAGAGCAACCTTTACACCCATCGACATCTCCCAAGTTTTCCTTGTGCTCGTGACTCTCATCAAGAAAGCCACCTTTTAGTGTAATACGACAGCCCTCGCGGGGCAGTCACGCATCTCCCAGTATCGGGGCTGCGCGAAGCATAAATCGCTCGACGCTCGCGATCGGCTCGCGCTGCCCACCGACGTGCTCGATCGTCTCGTCGTCAATGACGGTGAGCTGCGTCCCGTGCATGCGGAGCGCGCCAATCTTGCGATCGAGACTCTCGGTGACGTCGTAGGCCTCGGCTGCTTCGTCGCTCGAGATCTCCCAGAACGGAACATCGATCGCCGCCGCGACCGCGCGTGCTGCACGGTGGGCAAGGACGTGATCGGGGTGCCCGTAGCCGCCCTCGTCGTTGTAGCTCACGATCGCGTCGCACTCGAGCGTGAGCACACCGTAGAGCAGGTCGTTGATGAGCTCGGCTGCTGGGGCTTTCGTGAGCGCCTCGGCGCCGGTCTCGGCCGCGCTCATGGCCATGCCGTCATCGCCCCACTCCATTCCTGAATCTTCGTACACGCGGGGTTCGAGGCCCGGCTGGCGCGCGGGTGGCTCGCCAAGAAAGGCGTGGCCCTCGACGCCAAGCATAAGCATCGCGGCCTGCAGCTCCTGCTCGCGGTGCGGCGCGAGCTGTGGGGTGCCCTGCAGCGAGGCGAAGGGGCCCGGGGTCACCTCGCCGCGCTCACCGCGCGTGAGGGTCACGAGGCCGGCGGGCTTTCCCGCCGCGCGAAGGGCAGCAATCGTGCCACCCGTCGCGATCGTCTCATCGTCGGGGTGGGCGTGCACGAATACGACGCGCTGGGCGCTACCAAACCAGGTTTCAGGGTTGTGATTCACGATGCTTCGCCTTCTGTCTCGGTGCTCTGGGCATCGCCCGCCTGTTGCTCGGCCCACCATGCAACGAGCCGCTCGGCCGCGGCCTCTTCACCGATGGGGCCCTCGTCGAGCCGTAGGTCGAGCAAAAACTTGTAGGCCAGCCCGACCTCGCGCCCGGGTGCGATGCCGAGCAGCCGCATAATCTGCTGCCCGTCAAGCTCTGGCCGCACGGCGTCGAGCGCTTCTTGCTCGGCAAGCTCGTCGATGCGGCGCTCGATGTCGTCATAGGCGAACTCAAGCCGGTCGGCCTTACGCTTGTTGCGCGTCGTCACGTCAGCCCGCGTGATGATGTGCAATCGCTCAAGCTCGCTGCCCGCATCGCGCACGTACCGGCGCACGGCCGAATCGCTCCAGGCCTGGTCGCTGTAGCCGAAAAAGCGCAGGTGCAGTTCGACGAGCTTCGCGACCTGCGCGATTGTGTCGTTGTCGAAGCGCAGTTCACGCAGTCGCTTCTTCGTGAGCTTCGCGCCGACCACGTCGTGGTGGCGAAAGGTCACCTGGCCCTGCTCGTAGCGTCTGGTGGCTGGCTTGCCGATGTCGTGCATGACGGCAGCGAGGCGCAGGGTGACGTCGGGGCCGTCTGGGCTCGACTGCCGCGATTTCTCAAGCGCAATGGCCTGCTCAAGCACCGTGAGCGTGTGCTCGTACACGTCTTTGTGGCGACCGTGGTCGTCTTGCATCTCGCGCAGCGCGCTGAACTCAGGCAAGAATCGGTCGCACAGCCCCGTCTCGACGAGAATGCGCAGCCCGGCAACCGGGTCATCGGTCGAGAGCGTTTTCACGAGTTCGTCGCGCACTCGCTCCGCCGAGATAATGTCGAGGCGGTCGGCCATGTCGGTCATCGCCTTCGTGACCCGCTTGTCGACGGCGAAGCCAAGCTGCGACGAAAACCGTGCAGCCCGCATCATTCGCAGCGGATCGTCGCTAAACGACTGCTCGGCTGACCCCGGAGTCATGATCGTGCCCGCGATAAGATCTTCGACGCCACCCGAAACGTCAACGAGGCGCATTTCGGGCAGCATGAGCGCGAGCGCGTTAATCGTGAAGTCACGGCGCACGAGATCGCCCTCGATGGTGTCGCCGAAGGCGACGACGGGCTTTCGCGAGTCTTCGCGGTACACGTCTGAACGGTATGTGGTCACCTCGACCTGTTCGCCGTGCACCCTCGCTGCGATCGTGCCGAAGGCACGGCCGACATCCCAGGTTTTTTGAGCGATGGTCTCGAGAATCTCACGCGTCTCATCGGGCCTCGCTGAGGTCGCGAAATCGAGATCGGTGACGGGCCTGCCTATGAGCGCATCGCGCACGGGCCCGCCAACGAGCGCACACTCGTGACCGGCCGCCGCAAACGCTTCGGCAAGCGCCTTCACCGGTTTCGACTCGGCAATTTCTGTGAGTGTTGCCATCGATTCTGCGAGAGAAAGCATGCGTCACAGCTTACTTGGCGTCGCTGTCAAAACCCATTTGTCCAGCGTGGGCTCCTAGACTTGATTGCATGCGTGCGGCCCTCACCACGATCGTCACTGCGGTTCTCCTCGTCTTTCCCGGAGTCTTCGCAGCATCAGCCGCACCCTCGATGCAGCCGCGGGAGTCGCAGCGCGAGGCTCAGACCGAAGTGCGCCCGGCGACCGATGACAACGCTAACAGCGACACCGAGGCCGATACCGAAGCAGACCCCGACGCAAATCGTGAGCGCGACAACCAGGCCGAGACCACCATCGCGCTCAGCGCCGTGGCTGAGTCTGCGTCGATGACCGAGTCGGGCGACCACACGTTCCTCGTCGAGGTTGCAAACCTCGGCGATGATCCACTGCCCGCCGGTTCTGTGCAGGTTCGAGTCTTGACCGAACCGGTCACGAAACTCGACGAGATCACGGGCGAAACCGTCACGACTGAACCCGCTGGCATCACCATCGCGACCATCGAAACCCCGATCATCGCAGCGGGGGAGCGCTTCGCTTCAAAGACAACCCCAGCATCGTCGTCGTTCGCGCTTAACGCCGAAAGCCAGGCCGGCGTGTACCAAACGCAGGTGAGCTGGACAGAGACGGCCGAGATGAGCCCGAGCGACGATCAGCTCAGTGAGAGCATCACTCGAACCCAGCTCGGTACGCCATTCGTGTGGAACGCCTCGGGCATCGAAGCCCGCCTCAATCTCGCAACCATCGTGCCCCTCGTGTACCCAGAGACCGACGCGCCCCCCGTGACCCCAGCCGAGGTCGACCTTGCGCTCGGCGACCACCGCTCGATCGAACGGCTGCTTGACGCGGCAGAAACGGCGGGGTCGCTCGTCGCCGTCGATCCACGCGTTGTCGGCTACGTTCGCAGTCTTGGCGCGAGTGCCTCGCCCGCCACCCGCGAACTCGTCGATCGCATCACCTCGCCAACGCTCGCAACCGCCGCGCTCGGGTACGCCGACGCCGACCCGGTCGCGACGGCGCTGCTCATGCCTGACGGGGTACTCGAGCCCACTGGCCTTTCATTTCTCGCGCGCCATTTCACCGAACTCACCGAGCAGGCCGAGTCAGACTCTGCGCACAAGAGCCACGACCACTCAATCGCGTCGCTGACCGATGGATCGATGCCGCCCTTGCTCGAAGAACTTGTCACATGGGAAACAGCGATGGATGGTTTCGCCTGGCCATCAGCCGCCAGCCTCAGCACCAAAACACTCGAGGCTCTGGTCAAGCAGGGGCTCACGAACATTGTTGTGAACGGTGAAGATGCCGCTGGGGCTGCGAGGGGAGCCCTCGACGGAGCGACCCTATACCGTTCTGAGCCCGCGCTCGAAAAAACCGCCCGGGCCTTTCTTGCCGCCGAGAGTGACATCGACAACGCCGAGGCTGAAGCGTTGCTCGCCTCGGTCACGGCAGTGCTCGGGTCAAGCGCCAAAGAGGGCAAAGCGGCAGAGGCGCTACTCGCTGTCGACCGCAGCACCGCTGCTGGCGCAGAGTCACTCGAGGCGCTCTTTACCGAGATGGGCCGTTTGCCGTGGGTGAGCTTCACACCCGTCGAAAACCTCACGCCCGGCTCCGTGACGCTGACAGAAGAGGCCGACGTGCAGAAGGCACTCGACCAGATGGCCGAGGCCGTGCGCTCAGAAGAGCGCGTCGTCGAATACTCACGCGTGCTTGCCGAACCGCAGCTGCTCGTTGACTACCAGCGCGACCGACTCGCGAGCACGCTCGCCGTGCGCGGCCCGCTCTCGGGATCGGAGCCCGCGCAAGAGGCGCTCGAAAATCGTATCGGGGTGCATCTCGCGGGCAACGAACGCTTGCAACAGGGCGTTCGTATCGTCGATACCGAGCACACGCGACTGCTCGGGAGCACCTCAAACCTGCCCATTCAACTGCGCAACACCCTGCCATTCGACGCTCGCGTTGCCGGCACCATCTCGACCGGCTCGGCGGCACTCATCGTGCAGAAGCCAAAGCTTGAGCCCACCGTGATTCCGGCCGAGAGCACCGTGAACCACCTCGTTCCAGTAACCAGCCGTGCCTCGAGCGGGCAAGTCGACCTCAAGGTGCAACTGCGTGACACCACGAAAGGCGAAGACATCGCCTCGACGACCTTTGAGGTGACCCTGAGCGGCCAGACCGAAACCATCGCGCTCACGACCCTCGGTGTCATCGTCGTTGCCCTCTTTGTCGGCGGGCTCTGGCGCTCAATTACCCGCAAGCGTTCGACCCCGGGCGACGAGCCCCTCGAGCCCTCTGCTGCAGCGGCCGCAGCAGCAGAGAAGCCTGCCGAACCCGCCGGGCGCCAGGCCGACCCCAAACACTAAGCGATCGCGCGGCTCACAAATCTTCGGTCGATGAGGCGGCGTCGCCATACTCATCGAGCGCGTCCTTCGGCAGCTTGCGAATGCGCTGCCGCCTCGCCGACCGTGCCGGAATGAGCGAACGCATCTCTTCGAGCTTGCCAAAGCACAACAAGCGGTCATCGTCTTCTAGCACCACATGCTTGCGGGGGTTCGGGATCACCTGCACGCCGCGGTGCAGCGTGAGCACCGTGATGTCTCGCTCCCAGAGGCCCGAGTCACCGAGCGTTTTACCGATGAGCTCGGCTCCCGCGTGCACCTGCAGCTCAGCGACGCCGTACCCCGTCGAAACCGAGAGGCGCTGCCGCACGTCGATCTCGGGAAACGCCACCTGATTCGAGATGAAGTCGATGATCGCGCCCGCGACGTCAAGCCCCGTCGCCCGCTCGATACCCTCGAGCCCCGGCGACGAGTTCACCTCCATCACGAGCGGCCCCTCATCGCCCTCGAGCATATCGACGCCAGCGATCCTGAGGCCCATGATCTGCGCCGAACGCACCGCGGCCTCTTCGTAGGCCGCATCGAGCTTCACAGCCTCGACGCTGCCACCGCGATGCACGTTCGAACGAAACTCATCACCCGCTGCCGTGCGACGCATCGCCGCAACCACCCGATCGCCCACGACGAGCGCCCGAATATCGCGCCCGGCGCTCTCCTGCACAAAGCGCTGAATGAGCACGTTCTGGTTCGTCGAGTGCAGGGTCTCAATGATCGCCTCGGCCACTTTGACCTGCGGCGCGAGAATAACCCCGACACCCTGCGTGCCCTCGAGCAGCTTGATCACGACGGGAGCTCCGCCAACACTCTCGATTGCCGGCTTCACATCGGCGCGGTTGCGCACAAACGCGGTCTCGGGCATGCCAATGCCGTGTCTTGCAAGAATCTGGCTCGCGCGCAGTTTGTCGCGCGAATTCGTGATGCCGTTCGACGTGTTGGGCGTGTACACGTCCATCTGCTCAAACTGCCGCACCACAGCCGTGCCAAAGTAGGTAATCGAATTGCCGATACGGGGCAGAATCGCGTCGTAGTCGCTCAGCTGCGATCCGCGATATCTGAGATCTGGCACCCCTCCCGCGAGATCAATGCCAAAGCGCAGGGTGTTGAGCACGCGAACCTCATGGCCGCGATCTTCGGCTGCTTGGCGCAACCTGCCGGTCGAGTACGACTGTGGAGCGCGAGAAAGGAGTGCAAGCTTCACGGGTATCCTGCCAAAATAGAAGTGTGACCAACCATACTCATTCAAGCACCTTCACCGGGTGGAGGGAATGGGTTTCAATGCCCAATATCTCGGTTCCCTGGATCAAAGCAAAAATCGATACCGGGGCCAGAACCTCAGCGCTTCATGCGTACGAACTCACCGAGTTTACACGCGACGGGGAATCCTGGGTGCGCTTTACCGTGCATCCTTTTCAACACGGCGATTCGGGCATACTCAGGGTCGAACTCCCCGTGCACGACCGCCGCCTCGTGCGCAGCTCTTCAGGCCACGCCGAAGAGCGCATCACGGTCGTCACGAGCCTCGTGCTCGTCGGCCGCGTCATTGAGGCCGAGGTGACCCTCACCAACCGCGACGAAATGGGCTTTCGCATGCTCATCGGTCGTGAGGCCCTCGAGCAGGGATTCGTCGTCGACCCGGCGGTCTCATACCTCGGCGGCAAACCCGACCAAACCACCCTCGCGCTCAATGACGCAACCTCCAGCTCCCGGGAATAGTCCCGGCCTAGGATTGTTGTACAGAACGTGCGCAATAACAACGCAGTAAGCCAAGGAGACGGCATGCATCAGATGATCATTATTGGTTCAGGACCAGCGGGCTACACCGCCGCAATTTACGCGGCACGCGCAGGGCTTGAACCCGTCATGTTTGCGAGCTCTGTCGCTCCCGGTGGCGAGCTCATGAACACGACCGAGGTCGAAAACTTTCCCGGTTTTCCCGAGGGTATTCAGGGCCCCGACCTCATGCAAAAGATGCAGGAGCAGGCCGAGAAGTTCGGTATGAAGCTCGTCTTCGACGACGTCACCGCGGTTGATCTCGCCGGCGACGTCAAGAAGGTCACGACGAGCGACGGCACCGTGCACGAGGCGAAGACCGTGATTCTCTCGACCGGTTCGGCCTACCGCAAGCTCGGCCTCGAGAACGAAGAAGCGCTCACGGGGCACGGCATCTCGTCGTGCGCAACCTGCGACGGCTTCTTCTTCCGCGATCGCGAGATCGCGGTCGTCGGCGGTGGCGACTCTGCCATGGAAGAAGCCATCTTCCTCACCCGCTTCGCCTCAAAGGTCACCATCATTCACCGCCGCGAAGAGTTTCGTGCCTCGAAAATCATGGCCGACCGCGCGCTGCAGCACGAGAAGATCGAGGTGCTCTGGAACACCGAGGTACACGAGATTCACGGCGAGGGTCAGCTGACCGGCGTCACCCTCAATAACACCGTGAACGGCGAAAAGTCAGAACTTGCGATCGACGGCCTCTTCGTCGCGATCGGCAATGATCCGCGCGTCTCGCTCGTCGAAGGCCAGCTCGACCTCACGGCCGACGGTACCATCGCCGTCGAAGGCCGCTCGTCACGTACCTCGCTGCCAGGCGTCTTTGCCGCCGGCGATGTCATCGACCCGACCTACCGCCAGGCGATCACCGCAGCAGCGTCAGGCACCGCAGCAGCCCTCGACGCCGAACACTACCTCTCGGCGCTCGACAACTAACCACCACCACGGCGGGGTCGCACAGCGGCCCGCACCGCCTGAGTAAGGAGAACAACATGGCAAACACGGTAGACGTTACCGACAGCACATTCGACGCGGTCGTACTCGCGAGCGACACCCCGGTGCTCGTCGACTTCTGGGCACCCTGGTGCGGCCCCTGCCGCATGGTGGGCCCCGTACTCGAAGAGATCGCAGGCGAGCGCGACGACGTTCGCGTCGTCAAGGTCAATGTCGATGAGAACCCGAAAATCGCGGGCAAGTACCGCATCACGTCGATTCCCGCGATGAAACTGTTCAAGGGTGGCGAAGAGGTTCACGAGATCATCGGAGCAATGCCCAAGGCCTCGATCGAGAACGAGCTTCAGCCGCACCTCGCCTAAGCGACGCAGGCACAGAGCGCCCTTTCCCACACGGGGAAGGGCGCTCTTTCGTCTATTTGCCCGCTTGCGCTTCGCGCTCTGCGAGCGCACCGAGGCGGCGGATCGACGCCAGCAAGTTCTCTGCTTGCGTGGCCCGCGCGCGGCGCATGCGCTGCTCGTCGCGCAGCTTCGTCCAGTCGTAGGTGTGCCGCACGAGCGTTGCCTCGTTCTCTCGCTCAGAGACGGGCTCGAGTTCCCAGCGCCAAAGATGCCCCGCAGGGGCTTCTCCCTGGGTTGCTGGGGCCCACGCGATGCGCTCGCCCTCAACGAACTCGGTAACGAGGTTGTCTCGCACCGTACCGTTGTGAATCTCCATGGCAAAGACGTCGCCCTCGTGGCGCACACGCTCCTGGCCTTCTGCGGCAACGAGGTTGTCGTTCCCGTCCCACTCTGGCTGCCTCGACGGGTTGGCGATGAGCTCAAAGATCGTCTCTGCTGGCGCCTCAATGACCGCCTCTGCTGTGATGATGTGCTGTTCGGTCACTGATGCTCCTTCGCGTCGTGGTGTGGCGTTTACTGGAAGCCGGGGTCGCCCAGCTCGTCGAGAATGCGCTTGAGATCGGCGATGGTCGCGAAGTCAATCGTGACCTGGCCCTTCTTGGCGCCCAGCTTCACCCTGACGGTCGTGTTGAAGCGGTCGCCGAGGCGCTCTGCGATGTCGTCGAGCTGCGCCTGCACGCCGCCGGCGCGAGGCTTCGGAAGCTTACGCTTAGTAGCCTGCGACGAGGCCTCCTCGGCCTGCCTCACCGAAAGACCCTCGTTGATGATCTTGTCTGAAAGCTTCTCCATCGCCTCGGCGTCTCCGTCGAGCGAGAGGATCGCACGGGCGTGACCAGCCGTGAGCACCCCGGCCGCGACCTTCGTCTGCACGTGCTCAGGAAGCTTCAGGAGGCGAATCGTGTTCGAAATCTGCGGGCGTGAGCGGCCAATGCGCTTCGCGAGCTCTTCCTGCGTCGTGCCGAAGTCTTGCAAGAGCTGCTGGTACGCCGACGCTTCTTCGAGGGGGTTCAGCTGTGCGCGGTGCAGGTTTTCGAGCAGCGCATCACGCAGCATGTGCTCGTCTTCGGTGCCACGAACGATCGCGGGGATCGTGCTGAGGCCGGCGCGATTCGATGCCCTGAAGCGACGCTCACCCATGATGAGCTCGTAGCGGGGCTCACCCTTCTTCGTCGGTGCCGGGAGAATCTCTCGCACGACGACGGGCTGGAACACACCGAACTCGCGAATCGAGTGCGTGAGCTCTTCAAGCGCCTCCTCGTCGAACTCGGTACGGGGCTGTACGCGGTTGGGCACGATATCGCTGAGGTCGAGCGTTGTGAGCTGTGCGCCAGGAACCTCGCGCAACTGCTGCTCGTCAACGACGGTCTGCGCAACCGAGGTTGCCTTATCTTCTTTCGCCGGAGCCTCGCCAAAAAAGACGTCGACTGGACGCTCCTCGTTGGGATCCTGCTGCGGAATGAGCGCACCGATACCCCGACCGAGTCCTGACTTCTTTTTCGCAGCCATTTAGGCTCCTTCCGGGTATAAGCGGGCGTATTCAGCAGCGCTCCGCTCAGCAATCTCTGCAGCAGCTTCGAGGTAGGCAATCGCACCCACCGATGATCCATCATAGGCGTGCACGGTCTCACCGTGGCTCGGAGCCTCTGAAATGCGAACTGAGCGGGGAATCATGGTCGTGAGCGTTTGCGTGGGGAAGAACCCGCGCACCTCTTCAGCGACCTCGTTTGAGAGGTTGGTTCGTGAGTCGTGCATCGTGAGCAGAATCGTTGAGACGTGCAGCTGTGGGTTCAGGTGTTGTTCGATGAGCTCGATGTTGCCGAGCAACTGGCTGAGCCCCTCGAGCGCGTAGTATTCGCACTGGATGGGAATGAGCACTTCTTGCGCCGCAACAAAGGCGTTCACCGTGAGTAGCCCAAGCGAGGGCGGGCAGTCGATGAACACGTAGTGGTACATCTCGTCGCTCTGGCTCAAGAACTCGGCGAGTGCCTTGCGCAGGCGTTGCTCCCTCGCAACGAGAGAAACCAGTTCAATTTCGGCTCCCGCGAGGTTAATCGTCGAGGGCACGCACATGAGGTTCTCATGGTCGGTGGTCTGCTGCACCGTCTCGCCAAGCTTCGCTTCACCGAGCAGTACCTCGTAAATGCTCGTGATCGTCGGGTCGTGCTCGACCCCGAGCGCGGTCGAGGCATTACCCTGCGGATCAAGGTCGATAACGAGCACCCGGGCGCCTCGCCTCGCGAGGCCAGATGCCAGGTTCACGGTCGTCGTGGTTTTACCCACGCCGCCCTTCTGGTTCGAGACGGTCATGACGCGCGTGTGGTCGGGGAGTGGTGATGTCATCGATTCAAGCCTGCGTTTGCGCCGCACCTTGTCGACGAGCTGATCGCCCAGTAACGCGTTTTTTGGCTGCGTCATGATCTCCTCTAGCTCTGCGTACGAACACGTTCTACTGTAGCCCGAAACACTCGTGTGGTCTCGTCAAGAATGCCCTCGCCAAGAATCTCAACGCTCGGCCTGCGCATCTTGAACTTCGAAAGCTGTTTTTTGGCGGCTTCGATCTCGGCGTCAACGCCGGTTCCCTTCAGGAAGATCATCTCGCCACCATCGCGCAGCAGGGGAGCGGTGATGGGAACAAGCTTGCGCAACGCAGTCACGGCCCTCGCGGTCACCACGTCGACCTCGAACGCGTCGTGGTACTCCTCGGCGCGACCTCGCAGCACCTCCGCATTCGAGAGGCCGAGCTCTTCAATCTGCTCGTTGAGCCAGGCACAGCGGCGCTCCATCGGCTCGATGAGTCGAAACTGCACATCAGGTCGAACAATCGCGAGCACGAGGCCGGGCATCCCACCCCCGGTACCAATGTCGGCGACCCGCTGCCCTTCCTGGAGCAGCGGCGCCATGATCGCAGAGTTCAGCACATGCCTCGTCCACAGCCGAGGGAGCTCTAGCGGCCCGATGAGCCCGAGCAACTCGCCCCTCTCAGCGAGAACGTTCGTGAAGGCGCGCAAGACCTCAATCTGCTCACCGGCAAGATCACCTGCGGCGGCAGGCTCGGCCTCAAGCTCAAGGCGCTGCTCATCACTCATACCGTGCTGCACTCTCTCTGAAGTTTCACGTGAAACGTTTGCGGTTTACGCTGCTGCACTAATGACGAGACGACGACCGCGTCCCTCACCGTGCGACTCAGAGTGGTAACCACGCTCGGCAACGTAGTCGTGCACCAGCTTGCGCTCATATGATGACAGCGGATCCATAGCGACCTCGTCTTTGCCAGCGGCCACCTGTGCGATCGCGTGATCCGCCAACTCGCGCAGCTCAGTCTCTCGCGCCTCGCGAGAACCGGCAACGTCGAGAATGAGCCCAGAGAAATCTCCGGTCTTGCGCTGAACAGCGAGACGAGTGAGCTCCTGCAACGCCTGAACCACCTCGGGGTTCGCGAGCTTCTCGAGATCAGCACCGCCACCGTTAATGGAGACATAGGCGCGGTTATTCTTCACCTCGAGATCGAGGTCACCGTCAAGATCGGCAAGATCGAGAAACTCTTCGATGTAATCAGCGGCGTGATCGCCCTGCGCCTCGAGCTCTTCGAGCGAGAGGGCAGAGGTCTGATTCGTTGCATTCGTCATGTCGCTACTTCTTCTTTTTCTTAGCGCGCTTTGCGCTGATGGGCTGCTGACGCTGGCCAGCCTGCTGCTGGCGTGCCTCTTCGGCTTCGATGACCTGCAATTCTTCCTCGGTGAGCTTGCCCTTCTTGCGCAAGCGCTCCTGACGAAGGCGGAAGGCCTCGGTGCCCGGGGTAGGCATGTTGCGAATCACGATTGCCTGCTGCGCCATGGTCCACATGTTCGAGCTGAACCAGTAGATGTTCAGGGCGAGCGGGAAGACAAGACCTGAGAAGAGGAACGCAAAAGGAATGATGTAGAGGAGCATCTGCTGCTGGCGGTACATCGGGCTCGACTTCGTCTCGTCAGAGATGTTCTTCGACATGATCTGCTTCTGCGTAAAGAACTGCGAGGCAATCATGAGCACCATAATGATGCCGAGGAAAATCATGACCTGAATCGGGCCGTCGTTCCAAGCCTGGGTGAAGGTCATCTTGACCGGGGCGCCCCAGATGGTGGCCTGGTTAAAGCTGTCGGTGAGCTCCTGGCTCATGAGGCCAATACCGGCCTGAGGTGTACCCGAAGAACCGGTGTTGCTCACACCTGATGCGGTACGGAGCACATAGAAGAGCGAGAAGAAGATGGGCATCTGCAGCAGCATCGGCAAGCACGAAGCCATGGGGTTCGTGCCGTGCTTCTTGTACAGGGCCATCGTCTCGCGGCTCATTGCCTCACGCGAGAACTGGTCGGTCTTGCCCTTGTACTTGGCCTGAATCTTCTTGACCTCGGGCGCGATCTCCATCATCTTGCGCTGCGACTTGATCTGCTTGACGGTGACGGGAATCAGCGCTGATCGCACAACCACCACAAGGCCAATGATCGACAGTACCCATGCGGCACCGCTGTCGGGGTCGAGCCCGAGCGTGGTAAACAAGCCGTGCCACGCTACGAGCACCAGCTCGACGAGCCAACGCAACGGCCACAGAATTGTCTCGATGAAATTCATTTAACGGGTTTTGCCCTTCTGCATCATTGATTCGTTCGTTTCAGGTGAGCGCCAAACGACGAATCCATACCGGTTCAATACTAGTTGTCTATTCCTGTGGGGTGGCGGATCATCAACACCACCCGAACTCCACGGGTTACAGCGAAGCAAGCGCCATATGGTGCGCACGCTTCCCTCGATGAAGCCACGCTGCTGAAATACCTCGAGTGCGTACCGGGAGCATGTCGGCCAGTAGCGGCACACCTCGCCGTACAGCGGTGAGATGAACTTGCGATACCCCTTCATGAACGCGATTGCGAAATTCCGGGGCAGGAGCCACACGGCCACGAGGTACCGCATGATTACTCTCGCGCCCGATCAAGCTTGGCTATTTCTCTCAAGACATCGCTTCGCAACTCGACAAACGGAGCGGTTGCTGCAGCTGGAGAAGCCCGAAAAACAACGTCATACCCGGTGAAGCCGTCACGTAAGACCTCGTCTGAAATTGCTTTCAGCCTTCGCGTAATGCGATTGCGCACAACAGCATTACCCACTTTCTTCGAAACGATGTAACCGAAGCGAGCTGGTTCATCCTGGGTACGCAAAACCGCGTGGGCGACCACAAATGGCCCGCCCACGCGGCGTCCGTGACGCATCACGCGTCGATAATCATCGCCCTGAGTAATACGGTGCAGCTGTTTCGGCACTGCTCAGGCCACGATGACTTAAGCTGAGAGCTTCGAGCGGCCCTTGCTCCGGCGTGCAGCAAGGATGCTGCGGCCCGCGCGGGTACGCATGCGAAGGCGGAAGCCGTGCTTCTTG
Organism: Leucobacter chinensis; assembly: GCF_019049105.1. Classification (GTDB taxonomy): domain Bacteria; phylum Actinomycetota; class Actinomycetes; order Actinomycetales; family Microbacteriaceae; genus Leucobacter_A; species Leucobacter_A chinensis. The sequence continues at coordinate 266,185 of NZ_JAHQZR010000003.1, forward strand.
GCGCGGCGGCGGTTATTGGGCTGGAAAGTACGCTTGCTCATGATTTCTCCGTGGTTTCGGAACTGTCTCGGAACACCGGTTCGTGAGGTCCGAGGAAGAATTTGTGACAACTAAGCAGAGCTATTGAGTCACACAAACACTTAACTTTACGCGTTTTTCTGTGATTCGTCAAAAAATGTTTTGAACCTCGCGATTATCCCCCTTTTGCCGCATTGTTCAACGAGCGACCAAGGCGTGTCGCAAATCACCCTCACGACACGACATTTCCGCTTCTCCCCAGACACCTGTAAAGTTATCCACAGGTCGGATCGTTTCCGCCAAGTTTCCCGCTATTTCATTACTATTTTCTGTGTATAGCTTTGGGGATGAAGCTGTGAGACGGTGTGAATAGCTACTTATCTGGAGGTTACGTGAACGACGCCCAAGTGCGTGAGCTGTGGGGTGAAATCACTCTCTCAGTGATGAACGACCCAGAAATTTCGCCTTCGATGGCCGCGCAATTGGCGCTCGCGCTGCCGCGAGGCATGGGCGCGGGCATGCTCTACCTCGCGGTGCAACACGAGTTCACGCAGCGTCTTCTCGATAGTCAGCTTCGCCCCGTCATCATGCAAGCCATCGCACAGCACCCGAATGCCGGCTCTATTGATAACTTCGCCGTACTCGTCGACACCGATGTCAGTGAAGAGCTTGAGGCAGAGGCGCAAGCTTACGAGCAACAGTCTGCTCGCGAACAACAGCACGAAAATCTTCATACAGGGTCATCGGGGTCATCACGCGCCGCGGCTTCATCCTTAGATTCAGCAGAGTCGGCTCACCAAGAACGCGATTCCGACGCCCATGCTGAGGCCGGCTTCGTTCCCTCGGGCGCGGCATCACATTCGGGAGCAGCCACGCAGCGAAATTACGCTTCACCGCCAACAACAGCTCCAAAATCTGAAGAATCGTTCCATCTGAACGACCAATACCGCTTTGATTCATTCGTGATCGGGCAATCAAACAGTTTTGCTCACGCCGCTGCGGTTGCCGTCGCCGAGTCACCGGCAAAGTCATACAACCCTTTGTTTATCTATGGCGATTCAGGTCTTGGCAAAACACACCTCTTGCATGCCATCGGCCACTACGCCATGGAGTTGTTTCATGGGCTTCGCGTTCGTTACGTCAGCTCAGAAGATTTCACGAACGACTTTATTAACTCAATTGCTAATAACCAGGGCCCACAGTTTCAGCAGCGGTACCGCAGTGTCGACATTTTGCTCGTCGACGATATTCAGTTTTTGAAGGGCAAGGCCGAGACGCAAGAGGCGTTCTTCCACACCTTTAACAGCCTTGTCGGTCAGAACAAGCAAATCGTTATCACAAGTGATGTTTCACCCGCGCAGCTCAAGGGCTTCGAAGACCGCATGCTCTCGCGCTTTAGTTCTGGCCTCACCACAGATATCCAGGTTCCTGACCTTGAGACGCGCATCGCTATTCTTCGCAAAAAATGCCAGCGTGAGAACATCGTTGTTGACCCTGAGATTCTCGAACTCATCGCGTCGAAGCTGAACTCAAATATTCGAGAGCTTGAGGGAAGCCTGAATCGCGTTCGGGCATACGCGAGCCTCAACGACCAACCCATCGATCTTCACGTCGCACAAACCGTTCTCAAAGACATTGTTTCGCTCGATGAGAATGAAATCTTGCCGACCGACATCGTTGGAGTTGTCGCCAATTACTTCAATCTCAGCGTCGATGACCTTTACGGGCAATCGCGCATCCAGGAAATTGCGTTTGCCAGGCAAATCGCGATGTACCTGTGCCGGGATCTGACACCGCTTTCACTTCCCAAGATTGGGCAGCTCTTCGGCGGCCGCGATCACAGCACCGTCATTTACGCGCATAAAAAAATTACACAGCTCATTGCTGAACGTCGCTCGGTATACAACCAAGTGGCCGAACTGACCTCGAAATTGAAGCATAATTCGGCATAAATTTATCCACATCCACAGGAGGCTTGTGAATAACTCTTGATAAGTCATCGAATCTGTGGATAAGTTCTGGGCTGCTGTGGAGATCCTGTCATTCACGAGATCGGCATGTTTAAGCCATTCCCAGCCCGTCCACCGCTTCTCCGCAAATGACAAAGATGTAGTTCCTTGTCGCAGAGCGGGCTATCGGGAGTTATCCACAATATCCACAGGACTTATGACTATTACAGAATTACAACTTATAGAGAGCAAACCCAATACCCAGGTGAAAACCGAAAATCGAGCGAGCTTCTGTGACACGCTTCGTAAGAGTTACAAAACTATGCAAAGATGTTGTTCGATAGTTTGTCATTCTGAGGAGGAGTAGCGAGTGCGATTTACCGTCGACAGGGACGTGTTTAACGAAGCTGTTTCGTTTACTGCAAAACTTCTCCCGCAGCGACCTACCCAGCCAATTTTGAGTGGGGTACTTCTTGTCGCTGAAGGAGAAAGTGTTGAGCTCGGTACGTTCGACTACGAGACCTCATCAAAAACTTCAGTGAAAGCTGACATTCTCGAGCCAGGCCGTGCGCTTGTCTCGGGTCGCCTACTTGCTGAAATCGCGAGCAAACTTCCTCACTCAGACGTGACGGTTACCCGTGAAGACGATCGCATCCTCATCCGTTGTGGATCAGCTTCGTTCAGCCTCCCCTCGATGCCAGTCGAAGAGTACCCACAGATTCCTGAAATCGCAGAGGCAAGTGGTTCGGTAGACGCGTCGACATTTGCCGAAGCGATCGCTCAGGTCTCGCTTGCAGCTTCGAAGGAAGACGTCACCCCGGTGATCACAGGGGTACAGTTTGAAATCGCAGAAGGAACGCTGACCCTCACCGCCACCGACCGCTATCGTGTGGCCACGCGTGGCATCGACTGGACCCCAGTGGGCGAAACAGATGCAATCAATGCGCTCGTTCCAGCAAAAATCGTGACCGAGGTCGGTAAGACCTTTGGAAATGACTCAACTGTTCACATCACGATCGTCAAGGAACAAGACCGCGAGCTCATCGCATTCCGCGGCGGCTCAAAGACGGTCACCTCAGTGCTCATCAAGGGCAATTACCCTCCCGTTCAACGCCTTTTTCCCGAGGTCGTTGATAACTATGCAGTCGTGAGCACGAATGAAATTATCGAGGCAGTCGGCCGCGTTGGTCTCGTTCTTGAACGCGAAGCTGCACTCCGCTTCAGCTTTAGCGAAGGCAGCGTGCAGCTCGAAGGTGCTGGATCTGAATCTGCACGAGCAAACGAGACTGCCGATGCTCATCTCGTCGGTGACGAAATGGTCGTCTCGTTGAAGCCGCAATTCTTGCTGGATGGTTTGCGCTCAGCTCATGCCGAGTATGCGCGCATCGGCTTCACGCGAACCGATAACCCTGCAAAGCCTGGGCCAGTACTCATCTCAGGGCAGCACAGCCGAGACGAGCAGACTTCAGCAAGCTTTAAGTACCTTCTGCAGCCAAACCTGCTCTTGCGATAGGGGCAACCCTGAGTGCAGGTTCGTCATCTCAGTCTTGCAAACTATCGAAACTATGCCCACGCTGAGCTAGTGTTCGCCCCAGGCATGAATATGCTGGTTGGGCGCAATGGTCAGGGCAAAACGAACGTTGCAGAAGCGCTCATGTATCTCGCGACGCTTCGCTCGCACCGCATTTCGCAGGATGCTGCACTCATCAAAGCGGGGGAGGATTCCGCTATTGTCCGCTGCAGGCTTGCCCAGGGCGAACGTGAGGCTCTTCTCGAGTTGCAGCTCAACCGCGGAAGTGCGAATAAAGCGCTCATTAACCGTCACAGCGTCAAAACTCGTGAACTTACGCAGCTCATCTCGGCCGTTCTGTTCGCCCCAGAAGATCTCATGATCGTTCGAGGGGAACCAGCCACTCGCAGATCGTTTCTAGACGATGCCCTTATCTCACGGCACCCAGTCGCTGCTGGTGCCATTGCTGATTATGAGAAGATCCTTCGGCAGAGAAACACGATGCTCAGAGATTTTAAGCATACGGGCAGAAGTGCGAACTCGATCGACACCCTCCTTGACGTCTGGGATGAACAGCTCGTCGAAATGGGTTCACAGATTATACGCCACCGCCGAATGCTTATCGAGGATTTACGAGATCCGCTGATCCAGGGCTATTTTTCACTCGTTGATCAGGATCACCAGCCAACCATCGCGCTCATGGAAAGCGTACAAGAAACGTTGGGTGTTTCACGTGAAACAAGCGGCGTAGTAGATGTGGGCGCGAGTGTTTCACGTGAAACAATAGCCGAAGAGTTTCGCGATGCATTGCGCCTCGTGAGGGGGAGGGAGCTCGAACGCGGGCAGACTCTCGTTGGTCCACATCGCGATGACGCGGTCCTTCAGCTGAAGTCGCTGCCCGTAAAAGGATATGCGAGCCACGGAGAAACTTGGTCCTATGTCCTCTCCCTGAAGCTTGCCCTTGCGAGCGTTCTCAGCACTGACACCGTAGAGGGTGATCCAGTCTTGATTCTCGACGACGTTTTTGCCGAGCTTGATCTTGGTCGTCGTGAACGGCTGTACGCTGCTGTCTCTGGTTATGAGCAGGTGATCGTAACAACTGCGGTCGAAGGTGACGTTCCGCAGGGGCATGAGTGGCACACGATCCGCATCGAAGCCGGAGAAGTCGTTGCTATTGAACCAGTTGTCACCCAGGAAACACCTGATCAGAGTAGTGATACTGATGAGTGAGCAAATCTCGTTTGCAAGCGAGGCCTACATTCATGCGAAGTCGCTCTGGAGCGGTAAGCGATATAGCGCGATGGCCGCGAGGCGTCGGAAGATCGACGGGACGTCAATTCCTTATGCGAAGGGCAGAGACCCGAAGAGTCTCGCGGCGGTTCTCGAGACGATGACCAAAGATATGGGGTGGGGAGAGCAACTCAGCCAAACAACGCTCATTGTTGAATGGCCGAACCTTGTCGGCAAGGATATCGCCGAGCACACCGAAGTTGTTGGCATCACCGGAAAAAAGCTCGAGATTCAATGCGACTCGACCGCATGGGCGACGCAGCTTCGACGAATGCGACACCAAATCGTCACGAAGCTTTTGGAGCAGTATCCCGAAGCTGGGGTAGAAGACATTCTCTTCCGTGGCCCTCACACGCCTTCCTGGCGTCATGGGCCAAGAAGTGTGCCTGGAAGAGGCCCGCGAGACACCTACGGTTAACCTGGCACTTGACCAGGGGGTGTCCCTGCTGAAAATAAGCGCTAAAACGGCTCTGTAATACGCCTAAAATCGCCCAAAATTGGTAAGATGGACATCTAGGCTACAAATAAGCCGTATCGGCGCTAAGAAATGCTGGGAGAAAAAACACAAGATGGCTACTGAAGACGGTACTGGAAATAACTTATCAGAGTACGGTGCCGACGCGATTCAGGTGCTTGAGGGTCTTGAAGCGGTTCGCAAACGCCCCGGCATGTACATTGGTTCGACAGGGCCACGAGGGCTGCACCACCTGGTCTACGAGATCGTCGATAACTCAGTTGATGAGTCGCTTGCAGGGTACTGCGACCTCATCGAGGTAACGATTCTCGAAGACGGCGCTGTGCGCGTTCGAGACAACGGCCGCGGTATTCCGGTTGACATGCACCCGACCGAGGGGCGTTCAACGGTCGAGGTCGTTCTGACGGTTCTGCACGCCGGTGGTAAGTTCGGCGGTGGTGGTTACGCGGTCTCGGGTGGCTTGCACGGCGTGGGATCGTCAGTGGTAAACGCTCTTTCGACGAGGTTTGATGTTGAGGTGAAGCGCCAAGGTTTCACGTGGAACATGTCGTTTGCCGGGGGAGTGCCCAATGCTCCGCTCGCGCAGGGTGAGCCTACCGATGAGACCGGAACAACGATTACGTTCTGGCCGAGCGCTGATATTTTCGAGACTGTTGAATTCGATTACGAGACATTGCGCACTCGTTTTCAGCAGATGGCGTTCTTGAACAAGGGACTCCGTATTAGCCTGCGCGATGAGCGGCCCCAGGAACTCGTGATCAATGATGATGGCGAAGAAGTCATGGCCGATGCGCCTCACAACGAGTTCATGTACGAGAACGGTATTCAGGACTACGTTCAGCACATCAACAAGTCGAAGCGTGCCGAGATTGTTCACGAAGAAATTATTTCGTTTGAGCAGGAGAAAGAAGACAAGTCGATTTCGCTCGAGGTAGCGATGCAGTGGACGAGTGCTTTCTCAGAGAGTGTGCACACGTACGCCAATACAATTAACACCCACGAGGGTGGAACGCACGAAGAGGGTTTCCGTGCGGCTTTGACGACGCTCATCAACCGGTACGCGCGTGACAAGAACCTGCTGCGCGAAAAAGACGAAAATCTTTCGGGTGATGACGTTCGAGAGGGCCTCACCGCGGTTGTCTCAATCAAGCTTGCTGAGCCACAGTTCGAAGGTCAGACCAAGACGAAGCTCGGCAACACCGAGGCCAAGGCGTTCGTTCAAAAGCTTGTCGGTGATCAGCTCGGAGACTGGTTTGAGCGCAACCCCGCGGCAGCAAAAGACATCATTCGCAAGGCGATTCAGGCCGCTACGGCACGACTCGCTGCCCGAAAGGCGCGTGAGACTGCACGCCGCAAAGGACTGCTCGAGTCGGGCGGCATGCCCGGAAAGCTGAAGGACTGCTCGTCGAAGGACCCATCGATCTCAGAAATTTTCATCGTTGAGGGTGACTCGGCAGGTGGATCCGCGGTGCAGGGAAGGAACCCTGACACGCAGGCCATTTTGCCGTTGCGTGGAAAGATTCTGAACGTTGAAAAGGCGCGTCTTGACCGTGCACTGAACAACGCCGAGGTTCAAGCAATGATCACGGCATTCGGTGCCGGCATTGGTGAAGAATTTGATCCTGAGAAGGCTCGCTACCACAAGATCGTGCTTATGGCCGATGCCGATGTTGACGGTCAGCACATTACAACGCTGCTCCTCACGTTGCTGTTCAGATACATGAAGCCGCTCATTGAACTCGGGTATGTGTATCTCGCACAGCCGCCCCTGTACCGCCTGAAGTGGTCGAATGCTGAGCATGAATATGTATACAGTGACGAAGAGCGAGACCAGCAGCTCGCTGCAGGCCAGGCAGCCGGCCGACGAATTCCTAAAGACAACGGAATTCAGCGCTACAAGGGTCTCGGCGAGATGAACTACGAAGAGCTCTGGGAGACCACGATGAACCCCGAAACCCGCAGCCTTCTGCAGGTGACGATGGAAGACGCTGTGGCAGCCGACGAAATTTTTGCAACCCTCATGGGTGAAGACGTTGAAGCGCGTCGCACCTTTATCCAACAGAATGCGAAGGACGTGCGTTTCCTTGACATCTAACGAGACTCCAGAAACCGAACCGCAGCAGACTGGGGGAAACATCTCGCAGATCGACCTCCAGGTTGAGATGCAGCGTTCGTACCTTGACTACGCGATGAGCGTGATCGTTGGACGTGCGCTTCCCGATGTTCGTGACGGCCTGAAGCCGGTACACCGCCGTGTGATTTATACGATGTTTGATGGCGGTTACCGCCCTGACCGGGCCTTTTCAAAGTGCGCCCGTGTGGTCGGCGACGTTATGGGCCACTACCACCCGCACGGTGACAGCGCTATTTACGACGCGCTCGTTCGCCTGGTGCAGCCCTGGAGCATGCGGTACCCCCTGGCTCTTGGTCAGGGTAACTTCGGTTCACCGGGTAACGATGGAGCGGCAGCCCCGAGGTACACCGAGACGAAGATGTCGCCCCTGTCGCTCGAGATGGTGCGTGATATCGACGAAGACACCGTCGATTTCCAAGACAACTACGATGGGCGTGCCCAGGAGCCCACCGTGCTCACGAGCCGCTTCCCGAACCTGTTGGTGAACGGTTCAGTGGGTATCGCCGTTGGCATGGCCACAAACATTCCTCCGCACAACCTTCGTGAGGTTGCCGACGGTGCCAAATGGCATCTTGAAAACCCTGACGCGACGAAAGAGGAGCTGCAACAGGCCCTCATGCAGCGCATCAAGGGCCCCGATTTCCCGACCGGTGCCCAGATTCTCGGCACCCGAGGCATTCAGGAAGCCCAGAAAACGGGACGCGGATCAATCACGATGCGTGCGGTCGTCAATATCGAAGAGTTGCAGGGTCGCACCTGCCTCGTCGTTACCGAGCTTCCGTACCAGGTAAACCCCGATAACCTCGCGGTGAAGATCGCTGACCTCGTGAAAGAGGGAAGAGTTCAGGGCATCGCTGATATTCGCGATGAGACGAGCGGCCGTACCGGCCAGCGCCTCATCATTGTTCTCAAGCGTGATGCGGTTGCGAAGGTTGTTCTCAATAATCTCTACAAGCACACACAGCTTCAGGAGAACTTTGGTGCGAACATGCTTGCGATCGTTGATGGTGTGCCACGCACGCTCTCGGTCGACGGGTTTATCACGTACTGGGTGAAGCACCAGGTTGAAGTTATTGTGCGCCGTACGCAGTTCCGCCTGAATAAGGCTGAGGCAGAGGCTCACATTCAGCGCGGTTACCTGAAGGCGCTCGATGCCCTCGACGAGGTTATTGCGCTTATTCGCCGTTCACCGACCGTTGAAGAAGCGCGTGAGGGCCTTATGAGCCTGCTGCAGGTTGATCAGCTCCAGGCTGACGCTATTCTTGGCCTTCAGCTCCGTCGTCTGGCGGCCCTCGAGCGTCAGAAGATCATGGATCTCGCGAAGAAGCTTGAGCTTCAGATCGCCGAGTACCACGAGATTCTCGCCTCTGACGAGCGCCAGCGCGGCATCATCATCGACGAGCTCGATGAGATCGTCGATCGCTACGGCGACGACCGCCGCACCGAGATCATGTACGGTTACGACGGCGATATGTCGGTCGAAGACCTCATTCCCGAGGAAGACATGGTCGTTACGGTAACGCGTGGCGGGTATATCAAGCGCACGCGTATTGATAACTACCGTTCGCAGCACCGCGGTGGCAAGGGCGTACGCGGGGCAACGTTGCGAGCCGACGATATTGTCGAGCACTTCTTTGTTACGACGACGCACCATTGGCTGCTGTTCTTCACGAACACTGGCCGTATGTACCGGGCGAAGACCTATGAAGCACCCGAGGGCGGCCGCGATGCGAAGGGACAGCACCTCGCAAACCTCTTGGCGCTCGGCCCCGACGAAACGATCACGCAGATCATCGATGTTCGTTCATTCGACGAAGACGACGATCAGCTCGTGCTTGCAACGCGCAATGGTCTGGTAAAGAAGACCCCGCTGAACGAGTACGACACGAACCGCACGGGCGGCATTATCGCCATCAAACTCCGTGACGAAGATGAGCTCGTCTCGGCCATGGTGCTCCGTTCAGAAGATGACATTCTGCTCGTCTCGAAGCACGGCATGTCGCTGCGTTTCACGGCAAACGACACCGCGTTACGACCCATGGGGCGTTCGACGAGTGGCGTTCGTGGCATGAACTTCAGAGATGACGACGAGCTTCTGGCAGCACGTGACATTCGCAATGATGAAGACTTCGTGCTCGTCGTCACCGAGGGCGGCTATGCCAAACGCACCTCTGCGAGCGAATACCGCGTTCAGAATCGTGGCGGCTACGGCATCAAGGTCGCGAAACTCGATGAAACCCGTGGCGATATCGTCGGCGCACTCATCGTTTCTGAAGATGCTGAGGTTCTCGCGGTGCTCGCGAGCGGTAAGGTGGTTCGAACCGACGTCGCTGAGGTTCCTGCGAAGGGGCGCAACACCATGGGTGTTGTTTTTGCGAGATTCCCAGACAGTGACCGTATTATTGGCGTCGCGCAAAATACCGAGCGTAATCTTGAAGAAGAAGGCGGGGAAGAAGCCCCGGCTGACGCAGCACAACCTGAGGATAGCAACGCATGACCAACACCGTAGCTGACAAGCTTGCGCAGAAGACTCGCAAGAAAGCCCCATCAAAACAGGTTCGTCTGAAGCTTGTATACGTCGACTTCTGGTCTGCCGTAAAGTTCAGTTTCTTGCTGTCACTGTGTCTGGCAGTCGTCAACGCTATTGCTACGGTGCTCATCTACGCTGTTCTCGCTCAGACCGGTGCTCTCGGCAAGATCGATGAGCTGTTCATGGACGTTGTCGGTGGAGACGAGACGAGCCTCATGAACTTCCTCGGGTACCCGCAGGTCATTGGCTTCGCGGTAACCGTCTCGGTGATAGGTCTCATCGTGGGCACGGTTCTCGGCGCAATTGCTGCGTTCGTGTACAACCTGCTCGTTCGAGTCTTCGGTGGTTTCCAGCTCGGATTCACCGGAAACTAAGCGCACACGCGCGGCCAAGGAAGTCGATTTGACCAAATCGACAGACATGCAGTAATGTTAAACCTTGGTTAAGGGGCTATAGCTCAGGTGGTTAGAGCGCTTCACTGATAATGAAGAGGTCCCAGGTTCAAGTCCTGGTAGCCCCACCAAATATCGCAAGGGCAGTCGAGAAATCGACTGCCCTTTGTCGTTGGTTCGTGAAACATTCTCACGGCCGACTGGGGGAGCATCACCCGAGTTTTGGGTGTGCTGAACGCGCCGGCGTTTGAAGCGAAGAATGTGGGCACGTGGGCTGCGTTCTGCGGGGCGTTCAGGGTCGAGGTGGGGTGTGAGTATCACCGGAGCTCTGAACGGCGCACAGGGCGGCGTATGGGTGTCGATACTCTCATTGCGGCGGATCAAAGCCGCTGCCAATACTGAAATTCGCACGACACCCGTGCTCGTTTTGCGCGAGAGAAATGAGCCGGGTATAGTTATTCGAGCAGGCACGGCAACCGAAGACGGAAACCGAGTCAAGCAAGAAGTAGTTGCCAGGGTAAGAATCTTGTGATAAGATATACAAGGTTCAGGACAAATGGACTAATTACGGGCCCTTAGCTCAATTGGTAGAGCGTCTGTTTTGCAAGCAGAAGGTCGGGAGTTCGATTCTCCCAGGGTCCACCAAACACAAGAAAAGCCGCCCGATTATTCGGGCGGCTTTTGTGTTGTAAGGGCTTCTCACATTAGTGAGAAGTGAGAGACGAGAAGAAAAGGTTTGGAGCTCATGGATCTTCCAGATGAGGTTGTCGCTTTCGCGCATCAGCTCTTTGATGCGGCGCGAAACGGCGATGCACCCTTTGTGCTCTCAGCGGTGAAGCAGGGCATCTCACCTGACCTCAGTGACGCGAGCGGTAATACGCTGCTGATGCTTGCGGCTTACCACGGGCACGCTCGTCTCGTTGCCGAGCTCGCTGCTCAGGGCGCCAACATTAACCAGGCGAATGAGCGTGGGCAGACTCCTCTTGCTGGTGCGGTCTTTAAACGAGACGAGGCCGTGATCAGCACGTTGCTTACGCTCGGTGCTGATCCCGACCTCGGTTCACCGTCGGCTCGCATGACGGCAAAAATGTTTGAGATTTCTCTCGACGCTTACCGCGTTTAACGGGGGCATGAGCAGCGGTCAGCCGCTGCAACGCCCTCGAGTGCGGTTTCAATGTGTTCGCCACAACCTTCCCAGGTTGCGAGGTCACAGTGAGAGCATGTTACTTTGACGCACATGAGGCGCCTCCCTTCGTTCAGACAACTGCTCTGATCTTACAAGCAGTGTTCGCGAAGCTCTCCCAGTTCTACTCGTCGGGATCTTCGGGATCGAGTGGCTCGTGATGGTCAAGCTCTGCGACGCCACGCTTCCAGTAGCCCTGTGCATCAAGTTGGTCGAGACGAATACCGGCTTCGCGTCGCAGGTAACGGCGTAGGGGCGTGATGGTGGTTGCCTCGCCCGCGAGAAAAGCGAACGTGGTGTCTGTGATGTTTAGCTTGCGAAGCTCGGCCATGATGCCTTCGGGGGCCTCGTCGATGTCAAACCAGGTGATGTCGTCCTGATCGTCAAAGTATGCGCGCATGCGCTCGTCGACGGTGAAGAAGAACTTGTGTACGGTGACGTCATCGCTCACGGCATCGAGCCAGCGGGTTACCGCGGGAAAGGCGGTCTCGTCGGCGACAAGTACCATCTCGGTGATACCTGCGGGCGCAAGCTTCGATCCACGTGGTCCTGCCTGCTGAATAAGCTGGCCTGGAGCAGCTTCCTTCGCCCAGTCTGACGCGGGGCCGTCGGTTTCGTGAAGCACCATGTCGATATCAAGCTCGTAGCCCTCTGCGGTTTCACGGAAGTTAAGCGGAGTGTAGTCGCGCATAATAGGTCGGCCGTGGGCTTCACCGAAAATGAGCTTAATATGGTCGGCCGGTCCAGGTGCTTCAAAGCCTTCGAGCTCGGGACTCGTCACGGTTATGCGTGCATAGTCTGGCGCAACCTGCGTCACATTCGTGACTCGAAGGGTTCTGCGCTTCAGCTCGTGCATGACCCGTTCGCGTGTAAACTGCATAAATTCTCGTCTCCTTCGTCAAACTTAGGCTACCCTAACTTCTTGAATGCCTGTCAAGCATGCCTCTCTAAAGAAATGAACCCTTGTCAGGTGGTCACAAATGAAAGAAACATGGGGCACGCCCCTGAAAGCAAGTAGGCTTAGACCCTATGGATATGAGAGTTGCGGCATACGCGGTTATTGAGAGGCAGGGACAGATCCTGCTTACTCACTGGCGCCGTGGCCGCATGAGTGGATGGACGTTGCCAGGCGGCGGCATCGAATCCGGTGAGTCACCAGAGGCCGCTGCAAAGCGGGAAGTCAAAGAAGAGACCGGGCTTGATGCCAAGATCGGCAAGCTCATTGGTGTCGACTCTCGTGTGTTTAGCCGAGAGGACGTTCCCGAGGGCAGTGATCCAGAGTTACATACGATCAGGATCATCTATCGAGCTACGGTCAAAGATGGCCCGCTAGTCAATGAGGTTGACGGCTCAAGCGACGAGGCACGTTGGGTGCCACTTGCTGAAATTGCGGAACTGCGAACGCTCTCGCTCGTGAACACGGCGCTGCGCATGGCTGGCCTGCGTGGTTCATCGTCGAGGCGCTCTCGAGGCCGCCGGCGACGGCGTTCCCATTCGGGTCAGCCGCGCCAGCAGCAAGAGCGGTAGTGCCGGCTTAGAAGTCGTCTGCCGAGACCCACATATCATCGTCTTCACGGAAGGCCTGCCAGAGGGCGTAGCCGACAGCGCTTGCTGCGGCAATGCCAACGCCGAGGGCGATGAGACCACCCTTGCGCTTCTTCTTGACCGGCTCAATAAGTCCGTGCTGTTCGCCGAAACCACGTAGCTGGCGTGAGGCTTCGGTCTGTTCCATGCGCTCGAGTGAACGAACGGTGCCAGCGAGAGCCGCTGCGACAACGGGTGCTGCGGCAACGCGCACGCGATCCGCTGCACGACGTGCGCAAGCGACGTTCTTCTGCACGAATGGACGGGCCTGGTCGACGGCCGACTCTACTCGTGGCATGACGTGTTCGTTGCCAAGCTCCTTCGCCTGGCGGCTCGCTTCGCCGAGCACATGCCCAGCGTGACCGAGCACTTCGCGCTGGTGGTCAAGCAGAACCTCTGCCTGGTTACGAAGTTTCTTCAGTTCGCGCCTGCGTTTGCGAGACAGTTGCATCTTGGCCTCCGAATGTTGGTTGCTGTGCTTCAACGGTACACCGAGTGCCCTGGAATTTACTAGCAAATGGCAAGTTTGTGCCCGGTAGACTGGGCAACATGACCATTCCATCGGCAACAGCAACCATTCACACAAACCACGGTGACATTAACCTTGATCTCTTCGGTGATCAGGCTCCGAAGACCGTGAAGAACTTCATCGACCTCGCTGAAAAGGGGTTCTATGACAACCTCATTTTTCACCGCATCATCAAAGAGTTCATGATTCAGGGCGGCTGCCCACAGGGCACCGGCACCGGTGGCCCAGGCTATACCTTCGACGATGAGATTCACCCCGAGCTCACCTTCGACCGCCCCTACCAGCTCGCAATGGCGAACGCTGGCAAGCGCCCCGACCTCACCGGTCGCCTCGCGGGCACGAACGGCTCACAGTTCTTCATCACCACGATCGCTCCGTCATGGCTCAACGGCAACCACACCATCTTCGGTGAGGTCAACGACGATGAGTCGAAGAAGGTCGTTGACGCGATTGAGGGCGTTGCTACCGGCGCTATGGATCGCCCAGTTGAAGACGTTGTGATCACCTCGATCACCATCAAGCAGTAAGTTTCGTCATACTCCATGGGACACAATGTGCCGCAGTTCGGCGAGCGGGCGAGCTACGGCCCGTCTGACGTTTGCTACCGACATAAGAACCGGCCTACTTTTACGCTGTGCCAGCGTTGTGGCAATAACATTTGCCCTGATTGCCAGGTGCAGTCGGCCGTTGGTGTGTTGTGCCCCTCGTGCGTGAAGGAAACCTCGCCCGGTGTATCCCGGCGCAGTAAACCTTCACGCACGAAAATCGGTCGGGCATTTACCGACCCTCAGATCCCGGCCGTGACGTACACGATCATGATTCTGTGTGGGCTGGTGTTTCTCGCGCAGCTCACGAGCGATAGCGTCACGAACGCGCTCTGGTACCGGCCCGCGTATTCGACCCCCATGTACTTTGAACCGTGGCGCATGCTGACGGTCATGTTTACCCACTCAACGAGCAGCTATTACCACCTGCTCGGCAACATGTTCACTCTGTGGATCTTCGGTCGAGAGCTTGAACGCGCGGTTGGCAAGCTCAATTACATCCTGCTCTACGCGATGGCCGGATGGGGCGGATCGCTGGCCGTTCAACTGTGGGTCTATGTCAACCCAGAAACCATTTTGACGCCTACCGTGGGCGCCTCCGGTGCGATCTTCGGTGTGATGGGTGCGATGTTCGTCGGGCTGAGATCAGTGAATGTCAACGTGACCTCGCTCGGCGTGCTGCTCGCGATCAACTTTGCGATCGGATTGCAGCCCGGGTCACAGATCTCGTGGCAGGCTCACCTTGGCGGAATGCTCGTCGGTGCAGCGGTCATGGGGGTACTGGTGAACTTTAAGGGGCCCAGGCAGCGCACGAAACGTATCAGCATGCTCGTTGGTCTTGCGGCGCTGCTCGTCGTGCTCTCAGCATCGTATTTTGTGGTGCTCCCTTTACCTGTTGCGTGATCTGGCATTCATCTGCGTGATGTGCGTTGTTGGCAACGAGTGACGGGAACTTATCAACAGTTCTATACACAGCTGGTGATAATTACACCGTTGTAATTCACACCTGTGCATAAGTGCGCGGTGGTTATTAACGCCACCTGGTGGTCATCAAGAACCCAATGAGAATGAGCCCAAAGCCGACAAAGATGTTGTTCTGTCCCAGCTGAGGAATGGGCAGAGCGAGGGTTGCCGCGGTGATGTAGTACAGAACGATCCACACGAGGCCAACGAGCATGAAGCCGAACATGACCGGCTTAAACCATGCTGGGTTCGGTGCGGGCTCTCCCGAGGGGGTCTCGCGGTTCTGTGAGGTCACTTCAGCCTGTTGTTTCTTGCTGAGATCTTTTGACTTTGCCATAACCCACATCTTACTTGAGGTTTCACGCCGCTGGGCTGAATAGAATGAAGCCATGGCACGAAACGACACACCGAGGCGCAAACGTAAGCGTTTGAGGGTCAGCACGGTTATTGGTGAGACCTTCATTGTGCTCGGTCTTGCCATGCTCGGGTATATCGTCTGGCAGCCCTGGTACACAACCGTTGTGGTGCAGGGTGAACAGCGTGAGCTCGCATCGGGTCTCGTCTCGCAGTGGGAGAAGCCAGAGTCTGAACCCGAGCCCGGCGTCGTGCCCATCGTCGCAAAGCCAACCGAAGGCGACTACTTCGCGGTCGTCTACATTCCGGCGTTCGCAACCGACTTCAAGAACACCCTCAGCGAGGGAACCGATGCTCACCAGGTGTTGAACCTCGACGAGAAGGGTATCGGGCGCTACTCGAAGTCGAGTGAGCTCGGCGAGCTCGGCAATACAGCGTTCGCAGCGCACCGCTCGGGTGCCTACACGGCCCCGTTCCGTGAGGTCGACGCCCTGCGCGTTGGCGACCCAATCTTTATTCAAACGCCAGAGGGCTGGTACACCTATCGCTACCGGTCTTCAGAGTATGTCTGGCCGAACGAGACCGACGTCCTAGCGCCGTTCCCGCGTATCGAGGGCAGAGTTGCCGAGCAGCGCATTCTCACGATGACGTCGTGCCACCCAAAGAACCTTGGCATCTCAGAGCGCGTGATTACCTATTCGGTGTTTGAGTCGTTCAGTCCAACCTCAGAGGGCATTCCGAAAGAGCTTCTCGCTCTGAACCCCGCGCTGGCCGAGACCGGAGAGGCTGCTCAGTAATGTTTTCAATCGTATGGCGATTTTTTCCCGGACCTGCATGGTTTCGCGTGATCGTGCTCTTTGCACTCCTGGCCGCGCTCGTCTACGCGCTCATGATGTTCATTTATCCGTGGGTCAACACGGTGATTCCTGAGCCAGAATCGACCCTTGATGATGCCTCAGCGCTACAGCGTGTGAATCCTTTAGCCGGCCTTAGGCTCTAGCGCTCGCGGAGTCTTCTTGACGCTGTGCTCGTACGGCCTCAATGGAAAGACCTCTCGGGCGAACCTGTTTGACGGGGTCACCCGAGGGCTAAGAAAAGCCGGCCGGTTGTTGCTTAACCGCTGCAGTAGAAGAGGGTCACTGTCGAGCGCTGCTCAACCTGGCCCACGACCGACTGATTGATGACCGGAAGGTCGTTGATCTGGCCGCATGAGCTGTCGCCCTCTTGCTCGATGTTCACACCCGTTGGGTCGAGCATCTCTTGCGCGGTAGGCATCGACATACCCTTCACATCAGGGACCGTGACTTTGCCATTTGAAACGGTGAGGTCTACTGCGCTTCCGGTGAGCACGAGCTCGCCCTCGGCGGGGCTTGAACTGATGACGGAGCCGCCCGGGATGCTTGGGTCGTCGAGCTCGTTCGTGAGGCCGACCGTGAGGCCGAGGTCGTTGAGCTTTTCGGTTGCGTCTTCGATCGACTTGCCCGAGAGATCAGGAAGCGTGGCCATGAAAGGACCTGATGAGACGTACACCTTGACGGTGGTGCCCACCTCGACGACCTCGCCGGCCGCCGGGTACGTCTTGAAGACTGATTCGGCAGCGATATCGTCGTTGGGTTCGCTCACGGGAACGGCCACGAGGTCGAGGTCTTCGAGCGTTTGCATTGCGACCTTCTCGGTGGTGCCCTCGAGGTCGGGTATCTCGCGAGCCGAGTTAATCAACGTGTTCGGCGGTACAAGCTGTGTCAGCCAGAAGATGACGGCCACAACGACGGCGACGACGGTGAGAATCGCTGCCCAGGTCCACATGACCGGTGGCCGCGGCTGGCTCTTGGGCGAGCTCGATGATTCGGTGAGTTGGCGCAGTGCGAGCTCAGACTCTGAGATCTCGTCGCCGCTAGAAAAAAGAATCGGTCCGGAGTCGGTTGTGAGCGCGAGCTCGGGCATCTTGCCATCTGCCGCGAGCCGCAGCGCCTCGCGAAACTCGGCGGCATTTTGAAAGCGTTTTGCGCGATCTTTCGCAAGGGCGTGCATGACGACCCGGTCGAACTCAGGGGTGATCGCGGGGTTGCGTGTGCTGGGAAGCTCGGGGCGCTCACTGACGTGTTGGTACGCGACCGCAACGGCTGAGTCACCCCGAAAAGGCACGTCGCCGACGAGCAACTCGTACAGCACGACACCGGCTGAGTACAGGTCGGTACGTGCGTCGACCGATTCACCCTTCGCCTGCTCCGGCGAGAAGTATGCCGCCGTGCCAAGAATGGCGGTTGTCTGTTGCAGCGTCGACGAGGTCTCAGAGACTGCCCTGGCAATACCAAAGTCCATGACTTTGACGTGGCCGGTATCGGTCACCATGATGTTTGCGAGCTTGATGTCACGGTGAACGATGCCTGCTCGGTGCGAGTACTCGAGCGCGGTGAGTACCGCGTCGAGAACACGAGTGATCTCAGAGGTCGAGAGTGGCTTTTCCTGGACGATCTCGCGAAGGTTCTTCCCCTTCACATACTCCATGACGATGAACGGCAGACGCTGTACTTCGGTGCCAAGGTTGATGAGCTCGTCGCCGGCGTCGAAGACACGCACGATTGAGGGGTGCGCCATGCGCGAGGCGGCCCGGGCTTCCTGTCGAAAGCGGTCGCGAAACTCGCTGTCCTGAGCGAGCTGCGCCTTCATGATCTTGATGGCGACGGGGCGTCCAAGTTTGGTATCAACGCCGCGGTACACCGTCGACATGCCACCCTGGCCGATGAACTCGCCAACCTCGTATCGTCCCGCGAGTAAACGCCGGCCAGATGCCTCAGTCACGGCGATCTCCTCTCGTTTCGATACATCTGATAATTCTAGCGACAGCAAGCTCTAGAGTCGGTGTGGTTACCCCGATACTTGGCCCGTGTTGCCGAGTTGTTATCGGGTTACTCGGTATCGTCTTCGGTATCGGTGTTCTCTTCAGGCTTTTCTGGCTTTGGCGGATCAACCGGGTCGGGTTTCGGAGCTTCCTTGATAACAACGCTGGTCACCGGTGACGTGACGATGCGGGGGTCGACACCCTCGCGCTTACAGGTCACGGTATAGCTGAGACTGAGGGTGCCAGCTTTATCGGCACGAACCTGCGCTGATCCGCCGTCGACGGCTCCGAGGAGCATTGCCATGCCGTTGTTTGGCTCAAGATTGAGCTGGAAGTTCTCGGCGAGACCTGAGGGGCACGAGCCTGCACTGATGCCTTGCACGGTGAAGGTGTCACCCACGGTGACCTCAGAGGGAGCCGAAGGGCCGTTGCTCGGCGCGGTCGCGTCGCCGTAAGCGACGTTGTAGGTGAGCGTGATCGTTTGCGTGAGCTTGACCTTCTCGCCGGTCGGAGTCACGTTCGTCACCTGACCGACCACGGCGTCGGGGCTTGGGCCACCGGGCTGCTTGTGGATGCGCGTAAAACCGAGGCTCTCGAGGTAGGCGTAAGCCTCGTCGATGTTCGTGCCCTCGATTTCACTGGCCGAGATCGTTGCGCTCGCCTCTTCTTCGGGCTCTTCCTTTTCTTCCTCTTTGGGCTTCTCTTCTTTAGGTTTCTCTTCCTTTTCAACGCTCGGCTGATTGGAAGACCAAATGGCGTATGCAGTGCCACCACCGACGATGAGCAGAATCACCACGATGATAATGACGGGCCACTTCCACGGGCTCTTTTTCTTTTCTTCGAGTTCTTCCTCGGGAACGTCTTCGGCAGCTTCGCCTTCGGGCATGACCTGGGTTGGGTCGAGCACGGTGGTTTGGCCGAGAACCTGCGTCGTTGGATCCATCGCCGTCGTCGCGGGAAGGAGCGTCGTTGAAGCGTCTTCGGTCGGCTTGATACCGAGAACAGCGGGAACGTAGCCCGCGGCAGCCTGGATGTCGCCCTTGTGCAGCGCGGCGGCCGCGAGAGCGAGCTTTCCGGCTGTCTCAGGGCGCAGGTCAGGATCTTTCTCGAGGCACGAGAACACAAGATTGCGTACGGGCTCGGCGATTTCTTCTGAGAGCGCGGGTGGCTTGTCATTGATCTGTGCCATCGCGATCGCGACCTGCGAGTCGCCGGTGAAGGGGCGCTTGCCGTTCAGGCACTCGTAGGCGACGATACCGAGCGAGTACACGTCGGTTTTCGCGGTTGCGTTGTGACCGCTTGCCTGCTCGGGAGCGAGATACTGTACCGTTCCCATGACCTGACCGGTCGCGGTCAGTGGCACCTGGTCGGCGATGCGAGCGATACCAAAGTCGGTGATCTTGACTCGCCCGTCTGGGGTGATGAGCAGGTTGCCGGGTTTGATGTCGCGGTGCACGAGGCCAGCATCGTGCGCGGCCTGCAGTGCCATCGCGGTTTGGGCAACGATGCCGAGAACGCGGTTGGGGGGTAACTTGCCCTCGCGTTCGATAATGGTCGAGAGCGGCTCGCCGGGAACGAGTTCCATGACGATGTAAGCCGAGCCCTGCTCCTCGCCATAGTCATACACGTTGGCAATGCCCTCGTGATTGACGAGCGCGGCGTGCCTTGCCTCAGCGCGAAAACGCTCGAGGAAGCCAGGGTCGCCCATATATTCGTCTTTAAGAATTTTAATCGCGACCGTGCGCCCGATGACGCTATCAGTCGCCTTCCAAACCTCGCCCATGCCGCCAATTGCGACCCGTGAGCTCAGCTCGTAGCGACCACCGAATGTGACTCCTGCAGTTGGTCTCATTGGCTTAACACCGCTTCCATGACTTGTTTTCCGATATTCGTGGGAATCTCGTACGAGGTTCCCTGAAAATTGTGGGCTTCTCCGCCGCCGTTCGCGATGACAACAGCCACGGCTACTTCGGGGTTTTCAGACGGAGCGAAGCCGGTAAACCACAGCGTATAGGGCCGGTCATTCCCCGCTGCGTCCTCTCCGTTCTGGGCGGTTCCGGTTTTTCCCGCGACCGTGGTTCCCTCGATACGGGCCTTGTACGCTGCGCCGTCGCTTTCGTTGACACCCGCGACCATCATCGCGGTGAGTTGCGATGCCGTCTTCGCTGAGATGGGGTTTGCAAACTCGGCCTCGGTGAAGGACTTTTCGACCGAGAAGTTCGGCGCGAGCACCTGGTTGACGAGCTGCGGCTGCATGACCACGCCGCCGTTTGCGATGCCCGCCGAGACCATAGCCATCTGCAGCGGGGTCGCACGCACATCGAGCTGGCCGATCGAGCTGATCGCGGCGTCTGCGTCGCTCTGAGGAACCGGAGACTGGCTTGGGGTGACCGTGAGCGGAATCGACAGTTCCTGGCCGAAGCCGAAGGCCGCGGCCATCTTGGGAATCTCGTCTCGATCCATCTTGCCCGCGAGCTCGCCCATGGGTACGTTGCACGAGAACTTCACAGCATCGGCGAGCGTGACCTTGTCGCCGCTGCCGCATAGCCCGAGGCCGTAGTTGTGCATCTCTTTATTTGAGCCTGGTAGCTTGAACGACTTGGTGTTCTTGAACTCGGTCGAGGGCTCTGCCGCCCCAGATTCGAGGGCCGCGGCCGTCGTGAGGAGCTTGTATGTTGAGCCCGGGTGAAAGAGGTCACCGGCAATCGCGCGGTTCATAAGCGGTTTGCTCGGGTCATCTTGCAGGGCCTTGTAATTGTCGATGATCTCGAGGTCGTTGTTTGACGACATAAGGTTCGGGTCAAACGAGGGCGTCGAAACCATCGCAAGAATCTTGCCGTTGGTCGGGTTGAGTGCCACGACTGATCCCTCGTAGCCCTGGAGCGCATCCCAAGCAGCCTGCTGCGCGGCCGGGTTGATCGTGAGCTCGACGGCACTCCCTTGCGGCTTTTCGCCGGTGATGATCCGCATGACGCGGGTAAAGAACTGGGTGTTTCCAAGGCCAGAGAGCTCGCTGTTCATAGCGGACTCGATGCCGGTAATGCCCTGGTAATGCGAGAAGTATCCGGTGATGGGCGCATAGAGGGGCCCATTCTCGTACACACGCTGAAATTGGTACGCGTCAGAGGTCGGGATCGACGAGGCGATCGACGAGCCATCGACGAGGATCTCACCGCGTTCGACCGAGAACGCGTTGTAGGTCGTTCGCTTGTTGAGCGGGTTCGCCCGGAGCTCTTCGGCCTGAACGACCTGAATGATCGTGATGGCTCCGAAGAGCACGATGAACATTGCGAAGATTGATCGCGTGATGAACTTCAGTTGTTTATTCATGCGCGAATCACCAGCTTCGGTCGGTTTCGTACAGCGTTCGAGAGGCGCAAAAGAAGGGCCACGATGATCCAGTTCGAGACGAGCGACGAACCACCGGCCGCGAGGAACGGTGCCGTGAGGCCCGTGAGCGGAATCACGCGGGTGATGCCGCCGAGCACGATGAACACCTGAAAGGCGATTGAGAACGCGAGACCCATCGCGAGCAGCTTGCCAAAATCGTCCTGCCCAGCGAAGCTCACGCGCAGGCCACGGCCCACGAAGATGAGGTACACGAGCAGAATCATGAACAGACCGACGAGGCCGAGCTCTTCACCGAGGCTCGCAAAGATGTAGTCACTCTGCGCATACGGCGTGATTTCAGGGAAACCGCCGCCCAGACCCGTGCCGAGCATGCCTCCGTTTGCAAGCCCGAAGAGCCCCTGGATCATCTGATATCCGCTATTTTGCGGATCGGCCCAGGGGTTAAACCAGTTTTGAAACCTCGTGCTGACGTGGCTGAACACCTGGCTGGCGATGATGCCGCCGATAAGGAAGAGGCTAATGCCGAGCACGAGCCAGCCCTTGCGCGCGGTGGCGACGTAGAGGGTCGAGAGGAACAGCCCGAAGTAGAGCAGCGAGGTACCGAGATCGCGCTGGAAGATGAGCACGATTATCGAGGTGAACCAGATGACGAGCAGCGGCCCGAGGTCGCGGCCACGCGGGAAGACGATGCCCAGGACTTTTTTGCCGGCCATCGCGAGTGCGTCACGGTTCGAGATGAGGTACCCGGCGAAGAAGATTGCGAGCAGAATCTTCGCGATCTCGCCCGGCTGGAACGACATCGAATCGCCGATCCTGATCCACACCTTCGCACCGTTAATTTCTGAACCGATGCCGGGAACCATGGGCAAAATGAGCAGTACGAGTGCGCCGAGGCCCGAAAGGTACGTGAAGCGGTAGAGCGTGAGGTGGTTGCGAACGATGATGAGCACGACGGCGGCGATGGTGATCGCGACGGCGAGCCAGATGAGCTGGCGTACCGAGTCGGCACTCCACCCTGACTTATCGTTTGCGAGGTCGAGACGATAAATCTCAATCACGCCGATGCTACTGAGAAAGGCCGCGATAGGAACGAACAGCGGGTCGGCATCTGAGGCAACGAGCCGCACAACGATGTGCAGGCCAAAGAGCGCTGCGACGTAGATGAGGCCGGGAACGAGCATGGTGGTCGACAGTTCGCCGCGCACGGTGAGGTCGACGATGATGATGCCGGCGACGCCGATCGCTACGGCGAAGAGCAGCAGCATGAGCTCCATGGCACGCAACTTACCGGGCGCGCGCAGGGCCACGATGCGGTCGAGCACCGTGTCACTCGTGATCGCTTCCTGGAAGGTGGGCGATGCGGGCTTATTCTCTTGGCTCATCGCTCAAATCACCCCCTTCGCCGTCGCTCAAGCGAACGACGATGTTGCGTGCTTCTTCAAGCGAACCGGCGGTGATGGTGCGCTCGACCTGCGAGCGTTCGTAGCCGGTGAGCTCTTCGAGTGGAATCTGCGTGTCTTCGGCCTCAGAGTTGAGGCTCAGCGACCCGATTTGTGGGCGAACGCCCTGGTAAATGATGACGGTTTCGCCGTCGGTGCCGACGAAGTACTGCGTCTGGGTCCACTGGTAGCCAACGAACACGAGGCCGGCGAGCGAACCGATCGACAGTACGAGCGTCGCGAGCATGAGCAGCCTGCGCTTGCGCGTTTGGCGTTTGGTCTCGGCAATGAGCTCGGCAAGGTATTCGTCGACGCGTGGTTCGAAGTGCGATTCTTCGACCGGCTGCAGCTTGCGGGCTCGGCGAGACTGGCCTGAGAACTTCGAGAAGCGTCGAATCGGGCTCGTGTCGACCGATACGCCGTCGCCGCCCTCTTTCGCGGCGGATCCAGCAAAGCGTGGCCCGGGGTCTTCAGCCGGGGCAGGGTCGACGGTTTCGACGAGCACGACCGTCACGTTGTCGGGTGCGCCGTTGCCGAGCGTCACGTCGACGAGTTGCGCGACGGCTTCGTCGAGCGAGGAACGCTGGGAGAGAATCTGCGCGATGATGTCGTCTTCGACGTAGCCGCAGAGGCCGTCAGAGCACAAAAGCCAGACGTCGCCGGGCCTCGTGTTGAGCACCGCGGTGTCTATTTCGGGTGCTGAGTCGACGTCGCCGAGCACGCGCATGAGCACCGAGCGCCTGGGGTGCGTGGCTGCCTCTTCTTCGGTGATGCGACCGCTGTCAACGAGGCGCTGCACGAAGGTGTGGTCTTTCGACTGCTGCGTGAGTACGCCGTCGCGGTAGAGATAAAGGCGGCTGTCGCCGATGTGGGCAGTCGCGAGCTGGTCGCCGACCGTCAGAAAGCCGCAGAAGGTGGTGCCCATGCCCGCGAGTTCGGTGCGGGTTGTGACCGTGCGTGAGAGCATGCGGTTGGCCTCGAGCAGTCGCTGTTCGAGGGCTTTCGCGGCTTCTTCGGGGTCGTCAAAAAATTCGGTGTCGATCGAGGCGACGTCACGAGTGGTGAGCGCAGAGGCAACGTCGCCGCCAGCGTGGCCGCCCATACCGTCGGCGACCATGAACAACCGAGAACCGGCGAATCCCGAGTCCTGGTTGTTGCTACGAATCATGCCAACGTGAGAGGCGATCGCGCTCTCGAACCCAATTGTCACGGTTAGGGCCTCAGCTCAAAGGTTGTCGTGCCGATCGTGACCGGGGTGAAGGTGGGCAGCGGCATGGGCTGCGTGATGCGCTTGCCGCTCACCTTCGTGCCATTCGTCGAGTCGAGGTCGGTGATGCTCCACTGGTCGCCCGAACGCTGCAGTTTCGCGTGGTACGTCGAGGTGTACTCATCAACGATGACGAGGGTTGAGTCTGGTGAACGGCCAATGGTGACGTGGCCATCATCGAGTGGAATCGAGGTGCCCTCGGCAACGCCGGTTAAGATGACAAGCTGTTTCGCCGGGCCGCCGCTGCCACTCATTGGCGACGAGCCGGCCGATGGCAGGGCACCGCCAGAGGGGGTAACCACGGGGGCCGTTCCCTGGTGCATCGGTGCGCCGGCAGGCTGCGGTGCCGGGGGCGACGAGACGGGGCTGCCGCCTGAAGCGACCGGGGTGTCTGACTTCTTGAGCCGACGCACCGGTGCGCCGAAGAGGTCGCTTCTGAGAGCAAAAATAACCGAGAAGACAAAAAGCCACAGAATCAGCAAGAAACCGAGGCGCAGAACCATGAGCGTTAGCTCACTCATCTCACTCATAGGTCCCTCCAAAAGGTGTCGGCGTCGCTCACCGGGAGCTGTACGGTCTGGTTCGTATTGCTTCCAGCCTTACGGTGAAACTGTTGTTGACGTTGGGGCAGTAAGACAAACTTCATGTGCGTTTGCCCGACCGTGATGACCGTTTCGGGGGTAAGTTTTGCTTCTGCGAACCGTTGGCCGTTGACCTTCGACCCGTTCGTTGAGCCGAGATCGCGTGCGATGGCTTCGCTGCCATTCCAGTCGATCTCGAGGTGCTTGCGTGACGCGCCGTTGTCGCTGATGCGCACGTCAACGTCGCTGCCGCGGCCGATGACGTTGGTGCCCTGCTTGAGCTCGTGATTCTTGCCGTCGATGTTGAGCGCCGCGCCCCAGCTGATGTGGCCCTCGACGCTCTCTGGTTCGATCTCGAGCACGCCCGTGCGCAGGCGCTCATCGGGCGTGATCTGCACGTCGATTTGGCCGAGCGTGGTGTAGCCCTGCTTGCTCGCGTACTTCACGGCAACCTGACGCAGCTCGCGTTCGAGCGTCTCGCCAAGGCTTTGCAGCTTCTGATAGTCGCCCTGCGACACCTTCACGACAAAGCGGTTCGGCGTGATCACACGGTCGCGGTCAACGATGACCGCCCCGATATCAAGCTGGCGTTTAATCGCGGCAGAGATCTCGACGGGCTGAACACCCGAGCGAAACGTGCGCGCAAAGGCTCCGTTCACGGCACGCTCGAGACCACGCTCGATTCCATCAAAGATTCCCACGTGGCCTCCCTTCATTCATGACACTCGTCTTCTCAAAGTACCGTCTATACCTGAAATGCTACCTGCGAACTGCTCAATTCAGCGCTTTTTCTCGCACTTCACCCGCCCAATAGAGGTTTTTTCTCACACGATTTTGCTCGTACTCGTCGCTTGCTGGTAGGCTGATCGGGTTGATTGTAAAGATGCGATCACAAATCACGCGCGAGTGGCGGAATTGGTAGACGCGCTGGCTTCAGGTGCCAGTGCCCGCAAGGGCGTGGGGGTTCAAGTCCCCCTTCGCGCACGTATATACGTATATAGACAGATGACCCCTGACCTGAGAATGTTTCTCGAGTCAGGGGTCATCTGTATCTGAGGCGCTCGAACACTGATCAGTTCTGACGCTCGTGGGTGCCGAACCCTCTCTGAGCTGTATCGAGTCGTCGAGGGCGACGGCGTTGTGCGGGAGCAGCGGCACCGCGAATAAGCAGAGCGTGGTGACCACAAGAATCGCTATCAGGGTCGCCGTCATTGCGGCAACGGTCTCCTGGGCGAGGGGGCCAATGAACACGGTGGTGACGAGAACGGAGCCGAGGCCGTTGGCGACCGGCTGAATGGCGCTGAGCGCTACGGTGACGCTGGCAACGATGCGTTAGTGCTCAACGACACGGGCCCGCGAATGCGGATCTCGTGCGTT
The DNA here is from genome assembly GCF_019049105.1 of Leucobacter chinensis. Taxonomy (GTDB): domain Bacteria; phylum Actinomycetota; class Actinomycetes; order Actinomycetales; family Microbacteriaceae; genus Leucobacter_A; species Leucobacter_A chinensis. Next base: position 292,498 of record NZ_JAHQZR010000003.1, read on the forward strand.
GACCGCTACGAGCACCGTTGAAACACCGGTGATGAGCGGGACGGCGGTGAAAAGGATCACCATGAGCACATCAGGGTACGGGTGTGGCTTGGGGAAGAGGAATACGGCGATGGCGGTCAGGAGTATGAACCAGACCACCCAGCTCCACACGATGGCGTATTTGCGCCGGGTGCTTCGCTGAGGGTCGCGCACGTACAGTACAGAACTGATCGCGGCACAGAACGTGGCTGAGGTCAGCAGGGCTGGGCCGATCAGATACCAGGTCACCACCAGGACGAAATATGCGAGCCATCCGGCTCCCTCGGAGTCGATGGTTACAGCAAACGGTGAGAGATAGGCCAGGACAGTGAGCACGCCGAATGCCACGGCGATCCATCGTGTAGCTTTCATCGTGCGGTCACCTCATTGCCACACGAGCTTGAGGGTCTCGCGGAGCTTCCCGAGGGGCTGTGCTGCCTCGTGTGGCGCGGCTGCGGTGGCCTGCCAGGCATCGGGCTCCACGCCTGCGCCGATCTGTTGTTCCTTGAACCTGTCATCATGGTAAGCGTACTGCTCGCATTTCCGAGCGGCTACCGCGTTGCCGCTATCGTGATTTCGTGTTGCCGCTCAGGCTGCACTGTGTTTCGTATCTTGCCTGTTCTTTAACGCCCCCTTCGCTGGAACGTCCCTCCGGGGGTCACTTTTCGCGCTCGAAAGGTCAAAAAGTGTCGAAAATTTCGCGAAAATCGACACTTTTTGACCTTTCGGTGACGGGGGAGGGCGGGAGAAAGCCGGTAGGCGAGTGGACGCCTCCAGTACAGTCAACATATGGGTGCACGCAAGCAGAAGCCGCAGCGATACCAAGAGCCGCGTGAGAGCGCCGAGGCCAGGGGACGCGCGAACGCGATCGTGTGGCGCGCGTGGCCGTTCATGGCCTGGGGGCTGCCCGTCGCGCTGTTCCTCGTGGGTTTGTTGCTCGGTACGGGCGGCTGGGAAATGGTCATCGTGATGCTCCTTTCGCCGGTTTTGCTGCCCGCTTTGGCGTTCACAGCCCTCCTGCCGCGCATCATCATGAAGCGCTCGGCCGGGCTGCGCTCATCGAAGACGCTCATCAGCGTGCTGCTCATCGTGCAGTGGTGGGGCACCGTGCTCTTCGCGCTGAGCGTGCGCGGCGTCGGTGACTCGGGTAGTACGGCATCGGTGCTCGGCTCAGTGTTCTTCAGTATTCGGGAGCCGCTCGAGCAATTGCTCATGGGGATCGGCGTCGTCCTCGTGTTGGTGCCGTACCTGACGGTGCTCGTGCTCGCGGCAAACCTGCCGAAGCCACGCGATGGCGAACCGGTCATCGAGCCAAGCCCGGTTGTGAGATCGCAGGGTCGATGGTCCATCGTGGGGGCAGCCGTGCTCGTTCCGGCGGTGCTTGTCGGCGTGGCGGTAGCGGGCGTCGGGGTGGGCGATGCGACGCACGATCGTGTCGCCGCCGAGCAGGAGCACCTGTGGAACGACATGCAAGAGCAACTCAGCTTCATGCGCGACGTCATTACCGCCGACCCCTGGTATGTCTCGGGCGGCGGCGCCTTAGACGAGGGCAAGGACGCCTACCGCATGAATATCGGGTGGATCCTCGAGCTTGATCTCGCTCCCGAAGAGGTCGCCGAGCGCGCGGTGAACGCGGCCGGCAGTTCTGGCTGGCAGCTTGAACGGCAGCCTGTGACCGAAATCGAGGCTATTGATGCGGCCAACGCCGGCAGCGTTCCCGGCAGTCTGCAGCAATTTCTCGCGACGACCGACGACGGGTGCGAGATCATCGTCACGATCGATCAAGCTGTGAACGGTGAACAATCTGAGGAGGGCTCGGAGGCCCCGTCGGCAGAGCAGCCAAGCGATGCAACGACCGAGGCGAACGAAGCAAGCGAGTCGAACACCGCAGCGACCCGCATCGAGCTCTCGATGACGAGCCCGCCGAAGCCGGTCGCGCGAGACCTGTGGATCGACTGGCGTGAGCGCGTTCCGAGCGAAGAGCAATCGGTCAATCTCGATCACCGCTCCGAGCAGCGTCATGGCCCAGCCCGGGCCTTCGACCCTGACGAGTGGCCGAGCCTCGCGAAGGTCAGTACGACCACGCTCTTCTAGCGCCGGCCGCCAGCTCGCGGGGTAGGTGTGTGCCTCGCAAGCATCGAAGACACCTTCGAAATTACACCGGTGTAATTTGTCCACAGCATCGATTGTGGATAAGTTGATAACTTTCGCCCGTGCCAGCCGACGATCCGCACAAGGGGCCTGATCGTGCGTGCGATGGTTGACCGCACGCGAGCGGCTTCGGTACGGTTTTGTTGCATGAATAACCGAGTGCACCCGCCCAAACTTCAGCCCGGCGACAAGGTCGCGGTGCTCTCGCCCGCGTTCGCGGCACCGGCCATCGGCCCCGCGGTGCACGAGCAGGCGATGCGCCGGCTCGCCGAGCTCACGGGGCTCATTCCCATCGAATACCCGACCACGCGCAAGCTCGGCGCCACCGCCGAAGAGCGGGCCGCCGACGTCAACGCTGCGTTCGCCGACCCAGAGATTCGCGCGATTCTCGCGACGGTGGGCGGGAGCGACCAGATCACGGTCATCAGGCACCTTGATCCCGAACTCGCACGCGCCGACCCGAAGCCCTTTCTCGGCTACAGCGACAACACGAACCTGCTCAATTGGCTGTGGTCGCACGGCGTCGCAGGATTTTACGGCGGATCGACGCAGGTGCATCTCGGCGCGGGCCCCGCGGTCGACCCCGAGCATCTCGCGGCGCTCACCGCCGCCCTCTTCACGGGGGAGCGACTCGAGCTGACCGAACCCGGTGAGTCAGAAGACTACGGCCTGGAGTGGGCTGACGTGCTCGCAACGAGCGAGGGAGGCCTGCGTGAGGCAACTGAGCCGTGGGTGTGGGCTGGCCCCGAGAAAGTGGTCACGGGGCCCACGTGGGGCGGCTGCCTTGAGGTGATCGATCAGCTCGCAATCGCTGATCGTTTGCCGAGCGCCGAGGCCCTTCAGGGAACGATCTTGCTGCTTGAGACGAGCGAAGAGCTGCCCGAGGCTGAGCAGGTGCGCTACTGGGTGCGCGCGCTTGGTGAGCGGGGGTTGCTCGGCACGGTTGCCGGGGTCGCTGTGGCCAGGACCCCGGGCAGTGCGCTAGACCGGCCCCTGCCAGACGCGGCGGCGCGAGCGAAGCGTCGGGCCGATCAGCGTGACGTGATGCTTGAAGAGATTGGCGCCTATAATCCCGACGCTGTGGTGTGCATTGGCCCGCCGTTTGGCCACACGAAACCACAGTGGATCGTGCCGTACGGCGGCGAGATGACGCTCGATGGCGTGGCCCAGCGCGTGTTCGCCGACTATGCCTAACGGGTGGGGCGGCCGAGGCACTTGAGCCCGCGCAGAGCCAGCTGAAGAGTGTCGCCCGAACACCGCTCGGTCATCGCCCAAGAACCGCCCGGAGCGCGCACGAGCGACACCAAAACCCTGTTGAGCCGGGCCCGAAAACACTAGGCTAAAAGTGTCAAAAAGGTGTGACGTACGATGCGTTACATCGTCTCAAGAAGCGGGGGATACGCACGGTGTTTGAAGACTTTATTCGCGGCGAAGAGGGCGGTCTTTCGATCGACTGGACTCAGATGCCCACGTACAACACGATCATGGCGATTGCCGCTGGTGCGGGCCTCATCTTTATGGTCATGCTCGGCCGCGCGCTCGTTCGTGACGAGCGGTTTAAGCCGGAGGGCTGGGCGCTCGGCGCGGGCGTGCTCGGCTTTATTCTCACGACGACCGGTTTGCACATGACGCTGACCTGGCCGTTTGCGCTCTACTTCCCGTTCGACAACATTGTGTTTGGCGAGCCGAGCCTCGCGTTCGGCGTGCTGCTGCTCGGCGCCGCACTTTACCTCTGGAAGCGTGGCGACCAGATCACCGAGGCGAAGGATCGCGCTGCAGAGGCGGCGAGCGTAGCGAAGCCGCTCGGCATCTTTGTCGTGGGCATGGGCCTCGCGCTCTTTGGCATCGCGGCCGCCGGCATGATTTACCAGCTGTTCGCAGCCCCGGCGCAGGAGCCCATCTCGGGCTTCTTCGCCGACTACCCGATGCTGGAGGCGACCTTCATGTCGGCGCTCTTCGTACTCGTCGGGCTTGGCGCCGTGCTCTTCCCGCTCAGCCTGCGCACGCTCTCGTCGACGGGTGAGCAGTCGAAGGTCACGCGCACGGTGGGCGTTGTGTGGCTCGTTTCGGGCATCATTTTCCTGCTCTTTGGCGCTCTGAACTTCTACACGCACATCGGTCTCATCATCAATACGATGGGCTAGTGTTGACATCGGTAAATGGCTCAGCGCAAGATCGAAGCGGCATTTCTGCCCAGACTGACGGTTAAGGAAGACATATATGGCTAGCAAGGTCCCTTTCTCATGGAGCGATCCACTGCACCTCGACGAGCAGCTCACTGAAGACGAGCGTATGATCCGCGATGCTGCGCATCAGTACGCCCAAGAGAAGCTTGCGCCGCGGGTGACTGAGGCCTTTCGCAACGAGTACACTGACCCGAGCATCTTCAAGGAGATGGGTGAGATGGGGCTGCTCGGCGTCACGATTCCCGAGGAATACGGTGGCAGCGGCCTCAACTACGTGAGCTACGGCCTTGTCGCGCGCGAGGTTGAACGCGTCGACTCGGGCTTTCGGTCGATGATGAGCGTGCAGAGCTCGCTCGTGATGGTGCCCATCAATGAGTTCGGCACTGAGGCGACCAAGCAGAAGTACCTTCCGGGGCTTGCGAGTGGCGAGCTCATCGGCTGCTTCGGCCTGACCGAGCCCGACCACGGTTCAGACCCGGGGTCGATGGCGAGCCGCGCGAAGAAGGTCGACGGTGGGTACGAGCTCACCGGAGCGAAAATGTGGATCACCAACAGCCCCTTCGCCGATGTTTTTGTCGTGTGGGCGAAAGATGAAGAGGGCGATATTCGCGGCTTCGTGCTCGAGAAGGGCTGGGAGGGCCTCAGCGCTCCCGCGATCAAGGGCAAGGTTGGCCTGCGCGCCTCGGTGACGGGTGAGATTGTGATGGATCGCGTCTTCTGCCCCGACGAGAACGTCTTTCCTGACGTGCGCGGCCTGCGTGGCCCCTTCACCTGCCTGAACTCAGCACGCTACGGCATCAGCTGGGGTGCGCTCGGTGCCGCAGAAGACTGCTGGCACACGGCGCGTCAGTACACGCTCGATCGTCACCAGTTCGGTCGGCCTCTCGCGGCGAACCAGCTCATTCAGAAGAAGCTCGCCGACATGCAGACCGAGATCACCCTTGGTCTGCAGGGCAGCCTGCGCCTCGGCCGTATGAAAGACGAGGGCACCGCCGCGGTCGAGATCACCTCGATCATGAAGCGCAACAACGCGGGCAAGGCACTCGACGTCGCCCGCCAGGCGCGCGACATGCTCGGCGGCAACGGCATCAGCGATGAGTACGGTATCGCGCGCCACCTCGTGAACCTCGAGGTCGTCAACACCTACGAGGGCACCCACGATGTGCACGCGCTCATTCTGGGCCGCGCGCAGACGGGCATCGCCGCCTTCTCGTAGGCCGCTTTTTGGGCCACGGCCCTGCCACAAGCACCCGCCTTTGCCGCTTACGCGGTGGGGCGGGTGCTTGTGTTATGGGGCGAATGGGTGTGGCTGGGTGCTGTGAACAACAGTGTGGATGCCCTGTGTATGGACTTTTCTGGCTCTTCACGAAAATAGCCTCTGATCAGCTTCGAAGAGAGTTTCGAGAATTACACAGGTGTAATTTATCCACATGCACACCTGTGGATAAGTTGATAACTTCTCCCGGGTGGCCGACAGCGCTGAGTAGGCCCCCAGCTGCCGCGATACGGTTGAAGAGTAAGCAAGATATCCGGCGAAGCCCAGCGCTCGCGGAATCGACACAGCTGCCGTTTCGCCGGTTCTCACCAGTCAGACTGAGAAGGAGCCATGCCATGAAGGCGGTTATGTACTACGGCAAAGACGATGTTCGTGTCGAAGATATTGCTGAGCCGGGCGCCCCGGCAGCGGGTGAGGTGAAAGTCAAGGTTGCCTAGGCCGGTATTTGCGGCAGCGACCTGCACCTTTACAGCGCTGGCCCCTCGTACCCGACGACGCCAACGGCCGACAAAGCTCACCCGCGCACGGGCGAGAAACTACCCATCGTGCTGGGCCACGAGTTCTCGGGTACCATCGCCGAGGTTGGCGAGGGCGTGACCGGCTTGTCGGTTGGCGACGCCGTCGCGATCAAAGCGGTGGATCCCTGCGGCAAGTGCCCCGCCTGCAACGTCGGCCTCACGAACATTTGCCGCAATGCCCGCGGCTTTGGTCTGTCGGGCGGCGGCGGTGGCCTGAGCGAGTACGTCAACGTTCCCGAGGGCAACGCCTTTCAGGTCGGCGATCTGCCGCTTGATCAGGCGGCAATGATCGAGCCGCTCGCGGTCTCGACGAGGGGCGTTCGCAAGTCGGGCGCGAAGGCTGGCGACATCGTGCTCGTCGGCGGGGCAGGACCGATCGGCGTGCTCACGGCGGCCGTCTTGAAGGCCAAGGGAGCCCGCGTGATCATCAGCGAGCCCAACGAGGCCCGCCGCAACGCCGCGATGGAAAATGCTGTGGCACATCGCGGGGTCGATCCGCTGAATGATGACCTGAATGCGATCATCGCTGAGGAGACCGACGGTAACGGCGTCGACGTTGCGATCGACTGTGCCGGCGTGGTTCCCGTGACGCACGACCTCATCAAGACGATTCGCCCCGGCGGTCACCTGCAGATCATCGCGATTCCGAGTAAGCCGCTCGACCTCAACGTGCAGGCCGAGATGCACCTCACCGAGATCTCGTACTCGGGCATGTTCGGCTACGTCGATGAGGATTACCACGATGCGATCGCCATGGCGCGCAGCGAAGACCTCGACCTGGCACCCTTCATCTCGAAGAAGATTCGCCCTGAAGAGATTGTCGAAGAGGGCCTCGCTGTGCTCATGGATCGCGAGAACACGGCGGTCAAGATTCTCGTCGACCCGACTGCGTAACCTCCGGGGCCGGTGAAGGCCCTTCACAAACGGCGTTTTTCGCCCGAGCGCTCCGAACGAGCATCTGGGCGGAGGGCGCCGTTTGTGTGTTTTTGTCCGGGGTATTCGTGACCGGCCCTCGAGGGCGAAGAATGGTGTCTGAGAACATTCTTCAAAAAAGTTTTTCGAACCGCGTCACATTCTCATTCCTTCTCGCTCTGTATCTATGTAAGGCAAGAAAACGCCTTGTGTACAGATGTGAAGGGGGACACGGTGTCTACTACACGGCGACAGAAAACCAAGCTGTCACGAAGGGCAGCAGTAGTGGGGGCACAGCTTGAAGTGCCTGTGCCGACTGCCGAGCCCGATGACCGCTCCTTCAGCGCTGAGGCACTTTTGCAGGTGACATACGACAAGCCTTCGGCGAGTTGCCCTGCTGAAATCGTTGGCCAGGGTGCCGATCGAAAGATTGTTGGGCGCTTTCCCGCATCGGCGTCGGGCTCTAACAATGGCGCTGATACATGCATGCTGAAAACCGATAATTACACCACACCCAACGGCTCAACAAGTAACCCTGCGGTTGCATTCGCGCTCGACAACGAGGCGCGGCAAACGACTGCGACCTCGGCCCTCACAGCCGTGCTTTCTCAAGCAAGTCTCAAGGTAGATAAGGTCAAGCATTCGCCCACCAAAGACCCTCACGTTGGAAGCGAAGTGACGTATCCTCGGGTATGGATTGGTGATGGCGAGCTCAAGACTGGCACGATGACGAATGGTTTGAAGGAGCGTTGCTACGTGCTTGTCGAGACGAAGGCTCCTGCCGGGTTCGTGTTGCCGGATGATGCGCCTACCGAGGTTGTTGTGAAGCCTGGTGCGGTGACTGAGTTTTCTGCGAAGGTGAAGAACGTGCAGCAGGAGGTGCCTGAGTTACCGATGACTGGTGGTGCTGGTCAGGTGTTGTTGGTTGTTGGTTGTTGGTGGTCTTGCGTTGGTGGCGGTTGCTGCTGGTTCGGTGATGATCACACGCCGCAAATAGGCAACGGCATAAAGACTTACCGTGTGAGAAGACCGTAATGGTGAATATCACATGACGCGCTCGCGTTGAGCGCAAACAGACTGATGGGGCGCAAGTTACTCCCCCCCCCGACTTGCGTCTCATCCTTAATGCTCGGCGGCTCGGCCCCCCTTTCCCCCCCCCAGGCTGAGCCGCCGATCATCCCAACCGCTGGCCTGTATGGCCCCTAGAGCGAAACCGGCCAGCTGTTCTTTGTACCTGCCGTAAAGCCCACCTGAGTAGCGCTTGGGCATCAGCAAACACGAAAATCTGGGGTGCCCAACGGAGTCGTTGAGCACCCCAGAGATTACAACCCAGCAGCCTAGCTCAGCGAGCTCACCCACGAGCGGTGCAGCGAGGCGAACTTGCCGTCGTGCTCGATGAGCTGCGCGGGCGTGCCATCTTCGATGACCCTGCCGTGCTCCATGACGAGCACCCGGTCAGCGATCGCGATCGTCGAGAGTCGGTGGGCAATGATGATCGCCGTGCGGTCGGCGAGCAGACGCTGCAGCGCATCTTGTACGAGCCGTTCGCTCGGTAGATCGAGCGATGCGGTAGCCTCGTCGAGAATGAGCACGGCGGGGTCGGCGAGAAACGCTCTGGCAAACGAGATGAGTTGGCGCTGGCCAGCCGATACCCTGCCACCGCGCTTATTCACGTCGGTGTCGTAGCCGTCGGGCAGCGACGAGATGAACTCGTCAGCGCCGACCGCGATGGCCGCCGCGCGAATCTCTTCGAGCGTTGCCTCGGGTTTACCGAGAGCAATGTTCTCGGCCACCGTGCCGCTAAAGAGGTAGGCCTCTTGCGTCACCATGACGATGGCCCGGCGCAGATCGACAGGATCGAGCTCGCGCAGGTCGCGGCCGTCGAGTGTGAGCGTGCCCTCGGTGGGGTCGTAGAACCGTGCAACGAGCTTTGCGAGCGTCGACTTACCGGCTCCGGTGGTGCCAATGAGTGCGACCGTTTGCCCGGCCGCAATCGTGAGGTTGCAGTCTGCGAGCACCGTCTTGCTGTCGCCCGCGCCACCGTAGCTGAAGTTGACGCCGTCGAATCGCAGCTCGCCGCTCGAGTGTTCGAGGGCGACGGGATTCTCGGGGTCGAGTACGGTCGGCTGCTCCTCGAGCACGCCCGAGACCTTCTCGAGGGCCGCGACGGCCGACTGATACGAGTTGAGAAACATCGCCACGTCTTCGAGCGGGCCGAAGAAGTTACGCACATACAGAACCGCCGCGAGCAAGACGCCAATCGCGAGGGCGCCGTCGGTGACGCGAAGCGCGCCCCACAACAGCACGATCGCGACGGTGATGTTGCCGAGCATGACGAGGGCCGGGTCGAGCACGCCGAACAGGTTGATGACCTTGAGGTTCGCCTCGCGGTAGTCGTTTGAGGCCTTCGCGAACACGCGGCTATTGTGCTTCTCGCGGCGAAACGCCTGCACGGCCCGAATGCCGGTCATGGTCTCGACGAACTGCACGATGAGCCTTGCGCTCACGACGCGGGTCGCACGAAAGCCCTTCTGTGACTCGACGACGAACCACCACATGATGAGTGCGAGCGGAACCCCCATGCCAACGAGCAGCAGCCCGCTACGCCAGTCGATCAAAAATAGTGCGATGAGCGTGAACGAGCCGAGCAGCACCGCGTCGATGAGCTCGCTGAGGCTGCCGTCGAGCAGCTCCTGAATCGACTCGAGGTCGCTCGTCTGGCGCGAGATAATGCGACCCGAGGTGTAGCCCTCGTGAAACTCAAGGCTCAGTCGCTGCGTGTGCCTGAAAATGCGCGTGCGCAGCTCCATCATCACGGCCTGGGTGAGCTGTGCAATGAGCACGACATACCAGCCAACGAGCGCGGCTCCGGCCCCGCCGACGGCAAGAAACGCCGCCGTGATGCCGATCGTGGGCCACCAGTCACCGCTCTCGATGGCGCGGGGAAGCGTCGTGTCGATACCAACGGCGATGAGGCTCGGCCCGACCGCGCGAAGCACGGCCGAGAGCACCACGACCACGACCGTGAGCGCGATGAGTTTCTTGAAGGGGCGAAGAATCGATCCGAGAAGGGTGAGCGACCTGCGGCGAATCGCCCGGCTCTCTTCGCGGGTGTAGCTTTCGCGGTCTTCGCCGCGGGTTCCCTGAACGCTTTCCAGGCTCATCGTGCCGCCTCCTCTCCGGTTTCGAGTGAAGATATGAGATATCGGTAGTGCGCGCTCGTGCGCAAGAGCTCGTGGTGGGTGCCCACCTCGGTGACGCGACCGTCTTGCATGACGGCGACACGATCGGCCATCGAGACCGTCGAGGGACGGTGCGCGACGATGAGCGCGGTCGTGCCCTGGAGTACCTGCCGGAGCGCGGCTTCGACGAGCGCCTCGGTGTCAACATCGAGGGCAGAAAGTGGATCGTCGAGCACGAGCACGTCGGGAGCCGCGGCGACGACCCTCGCGAGCGCGAGCCGCTGTCGCTGGCCGCCAGAGAGGCTCATGCCCTCTTCGCCCACCTCGGTGTCGAGCCCCTCAGGCAGCTCATACGCAAAGCCCGCCTGCGCGACATCGAGCGCCTCGCGCAAAACCGCGTCGGCTTCTGGGCTGTGCACATCGAGGTCGTGGCGACCGAGCACCACGTTTTCACGAACACTCGCCGAAAAGAGAATCGGCTCCTCGAAAGCCACGCCGATGCGCTTCCTGAGCTCCTCGAGCGTGAGGTCGCGCACGTCGATGCCGTCGAGCTCGACCGATCCGCCGGTGACGTCGTAGAGCCGCGTGGGCAGGGTCGTGAGCGTGGTCTTGCCGCTTCCGGTTGCTCCGACGAGGGCGAGGGTCTCGCCCGGCGTGAGCTCAAGCGTCAAGCCGTCAACAAGGTCACGCTCAGAGTCGGGCGCATCGCTGAAGCGAAAGTGCACGTCTCGAAAGGCGAGCGATCCGCGGCCCTCTTCGATGCTCTTCGGCTCGGCCGGGTCGGTAATCGTGATCTCGGCGTCGAACACCTCGAAGATACGGTCGGTCGCGGTGCGGGTATCGATCATGAAGGAGAAGAGGAAGCCGAGCGAGTTCATCGGCCAGCGCAGAGCTGCCGCCATCGCGAAGAATGCGAACAGCTCGCCCACCGTGAGCTCCTCGAGCCCGACGAGTACGACGCCCGTGAGCAGGCAGAGGCCGAGCGCGAGCACCGGCACCATGTCATACCAGAACCAGATGAGGCCCACCTCGCGGGCTTTGCGCATCTCGGTCGAACGTAGCGACTCCGCCTGCTTGCGGAACTGGCCGAGAGCGTGGCTGCCGCGACCGAACGCCTTGAGCACGCGAATGCCGTGCACGCTCTCTTCGACCGCGGTCGCGAGGTCGCCCGACTGGTCCTGGCTGAGGCGCGAGAGCGACCCGTACCGCTGCTCGAAGCGGTAGCCGACGATCCAGATGGGCAGCGAGGCGATGAAGAAGACGGTGCCGAGCGCCCAGTGCCAGCGAAAGAGTAGACCTGTACCGATGAGGATCGTGAGCACGTTGACCAACAGCATGATCGCACCGAACGTGAGCCAGCGGCGAATGAGCCCAATGTCTTGCATCATGCGGCTCAGCAACTGGCCCGACTGCCAGCGGTCGTGGAATGCGACCTGCAAGCTCTGCAGGCGGTCGTAGAAGGTTTGCCGAATCGTGAACTCGACCTCGGTCATGGGGCGCAGCACGAAGCGGCGCCTCAGAAAGATGAAGACGGCCTCGGCGATGCCGAGCGCGAGCACCGCTCCCGTCGACCAGACGATGAGCCGGCGATCGCCCGTGAGCAGCGGGCCGTCAACGACCCACTGCAGCACGATGGGAATGGCGAGGCTCGCGAGCGCGGCGAGCAGCGCCACGATGGTGCCGCCAATCGCCCTCGGCAGCGCCGGTTTCACGAACGGAAAGAGGCGTGCGAGCGAGCGTGGCAGCGAGAGTGAAGATGAAGAAGACATGTTTCCTAGAAGAACGCACGAGTGTGCAGGGCTGGGGATGAGAACGGAAGGGAGCGGCGATGGGCCGCGTCGACTACTTGCCGGCCAGCTGAGTGCCCGGAAAGGTCGGTGCCGTAAATGCGATGATGTTCGTCATAATGGCTCCTTTCCGAGTCGTAGGAATACAGTTCACAACACTATCGGGCGGCTGCGCTTTGGCGCAAGCCCTATTGTGCGGATCGGGTGCGTGCGTGCCCGCTCGCCGCGTTCTTGCCCGCGCCCCTCTCTTCGGCCTCGCGCCCCTTGGTACCCCATCGAGAGGTCAAAAAGTGTCGATATTTCCGATCAATTTCGACACTTTTTGACCTCTCGAGGAGAAAAGTGACCACACGTGGGGCGCTGAGCACGGGAAATGTGGCGCGGGATGTTGCGTTGAGCGCAGGAACGGGCCGCGGGGAGGTTTACCGTCTAGATCTGCGGCGCCTCGTGAGCGAGAGCATCAACGCCCCAGCGATGAGCGCACCCGCCGCGGTGATGAGCCAGGGCACAAAGGGTGCCGCGCCGGTCACGACGATCTCGCCTGGGCCGGGCTTAGGCGTGGGGCCTGGCTTGGGGTCAGGGTCAGGGTCGGGGCCGGGACCGGGACCGGGCCCTTGAGTCGCTTTGTACACGTAGGTGACCGTTTGTGGTTCGGTCGTGAATGTTCCTGTGGCTGGGCCGTCGACCTGTACGAAGGTGTAGCCGTCGAAGGTGCGTTGTTCGGTTTCGTAGGTGTCGCCGATGGTGCCGGTGAGGGTTTCGGGGTCGGTGAGTGGGGTTCCGTCGGTGTCGACGTACGCGACCGTGACGGTGCCTTTTTCGGCGGGTGTTGTGTTTTGGCGGTACACGTAGGTGACCGTTTGTGGTTCGGTCGTGAATGTTCCTGTGGCTGGGCCGTCGACCTGTACGAAGGTGTAGC
>NZ_JAHQZR010000004.1 GCF_019049105.1 Leucobacter chinensis
CGTCGAAGGTGCGTTGTTCGGTTTCGTAGGTGTCGCCGATGGTGCCGGTGAGGGTTTTGGGGTCGGTGAGTGGGGTTCCGTCGGTGTCGACGTACGTGACCGTGACGGTGCCGGTGACGACGGGAACGTCTTTCCACTGGGCGTACAGGCGCAGGTCGCCTGCGGGAATCGTGATGGTGTCGCCGCGGTAGGGCGCGTCGTCATTGCCGTCGGGGCTTTCGCTCCAGCCATCGAAAACCTTGCCCTCGGGAGCGGTGGTGGGGGCTGGCTCGGTTGCCGTGACCGAGGCGACGGGCCCGATGGCCCACACCCTGGTTGCCGGGGCGTCGCCTGAGTCATCGCGTTGCACGACTCGCGTGCCGCCCGCAGTGGAGTCAAACGGTTCGTCGCCGTAGCCCTCCCAATCGCCGCCGTTTGCGTCGTAGCGTATGAACGCCTGCTGCACTGATCCGGCATCGGCTTTGGGGGTGTCGACGGGGAAGTGACGCTGGTCGCTCGTGAGGCCCGTGTTGCTCTCGGCGATGTTGTCGGCGATGCCCGTCAGGTATGGTACGTCGTTCGGCACAAGTGGGAACGTGCCGGGAACCACCTGGGTTGAGCGTGCGTCGCCCGCGAGCACGGTGCTTGCGTTGGCGCTGGGCGTGGGTGTGTCGGTTCCGAGCGCTTTCAGAGGGCTGACCGCATCGTAGTCGTAGCCGCTGGTGCCGTTATCGATGCCGACGTTGCTCTCTACGGTAGCGCCGGCGGGAAGTTCGATGCCGCCAGAAGCGCTGACCTGTCGGTAGTTGCTACTCGACTCGGGGGTTCCATCGCGTCGGAGCGTGTCATTGCCCACGAAGAGGTTGTGTGAGACGACGAGTGGCTGCGCTTTGAGGTAGTTGGTGTCACCAGTGGCCGAGATGGCGCCACCGCGTTGTGCGGAAAACAATGATGTGCCGCGTTCGGCGTAGTTTTGCACAAAGGTGTTGTTGGTGACGATGACCTTGGTACCAAAAGCCTCAAAGGCTCCCCCGGCGCTGGCGTCATCAAAGGTGGTTTGCAGTCCCTGCGCTCTGTTGCGAAAGAATGTATTGTTCTCGAGCGTCGCGAGTGAGCCGTTGCCAGATTGCAGCAGGAGTGCGCCACCCTCGTCGGCAGCGACGTTCTCGCTGAATGTGGTGCCCTTGATGACGGTCTGGCCGGTTTGCGGGCCGGTGATCGGGCGTTCTGAGACGGCGATGGCGCCACCGTCGTTGAGGTTTCGTTGTGAGGCAACGCTGCTGAGCGGAACGGTGTTGCCCTCGAAAACGCTATCGAGCACGGTGAGTCGCCCGTTCATCTGGTGGAAGGCGATGGCTCCGCCGCGCGTGGTTGAGCGGTTTTCGGCGAAGAGTGAGTTCTTGACCGTGAGGTCGGCGGTGCCAGTGAGGCGAATCGCGCCACCGGCATAACCAGGGCCCGTGCCCCAGTTCTTGATTGCCGTGACGTTGCTTAGCGTGCCGGTCATGTCGTTTGAGAGGCTGGTCACCGCTCCCGAACCGGCCCTGTTGCCGAGAAAGCTCGTATCGTGCACTCCGAGGGTGGCAATGCCGGTGAGCGCGATGGCCGATGATCCATCAATGCCAGCGAAGGTGCTGTTCGTGACCGTGACCGTGTCGATGCTTGAGATGCCCACGCCGCCACCGGTTTCACCACCGGGGTCGCCCGTGGGCTCGGCTGCGTTGTGGCCCTGAAACGTGAGGTTGTCGAGGTGCAGGCTGTTCGACCCTTTGCCGATGAAGTTCATGTGGTGCCCGCTCGCGCCAGCGGCGAGTAGCACGGTCGTGCCGCCCTCGGCACCGCGCACCGTGAGCTCGACACCGGCCGCGAGGGTGAGGTTTGTCGGCGCCGAGACGGGGTCAAAGTTGGCTGCGAGTGTGATCTCTGCTTCGCCCGGGGTGAGGCTTGTGATCGCCTCAGCGAGCTCGGTGTATGAGGCGACCTCGGTGAGGCTGGCCGCTTCGGGAGCCGCTTTCGGGCTCGCTCCCGACTCGTCGCTCTCGGTGGTGTGGGCACTGTCGTCTTTGGTGGCGTCGCCTTCAGAGGCAGCTGCTCCGTCGTGACCAGCTTCATCGTCGCCCTGGCCCGCGTCGTCGCCCTGGCCCGCACCGTCGTCGCCCGGATTGGCTGCGTCGCCGTCGCCCGCGCCCGTGTCGCCAGGCTCTCCCGAAGTATCCGCATCGCCGATCACGCCTGCGTCGCCCGAATCGCCGGAATCACCCGGAGCGCCACCCGCCGCACCCTCGTCAGCATCTTCGAGAGCGCTTTTGGCTGCCACAGAATCCATGACCGGCGGATCGCCCGCGCCCTCACTTTGAATAGCTTGTGCCGGGCCGGCGAGCCCGAGCATGGTGAAGAGTAGGGCGCCACTGAGTGTTGCGGCAAGCCAGGCGTTTTGTTTCTGATGTTTCACGTGTTCCCCCGTTGGGCACGAGCGCGATGAGTGTTTGTCTCGCTCTTGTGTGTTGAGCGGGCAGAAGCCCGTTTTTGGGGTCGGGTCATCACAACAAAACCCCAGTGAGTATAGATTCTCGTCTATTGGCGGCAAAAGCAAGTCTTTTGGAGACATGACTCAAGTTCGCAGGAAAATGAGAGTGAAGAAACCCCATAGGAAATAATCGAGGGGTAGGCTGAATTCATGGACGACCCACAGATGAGCCGTGGCAATGATGCCAGCAGGGCTTTTTTCGAAGCACGCGACCAACTTCTCGAACTCGCAGGCAGGCCTGAACTGCAGCGCTCTGAGTTTCGATGGCCCGATGTGGGGCCTGAATTTAACTGGGCGCATGATGTCTTTGACGTGATCGCCGAGGGCAATGACCGCCCCGCGCTCGTCATTGCCGAGGCCGATGGCTCTGAAGAGCAGCGCACTTTTGCCGAGCTCAAGGAGCGTAGCGACCAGGTGGCACAGTGGCTCTTAAAGCAGGGGGCTCGCAAGGGTGACGTGGCGATGCTCATGCTTGGCAACCGCATCGAGCTTTGGGAGATCATGCTCGCCGCGCTCAAGATTGGCGTGGTCATGCTGCCCACCTCGGTCGTGCTCGGCGCACAAGACCTCAATGACCGGGTGAGCCGCGGCCGGGTGCGCTGGGTGTTTGCCGCCCCCGAAGACGCGATGAAGTTTCGCGATGTTCCAGGCGACTACCACGGGGTTGGTGTTGGTCTCGCGAAAGCGACGCAAGATCAACGCGCGGCCCTTTACGACTGGCTCTCGTACGACGAATCACGTTCGGCATCGACCGCGCCCGTCGCGAAGCGCACCAAGAGTATTGAGCCCGCGCTTATCTACTTCACTTCGGGTACGACGAACCTGCCCAAGATCGTCGAGCACTCGCACACGAGCTACCCGCTTGGCCACCTGAGCACGATGGCGTGGATCGGCGTGCGTCCCGGCGACGTGCACTCGGTCGTGAGCGCTCCCGGCTGGGGCAAGCACGCCTGGTCGAGCTTCTTCTCGCCGTGGAACGTGGGCGCGACGATTTTCGTGCTCAACTATGATCGCTTCGACGCCAAGAGCTTCGTGGCCCAGCTCGACCGAGCGGGTGTCAACACGTTCTGCGCGCCGCCAACCGTGTGGCGCATGCTCATTCAGAGCGAGCTGAGCGAGAAGCCCCGCGGTCTGCGTGAGGCCCTCTCGGCCGGTGAGCCGCTCAACCCCGAGGTTATCGCGCGCATTCGCGACTGGTGGGGGCTTGAGATTCGCGACGGCTACGGCCAGACCGAGACGACGGCGCTCGTGGGTACTCTCCCCGGCGAGCCGGTCGTGCCGGGCGCGATGGGCAGGCCACTGCCTGGGGTCGACGCGGTTGTCGTCGATCCGCTGACGGGAGCTGAGGCCGAAGAGGGCGAGGTGTGCCTGCGGCTTGGCCCTGAAGATGGCGGATCGGGCGCTGCGCGCCCAGTGAATCTCATGACCTGCTATTTCGGCAACGAAGAGGCGACCGCGCGGGCGACCGAGGGCGGGCTCTTTCACACTGGAGACGTCGCCGAGCGGGGCGAAGACGGGGTGCTCACGTTTGTGGGGCGCACCGATGACATCTTTAAGTCGAGTGACTACAAGGTTTCACCGTTCGAGGTTGAGAGCGCGCTGCTCGAGCATGCGCTCGTTGCCGAGGCCGCCGTCGTTGGTGCCCCCGACGATACGCGTCTCAACGTCACGAAGGCATACGTTGCGCTCGCCGCGGGTGCCCCAGCGAGCGCCGAGAGCGCGAGCGCGATTCTGGCGCACGCGAGGGCCTCGATGCCCGCCTACATGCGCGTGCGCAGGGTCGAGTTCTGGGAACTGCCGAAGACGGCTTCGGGCAAGATTCGACGGGTTGAGCTGCGGCAGCGCGAGGTCGCGGCCTTCAACTCGGGTGAGCGCCTCGCGGGCGAGTGGCGTGACGACGACTTTCCGCAGCTGAAAGACGGCGGGCGCTAGGCCGCCACGCGCCGGGAGCCGCTCCAGGAGCAGAGCCAGCAGCCGCGATACGGGCCGCGCTACGCACCCTGGCTGAGCGCCGCATACTCGGCTTCGAGCCCCGCGAGCATCGTCGCGAGGCCGAAGTCGAATGCGGCGTCGGCCGCTGAGGCCTCGCCGAGCGATGCCTCGCGTGCCGCGTAGGCGCGCTGAAACGAGGGGGTGCTGTCGCTCACGCCGGGGCGCAGCACCTCACTCGTCGCCGCACGGTCGAGGGCCGCGCCGAGAATGAAGTTTTCGAGGGCCACGACGAGGCTCAGTACCCTGGCGTCAGGCCACCCCGCGTCGATGAGCCCGCGGCACACAGCGTCGTACATCGTGCCCACGCGTGACTGCTCGGTGAGGGGCTGTACCGCGAGTAGGGCGATGGTTGGCGGGTGGGCGGCAAAGGCGAGGCGATATGACTTGGCCCAGCGTTCGAGGGCCGCGATCCACGGTTCAGTGCCAAAGCCGCTCACGTCGATGCGCTCGCTTACGAGCTCGCGTACGCCGCCGATCACGTCTTCGTGACCTGAAACGTGGTTGTAGAGCGCCGAGGGCTGCACCCCGAGTTCGCGCGAGATGTCGCGCATGCTCGCTCCTGCTGCTCCGCGCTCGGTGATGAGGCGCAGCGAGGTTTGCATGATGAGGTCGCGGGTGAGCACGTTCGTCGTTGGTCTGCCCACGCGACGCTTACCGGTTTGCATGTTGCTCCCTCACTTGCTGTGACTCGGCAGTGGCATTGAGCGCGAGTTTCACTGTACACTCCCAGTGTAGATAAAAGAATCACGTTCATTTAACGTGCTGCCATCTTCGATCTTGGAGCAACGATGCCAAACACGACAACGATTTTTACCGGTGGTTCGGTGCTCGTCGACCTCAACCTCGGGGGCGACGAGGCGACGATGAGTGACGCGCTTGCGGTTCAGGGGCACACCATCGTGGCGCTCGGCGACGACGCCAAAGCGCTCATGAACGAGCCAGGAGCCGAGGTCATCGACCTCGAGGGAGGGGTGCTTACCCCGGCGCTCGGCGAGGGGCACGCACACCCGCTGCTCGCGGGCTTTGAAACCCTCGGGCCGGCGGTGCGCGAGGCGAGCGACCTCGACGGCATTCTCGACGCGGTGCGAGAGTGGAAGGCCAGCCACCCAGAAGACGAGTGGATCGTGGGGGCGAGCTACGACGCCACCTTCGCAGAGGGCGGTCTGTTTGATGCCCGGTGGCTTGATGAGGTCACGGGTGATACCCCGACCATTCTTCGGGCGTGGGATTACCACACGGCGTGGGTCAACACCGCAGCGCTGCGGGCTGGCGACATCACGAGCGAGACTCCCGACCCCGAGCTCGGCAGGTACGTGCGCAGGGCCGACGGCTCACCCATGGGCACGCTGCAAGAGACCGCGGCCAACAACTTCCTGGCAGAGGTTGTGCCACCGTACTCCCTCGACACGAGAGTGGGCGCGCTTGAGCACGCGACTCGGGTGTACGCCAGGCAAGGCACCACCTGGGTGCAAGACGCCTGGGTCGACCCCGAGAACATCGAGGTCTATCTCGCCGCCGCCCGTGCCGATCGCCTGCACGCGCGCGTCAATATGGCTTTTCGAGCCGACCCCGCGCTCTGGCGGGAGCAGGTGGCCGAGTTCAGCGCGGCGAGGGCCGCGGTGCGCGAGCTCGGACACGAACGCCTGAGCGGCGAAACCATCAAGTTCTTTCTCGACGGCGTCGTCGAGAGCCACACCGCGGCGCTCATCGCCCCGTACGCTGACAGGCCTGACGAACGCGGCATTCTTAACTGGTCGGTCGATGAGCTCGAGCTCGCGATGCGGGCCTTTGCCGAGGCCGGGTTTCAGCTGCACCTGCACGCGATCGGTGACGCGGCAAACCGGCACGCGCTCGACGGGCTTGAGGCCATCGCTGACATTACGACGCCAGAACGCCCGCACGTTATCGCGCACGTCGCCCTACTGCACCCCGATGACGTGCAGCGCTTCGGAGAGCTCGGGGTCGTTGCGAACTTTGAGCCGTACTGGGCGCAGTGCGATGCCGTGATGCGCGACCTCACGATTCCGCACCTCGGGCATGACCGTGAGGGGCAACAGTACCTCATTCGCTCGGTGCTTGAGAGCGGTGCCACCGTCTCGTTTGGCAGCGACTGGCCCGTCACGACCGAAGACTGGCGCCCGGCGCTCGCGACCGCGATCGACCGGAGAGACCCGAGTGAGGCTGAATCAACGCCCTGGCTTCCTGAAGAGCGCGTCTCGGCGAGGCAGGCTTACGCCGGCTACACCACCGGTATTGCGCGGCAGGCACTCGCTCCAGAGCGAGGAACCCTGACGGTTGGTTCGACGGCCGACCTCGTGTGGCTGAGCGAAAACCCGACCGAGATTGACGTCGCGAAGATCGCCGGGGTACAGGTGCACGGCACCTGGCTCGCGGGGCACCGAACGCATTAACGCACACTGAGCAACGAATTCAAAGGAGCATTCATGACCGATACCGCTACACCCGTCAAGCTGAAGCGCACGCTGGGGCTCGTGAGCCTCACGGCCTTCGGCGTCACCTACATGACGGTGGTGACGGTGTTCACCACCTACGGGTTCGTCAATAAAGAGACGGGCGGTCACCTGCCCGCCGCGTACCTGCTGGCCATCATCGCCATGCTGTTCACGGCGCTCAGTTACGGTGCGATGGTGCGCAAGTACCCGATCGCGGGATCGGCATACACCTACTCGCAGCAGTCGTTTGGCGGCGGTGTCGGCTTCATGACCGGCTGGGTCATGCTGCTCGATTACCTCTTCTTGCCGATGATTAACTTCCTGCTCATCGGCATCTACATGAACACGCAGTTTCCCGCGGTGCCCTCCTGGGCATTCTCGCTCGTGGCCATTGCGCTCGTGCTCGGCTTCAACATTCTCGGTATCAATTTCGTGAGCAAGGCGAACGCCGTCATCATCTCGCTCTCGGTCATTCTCGTCGCGGTGTTCATCGCCCTCGCATTCAAGTCGGCACTCGGCGGCGACACCACGGTTGGGCTGCTTGAGCCCTTCACCTTCGGCGAGGGTGGCATTGGCGCAATTGCCGCTGGCGCTGCGATTCTCGCTCTGTCGTTTCTCGGCTTCGACGCGGTCTCGACCCTCTCTGAAGAGGCGAAGAACCCGCGTCGTGACATTCCCCGAGCGATCGTGCTCGCGACCCTCGTGGGCGGCTTCTTCTTCATTCTCGTCGCCTGGTCTGGCGCGATCGCCTTCGACGTCGACTGGTCGACGATGAGCGAAGCCGAGCTTGATGCGGCTGGCGTGACGGTCATGAAGTTCGTGGGCGGTGATGCGCTCACCTCATTTTTCGTGGCGGTGTTTGTCGCGGGCTCTTTCGGCTCGGCAATGACGAGCCAGGTCTCGGTCTCACGCATCATTTACGCGATGGGTCGCGACGGCGTGCTGCCTCGGGGGCTCGCACGTGTGCACAAGCGCTTCGGCACCCCGATCGTTGCGGCAACGCTCGTGTCGGTTATCTCACTCACCTCGCTGTTCATCTCGCTCGAGATCATCACGCACATGATCAGCTTCGGCGCGCTCGCAGCCTTCATGATGGTGAATCTCTCGGTCATTCGCACCTACCTCTTTCCCCGAGGAGGGCGCACGAAGCCCCTCACCGCGGGCTACCTCTTGCGGTACGGCCTCTTGCCGCTCATCGGAGCAGGCGTGACGGTGTGGCTGTGGAGTTCGCTCGAGACCTTCACGTGGATCGCTGGCGGCATCTGGGTCGTGCTTGGTCTCGGCATCATCGTCGCCGTGACGCGAGGCTTCAAGCGCCCCGTGCCCATGATGGACTTTTCAGAGGAGGGCGCCACGACCCGCGCCATTGACCAGATGGGCGCCGACTACCCCTTCGAGTCGCAGCGCTAGGGCAGTCGCACCACGCGCTCGAGCCCCGGCCATTCGTCGGCCGCGAAGGTGGTCGGCGAGGGGCTCCAGAGCAGTTCTTCGGCGAGCTGGGTATCGGTTTCGGTGTTCCAGAAGACCGAACCGCCCTCGAGCCAGAAGGCGGGGCTTGCGGCGTTGAAGAGTAGCGAGAACTCGCCCTTCGTGTCGCCGGGTTCGAGCATGAGGGCGAGCGTGCCGTTCGTGCCCTCGGGTGAGGCTGGCAGGCCGAGCCCCTCGCTTGGCTCGGCTGCCTCGAAGTGGGCCTGGAAGCCCTGCGTCTTTGCGCCAGAAGCGTCCTGGTATTCGGCTGACCCGGGGTTCTCACCCTCGCCGCTCGCGATGAGCCGCCAGCCGCTCGCTTCGATTGCGGGCACGATCGTCTCGAGAAACTCGTCGCTCGTGAGCGGTGCCTCGCAGCGCCAGTTGCTGTAGAGCGTGTACTGGCTGTCGTCGAACGAGGTGCCCTCGTACACGCTTAACCCGCTGCCCCCGCTCAGCCGCCACTCGGTGGGGCAGGCTGCCGTGCGTGCGGGCGTGAGAAATGTGTTGAAGGCTTGCCAGCGCTCGGTTTGTAGTTGCATGGCGACCTCGCCATCAATGTTCTGGGAATCGTGTGAAACGTGGATCGGCGCCGTGCTCTGCACCCCGGTGACGAAGGCGAGGGCAAGCGGTGCCACCAAGACTGCGGCGGGGCCGCTGAAGCGCCACGGCCCCCAGTCATCTTTGGCGGGCAGCGCGATCGCGCCCACGATCGCACCGGCGAGGGCGATGACGAACAGTGCGGTCGCGGTGCCCATGAGCGCGGTGAGCCCGCGCGCGCTCGCCGTCACCGCCCCGCCCTGCAGGTCGCTTCGCACCACGATGGCTATTGCGACGGCGCTTACCCACGCTGTCACCATGAGCGCGCTGATGGGCGCGGGCGCGGTCTCGTGCCCGCGGGCCTTCAGAACCCACTGGGGGAGCGAGCTCAACAGCCCGAAGGTTACGAGCACGACCGGCGAAAGGTACAGCATGACGATGGTGACAAGGCCGTCGTGCGAGTTCGTGAGGGCGAAGGCGATAAGCACCACCGGCAAAAGCCACGAGATCCACGTCCAACAACGCCACACGCCGCGATCGAAGGGGTGGTCGCTCACGGGCGTAGCCTCAGTCATGCGCTCATTCTTTCACAGTGCGAGCGGGCCCGCGGCATGCGTTTAGGCTGCCTGGCGGCTCGCGGCGAGCAGCTCTTCCTGCGTGGGGAGGATGATCGCCTGCGGGTGCATAATCGCAATCGGCTGTGTCTTGAGGAGGGCCTCGGCGAACTCGGTTGGCGTGGGCATCGTGAGCAGGTTCGCGGCGAGTGCCAGCTTGCGCTCGTGGCGTGCTCGGCGCGTTGCGGTGATGAACCCGTGAAGGCCGATGCCTGCCCAGACGACGTTCGAGAAGAAGGCCGGCCATGCGCCGAAAGCGATGGCCCCGGCTGCCGCGAAAGCGCCGCCGATCATGTTGAGAGCAGCGTAGCGCCTGCCGGTCGGCGAAACGATGCCACGGGTGATGAGAATATAGGCCGAGAGGGTACCCACTGTTCCGATCCAACCGAGTGCCGTACCGATCATGTCTTCCATCGCTGCTCCTTCCGAGGGTCTTGAGGCGCCATCGAGATCAGGCACCGAGACTCAATTGTGATCTTTTTCTTGTTTTAGCGCAATTGGATAATGTGATACTGAGCATTTAGAATTTCTTAATATGAAAATCACGGTTTCTCGGCTGCCGTATTTGCTGCAGATTTCGCGCAGCGGCGGCGTGCTCGCGGCGGCTGACGCCATGCGTTTGACACCCTCTGCGGTGTCTCAGCAACTCGCTCGACTTGAGGCAGAAGTGGGGGTTCCGCTCGTTGAACGCTCACCGCGCGGGGTGAGCCCGACGGCCGCCGGGCGCGAGTTGATCGAGCTCGCCGAGAACGTCGAGCGTGAGGTCAACGAGGCGGCCCTGCGCGTCGCGGCGGCGAGCCAGCTGCCGAGCGGCCGGGTGCGTCTCGGTGCCTTTCAAAGTTTTATCTCGGCCGTGCTCGCGCCCGCCCTGCCACGCTGGAAGGACGAACTCGCAGGCGTGCAACTCGAGGTCGTTGAGGCCGAACAGGCCGAGCTCGTGCGCGCCTTGCGTGCCGCCGATGTCGATCTCATCGTCACCGAGCGTGACGACTCGATGAAGCCGGTGCCGCTCGGCCCAGAGATTCGCGAGATCACCCTCATGTATGACCCCTGGCTGCTCGTCGTGCCAGCCGGTACCCAGGCCGCACTCGGCGTCGTCGAGCTCGAGCGTTTGCAGGTGCCGTGGCTCGAGCTCGACGGGGCAGCGGGAGGGGTCGGGGCCGTGCGCCGCGTGCGCCGTGGGCTCAGTGACTCAGAGACCTCGCCGCACCGTTACGCCGGCTACCACGCTGCTCTCGCGATGATCGCCGCGGGAGAGGGTGCAACCCTCATGCCGCAACTGGCTCTGCAGGGTGAGCTGCCCCCGGGCGTCGAGACCCACGAGCTGCCGGGCCTCGGTTTTCGCCGTATCTCGCTTTGCTACCGCGAATCGCGTCGCCCGAACCCGGCTCTGCGCGCGGCCATCAATTTCGTGCGCGGCTTCGTCGCGGCCGGTGACGAGGGTGGTGAAGGCGCCGAAGCCCAGAGCTGAGCTTGCGGTGAGAGATCGGCCCGATGCGGGATTGGGCCTTAAAGGATGCCGCAGCCCGGTGAGACCGTCGTGCCGCACATGACGCCCACGATCGTTGCGAAGAGAATGGCGAGGGTAAAGAACGTCGCCGTCACCACGGGCGAGACGAAGAGCATGATGATCGACCAGATTGAGAGCCTCGTGCGAGCCGTACGCCCGCCAGATTTCGCAACCAGGAAGCACACGAAGGCGGCGATCCACAGCACAATCGAGACGGGCAGCAGAAAAAGCATCATGATCGCCATCTCGCCCACCGCGGCCACCGCGGCCTCAACCGTGGCCGACTGCCAAAACGGCACGAAGAACATGATGATGAAGGGCACCATCGCGGCTGCTAAGAGCACGAGGCTCGTGATGAGCAGCGGCTCACCGTTGCGGGGCTGGCTTGCAGCGCTTGGCTGGCTTGCCGAGCGGGGCTGGCTTGTCGGTGCCGGCGCTGAGCGTTGCGCCAGGGCAATCTGTGCGTGAATGACCGGCTGCACAACCGCGACGCTCCAACCGGCTGCGACGAGCTCGCCCTCGATAACGGTTCCGCTCGCTCCCGCGACGAGGCGATCTGCAATGTACTGCTCGAGTGCGTTCATAATGTTAGTTTGCCATGGCCCAGGGTGCCCAGCTCAGAGACCTAAAGCACCCTGAACCATGAATCTGCTAGATCTGGCCGATCGCTTCGCGCTTCTCGGCCTGGAACGTGTCTTCCTTGCGGCCGTGAGCCCAGTACGCCGACAGTGAGAGCTGTGCACGCTCGAGGCCGCGCTCATCGGTGAAGTAGGGGCGCAGAGCCTTCATTGCGCCGCGCTCGCCGTGTGCAAAGACCTGAACGCGCCCCTCGCGCCACTCGGTCGCACGAACTGCGTCAGCGAGCAGGGTTGTCGTTCCGGCCTCCTGACCATCGCGGTGCAGCCACTCGACGGTGATGCCAGCGGGTGCGCTCAGCTCAAGGTGATCGGCTGGGCCGTCGACCTCGATGAGGGCAACACCCTGGGCTTCGGCCGGCATGGCCTCGAGTGCCGAGGCAATGGCAGGAAGCGCGGCGTCGTCGCCCGCGAGCAGGTGCCAGTCGGCGGTTTCGTCAGGGCGGTACCCGCCGCCGATGCCGCCGAGCACGACCGCGTCACCCGGCTTCGCGCTGCCGGCCCAGGGGCCAGCAATGCCCTCGGTGCCGTGCACGACGAAGTCGATCCACAGCTGCCCATTGTCGAGGTCAAAGCGGCGAATCGAGTAGGTGCGGCGCGAGGGCATGAGCTCGGGGCCAAGCGTCTCGCGCAGCGCCTCGAGGTCGTAGGGTGGGGTCACGTCGGTGCCGGGGTGCGCGAAGAGCATCTTCGTGTAAGCGTCGGTGAAGCCGTTGTTCTCGACCTCGGCCATGCCTGCGCCGCCCGCAACGATGCGCACCATGCGAGGCGAAAGTTGAATGCGCTCAATAACCTCGAGCACGATCTGGGTGCGCTTGGGTCGTGGGCTTGGCGTCGTTGTCTGGCTCATGGGCACCCTCTCGTGGTGGTCGTAACACGTGTCTCAAGTAAGGCAAGCCTAACTGAGTGGTCTGGGTGTCGCGCTAGAGGGTGTGTTTCATCGCCCGCACCAGGTGTTCAGAAAGAAAAGCTTGACGGCCGTCTATTTTCGATGTCAAGATAAGCGACAGGAGTGCCGAAGCTTCAGTGCTTTCGCCGCGTTCATGCAGTTGAATGAGTGTGGTGTTTGTTCGGCTGAATAGGGAAGGCCCGCCCGTGAGGGAAGAGGAGCTCGGTAACTTGCGGGCGTGATGCCAGTGCAGAACGACCGCCGCACAGATGTTTGGGGGAACACACGGTGGCCATGCACACGCAAAAACGGGCATTTCACACTCGCGCACTCGGCTGGTTCAGCGCCGCGCTCATTGCAATGACGGGCTCGTTGACACTCGTCGCGCCGGCGCACGCAGAGGAGCCGGCAGGAAATATCACCGACTTTGAACTGGCCATCATTGACGATGGAACGAGTGAGGTGCCAGGCGATACCTCGCCGACTGACGGGCTGGTTGCGCTCGGCAATCAAGTGACGTTTGACTGGGCGCTCACGCTCAATTCGCTTGAAAACGGTGTGCTCACGCAAGAACTTCCCGAGGGCTGGAGTTGGGATGACGGCTCGCTTATGGTCTCGGGGCTGAATAACCCGAGCGGTCTGAGGGGCTATACCTCGACGTATACGATCTCCCCCGACGGCCGTCTGCTTACGGTAAACCTCTCGTCGGCAGTAACCGGTTCGGGCTCGCAAGAAATTGAGTTCAGGCCCCTCACCGCTAATGTCAACCGAGCGTCGGCTGTTGTGGGATACGAGTATGCCCCGACAGCCAGCGTGACTGATGGTGTTGAAACGAGAACGTTTGCAGCGACGGGTGACCCGCAAACCGTCACGGTCGTTGGGTTTTATTCGTTCGACCTGAGCCAGACCACTCGCACGGCAACCGGCGGTGTCGAGACAGCCGCCGGTGACGAAAAAGACTTCGGCCAGGGGCCGGAGCCGGCGGTCGCGCACACCTACCGAGTGGTCATCACTCAAGCAAAACCAACGGTCATCGGTACACGGCCGGCTGAGTGGGCAGCGCCACTGCGCATTCGTGACACCTACTCTTTCACGAATGATGAAACGCAGCCAGCGCATATTCCGAGCGTGATTGAGATCGTTGGCACCAGTAGCTCAGCCGTGCAGGCGTCACTCGACAAGATTGACACTGAGGCAGGGGTTTTCGATCTGCTGGTTAGCGGAAATATTGAGGCCATTGAACGTGTCTGGGTTGATGTTTCAATCTTGATTCCGAAGCGTTTGACCCCCATGGAGCCCGCAACGGCGATTCCTTCGGCAAGCAAGATTAGCCAGACCGACGACGATCCATGGACGACGGTTGGTGGCGATATCGTCATTGAAAACAATGACAACAATAACCGTGCGACCGCGAGCTATCGCCTCGCTGACCCTGACACGCGCCCCCCGACAATACAGTCTGCGTCGCTGACGACGGCCCTCGTTGACGGGAAGAGTATTACCCAAACACGCAACAACGCCAAGGTGTTCCCTGGGTACGAGTACCATCATCGTCTCGCATACCGCCCGCAGCTGCAAAGGCCGTATGGTGAAACCGCATGGCAGTCGGTTACTTCGACAGACATGAATTTTTTTTGACTTCTGGGACAATACTGATTCATCGCTCGCGGGCAACGGCTTTGTGCAGTATGACAATGGCGAACAACTCGAAGAGGGTGTCGATTATCGGGTGCTGTATACCGAAGAGGCTGCGCCAGACTTCTTGGTACGCCCCCTGAAAAAGGACCCGTTCGAGCTTCTATGGGTGCCGAGCGACGAGTTTACGGGCGATATCAAGAACGTGAACGGTGTTCGGTACGAGTACATCGCCAATGATGGCGCCCTCAAAACCGAGTCTCAAAACCCGACGAGCATCAATACTTTTCGCGTGCTCGCCTACCCGAAGTTCGTTGTGACGAGAGCGTTGCCTGTCGAGGCCGATGACCTTGCCAAACTCACTCACGTTGGTGCCGAGCGGTCGAACATTGTGTGGGAACCGCCGAGGCAGAGTAAAACAGACTCGCAAGACTCGATGTTTGTTCGTGCGGGGAGCGCAAGTCTCAACGCCAAGGGCATGGCGCTCACCGAGGCCGGTGAGGTGCAGAAGCCAGAGAGCACGAGGCTCAACGCCGGACAGGCGGTGCGGTATCAGCTCAACCCTGCGATTGGTGTGGTTCACGGTGGCCCACCAGTTGGCGAAGACGGTGGCTTCGAGATCACCGGCGCTACGCTTCGGCTGATGCTGCCCGAAAACCTGCAGCTTTCAACACTCGACTTTTCTCGGGTTGATGCCGAGCGATGGAGCTGGAAGCTGGGCGAAACCGATGCCTCAGGGCAAACAGAACTCCTGTTCACCTACCTCCCGAAGCTGCGCTACGGTGAATCGCTCGGCGGGCCCGTTGAATTCGACGTACGCACCTCACTCATCGCGCCGCCGAACGGTGGCACCTTTGTCGTTCCCGTGCAGTTTGGTGCTGATCACGTGTTTGAAAACACGGGGGCGACGCTCGAGAAACAGGTCTCGATGGTTGCTGGCCAAGTGAACGTGGCCCAGTACGAGCAGCACGTCGTGAACCCCCAGCTTGAAGCCGGCGAGCAGGCCATGTTTGAGATTGTCTGGTTTAACTTTCTCAGCACGAGCCAGGAGCACAGCTCATTTGTGACCGTCTTGCCGCACGCAGGCGATGGTCGCGGCACCTCGGTTCATGGTGAGATCTCGCTCGCGAGCGCATCGCTTACTGTGCACGATTCGCAGCAAGCGGTGCTGTTGATCACGACTGACAAGAGCGTGCAGCAGGTTCCGCGCCCCCAGGCTCCAGCCGATGATCTTGAGTGGATCGCGTACGACTCAGCGACACCCGAGCAACGTGCCGCCGCGACGGCCCTGAAGGTAGACGTTGGCGAGCTGGTCTCTGGTGCGAACAGCAACGGAAAGCTCAGTTATACCCTTAACCTGCCCGATTCGATGTCGGGCGACACCCTCGGCAACACCGCGAGCGGATCGGTCATGAACGGTGCCACACTGCTGCCTGAGGGCGAGGCGACCCACGCGAATGTGGTGGGCGGCACGATTCAGGGCACGGTGTGGGAGGACACCAATGCGAATGGAAAGCAGGAGACAACCGAACCAGTGCTTCCGGGTGTGAGCGTTTCGCTGTACGCAAGCGATGACTCGTCGAACGGCTCCTCAGATGCAACGCCACAGTATGTCGTCACCACCGATGCGTCAGGCAAGTACCGTTTTTCGGGGCTTGTCTCGGGCGAATACACGGTTCACATTGACGAGGGGTCGTTGCCGAGCACGTCGGGCGTATGGTCAAACACCTTCGCGCCAAGCGGTGGCAGCGAGAGTACCTCTGGCACGATCCACCTCACTCGTGGAGCAACGATTACTGGCCAGGACTTTGGGTACTTCGTCCAGGCACCAGCGATCGAAGTGACGAAAACCGGTACAGCCCCCGGCATTGTGAAGGTGGGCGAACCCGTTGAATGGTTCTTTACGATCACGAATACAGGCAACGTCGAGCTGAGCGATGTCGAGCTGAGCGACGAACTCGCTGGGCTGAGCGAGATTGCCTTTGACGCATGGCCCGATCCCGAAGCACCGGGCGTACTGCCCGCGGGCAAGAGCGTGACCGCCCATGCTTCGTCGGGGCTTACCCAGGCCGAGATTGACGCGGCAGAGGCGAAGAACATCGTCACCGTGACCGCTGAATCGGCCG
Source organism: Leucobacter chinensis (assembly GCF_019049105.1). Taxonomy (GTDB): domain Bacteria; phylum Actinomycetota; class Actinomycetes; order Actinomycetales; family Microbacteriaceae; genus Leucobacter_A; species Leucobacter_A chinensis. The sequence continues at coordinate 16,368 of NZ_JAHQZR010000004.1, forward strand.
TTGCCACCGAGCCCCTCACCGACAGTGCCACGGCGAAGGTTGCAATCGCGGGCGCAGCGGGCATCCAGGTGACCAAGCAGGCCTCGATCGCCGGTCGCGACGACGCGGGCGACGCTGGGCCGGGCGACACCATTGAGTACTCGTTTGAGGTTGAAAATACCGGTCAGGTGACGCTTGTGGGGGTCGAACTCTACGATCCGCTGCTTGGCATGTCAAAGGTGACCTACGGGGCATGGCCAGGCGATGAAGGCCAGCTGAAGCCGGGGGAGCGCGTGAGCGCGAGCGCCACGGTTGAGATTACGCAAGAACACGTTGATGCTGGCGGTGTGCAAAACATCGTCACCGCCACGGCAGAAACCCCTGCGGGTGCGACGGTGAGTGACGACGACAAGGCGACGATACCGCTTGCCGCGGTTGGCAGTCTTGAACTTGAGAAGACCGTCGCCGTTCAGGGCCGCGATGACCCCGATGAGACCGTCGTGGGCGACATTCTCATGTACTCGTTCACGGTCGAAAATACCGGCGGGCTGACGCTGAGCGAAGTCACCATCGTCGATGAGCTCTTATCGGGTGCGGCCGGCGTCACCGTTGACTCCTGGCCGGGCGCCGATGGTGTGCTCAAACCAGGCGAGACGGTCACTGCCAAGGGCAGCCTCACGGTGACCCAGCAGCACATTGACGAGGGCGGCATTGAAAACGTCGCCACGGCAACGGGCAAGACCCCGAAGGGCGTCACCGTCAGCGATGACGACCGTGCGGCGCTCAGCCTGCCCGGTGTCTCCGGTATTGATCTCGTGAAGCGCGGCACGGTTGTTGGATCTCAGGGATCAGACTCCAAGCCCGAGGCCGGTGACACTGTTTCTTACGAGTTCGTGGTCACGAACACCGGAACGCTCACGCTGAGCGACGTGCGACTTGCCGACGAACTCGAGGGGCTCTCAGAGATCACCTTTGGCGCCTGGCCAGGCGATGAGGGGCAGTTGAGCCCAGGAGATGAGGTCACCGCGACCGCAGAGCTTGAGATCACGCAGGAGCACCTCGACGCTGGCTCGGTGCTGCACAACACTGCCTCGGCCCTGGCCAATGCCCCCGATGGGAGCGAGGTAATCGGGTTCGACGACTACGACCTCGCGCTCGATACGGTGGCCCTCATCGACCTCGACAAGACGGTGACGGTACTCAGCCGAGGGCAAGTGAACTCAGAGCTGCTGTACACCTTCACGGTGACCAACGTGGGCAAAGTGACGCTGAACGAAGTGGCCGTCACCGATCCGCTCCCCGGGCTTCACGACTGGGCAACCGGCGAGTGGCCAAACCCCGACGCCGAGGGCAGCCTCGCACCGGGAGAATCGGTGCAGATGACGGCAAAGCTGACCGTCGCCCAGGCCCACGTTGACGCTGGAGCGATCAACAACACCGCGACGGCAGCGGGAGTGCCCGCGCAGCCTGACGCCGAAACGGTGACGAGTAGTAACAGCGCTTCGCTGATGCTGAACAACGCTCCCGGCATCGATCTCGATAAGACGGTGACGGTGCTCAGCCGTGGCCAGGTGAACTCAGAAGTCGAGTACACCTTCGTCGTGACGAACGTGGGTAAATCGACGCTCACCGGGGTGACGCTCGATGATCCGCTGATCGCCGAAGAAGACCTGGTGTATGGTGCCTGGCCAGACCCGGCCGCCGAGGGCACCCTCGCTCCCGGCCAGTCGGTGACGGCGACCGCTCGGCTCACGATCTCGCAGGCGCACGTCAACGCGGGCGAGCTGAAGAACACGGCGAGCGTGACCGGCAAGAGCAGCAGGCCCGCCGGCGACACTGTCACCCACAGCGACACCGCGGCGCTGAGCTTCGAGGTGACGGCACTCATCGACCTCGACAAGTCGGTCACCCTCACCGATAGCGGCGCGCTCGGTTCACTCGCCGAATACACGTTTGTGATCACGAACGTGGGCAAGGTGACACTCACCGACGTGCAGCTCGCCGACTCGCTCGAGGGCCTCTCGGCCGTGACCTTTGGCGACTGGCCAGACCCGGCTGCCGAAGGCACCCTTGACCCTGGTCAGTCAGTGACGGCGACCGCGAGCCTCAACGTCACCCAGGCACACCTCGACTCGGGAAGCCTCACGAACACCGCGACGGTTCAGTCGAAGAGCCCCGCGGGAGACACCGTGAGCGATGTTGACACGATCACGGCGCGCTTCACCCAGACACCAGAGGTGAGTCTCACGAAGGAATCGGCGCTCTCAGCCGACGGCGGCAGCATCACGTACACGATGACCGCCCGAAACAGTGGCAATGTGACCCTGACCGACGTCACCGTGAGCGATGAACTCGAGGGGCTCTCGGGGCTCGAAGTCGCGTGGCCGGGCGATGAAGGCACCCTCGCGCCGGGCGAAGTGGTGGTCGCGACCGCCACGCTCAGCATCACGCAGCAGCACCGAGATGAGGGCACGGTCACGAATACCGCGCACGTCACTGCTGTTGGTGTCACAACCGCGGTGAACGATGAAGCGAGCGTGACAACGCTCATTCCTGGCGCTGCGGCGCTCGCGCTGGAGAAGGAAGCGGCTATCGTTGGCGGGAAAGACCCGGCAGACGCGGTCGCTGGTGACACCGCCGAGTTCTCGTTCGCGCTTACGAATAGCGGATCGCTGACATTGCGCGACGTGACCATCACCGACGCGCTTGCGGGACTCAGCGAGGTGACCTACGGCGAGTGGCCCGATGCCGCACGGCCGGGTGTGCTTGCGCCGGGAGATACCGTCACGGCGACTGCGACGTTGAAGCTGACACAACAGCACATCGACCGCGGCCTGCTCACGAACCGAGCCGAGGCGACGGGGCTCTCGCTGAGCGGTGACGCTGAGGCGAACACTGCCGCCGAGGCCTCACTCACCTTCGACGCGCTACCGCTTGTATCGCTCTCGAAGCACGCAGAGGTTCTGGGCGAGGGCATCGTGGGCGACACCGTTCGCTACGACTTTGAGATCACGAACGCGGGCAAGTCGACGCTTCATGACATCACGCTTTATGACGAACTCGAAGGCCTCGGCGAGATCACCTTCGCCGAGTGGCCCGAGACCAAGGGCACCCTCTTGCCCGGTGAGTCGGTGACGGCATTTGCTGAGATTGACATCACTCAGAGCCACGTCGACCTGGGCAAGCTCGTGAACACCGCCTCGGTCGTCGCTACACATGATGGTGGCGAGGTGACCGATACTGCCGAAGCGAGCGTGACCTTGGTGCAGGCCCCGGGGCTGAGCCTTATCAAGCGTGCAGAGCTGAACGCAGCTGAGACCGAGATCACCTACGAGATTGAGGCGCACAACAGCGGTAATGTGACGCTCAGTAACGTCTCGCTCGTCGACACGCTGCCCGGTCTCAGCGAGCTCGAGACCGTGTGGCCTGGCGCCGAGGGCACGCTCGCACCGGGCGAAACGGTTCAGGCAACCGCGACACTGAGCATCACCGACGAGCACCGCGGCACCACGGTCGTGAATACCGCGACAGTGTCTGCGGAGGTGCCGGGCGGCGATGTGATCACCGACGCAGCGAGTGCCGAGGTAGCGGTTGCGGCAGAGCAGACACCGGAGGGCCCCGACGATGGCGGGCCAGGAGACGACGGCAAGGGTGACGGCAAGGGCGACAGCAAGGGCGATGGCAAGGGTGACAAGCCCGGTGGCATGCTCGGCAACACCGGCGGTGCGAGCCTCACTGGTCTCGCGGTGCTCGCCCTCGTTGCCCTCGCCGGTGGCACACTGCTCGTGCGCCGAAGGAGCAGGACCTAGGCACTGAAACGACAAAGCGCGGGTCGCATCATGCGACCCGCGCTCCTGGGGGAGTGCCTCGGGCTTGGTACCAGGTGAGTAACCCGAGGCCCACCCGCTCGCCGTCAGGCGCTCGTGCTCACAAGCGCTCCGGCAGCGAGGCGGCGAACCACACCGGTGAGGTGGTTCAGGCCTGCAATCAGGTCTTCATCTTTCGTGAATTCCTGCAGGTTGTGCGAGACACCGTTCACGCTCGGCACGAAGAGCATGACCGTGGGTACCTCGTCTTTCATGTTTGTTGAATCGTGGCCCGCGACGGTCATGACCCGGTCGTGGGTGAGCCCGAGCTCGACGGCGACCTCCCGCGCGAGCTCAACACCATTCTCGGGGTAGGGGTTCTGCTCCCACGAGTGCTCAGCGACGATGTCGATCTCGACGCGATCGTCGACCTGAACGCGCTCGACGACCCGCATCATGCGCTCGTACGCCTCGCGAATGACCTCGTTGCTCGGCGACCTGAGGTCAACGAGCAGGTGCACCTCGCTCGCGACAACCACCGGAGAGTTCGGGTACACGCTGATCTCACCGCAGGCGGTGTGCAGCGCGCCGTCGTCGAACCCGTCGACCAGCTCACGCGCGGCGACGATGAGGCGAGCCGCGCCGAGCAGTGCGTCGCGTCGATCGCTCATGAGGGTCGATCCGCTGTGGGCCTGCTCGCCGCGCACCCGAAACTCGAACTTGTGGGCTGCCCAGGTCGCGTTGACGAGACCGATCGTCACGCCCTCCTCTTCCATGCTGCGGCCCTGCTGAACGTGAATCTCGGCGTACGAAGCGACGGGAAGCCCCTCGAAATCGCCGCGCTCGTCGATCGCGTCGAGCGCCTCACGTACCGTGGTGCCGCGGGGGTCGGTGGTCGTGAGCGCCTCTTCGAGGGCGAGTTTGTCGGTGAACACCGAGCTGCCCATCATCGAGGGTTTGAAGCGCGAGCCCTCTTCGTTGAACCAGTTGACGACGGCGAGGTTGAACGTGGCCTTTTCGGGCGCCGCGCGAAGCTCATCGGCCACGCGAAAGCAGGCGTAGGCCGAGGCCATGACGCCGTAGGCGCCGTCGAAGCGGCCAGCGGTCGGCTGGGAGTCCATGTGCGATCCGGTGAGCACGTACGGTGCGCCCGGCACGAGCTCGAGCAGGCCGAACTGGTTGCCGATTGCGTCGCGGTGAACGGTGAAGCCGTGTGAGGTGAGCAGCTCGGCAAACCACTTGCGCTGCTCGCCGTCTGGTGCGCTCGCCGCCTGTCGGTCGACGCCGTCGGTGCCTTCGACCGCCCCGAAGGTGGCGTGAATGGCCCAATCATCGAGAAAAGCCTGGTCGTTGGTCTGCATGATGGTTCCTTTCGCAGAAGAAGATAAAGGGTGCTGGGGTGGGGGAGTTGCGCGGGGTAGCGCAGCGCTAGCCAGGCCCAGCAGCGGTTCGAGAGTCGAAGGTCGCCGCACCGCCAACGAAGGTTGCGACGATCTCGAGGTCGTTCATGTTCGCGGCCGTGAGGGGCGATGCCGAGAATGCGGTGAAGTCGGCGAGCTTGCCGGGCTCGAGCGTTCCTCGGTCGGCGCCCTGACCCGACGCGATCGCTGCCCACTCGGTGTAACAGCGCAGCGCCTCGAACGGCGTGATGACCTCGGCCTCGCCGAGCACCTTGCCGCCAGAAGTGAGCCGGTCGACGGCGCTCTGCATGCTGCGCCGCAGGTTATTGTCGGCGACGGGCAGGTCAGAGGATCCGGCGAGCAGAATGCCCGCGTCGATCACCGAGCGGCCGCGATACAGCCACCCCTCACGTGATGGTCCGACGCGCTCGGCCATCTGGTCGCCGATGGGGCCGATGAAGCCCGCCTGCGGGGTGACCGCGACGCCGAGCGCCGCAGCACGGGTAAGCTGCTCGGGCCGGGCGATGCCAAAGTGCTCGATGCGGCAGGGCACGGCGAGGGTGCCGTACCGCTCCTGCGCCTCGCCAATGAGGTCGAGCGCGAGATCGATCGCCTCGTCGCCAATGGCGTGCAGCGCGAGCGGCCAGCCGGCCCGGTAGACAGCGAGGGCCCGTTCGCGGTAGGTGCCTGGCTCGTCGAGCAGGTAGCCGGTGTTGTGCGGATGCCCGCAGTAGTCTTCGGTCACCGCTGCGGTCGCGCCAAGCAGGGAGCCGTCGAGAAACACTTTGGTGTGGCCGAGCCGCACCATATCGGTGCCAAAGCCGAACGTGACCCCGAGGCTCGCCCCGAGCCCCGAGCCTTCGCCCTGAAAGTCGGCGGCGTGCGCCGTGAGCGGCTGCAACCCGTCGAGCGTGGGCATGAGCTGGGCCCGAGCGTGAAGGCGCCCACTCGCGGCAGCCGCCTGGTATGCGCTGACCTCGATGGGGCTGTGGCCGATCCACCCGCCCGCAATGCCAGCCTCGCAAAACGAGGTGATGCCCTGGGCGGCGTAGCGCTTGGTGGCTTCGTCGATCGCGTCGACGAGACGCTCGGTTGAGTAGGGCAGCAGCAACGCCTGAACGAGCCCCTGCGCCGACTCTTCGATGAGCCCGGTCGGGGTGCCGTCTGCGTCTCGCACGACCGCGCCGCCCACCGGGTTTTCAAAGCCCTCATCGAGCGCGCCGATGAGCTTCAGCGTGGCGGTGTTCGTGATGGCCGCGTGGCCAGAGGTGTGCCTGATGTAGAGGGGGTGGTCGCCCGTGATTGCGTCGAGGCGTTCGATGCTCGGAAATTGGCCGCCCGTGAGTGCCTGATTGAAGCCGGTAGCGTGGATCCACGCCCCGTGTTTCACGTGCAACGCCCGTGCCGCGGCATCGAGTTTTTCGTAGAGTTCGGCCAGCGAGCGAACGGTGCTGAGGTCGACCGAGTCGAGGCTGAGCCCCCACCACGAGGTGTGGCAGTGCGCGTCGATGAGCCCGGGGGTGACGACTGCGTCGCCCAACTGCTCTTCGCGGCGGGCGGTGAGGCCGTCGAGTTCTTCGTCAAAGCCGACAATGCGGCCGTGAAGCACACCGACACGGTTGGCACGCGGCCGGTTCGGGTTGAGCGTGACAATATCACTGGCGTGAATGATGAGGTCGAGTTGCACGGTGCTCCTTTCGGGTGTCGGGTCCTGGGTGCGCGTGTGGCCCGGAACGACTCCGGGCCACATCGCTTGGGGGTTAGTGCTTGTAGTCGGCGTACTGCTGGCTGTACTTCGGGGCGAGCTTCGCACCGATCACGCTGAGCACCGCAAAGACCACGAGCATCGTGGCAGCCGGCCACCACTCGTCGCCACTCGCGGTCACGAGGGCCGTAGCGATGAGCGGGGTGAGGCCCGCAAGCACGTTGGCGCCGTTGAAGCCGACCGCGACGCCCGAGAGGCGCACGTTCGAGGGGAAGAGGCCCGTGAGCACGGGGCCCGCCGCAGCAAACGAGTAGGTGAGCAGCGAGACCGAGACGACGATGCCGATCGTGACGAGCACGAAGTTCGTGGTCTGAATGAGCAGGAAGCACGGGAATGCGACGAGTGCGGTGAGGATGCCGGCGCCCATGATGACCTTGGTTGCGCCGTACTTTTGGCCGAGGCGGCCTGCGTGCAGCACCGAGAGTAGCTGGAAGACCGAGCCGATGAGGGTCGCAGCGAGAATCATGTTGCGCTCCATGCCGAGCACGCGGGTGCCGTAGTTCATGACGAAGGTCGTCACGATGTAGAAGCCGGCGGTGCCGAGAATGACGGCAAAGACGCCCACGAGCAGCTGACGCCAAGCGGTCGTGAAGACGACCTTGAGGGGAGCCTTCTCGCCGTCGCCACTCGCCTGAACCTCCTGGAACACGGGTGACTCCTGCATCTTTGCGCGCATCCACAGCGCCACGAGCAGCAGCGGAATGGCGATCAGGAAGGGAATGCGCCAGCCCCAAGCGTCAAAGTTGTCGGCGCTCAGGTAGTAGGTGAGTAGGAAGAAGAAGCCCGACGAGAGCAGCGTCGCGATGGGCGAACCGAGCTGCGGAATGGCGGCCATGCGCGCACGCAGCTTGAGCGGCGCATTCTCGACCGCGAGCGTCATCGCGCCCGACCACTCGCCACCGATGAAGAGGCCCTGCAGAAGGCGCAGGGTGAGCAGGAAGATCGGGGCCCAGATACCAATTGACATGTAGTTCGGGAGAATACCGATGAGGCCCGTCGCGACGCCGATGCCAATCACCGTGATGATGAGCACCGCCTTGCGGCCGATGCGGTCACCGAGACGCCCGAAGATGAGACCGCCGAGCGGGCGCACGATGAAGCCCACCGCAAGCGTTGCGAATGCCGCCATCGAGGCGAGCGCCGGATCGTCAGAGACGAAGTACTGCACGTTGAACACGAGCGCCGCTGCCGTGTTGAACAGGAAGAAGTCGTACCACTCAAGCACATTGCCAACGAGCGCCCCGATGGCGGCCTTGCGTGCTTCGCGGGGCGTGATGACATTGACGGTTGCGGTTTCCCGCTCCGCCGATGAAGTGTGTGACACAGAACTCATGTGTTCAGTCTCCTTTTATAGGTGATTCCGCTCGTCCTCGAACGGCCAAGCCGTCGGGCAGATACCAGACCTGCCCTAGAGAAGTTACCAGCGGGCTTGGCAGGCGGCACTAGGCAAGTGTCGCCGACCTGCAGCCCTTCAATGTGCACATGCATAGCAGCCGGTGTGCCAAGGTTGAACGCAGAATTATGCCGCTAACGTAAAGGAGCCGAAATGGCAAAGATCACCATCACCGACCGGGGCGCACTCGACCCGAACGAAGCCATCGCCTTTCTTGAGGGCCAGGGCCACGAGGTCACGCTGCTCGACACGCTCGACCCCGCCGAGCTCGTCTCGAAGACCCCCGACTGTGACGGCATCGTAGCCAGCTTCATTGAGCTCGACGCGGCAACGCTCCGCCAGCTGCCAAACCTCAAGGTCATTGCCACGACCTCGGTCGGCTTCAACAAGATCGACGTCACCGTCGCCCGTGAACTCGGCGTCGACGTATGCAACATGCCGAGCGTTGCAAGCGAAGAGGTTGCGACCCATGCCCTCGCTGGAATGCTCACGATGCTGCGCGAACTCCGTGCCTCGGTCGAGCAGGTTGAGGGTGGCGAGTGGGACTACTCGGCGCTGCCGCTCCCTCCCCGCGCGAGCGAGATGACCCTCGGGCTCTTCAGCCTCGGCCGCATTGCCCGTAAGGTCGCCGAGCGAGCCCTGCCGTTCTTCGACCGCGTCGTCGCCTACGACCCCTTCGTTCCCGAAGACGCCTGGCAGGAGGGCGTCGAGCGCGTCTCGAGCCTCGACGAACTGCTCGAGCAGTCGCAGGTGCTAAGCCTCCACGCCCTGCTCACCGACGAGACCCGCGGTTTCTTGAACACCGAAAACCTCGCGAAGCTTCCGCAGGGCGCCTACATCGTGAACGTCGCTCGCGGCGAGCTCGTTGACACGGCGGCCCTCATCGCGGCCCTCGACAGCGGCCAGGTGCGCGGCGCCTTCTTCGACGTACTCGAGGTCGAGCCACCCGCGGCCGACGACCCGCTCGTGCACCACCCGCGCGTGCTCGTCACCCCGCACTCGGCGTTCCGCAGCGATGCGACCCTGCGCGAGTACTTCATGGTGCCGGCCGACAACGTGAGCCGTGTGCTTCGCGGCGAGAAGCCGCACACGCTCGTGAACTAGGGGAGGGCCGCGCTGCGCGGCTTGTTGCGCGGCGTTTTGCCGTTTACTTGACGAAAAGCAGGGTGTTTCGGGCGAAATACCCTGCTTTTCGTCAAGTAGAACCGTTTTCGGCGGATCGCGGCGGCCCGGCAGCCCCCGAGCGTCGCCCGTGCCCCGACAGCCCCGACAGCCCCGGCGGCTCGCCCCCGCTCAGCGCATCACGCCCAGGCGAGCACCACGCGCGCCGCCTCGACCGGCACCGTCACGTCAATGCCGGTGAGGTCGGTGAAGCGGCGCAGCCGATTGGTCATCGTGTTGCGGTGGCAGAACAGCCGGGCCGAAGCCTCCTGCACGCTGCCGGTCTCGAGAAACACGCGCACCGACTCCTCGATGCTCTCGCGTTCGGCAGGGCTGCACTCGGCGAGCTTCGCCTCGATGTTGAGCACCGGCTCGAGGTGCGTGTCGACGAGGCGGGCGCGCACGAGCTGCGGCCAGTCGTCGAAGCTGCGCCTGCCGCCCGAGTGCGACGACGGCAGTTTCGAGAGTTCGGCCGCGAGGCGGGTTCCCGACCAGATCTCTTCGAGTCCCGTGATGAGAATGAGGGCGCCGAGTTCGCTGCCGCGCAGCGCCTGCAGTTCCTGACTCGTGAGCCAGATGCGTTCGCGCACGAGCAGCACGAGCATGCCCTCGAAGTAGTACGAGGTGACGAGGGCGCGGGCGCCGTATTCACTCGTGAGGTGATCGCGCAGCGTCTGCGCCTCGGCACCAGCGGCGGCGACGAGCACGTAGGGCCCGCGCAACGGAAGTTCGAGGGCCTTCGCGATCTCGGCGATCCGCTCGGGGCGGGGCTCTTTCGCGTCAACGAGCTCTGAAATGAGGGCACGCTGGGCGAGCTGCCTGGTGTCGGTGAGCATCTCTTTCTCAGCGATGTAGCCGTTGTGAGCCTGTCTTGCGTAGTTGTCGACGACCTGCCAGACGAGGTCTGCGTGACGCAAGAGAAGCTGGGCGTCGTCGACCGAGGCGACGGCGACGAGTGCGTTCCACAGCACTGCGTAATCCATGCGGATCGCGGTCATGAGCGCCGTGCGCGAGATCCCGGCCCGCGCCCGTGACGTGCCCACGTTGAAGGCGACCGACTCGAGTTCGCGCTCGCTGCCTTCGCGCATGCAGCCGATGAGGCCGCGAAATGATCCGCGGGCTGCCTTCGTCAGGTCGGCGCTCGAGATCTTGCCCTCTTGGTATTCCTCGACCTGCGACATGCGCTGCACAAAGTCGGCGCTCAACTCGTCGATGTCGAGCATGGCGAGCAGTTGGAGCCAGCGTTCGCGATCTTCGGGCAGGGGAGAACTCGAGAGGGTGGTGTCTGGCGCGGGCGCTGCGGTGCTGCCCGGTTCCGGGAGCGGCTCACCGTCGGGGGTGGTGACGGGGGTGACCGGTTCGTGGCTCATGCATGACCTCCTTGTGCGGATGATGTGCAAATACCCAGCATAGTGACGTTTTTTGGCGGCGTATGCCCCGTGCATTGTGCACGAAGACCTGAAAGGATGGTCGGGAGACGGCGCAAGATCATTCGGCGGCCGGCCCTTCGCGACGCGGCACTGAGCCGGTCTGTGCGGTGCCAGGCGAGGCCAGGGTTTTGCCCGGCAGCACATATTTCGTCACCTTCTCGAGAGGAACCCCGATGACTCAGTCGCGTTCAGTAGGCCACCTAATCGTCGATACACTCGCCAATCATGGCGTCGAGCGCGTTTACTCGGTTCCGGGTGAAAGCTTTCTCGACGTGCTTGACGGGCTCTACGACTCAGAGATCACGAACGTCGTGTGCCGCCAGGAGGGTGGCGTTGGTTTCATGGCGCTCTCAGAGGGGCGCCTCACCGGCAAGCCCGGCATCGCGATGGTGACCCGCGGCCCCGGCGCTGCGAACTTCTTCATTGCGGCCCACTGCGCGTACCAGGACGCGACGCCGCTCGTGTGCTTCATCGGCCTCGTACCGTTTGCCGACCGCCGCCGTGAGTCGTTCCAGGAGTTCAGCATCGACAGCTGGTTCGGATCGACCGTGAAGCGAGTGCTCACGATCGAAAACGCCGACCAGGCGGGCGATATCCTCGCCGAGGCAATGCACGTTGCGGTGTCTGGTCGCCCCGGCCCCGTCGTGGTTGGCCTGCCTGAAGACCTGCTGCGCGAGATGACCGAGGTCACCGCTCCCGCCGCCCGCGCGATCGCGGCGCCCGCACCGAGCACCGACGACATGGCCGCGCTGAAGGCCCGCATTCTTGCCGCCGAGCGCCCCTTCCTGCTCGCCGGCGGCGACAACTTCTTCGGATCGACCGGCCGCGAACTCGCCGACTGGGCACTCGCCAACCACATTCCCGTTGCCGCCGACTGGCGCAACTACGACGCCGTGCCTAATAACCACGAGGCCTACATTGGCTGGCCCGGCTACGGCCGTCGCGACTCGATCGTCGAGGCGCTCTCATCGGCCGACCTTTTCATCGGGGTTGGCGCCGTGCGCTCAGACGTTATGAGCGAGGGCTACACGATCGCTCGCGAGGCCGAGACCGTGCTCGTGACGACCGACTCAGAGCTGCTGCAGCACTCGGGCCGCGTCGACCAGATCATCCAGGCGACGCCCGCGACGTTCGTCCGTGCCCTTGCCGAGCTTGGCGAGGTCGGCGGATCGCGCGACTCAGCCCGCGTCGCCGAACTGCGCGCGAGCCAGGAGCGTTTCGCCGCCGACACCGGCGGCGAGACTCCGACTGCCGGAGCTGACCTCGAGCGCATCTTCGCCGAGCTCGAGAAGCAGCTGCCTGCCGAGCGCGTGCTCACCTATGGCGCGGGCAACGCGACCATCTGGGGCCACCGCCAGATCACGCACGACGTGCCCAACAGCCTCGTCGGATCGCGCAACGGCGCAATGGGCATGGCGGTTCCCGCGGCCGTCGCCGCCTCGCTTGTCTTCCCGGAGCGCAAGGCCGTCGCGGTGTGCGGCGATGGCGACTTCCTCATGAACGGCCAGGAAGTCGCGACGCTTGTGGCGCAGGGCTCGAAGGCCCTCTTCGTGGTCGTCGACAATGGCAAATACGCCACGATCGTTGAGCACCAGCAGCGCTGGTACCCGGGCCGCCCCTCGGGCACCACGATGGTCAACCCCGACTTCGTTGCGTGGATGGAGTCGTTCGGCGGCGCCGGCGCCCGCATCGACAGCGCCGATGGCGTCGAAGAAACCATCGCCCGGCTGCTCGCGCACGACGGCCCGGCCCTGCTGCACGTCGTCATCGACGCGGCGACCCCGTCGCCGAGCGGGGCGGGCTTCTAGCACAGGGGCGCCTGCCGGGTGCTCGCGCTCTCGCGCTCCGTAGTGCCCCGCGCGGGTTCGCACGGATCGCGGGTTCGCACGGATCGCGGGGTCGTCCGACCGGCTCCCGTCGAAAGGTCAAAAAGTGTCGATTTTCTATGCACATTTCGACACTTTTTGACCTTTCGGCGGGCTTCGCGGGCCGAGCAGGGCGGGGAGCGCCCCCACCCAGACCGACACAACACCAAGGTTCGGCGAGGCGAACTTGCATGTTTGGTAAGCTGTGCGCATGTCGGTAGCAGCACTCTCAGAAAGCACGCAGAACTACGTCAAGGCCGTGTGGAGCCTCAGCGAATGGAGCGACGAGCCCGTCACCGCCTCGACGATCGCCGCACGCGTCGGGGTGAAGCTGTCGACGGCGTCTGACGCGATCCGCAAGCTGACCGAGCAGGGGCTCCTGGACCACGCGCGCTACGGGTCGGTGACGCTCACCGACGAGGGCCGCAGCCACGCGCTCGCGATGGTGCGCAGGCACCGGCTCATTGAGACGTTCCTCGTCGAGGTGCTCGGCTACCGCTGGGATCAGGTGCACGACGAGGCCGAGACGCTTGAGCACGCGGTGTCTGACTTCATGGTTGAGCGCCTCGATGAGCACCTCGGGCATCCCGAGCGTGACCCGCATGGCGACCCGATTCCGTCGGCGGCCGGCGAGGTGCATCGGCCCAACGCGCAGCTGCTGAGCTCGGTGGGCGAGGGGCAGCGCGTGCGCGTCGAGCGGGTGGCTGACGATGATCCGGGGCTGCTGCAGTTCTTCGCCGATCATGGCATCGGCTACGGGTCGGTGCTCGTGACGCGGCCAGCGGCGCCGTACTCAGACGCGGTCGAGGTGGTCGTCGAGCAGCCGGCGCGCGGTGGCGCGGGATCGCAGGCGGCCGAGGGCGGCGGATCGAACGCGAGCAATACCGCGAAGACTCCGTTGCCGCTCGGCCGTTCGGCGACCGACTCGGTGTGGGTCGAGGTGCTCTAGCGGCGTTGTGCGACGCTGTGTGCTTCGGCGAGTGAGGCAAAATACTCGGCGAGGCGGTGAGTGCCGACTGAAATTCCAACGCCATCAGTCTGCATGCCCTCGAGAAAGAAGCGGGTGAGCGCCGATTGCCTCGGGCCGATTCGGTCTGCAACCCAGGTGGCGGCATGGGCGAGCCCTGGGGCGATGCTCGTGTAACGCGGTTTTCTGCCAGCGGCTTCGAAGGCAAGTCGTACGATTTCGCGGTAGCTCAGCGTTTCTGGACCGCCAACATCGACGGTTGTGGCTGGCCCGCCGATGAGGCCGGTGCAGAAGGCGGCGAGGTCTTCGCCATGAATGGGGGAGAGCAGTACCTGTCCATCGCCGAGACCTGCCCCGATACCGCGGCGGGCAAGGTCGTAGATTTCGGTGAGATCTGAGAAGTACCCTGAGGGGTTCACGATGAGCGGGGTCAGGCGACTGCGTGAAAGGGCCGCCATGAAGGCGGCCTTCGATCGTGTGAGCAGTGAGGTGCCGACCGTGGCGTTCATGACCCCGACGTAGAGAAAGGATGAGGCGGCGCTCGCTTCGGCGAGTTCGAGGTAGCGCAGGTTCATGCCGTAGTCGATGAGCCAGGGGTCGGCTTTCTGGCGGGTGACGCCGAGGGCCGAGACCACGTGGGCCACGCCGAGCATGAGCGAACCGTCTGCGTTGGCCTCGTCGGCGCTTGCCGCAACAACGTATTCAGCGACGTATGGAGCGAGGGGCGGTGAGCCCCAGGCGCCTTCAGCTTCGGCTCGTTGCCTGTCGCGCACGACGGCTCGAATGCGATACCCCGCGTCGTGGAGTTGAGCGGCGAAGTGCCGGCCGACGTAGCCGGTGGCACCGAGGAGGAGTACGGTCTGTGGTTCTTGCGTCATCATCACCCTTTCTTGTACTGAATGGTACAAGAATAGAATAGGGTGGGAGTGAGAAAGGTGTGAACATGGCGAGACAGGCGAAACCATTTGCCAAAGAGCGGGAGCAGCTGCTGTTTGCGGCGGCGGCCGAAGAGTTCACGGCGCACGGGTACGAACGCGCCTCGCTCAACCGAATGCTTGAACGCTCGGGCGTTGCGAAAAGCTCGTTCTACCACTTCTATGCAGACAAGGCAGGGCTGTTTGACGCTCTCGTTCGCAGGTACCGAGGCGATCTCAATATCGACAGCGTTGAAATGCATGCTGTCGCCATGTCGCCGAAGGCTGAAGCGCTTGATCGCATTGCGAGCTGGCTCTCGAAGCTCGCCGTTGAGCAGCCGACGACGCTCATGCTCGGTCGATTACTTGCGTTGCCTGATGCCCCTGCGACGCCCGCGGTCACTGACTTTGGTGCTGCGGTCATGCGCGCCGTTGCCCGCATTCTTGCCTCATGGCGGGCCCGCGGCGAAGTATCGGCCGAGCTGCCGCTCCAGCTGCACATGCGCTCGCTCCTCGCGGTGCTGCGAGTGGCCGACGAGTGGGTCATCGAGCGAGGGCTTGAGCCACGGTCAGTTGCTCAAGCCCTCACGCTCCTGAAGTCGGTCCTATAGCCCGAGCCCCCGCGCGACCCTGGCGTGCGCGTCGCGAATGGGCTGCGGCAGGCCTGCGAACTGGGCGAGGTGGGCTTCGCGGTGGGCGATTTCTTCGATCCACCGCGGGGTGTCGATCGTGAGTAGCGACTCGAGTTCGCTGCGCGAGATCGGTAGGCCGGTGAGGCCCAGCTCGTCGGGGGTGGGAACGGTGCCGACGGGGGTTTCGCGGCCCGTTGCGCGGCCGGCCTTGAGGTCGGCGAGCCAGAGCAGGGCGCGCAGGTTTTCGCGGTAGCCGGGCCAGAGGTACTCGCCCGCGGGGCCGCGCTGAAACCAGTTCACGTGCGCGAAGAGTGGCTGGTGCTTGAGCGCGCCGAGCACGGTGAGCCAGTGCTCGGCGTAGTCGCCCTCGGGGTAGGCGAGGAACGGGCGCATCGACATGGGGTCGTAGCGCAGCTGGCCGTCGACGCCCTCGGCCGCGAACGTTGCCTCGGCTCCGAGCGTGAGGCCGTCGTACACGCCCTCGGCGAGGTCGGTGATGGCCCGCACGAGCGGCTCGCGGTCGCGGGTGCGCCCGCCGAAGATGATGATGTCGACCGGAACGCCCGCCGGGTCGGCAGCGTCGCCCGCGACCGATTCGACGTTCGTGAGCGGGGTTGCGAAGCGGCTGTTCGGGTGTGCCCAGGGCTCGGCCTTCTCGGCAGCCTGGCGTTCGGTGATGGGGCGGCCGCGCCAGTCGAGCCACCCGACGAGCTCGGTCGGGGGCTCGGGCGTGAGGCCCTCCCACCACACGTCCTGGGTGATCTCGTTGTAGGCGACGTTCGTGAAGATGGTTCCGCTGCCGGGGCCGATCGAGCGCATCGCGGCGGGGTTCGTCGCCTCGTTCGTGTCTTTGGCGACGCCGAACACGCCGTTTTCGGGGTTCATGGCGTAGAGCCGGCCATCGTCGCCGGGCCACATCCACGCGATGTCGTCGCCGTAGAACTCGACCCGGTAGCGGTCGCCGAGGGCCTCGGGAGCGAGCGTCATCGCGAGGTTCGTCTTGCCTGACGCGCTCGGGAAGCCGCCGCACACGTGAGTTTTCTCGCCGGTCACGGTGTCGACGATGCCGAGCAGCATGAACTGTTCGGCGAGAAACGCCCCCGAGGCCCGGCCGTCGTACGAGGCGAGGCGCAGTGCGTGGGCGATCTTGCCGAGCATCGCGTTGCCGCCGTAGGCCGAGCCGTAGTGCACGATGAGTCGCTCGTCGGCGATCGTCGCGAAGAGGCGCTGGTCGCCCGGGGTTCCGTGCTGCATCTCGTCGAGGTTGCCGGTGATGTGCACGGCGCGCACGAAGAAGTCGGTGTCGCCCGTGGCGACCGCCTCGCCCAGGTATTCGGCGCCGACGCGGGCCATGCGCATCATGTGCAGCACGACGGTGCGGTCGTCGGTGAGCTGCACGCCCGCGGCGTAGGGGGCGAGCTTCGTGCTCGGCACGGCCATGAGGTACGGAACAACGTACAGGGTCTTGCCCTCGGCCGCACCGCTCATGCGCTCGCGAAGGGTGTCGAGGGTCTCGGCTGCGGGCTGCCAGTTGTTGTACACGCCCGCGTCTTTGGGGTTGCTCGTCGCGACGACGGTGCGCTCCTCTGAGCGCGCGGTGTCTTTCTCGTGCGACCTTGCGTAGTAGCGCCCGGGCCCGGCTGGCAGCAGCTCGCCCGCCTCGAGTGCCTCGTCGATGAGTCGCCCGTCGTCGCCGGAGCCGACGACCTCAATACGTGCGGATCGTGTGTGCCCCGCCCAATCGGCAACGAACGCGTGAATTGCCGGGTTCAGTAGTCCTGCTGCGGTGAGGGTTTCGGTGGTCGTGCTGGTCATGCGCTGCTCGCTCCTGTCGTGGGCATTGCCTGAGGTTGACGGTACTTCGTAGCATCAGCATACTATTGTTCGGTGCAACGTACTTGAAAGAGCGGCGTGTCGTAGACAAGATGGGCCACTCGGTGTTATTACTAGATGTGCCGGTCATGGCGTCTCTTGACCACAACATATAGTAATTGCGGTGTTGGTGGTTGCCGGGGCGACACGAGGGCCTAGCGCACATTCGCGAGGCAACCGTGGGCGTGACCGGCGGCGTAGGGCACACGACGAGCGACACGAACGGAGCAGGGTGATGAGCGTACACACACGACGGGGGGAACCCCTCCCGGTGCGAGAACTGGGGCAGGAGCACTCGCCCGACCTCATCTACTTTTCGAGCGTCTCTGAAAACACGCGCCGCTTCGTCGAGCGACTCGACCGGCCCGCCGAGCGCATACCGCTTCGGCCCAGGGTCGACGGCCTCATTCGTGTCGCAAACCCCTTCGTGCTCGTCGTGCCCACCTATGGCGGCGGCGAGCAGGCGGGAGCCGTGCCAAAGCAGGTCATCGGCTTTCTCAACGACCCCGTGAATCGCGGCCTCTTGCGCGGCGTCATTACGGCGGGCAACACCAACTTCGGCGAGCACTACTGCATCGCCGGCCCCATCATCTCGCGCAAGTGCGGGGTGCCAGAGCTGTACCGCTTCGAGCTGCTCGGCACGGGGCGCGACATTGAAAACGTGAACACCGGTCTCGCCCGTTTCTGGGCCGAGACGAACGCCCCCGCAGAAAGGAACGCCATATGACCACCGAAACGAAGGCACCCGAGAGCTCGGTGCCGACCGAGGCCGCCGTGCCCGAACCGGGCGAGGGAGCCCCGGCCCGCGCGGGCATTGGCGAGCGCAAGGAGTACCACGCGCTCAACGCGCAACTGAACCTCTATGCCGCCGATGGCACGATGCAGTTGGGCAAGGACCTGGAGGCCGCCAGGGCCTACCTCGAACAGCACGTCGCGCCGAACACGCGCCGCTTCGCAGGCGTTACCGAGCGCCTCGATTGGCTCGTAGCCAACGACTACTATGAGGCCGAGTTTCTCGCGGCCTACAGCCCCGCGTTCATCGAGCTCGCCCACGAGCGCGCTCACGCTGCGGGCCACCGCTTCACGACCTTTCTGGGTGCCTTCAAGTTCTTCTCGTCGTACGCGCTCAAGACCTTCGACGGCTCACAGTACCTCGAGGGCTTCGAAGAGCGGGTCGTGGCGACCGCACTCTTTCTCGGGCAGGGCGACGAGCAGCTCGCGCTGGGCCTCGTCGACGAGATGATGAGCGGGCGCTTTCAGCCCGCAACCCCCACCTTCTTGAACGCGGGCAAGGCGCAGCGCGGCGAGCTCGTCTCGTGTTTCCTGCTGCGCCTCGAAGACAACCTTGAGTCGATTGGCCGCGGCGTGAACTCGGCGCTGCAACTCTCGAAGCGCGGCGGCGGCGTGGCGCTGCTCATCACGAACCTTCGCGAGACGGGCGCCCCGATCAAGAAGATCGAGCAGCAGGCCTCTGGAGTCGTGCCCGTCATGAAGATTCTCGAAGACTCCTTCTCGTATGCGAACCAGCTGGGGGCGAGGCAGGGCGCGGGGGCCGTGTATCTGCACGCGCACCACCCCGACATCATGCGCTTTCTTGACACGAAGCGCGAGAACGCTGACGAAAAGATCCGCATTAAAACGCTCTCTCTGGGCGTCGTGATTCCCGACATCACCTTTCAACTGGCCAAAGAGAATCGCGACATGCACCTCTTCAGCCCCTACGACGTCGAGCGCGAGTACGGCAAGGCGATGGCCGACCTGTCGATCAACGACCACTACGACGAGCTCGTCGCGAACCCCCGCATTCGCAAGACGACGCTGAGCGCGCGCGAGTTCTTCAAAACCCTCGCCGAGCTGCAGTTCGAGTCGGGCTACCCGTACGTGCTCTTCGAAGACACCGTGAACCGCGAGAACCCGCTCTCGGGGTGGATCAACATGTCGAACCTCTGCAGCGAGATTCTGCAGGTCAACACCCCCTCGAGCTACGACGCCGCGATCGGCTACCGCGAGGTGGGCCGCGACATCTCGTGCAACCTCGGCTCGCTGAACATTGCCCGAGCGATGAACGCCCCCGACTTCGGCGACACCGTCGAGCTCGCGGTCAGGGCGCTCACGAGCGTCTCGCTGCAAACGAACATCGACGCGGTTCCCTCGGTCGCCGCCGGAAACGACGCATCGCACGCGATCGGCCTCGGCCAGATGAACCTGCACGGCTACCTCGCCTCAGAGCACATTCACTACGGATCACCCGAGGGCGTCGACTTCACCGACATCTACTTTCTCACCGTCACCTACCACGCGCTGCGCGCCTCGAACCGCATCGCCCGCGAGCGAGGCGAGACCTTCGAGGGCTTCGAAGCCTCGAGCTACGCCGACGGAACCTACTTCGACAAGTACACCGAGCGCGACTGGCAACCCGCGACGGCTCGCGTGCGCGAGCTCTTCGCAAACGCAGGCGGCGGATCGGGCCTCGCCATACCCACCCGCGAAGACTGGGCCGCGCTGAGAGCCGACGTGGCCCAGCACGGCCTCTTCAACGCGTACCTGCAGGCGATTCCACCCACGGGCTCGATCTCGTACGTGAACCATGCCACGGCATCGATTCACCCCATCGCCGCGAAGATCGAGATTCGCAAGGAGGGCAAGCTCGGCCGCGTCTACTACCCGGCGGCGCACATGAACGAGAGCAACCTCGAGTACTTCGCCGACGCCTACGAGATCGGCTACGAGAAGATCATCGACACCTACGCGGCCGCGACCCGCCACGTCGACCAGGGCCTGTCGCTCACGCTGTTCTTCAAGGACACGGCGACGACCCGCGACATCAACCGCGCGCAAATTTACGCGTGGCGCAAGGGCATCAAAACGATCTACTACATTCGCCTGCGCCAGCCCGCCCTCGAGGGCACCGAGATCGAGGGCTGCGTGTCGTGCGCGCTGTAGGCGCGGGCGCCCGGCTCGGGTGTGGGCGGCGTCAGGCTGCGCCGATCCGCGCCCGCTGCTCGCGCCCCGCCGCGTGCCTCGCTGCCGCGCGGCCGGCCGCCGCGCACCCCTCACCCCGAACGCATCAGACCGAAAGAAGTGCACCATGACCGAACCCAACCCCGCCCACGACCCCGCCCACGATCCCGCCGCGCACCTTGACCCCGCGCGCCCGCTCACCGAGATCTCGGTGACGCCGCCCTCGTACCGGCACGACCCCGCCGCGCGCCTGAGGCCCATCAACTGGAACCGCGTTGGCGACGACAAAGACCTCGAGGTGTGGAACCGCCTCACCGCCAACTTCTGGCTGCCCGAAAAGGTGCCGCTCTCGAACGACCTGCCGGCGTGGCAGCAGCTCACCCCCGAAGAGCGCACCCTCACGATGCGCGTGTTCACGGGGCTCACGATGCTCGACACCGTGCAGGCGACCGTCGGCGAGATCTGCCAGATCCAGGATGCTCGCACCGAGCACGAGGAGGCCGTCTACACGAACATCGCCTTCATGCAGGCCGTGCACGCCCGCTCGTACTCGTCGGTGTTCTCGACGCTCACGAGCACGCCCGAGATCGACGATGCCTACCGCTGGGCCGTCGCGAATGACCTCCTGCAGGAGCGCTCGAAGAAGGTGCTCGCGCACTATTACGGTGACGATCCGCTGAAGCGAAAGGTGTCGTCGACGCTGCTCTCGTCGCTGCTGCTCTACGCCGGGTTCTACCTGCCGCTGCACTTTTCGGTGCACGCGACACTCACGAATACGGCCGACATGATCCGCCTCATTCTGCGCGACAAAGCCGTGCATGGCTACTACTCGGGGTACAAGTACCAGCGCGGGCTCGAAGCCGTGAGCCCGGCCGAGCGTGAGCGCATGCGGGAGTTCACGTACGAGCTGCTCGAGGAACTCTACGAGCTCGAACTCCAGTACTCGGGCGAGCTGTACGAGCCGCTCGGGCTCATGGACGACGTTGCCGTGTTCGTGCGCTACAACGCGAACAAGGCGCTCATGAATCTCGGGTACCCCGCGCGCTTCAGCCCCGAAGAGACCGAGGTGAACCCCGAGATTCTCGCCGCCCTCGCCCCCGGCGCCGACGAGAACCACGACTTCTTCTCGGGCTCGGGTTCGTCGTACATCATCGGCAAGGCCGAGGACACGAGCGACGACGACTGGGATTTCTAGGGGGAGGGGCCCGCTTTCAGCCCAACCATTGCCTGATTTTCGAGCCGAAAACGCCCAAAAGGGGGTAAAACCGGGCAAAAATCAGGCAATGGTTGGGCGCGGCCGCCCCGGGCCCCGGCCCAGAGCCAGCCGAGTTAAACCCTCACCCCAGCCCCACCACGAAAGGACCCCATGACCACCCACCAGATCACCGTGCTCGTCGGCAGCCTGCGCCGCGCCTCGTATGCTCGCCAGATCGCGAAGCAGGCTATCGAGCTGCTGCCCGAGGGCTTCGAGGGCCGCATCGTCGAGATTCGTGACCTGCCGCTCTACGACTTCGACTACGACGACCCCGCGGTGCCCGACAAGGTGCTCCCGGCCGAGTACACCGCGTTTCGCAACACGATCAAGGCGAGCGATGGGGTGCTGTTTGTGACGCCTGAGAATAACCGGACGGTTCCGGCGTGCCTCAAGAACGCGGTCGACATCGGTTCGAAGCCCAACAGTGACGTGGCCTGGAAGGGCCTGCCCTTCGCCATCATCAGCCACTCGGTTGGCCGCATGGGCGGCTACAGTGCCCACAAAAACCTGCGCCTTGCACTCTCGTACTTCGACATGCCCTCGCCGGGGCAGCCCGAGGTGTTTCTCGGCCAGTCGCCGACGCTGCTCACCCCTGAGGGCCGCTTCGTCGACCCCGCGACGACCGAGTTCGTGCGTGATTACGTGGGCCGTTTCGCGGGCCTCGTGCGGGAGCGGTCGCCGCACCAGACGGCGTAACGCCCGGCGCGCGTACCCGCGCAGGGTGCGGATCGGGGCCCGGCATGCCGATGGCTGGGCTGATCCGCACCCCGACCCGACATCGCAAATTGCGAAAACGGTGGCTCACCGTTCACCCTTCGCTCACCGGCTGCAACGAACCGGTTACCTCTCACTGTTTGACTGCCTACGTGGTGGCGTGGTCACTGCGGTCGGGGCCGCGCGCGGTCGAGAGAAACGGAGCACTTGCATGTCGTCTGGAACTACACAACTTCACCCACCGGGAAGGCTGTCGCGCTTCGTCGCGGCCGCGCTTGCCGGGTCGGTGCTCATTGGCGGTGTGACGCTCGGCGCGACGCCGGCGGCAGCGTCGGTCGGCGGCGACCTCGTGACGCATCCGGTGGCGGCGACGCTGCACCCGCTGAGCGCTGACGGTACGACGAGCGGCCGACTGAATGGCCTCGTCGACCTGCCGGTGCTGCTCGGTGACATTGGCGACTACACGCTTGAGGGCCTCGGTGCCCCCGAGGGCGATCGCACGGGTAATGCGGTCGCCGAGAAGGCGTACGAGGCGGGGCCGATTGACGGCATCATGACCGACCCAAAGAAGGGCAAGGTCGATAGTGAGCCTGGCCGCGGCATCGAGATTGGCGGCGGCTCTGATCGAGTGACCCGCACGCCCTCGGGGCTCACGGGCGAGACCGTGATCGAGGGCATCGTCATCGACCTTGAAGAGCTCAACGACAAAGTAGCGAAGGTGCTGGGGCGCGGCGTTGTGGCCGAGGCCGACCGCGTGGCGACGACCGCGACGGTGGGCGTTGGCGGCGAGTCGCTCACCACGACGAAGGTCGAGGGGCTGCGCCTGCTCGGCGAAACGATCGAGGCCCCGGGCGGTGTGCTGGAGCAGCCGGTGAGCCGCGAGCTCACGGTCAAGAGCAATGACGTGGTTGCGCTGTTGCGCAGCCTCGGCATCAAAGAAGAAGACATCGGCTCGTACTCGGGCCTCGTCGATTCGAGCAGCCTGAACGGCGTGTTCACGATCACGGCGAGCACCCCGGCCGAGGGCGGCCTGCACCTCGACGCGCACATCACCCTGAACATTAAGGCGAAGCTCATTCTTGGGCTTGGCGGTGCTGACCTGACGGCAGACTCGACGGTGCTCGAGGCGGTGTTTGCCGGAGCATCGCTCTCGGCACCAGCGGCGATGGCGCCGTCGGTCGCCTCGCTTAGCGCCACCGAGGCCGAGGCCGGCGAGAGCATCTCGGTTTCGGGAACCGGTTTTGTCGTGGGCGGCACGAGTGTGACCGTTGGCGGATCAGCGACAGCCATTCCCGAGGTTGCGCCCGACGGCTCGCAGCTTTCATTCGTGGTTCCGCAGGGCCTCGCGGCGGGCAGCTACCCCGTTGTCGTTGCGACGAAGGGCGGATCGGCCGAGGCAGGTTTGCTCACCATTCTTGGTGATGACGTGGTTGCACTCTCGTTGACGGGCATCGCTCCAGAGCAGGCAACGCACGGCGAGACCGTGACGCTCACGGGGTCTGGTTTCGCACCGGGTGCCACGAGCGTTCGCATCATTGACGCAGAGGGCGTCGAGACGCGGGTTGCTGCGGCCGACGTGCAGGTGGCCGAGAGTGGCCTCAGCGCGACGCTGCGCCTGCCCGAGTCGCTCGCGGTTGGTGAGGCGACGCTCGAGGTGAGCGTTCGTGGGCAGCAGGCAAGCGCGCAGTTCACGGTGCTGGCGCTCGCCGCACCTGAGATTCCCGCATCGGGCGGTGCCACGGTCACGGGCCTCATGCAGCGCGAGAGCGCGGTGCGGCTCACCGAAGACAACTCGAAGGCGATGACCTGGAGCAACCCGACGATCGCGAACCCGGTTGGCGACACCGCGACCTCGACGCTGTACAGCCTTGAGCCGGGCACGCTTGACGCGACCGGGCACGGCGTTGTGACGACGAGTGAGCACGGTTTCAAAGGCACGATCACGCAGGATCTTGCTGGCATGACCGCGAACATCGAGGCGCAGAACCTTGCGATCGAGGCTCCCGCACCGTGGCAGGCGCTGTTCGGCGGCGCCCCAATCGTGACGGCCGAGGCGCTCGCCGCGACCGCGAAGGCAGAGGTGGGCGGAGCATCTGAGGCCAGCACCACGCTTGAAGGCCTCAGGGTGCTCGGCAACCCCGCTGACCTCGTGAACGGTCGTCTCGAGACCGCGCAAGAGTTCACCCGCACCTGGAACCGCGACGAGCTGAGGTCGAGCAGCGTGCTCGACGGTGTTTTCTGGGCCGATGCGCGCGAGGGCTATGACCGGATGCAGTCGAACAGTGCCCTTACCGTGTGGGTGCGCGTTGAGCCGGTTGCGCAGGTGACCGAGTCGGGCAGGGCCGAGGCCGGTGCCTTGCGCGTCATCGCTGATGTGCAGCTGAAGTATGAGGGCGAGAACGGCGGGCTGCTCAAGACCCGTGCGCGCCACGGCACGGGCGACGACCGCAGTGGTCAGCGCGTGAACTTCTTCACCGGCGTCGTGGGCACCGTCCAGGCGCAGTCACCAGACGCGGTGAAACCTTTCGTGCAGCAGGCTGCCCCGAACACGGTCAAAGCGGGCGAGAGTGTGACGCTCACGGGCCACGGGTTCACCGCCGCAACGCAGGTCGTACTCGGCAGCGAAACACTCGCGCCGAGTGAGGTCTCGGCCGATGGCACAAGCCTCACGTTTACGGTTCCCGAGGGCCTCGCGAGCGGTGCGCACCTCGTAAGCGTGAAGAACGCTGGCGGCGAGAGCAACACCCGCGGCCTGACGGTTGCGGGCGCCCCCGTGGTGACCGAGCACCCTGAGCCTGCGACGATCCGCGGTGATGCCGAGGTGAGCTTCACGGCACGCGCGACCGGCTTCCCAACGCCAGAAGTGCAGTGGCAGCGGCTCAGTGACGGCACCTGGCGCGACATCGAGGGCGCGAACAGCGAGACCCTCGTGCTGCAGGCGACTGCGGCCGACACGAATGCCGAGTTCAGAGCAGTGTTCACGAATGCTGCCGGCGAGGCAGTGAGTAACGCGGCGGCGCTCCTCGTCGAGTACGCGCCCGTCGTGACCGCGCAGCCACAGGCCGGATCGTGGCTTGAGGGAGCGACCGCGACGTTTACGGTTGGCTACCACGGCGCCCCGAGCCCGACGGTTGAGTGGCAGCAGAATCGCGGCTCAGGCTGGGTTGCCATCGCTGGCGAGACCGGCCCGACGCTGAACCTCGTGCTCGCGGCAGAAGATCACGGTTCGAGCGTTCGCGCGCTGCTCACGAACGAAGTTGGTGAAACGGCGACCGACGCCGCGGTGCTCTCAGTTGCCTATGCCCCGCGCATCATCGAAGAACCCACGAACGTGACGGTCGAAGATGGCGGTGTTGCGACGTTCACGGCGCGCGCCGAGGCGAACCCCGAGGCTGACGTGCGCTGGCAGTTCCGCCACGCGCTCGGTGGCCCCTGGAACGATATTGATGCCTCGCAGGTGGCCTCTGCCGCGACCGGCGAGTTGAGCCTCACCGGCACGCTCGCCCAGAACGGCCTGCTCGTGCGGGCTATGTTCTCGAACGGCGTTGGCGAGGGCACCCCGACGGCGCCCGCGACCCTCACCGTGACGACCCCGACGAAGCCGGTTGACCCAGAGGGGCCGGGTGAGGGCGAAGTGGGCGAGCTGGCCGCGTTCGCCTCGCCGCTAACAGTGGGCAGCACGGGTCTTAAAGCGAGCGGATCTGCCATCGGTGGCGCTCTGAGCGGGCTCATCAACGCCGAGCTCAGCAAGGGCGTCGAGATTGGCGAGCCCGGTCTCTTCCAACTGCCCGAGGCGGGAACACCGAAGCGCGGCGAGACGATTGAGCAGGAGCACGCAGCCGGTAAGCCGAGCGGGAAGCCTTCGGGCGACCTCGGCAGCGGTAGCAGCTACGGTGACGTCGTCGTGCGCAACGTGTGGAACGACGAGGGCATTACCTCGACCGTCACGGTCGACCGTTTTGAGCTGAACCACCTTGCGCTCGACAAGAAGGGGCGCATCGGCACGGTGCTGGGACTCGACGAGCTCATCACCGCCGAGAACGTGAGTGCAACCGCAGTCGCGCCAGACGACGAGGCGAAGCCCACGTCGGCGAGCGTGAGCGTTGGGTCGCTCAGCATTCTCGGCCAGGAGGTGGGCGAGAATGACGGCCTCATCGGCGGCAAACTTACGAAGCCGATCGTGCGTGAGTACACGCTCGAGATTGACGACATCAACGAGGTGCTCGACGCGCTCGGCGTTGACGTCGGCCAGTTCCTGGTCGAGCCCATCAAGGGCGGCGCGGTCGCGCACATCGTCGTTACCGTGACGCAGCCCCGCGAGGCGGCAGAGAACACGGCGTACGCGACGGGCCTGAGAGTCTCGGCGACCGCCGACCTCGAGGTAAACCTTGCCACGCAGGGCACCGATCAGTCGCTCGTCGAAACCGTGCACCTCACGACGAACGGCGCGGGAGAACTCTTCAGCGTCGAGATCGCGGGTGCGAGCGCGGCGCGCGGCGGGGCCGAACTGCCGAAACCCGGCGACGGCACCGAGGTTCCGGTCGATCCGGTTGACCCCGTCGAACCGGGCGTGCCAAACCTGCCCATTGAGGCATACGCGCCGACCGCGACCCCTGACCGCGTCATCGTGAGCCCCACGGCCGACGCGACCACGGGCCGCACCGTGACCTGGCGCACCGACGAGTCGGTGGCTGCGGGGCAGGTGGAGTACCGGGAGGGATCCGCTGCACAGGTCATCGCGGTACCCGCGACGAGCCGCGACGCGATCGATCGCAAGGGAACCCAGTCGGGCGAAACCTTAAGCTACAAGGCACGCAGTCACTCGGCTACCGTGACGGGACTCAAGCCCGGCACTCGCTACGAGTACCGCGTGGGCGATGGGCAAGACGCCTGGAGCGAGTGGTTCAGCTTCGAGACCGCGAGCGCGAAGGCCGACCCCTTCTCGTTCATCTACGTGGGCGATGCGCAGAACGAGCTTCGGGCGCACTGGGCCGAGGGCATGCGCGAGGCCTACGCCAAGCTGCCCGACGCCTCGCTCGTGCTGCACGCCGGCGACCAGATCAACCACGCCGATAACGACGTGCAGTGGGGCGAGTGGTTCGACGCCGACCCGGCGAAAACCGCGAGCGTCGACCAGCTGCTCGTCGCGGGCAACCACGAGTTCTTAGAGGGCGGCCTGTACAACGCGTGGCATGAGCACTTCACCATGCCGGGCAACGGGCCCATCGTCGACCCCGCCGCCGATGCGTGCACGCTCGTGTACCAGAAGAAGATCGCCGAGTCGCTCGCGAACATCGTGTACTCGATCGACTACCAGGGCGTGCGCTTTATCACCCTGAGCGGAACGATCGGCACCCGCGACCTCATCCCGGCATCAGACGCGCTCGCCGCGGCTGGCTGTGGCACCTCGGCCGATCCGATCAGCATCTGGACGGGCATGCAGGCCGCATGGCTCGACGAGCAGCTCGAGTCGAACCCGGGCAACTGGTCGGTCGTGAGCATTCACCAGCCGCTCTTCTCGACCTCGGTCGGGCGTGACAACGAGCACCTGCGCGCCGCCTACCTCGACGTGATCGAGCGCCATAATGTTGACCTCGTGCTGCAGGGCCACGACCACACCTACGGTCGCGGCCACATGCAGGCGAACGAGACTGCCGCGGAAAGTGGCGTGCACGGCGGGCCCGTCTACGCCGTCTCGGTGCTTGGCCCCAAGAAGTACGAGCTCGACACCGCCGACCCCAATGACTGGACCGGCAACGGTGCGGTGCGCGTGACCGCCTACGAGGGCGTGCGCACCTACCAGGGCATCGAGATCAACGGCGGCCGCCTCACCTACAACGCCTACCAGGTGGGAACGGGCAAGGTCGTCGACTCCTTCGAGATCTGCAAGCAGGCCGACGGCACGAAGCTCGTGGGCGACGCGGCGTCGCTCCCGGCCGAGTGCGTGGCCGGGCCGACGAAGCCGGTGGATCCTGTGGATCCGGTTGACCCCGTCGACCCGGTTGACCCTGTTGATCCGGTCGACCCGGTCGACCCTGTTGATCCGGTTGACCCGGTGGACCCTGTCGACCCTGTTGATCCGGTTGATCCTGTCGATCCGGTTGATCCTGTCGATCCGGTTGATCCGGTGGACCCTGTCGACCCGGTTGATCCTGTCGATCCTGTCGACCCAGGCCAGCCGGTCGATCCGGTTGCGCCCACGCTTACGACCCCGGATCCGCTCACGGATGCGCAGCTCGATGCTGCCGGCGCGGGCGGGCTCGAGATCGTGAAGCGCGACGGCTACACCCTCACGTTGCGGGTTGATGCGAAGTACGCGGGCGATCCGCTTGCGATGTTCGTGCACTCGACTCCGACGTTCCTCGGGTGGAGCGTGCCCGATGCCCGCGGCGAGTTCACCCTCACGCTGCCCGGCTCGCTCACGAGTGGCGAGCACCGGCTCGTGGCGCTCGACGCAGCTGGCTCGCTCGTCGGATGGACTCCGGTGAAGGTCGAACGCAACGCCGACGGAACGGTCACCGTGCTCGCCGCAACCGGCGCCGCAGGTGGGCCCGCGTTCATGCTCGCCGGTGCGGGTGTGCTGTTGCTCGTGCTCGGTGGCTCAGTGTGGGTCGCGCGTGCTCGTCGTGAGGCACGCGCCGCGATGTAACGCGACACGCGGGGCGGGGTGCGCCGGGGCTGTAGGCCCGGGTTGCACCCCGCTTTCGCGTACCCGCACAGGGTGCGGATCGGGGCCCGGCAGGCCGATGGCTGGGCTGATCCGCGCCCCTCATCACATTGTTGGCAATGTTGCCCCGAAAACCACCGAAAACGCCCCAAAAGTGCAAACATTTTCGCGGTCCCAAGCCCTTCCCGTGAGATAGTCGAGGCATGACCGCACCCATTGACCGCGCCGCAGTACTCGATTTCATCCGCCGCGATGCCGCCGCTGGCAGGCTCGCCGCGTGGGGCCGCTCGACCGTCATCGACGAGAACACGGGCGTGCCCTCGTTCGACGAGCCGCTCTTCGCCGAGCTGCACGCCGCGGCAGGTATCGACGCCGACTTTCCCGTCGGAAACGCCGGCCTGCTGCACGTCTACGGATACTGGTTCTCACACGTCATGACCCCCTACGGACTCAAGCGCGAGCGCTGGCAGGATGGCAAGCTCGCTGCCGCGCTCGGCCTGCCCGCCGACGCCTTTCACCTGCACGACCGCGGCGCGACGACCCCGCTCGAGCGCGTCATGAACGCGACGCTCCCGCTACTTAGCGACGCCCCCGAGGGAGCCCTCGTCGCTGAAGCCCCGCTCGACGCGGCAGCCGACGCGCTGGCCCTCGCCCAGACCCAGCTCCCGATGAAACCCGCGGCGGATCGCCCCGCCTCGCGCACCTCGCTCGACCCGCGCACCCCGCTCGCCCCGCTCGACCCGACCCCGATTCCCGCCCCAACCCTGGATGCGGGCCTGACCCCGGCCCCGGACGCGGGCCCGAACCTCGCCCGCCGAAGCCGGGTCGTCTGCCTGCCCGCTCACGACGGGCACCCGGCGGTGCTTGTCTACGGTGTTGAGGGCGTTGGCACCCAGCTGACCATGCAGCTCGTTACGGTGTTCCCGTTCCAGGGCGATCCATCTGGCGTCATCGCCGACTTCGCGCGCGCCCCGCGCTACCGCTGGAACGCGATGCCCTAGCGCGTGCGGGGCGCCGTGCCTCGTGCCCGGCGCTCCGTGCCCGGCGCTTCGTGCGTTGCGGGCGCACCTCGCTTCCCACACCTTGCCGCGCCGTCTACTTGACAGAAAGCAGGGTGTTTCCGTGAAATAACCCTGCTTTCTGTCAAGTAAACCGAACGGGGGGCTTCGCGCACTGTCCGTGCGGCTTCGCGTGCCTGGCGCTATCGCCGCAGTTTGACGAAAAGCAGGGTGTTTCGGCGATAACACCCTGCTTTTCGTCAAGTAGATCGAGAATCGCGGATCGCGCCGCAGCCTTGCGTGCGATGAGTCCCGAGCCCGGAGTCCCGAGCCCGGAGTCCCGAGCCCGGAGCCCCGAGCCCGGAGCCCCGAGGCCCGCGCCCCCAAGCGCAGCTTCAAAAAAGTTTGTGACATTTTTGCAGCCCGCCGCGTCTCATTGGTAGAGCGATAATCTTCGCTCCAACGATGGCATTGCCCTCGGGCGGTGTCACACCACACGGAGGGACATCTCATGGCTGCAGAAGAGACAAACAAGACGGTTGTTACTGACGGCGATCTTGCCGCGAAGACTCCGGTACCGGGGTCACGCGTCGATCGTGTTTCAACGACCACCCCGAACCCATCGGCTGAAGACTCTGCCGGCAAGACCACAATCGCAGAGGGCGTTGTTGCAAAGGTCGCGGGCATTGCCGCTCGCGAGGTTCGAGGCGTCCACGCGCTCGGGGGTGGCGGGGCTCGAGCACTGGGCGCGATCCGCGATGTCGTGAACGCGACCGACCTTACCCAGGGGGTCAAGGTCGAGGTGGGCGAGACTCAGGCGGCTGCCGATATCACGATCGTGGTCGATTACCCCGCCCCGATTCAAGAGGTTGCGGGCAATGTGCGAGCAGCGGTCACCGATGCGATCTCGCGTCTCGTGGGGCTTGAGGTTGTCGAGGTGAACGTCGACGTGAATGACGTGCACCTGCCGAGCGAAGACAACGATAGTGAGGGCGACGACAGCGAGGCGCGAGTCTCATGAGCACGACGCTAACCGGAGCCCTCGTTGGGGCGGTGCTCGGGTTTGCGGCGATGCTGTTCGGCTTTTGGGGCTTTCTGCTCGTCGCGCTCATGATGGGCGTCGGTGCGCTCATCGGGCGGGTAATGTCTGGCGAGCTTGACCTTCGCGCCGTCGCTGGCGCATTCACGGGCCGGAAAACTTCATCATGAGCGCCGCGACCGCCCTGGCACCTGCAGGCGCGAGTCTCGGCATGACCTCACACCCGTCAGGACGCATTAGCGTTCGTGAGCGGGTACTCGAGAAGGTGGTGCGCGAGACCTCGGCTCAGGTGTTGTGTGTGCCGAGAGATGACGTCAGGGTCGCGCTCACGGAGTGGGGGCGCGGGCTCGCCGTCAATGTTGCGGCAAAGTTACCCATTCCTGACCTTGCCGACGCCGAGGCGGTCGCGAGCGCAACTCCCGTGTTACAGCGGTTGCGCAGCGTGCAAGAGGAGCTTGCTCGAGAGTGCGGTCGCCTGACCGGTCGCACGATTGAGCGGGTTTCAATCACGGTGACCGGCGCGGTGGTTCCGACACGAAAGCGGGTGAGATAGATGAGCGAAGGGGTATTAGCAAGGGTTGTGCGTCGCGAGACGCACTCACCTCGAACGGTCTTGACCGTCGTGCTGCTCGTCGTCATTATGGTGGCAGTGGCCTACGGCGCAACTGAGCTGGTGCTGCACATCGCTGGAGCCGCACCACTCGTCATGGCGCCGCATGAAGCCCTTGCCGCTATCGCCGGGGTTCCTGATCTCGAGGGATCTGAGGCGAGCGTCACGGTAGCCATTGGGGTGATCGCGGCGCTTGTCGGGCTCATTCTGCTGTGGCTGTCGTTCTCGTCAGCACGCAGGCCTCGGCACGAGAGCCAAATCTCGAGGTACTCGGTGGTCGTCGACAACGGTGTTATTGCTTCGGCGGTAGCCGAGAACCTGCGCCGCGAACTTGACCTGCCGAAATCAAGCGTGGTCGTTGGTATCGGCCACAGGACCGCTGATATTACGATCCGCCCTCAGCCAGGCCAGGTGGTCGATCGTGAGCGGGCCTCGGTCATTGCTCAAATCGAGCTTGCCAGTTACGAGCTTCGCCCTCCCGTGAAAGTGCGCACGAGGGTCGTGAAGACCGATGAGCGAGGAGAGTTCTCATGAATGAAACCAACCGTGGCCTGAATCGGGCCGTCATCGGTCTTGTTGGCCTGCTCTTACTTGCCGGGGGATTGGCCATTGTCATGGCGCAGCTCTGGCCTGCGGCGGCAGAGGTCTGGCGCTCAGTCGCTACCTCGTCTGAGGCGTGGCTGACCGAGGCGCAACGTCGCACCCAGATGGGTGAGGGCGGTGCCCTGAACGGGGTCACTCTCGGGGCCTTGCTACTCGCCATCATCGGCGTTGTGCTCTGCATCATCATCATGGCGCGACTCGGCGGCGGTCGGGCTGCATCGGTCACTCGGCTTGAACCGGGTGAAGGGCCGATCGGCGCTATCACCCTCGAAGAGTCGTTTGCTGCCGATGCGCTTGCGCACTCGCTTGAAGCAGATGACGCCGTGGTCACCTCGAAAGTATCGACTCGGCGTATTCGCGGGGTTGATGTGCTGCATATTCAGGTGGCTCCTCGCCAGAACGTCTCGCCGGGCATCATTGTCGAGCGTGTTTCTGGACTGGTCAATAACCTGTCGACGCTGCTCGGCCGCGACCTTGATGCACTCGTGTCAGTTCGGTCTGGCATTCGTGCGAGGTTCGCAGCCGACCAGCCTCGAGTGCAGTAGACCCGGTTGTTCCGGGCGCAAAACGAAAGGAACAGTGCAATGCGAAAGAATCTCTTGATTGTTGTGATCGTCGCGGTCGCCGGTTACATGGTTGGCGTCGAGTCTGCGAAGAAACGGGGCAAACATTACGAAGATCTCAGGCATCAGATTGAGCGTTTGTGGACGAGTCCCGAGGCGAAAAAGTCTCGCCGACGCCTCGCCAAAAATGCCCAAAAGTCGTTTGATAAGACGCGCAAGGCGTTGCTTGGCAGTTGACGCGAGGGTGCTGTGAGAAGCGCGGCCGGGCGGATCAACGGGCCCAGTGCCCGCAACCGAAGCCCGGCTCGCTGCGGCAGCACCCCAAAACGCTGTCATCGATCAGGTCACGAACAAGTGAACAACAGATGAAGATCCTTGAAATCTCGGCGAGAGCGGTTTCAGACTGGAAAGAGAGGGGCCTGACTCCGGGCCCGTTGGCTCTCTACGACGAGAGTCTCTTCTCTGAAGGGGGAGAGGAATGAGAAAGAGGCAGGCCCATACCTCGCTCGCGTGCGCAGAGGATCGGTTACTCGCTGATCGTGCTGTTGACGGTGATGCTGAGGCGTTTGCGGTACTCATCAGGCGCTACACACCCATGATGCGGGCTTACGTTCGGCGCCTGCTGCCTGGCACTGCAGAGATCGATGACGTGGTTCAAGAGACCTTTATTACTGCATGGCACCAACTGCCAACCCTCGAAAATCCCGAACGGGTGAAGAGCTGGCTCATGCGCATCACAAGCCGAAAGGCGATTGATCGTATTCGGTCGTCGAGATCACACGACGGGATCGACGAGGTTGAGCCTGCTGCACCCGAGCAGATCACGCCGCAACGACAGGTCGAGGCGAGAGCCGGTGTAGCCGCGCTCTCAGAGGCCCTGCAGCAGCTTCCTACCGCCCAGCGAGAGTGTTGGATGTTGCGAGAAGTGGGCGGTTACACTTATGAAGAAATCTCTCACGAGTTGGGCATTCCCCTGTCTACGGTACGAGGCTTGCTTGCCCGGGCGAGAAAAGACATCATCGTTCGAATGGAGCAATGGCGATGAACGATCCCCTGAATTCCCGGGCTCCCCATCTTGGAGTCAGCGCAGACGAGCTCAACGGTTATACCGTTGAGCAGCTGTCTGACTACCTTGATGCCGGGCGAACCCCAGATGACCCTGAAATAGAGCATTCGCCTGGCTGTCTCTTAGTGCTTGACGCGCTAGAGCGGCTTCGCGATCTCACCCCTGAATTACTCGAGGTTGATGCGGCCGCCGAAGCTGAACCCGAAGAGAGCTTTGTGCAGAGCATTCTCTCGAGTATCGCGCTTGACGCACGCGCGGGACGGCGCATTCCCATCGAAGCTGAAGACCCGACATTCGACCTCGGCATCACTGAAGGCGCTCTTCGCGGCGTCATTCGCTCGGCCGAGAGCGCGGTACCCGGAGCCCTCGTCGGTAAGTGCCGGTTCGACGGTGACCTGACCACTCCGGGGGCGCCGGTTCGCGTGCAGGCCGAAGTGAGCATTCGGTACGGCCTGCCGATTCCCGAACTCGTTGAACAACTACGTTCTGAGATTCAGAACCGTATTCGCGTGCACTCAACCATTCGACTCGTAGCGGTCGATCTTACGGTGCGCGATGTGCATGAACGCCCCGCAATGAATGGAGACCAGCGGTGAGACACCCTGATGCAAACGCGGCAGAGCCCATGAGCGCCGAGCCGCCCGAAGCTGACCCCGCGAGACCAGAGCCCGCAGCGGCGGGCGTGACGCTGCCGTCGGGCGAGACGCCGCCGTCGGGAGAGATGCCGCCGTTGGGCGTGACGCTGCCGTCGGGCGTGGCAACGATGCCGATGCCAGAGCCGCACGAACTCGCCGCGGGGCTCGAAGCCGCGGTGCGCGAAGCCGCTGGGATTGCCGCGGTATACGACGTTGGTGGTGTGCTGCAGAAGGCGGTTGCGGCGGGCGTGCGCGCTCTCTTGAACGAGCCGGCTCAGGCTACCCCGCGCGTGACGGTTGAACAGGGTGACGACGGCTTACACGTAGACGTTGCGGTCGGGGCCGATGCCCACCCGGAGGCTGCGGGTAACGCTGGAGCGTTCCCTGAATCGGGAGCCGTCGCGGCTACGCGAAACGCTGCAGCGGCCGTTACTGCCTACTGCGCTGAGCGTGGGCTTCCCGTTGCATCGGTACGAGTGACGGCCGCTCGCGTCGGCGCTGTTGCCGCTTCGCGCAAAGCTCTCGGGTAGCCGCGAGCGCCCACTCGTGTGCTCGCGCCCGCGTTCGCTCTCTGCCGGGCCGGTTCTGGCGCCGATCCGCGTCGCCATGGGCTCTGTCGGCCTTTGATCTGCGATGTGCTGTTCTTGCCGGCGGCTGATTTGTGCCCCCGCATCGTCTACTTGACGAAAAGCAGGGTGTTTTCGTGAAATAACCCTGCTTTCTGTCAAGTAAACCGGCCGAGGTGTTTCTGCGCTGGCCGTGCCCCTTCGTGTGCCTGGCGCTATCGCCGCCTACTTGACGAAAAGCAGGGTGTTATCGCCGAAACACCCTACTTTTCGTCAAATAGATCGCGGATCGCGCCCAGCCCGAGTCCCGGGTCCCGGGTCCCGAGGCCCGAGCCCCCCCCCGCCTGGGCCCCAAAACACCCAATCATTCACCCACAGTTCACCAAAAGATAGACACTTCGTCCATTTCTTCCTATACATTTGGAATCATCGTCCAAATCACTTCAGGAGATTGCATGGAACCCAGCATCGTGTTCGACTTCGACGGAACCCTCGCCCTCGGGCACGGGCCAGTGCGGGCATACGCCCAGCAGGTGGCGCCGGCCACGGGCCAAGACGGGTTTCTTGAGCGGGTCGAGGCCGAGCTGAGCTGCTACGACGCGGGGCAGAGCGAGTTTCGCGACGGTTACGACATCGTTGGTTCGATGGCGAAGGAGGCAGGGGCGAGTGACGAAGAGTTGCAGGCCGCCTATCTCGCGAGCCGCGACGTGCTCGGCAGCGCCGGGGCCGACGTCGATACGATGCCGGGCCTCGCAGCGTTTCTCACCGAACTCGGCGGGGTAGCGCGACTCGTGCTCGCCACGAATGCGCCAGAGGCCGGCATCGCCGAGTTGCTCGAGCGCTGGGGTGTGGCCGATCTCTTCGACGAGAGACACTTCAATCTCGGCAAGCCCGCCGGGCTCGAGGGGCTCGTCGACCGGCTTATCGAGGGTGGCCCCGTGCTCTCGATCGGCGACATCGCCGTGAACGACCTCGTGCCCGCAGCGGCGCGCGGAGCCGCAACCGCCCTCGTCGGCGCACGGTACGAGCACGCGCCGATCCCGGTGACGATGCAGGCTCCGTCGCTCAGCGAGCTGCGCGACGCCATCATCACCTGGGCGGCGCACCAGCCCGCCGAAGCCGCGCCCGCGCACCAGCCCGCCGAAAGCGCACCCGCGCAGCAGCCCGCCGAAGCCGCGCCTGCGCAGCAGCCCGCCGAAAGCGCACCAGCGCAGCACCTCGCCGAAGCCGCACCCGCGCCCACCCAGCAACCCCCCAAAACTTGGGCCGCACAGCAGCCCATCCAAACCCCTGCGGCACCAGGCGCAGGCACCACCATCGAAAGGTAACCACTCATGCGTTCCACCCTCATTGCGGCGAGTGCTCTCACCGCCGCCACGCTCGCACTCGTCGGATGCTCGGCCGATACCGCCGACAAGGGCGACGCCCAGGCATCGGGCGACAAGGCTTGGCCCGAGTCGATCACCATCTCGCTTGTTCCATCGGTCGAGGGCGAAGACCTCGCTGAGGCGCTCGATCCGCTCACCGGCTACCTCTCAGAGAACCTCGGCATCGAGGTGAACGGCGTCGTCGCGAACGACTACGCGGCGACGGTTGAGGCGCTCGGCGCCGACCAGGCCCAGGTGATCATTAGCGACGCCGGTTCGCTGTACCACGCGATGCAGCAGTTCGACGCCGACCTCATTCTGCGTGATGTGCGCTTCGGCGCGACCTCGTACGCTTCGGTGGCCTACACGAACAACCCCGACAAGTACTGCGATGATGAGCCGGTCATGGGCACCTACGCGGCGAGCGGCATCGAGCTCTCGTTCTGCAACGGCATCGAAGAGGAGGGCGCTGAGCTCACGGGCCAGGGCGCTGCCTCGATCGACGCACTCAAGAAGATCACACCCGACACGAAGGTTGCCCTGCAGGCCGCAACCTCTCCAGCCGGCTACCAGTACCCCGTCGTCGCAATGCGCGACCTCGGCATGAACACCGACAAAGACTTCACGCAGGTTCCCGTCGAGGGCAACAACAATGCGGTACTCGCCGTCTACAACGGCGACGCCGAGGTGAGCTTCGGCTACTGGGATGCCCGCACGACCGTCACCGAAGAGGCGCCAGACGTCGCCGAGAAGGTTGTCGCGTTCGCGTACACCGAGATGATTCCGAACGGTGGCGTGGCCGCGTCGAAAGACCTGCCATCAGACCTCGTCGAGCAGCTCACGAAGCTCATGGACGACTACGCCGACTCGTCTGACGAGGCAGCCTCGGTCATGTTCGACCTCGTTGGCCTCTCAGACTGGACGAGCGAGACCGCAGAAGACGAGATCAGCCGCTACGGCGAGATTCTCGAACAGTTCGCGAACTAACCCTTCAGGAACCCACACCTATGCACAGTAATGCAACCCAGGGGGCGGCGGTTCAGGCGATGCCTGACACCGCCTCCTGGCGTATTGAGCTTGACCATGTTTCGGTCACCTACCCCAACGGCACCCGCGCCCTCAAAGACGTTTCGCTCGCCATCGAGCCGGGTGAGATCGTCTCAATCGTTGGGCTTTCTGGTTCGGGCAAATCGACGCTGATTCGCACGATCAACGGCCTCGTTCCCGTCACGAGCGGCAGCGTGACGGTCGGCCCGCACGAGATCTCGGCGCTTAAGGGCGCCTCGCTTCGCCGTGCGCGCGGCCACATCGGCATGATCTTTCAGGGCTTCAACCTTGCCGAGCGCGCGAACGTCTACCGCAACGTGCTCGTTGGCCGTTTCTCGCACACCCCGTCGTACCGCACCCTGCTCGGCATCGCCTCGGCGAAAGACCGCGAGATCGCCCTTCGCGCGCTCGACTCGGTCGGCATTCTCGAGAAGGTGTGGGCCCGCGCAGGAGCGCTCTCGGGAGGCCAGAAGCAGCGCGTCGCGATCGCGCGCGCCCTCGCCCAGGAGCCGGGCGTGATGCTCGCCGACGAGCCGGTCGCGAGCCTTGATCCGCCGACTGCGCACTCGGTCATGGCCGACCTGCAGCACATCAATGCCGAGAGCGGCCTCACGGTGCTCATCAACATTCACCTCATGGATCTCGCACGCGAGTACACGACTCGCATGATCGGGCTGCGCGACGGCGAGATCGTCTATGACGGGCCGAGCGCTGGCGCGACTGACGCCGACTTTGAGCAGATTTACGGCCGCCCGATTCAGCCGAAGGACCGCCTGGGAGCCGGTGCATGACCGAGCACACGCGGGCCGCGGCGAGGGAACAAGCGGCGGATCACGCGGCATCCGAGACACCAAACGATCTCGCGGCGCGGGAGCGCGAGCAGCGCGTGCCCAAGAAGCAGACGAGCCGGCTGCGCACGGCGCTCGTGATTGCCGCCTTCGCGGCGTTCACGGTCGCGACCTGTCTGCCGGCGATCGGCGGCATTGAGCTTGACCTCGCGGGTCTCGTGAAGAACTGGCGCAACGGTGTCGACAAGGTCGCGCAGCTCATGCAGCCGAACTTCGCGTTCTTGCCGCGCACGTGGGTGCCGATGCTTGAGACGCTGCAAATGGCGGTCGTGGGTGCGGTGCTCGCGGCGCTCGTGTCGGTTCCGCTGACGCTCTGGGCTGCCTCGCCGACCAACCCGAACGGGGTGACGCGGCGCATCGTGCGCACGCTCGTGAACGTTGTGCGTGCGGTTCCTGACCTCGTCTTTGCGATGGTGCTCGTCGCGATGGTCGGCGTCGGGGCTCTTCCCGGCGTCATCACGCTCTTTCTCTTCGACATTGGCATCATCGTGAAGCTCGTCTCTGAGGCGATCGACTCGGCCGATCACCGCTACATGGAGGCTGGCCGCGCCGCCGGCGGAACCCAGTTTCAGATCAACCGGGCCACCGCGCTACCACAAACCTGGCCGCTCTTCATGAACCAGTGGCTGTACACCCTCGAACTCAACGTGCGCATCTCGGCGATTCTCGGCATCGTTGGCGCTGGCGGCATCGGCCGGCTGCTCGACGAGCGACGTGGCTTCTACGCCTACTCTGACGTGTCGGTCATCATTCTCGAGATTCTCGTCGTGGTCATCGCCATCGAGGTGCTCTCGAACGTGCTGCGAAGGAGGCTCGTATGACCCCCGCACCCCTTACGAAGCAGGGCCGCGGCACGGTAAGCCCGGCGCCCCTCGCCGTGCCGAAGCGCCCCTCTCGGCTCGGCGCAACCGTGTGGTCGCTCATCGCCGGCATTATCATTCTTGCCGCCGCGAGTGGCCTGCAGATCACGTGGAGCGACCTGCCGAAGCTGCCCGCCCAGGTCGGCAACTATCTCGAGCTCATGTTCGCCTCGCCCAACTGGGAGAAGCTGCCGCGCGCGCTCATGGAGACGTGGCGGTCGATTTCAATGGCGTGGATCGGCGCGATTCTCTGCGTGGTCATTTCGATCCCGCTCGGCATGATCGCGGCGCGTGGCGTAGGCCCGTTCTGGCTGCGCACCCTCTTGCGGGGCCTCTTTGCGGTCATTCGTGCCGTGCCCGAGGTCATCATCGCCCTCATTCTGCTCACCGTCACGGGCCTCACCCCGCTCACGGGCGCCCTCGCGCTCGGCATCGCGGGCATCGGCACGCAGGCGAAATGGGTGTACGAGACGATCGAGTCGGTCGAAGACGGGTCGAAAGAGGCGGTGCTCGCAGCAGGCGGAACGACCGCCGAGGTCACCCGCTGGGCCCTCTGGCCTGCGGCGGCCCCCGCGATTCTCTCGTTTGCGCTCTACCGGTTCGAGATCAACATTCGAACCTCGGCGGTGCTCGGCCTCGTCGGCGCCGGCGGCATCGGCAGCATGCTCTCGAACTACGCGAACTTCAGGCAGTGGGATACGGTCGGTATGCTACTCATCGTCGTGATCGTCGCGACAATGCTGATGGACGCGGTGTCGGGCAAGATCCGCCGTCGCATCATGGAGGGAGCCCCGGTTCGTGACCTGGCAAGGAGCAAGTGACTCACACCCGAGCGTGCGCATCGCGTCGCTCGCGCCCTCGATGCAGCCGACCGAGCGTCGTGTTGCCCTGTGGATCGCGCAAGATCGTCAAGCGGCCGTCGAATGCTCGGCTCAAGACATCGCCGATCAGGTTGGTGTCGGGCGCACGACCGTCATTCGCGCGACCCGCACCCTGGGCTACGACGGGTTTCCGCAGCTGCGAGTGGCCCTCGCCCAGGAGCTCGCGCTCGAAACGGTGGCCGACGACGCCGAGCCCTCTGACCAGACGAGGCTCGGCAAGCTGCGCCAATCGGTCGCGCAGTTCAGTGGCAGGCTCGGCGACTCGGTCGCGGCGCTGACCGCCGAGGGGGTCGACGCCTTTGTTGAGGCGCTCGACACCGCCGACCGCGTGCTCGTCGTCGCAAACGGGCTCTCGGGCCCCCTCGCGCTCGACCTCGTGCTGCGGCTCAACGCCGCCGGCCGCCCCGCCGAATACTTCAGCGACGGTATGGCGCAGATGATCGCGGCTCACCAGCTTGGTAAGGGTTCGACCTGCATCGTGCTCTCGGGCTCTGGCGCCAACCGCGCGACCCTCGACGTGATGGAGGCGGTGCGTGCGGGCGGCGCCCACCAGATCGTCATCACCTCGTTCGCGAAGTCGGCCGCGCACGACCTCGCCGACACGACCCTCGTGGTTCCTCCCGTGAACGGTGGCTTTCACGACGAGCTCATGCACACCTCGCGCGCGGCCCTCATGCTCGTGACCGAGCTGCTCGTGCAGGCCTTCGTCGAGCACCGTGGCGAGCGCGGCCGCCAGGCGCGCCTCGCGGCCCTCTCGGTGCTGGCCGGCTCCCTGCAGGAGCCCCGCGGCGAGTAGCGGCGCGCCGGGTTTCGCCCGTCAAAGCGCCAACCATTGCCTGATTTAAGAGTCGATTTGCGGGTTTTTGCCCCTTTTCGGCGTCAAAATCAGGCAATAGTTGCCGAGCCAGGCCCAGACCCAGCCCCGCCGCCACCACCGCGCGACAGGCGCGACGGCCACCAGATCGCGCGGCCAATGTCGGTCGCGAGGGCCGGCACGAGCAGTGAGCGCACGATGAAGGTGTCGAGCAGCACGCCGAACGCCACGATGAACGCGATCTGCACGAGAAACAGAATCGGGATCACCGACAGCGCCGCGAAGGTCGCCGCGAGCACGAGGCCCGCCGAGGTGATGACGCCGCCCGTGATGGCGAGGCCGCGCGAGATGCCCTCGAGGGTTCCGTGGCGTAGCGATTCCTCGCGCACCCGTGTCATGAGGAAGATGTTGTAGTCGATGCCGAGCGCCACGAGAAACACGAAGCTGTAGAGCGGCACGGCGGGGTCGGCGCCGGGAAAGTCGAAGACGTGCTTGAACATCCAGCCGGCGACCCCGAGGGCGGTTCCGAACGAGAGCACGGTCGTTGCGATGAGGATGATGGGTGCGACGATCGACCGCAGCAGCATCATGAGAATCACGAGAATGACCGCGAGCACGATGGGAATGATGAGGGCGCGATCGTGGATCGAGGCATCGTTCGTATCAATCGCGGTTGCGGTGACGCCTCCCACGAGCGTCGCCTGGTCCAGCGCGTCGCCGGAGCCCGCGCTCCCGGAACCAGTACCCCCGGAGCCAGCCCCAGCCCCACCCGAGGCCAGCGCCTCGCGCAGCTCCCGCACCGTCTGCTGCGCCGCGTCGGAGTCGGCGGCGTCGGTGAGGGTGGCCTGCAGCAGCACGTCGCCGCGCGAGACCGTCGGGGCAGGGGGCTCGGTGCCGGGAGGGCCGAACGCCGTGATACCGTCGGCGGTCACGGGGGCGGTGCCGCTCGGCGCGTCGAGGGCGACGACCGCAACCGAGTCGACGCCCGGGTTATCGAGCAAGGCGTCGGCGGTGCGCTGCAGCGAGCCTGAGGGGGTGACGACCATGGCGGGGCTGCCCGATCCGCCGGGAAAATGTTCGCCGAGGGCCGCTTGGCCATCGCGTGCCTCGCTCACGCCGAGCACGAGCTCTGATTGCGCGACGCCCGACGCGTCGAGGTGGGTCGCGCCGAAGAGCCCGGCGACGAGGGCGAGGGTCGTGACGATCCAGATGGGGCGGTGGTGGCTGCGGATCCACGCGGCGAGCCGGGCCCAGACACCGCGGGGCATGCCGTGCTCTTCGGCGACGACCTCGGGTTCGTAGCGGGGGCGGCGGGGCCAGAACGCGGCACGACCGAAGGCGAAGAGGATCGCGGGCAGCAGCGTGAGGGCCGCGAGCATCGAGAAGACGATGCCAACGGCGGCGACGGGGCCGAGTGAGCTGTTCGACTTGAGGTCTGAGAGCAGCAGGCAGAGCAGGCCCGCGATGACGGTGAACCCTGAGGCGAGAATGGGTTCGATCGAGCCGCGAATGGCGCGCATGGTGGCCTCGCCCTTGTCGTGGGTGAGGCGCAGCTGTTCGCGGTAGCGCGAGACGTAGAGCAGCGAGTAGTCGGTGGCGGCGCCGATGACGAGAATGAAGAGGATGCCCTGGGTTTGGCCCGAGAGCATGAACACGCCCCACTTCGCGAGCCACCAGTTGACGAGCAGCGCGACGGTGAGCGCCATCATGCTCGTGCCGAGCACGGCGACGGGCAGAAGGAGCGAGCGGTAGACGATGACGAGAATGATGAACACGGCGATGAGGGCGACGCCGAGCAGCAGCCCGTCGATGCCCGCGAACCCG
This sequence comes from Leucobacter chinensis, assembly GCF_019049105.1. Taxonomy (GTDB): domain Bacteria; phylum Actinomycetota; class Actinomycetes; order Actinomycetales; family Microbacteriaceae; genus Leucobacter_A; species Leucobacter_A chinensis. The sequence continues at coordinate 58,870 of NZ_JAHQZR010000004.1, forward strand.
TTGACGAGATCGGCGGTGAAGCCGGCGGGGCCCGTGACGTACACGGTGACGCCAGAGGGGGCCGCGTCGCGCAGGTGGTCGCCGAGTGCGTTGACATGGTCGCTGAGGTTTTCGCCGCTGTCGAGCGGAACGAACGCCTGGGCCGCGAGCCCGTCTTCTGAGGGGATGAACGGCGAGATGTCGTCGCTCACGCCCTCGACCGAGCCGGGCAGTGAGTCGAGTGCGTCGGCGAGGGTCTCGAGTTCGGCGTCGCTGAACGCGGTGTCTTTCGTTGCGACCACGACGGCGGGAATCGCGTCGGAGTCGCGAAAGTCGGCGAGCCGCTCCTGCACGAGCGTTGCCTCGGCCGAGCTCGGCAGGTAGGTCGTCTGGTCGTTCGACGAGACCTCTGACACCTTGCCGAAGTAGGGGCCGCCGATGCCGCCAACGCCGACCCACACGATGATGAGCAGCGCGGGTACGAGCACCCGAAGCAGTCGAGCTGGTGCGGATCGGCGCTGGCCACGCCCCCGAGAGTGGCGCCCCGCACTCCCGTGCTCGGCGGGTGGCGCCGAGGTAACCTCTGTCGTTGCGCGCGTTTCGTTCTCGGTCACCGCTGCCTCCCGCTCGAATAGATTTAGCTAGCCAGGTTATCTAATAACCCTAGGTTGAAATATTCTATGCGTTAACATAGCACCATGTCGTCGCCAAGCCAAGGGGCGGGCCCGAACGAGCAACCCCGTATCAGCATCTACGACGTCGAGGCCAACGACCCCGACGGTCGGCTCGTCACGCGCGCGCACCTGAGCGAGGGCGACCTCAAACAAATCAGCGAGGTCATGGCGGCGATGGGCAGCCTGCGCGAGAGCGAGGATAAGCTCTCGGAGGCATCGCTCGCGTACATGAAGCTCGGCCGCACCGATATGCGGGCCCTGCACTTTCTCATCGTCATGGCCAACAAGGGCACGATCGTGACCCCCGGGGCAATCGCCGCGCACCTGCGCATCTCGACGGCCTCGACCACGAAGCTGCTCGACCGGCTTGAGCGAGGCGGGCACGTGACGAGGTCTATTCATCCGCTTGACCGCAGGGCCTTCGCCATCGAGATCACGGCCGAGACGCGCGAGGCCGCGATGCAGACGGTGGGGCGGCAGCACGCCAAACGTTTTGAGGCGGCTGCGCGGCTGAGCCCCGCGGAACGAGAGGTCGTCACCCGCTTCTTGCTCGACACCGCACAGCAGCTCGACGTTTCGGGTGAGGGGTGGGCGCAAGGAGGCGCGGCATGAAACGTATCGTCATTGCGGGGGCCTCTGGGCTCATCGGCAGCGAACTGACCGAGCGGCTGCGGGCCCGCGGCGACGAGGTCGTGCGGCTCGTGCGTGGCAATGCGACCGGCCCGGGCGAAGCGGCATGGAGCCCCGCGCGAGGCGAGCTCGACCCGGCGGTGCTTGAGCGAGCCGACGCGGTGGTGTCGCTGAGCGGCGCGAGCGTGGGCAAGCTTCCGTGGAGCAAGCGCTACCGACGCGAACTCTGGAACTCGCGCATCGACAGCACCCGCACGATCGTTGCCGCGCTCGAGCGGGTGGAGGGGCCGAAGCCCGCCCTGCTCTCGGGCTCGGCGAGTGGCTTTTACGGGTCGCCGGGAGGCGGCGAGTGCACCGAGACCGCGCCGGCCGGCGACACCTTCTTGGCGAGACTCTGCGCCGCGTGGGAGGCCGAGGCGATGCGCGCAGCCTCGTTCACGCGCGTCACGACCCTGCGCACCTCGCCCGTCTTGCACCCGCTCGGCGTGCTGAAGCCCATGGTGCTGCTCACGAAGCTCGGCCTCGGCGGCCCGCTCGGCTCTGGCAGGCAGGTATGGCCGTGGATCTCGCTCAGCGACGAGGTCGGCGCGATCACGCACATCATCGACCGGGACATCGAGGGCCCCGTTAATCTCGCGGGCCCGACCCCCGCGACGAACGCCGAGATTGGCCGCGCGCTCGCGCGGAGCCTCGGCCGCCCGTTCTGGCTTCCGGCTCCCGAGTTTGCTCTTCGGCTCGCTCTTGGGCGCGACGCGACCGAGTCGTTGCTCACGGCCGATGCGACGGTCGTGCCAGAGGTGCTCATCGCGAGCGGCTACGAGTTCACGCACTGCACGCCAGAAGCGGCGATTGAGGCAGTGCTCGGGTGACCACGCTCGTCTGGTTTCGTGACGATCTGCGGGTGCACGATCACCCCGCGTTGCACGAGGCAATGCAGGCGGGCGAGGGCTCGCACACCGTCGCGCTCTACGTGCTCGACGAGGTTTCGCCAGGGGTGAGGCCGCTTGGCGGTGCCGCGCGCTGGTGGCTGCACCACTCGCTCGAGCACCTCGCGGGTGAGCTTTTGGCGCTCGGCGTCGAGCTTCTCGTGCGCGAGGGGCCTGCGAACCGGGTCGTGCGAGAGGTTGTCGAGGCCACCGGCAGCAGCACCGTGCTGTGGAACCGGCGGTACGGCGGCCCCGAGCGCGACATCGATGCCAGACTCAAGCACGAGCTGCGCGAGCGCGGCGTCGCGGCCCACTCGTTCTTCGCGAACCTGCTCATTGAGCCGTGGCACGTGACCACGCAGGCCGGCACTCCGTACCGGGTGTACGGGGCGTTTCGCCGTGCGCTCGGCGAAAGGCTCCGCCCCGACCTGCCGCTCCCGGCGCCGCCAGCAAGCTCTCGGCCAGCCTCGCTCGACGCCCTCCTCGCCGACAATATCAGCGTGCTCGACCGCGAACCGGCGTGGGCCGGGGGCCTCGCCCGCCGCTGGAGCCCAGGCACCGCCCACGCCCACGAGCGCCTGCGTGCCTTTCTCGAAGACGGCCTCGAGGGCTACGCCGAGGGCCGCGACCTGCCGGCCAGCGATGCGACCTCGGGCCTCTCGCCGCACCTGCGTTTCGGCGAGCTGAGCCCCCGCGAAGTGTGGCACGCGACGCACGCCGCAGCGGCGAAGCAGGGCCTCGACCCCGAGAAATTTCTCTCAGAAATTATCTGGCGCGAGTTCGCCTGGCACACCCTCTACGCGGCACCCGATCTCGCGACCGCGAATCTCAACCCCCGCTACGAGGCCTTGGGGTGGATCACCGCCAGCGACGCCCAAACCGGCCCCGAGGCCGAGCTCCTTCAGGCCTGGCGCGAGGGCCGCACCGGCTTTGGGCTCGTCGATGCGGGCATGCGCGAGTTGTGGGCCACGGGAACGATGCACAACCGGGTGCGCATGACCGCCGCCTCGCTGCTCACGAAAAACCTCGGCATTGACTGGCGCGTGGGCGAGGCCTGGTTCTGGGACACACTCGTCGACGCCGACCAGGCGAGCAACCCGTTCAACTGGCAGTGGGTCGCGGGCAGCGGAGCCGACGCGGCACCATACTTTCGGGTGTTTAACCCCGAGCGGCAGGCCGAACGCTTCGACCCCGACGGCGAGTACGTCGAGCGGTGGGCGCCCGACAGCCTGCTGATCCCACCGATTGTCGACCTGCGCGAGAGCCGCCTTGCCGCTCTTGCGCGCTACGAGGCGCTGTCCTGAGCCTTGCTTGTCGTCGTCGTCGCCGTTGTCGCTGTCGCCGTTGTCGCCGCCGCGACGTGCACGAGTTCGGCCGCGAGACCCGTGAGGCGCTGCGGGCCCGCCCACACCGCCGTGAGTGGGCGGCGCACGCCCTCGCCCTCGTGAGCGATGCGCACGAGAGAGCCGTCGTCGAGGTGCCGCTGCAGGGCGAGCTCGCTGAGGGCCGCGGGGCCCGCGCCTGAGAGGGCGGCGACGCGCACGGCGGCGTTGCTGCCGAGCTCCTGCGCGATGGCGTGCTGCGGGTGGCCGGCGAAGAGGGCCTCGAGGGCGTCGCGCGTGCCCGAGCCGGGCTCCCGCACGACGAGCGGGGTGCGGGCAAGGTCGGCGAGCGTGACGGTGCCGCCGTGAGTGGTGAGCTCGTGCCCCGGAGGTGCCGCGATGACGAGCTCGTCTTCGTGCACGACGTGGGTATTCACGCGCACCGGCACCTCAGGCGTCTCGACGAACCCGAGGTCAATGTGCCCTTGCTGCAGGTCGGCGAGCACGTCGCGCGAGTTCGCGACCTCGATGTGCAGCACCGCGCGGGGCGCTCGCCGCTTCACCTCGGCGATCCAGGCGGGAAGGAGGCTCTCGGCGATCGTCATGCTCGCGCCCACGCGGCAGGTGCTTGGGCCGGCGTGATGGGCGTGATCGATCCACTCGGTGAGCTCGCTCGCGCCATCGACGAGCGTTCGGGCGCGGTCGGCGAGGGCGAGGCCGAGCGGGGTGGCGCGCGATCCGCGGGGGTGGCGAACGAGTAGCGGCGATCCGACGCGCGTTTCGAGCTCGGCGATCGCGCGGCTCGCGTTGGGCTGCGCCATGCCAACGGCGCGCGCGCCCGCGCCGAGGCTGCCGTGCTGCACGACGGCGACAAAGAGTTCGAGCACCTGCAGGTTGGGCCACGCTTGCTTCATATCAAAAGCATATGCCGCCATGCTGGATGGCGGGCTACCGGACGGTTTCGCCGCGCACAACAATGGGTGTCATGACCACCAACGCTCCCAGCCGCTCGCCTGAGCGTGCCGCCCACCTCACCCGCTTCGTGCCCGGCCTCGCGCTCGCCGCGGGGGCCGCCGGCCTCTCGATGCTCGTGAGCGACCTGCTGCAACGCGTGGGCGTGCCGAGCGTGAGCCCGCTCATCATCGCGATCGTGCTCGGCATCGTGCTCACGAACGTCGTGGCCCTGCCAGAAGCCACGGGGCCAGGCATCACCTTCGCGGCAAAGAAACTGCTTCGCGCGGGCATCGTGCTGCTCGGTCTGCAGCTCGTCATGGGCGACATTCTCTCGCTCGGTGCGCCGATGCTCGTCGTCATCGTGGTCGTGGTCGCGGGCGGGGTCTTTGCGACGCTCGGCATGGGGCGGCTGCTCGGCATGAAACCGGCCCAGACCCTGCTCATCGCGTGCGGCTTCTCGATTTGCGGGGCCGCGGCCGTTGCGGGCGTCGAGGGGGTCACCGACGCCGACGAAGAAGAGGTCGTGACGGCGGTCGCCCTCGTCGTGATTTTTGGCACCCTCATGATCGCGGTGATCCCCTTTCTCTCCTCGCTCTTCGGCCTCGGGCCCGAGCTCGCGGGCATGTGGGCCGGTGCCTCGATTCACGAGATCGCTCAGGTGGTCGCAGCGGGCGGACTCATCGGGGGTGGGGCACTCGCGGTCGCCGTCGTCGTGAAGCTCGCGCGCGTGCTGCTGCTCGCCCCCATTGTCGCCGTGCTCAGCATCAGGCAGCGCCGCCTCGGAACGCTCGCTCCCGGCGCCAAACGCCCGCCCATCGTGCCGCTCTTCATCATCGGGTTTCTCGCGATGGTTGCCCTGCGGTCGAGCGGTTGGCTGCCAGAGGGCATCGTGCAAGCGGGCGGCATCGCCCAAACCGCGCTCCTCTCGGCCGCAATGTTCGGCCTCGGCTGCGGGGTCAAGGTGCGTTCGCTCATGAGCGTCGGCGCGAAGCCCTTCGTGCTCGCGACCGGCTCAACGCTCGTCGTCGCGAGTCTCTCGCTCGCGGGCATTCTGCTCGTGCACCCCTGAGCCGCGGATCGGCGCGAGCTCGTCGAGAAAAGCTACTCGACGCGGCGCTCGTTCATCGCCTGCAGGTGCGCGGGCGTCGCCTTGACGACGTGCTCGGCGTATTCGGGGTGCTTCGGCAACCAGGCGACGACGTAGGGGCAAATGGGCACGATGAGGTGGCCCTGCGAGACGATGTCGTCGATCACCTGGCGCACGAGAAATGAAGCGAGGCCCTGGCCGCCGTATTCTTCGCTCACGCCCGTGTGCACGAGCATGCGGTGCGTGCGGCCATCGACCTCGAGGTCGATGTAGCCCTCCTGGCCGACCTCGCGGTCGCCCTCGGCGGTATCAATGAGCGCGTAACGCTGCTCGTCGGGCAGGTGGCGTACAACAAAGTGATCGTGGCTCATGGCCCCTCCTGTTCACCGGTGACGTGGTGCCCCCAGGCTACGCGCCCTGGCTTGGAACACAAGGGGCAAAGTCAACGACCACCCGCGCGCCGCCCTCTGACAGGAGGGTGAAGTTGAGCGTGCCGCCGTGCACGCGCACGATGTTGCGCACGATGCTGAGGCCGAGGCCCGCGCCCGCGTGATCGTCGTCGGTGCCGCGAACGCGCCCCGCGGCACGTTGAAACGGCTCGAGCAGCACGTCGGCCGTGGCTCCGCTCACGGGCGTCCCCGTGTTCACGACCGTGAGGCGAGCACCGTGAGGGGTGTCGTGGGTCTTAACGGTGACGCTGCCGCCGCCACTCGGGCGGTTGTGCACGATGGCGTTGTGCACGAGATTCAGCACGAGGGGTTGCAGAAGCGACTCGGCACCGAGCACGAGCGCCTTTTCGCCCACAACCTCGAGCGAGATGCCCCGCTTCTCGGCGAGCGGCAGGAGGCTCTCGGCTGCCTCTTCGACGAGCAGTGACACGTCAACGGGTGAGGGGTTCGTGAGGCGGTGGCTCGACGAGTGCAGCAGGAGCAGCGCGTCGGCCAGATCGATCGCCCTCGAATTGACGAGGTGCAGGCTCTCGAGCAGCGCCCGCAGGTCGGCATGCTCATCTTCGCGCGCGACCTCGATCATGGTGCGCGTGATCGCGAGCGGCGTGCGCAGCTCGTGCGAGGCGGCCGCCGTGAAGCGCTCTTGCTCGGCGACGTGCGTTTCGATCTCGGCGAGCATCTCGTCGAAGGTATCGGCGAGGTCGCGAAACTCGTCTCTTGGCCCGGGCATCGCGATGCGGTGCGTGAGCGATCCGCCGCTTGCGAGCTTCGCGGCCTCGGTGATCTGGGTGAGGGGCGCGAGCATGCGGCCCGCGAGCCACCAGCCGCCAACGAGGCCGAAAGCGATGATGCCGAGCAGCGCCCAGATGATTTTCGGGGCGAAGGCCCGCTCGAGGTCGGTGCGGTTGGGCACGTGCATGCCGTCGGCAAAAATGGGGGCGTCGGGCACGTACCGCAAGAGAAAGAGCCACACCACCGCGAGCAGCAGCGCGCTCGCGATCGTGAGAAATCCCGCGTAGCTGAGCGTGAGCTTGACCCGCGCGCTGAGGCCAGGCCTGCGTGCCTCTCGCGTCTCGCTATGCACGGCCGGGCTCTCCCGTGTCGATGCGGTAGCCAACCCCCGCGACCGTCGCGATGGCCCAGGGCTCGCCGAGCCGCTTGCGCAGCGTCGAGACCGTGATGCGCACGGCGTTCGTGAAGGGGTCGGCATTCTCGTCCCACGCCCGCTCGAGCAGCTGCTCAGCACTCACAACACCGCCCGCCGCCTCGACGAGCACCTCGAGCACCGCGAACTGCTTGCGGGTGAGCGCGATGTAGCGCCCGTCACGGTACACCTCGCGGCGAAACGGGTCGAGCGTGATGCCCGCGATCTCGCGCACGGGAGGCTCTGCCCGGGAGCGCCTACGATCGAGCGCTCGAATGCGCATGACGAGCTCGCGAAACTCGAACGGCTTCGTGAGGTAGTCGTCGGCGCCCAGCTCAAAGCCGCTCGCCTTGTCGTCGATGCGATTCGCCGCCGTGAGCATGATGATCGGGGTGCCCGTGCCGCCCGCGACAATGTGCTGGGCAACCTCGTCGCCAGAGGGGCCGGGAACGTCGCGGTCGAGTACCGCCATGTCGTAGTCGTTGATGCTGAGCAGTTCGAGGGCGGTATCGCCGTCGCCGGCAATGTCGGCCGCGATCGCTTCGAGACGCAGCCCGTCTTTGATCGCCGCTGCGAGCAGGGGCTCATCTTCAAGAATCAGCACGCGCATACTGTGATCGTACACACCCGGGTGTATCGAAAACATATGCAAATTTCGATACGCCCTGGCAACGCGTTGCCTGGTGTTCTTGAGGCATGAACGAACAACGCAACGACACTCAGCACGACTACCGCCTGCGCAGGGCCGGCCTCATGATCGTGCTCGCGGTCATCGCAACGCTCATCGCCATGCTCGCCGCCCATGGCATTCAGGCGGCCGCAGGCATGGTGCTCGCGCCGTTTCGAGGGAGCGGCGACGCGGCCTTCACGAGCTCTGACGAGGTCATGGGCGGCCCAGGGGCGACCTCGGGTGAAACGGGTGAGGTCGATGAGAACCGTCGCCCCTCGGTGTTTGACGAGCAGCACCCCGCGGTCGCGCACTTGGACCCGGAGCTTCTCGCTGCGATTCAGTACGCGGCGAGCGATGCGCGGGCCGAGGGCATCGAGTTCTTCGTGAACTCGGGCTGGCGATCGGTCGGCCTGCAGGAGCGCCTCATCGACGATGCGATTGCCACCTATGGCTCGCGTGAAGAGGCGCAGCGTTGGGTCGCCCCCGCCGAAACCTCGTCACACGTTTCGGGCCAGGCCGTCGATATCGGCGACTTCGAGGCGACCTCCTGGTTGCAGCGGGAGGGCTCCGCCTACGGCCTCTGCCAAACGTATGCGAATGAGGCGTGGCACTTCGAGCTCGTGCCCGAAGCGGTCGCCGAGGGATGCCCTGAGCCGTACCGGGACCCGACCTATGATCCGCGGCTCTAATGCTCGCTTAGGCGAGTGAGAGAAAGAGCTTCTCGAGCTCTTGAGGGTCGGTGTTCTCGGCATTGTCGGGGTCGGCGATGCACTCTTGCAGGGCGCTCGAGATGACGAGAAAGCCCGCGCGGTCGAGCGCCTTCGAGACGGCCGAGAGCTGCTGCACGACGTCGCGGCAGTGCGCGTCGTCTTCAACCGCCGTGATGACGGCGGCGAGCTGACCGTGGGCCCTGCGCAGTCGGTTGACGACCTTGCGCTTTGCGTCGGCATCGCGCGGCGATGCGGCGTTCGTGGTGCCGGCCTCGGTGGGGTGTGCTTCGGTCATGCCTTGGGCCTTTCTCGGGTTCGTGCTTGACATCGATCATACCCCCTGGGGTATAGTTGCTCAAGAATACCCCCGGGGGTATTTCTAAACGCGTCAAACCGATGACCCACGACAGGAGACGAATCATGTGTCGACCAGCAAAGTGCCGCACCTGCGGCAAGACCACCTGGGCAGGCTGCGGCCAGCACGTTGCGATGGTGAAGGCCACGGTGCCGAGCGGTGAATGGTGCGGGGGCAAGCACTCGCAGGCTGAGATGCAGGCGGCAAAAGAGACCTCCGGCGGTGGCTTCTTTGCGCGGCTGTTTGGGCGCTAGGGGCGGGGTCGCACATGCTTCTCGAACGTATCTATGACGAAGATCTCGCACAGGCGAGTTACCTCATCGGCTGCCAGGCGCAGGGCGAGGCGATTGTCGTTGACGCCCGGCGCGACACCGGGGTGTACGAGCGCATTGCCTCGGCAAACGGCATGACCATTGTCGCCGTCACCGAGACGCACATTCACGCCGACTACCTCTCGGGCACCCGCGAGCTCGCGGCCAAGACGGGCGCTCGCGTGTACGTCTCTGACGAGGGCGGGCCCGAATGGACCTACGGCGAGCGGTTTGACGGGGCCGTGCGCATGAAGCACGGGCACCGCATCGAGCTCGGCAACATCTCGCTTGAGGCGGTGCACACGCCGGGGCACACCCCAGAGCACCTCTCGTTTCTCGTGACCGACGGCGCGCAGTCGCCCGAGCCGGGGTTCATGCTCACGGGAGACTTCGTGTTCGTTGGTGACCTTGGCAGGCCCGACTTGCTCGACGAGGCCGCGGGCTTCACCGACACCCGCTTTGCGGGCGCGGCGCAACTTTTCGAGAGTCTCAAACGGCACTTTGTGACGTTGCCCGACTACGTGCAGGTGCTGCCGGGGCACGGCTCTGGCTCGGCCTGCGGCAAGGCCCTCGGCTCGATCGCCGCCACGACGGTGGGCTACGAGCGCAACTTTTCGTGGTGGGCCGAGTACCTGCGCGAAGACGACGAGCAGGGTTTTGTCGCGGCATTGCTCGACGGGCAGCCAGACGCCCACGCCTACTTTGAGCGCATGAAACGGCAGAACAAGCTCGGCCCCGAGGTGATGGGCGAGCGGCCACCGCTTCGCGAGTACGAGGCCCGTGAGCTCGCGCAGCTCATCAAGCGCGACGAGGTGGTCGTGATTGACACCCGCCACCACGCGGCCGTGCACGAGGGAACCCTCGCGGGAGCGCTCGCCGTGCCAGGCTCAGCGAAGGCTGCGAGCTACGGAGCCTGGGTTGTGAACCCAGAGGCCGAGCGGCGACCCCTCGTCGTGCTTGCCGAGTCGCGTGAGGCCGCCGAGCAGTTTGGCGACCATCTCGTTCGGGTGGGCATCGACACGCTCGCTGGCTTTGTTACCTCGTTCGAGGGGCTCCCGCTCGTGCAGCCGGCCGTCGTGAAGCCGGGTGAGGCTCGGGGGTTCCTGCTCGACGTGCGCAACAAGACCGAGTTTGCGGCGGGTCACCTGCCGGGCGCCCAGCAGCTCTCGAGTGGAAGGCTCCTGTGGCACCTCGACGAACTGCCAGCGCCCGAGGCCGGCCCCGTCGTGATGTACTGCCGCAGCGGGGTGCGAAGCGCGGTCGCGGCGAGCGGGCTTCGTCTCGCCGGCTACGATGTGGCCGAGGTCGAGGGCGGCTACATGGCATGGGCGGCGCTTCCTGGCAGCCAGCCACAACGCGACCCTGCAAAGTAGCCAGCCCGGCTACTCGGCCGCGGCCTCCCGGTGGCCCTGCGCGCAGCGGGTCGCCGGGCCGTCGTTGGGTGGCACGGTGCCCGCGTTGAAGCGGTGCAGGGCGTCGCGCAAGACGAGCAGCTCGCTCGCGTTCCACCCCTCGAATCGCTCGTGGTACGAGTGGGCCCAGCGGGTGCGCACCTCGGCCATGATCTCTTCTGACTCGGCCGTGCCGGTGAGCAGCTGCACGCGGCGGTCGTCGGGTGCGGGGCGTGCCTCGACGAGGTTGAACTCGCGAAGCCTAGCGATTTGCCTGCTCACGAGCGCCTTGTCCATGTCGAGTACCTGGCTGATGCCCGTGGCGGTGACGGGTCCCTTGCGCAAGATGAACTGCAGCACCATGAGCCCGCCGCCGCTCAGCTCGGGGTGCACCGTCTCGGCGTACCGCGACCAGTTGGTGCGCGCCGAGGCGAACACCTCAGAGAATTCGCTGATGATGTCGGTGATGTATGCAGCGATGCTTCCCTCGGGGTGTTCGTGGCGCGGTGCGTGCTGTTCTTCGTGCATGGGGGTACCTAGGCGGTCGGTGTCTCGCTCGAGCCACGGCGGTGGCTCGTCGGAAGGGTGATGGGGCCCGTCGGGTCAATCATGACACGATCGGCTGCGCGTTCTTGCAGGTGCGCCGCAGGGCCTCCCGCTGCCTCTTCGGCCTCGAGCTCGGCCATGCGTTCGGCGTTGCTCTTCGTGCTGAGCGGAATGTTCGGCAGGAAGATAATCGCGATGAGTGCGACGACCGCAATCGGCGAGGCGACCAAGAAGATATTGCCGATCGCGTGCCCGTAGGCCGATTCGACGACATCGCGGATCGGGCCAGGCAAGTCGGCAATCTTTGGAACCTGGCCGCCCGCGAGAGCCTCGGCCCCCGCGCGCTGCTTGAGCGGCAGTTTTTCGATGCCCTCGACGATGTAGTCGGCGACCTGCGAGGCGAGCATGGCTCCCATGACCGAGATGCCAGCGGTGCCGCCGATGGTGCGAAAGAAGGTGACGCCCGATGAGGCAACGCCCATCTCGGTTGGTTCGACGGTGTTTTGCACGACGAGCACGAGGTTTTGCATGGTCATGCCCACGCCGGTGCCCATAATGGCCATTGAGATGCCCACGTACCAGTATTCGGTGTCGTAGCGTAGCTGGCCCATCATGATCATGCCGACGATGAGGGCGAGTGCGCCCGCGACGAGGTAGCGCTTCCACTTGCCCGTGCGGGTAATGATCTGGCCCACGATGGTTGAAGCGATGAGCACGCCCGCCATCATGGGCAGGGTGAGCAGGCTCGATTCGATGACCGAACGGCCGCGAGCGAGCTGCATGTACTGGCCGAGAAACACGGCGGTGCCCATCATGGCGAGGCCAACGGCGATCGAGGCGATCGAGGCCATCGTGAAGGTGCGGTTGAGAAAGAGGGTGAGGGGAATGAGCGGTTCTTCGACCTTGAGTTCGATGAACACGGCGATGACGAGGGCCGCGATGCCGCCGCCCACCATTGCCGCGGTCTCCCACGACCACCAGTCAAAGTTCTGGCCCGCAAGGGTCACCCAAATGAGCAGGCTCGAGAAGCCGAGCGAGATGAACGCGGTGCCCCAGTAGTCAATCGTGATTTTCTGCTTGCGCACGGGCAGGTGCAGGGTGCGCTGCAGCATGATGATCGCGACGATCGCGATGGGGGCAGCGACATAGAAGTTCCAGCGCCAGCCGACGGTATCGGTGAGCAGACCGCCGAGCAGCGGGCCGCCCACGGTTGCGACGGCCATGATGGCGCCGAGAATGCCCATGTACTTGCCGCGCTCAAGGGGGCTGACGATCTCGGCGAGCACGATCTGGCCGAGGGCGCCGAGGCCGCCGACGCCGATGCCCTGGAAGATGCGGCAGGTGATGAGCCAGGTTGGGTCTTGCGCGAAGCCAGCGAGCGCCGAGGCGAGAATAAACACGATGAGGGCGATTTGCAGCAGCGCCTTCTTGCTCGTGAGGTCGGCGAGCTTGCCCCATACCGGGGTTGAGATGGCACTCGCGAGCATGGTCGCGGTAACAACCCAGGTGAAGGCGGCCTGGGTGCCGCCGATGTCGGCGATGATGATGGGCATCGAGGTGCCCACCACGTTCATGGCGAGCATCGAGACAAAGTTCGCGAGAAAGAGGCCTGCGAGCGCCATGTTTTTGGCGCGGCCGGTGAGCACCCCTGGTTGTGTGCTCGATTGCGGGGTTTGAGACATTCGGGTCTTTCAGACGTTGTGAGCGGTGTATTGCGCGCGTCAGGGTGAGGTGGCCCGGGAGCACTCGATATCTCGGTATCGGGCTGGCCGTGAGCTGGCTTCGAAGCGGGCCGCGTGAAGAACCAGAGCCCTGGCACGCAATGGTTGACGAACATCAACTGTATTGCAATGGTTGATGATAGTCAACTACATTCAGCATTTTTTCACCGTGTCACCATTCGGCCAGCGATTATTCACGTTTTGGCTACCTTTCGGTAGGCCTGCGGTGTGGGTTCGCGGGGTACTCTCACAGCATGAACCAGACGCCACCGCTTCACGTGCAGCTGTATGAGGAGATGATTCGACGCATCAGAACGGGCGAGTGGCGTGCCGGTGACAAGGTGCCGAGCGAGAAGTCGCTCACCGAAGAGTTCGGCACCTCGCGCGGCCCCGTGCGCCAGGCCTTTGCCGCGCTTCGGGCCGAGGGCATGATCATTGGCGGCAGGGGAGCGCCGCCCAGGGTGCAGCACACGGCGCCCGCGCAGTCGTTCGACACCTTCATGTCGTTCACCGAGTGGGCGAGGCATCTTGGCTACGACCCGGGCCAGAGGCTGCTGCACCTCGACACCATTCAGGCGACCGAGGCGCAGGCGCGTGAGCTGCAGGTGCTGCCTGACGCGCCACTCGTGCAGGTCATTCGGTTGCGCCTGCTCGACGAGCGCCCCGCGATGCTCGAGCGCTCGCTCTACCCCTATGAGTCGGGCAAAGACCTGCTGGGCGCCGACCTGCACAACAATACGATTTACCAGACGCTCGGGGCGTTCGGCTGGGCACCGGTTCGCGCCCGCCACGTCATTGACGCGATCGCGGCGCCGGCCCTCGAGGCTGAGCAACTACAGGTATCGCTCGGCACGCCGCTGCTGCGCGTGCGTCGCCTCGCGTACGACGAACACGGCACTGTGCTCGAGACCGCCGACGATCGCTACCTGCCGAGCATGTCGTCGTTCGTGGTCGAGAACACCGCGGCAACGCACCGAGGCCCCTTCCGTTCGCAGGGCCTCGGTGTCTCGCCAGCGTTCTCGCCAAAACCCACCCTCGTGGGCCGCTAGATCGCGCGAGCGTGGTGGGCGGGAGGCCTACCGCTCGTGTCGCGCAGAAGTGGGCGCTTCGGGGCTACGCTTGCCGCGCATGGCGACTGAGACCCCGACGATGAGCAGCAGCGCACCGAGGCCGAGCACGGTGAGCGCGATCCACAATCCTGTTTGCACGATGTCGGGAAAGAGCGCGCGCTGCGTGACCCACGCGCAAAAGGCGAGCATGAGCGTGCCCCAGACGATGGGGCCGCTGCGGGGTCGCGACTTGGCGGGCGGCTGTGGTGCTGGTGCCGGCGTTGGTGCAGGCGCCGTTGGCTGCGATGCCGCTGGTGCCGGCTGTGGCTGCGCTGGCGGCGGAGGCGTGACGCCCGCCTGCGCGCTCCCCGGCTGCGGATCGAACGCGTTCGTCTCAAGCGGCATCGTCTCGAAGCCTTCGGTTTCGAGGGGCTGCTGATCGTCGTTGGGAGTGATATTCATCGCGTGATCTCCAGGGGTTTCAGGCTGCGTTCTGAGCTCGACGGGCTGATCGAAGCGTCGCCCGCCCCGACCGTCACGGTCACGTTCACCGGGGTGCCCGGGTTGTCGCCGTTCACGAGAAAGGTGCGGTGGGCGAAGAGGCCCGAGTCGCGGGTCACCTCGCGGGCCGAGCCCTGTGCGCGCGGCTGCAGCTCGGTGATCTTGCCAGCGCCAACCCTCACGGTCAGCTCGATCGGGCGGGTGCGGGGCAGGTCGACCGTCACGTTGCCGATGGCCTGCGTGACCGTGAACTCTGTGGTGTGCGGCGCTGAGTCGAGGTCGCCGAGGTCGACGTTGGTGGTGCCGATCGCGGCGACGACACCGGTCGATTCGACGCCCACGTCCTGCGTGCCAATGAAGAAGTAGCGTGACCCCCACGGCAGCACCGCGATCACGAGCAGCGACGCGACGCCGAGAAACCCGAGAAAGCCGATGCCGCCCGTGTGCTTGCCGCGCACGCCAGCGATGATGATCGAGATGGCGAGGGTCACGGTTGCCGCGATGATCGCGATGAGGAGCGCGCCAGAACCTTCCCACGGCAGCGGTGGGTTCGGTACGGCATTGCCCGTTGCGGCCCACAGGAGTGCGCCGCCAGAAGCGAGCAGCATCATCGCGAGGGTGATGATCTTTTGCCCGGTGGGCATGCGGGTCTTCTCGTAGTGCTCGGCGTACTGGCTGCTCCAGGTGCCGGTCGTGTCAGCGACCGTCTGGCCCCACTCGGTGGCCTTCGACGACACCTTCTGGCCGAACTCGCCGGCCTGCGCCGAGACGGTGTTGCCGAGGGTGCGCATGCTCTCTTCAAACGAGGGCTCGGTGCTGTGAGGCTCCTGGCCTTGGGCGTGCCCGGCAGGCGGGGTCTCGTGAAAGGCCGCGCTCTGGTGCGCGCTTGGCTGGGCGCCCGGCTGGGCACCCGGCTGTGGCGGAGTGCCCGGCTGTGCCGCAGCGCCGCCCTGGGCCGCTTGGTCGTAACCTGGCGTTCCGGCCGGTGGCTGCTTCGTCCCACGGGCCTTGCCGTGGCGCACGATGAGGCGCTGCACGACGATAATCGCGACCACGGTGAAGGCGATCCAGAAGAGCACCGTGAAGGTGACGCTGATCCAGTTCGGCACGCCTGCGACGCGCCAGAGGTCCCAGTGCGAGAAGGGTGAGACGCCCCCGAAGAGCCCGATGACAAGCCACACGGCGAGAATGACCGCCGCGATCGTTACACCGGGCGTTGATCGCCCCCGCAACAGCTCCTCAACGTGAATCTTGCCGCGCACGTCGGGCAAGAAGAGCCAGCCGATGATGTAGAGCAGAATGCCCGGGCCGCCGAGCACCGCGAGCACGACGAACACGGCACGAATAACGAGCGGATCGACGCGAGCTCGTCGCGCAATACCCGAGGCGACACCCGCGAACCAGCGGTTGTTGGGGTCGCGCACGACGCCCAAGCCTCGGACCCACGGGAAAAACCCGCCGGGGTTGCCGGGCGCCTCGGGCCCTGGCTGCTGAGATGATGATTCGTTCATGCTTCTACCTTGCCGCGGGTGGGTGCGGCCCCGCCATCAGGGTTTGCCCTGAACGAACCCCGAGAGACCCCCTGCGGTGTTCCCCTGAACGCCCGGCAGGTGCTTGGATAGAGGTATGTCGAGCCCCGAACCCCGCCCGCCCCTCATGCGGCCCCGCAGTGAGCGCATGCTCATGGGGGTGTGCGCTGGGCTCGCGCAGCACCTCGGGCTGCCCCTCTTCTGGGTGCGGGTCGGCATGGTGCTCTTTGCCGGGATCGGCGGTGCGGGGGTGGTCGTGTACGTGTTTCTCGCGCTCACGGTTCCCGAAGAGGGCGAGTCGCGGGGGGTTGCTCCGCTTCGCAGCGCGCTCACGGCGCCCGGGGAAGCATCGCAAGCCGCCGAGGGCGATCCGCGATCCGCGGGCCTCGGTCGGTGGTTCGGGGGTGGCGGCCCCGAGCACCCGAGGGAGCCAAAACCGCGCGTGCGTGAGCAGCGCGAACGGCGTGCCTCACGGGAAACCGGTGAGCAGCACCGCGAGGGCGAAACCCCGCAGACTGAGCAGGGCAGCAGGTGGCCGATCGCCGAACTCTTACTTGGAGGCGTGCTGCTGCTCGCGGGCATCGCGCTCGTGCTCGTGCAGCTCGGCGTGCAGCTGCGCCTCAACACGATTTTGCCCGCGCTTGCCGTGCTCGGCGGTGTCGGCCTCACGTGGTGGCTCATCGCCGATCGGGATCGCCCAGAGAAGCATCAGCTGCCCCGCGTGCTCGCGGCGCTCGCGCTCGTCGCGGTCGGCGTGCTCATGTTCTTCATCACGGCCCGCGAGCCGAGCGTGCTCACCGTCATTGGTGCGGCGCTCGCCGTACTCGCGGGCGTTGGCCTCGCGGTCGCGCCCTGGCTGCTGCGACAAAACCGGCAGCTTGGCGCCGAACGAGCGGCCCGCGCGCGGGAGGCCGAGCGAGCCGATATCGCGGCCCACCTGCACGACTCGGTTTTGCAAACGCTCGCGCTCATTCAGCAGCAGTCGACCCCCGGCTCAGACGTCGCTCGGCTCGCGAGGGGCCAGGAGCGGGAGCTGCGGGAATGGCTCTTTCGCGCGGCCGACGGGGCGCCGGTGCCCGACCGCGAGACCGCCGAGGCCGAGCTGAGCGCTCACGCCGCGAGCCTCGAGGCCAACCACCAGGTGCGCTTTGACGTCGTGGTGGTGGGCGAGCGCGTTGTTGGCCCCGAAGCGCTCATCGCGGCGGCGCGCGAGGCCATGCTGAACGCCGCGAGGCACGCCGGCGGCGAGGTGACCGTGTATCTTGAAACCACGCCAGAGCTCATGCGCGTCGAGATTAACGACCGTGGCCCGGGCTTCGACCTCGAGCGCATCGGCGAGCAGCGACTCGGCGTGCGCGAGTCGATCATTGGCCGCATGGAACGAGCCGGTGCAAGCGCGCGCATCGTGCCAGGCCCCGGTGGCCGTGGCACCTCGGTGCGGCTCGAACAGGCGCGCGCAGGGCAGGCCCCGGCGCCCGAGAACAGCAACGATCAGGCGGCAGCCCAGGCCGCACCCGAACCCCCGAAGGCGGCAGAAACCCCATGACGAACACGGTAGGCGAGCAGCGCGGCATCACGGTCGTGATTGTCGACGACCACGAGATCTTTCGCGCGGGGTTGCGCTCGTCGCTCGGCCCCGAACTGCGCGTGCTCGGCGAGGCGGCGACGGTCGATGAAGCGGTCGAACTCATTCGGCGTGAAGCACCCGACGTGGTGTTGCTCGACGTGCACCTGCCCGGTGGCGCTGGCGGCGGCGGAGCCGAGGTTGCCCGCACCGTACTCGGCCTGCCCGAGTGTGCGGCGACCCGCGTGCTGGCCCTCAGCGTTTCAGACGCGGCCGACGACGTCGTGAGCGTTATTCGTGCCGGAGCCAGGGGCTACCTCACGAAAACCTCGTCGGGTGCCGAGGTTACGAACGCGGCCCTGCGCGTGCACGAGGGCGACGCGGTGTTCTCACCAAAGCTCGCGGGGTTTGTGCTCGACGCCTTTGGGGCAGGCGGCGGCGAGACGGCCGATCATGACGACGAGCTCGACCGGCTGAGCGCCCGCGAGCAAGAGGTCATGCGCATGATCGCCCGCGGCTACGCCTACAAAGAGGTGGCGGCCGAGCTGTTTCTCTCGGTCAAGACGATCGAGACGCACGTGTCGAACGTGCTGCGAAAGCTGCAGCTCTCGAACCGCCACGAGCTCACCGCGTGGGCGCTGTCGCGACGGCTCTTGTAGAGTTTTGACCATGACTGATGTTCGTTACACCGTGCGCAAGTGGGTTAAGCCCGAAGACCTCAACCAGCACGGGGCCCTGTTCGGTGGCCGGCTGCTGCAGTGGGTCGATGAAGAGGCCGCGATCATCGCGATCACGCAGCTTGGCACGACCGACCTCGTGACGCGCCACATGTCTGAGATCAACTTTCTCTCGCGCGCCGACCGCGGTGACCTGCTCGAGATCGTCTACGGCGTGAATGCCTTTGGCCGCACTTCGATCACCCTCGACTGCCGGGTCACCAACTCGGTCACTGGCGCCGACATTCTCACGCTCGACAGCATCATCTTCGTGTCGGTCGACGAACACGGCACCGCGACGCCGCACGGCCAGACGGTGGCGACGCCCACGACCGAGCGCGTGCGGCTCGACCACTTGCGCTAACCGGGGTCAAAAACCCGACGGGCAGGCTCTCACGCGACTTGGTGTTGCACTGTCGAGTGCTAGCCGCTGTGCAGCGTGACCTACGGCACCCGCAGCTCTCGAATAGGGTCCCTTTTCGGCGGAATGAAATCCCCTAGAATGGGGCATCCTCCAGCGGCGGGAGGTTAAATTCCTTGCTGCACTCTTTGAAGTCGCTGTCAAGCCAACTGAGCACGAGAGCACTGAAACTATACGGATCGTCCGCATGGTCGAGGTCGAAGGTTTCACTGTGAACACCTGTGAAGGCCTGCCAGAAAGCGGGTGACTGGAACTCAAGATCAACAGAATCCCACTTCACATCAAGTCGAGCGTTATAGGCAACAGCCCCGGGAATGCTGTTCTTGAGCTCATAGGTGCCTGTCCAAATATTATGGTTAACCCGCGTGAGTGTCCAGCGCGGCAGCGGCGCAGGAAGATTGGAGAGCCGTGAACTCTTTGAAGCATCTGAGAGCGTGGACTGGTCCTCGGCTTTCCTGCGCTCATAGCCGACCTGTTCGAGCGTCGCTCGCTGTTGAGCCGTGAGTAGCCGCAGGCCTCGCAGGAACTTGAATGGCTCCACCCACATCATCTCTCGAAGGCGCCTTCTCGTCAAAGAGAGGAGGAGGAAAACTCCCGCGGCGGCAATGGCTGTGCTCCCCAGGATCCAAGCAGGAGGGATTTCCCCCAGCTGTTTGACGAGCCAATTGGTGAGCGAACCAACTACAGCGGCAATAATACCGTTGACGGTGATGATACCTGGCGTAGTCTCCGCCCAGGCCTTGGACTGAGGCTCTTTCATAGTCCAAGGCTATCGATAGTTTCTCGCTGAGGTGGTAATTACTTCTGCTTCGTCGGAGGATCACTGGGGTTTACTGTAGGAATTGGTGACACTTAATGCGTCACGCTGCGAGAGCGACAGACGTGTTCATGATGACCTCGGACTTTACCGGTGTCAATCTCCTCAAACCTAACTGCTACAGGCTCCGAGGATTGCTTCGTTCGATACCGGTCCCGTTTGCGATCCGTAACTCTTTACGAGTGGCCCACCCGCGTAGATCGAGTACAACTTGGTTGCCAATAAAATTCGAGTCCGCTAAATCTCCAGAAAGCTTCCTAAAGCATTGTTTTGTCAGCTTTGTGCTTCCTCGATACACCGTATTTTGGAACTAAAGGATAGGTGTGTGTTCGTGCAACATTGGGTTACTGAGCAATGCTCACTGCCCCCGCAGCCCGCACACAACCGCATCGATGCACTCGGTGAGTCTCCGCACGTCATCGGGCTCGACCGAGACGTAGGTGGCAATGCGCAGCTGGTTCTGGCCGATGCCACTGTAAGCGTCAACATCAACGATGCCGTGCGCGCGAAGCTGACGCGAGAGCTCGTGTGCGCCGACGTTGCCCGCGAATTCAATGGTTGCGTTGACGGGCGAGCGGTGCGCGGGGTCGACCACGAAAGGCGTCGCGTAGTCGCTGCGCTCGGCCCAACGGTACAGCATCTCCGAGCTCTCGCGGGCGCGAGACTCGGCCCAGGCGAGGCCGCCGCTCGCGATGATCCACTGGAGTTGTGTCTCGAGCAGGGCCAGGGTGACGAGCGACGGGGTGTTGACGGTTTGCTGCGATCTCGAGTTCGTGATCGCGAGATGCAGGTTGAGCGAGTCGGGAATGTGGCGGCCGCTTGCCGCGATGCGCTCGGCGCGCTCGATTGCCGCCGGTGAGAGCAGCGCGACCCAGAGGCCGCCGTCAGAGCCGAGGTTCTTTTGGGGCGCGAAGTAGTAGACGTCGGCGTTTGCCGCGTCGAAGGTGATGCCGCCCGCGGCGCTCGTCGCGTCGATGAGGGTGAGCGCCTCGCTCGCGGGAACGACGCGTTCGACGGGTGCGACGACGCCGGTCGAGGTGTCGTTGTGGGGCCACGCGTACACGTCGATTCCGGCCTCGGCGACGGGGGCGGCGAGAGTTCCGTGCGGCGCGCTTCGCACCGACGGGGTCTCGAGCCAGGGGGCACCCGCGGCACGCGCAAACTTCTTGCCGAAGGCGCCAAAGTTCAGGCACTGGGCGCGGTGTTCGATGAGGCTCGCTGCCGCAACGTCCCAGAACATGGCAGCGCCGCCGTTGCCCATGACCACCTCGTAGCCGTCAGGGGCATCGAAGAGGTCGAGCAGTTGGCGCTGCACCGAGCCGACGAGCGCTTTGACGGGAGCCTGCCGGTGCGAGGTGCCGAGCAGGTCACGATAGGTCGTCGTGAGGCTCGTGAGCTGTTCGGGGCGAAGGCGCGACGGCCCGCTCCCAAACCTGCCGTCAGAGGGCAGCATCTCGGCGGCAAGGGTGACGATGGGGGTTGCGGTGTTCACTGGGCGCTCCTCGCGAGTGACTGGGGTGATGCGGTGTGGTTGAGCTGGGTCAGGGTGGTGCGCACGCGTGCTCCGGCTGCCGAGACGGCGTCTTTGAGGCGTGCTCCGCCCAGCAGAGCCGCGTTGAGCTCGGCAGTAAACATGTCGCCGAGCCCTTTGGCCTCGGTAGGCACCGCCGGGTGCCGGTGCACGTGCGTTTCGCGCTGCGTCACGAGCATCTCGGCGATGTGGGGCCTGCCGCGGTGGGATTCGCTCGTGACTCCGGTGACGATGATCCACTCGGTATTGGGGGTCATGAGCGACCTCGCGGCGCGCTCGATCGCCGCGGTCGAGCTGAGCGCGTCGAGAGGCGTTTCGGTGAGCGTCGCGAGTTCGAAGAGGTTCGGGGTGAGACCCGTGGCGAGCGGCACGAGCTCGTCGCGCATGGGGCGGGTGACCGCGGGGTTCGTATAGAAGCCGAGTTCGACATCGCCGAGGGTGGGGTCGAGTACCAGGGGTACCGAGTGCGCAGCGCACCAGGAAGCGATGGGGGTGACCTGCTCGGGGGCGGCGAGATAGCCAGAGGTCACGAGCTGGAGGCCGCCGAGGGCGCCCGCCGCGTCGAGGTCGGTGAGCGCCTCGCTGAGGTACTCGGGCGGCACGTCGAGGTGGTGCGAGCGGGGGTAGTGCGGCATGACGCTCAGCATGATCGTGGCGATGCCGATGGCCGCGATGTCGTGCTCGGCGTACACGCGTTCAGAACCATTGAGCCCGACCGAGCCGTACAGGAGCCGCGACCCGAAGCCGAGAATGCGGGGTCTGGGGGTGGCGAGCTCAAGGCGCGCGGCACCCGCCACCTCGCGGGCGATGCGGCCGACGGGTGCTTCTGAAGCAGGTGTGTCATTGCTGGTTCTTATTGACATAGGTCAAATGCTAGCATGGTTGATGTTGGAACAGTTCGAGCGGCTCAACCGGGCCGAGAAGCGACAGATATGAACGAGCAATACGAGATGATTCCCTCGGCAAAGCCACTCATCGGGCACGAAGAACGAAGCGCGGTTGATCGGGTGCTCGCCTCGGGCGGCCTGGCCCAGGGCCCAGAGGTCGCCGCGTTCGAAGCGGAGTTTTCGCGGCAACTCGTGGGCGGCAGGCCCACCGTCGCCGTGAACTCAGGCACGAGCGGGCAGCACCTCGGTTTGCTCGCGAGCGGGGTCGGGCCGGGCGACGAGATCATCGTGCCCTCGTTTACCTTCGCCGCGGTCGCGAACTCGGTCGTGCTCGCGGGGGCAACCCCGGTGTTCGTCGATATCGAGCCGCGCTACTTCACGCTAAACCCTGCCAAGGTGGCTCAGGCAGTGACCGAGCGTACGAAGGGCATCATGCCCGTGCACCTCTACGGGCATCCCTTCAAGGCCGACGCTATGCTCTCTGTTGCCAAAGAATACGAGCTCACGGTGTACGAAGACGCGGCCCAGGCGCACGGCGCGACGTGGCAGGGTGAACCCGTCGGCACCTTCGGTGAGTTCGCGATGTTTAGCCTGTACCCGACGAAAAACATGACCGCGATCGAGGGCGGCATGGTGGCCTGCCGCACCGAAGCGATCGCGCGGGGCGTGAGGCTCCTGCGCAACCAGGGCATGGAGACGCAGTATGCGAACGAGATCGTTGGCTTCAACGCCCGCATGAGCGACGTGCACGCTGCGGTCGGTCGGGTGCAGCTCGGCAGGCTTGAAGCGTGGACTGAGACGAGGCAGCGCAACGCCGCGTTCTACGAGCGTGAGCTTGGCTCGCTCGCGGGCCTTCGCACCCCGCAGACCTCGCCGCTTGCGACCCACGTGTACCACCAGTACACCGTGCGGGTTGATGGGGCCGAGCGCGACCGCATTCGCGAGGCGCTTCGTGAGGAGTGGGGCATCATGACCGGGGTGTATTACCCGACGCCGTGCCACCGGCTGCCCTCGCTCACCCGCTATGCCGAGGGGGTTCACCTGCCCGAGACCGATCTCGCGGCGGTCGAGGTGATGTCGCTGCCCGTGCACCCGTCGCTCAGCGAGGCCGATCTTGAGCGCATCGTGCGCGGGGTGACGAGCGTTGTGGGAGCGGGTGCGTGATGAGTGATACGGGAGGGCTCGGGTTGCTTGAGCACCCTGCGACTCGGGCGGCAGAGGGCGTGGCGAG
Source organism: Leucobacter chinensis (assembly GCF_019049105.1). Classification (GTDB taxonomy): domain Bacteria; phylum Actinomycetota; class Actinomycetes; order Actinomycetales; family Microbacteriaceae; genus Leucobacter_A; species Leucobacter_A chinensis. Next base: position 81,985 of record NZ_JAHQZR010000004.1, read on the forward strand.
GGCCGAGGCCGTTCGTCGTGAGCTGCGGCACGCACGCCGTGCGCTCGCGGCCGACCTGGCATGTGGCGGTGAGCCCGTGGGTCATGCGAGGCTCGCGGCCGAGAGCGTGAGCCGGCTCGAACGGGAGCTCGACGCGTTGCTCGCCGACCCCGAGGTTCTGGAAGGCGCGTGCCGGGCACTCGACGAGCGGGCGGCGGTGCTTCGCGTCGCGATCACCGCGCACCGCTTTGAGGCCGAGGCGCGGAGGCGCTGGGAAGAAGGCGACGAGCTCATCGCCCACGCGGCTGCCACGGGGCGAAGGCTCACCGACGACGAGCGCCGTTTTCTTGAGGTCACACCAGAGCGCGCCGAGACCGCTCTCGAGCGTGCCCTGCCAGAGGCGGCCTCGGCCACCCTCGTGACCGGAGCTGCCGAGGCACTCGCCGCCATGCGGGTGCGCGAAACCCGTGCGCAACTTCAGGAGGGGCTCTGGGTCTCGCCGCAAATGCGGGGGGTCATTCGCGCCGCGCTCCCGGCGCTCGCCGCGGGCGCACCGCTGCTGCTCATCGGCGAGACGGGTGGGGCCAAGACGGCGCTTGCCGAGCACCTCGCCGCCAGGGTGGCGCCCGAGGCCGAGTTCGTTTCGGGCTACGGCGACATTACTTCGGCGCAGCTCGTCGGAACCCACGAGCTGCGGGCCGAGGGCGGGGCCACCGTGACGGCGTTTGAGCCAGGGCCGCTGTTGCGGGCGATGACCGAGGGCAAGCCGCTCATTCTCGACGAGGTGAACGCGATGCCTCCCGAGTTCTTGAAGCGGCTCAACCGCATCTTGCAGCTGCGCCCCGGCGCCAGGTTCGCGGTGCAAGAGCAGGCCGGGCTCACCGTCACGATCGCCCGAGGCTTCTCGATCATCGCGACGGCAAACGAGCACGCGCCCGGCAGGTATCGCGGTATCGAGCCGTTGAGCGCCGAGCTGAGTAACCGCTTCGGCGCCAACGTGCACCGGGTGCACTATCCCGATGAGCACGTCGCATACGACGATTACCCGCACGAGAACATGCTGCTTGCCGCGGCCTCGCTCGCCGACGAGAGCGGAGAGCTGCCGGGAACGATCACGCTCGCCGACCTCGAGCCCGTGGCCCGGGCGGCCTTTGTGAGCCAGCAGGTGTTCTCAGGTAACTACGGCGAGGGCTTTCGCGGCTTCGTGACGAGCGATCGCGAGTACGATCGCGAGCCGGGCCTCATCGAGACGGTGATCGCACCGCGCACCCTGGCGGCGATACTCGAACAGGTCGCCCTCACGGCGACCACGCGGTCACTGCACGAGGCCCTTGCGCGCTTTCTTGACGGGGTCATGAACGCCCACGACCGGAGGGTGCTCGCGCTCATCTTCGAGGGCCAGGGCATCGCGTTATGACGGGCGCCGGCGACGATCGCCTTGCCGAGCAGCTGACGAGCCTCGGTCGGCTGCTCGGCATCACGGTGGTCGTCACCGATGAGAGCGAGTGGATCATTGCCCCCGAAAGCGTGCGCGTAGGCCTCGGCTTTTATCGCGACCGGGGCATCGCTGAGGGCGACGTCATGGCTCTTGCCCTGCGCGACTTCTGGGTCGGTGTTCGCCTGCCGCTCCTTGAACCGGGCCGCGCCTACCGGCGTGAGGCGATCGAGGCCGCGCAGCCCGAGCTCGCGCCGCTGCTCGCCACGGCCGATCGGCTCGATGCGATGGCGGCGATCGAGGTGGCGCTGCCCGGCATCGCAAGCGACCTGCGGCAAGCGACCGCGCGCAGCATTGCCGACGACGTGAGCGAGCTCTCCCTCGAGGCTCAGTGGCTCGCGGCGGTCACGAGGAGTTTTTCGGGCGCAGCCCTGCCCGTTGTCGCGCCGCAGGTTCGTCGCCAGCTCGGCGGTTTTGCGATGCTGCTCGAGCGTGCGGCGCACTGTGGGCCGCTGCATGACGCCTGCAACGCGCTCGCCTTTCGTGAGGCAAGCGCGCCTACGGGGGTCGACCGCCTTGACCGGGTGCTCGCGCTCATCGCGCCGCCCTATCTCGAGCTGCTTCGCGGTGCGGGGCAGGGGCTTGCGACCCCGGGGGCGTCGCTGCACGCAAGGCCTGCCGATGGCGACGATGAGGGGCTCGGGGGCGACGAGGGGCGCGGCCCTCGAAGCGGCGAGAGCGACGATGGCACTGACGCCGAGGCGCAGGGCAGCGGTGCCTCGCAGGTGCAGGCGCTCGATACAGCGGCGCCTCAAGATGCCGAGGGCGGTGACGAGCCGAGTGTCGACGAGCGGCTGCTCGTCGAGTCGCAGTCGGCGGTTGCCCCTACGGCGTTTCTTGAGACCCCACTCTCGGCGACTCGTGCGAGTCTCGCACCGCTCGACGTGCCAGGAGACGAGTCGAGGCCGCTCAGCGAAGCAGATCACGAGCGCGTGGCACGTGACGACCCGCGGGGCCCCCGGCTGGCACCAGCGCCGCACCCGGGGGTGCAGCGCGCGGCGGTTGCCGAGTATCGTGCCCGCCTCGAGCGCTACCGCCGAGAGGTCACAGCCACGCGCGAGGTGTGGCGCCTCGCGGTGAGTGAGCAGCTGCGGCTGCGGCAGATCGGGCTGCAGCGCGGGGCGGTCGAGGGAGCAGAGCTGTTTCGTGAGCGACTCGCTGCAACCGTCACCGAGGTCGCCGCTGGAGTTCCCAGGCCCGCCGCGTATCAGCAGTATGAGCGCCGGCCTCGCCACGGTGACGGGCTGCGCAGCACCGACTACGTGCTGCTGCTCGACCGCTCTGGCTCGATGCAGGGTGCCGCGGCCGAGCTCTGCGCCGACGCGGCGATGGTCATGGTTGAGTCGCTCGCGGCCGTGTCCCGCGATCTGCAAGGCCGTGACGAACGGGCCGCGCGGGCGCTCGACGTGCGATTGCGCGCGGGTATCATCGCGTTCGGTGACGAACCCGTCGTCGTGAAGGGGCTGGACACCCCGGTCGATGACGAGGTACGGGCCTCGCTGCACGCTGCGGTGCGCGGCGCGCGAGGGTCGACGAGGGGTGCCGCCGCGCTCGACGCAGCGGCCGCGCTCTTCGGGCCCGAGGCGCAGGGCGAACGGCCCCGCCGCGTCGTGCTCTGCGTGACCGATGGTGACCTTGACGACGTGGCCTCGCTCAAGGGGGCGATCGCGGGCCTCGACGCGCTCGGCGCCGAGGTGCACGCGATTGGGGTGGGGCGCTCACCCGGCATCGAGGTGTTTGCCCCGGCCTTCGAACGCATCGACACCCTGCGTGAGCTGCCAGGGCTGCTCGCCCGGGTCGTCGCCGCCGACGCTCAGGCGACGCTCGCGGGCCGAATGCCCACGTGACGGCCGCGATCGGCCCGAACACGGGTGCCCACCCGAATGGTGTTGCAGGGGGCGTCAAAGGTGTAGCGGGCGGCGAGGGCCGGGCCGGGCAGGGTGCCCGCGATCCACGTGAAATGGTGTTGGTCGAGCTGCGGCGCGCCAGTAGCCGCGGCCCTCACGGCGAGCGTCAGCAGCTCTGCGATGCTCGGGTGGCTCGTCGCGGCAGAATGCTCGACGTCGACGAGCGGGGGAGCGGCCGCCGCGGGCAACCAGCGCAGGCTCCAGTCGACACGGCCGTGGCGCTCGCGCACCGTGACGGTCTCGCCAGGCCTGCCGGGCGCCACATCGAGCGCCGCGAACCAGCGCTCGGCCTCGGTCGAGCACTCGAGCGCGAGTGGGGCCTCGGCGCTGCTCGCCGCGAGCACGCGCCGCCACCTCGCGAGGCCGAGGCCGTGCGGGGCGAGCACGGGAACGAGCGGGCCCATGTCGCCGTCATTGGGGGCGGCAGGGCTGAGCCCCGCGGCAAAGAAGCGCTCTGGCTCTGGCACGCCGATGCCCAGCACGCGCGCGATCGTCTCGGCCCCGGCGAGCGAGACGTTCAGCCGCGCGCCAGGGTCTTCGGCGAAGCGGGCGAAGGCCGACGAGTAGTGGCCGTCACGCATCAAGAGCACGCGGTCGGCGAGCGGATCGCGTTTCGCGGCCTCGCTCGACGCCCGCGCGTGACGCACCTGCCTCGCAAGGTCAGGAAAGAGCGTCTCGTGGCCGCGCACGGGTCACGCCTCAGGAAACGCCGAGGGCCAGTAGTGGCTGTCGGGCACCTGCCGTGCCCCGAAGATGGCCTGACCCACGCGCACGCAGGTGGCTCCCTCTTCGATCGCGACCTCGTAGTCGCCAGACATGCCCATCGAGAGCCCGCCGTCGCCCACGAGTTCGGGGTCGGTGTCGCGCAGCTGATCGCGCAGGGTGCGCAGCAGGGTGAAGCAGGTGCGCACGCGGGGAATATCGCTGCTGAAAATGGCGAGCGTCATGAGCCCACGCACCTGCAGCGACTGGAAGTTTGGCATTTCGCGCAAGAAGGCCTCGAGCTCTTCGGGCGGCAGGCCGTACTTTTGCGGCTCAGCCGAGGTGTTGACCTGCACGTACACGTCGAGCGATCGGCCCGCGGCCTGCAGCCTGCGGTCGAGCGCGGCGGCCGCACGAAGGTTGTCGAGCGCCTGAAACTCGCTCGCGAAGGCGGCGACGTCGCGCGCCTTGTTCGTTTGCAGGTGGCCGATGACCGACCACTCGACGCCGAGGTCGGCGAGGTTTTCAGATTTGCGCTTGGCCTCTTGCACCTTGTTCTCGCCGAGCTGGTGGCAGCCCGCGGCGACGGCGAGGCGCACGCGATCTTCGGGCACCGTCTTGCTCACGGGCAAGAGCCGCACGTCGGCGGGGTCTCGGTCGACGCTTCTCGCGGCCGCGTCGATCTTCGCGCGCACGTCGTGAATATTGCGCTCAAACTCGGCGACAGAGGTCGCGGTGGGGAAGTCGTGGATGGGGAGTTCGGGTTCGACTTGATTTGACATAGGTCAAAGTGTACCATGAATGATGTCGGCCCCAACAGGCCAGATACACTCAGTGAGAAACCAGAAAGGAGACACGGTATGACTGACCAAAACCAAGGCATGAATGTCAGCGATCGCATCTCTGGAAGTACCGCTGAAGAGATCGTGGGCAGCATTCGCGCCCTCATTCACGACGGGTCGCTGAAGGCCGGCGATACGCTGCCGCCATACCGCGCGCTTGCCGAGCGGCTCGGGGTCAACCGCAACACCGCGATGACGGCCTACCGCCTGCTCGTGCAGGTGAACATCGCCGAGAGCCGCGGCCGGGCTGGCACCGTGATCGCCGACCCGTACCATGAGTTTGCCGAAGAGGGCTTCGCGAGAGACAGCGTGCTGCTCGACGTCGGCGACGGCAACCCCGCGCCAGAGCTTTTGCCCGACCCGAGCGAGGTAACGCTCGGCCGAGTCACCCCGACGCTGTACGGCGAGCCCACGATTGACCCTGATCTTGCCCAGTGGGCAACGAGGTGGATCGAAGAGCACCAAGACCGCCCCTTCAGGCTCACGGTTACCGCGGGTGCGGTCGACGCGATCGAGCGGCTGCTCTCGCAGGCGCTCACGCGTGGCGATCAGGTCGCGCTCGAAGATCCCTGCTTCTTGACGAGCATCAGCACGATGCACCAGAACGGTTTTCAGCCGGTTCCGGTCGCGATGGACTCAGAGGGCATGGTGCCCGAGAGCCTGCGTGAAGCACTCGAGGCGGGTGTGCGTGCCGTCGTGTGTACGCCCCGCGCCCACAACCCGACCGGCGTGAGCCTCACGCCCGAGCGCGCCGCACAGTTGCGCGGGGTGCTCGCCGACTACCCGCAGGTCATGGTCATCGAAGACGACCACTTCGCCCTGCTCGCAACGAACGAGTACTCGACCATCATTAGCCCCGAGCGTGAACGCTGGGCGCTCGTTCGCTCGATGTCGAAGGCCCTCGGCCCCGACATGCGCATCGCCTTCGTGGCGAGTGACGCGACGACGGCCGAGCGGCTCGCGGCCCGCATCAGCGGCGGTATCACCTGGGTGAGCCACCTCTTGCAGCGCATCACGCACGCGATGCTCTCGTCGAGCGACGCGATGCAGCAGATTCACGAGGCGAGCGCCCACTACGCGGCGCGCAACGCCGCCTTCGTCGCCGAGCTGCGCGATGCCGGGTTCGCCTCGCCGAGCCACGACGGCCTGAACATCTGGGTCGACACCGGCGCGAGTGCGAAGGCCGTGCTCGCAGCCCTCATGACGAGGGGGTGGATCGCGCGCGACGGCGCGGCCTTCGCCCTCGCCGGCGACCACGAACACTGCCTGCGCTTCACCGTTCACGAGCTGAGCGACAGCGAGATGCGCCGGCTCGTGGGTGACCTTGCCGAGTCCAGCCAGGAGGCTGCCCTCGCGGCAGCGAAGCCCGGCAGTCTGAGCCGCAGGTAGAGCACCCGCTGTCAGGCCCCATAGCTCCCACCACCTGAATATCCATCGAAGGGAATGAACATGTCGATCACCGCACCAACCGCCGCCCCCGCGACGCTGCAGCGACCAGAGCTGCGCACCGCGATTCCCGGCCCCGCGAGCCTCGCGATCCAGGCGCGCCGAGAGCAGGTCATTCCCCGAGGGGTGGGCTGTGCCCTGCCGATCTACGTCGATCACGCCGACGGCGCGTGGATCACCGACGTCGACGGCAACCGCCTACTCGACCTGGGCTCGGGCATCGGGGTCACGACCCTCGGCCACACGCAGCCAGCCGTGGTGCAGGCCGCGAAAGACCAGCTCGACAAACTGAGCCACACGCTCTTCACGGTGACGCCCTACGAGAACTACGTGCGCCTCGCCGAGCGGCTCGCCGAGCACACGCCGGGCAACCACCAGAAGAAGACCTTCTTCGTGAACTCTGGCGCTGAGGCCGTTGAGAACGCCGTGAAGATTGCGAGGGCCTACACCGGCCGCCGCGTCGTCGCAGCCCTCGATCACGCCTTCCACGGCCGCACGAGCCTCACGATGGCGATGAACCACCGGGTCGCGCCCTACGGCACGAACTTCGGCCCCTTCGCGCCCGATGTGCAGCGCGTGCCCAACTCGTACCCGCTGCGCGACGGCTTGACCGGTGCGCAGGCCGCAGCCCGCACGATCGAGTACCTTGAGCAGCGCATCGGCGCGAGCGACCTGGCCGCGATCATCGCCGAGCCGATTCAGGGTGAGGGCGGCTTCGTCGTGCCGGCCGAGGGTTACCTCCCGGCGCTCCAGGAGTGGGCGACCGCCAACGGCGTCGTCTTCATCGCCGACGAGATCCAGTCGGGCCTCGGCCGCACCGGTACCTGGTTCGCGAGCGAGATCTTCGGCCTCGTGCCCGACCTCGTGCTCACCGCGAAGGGCATCGCCGACGGCCTGCCGCTCGCTGGCGTCACGGGCCGCGCCGAGATCATGGACGGTGCTCACCCCGGCGGCCTCGGCGGCACCTTCGGCGGCAACCCCGTCTCGATCGCGGCGGCGCACGCCGTGTTCGACCTGCTCGAGACCGGCCAGCCCTTCGCCGAGGCGGCACGCATCGAAGCCGCCCTCAAGCGTGGCCTCGAAGAACTCGCCAACGATCAGGCCGTCATCGGCGACATTCGCGGGCACGGAGCGATGGTGGCCTTTGAGCTGCTCGACCCGGCTACCGGCGATCCGCTGAATGGCCTCGCGAGCGAGATCGCGGCCAAGGCTGCCGAGAGCGGCGTGCTGCTGCTCACCGCGGGCAGCTACGGAAACGTCATTCGATTCCTGCCGTCACTCACGGTCACGAATGAACAGCTTGAATTTGCCCTCGGGGTGATTCGAGAGGCGCTCGCTTCGCGCGACGCCAACTAGCGGCTCAGGCCGCGGGCTGCCGGGGGAGCGGCGGCCCACCCGGTGGGGTGACCGAAAGGCGAGGTCACAGTGCGCAACGCTGTGTATGCAGGTTCGAATCCTGCCCCCACCTCTACAGCGCGAGAAGGAGAACGATGAGTGCGATGCTCGCGGCGCTGCCGCTCGTCGCGGTCGTCGCGGGCCTTGTGCTCGGCCGTTCGAGCCGCACCGCAGCCCTCATCGGCATCGGCGTTGCCGTCGCCCTCATACTCACGCGCTTCGCGACCCCCGCGAGCGAGCTCGGCGCCTCGGCCATCGAGTGGGCGCCCGTGATGCTGAACGTCATGCTCATTCTCGCCGGCGGCATCGCCTTCGCCGAGGCGGGCAGGCTCACCGGCAACCAAGACACGATCGCGACGTGGATCACCCGCTCGCTCGGCCAGGGCATCGTCCCGGTGCTCGCTATCGTGCACGGCTTCACCCCACTCACCGAGTCACTCACGGGCTACGGCATCGGTGCCGCCCTCGCGATCCCGCTCCTGCTCGGCCTCGGGCTGCCGGGCCGCAAGGCCGCCGCCCTCGGGCTGCTCGGCCTGTGCGCCGTGCCCTGGGGGTCAATGGGCCCCGGAACCCTCATCGCCTCACACCTCACCGGCGTCGGCTTCGACGAACTCGGCGTCGCGACGGCCCTCTTCAACGGCGTCGTGGTCGCAGGCGTTGGCGTTGCCGCCGCCCTCATCGCCTCGCCCCCTGGCCGCCGCCTCCGCGCGGTCGCCGCTGGCCTCGCCTCGGCCCTCGTGCTCTTTGCCGGCGTGCTCGGTACGAACCTGCTCATCGGAACCGCCCCCGCCGGAGCCATGGGCGGCGCCCTCGTGCTCATCGTTCACCTCGCCGCCCGCCGCCTGCGCGGCCACCCCCTCACCTTCCCGGCTCCCGTCGCCCGCGCCCTGCTGCCCTACGCCTTCGTGCTCGCGGGCATGCTCGCCGCGACGCTGCTCGTGGCGCCGCTGGCGGCTGGCCCGGCGGCGGCTGACCCGGCGGCGGCTGGCACGGCGGCGGCTGGCCCGGTCGCCTCGGCTGATACGGCTGGCGGTGCCTCGGCTGCCGCGGCGGATCCCGGCCCCGCGATCCGCACCCTTGTCGCCTGCCTCACCTCGCCGGCCTTCTGGCTCTTCGCCGCGACCATCGTGCTGCTCGTCGTACACCGTGGCCATGCCCGCACAGTCACCGCGCGCGCCCTCGAAACGTGGCTACAGACCGCTCCCTCGACGGCACTCTTCATCGCGCTCGGTGCGCTCATGGGCGTCAGCGGAATGTCCCAGGAAGTCGCTCAGCAGCTCGCCCACCTCGGCTCGGGCTACTTCTTCGCGCTGCCCGTCTTCTCGACCCTCATCGGCTTCATCACCGGCTCAAACTCGGGCGCCAACGCCCTCGCCGCCGGGGCCCAGGCCGATGTCGCCAGGCTGCTCGGAGCCGACGTGACGCTCGCGGTCGGCGTGCATAACGCCGCAAGCGCCGCCGCCATGATGTCGGCCCCCGCTCGCGTCGAGCTCGCCGCGCGCCTCGCGCTCGTGCCCGGCGAGGCGCGCGCGCTGCAGGGCACGATGCTCGTCATCGTCGGCGCGGTGAGCCTGGTGCTCGGCGCGGTGAGCTGCTGCGTGCTGCTCGGGTGAGGGCGCGCGCTGCTGGTGTGCGGCTGCTGGCGCGCGGCTGCTTACGTTGCTGGCGTGCGGCTGCTTGGGTCGCTGTCTCGGTCGCGGCCTCGCTGCTGCACGCCGTTGCACGCCGAATTCGCGTCTACTTGACGAAAAGCAGGGTGTTTTCGCGTCAACACCCTGCTTTTCGTCAAGTAAACCCCCGCGCGACCGAAACCCGACCCCCGAAACCGCCACCCCCGCCCAACACCAAAAAGAGGGGCGGCAGCCCAGACCATGGGCCACCACCCCTCATCCACACGAGAGTAATCAGCTGTTCAGAATGGGCGGCTCGCTACTGTTCGAACTGGACCGCGGGAAAATCGACGGGAACGTCGAGCGCGATGTTGATGTAGTTCGTAAAGAGGTTGAGGCCGACCTGGGCGATGGTTTCGACGATTTGCTCGTCGCTCCATCCGTGCTCGCGAAGCGCCGGGATGGCGTCGTCGCCCACCTCGCCTTGGTTTGCGACGAGTGTGTGCACGAACTGCAGCAGTGCGTCGACGCGGGGTTCATCGGAGTGTGCCCGCTGCGCCGTTTTGAGCTGCTCTTCGGTGAGACCGGCCTGCGTGCCGAGGGCGGTGTGGGCCGCGAGGCAGTAGCTGCAGCTGTTGCGGTTGGCCACTGCGACGGCGATCTGCTCGGTGAGGGCAGCGCCGAGCGAGCCGGTCGAGAAGGCTCCGAATGAGCCCCACATCGACTGCAGGGCGGCGGGTGAGTTGGCGACAACGCCGAACATATTCGGAACCGTCCCGAACGCCCCCTCGATCTTCGTAAGGTTTGACTTGACCGCGGCGCTCGCCTCGGCCACTGGAACAACGGGTATTCGTGCCATTGCTTCTCCTTCATGACGTGAACACCGCTTTTGCAGCGGTGACTCCAGTCTCACAGCCCCGCGTGGATGATTCGTGTCATATCACCCGTATTTCTTGCCCGATCGTCTCGATGTGGGTATTCTGGTCACATGCGCCCGCCCCTTGCCCCCAATGCGGATCATCCCAGCCCGCCACAGCCAGCCGCGATCCCTCGCCCGGCTGCCGAGCTGGGCCGGGCCTCCGCGCCAAGCCCCGCCGGGCAACGCATCGCCGCCCCGCGCATCGCCGCCCCAGGCCTGGCCCCCGCCTCCGAGCCCAGCGGCGAGCAACCGATCGATCGCCTCGACGCCATGCTTCGGCGCTTCTCGGTTCGGGCGCAGCAGTTTCACGTGGGGCCGATGTGGGGCACTCGCCGGTTCGATCCGCGGCCGGGGCAGGGGTTTTTGCATGTGCTGCGAGCCGGGCAGCTGACGCTCGTCGACGGGTCTGGCCGCGAGGCGCGCACGATCACCGAGCCGACCTTGCTCTTCTACCCGCGGGCGCATGAACACACGTTCGTCTCGCGAGAGCCTGGCGGGGTCGATCTCGCCTGCGCGACGCTCGAGTTCGACGGAGCTTCCACCCACCCGCTCGTCGCCACCATGCCCCCTCTCGTCACGGTGCCCACCGCTGAGGTGCAGGGCCTCGAGCTCTCGCTCGAGCTGCTCTCACAAGAGGCCGGCGAGGTGAAGTGCGGTCACCGCCACGTCGTCGACCGGGTGTTCGAGATCGTGCTGCTGAAACTGCTGCGCCACCTGCTCGACCAGCCAGAGCTCGCCGAGGCCCCGGTCGGTCTCATACGAGGGTTTTCCGACCCCCAGATCGCCCGCGCCCTCACCGCCGTGCATGAGCAGCCCGGCGCCGAGTGGAGTCTCGATTCCCTCGCCGAGACCGCCCACATGTCGCGCAGCGCCTTCTCGGCCAGGTTCCGCGAGCTTGTCGCTGTGCCTCCGCACGACTACCTCATCGACTGGCGCATGACGGTGGGCAAGCAGTTGCTCATGCGCGACTACTCGGTGGCACAGGTCGCCGCCGAGGTGGGCTACACGGGCAGCTCTTTCTCTAGGGTCTTCGCCCAGCGCGAGGGTCAGTCGCCGCGCGCCTGGCTCGACTCGCGTCGCGCACTCCTGCCCTAACCGGGTGCGGATCGGCCGGCCTGCCGGCCCGGTTCCCGCCGGCCCGCGCGCTCACCTCACCCAAATTGTTTGCACTTTTCGGCCATTTTGGGTGCTTTTAGCCCCAAAAGTGCAAACAATTTGCCCCCGGAACCCCCGGAACCCCCGGAACTCCCGGAACCTACGCCCCTGGCTTTTTCTCAACCTCGACGAACACGATCGTGTCGGTCGCCCCGCGGTTTTCGACACGGTGGCGCGAGCCGGCCGGGCGCGTGTACGAGACACCCTCAACGAGCTGCGCAACGAGCTCCTGGCCGTCAGCCTGCACGACGTGCATCGATGCCGTGACGAGCGGAACCACCACGTACTCGTACTCGTGCGTGTGCATGTCGATCACTCCGCCGGGCTCAATGGTCCACTTGATGACCCTGAAGTGCTCGTTGTCGAGTTGCGTTTCGCCGTGCGTCGTTGCCATGGAACGTGATACTCCTAAATGCTCGTGATCGTGAGTGGTTGTTTGCGCAGCGCGAAGGCCTGCACGATGGTGAAGACGCCGATCGCGAAGAGCACGAGGCCGATGAACACGGCCACGACCGTGAGCGCGACCGTGGGCCAGACGAGAGTGACGACGCCAGCGGCGATCGTAACGATTGAGGGCAGCAGCACCACGGCCGATCCGCCCGCTCGCACCGCGATGAGTAGGCCGAGGGCGCCCATGAAGAGCAGGCCGAAGCCCAAAATGTTGACGATCACGGCGCTCGTGAACTGAGCGAAGACGATCGAGAGCACGCCGCCCACGACGAGCAGCAGGCCGCCGATGGTGCCGGCCGGGCCGCGCTGCAAGAGAAACGCGCTCGCACCAGACGCGATGAAGCTCGCGCCGATGATGAAAGCGAGCAGGTTCACCGGTGCCCACGGGAACGCCATGAGGCCGACCGCGGTGAGACAGCAGAGAATGCCGACCACGAGAAAGATCCACCACGAGACCTGACGCACTGCGATGCGGGGGCCTGGCATGCCAGACGGATCACCCGCGGGAAAAATTGGGCCTTGAGACATGGTTTCCTCCTCAACGTGCTCCCTCTATGGTAGCGCGCCCGGGCTTAGCGAATGAAGAGCAGCAGGCCCGCAACCGCGATGAAGAGGGTGCCGAACACGCGGTTCATGGTGCGCTCGCCACGGGCGGTGCGGCTGAAGCGCTGAAAGGGCTGTGCGGCCCCGGCGAAGAATCCCCACATGACGACGGTGTCGATCGCCATGACGGTCGTGATAAGAAAGAGGTACTGGCGTGCGATCGGTTCGCCGGGCACGATGAACTGCGGCAGGAACGCGAGAAAGAAGAGAATCGCTTTCGGGTTCAGCATATTGACCCAGAAGCCGCGGCTGATCATGCCCGCGGGCGAGCTGGCCGGTGCGGCGGGAGCTGGCACGGGGGTATCGGCGGTGATTTCATGCGGATCGGCCCCGGCCGCACCCGCGGGAACCGGCACGGGCTGCTCGGCCTTCACGGGCGCGAAGAACATGCGCAGGCCGAGGTAGGCGAGGTAGGCCGCGCCCGCATAGCGAATGATTTCGAAGATGAGCGGCGATCGTTGCACGATGACGCCGACGCCAGCGGCAACGATGATGACGTGGGCGACGAGTGCGAGCTGCTGCCCGAGCACGCCCCAGCCTGAGCGGCGCCAGCCCACGGCGAGCGAGTTCGACATGGTGTTGATCGCACCGGCGCCGGGCGTCAGGCTAATGACGAGGCAGGCGGTAACGAGCGAGATCCAGAGACTCAGGGGCACCACCATATTCTACGGTGCCGGGCGGCCTTCCTCGCGCCTGGTTACAGTACGAGCGGCAGGTTGCCGACTCCCGTGAACTCGAGGTGTTCGAGGCCCTGCCACGCGGCGGCGCGGCGAAGCAGCGTGACCGCGGCCTCTGGCGTGCGTTTCGGGGCGCGGGGCTCTTGCCATGCGGCCTGCACCATGAGGGTGCTGCGGGCGCGGTCGGCCTTGAGGTCGATGCGGCCCGCGAGCCTGCCGCCCACCATGAGTGGCAGGCAGTAGTAGCCGTACTGCCGTTTCTCTTTGGGGGTGTAAATCTCGATGCGGTAGTGAAAGTCGAAGAGGCGTTCGGCGCGCGGTCGAAACCAGCTGAGCGGATCGAACGGGGTGAGCAACGCATCTGGCGCAATGCGCCCCACCGGCTGGGTGTCGCGGTGCATCCAGGCGGCGATTGGCTTGTCGCGTGAGTCGATCCACCCATCGACCGTGGCGGGTACGAGCGTGCCCTCGGCCTCGAGACGGGCGACAGCGGCGCGAGCGTCTTTGAGTGGCAGGCGGTGATAATCGGCGAGGTCGGCGAGCGTGCCGACGCCGAGGGCCCGCGAGGCGATCTCGACGAGCTCGGTCTGTGCATCGTCACGCGGGGTCTCTGCGAGGGCGTGGGTCGGCAGCTGTTCGCTCGCGAGCGCGTAGCGGCGCATGAAGCGCTCGCGGCCGGCGCTCACCACCTCGCCTGTGGCAAAGAGCATCTCGACGGCCTGCTTGGTTTCTGACCAGTCCCACCACTCGCCGCGGTTCGCGCGGCCCTGGGGCTCGAGTTCGTTCACGAGTAAGGGGCCCTCGGCGGTGAGGCGCTCCCGCACGAAGTCGGCGCTCGCCGCGAGCGAGTCCAGCCGGCCGCGGGTGTGAAAGCGTTCGCGAAAGTCGTGCATGCGCCACGCGAAGAGGTGGCGGTCGGCGACGGGAATGAAGGCGGCCTCGTGCGCCCAGTACTCGGTGAAGTCGTCGTCGCGCCAGAGCCGCTGGTCGAGGGTGTCGTGTGAATAGACGCCGAGCCTTGAGAACGCCGGCATGTAGTGGCTGCGCGAGAAGACGTTGACCGAGTCGATCTGCAGCACGTGCAGGTGGCCCATGACGTCGTCGAGCGATCTCGTGCGGCCCCGGCCGAAGCCCTGGGCTGCGAGGGCGAGTGCGCGGGCCTCGGGCAGCGACAGGCTCGTGGGGGAGCGGTGCGGTCCCGGCGTCATTGCGGCATCGGCCGCACGGTGAGGGTCTGCGATACCTGGCCTATGGGGCCCGCCTCGTCGTGCAGAATCGTCTGGGTGAGGCCGCGGCCGCCCGCGCCAAAGGTGACCCTCGTGTCGTAGCCGGCCCACTCGCTCACGGGCTCGCGAACGAGGCTCACGGTGAGGTCGAGGTTCGGGAACATGACGGCTGCGGGGTCTTCACGCGGGGTGAGCCCGTTCGCGGTGTCGATAACGCCGAGCATTCTCGCTGTGAACGACGAAGGTTCTGAGTCAAGAATCGCAAAGCCTGCACGCGCCCAGCCCCTCGCGCGACCGGGTTCTTCCTGGTCGCGGTAGGTCTCGATTGACCGCACGAACTCGCCCTTCCAATCGTTCGAGTAGGCCCAGGGCTCCATGGTGTCGCGCCCCGGCAGCGCATCGAGCGCGGTGCCCTCGAGCGCGCTCGTGTCGCTCGCCGAGAGCATCCAGGCCCTGGCGACGAGCGCGGCGCGGCCCCCGTGCGAGAGGGTCGCCTCGACGAGTTCGATGGTGCGGCCCGGGCGCACGACGCGCACGTCGACCTCGCAGACGTCGAGGGGGATCACGCCGAGAATGTCGTAGGTCACCCGCGAGAGAGCGAGCGAGCCGCCGCGCCTCGCGTGATCCTGCTCGATGAGGTGGGCGAGGAGGCCCATGGGGGCTGCGATGTGCTGCTCGTCTGACTTCCATGCGCCGCCAACGAGTGGTGTTGCGGCGAACTCACGGTCTGAGACTCTCGTGAAATAACTCTGTGCTTCGGGCACGCTACCCCCTTTGGTGATTCAGGTTCTAGCGTAGCGGAGCAGGCCAGCCCCTCACGAAGCGTTCAATCGTCGCTTTCTCGGCTGGGTCGAGATCGAAGTGCGACTCCAGGGCAGCGTCGCTCCAGAAACGGTCGAGCGGCAGGTCTGGTACGAATCGAAACACCGACGGGGTATTGCGCTGCGTGACTCGTCGCCGAGCCACGAGAAAGCGAAAGAAGCGTGTTCGCATGTACGTCACGAGGGCGCGTGCCTCGGCCGCTGAATCGCAGAGTGCTGCGACGAGGTAGCTCCCGGTGCAGGCTTCGCCGGGTGGCGAGACGAAGGGGCCGGGGTCGCTCCAGATCAGGCGCGGCAACCAGCGATCGCCGCCGCTTGTTGCCTGGATGAGTACCTTCCAGCGGTCGATCCACCCGGAGTGCGCGTTGACCTCGTCTCGCGCGATCCACGCGACACCGAGCGAGCTGTGCAGCACGATCGGGTGTTCGGGCCCCGGTTCTGGTTCGCCGAGGTAGTCGGCTGCGAGGCCGAAGGGGTTGAGCGGGCTGACGCGGTGCTCGAATGAGGGGTAGGGCAACGTGAGGGTTTTCTGCACGATATTTTGAGTGCAGGGGTCGTTCATGATGGCGGCGAACTCGGTGAGGCGGCGCTGTTCGGCCCCGTGGGCTGAGGTGACCTGGGCCACGCGGGTGGTCGTGCAGTGGTTTGGCTGGGGTGCATTCCACAGCATATGGACCAGGCTTGCCGGGGGCATTGCGCTCGGGTCTTGGCTGGAGCAAATCATGGCGTTCTTTCTCGGGTCATCGGCGACTAGACATACCGATAGTGTACTGGTACCCGGTGTCTAACACCCTGGCTCAAGTATCCGGGTGCCGAGACACTGTTAGGTATGCCCAGGGTTCCTTCACGCGCTGCCGAGCACATCGGTCAGCTGATGCTCGAACAACGGCGCATGCGGGGCATGACTCAAGACGAGGTTGCGTCCGTGAGTGGCATTGACTCATCGAACATTCGCGCCTACGAGCGTGGCCGTTCGATGCCGAATGTGCAGTCTCTCGTTCGTGTTGCCGATGCGCTCGATGTGCACCCCGGCGTGCTGCTCGAGGGGCTTACCCCGGCGGTCTTTCGCGAACCACGTTCGACCGATGCCGTCACGCCACGCCGCGCATCCTGAGTGTTTGCCTTGTATACGATCGCTTACTGAGTTCGCGATCTGGGGCTAAGCGTGTCACGCTTAGTGGCGAGTGCGAGCGACCTGCTCGTGAGAGAGGGTTCAGCATGGGTGTTTGGGTTCGGCGTCAGGTCGCGAGAATCTTTTGGCTCTTCTCGCGGTGGCGTCTCGTGCCAGAGGCAAACCCGCACCATGGCCCGAGGCTGATGCTCGGCGCACCCCACACCTCGAACTTCGATTTTGTGCTCATGCTCGCAATCGCTTGGCGGGCAGGCCTCAAGGTTCGCTGGCTCGGTAAACAAGAACTCTTTAAGGGCATTGCTGGCCCGATCATGCGTGGTCTCGGCGGCATTCCCGTCGACCGCTCGCGCCCCGAGGGGATCGTGGGCGAGGTCGTCGCGCTCGCGAAGGGCGACGCCGAGTTCGCCCTCGTCGTGACTCCCGAGGGCACCCGAAGCGGATCGTCGTGGCGCAGCGGCTTTTATCGCATCGCGTATCGCGCCGGTCTTCCCGTGACGATGGGCTTCGCCGATGGGGCGACTCGCAGCGCAGGCCTCGGCCCGACCATCGGGCTCACGGGAGATGTCGAGGCAGACATGTCGACCATTCGTGAGTTTTACGCCGATAAGACCGGCGTGAAGCCCGAGCTTCGCACCGAGCCTCGACTGCAAGATGAGGCTCGGTTGACGGCGTACCTGCGTGAGTCGCGAAACAACTGATTCCGTAGCAAATAATCAATTTGACAACGGAATGGGTTGTCTTGATACACTTTTGCCTATGTAATGCGTAGATTGAAGGCCATTACGAGAGCCTTCCGCGGTACAGTTCAAACGGAGTGATAACGTGTCCATCTCGGGCCACACCGCTAACATCGCCTTACCCGCTCTTCAGCCGCGCTATTTCGAGCTGCACCCGACGCTTCGTCGGGTCACGTTCGTCGCCGGCTACGAGGGCCTGGGCGTGCTCTTCACCACCGTCGTGCTCTCTGGCCTGCTCGGCCACGGCGGCGGCTCATCGTTCACCACTGCGATTCTCGTGTCGACCGCAGCGACCATCTGGAACTACCTGTGGAACACCATCTTCGAGAGCATCGAACGCCGCCGCGGGGCCACCTCGCGCGGGGTGCTCTCGCGTACGATCCACGCTATTGGTTATGAGGGCGGGGTGCTGTTCTTGACCGTTCCGATCGTCGCACTCATGCTGCACGTCTCATTCCTCGAGGCGCTCGCTATTGAGGCCAGCCTGCTCGTCTTTTTTCTCGTGTTCACGGTCGTTTACACTTGGATGTTTGACGCAATCTTTGGTTTGCCCGCGTCGGTCACCGGCACACGGGCGGAGTAGCCGGCGAAAGGCCGCTCAGCCGCTACCATCAAGGTATGACGTTTGGTGGTAGGGGCGGTGGTGGCGGGGGCGGCCGCATCTCGTCGGCCGATGTCGCCAAGCAGAAGTCACTGAACGAAGACGCCCCAGAGATTCCGGGCCTCGGCTCGCATATTGCGGCGCTCTTCAGGCCCTACAAGTCACAGCTCATTGTTATCGCGGTGCTTGTGCTCGTGACCGCGGCGCTCGGTATTGTGCCACCGCTCATCACGCAGCGCATCTTCGATGACGCGCTGTTTCCGGCCGGCGGCAACCCGAGCCTCACGCTGCTCACCTGGCTCGTCGTCGCGATGATCGCTATATTTGTCGTCTCGAGCGCCCTCGGGATCGTGCAAACGATCATCACCGCGAAGGTCGGCAACCGTGTCATGGGCGACCTGCGCGTGAAGCTCTTCACGCACCTGCAGGCCATGGAGCTTGGCTTCTTCACCCGCACGAAAACCGGCGTCATTCAGTCGCGCCTACAAAACGATGTCGGCGGTGTCGCCAACGTGCTCACGAACACCGTCTCAAACGTCGTCGGCAACACCGTCACCGTGATTGCCGCCTTCGTCGCGATGCTGCTGCTCAGCTGGCAGCTCACCCTCATCGCGGTGCTCATCATGCCCGTGCTCGTCGTCGCGCAGCGCCGCGTTGGTCAGGTGCGTGCGCGCATCGCGGCCCGCACGCAGGAGTCGCTCAGTGAAATGACAGCGATCACGCAAGAGACGCTCTCGATCTCGGGCGTGCTACTCGCGAAGACGTTCTCGCAGCAGGGTGCTGAAACCGAGCGCTACTCAACCGAGAACGATCGCCAGATCGGCTTGCAGGTGAAGCTCACGATGAGCGGCCAGGTGTTCTTCGCCCTCGTGCAGGTCTTTATGTCGGCGGTACCCGCCATCGTCTACCTCGTCTCGGGCTTCCTCATTGCCCACGCGCAGGGCCAGGGCTTCGACGCGGGCATCACCGCCGGAACGATCGTTGCCTTCACCACCGTGCAGTCGCGGCTGCTCTTTCCGATGATGGCGCTCATGCGCATCGCCCTCGACCTGCAAACGTCAAAAGCGCTCTTCGCACGCATCTTCGAGTACCTGAACCTCACGCCGCGCATTGTCGAGGCAGAGGGTGCGACGGCCCCCGACATGAGCCCACCCCACGGCGGATCGGTCGAGTTCGACCACGTCACCTTTCGCTACGACGACACGAACCCGACCGAGCGCCCCACGCTCGATGATGTCTCGTTTACGGTTGAGCCTGGCGAGTTCGTCGCGATCGTCGGCCCCTCGGGGTCGGGCAAGACAACGATTGGCTCGCTCGTGCCGAGACTCTACGACGTGAGTGGCGGTGCCGTGCGCTTCAGCGGAACCGACGTGCGTGACCTCACCCTCTCGGGCCTCATGGATCAGATCGGCATGGTCACCCAGGAGTCCTACCTCTTTCACGGCACCATCGCTGAGAACCTGCGCTACGCGAAGCCTGAGGCCACCCAAGCCGAACTCGAGGCCGCCGCGCGCATGGCCAATATTCACGACGCCATCGTCTCGTTCTCGGGCGGCTACGACACGGTCGTGGGCGAGCGCGGCTACCGCCTCTCGGGAGGCGAGAAGCAGCGCCTCGCGATCGCCCGAGTACTGCTCAAAAACCCGCCGGTGCTCATTCTCGACGAGGCAACGAGCGCCCTCGACACCGTGAGCGAGCGAATCGTGCAGGGCGCCCTCGACGGTGCCCGCGAGGGCCGCACCACGATCGCCATCGCGCACCGCCTCTCGACCATCATTGACGCCGACCGCATTCTCGTCATCGACCGCGGCCGTCTCATCGAGCAGGGCACGCACGAGCAGTTGCTCGCAACCGGCGGCGCCTACGCTGAGCTCTTCTCGCAGCAGGCGAGGTAGAGCCCTAGGCGTCTCGGCGAACGATCTGTTCGACCTGTGACCCAAGGAGCCCGTTGTCACGGTCGACCCAGTGGCGGCGCAGCTCGTGCAGGTTGATGGTCGTGCGAACCTGCGTGATGCCCTCGAAGCTTGCGAGGTCTCTTTGCAAGAAATCGGCGAACTCCCGAGGCCCTTGATATTGGCCGAAGAACGAGATGGTCGACGAGCCAGAGACGGTACTCAACATGCGGGTGCTTGGGTGCACGCTGAGCTCACGCAGAATTGTTGTCACGTGGCGTGGATCGGCGCTGATGGCCACGGCGCCCATCATCGGGTAGCCGACCGTCGTCGGCGCGACCTCCACCCGGGGAGTCACCGCTCCTGAACCGAGTAAGCGGCCAACTGTGCGGAAGGCGGTCGATGATGAGATGCCGAGTTTGCGAGCGACCTCTGCCGACGAGACTCGGCCGTTGACCCGAAGCATTTTGAGAGCCTCGAATTCGACAGAGCTGAGGTCTGTGACTGAGGTGATCGGCGCTTCTTCGTCGTGTTCAGTCAGTGCTGTGAGCGCGAGTTCTTGCTCGGCGGTGAGACGACGGAGTCGCCATGAGGTGCCGACAAATTCCGAGTGCAGAATGAGGTTGCTTTCGACCGCGACGATCCCGTCGAGTTGAGGAATCGTACGAGAGAGTAGCTCATAATAATCGGTGCCGTGCAGCGGCACGATCGTCGCGAAAACGTCGGCTGAGCCGGTTGCTTGCATGACAAACTGCGCCTCTGGAAACTGGAGCAGGCTCTGCGCGACGGACAGGCTCTCTCCTGGGCGCGTCCTAATCCATAGTTCGAATGGGTTGTACGACGACACGATAGGCCAGGAGACTCTGCCGATAACGCTCATGACGCGCTGCTCCTGAAGATTTTGCACTCGTTTGCCGAGCGTTGCCGAGGTGGTGTCGAGAATCTCGGCGAGCGCGGTGAACGACGCTCGAGGTGCCAGCTGCAGGGCGGCGATGATATCGAGGTCGGTGTCAGAAAGAGTGACCGCGCCCTGCGTGCGCTGGGTAAAAGGGGGCACATGCATACGTTTAGGATAACGCGCGGTGTCAGCTGTGAAACAACACCTCGCCAACGTGACCCCAAGTGAAAGATTTCAAAATAGAAATAGACAAATATGAACGATCATATTATTCTTGCAACAATCGCTGAAAGATAACGAGTTGCACGGTGGCGTGCAAGGAGGGCAAGGGAGCCGATGTCGGTGAACCAAGAACCATGGCAGTGGCCCGAACCGGTGTGGCGCGGTCACATTAACCGCGTTCGAGCGGGGCGTCGCCTCGTCGCCGAGGTGCCTGAAGAACGCTGGCCGGGTGGCGCAGAAGCCGCCGTGCTTATTTCATTCGACTCCGACCACGAGACTCCCTTTCTCCGTGACGGGAATGTGACTCCTGCGGCCATGGGAATGGGGGAGTACGGGGCACGGGTCGCAGTGCCGCGCATCCTGGCCTTACTTGAGCGTCACGCCGTGCCGGCATCGTTCTTCATTCCAGCGGTCTGCGCGTTGCAACGCCCAGATGAGGTGCCTGGTTACGTCGAACGCGGCCACGAGGTCGGAGTGCACGGGTGGATCCACGAGCGCAACTCGTTGCTCCCGCGTGAGGCCGAGCGCGATTTGCTCGCCCGCGCGGCCGACGTGCTCGAGATGCAGGCGGGCGTTCGCCCGGTAGGGATCCGCACCCCTTCGTGGGACTTCTCACCGCACACCCTCGACATCATTCGAGAACTTGGGTTTCACTATGACTCGTCGCTCATGGCTGACGATGAGCCCTACGAGCTGCTTGCCGAGGGCGAGCAGACGGGCATCATCGAGATTCCCGTTGAGTGGATTCGCGACGACGCACCATTTCTCATGATGGATCGCTTTGGCGGGCTACGGCCCACGTACACCCCAAGGGAACTGCTCCAGGTGTGGAAAGACGAGTTTGACGGTGCGCTTGCCGAAGGTGGAGTGTTCAACCTCACGCTGCACCCGCACATCATTGGCCATCGCTCGCGGCTTTTCGTACTCGATGAGCTGCTCAGCTACATCTCACAGCATCGCGTTTGGTATGCGACCCACGCGCAGCTCGCTTCACACGTCGCACCACTCATTTGACGCGAAGACGCGTCACTCACCCGTACCGAGAAACGAGACACTATGACCACGCAAACGACTGAATCAGTCGATCGCACAAAGCTCACCGCGAGGGGTAAGAAAGCCCTCATCGCTGGTTCCATTGGAAACGCCGTCGAATGGGTTGACTGGGCGGTCTACACGACCTTCGCAGCCGTGTTCGCCCACCACTTCTTCCCCGAAGGCAATGAACTCGCGGCGCTTCTTTCAACCATGGCCATCTTCGCGGTTGGCTTCATCATGCGCCCGATCGGCGCAGCAGTAATGGGCTCATACGCCGACCGTTTCGGGCGTAAAAAAGGCCTCGTGCTCACGATCAGCATGATGGCAGCCGCGACACTGCTCATTGGCCTCGCTCCGACCTACAACCAGATCGGCCTTCTCGCACCGATCATTCTCGTCTTTGCGAGGCTTGTTCAGGGCTTCGCAGCCGGAGGCGAATTCGGCTCATCGTCGGCGTTTCTCATTGAGTCAGCAGCGCCAGAGCGACGGGCATTCGCTGGCTCATGGCAGCAGGTCTCGGTGGGTGCTGGCGTGCTCATTGCCTCGGGCATGGGAACGGTTATCACCACGACACTTTCGCCTGAAGCGCTCGATGGCTGGGGCTGGCGCCTTGCCTTCATTATTGCTGCCTCGCTCGGCCTCGTTGGGCTCTGGCTGCGTCGCTCAGTTGAAGAGACCGAGTCGTTCGAGCGCGTCGCCGAGCAAGATGAGAAGGCCACGAAGAAGCGCCGTTGGGCCATGTTTGATATGTTCCGCTATCACCCGGCAGCGACCCTGCGCGTCTTCGGCATCACGATCGCGGGCACACTGCTCTATTACATGTGGGTGAGCTACATGCCCACCTATGCGCACATCACAACGGGTATTCCTTTGAATCAGGCGTTGCTCGCAAACTTCATTGGCATGATCTTCTTCCTGTGCCTGCTGCCTTTCGGCGGCCTGCTTTCAGACAAGATCGGCCGTAAGCCCACCATGGCTGGCTTTGCTGCTGGCTTTCTCGTCATCTCATACCCCGCATTTGCGCTGCTACAGGCCAACTTTTGGGTGCTGCTCGCGATTGAACTCATCGGCCTTTTCTTCCTTGTCGGCTACTCGGCAAACTGTGCCGTGATCATGGCCGAGCAGTTTCCCGCCGAGGTGCGTGCGACTGGAATTGGCCTACCGTACGCCCTCGCGGTCGCTGTGTTTGGCGGTACGGCACCGTACATCACGACCTGGATGAATCAGAATGGATACGGGCACCTCGTGTGGGTGTACTGTTCAATCGCTGCGCTCATCGGGCTCGCGGTATACCTCACGATGCCCGAGACCAAGGGTAAGGAGCTCGACTAATGCGGCACGCTGTCGTGACCGGCGCAGCTGCCGGTATTGGAAAAGCAATTGCCGCGAGCTTTGCCGCCGACGGCTTCCGAGTGACCCTCGTCGATCGCGATACCGCAGGTCTCGAGGCTCACGCCGCTGAGCTTGCGGGATCGACCGGAATGGTGCACCAGGTGGTTGCCGACCTTCGTGAAGATGGCGCTGCCGAACGGGTTATCGCGGCGGCGTGGAGTAACGCTCCCATCGATGTGCTCGTGTGCGCCGCTGGCGTGTACCCGGCGACGCCGTTTCTTGAGCTTGACTCGGCAACGTGGAACCTCGTGCAAGACCTCAACACCCGAGCGCCCATCATGCTCACGGTCGAACTTGCCAAGCGTGCGATCTCAGAGGGCACGAAGCCGAACGTGGTGACGATCTCATCGGGTGCCGCACTGCGAGCTCGGCCAGGAGCAGCGCCGTACTCGACGTCGAAGGCCGCGCTTGAATCGGCGTCGAAGGCCGCGGCGCTTGAGCTTGGTGAGTACGGGATAAGGGTGAACGTTGTCGCCCCTGGCTTCATCGTTGTCGAGGGGCAAGCAAACCCACTGAGCGATGAGTACGTCGAAGCGGTCTCGGTGAACCCGCTTGGGCGCAAGGGGCAGCCGAGCGATATCGCTCAGGCGGTTCGATGGCTTGCGAGCGACGCTGCTGAGTGGGTCACCGGCGCCGTGATCCGCGTTGACGGTGGCGCATCGACCGGGACAAACCAACTCCCGCTGCACTGGCACGAGCCGGTGATCACGGGCACACGAGAGGAATCATGATGAACGCATACACGATCGTCGGTGGCGGGGCCATCGGTGGCACTCTTGCCGCGTACCTCGTCGAGGGCGGTGCTGAGGTCGTGATTATCGACGCCGACCACGACCACGTTGCGGCGTTGCGAGAGCGGGGCATTACGATTCAACGCCCAGACGGTGAGCTTGTTGTTCGCGTTACGGCGTACCACCTCGATGAGGCGCCAGAGCGTCTCGAGGCCGTGATTCTCGCGGTGAAAGCGCAGGCGACCGACAGCGCAGCCGCGTGGATCGCTCCGCGGCTCAGTGACCATGGCTGGGTTGTTTCTGCCCAGAATGGGCTCAACGAGGCGACGATCGCGAAGCACGTGGGTGCCGAACGTACCGTAGCCTGCTTTGTTGACCTTTTCGCCGACGTCATCGCTCCCGGAGTCATTCAAGACGGAGGCATCGGCGCCATGGCCATCGGGGAATACACGGGTGGATCGAGCGAGCGTATCGAGTCCCTCGTTCACGACCTTCGGCTCTGGGGCACGCCAGTCATCTCTGACAACGTCGAGGGTTTCCTCTGGTCGAAGCTCGCCTTTGGCAGCATGCTCATCGCGACCGCGCTCGCTGATGAAGATATGTCGGTGCTCATTGATCGACACCGTGGCCTCATGGCAGAACTCGCGGCAGAGGTACTCGAGCTGACTGACGCTATGGGCATTCATCCCGAGCCCTTTGACGCGTTTGTGCCCTCGGCCTACCGAGCAACGGCCGATCAGGCCGAAACCGACGCGGCGACCGACGGTCTCGTCGCGTGGCTCGCAACGCAAACCAAAACCCGCTCTGGTATTTGGCGAGACCTTGCCGTACGGAAACGCCCAACCGAGGTGCCAGCACAGTTTCGGGCGATGCTGGCTTTTGGCGAACAGCACAGCATGAGGATGCCTAAGATCAGGCGACTGATGGAGCTCATTCAGGCGATTGAGCAGGGCGAACCAATGGCTGAGACCCACATCGAAGAACTAGCAAAGGTGAAATAAATGAGTGACGAGAACGTGACCCTTGAAACCGCACGGGAAACCATGGTGGCAGACCTGACCGCGTACATCGAGCAGGAGACGCCCTCTGACGACCTCGAGCTTTTGCGCCGTGGTTTCGACTGGGTGCAAGACTTTCTCGAGTCGCGGCTCGGGGCCCCCGAGATGTCGGAGCGTCACGAAGATGATGTGCATGGCCCCGTCGGGGTGAACGTCTACGGCGCTCGGAACGGGGCGACGGGGAACGTTGCCGTGCTGTGCCACTACGACACCGTATGGCCTGCAGGAACGCTCTCGAACTGGCCCGTCACCATCGAGGGTGATCGCCTCACCGGGCCCGGGTGCTTCGATATGAAAGCGGGCCTCGTGCAGTTCGTGTGGGGTCTCAAGACCGCGTACGAGAGCGGCCTCCCCGTGCCACGAGTGAGTCTCGTGCTGAACGGTGACGAAGAGATCGGATCGCCCGCTTCCCGGCCGATCATTGAACAAGTCGCTCGCGAGGCCGACGCTGTTCTCGTGTTCGAGGCAAGCGCTGATGCCGCCGTGAAGACCGCACGCAAGGGCGTCGGCATGTTTCGTGTTGAGGTCGCTGGTGTTGAGAGCCACGCAGGGCTTGATCCGGAGCGAGGAGTGAGCGCTATCGACGAGGTATCGAGAGTGGTGCGTAGTCTGCACGACGCCGCTGATCTCAACGCTGGTACAAGCGTTAATGTGGGGCTTATCTCGGGTGGTAGCCGTTCGAACGTGACTGCTGGGCATGCCGAGGGGCAGGTCGATGTTCGCGTCTCGACACAAGCCGAGGCCGACCGCATTGACGCGCTGCTCGAGGGGTTGGAGCCTCATAACCCTGCCGCGAGCATTCACGTCACGGGAGAGTGGAACCGGCCCGTTATGCCGCGTACCGAGGGTAACGCGCGGCTCTACACGCTTGCCCGTGAAGAGGCAGGAGCGCTGGGCTTCGACCTCGCTGAGATTAGCGTTGGCGGTGCGAGCGACGGCAACTTTGCTTCGGCTCTTGGCTTGCCGGTGCTTGACGGCCTCGGTGCTGTCGGCGAGGGCGCTCACGCTCGTCACGAGTGGGTGAGCGTTGATGGCATGGTGCAGCGTGCTGCCCTCGCGGCCAGGATGCTGCTGCGTCTCGCGCAGTAACAGCCGCCTGGCGTGGGGGCGCGGCACACCGGCGTGCTGTGCGCCCCACGCCGGGCTCCGCAGCGCGCTGCGCGCTCGCTGCTGCGCTCCCGCTGCCGCGCTCCCGCCTCCCGCGCTCCCGCTGCCGCGCTCCCGCGCTCCCGCTCCCGGCTCCCGCTGCCGCGCTCCCGCGGCGGCACCCCTCCGCCGCGCCGCTCCCGCTCCCGTCTCACGCTGCTTGCGGTTTTTCGGTTTACTTGACGAAAAGCAGGGTGAAATAGGCCAAACACCCTGCTTTTCGTCAAGTAAACGACCGTAACCCCGGGAAAAGCGAGCGCCAACTCGGGCACAGTGGCAGCACGTGCAAAAGCACTGAGGTTTCTGCGCCGGGCGGCGTTCACTCCCGAAAAGAGACTCCCGAATATGAGGGGTTCACTCCCGAATATGGGTACTCTCTGTGAACGTAGGGCAGCCACCGCAAGCCGTGTTGACGCTTCAAATTAGGCGTGCCTATGATTGAAGTACCAATTAAAGGCAATTAGGTTGCTGTGTAATTTGGCGAAGCATATAACCAGCAGCTGACCTGCTGGTGCTGAACTCACAAGGCTCGGTGCCTCTCGATCAGTTGCGCTGTGAAAGAGGGTTTAACACCATGAAAGCTGCACGCTACTACGGTCGCGAAGATATTCGCATTGAAGACATTGAGCCCCAACCACTCGAAGCCGGTACGGTTCGTATTGACGTAGCCTGGACCGGCATTTGCGGTACCGATCTTCACGAGTACCTTGACGGCCCCATCTTCGTTCCCGAGCACGGGCACCCGCACCCCATCTCTGGCGAGTCGGCTCCCGTGACGCTCGGTCACGAGTTCTCGGGCGTCATTTCAGAGGTCGGCGAGGGCGTTTCAGACCTCGCTGTTGGCGATCACGTTGTCGTCGAGCCGTACATCATTCGTGACGATGTCAACACCGGTCCCGATTCGAACGACTACCACCTCTCTGACGACATGAACTTCATCGGCCTCGGTGGCCGCGGCGGTGGCCTCGCAGAGAACATCGTTGTGAAAGAGCGCTGGGTGCACAAGATCGATTCGTCGGTTGCCCTCGACGAGGCTGCCCTCATCGAGCCGCTTTCGGTCGCATACCACGCCGTCAAGCGTTCGGGCGTGACCGCTGGCCAGACCGCACTCGTTGGTGGCGCCGGTCCCATCGGTCTGCTCACCGCAGCGGTACTGAACGCACTCGGCGTGAAGGTTATCGTCTCAGAGCTCTCATCGCTTCGCCGCCAGAAGGCACTCGACGCGGGTGTCGCCGACATCGCGCTGAACCCCGCCGAGGTCGACGTTGTTGCTGAGGTCAAGAAGCTCACCGATGGTAAGGGCGCTGACGTTGCGTTCGAGGCCACCTCGGTTCAGGTTGTTTTCGACACGCTCATGGACGCCGTGCGCCCAACCGGCGTCATTGTCGTCATCTCGATCTGGGGCAAGCCTGCAACCTTCGACATGCACAAGCTCGTCATGAAGGAGATCGACGTTCGCGGCACGATCGGGTACGTGAACTCGCACCCCGACACCATCGCGCTTGTCGAGTCGGGCAAGATCGACCTCAAGCCGTTCATCACCGGCAAGATCGCGCTCGAAGGCCTCGTTGACGAGGGCTTCAACACCCTCATCAACCACAACGAGACCGCAGTGAAGATTCTCGTTTCACCAACGGGCAAGGGTCTCTAGACCGCACGTACAAAGCAGGGCCGGGGGTGAACCTCGGCCCTGCTTTTCGTTTTCTGTGAGCGTTCGCCGCGCCAAGCCGCCGCGCAGCACTCGGTCATGCTGACCCGCCGCGCAACACCCGGTCCTGCTCAGCCGCCGCGCAACGCCCGGTCGCGCCAAGCCGCCGCAGCGCCGCGACTACTCGCCGGTTTCGCCCTGTCCGGGTTGCGAGACGTAGATGGCGTCGGTCGCGGGCCTGCCGAGCGTGATGGTTTCGCCGTATTCCTCGCCGTCTTCGCCGACGTGTGTGACGGTGATGGTGCTCGAGTAAGGAGCGCCCTCGGCCACACGCAGGAGCGAGCCCACCGTGATCTTGCACTCGTCGCAGTGCAGGAGCAGTGCGGGGTCGTCGTCGGCGATGCGCTCGACGCACACGGTCGCAGGCAGCGGAACGATGCTGAGCTGCGTCGCCTGCGGCATGAGCAGCTTGCCGTCGGCCGTGGGAATAGGATCACCGTGCGGATCCCTCACGGGATGCCCGAGCAGCACGTCGATCCGCTCGATCATGAGGTCGCTCACCGCATGCTCGAGGTGTTCGGCTTCGTCGTGAACTTCGTCCCAGCCGTACCCGAGAACTTGCACGAGAAAGGTCTCGATGAGTCGATGCCTGCGCACCATTTGGAGGGCGTAGGCGTGGCCGAGTTCGGTGAGCTGCACCGAGCCGTAAGGGGTGTGGTTCACGAGCCCCTGGGCGGCGAGTTTTCGAATGCCCTCGCTGACGGTCGACATGCGAAGGCCGAGGCGTTCTGCAATCACAGACGCGGTAATGGGCGCGTCTGACCATTCGGCACTCGCCCACACGACCTTGAGATAGTTTTGAGCACTGGTGGTGAGCTCTGAAAGTGTCATGCTCCCTATTGTTACAGACCGGTTGCATTCTCACACGGGGCGATACAAACGGGGCAAGAACTTCTATGATGAAAGTCACACGTGAGAAGGGTGAGGATGCCCTTTTCGGGTCGAAAGGACGACGATCAATGAAGATTCGCTACGCACTCCCAGCGATCACCGCCGCACTGCTACTCACCCTCACGGGCTGCGTTAACAACGCTGAAGGTGAGGGCGAAGAGAAAGCCCCGCAGGCCGAGGGCATCCAGCCAGACAAGGCAGCGGTTGAGCTGCTGCCAGACGACGTGAAAGACTCGGGCGTGCTGACGATCGGCACCGACGCCGAGTACCCGCCAAACGAGTACAAGGACGCCCAGGGTAAGCCCACGGGCTGGGGCGTTGACCTCGCGAACGCGGTCGCGGCGAAGCTCGGCCTTGAGCCTGAGTGGGAGATGCTCGGGTTCGACAGCATCATTCCTCGTATTCAGGAGGGCGCGCTGAACCTCGGTTCTTCGTCGTTCACCGATACGCTCGAGCGCCAGAAGTCAGTTGACTTTGTGAACTATCTCGATGCCGGTAGCCAGTGGGCTGCGCCGGTTGACTCTGACGTTGATCCTGAGAACGCGTGCGGTCTCACCGTCGCGGTTCAGAGCGGAACGGTACAGCACCTCACCGAGCTCGTTGAGCGTAATGAGCAGTGCAAGGCCGACGGCAAAGATCCGATCGAGGTGCTGCCCTACGACGGTCAGCCCGAGGTGACCCAGGCCGTGATCAACGGCCAGGCTGACGCTTTCTCGGCTGACTCACCCGTGACGGGTAACGCTGTTGCGAAGAGCGATGGCGCGCTTGAACTCGTTGGCGAGCTCTTTGACGCGGCACCGTACGGCTTCGCGACGCAGATCGACAGCGACATGACGAAGGCGGTTCAGGCCGCGCTGCAGTCACTCATTGATGACGGCACGTACCTGAAGATTCTGACCAACGCCGGTATTGAGTCGGGAGCCCGTGACGAGGCGACCGTTAACGCCGGCAACGAGTAGGCCGAAGAGGCCCTAGGCAACCATGTCTGACTCGACTCCTCGGGCTGCGGGACGAGCGGTCTCGCAGCCCGACGAAATCCCCATGGCCGAACCGATCGAAGCGATCAAGCTGAAGCACCCGTGGCGCAACGTGTTTGCGGTCGTGCTTGTGATCATCGTCGGGCTGTTCATCTACGATGCGGCGTTTAACCGGCCCGTGTATAACTGGCCAGAGGTCGGCAAGTACCTCTTTGATACCCGAGTCGTCTCGGCGATCGGCTATACGCTGCAGCTCACGATCTACTCGATGATCATCGCGATCGTGCTTGGTGTGAGCCTCGCCGTGATGCGTATGTCGCCAAACCCCGTCGTGAAGTCGGTGGCGTGGGTGTATCTCTGGATTTTCCGCGGTACACCGGTGTACGTGCAGCTGACGTTCTGGGGCATGATCGGCGTCATCTACAAGACGATTGACATCGGCATTCCCTTTACCGAGCCGCTCGCGCAGATCGTGACGAAAGACCTGCTGAGCTACTTCACCCTCGCGGTGATTGGGCTCGCGCTGAACGAAGCGGCGTATATGGCCGAGATCGTTCGCGCTGGCCTGCTCGCGGTCGATAAGGGACAAGAGGAAGCCTCGACCGCACTTGGACTGGGGTGGTGGCACACGATGACTCGCGTCATTTTGCCCCAGGCAATGCGCGTCATCATTCCGCCCACGGGCAATGAGGTGATCTCAATGCTCAAGACCACCTCGCTCGTGACGGCGGTGCCCTTCACCCTCGAACTGTACACCCGCACCCGAGACATCGCGGGCGTCACGTATCAGCCGGTGCCCATGCTCATCGTGGCCTCGGTGTGGTACCTCGTGATCACCTCGGTGCTCATGGTTGGTCAGTACTTCCTCGAGAGGCACTATTCGAAGGGGCACGGCGTGCGCCAGGAGGTCATGAAGCCGACGGTTGAGACGCAGACCATCACGGTGGCCGGCATCGAAGACTCGGCAGGCCCGAAGCACGGTGAGAGAGAAGGTGGCGATCGTGGCTAATCAGCAACAGCCGGTTCCCATGGTGTTGGCCGAGGGCATCTCGAAGAGCTACGGCTCAAACCTCGTGCTGCGTTCAATCTCGCTTGAGGTGGCTCGCGGCGAGGTTCTCTGCCTCGTGGGCCCCTCGGGCTCCGGCAAGTCGACGTTTCTGCGCTGCATTAACCACCTCGAAACGGTGAACGCCGGTCGGCTCATGGTCGATGGCCAGGTGGTGGGCTATCGCGAGAAGGGCGACAAGCTCTACGAGATGCACCCGAAGGAGGCGGCGAAGCAGCGCCGTGACATCGGCATGGTGTTTCAGCGCTTCAACCTGTTTCCGCATATGACCGCCCTTGAGAATGTCATGCTCGCGCCGAGCCTCCTCGGCAAGGGCAGCAAGGCACAGCTCAAGGCCAAGGCGATGGAGCTGCTTGCGCGCGTGGGCCTAGCCGATCGTTATGATCACTACCCGGCGCACCTCTCTGGCGGGCAGCAGCAGCGCGTGGCGATCGCCCGTGCCCTCGCGATGGAGCCGAAGCTTATGCTCTTCGATGAGCCCACTTCGGCGCTCGATCCTGAGCTCGTGGGCGAGGTGCTCGACGTCATGAAGGGTCTCGCCGAGAGTGGTATGACGATGATCGTCGTGACGCACGAGATGGGCTTCGCTCGCGAAGTCGCCGACAAACTCGTCTTCATGGATGGCGGCGTCGTCGTTGAGGCAGGCGATCCAGCTGAGGTGCTCTCGAACCCGCAGAGGGAACGTACGAAGGCGTTCCTCTCGAAGGTCCTGTAGCGGGCAATAACGAGCGAGAGGCGGATCGCGCTGGCCTGATGGCCGCGTGATCCGCCTCTCGTCTGTTTCGGCGCCCGAAGCCGAACGCGCTAGGAGTTCACTCCGAGATCGCGCTTGATCTTCGTAGTCGAGATGCCCTCGGTGCGATCGAGGTACATGACGTCGCAGTAGTCGGTGAGAATCTCGAAGCGGGGGTCGCCCTCCCAGTCGCCACCCATGACGACCATGTCGATCTCGTACTTTTGCACGTCGTTGATCTTCTGATCCCATGCGTCTTCGGGAATCACAAGGTCGACGTAGCGCACTGCCTCGAGCATTGCCTTGCGCGTTTCGAAGTCGTGGTAGGTGCGCTTGCCCTTGCCTTCATTGAACTCTTCGGTTGAGAGGGCCACGACCAGGTAGTCGCCCTGAGCTTTTGCGCGCTGCAGCAGCCTGATGTGACCCCAGTGCAGTAGATCGTAGGTGCCGTAGGTGAGAACTCGTTTCATGGCCTCTAGTGTAAGCGTTTTCGCTGACAAAACCGGTGAACGGGCAAGAAGTGCCGGGTGAGACCTTGCTACTTGAGGCTTTCGAGCAGTTCGGGGGTCATCTCGTCACCGTCGATGAGGCGCTCAATGTACTTGCGCAAAATGACGAGCTCGTCGGGGCCGGGGTTAATTTGTGCGGCAATAAAGCGGTCGGTGCGAATCATGCGCAGCGCCTCGAGTGCGGGGGTGAGCACGCCCTTCGGGTCGACGCCCTTGCGACCGCTCGACGGGGCCTGGGCCAGGCGCAGCGCCTCCATTGAGGTGAAGAGCGGCAGCACAAGCTGGCCTTTGGTCGATCGGGTCGTGCGAATACGAATGCCCTGCTTCTTCGAGTTCTTCGGAGCACCGGTCACATCGACGAAGAGGTAGCCCTCGCGAAGTGTGTTGAGGAAGGCCGCGAGACGGTCATAATTGGGTGCTTCGATGAGCGTCGCGTGCGCGGTTTCGACGGGCTCGTTGACGTAGTCGGCCGAGACGTCGTCGGGCAGTTCTGGTGCAGACATGGGGTCTAGCTTAGTCGTTGCCGCTGACGTCGTCGAAGTTGTTCACACTGGGGCTAATCTCGGGCCGCGGGCTCGTCGATTCCGCGGGCCTCGAGCGCCTCGCCGAGCAGCCTCGCGTGCAATACCGAGCGGATCACGAGTGGGGTCGCGTACGCCCGCAGGTTGCGTTCGAGGCCGCGCGCGCGGGCAGCCGCCCGGGTCTCGTGGGCGATCTCGAAGAGGGTGGGAATGGCCCGCAGCGTGAGAGAAAAGGCGAGGGCGATGCGCTCGGGGTTAACCCCGAGCGGGGTGAGTGGGGTGAGCGCCCAGGTAATCGTTGCAACCATGTCGTCTGACCGGGTGGTCTGGGTGACGATGGTGCTCGCGATGATGAGCGCGATGAGGGAACCCACCACCGTGAAAGCCTCTTCGACGCCGCGCTGCCAGGTATTGAAGGCGAACAGGAGCACGGCAACGATGGCAAAGCCGCGAATGGTGCGCATGAAGTCAACGAAGAGCAGCCGTGCGACCACGATGAGCGCGATCATGAGCGCGAGGGCAGCTGCCGTGGCCCATGCGTTGTGAAGCAGCATGAGCGCGACCGCGAGCACGATGAGTGAGAGCAGCTTCGCCCCGGGGCGCATGCGGTGCAGCGGCGAGGTTCCGGGGTGGTAAACGCCGATGGGGCTCCAGGTCACGACTCTGCCTCGTCGATGCTCGCGCGGTAGAAATCAATTGCCTCGGCCGGGGCGCCGTCGAAAGCGACCCTGCCCGAATCAATGACGAGGGTGCGCTCGCAGCGCGCCGCGAGTTCGAGCTCGTGGGTGGCGACGATGACCTGCTGGTCGAGGTTCATGAGGCGGTTGCCGATGAGCCTGCTGTTGCGCAGATCAAGCAAGGTTGTGGGTTCGTCTGCGACGAGAACTTTTGGGCCTGACGCGAGTACGCTCGCGAGTGCGAGCAGCTGCTGCTGGCCGCCAGAGAGGGTGTGTACGCTCTGTTCTTCGCGACCGGAAAGGCCGTAATCGTCGAGCACTCGCGAGACCGCTGCGGCGCGCTCGGCCTTGCGCGGGATGACCCGCTTGAGTGAGAGGGCGATGTCTTCGGCGACGGTTGGCATGACGATCTGTGCGCGGGGGTCGGTAAACATGAACCCCACGCGGCTGCGCACCGCACGGCCATCGGCCACGGTTTCGAAGGTTCCCTCGTTGGTGGTGAGCGTCACGGTTCCGCTCGTGGGCATCACGAGTCCGTTGATGAGGCGCGCGATGGTCGACTTGCCTGAGCCGTTGGCTCCGATGAGTGAGACTCGCTGCTCGCTGAGTGTGAGTGACAACGGGTGCACGATGACTTTTTCATCACCATGCACCCGCACCGTCACGTTGTCGAACGTAATCA
Organism: Leucobacter chinensis; assembly: GCF_019049105.1. Lineage (GTDB taxonomy): Bacteria > Actinomycetota > Actinomycetes > Actinomycetales > Microbacteriaceae > Leucobacter_A > Leucobacter_A chinensis. Next base: position 115,820 of record NZ_JAHQZR010000004.1, read on the forward strand.
CGCGGTAAGGCTACTCGGTTTCGGCCGTTGCGCGGGTCGCCTTTGCGGCGCGGGGAGTGCGCTTGCCCCTCGCGAGGTCTGGGAAGGCGCGCAGAACCGCGGTCGCGACGAAGGCGGCGAGCACGGTTTTGATGATGTCGCCGGGGGTGAAGGTGAGGTTCAGCATGAATGCTTCGGGAACCGTCATGCCTGCTCGCCACGCGAGGCCAGCGATGCCGAGCGGGTACATGAAGACGATGTTGGCGATCATGCCAGAGGCTGTGATCCACGCGACCTGCGCGGCAACCTTCTTCTGCGAGAAGCGGTGCACGAGGTAGCCCGTGAGCGCCGCTGCAAAGGGCATCGCGACGAGGTAGCCGGCCGATGCGCCGGCGAAGGGTGCGAGACCGGCAGAACCGTTGGCAAACACGGGAATGCCGATAGCGCCGACCATGAGGTAGAGCAGTACGGTGAGGAAGCCGCGCTTTGCGCCGAGAACGGCGCCCGCGAGCAGTACGCCGAAGGTCTGCAGGGTGATGGGTACGAGGCCGCCGATGGTGATGGCCGGCAGAATTGCGCACACCGAGATGAGCGCCGCGAAGGTCGCGATGAGAGCGATGTCGGCGGTTGTGGTGGCGCCTTTTCGTGCGGCAGCTCGTGCGCTGGTGGGCGACGGGTTGCTACCCGCTTCACTGTGGGTCATGAGTTCTCCATTGCTGTTGGCGAAGAGCAGGGCCGGGTGGGCGCCTGTCACAAGAGTACAGATTATGCGAGATCGCCCCACACATATATGTATCTTTCGTTAACGGTTTTCTGGAAATTGATGTGGGAAGTGCACTAAGGTGGCGGCGAAACCCGACAACATATACGATTTATCTGGAGTGTGACACACGCCAAACCCCCGCGAGCAGCATAAAGGAGCGCCGCCGTGCTTGACGATAAGACCATTGAAGCAATTGCCGATGAACTCGCCGAGGCTGATCGAAGCCGGGAGGTGGTTCCGCTGCTCACTTCGCGTTATGCGGGCATGACGATTGAAGATTCGTATGCGATTCAGAAGTGCTGGTCTGATCGCCGCATCGCTGAGGGAGCCAGGCTCGTGGGTCACAAAATTGGCCTCACGTCAAAAGTTATGCAGGTGGCAACGGGCATCACCGAACCCGACTACGGCGTGATCCACGACGATATGGTCTTTGAATCGGGCGCTGTGCTGCCCTTCGACCGCTTCTCGAATGTTCGCATCGAGGTTGAACTCGCATTCGTGCTTGGCGAGCGGCTTGAAGGGCCGAACGTCACGATCTTCGACGTGCTCAACGCAACCGACTACGTCGTTCCCGCTCTCGAGGTGCTCAACTCGCACATTGAGATGCAAGGGCGCACGATCGTCGACACGATCAGTGATAACGCCGCGATGGGAGCCATGGTGCTCGGCGGCCGTCCCGTGAAAGTTGATGCCCATGACCTGCGCTGGGCCGCGGCACTCCTGTATCGCAACGAAACGATTGAAGAATCTGGTGTCGCTGGGGCGGTGCTCGGCCACCCGGCCATGGGCGTCGCCTGGCTTGCGAACAAGCTTGCCCACCACGGCCAGTCGCTTGAGGCGGGCGAGATCATTCTTGCGGGCTCCTTCACGCGGCCCATGTGGGTTGAGCGCGGTGATACGGTGCACGCCGATTACGGTGAGCTGGGGTCGATCACCTGCCGTTTCGAATGAGGCGACCTCGGTGAGGCGAGTGGAAATGGCGACAGACCTGGCCAAACTGCGCGATAATCCTCGGCTGAAGCGTAGTGAGGCGGTAGGATTCCCCCATGAGTGAAACCGCACGAGCGCAGACAGCTATTGACGCGATTGCAGAGCAGTGGGTTGAAACCCTCGTCGAGCACGACCCGACGACCGGCACCTACATCGGTCGTTGGGAGGCCGATGCCTTTCTGCCTGACTATTCACCCGAGGGCGCCGCAGCGTTTCTTGACGCACAGCGCGAAACCCTCTCGGCGCTCAGAGCTGAGCAGCCGGTAGACGCGGTCGATCGCGTCACGAAGGCCGACCTCAGCGCCGAGCTTGAACTCTCAATCGCCGAGGGTGAGGCGGGCGAACACCTGCGCGACCTCAACGTGATCGAGTCACCGTCGCAAGGCATTCGCGACATTTTCGACCTCATGGCCACCGAAACCCCAGAGCAGTGGGAAGCGGTTCGCGAGCGTCTCAGGGCGATTCCCGAGGCGCTCGCCGGTTACCAGGAGACGCTGCGCGAGGGCGTGCGGCAGGAGCAGGTCGCAGCGATCCGCCAGGTGACCGAGGTCGCCGCCCAGGCCCATCGCACCGCGGGAACGGGGCTCGAGGCGGGCGAGGGCTTCTTCGCGCAGTTCGTGACGAAGCAGCCAAAGGGGCTCGCTGACGACCTGCAGGTCGAGCTCGGCGAGGCCGCCTGCGCCGCGTCGGCCGCCTACATGCAGTTCGCCGAGTTTCTCGAGACCGAGATTGCGCCGAAAGCGCCGAGCGAAGACGCCTTCGGGCGGGAACGCTACGAACGCGCCTCAGAGGGCTTCCTGGGCGCCCGCGTCGATCTCGACGAGACCTACGAGTGGGGCATCGAAGAGCTTGCCCGCATGCGCGATGAGCAGGAGCGGATCGCCGCCGAGATTCTCGGAACAAGCGTGCACCCCGGCATCGTGCAGGAGGCCATCGCGCACCTCGAACAGGACGCCCAGCGCAAGCTGCACGGCACCGACGCCCTCAAAGCGTGGATGCAAGAGACGAGCGACCGCGCCGTGCGCGAGCTCGGCGAGACCCAGTTCGACATTCCCGAAGAGATTCGCACCCTCGAGTGCATGATCGCGCCCACGCAAGAGGGTGGCATTTACTACACCGGCCCGAGCGACGACTTCTCGCGGCCGGGGCGCATGTGGTGGTCGGTTCCGCAGGGCGTGACCGAGTTTGATACCTGGCGCGAGCTCACGACCGTGTACCACGAGGGCGTTCCCGGGCACCACTTGCAGATCGGTCAGGCCGTCGTCAACCGCGGCACCCTGAACGAGTGGCGCCGCCAGCTCGCGGGCACCTCGGGCCATGCCGAGGGCTGGGCGCTCTACGCCGAGCGCCTCATGGAAGAGCTCGGTTACCTCGATGACCCCGCCGACCGCTTCGGCATGCTCGACGGCCAGCGCATGCGCGCGGCCCGCGTCGTGCTCGACATCGGCGTGCACCTCGGCAAGCAGCGCCCCGACGGCGGCGGAGTGTGGGATGGCGATTACGCCTTCTCGTTCATGCGCGACAACGTCAACATGAACGACGGCTTCGTGCGCTTCGAAGTGCTGCGCTACCTCGGCTGGGGCGGCCAGGCGCCGTCATACAAGGTCGGTCAGCGCATCTGGGAAGAGCTGCGTGACGAGGCCCGCACCCGTGCCGAACGCTCGGGCCGCGACTTTGACGTGCGCGACTTTCACCGCGACGCGCTCGCCCTCGGCGGCGTGCGCCTCGACACCCTGCAGCAGGCGCTTCGCGGGGAGCTCTAGCGGTGACCCGGTGCCCCTGCGGCAGCGGATCACCCTACAGCTCGTGCTGCGAACCCATTCACGGCGGATCGCCCGCTCCCACCGCCGAGCGCCTGATGCGCTCGCGCTATAGCGCCTTCACGCTCGGCCTCGTCGACTACCTGCTCCATTCGTGGCACCCCGACACGGTGCCCGACGACTTCGGCGCCGATGACGTGCGCCTCGAGGAGGGCTACCGCTGGGTGCGCCTCGCGGTCGAGCAGACCGAGGCTGGCGGCCCCTTCGACACCGAGGGCTACGTGACCTTCACCGCGGTCGCTCGGGGCCCCGAGGGCCGCATCGCGCAGCGCGAGCGCAGCCGTTTCGTGCGCCTGCCGGCGGCGGCTGCCGGTGCTGCCGGTGGCGTCACCGCGCGCCGCTGGGTCTACGTCGACGGGCAACAGCTCGAAGCGTAATGTGCCGTTTTGCGTGCGCCTGGCGGTTTTTCTCGTTACCTGACGAAAAGCAGGGTGTTCACCGCCCAAACACCCTGCTTTTCGTCAAGTAAAGGCGGCTCTGCCTCTCATCCTGTGTAGGGAAGGGCAGAGCGGGATTTGTTGTGTGGGGTGTTGCTTCGGCTCTCAAAGCTCATCGTGAGCGAGCCGGGTGCGGTGTCGCATTTTGTCTAGGGTAGCCACACCCTTCGTTACCAAGGTGTTATTTAAGCAGTGTGTTGTCTTACTAAACATCTGTATACTGCTGTCAAGCATTCGGTGCGTCAAGCCTTGTTTTGGTGCAACGCTGCTTAGTGACAACGGTGTTACCTAACGTGGGCAGCGCCTCAACACATAGGGTCATCAGCTTCGGCTGGTGTGGAGGAAACAATGAAGTTACGTACCGGTTTGAGCGCCGTTGCAGTGACGCTTGTTGCGTCGCTTGCAATGACGGCTTGTGCGCAGTCTCAGCGTGATTCGCAACATAGCGGTGGGGCTGACGCAGCGAATGCAGATGCAGTCTTTACTTTTGGCATGGCGGGCTCGCCAAAAATGTTTGATCCCTTTTATGCCTCTGACGGCGAGACCTTTCGCGTCACAGATGCAATGTACGAGGGGCTCCTCAGTGTGAAGCCAGGCTCGGTCGAGGTCGAAGCGGGCTTGGCCACAGAGTGGGAATCTCGGGAGTCTGGAACCCAGTGGGACTTTACACTTCGTGATGGAGTCACGTTCCATGACGGAACAGCGTTTACCGCAGAGGCGGTATGTGCAAACTTTGAGCGCTGGTTTCAGCAGACCGGAGTGAATCAAAGCTCGGGGGTTAGCTACTCCTGGATCAATGACTTTGGTGGGTTCGCCGACCAAAAAGATGTGCCAACGCTATACGAGGGTTGCGACGTAACCGATGAACTTAAAATGACGTTGCGGCTGACTCGTGCGTCATCGCACATGCCTGACGTACTGGCGTACTCTTCTTTCGCTTTTTCAAGCCCGGAAGCGCTTGAAAAATATGATGCAGATGCGGTTGAAGCAGACGGTGATGGGTTCTCGTGGCCTGAATACGCGACGGCGCACCCTACAGGCACCGGCCCGTTCGTGTTCGATTCTTATGACACCGCAAATGGTGTTGTGACGCTCACTCGAAATGACGACTACTGGGGTGAGAAGGCTGGCGTCGCAAAGCTGGTGTTTAAGGTGATCCCTGGCGAGGGAGAGCGTCGACAGGAACTCGAGTCAGGCAGCATCGATGGGTATGATCTCCCGAACCCGGTTGACTGGGCCGACCTTGAAGCGCAGGGGCATCAGGTCCTTATTCGAGACGCGTTCAACATCATGTTCCTAGCCTTGAATGCTCAAGAAAACGATGCGCTTCTCGATCTGCGCGTGCGTCAAGCCCTCTTGTATGCAATTAACCGTGAGCAGCTTGTTGAGACTCAGCTTCCTGAAGGCGCTTATGTTGCAAGTCAGCTCCTGCCCAAGACGATTACGGGATACAACCCTGACCTTGAGCCTTACCCCTATGACACCGCAAAAGCGCAAGCACTGCTGAAAGAAGCAGGGCACGAGGGCCTTGAAATTGAGCTGTGGTACCCGACAGAGGTTTCGCGCCCGTATATGCCAGACCCATCACGCGTTTTCGAGGCGATTCGCAGCGATTGGGAAGCGGCCGGGATCAAGGTTGTGCCAGTAAGCCACCCCTGGAACGGTGGGTACATTGATGGCGTCTACGCAAATAAGGCTCCGGCATTCTTGCTTGGTGGCACGGGACACTACGATTCGCCAGATCCGTTCATGGGTGCATACTTTGGCAACTCTGAGACCTTCTTCCAGACCGGCCTCCTCGGGTTTGGCGACCAGCTCGCCGCAGATGTGCGTGGTGCAGATGAAGAAGGCGACCCTGCGACTCGTGAAAAGAAGTATCAGGAAATTGAGCGCCAGCTTATGCAGGAATACCTGCCGATGTTGCCTCTTGCGCACACGCCTCCCGCCCTCGTCGTCGGAGAGCATGTGCAGGGGATCATTCCAAGTCCCGTCACGCACGAGGACTTCTCGAAGATCACGATAACTCGGTAAATGGCTGATCGGCTGGCCGTTGCTCTCTTGCGCGGCCAGCCGAGATCCACTCCTATTGCAAGGAAAAACCAGTGGTTGATTTTCTCGTGAAGCGCCTTTCTCAGGCGCTGATAACACTTTTCGCGCTGAGCATTGTGCTCTTTGCTTGGCTGCGGTCGCTCCCGGGAGGGCCCGTTTCGGCGCTTGTCGGTGAGAATGCTTCGGTCGAGGAGCGTCAAGAGATGGAACGCATTCTTGGCCTCCAAGACCCCCTCATTGTGCAGTACTGGCGGTTCTTGACGCGTGCCGTACAAGGGCAGTTCGGTAAGTCAACAGGCGTGCAGAGCGGGCAAGATTCAATGTCGCTCTTTCTTGAGCGCTTTCCTGCCACTCTCGAGTTGGGTTTCGTTGCCCTCATCATCGCACTGCTCATCGGCATACCGCTTGGGTATATCGCTGCGAAGCGTAGCGGGAGTCTGCTCGACACCGGATCAATCATGGTGTCGCTCGTGGGTGTTGCCGTTCCGGTCTTCTTTTTGGCGTTCTTACTGAAATATATTTTTGCGATCAAGCTGGGCGTTCTTCCTGTCTCGGGCCGACAATCTGTCGGTATCGATAGCACGACAATTACTGGATTTGTTGTTCTTGACGGCGTGATGACGAGGGAATGGGACGCGGTGCTCGACGGTTTGAAGCACCTTGTTTTGCCAGCGATTGCCCTCTCATCGATACCAATGGCAGTGATTTTTCGCATCACGAGGGCCTCGGTCATTTCGGTGATGGACGAAGACTATGTACGCACTGCTGAAGCGAAAGGTCTCACACCCCGGGTGATCCGTGGTCGTCACGTTCTGCGTAACGGGCTTATTCCCGTAATAACCGTTACCGGCTTACAGGTTGGGGTGCTTCTCGGTGGCGCGGTGCTCACTGAGAAGGTCTTTACTTTTAGGGGAGTCGGTCATGCACTTGCTCAAGGGTTTGAGACGCGTGATTATGCAGTGTTGCAGGTGCTCATTCTGATGTCGGCACTGGTCTACATCGTTGTGAATCTCATCGTCGATATGGCGTACGGGGCAATTGACCCACGCGCAAGGGTGAGTTGAGGGGTCTTATGCTGACACGAAAGAAAGAGCGCATTGACAGCCTCGCAGCGGTCAACGCAGAAACTGATGATGGTGTGAGCCAGGCTCAGGTGATTTGGCGACGCCTGCGCCGCGACAAGATGTTCCTTGCGGGGGCATTGATCATCGCAGTTTTTGTGATCGTCGCGATTTTTGGGCCCATCCTCGCCCCAAATGCTCCAGAAGCACGGTTGCTTATTGACCAGGTGCGGCCACAGTCAAATCCTGTTCCGGGCCCGCAACCAGGGTTTCCTCTAGGAGCCGACTGGGCCGGGCGAGATCTACTGTCACGGTTATTGGTCGGTGCCAGACAAACGCTCATTGTTGGCGTGCTTGCAACGCTTGGCGGACTCTTTGGGGGTGTGGTGCTCGGCACGCTTGCTGGTGCATTTGGAGGCTGGGTTGATGCCGCTGTAATGCGTGTTGTCGACGTGATGCTCTCGATACCGTCGCTTCTCACCGCATTTACCATTGCTTCGTTATTTGCGCATCCCTCGCAGATGACGGTGATTCTTGCAATTGCGATCGTTCAGGTGCCTATTTTTGCTCGATTATTGCGTGGGTCGATGATGGTTGAACGTCGGAGCGATCACGTACTCGCGGCCAAGGCTATGGGGGTTAAACAGCGGTCGATCATCTTTCGACACATGCTCCCCAATTCGATGAGCCCGGTTATCGTGCAAGCGACCATTGCGCTTGCTACATCAATTATCGATGCTGCTGCGCTGTCATTTCTGGGGCTCGGAAACCCAGATGATCGGGTGCCTGAGTGGGGGCAGATGCTTGGGGCATCAGAGCGCTATTTCAATTCTTTTCCACACCTCGCGTTCTTGCCCGCAGCTTGCATTATTGTCGCAGCGCTCGGTTTCACGTTCATGGGTGAATCTGCAAGACAAGCAATCGACCCGAAATCGAGGAGGTAGTCGTGGTGAATGACATTCACCTTCACCGTGGAAGCGGTGATGCATTGCTCGAAGTTGAAAATTTGCGAGTCTCTTTTGGGCTCGAAGATGGCGGCACATTCACTGCGGTTGATGGCCTTACTTTCTCTGTGCCCGCGGGCAAAGCGGTTGGGCTTGTCGGTGAATCAGGCTGTGGCAAATCAGTGACATCGCTCGCAATCATGGGGTTATTGCCGCAACGGTCACACGAGAGTAGCGGATCGATCCGCTTTGCTGGTGAAGAGCTTCTTGGGGCACGTGACCAACGTTTGCGGGATCTTCGTGGTGAAGACATGACGATGGTTTTTCAAGACCCGTTGAGTTCGCTTAACCCAGTCATTCCTATTGGGGTGCAGGTGCGTGAGGTTCTCGAGCGACACAAGGGCATGTCTCGAAGAGTAGCTGCGAAACGGGCTGAAGAACTCTTAGCCGAGGTCGGAATACCCGACCCAAGGCGGCGCATGCGCGAGTATCCTCATGAACTCTCCGGTGGCATGCGTCAGAGAGTCCTGATCGCAATTGCCCTCGCTTGTGAGCCCAAACTCCTTATCGCAGATGAGCCCACGACGGCGCTCGACGTGACGATCCAAGCGCAGATTTTAGAGCTGTTGCAACGCCTCGTGACCGATAACGGTACCGCGTTGCTCCTGATCACGCACGATCTTGGGGTTGTTGCGGGAATGTGTGACGAGGTCAACGTGCTCTACGGAGGGAAGATGGTCGAGCACGCTCAGTGCCACGATCTGTTCGCTACACCGAGGCACCCGTACACTCAGGGACTGCTCGACTCTTTGCCTCGGCTCAGCGACGATCGCAGTGATCGGTTGCGGCCGATACCAGGCTCGGTCGCCGATAACCTCCCGTGGGCGAATGCGTGCGCCTTTGCTCCCCGATGTGCCAATGCAACCGAGGCATGTCGCTTGAACAGTCCTGAAACAACGGTCTGGTCTGAAGACCACCTTTTTCGGTGCTTTAACCCGGTCGCAGAGGAGGCATCATGAACATTGATACGGCAAAACCGTACCTCGTTGAAGCCGAGGGCGTGAGTGTGAGGTACCCAATTCGTAAGGGTGCTTTGGTGAAAAGAGCCGTTGGATATGTGCATGCAGTTGATGATCTCAGCTTGCGAATTCGACGCGGTGAAACGTACGGACTCGTAGGAGAGTCAGGATGCGGTAAATCGACGTTTGGTCGTGCCCTGTTGAACCTTGAGGATCGCGCTGAGGGTGTGATTCGTTTCGACGGCGAAGACATTTCGTCGTTAAAAGGTGAAGCGATGCGTCAAGCAAGATCACGGATGCAAATGGTTTTTCAGGACCCGATGGGAAGCCTGGACCCAAGACAGAGCGTTGAGCAGTTGCTTTACGAAGGGATGCGTGCCCACGGGATCACTGGTGATCGTGCAAAGAAACGGCTCTTTGAACTGCTCGAATCGGTGGGCCTGCCGAAGAGTGCCAGAAAAAAGTACCCGCACGAATTCTCTGGCGGGCAACGGCAGCGTATTGGGATTGCGAGAGCTCTCTCGGTGAGCCCAGATCTCATTGTTGCCGATGAACCGGTGAGCGCCCTTGATGTTTCTATTCAGGCGCAAGTTATCAACTTGCTCCAGGACTTGCAGCATGAGTTTTCGCTCACTTACCTCATTGTGGCTCACGACCTTGCGGTGGTGCGCCACGTGAGCGACACCATCGGTGTGATGTACCTTGGGTCACTTGTTGAGGAAGCGAGTGCCGACGACCTCTATCGAGAACCGCTGCACCCCTACACGCGTGCGTTGCTCTCTGCGGTGCCCGAACCCGACCCTCATCTGGAGCGCGGCAAAGAACGCATCGTCTTGCAAGGTGACTTGCCGAGCCCTGCATCACCGCCGTCAGGGTGTCGATTTCGCACGCGCTGCCCATGGGCGCAAGAGGAGCGATGCTCTACTGAGCGCCCAGAGCTTCGAAACATAGCGACCGGAGCGGGAGACGAGCGGCGCGTAGCGTGCCACTATGCCGAAGAAATTGCCGAGGGGCGGTTGCGTATGACACGTAATTCGAAGCCCACAACGACAGGAGCAAGAGCATGAAACAGCGGTTTGCAGACCGTATTGCCGTGGTGACGGGAGGTGGCTCAGGGATCGGAAAGGCTGTTGTCGCGCAACTCATTGAAGAGGGGGCGACTGTCTACTCACTTGATGTGCATGAACAGCAAGGAATCGTGAGCCCGCAATGTATTCCGGTTCGGATTGACATAGCCGATGTCCAAGCGGTGAAAGATTGGGCGGTAACGCTTGATCGAGTCGACCACCTTGTGAACGCTGCAGGGGTTATTCGCTCTCGGCCTATTGAAAGGATTACCGAGGAGGAATGGGACACCGTGTTTGGAGTAAACACGAGGGGGCTTTTCTTTGTTATTCAGGCCCTTGCGCCCCTGCTGACTCCGCAGACTGGGTCGGTTGTGAACGTTTCATCGGTGGGAGCGATCTCTGCAGTAAATACTGATGCTGCCGATTACCATGCATCGAAAACAGCAGTGCTGTCCATTACTCGTTCATGGGCAAGGGCACTAGCCCAAAGCGGTATTCGAGTGAATTCAATGTTGCCCGGACTGACAGAAACACCCCTGTTACGTGGCGCTTACGTGAGTAAAGGGGCGGGCGACGGGGCCCTCGAAGAGCAGTATGCGGGAGTGCCACTTCAGCGTGCGGCTACGCCAGAAGAGATAAGTCGCTCAATCGTGTTCATGCTCTCTAGCGATGCGGCATATATGACCGGGGCGAGCATGAATGTTTCAGGAGGGGCGGTCATTGTCTAATGAATGGCACAACGGGTACAGCAGACGCAACTGGCACACGTCGCAGGCTTCGGGTAGCAATTATTGGTGCGGGCCTTGGCGGTATCGGCGCGGCGGTGTACATGAAAAAACATCTCAAAGCCGAGGTAGTTATTTTTGAAGCAGCGGATCATATCGGCGGTACCTGGTACCGAAATCGATTCCCGGGGGCGGAGGTAGACACCCCTTCGCACATGTATTCGTACTCGTTCCATCGATGGGATTGGACGCGGCCATACGCAACCCAGGCTGAGCTTGTGGAGTATATGGAAGCGACGGTTACGCGATACGGTCTCGAACGTTCGATAAGGACATCGACTCGGGTGCATGAGGCGCGATGGATCGAAGGGGAGCATCAGTGGGTTGTGACAAGTGACGCTGGGGTCGAAAGCTTTGATGCTGTCATGAGTGCAGTCGGGATGTTGAGTGACCCCCGCATACCTGACTGGCCCGGTAAAGATGAGTTTGAAGGTGACCTGTTCCACTCGATTGAATGGCCAGAGGGCTTGGACCTGTCAGGTAAACGAGTTGCGGTTGTGGGCACTGGCTCAACCGCATCTCAGATCGTTCCGAAACTCGCGAATGAGGTTGCAGAGCTGACGCTGTACCAACGGCAGCCAGGTTGGGTGATACCCAAAGCCGAAAATGTGTATACCGATGAGCGTCGCGCTCAGCTGCGTCGAGCTTTGCCCCGTTTGAAGCTTCGTTTGAGCGAGTTTTGGCGACGAGAAAAAGGGTCAATCGGAGGTGCGCTCGAGAAGCCTGGAAGCAAACTCGACACCAGGGCAAAGGCAAAGGCGCTGGCTTACATCGAGTCAGTCTTTTCTGAGCATCCAGAACTTCGTGAGGCAGTAACACCAGATTATCCATACCTCGGTAAGAGGCCAATCCAGTCGAGCGATTTTTACCCGACGTTATTGCGTGAGCATGTGACGCTCGTGCCTCATGCGGTCGCAGAGTTGAAGCCGAATGGTGTTGTTGATGCGCTTGGCGAGTTTCGGCACGCTGATGTGATCGTCGCAGCGACGGGTTTCAAAGCAGCAGAGTATCTCTCAACACTGCCGGTTTATGGTCGAGGGGGGCGAAGTTTGCAAGAGCACTGGGGCCAGGAGCCGCAGGCTTATCTTGGTTCGATGGTTCCCGATTTCCCGAATTTTTTCATGCTGTACGGCCCCAACACGAACGGCTACGCTGTTCTATTTGCAATGGAACAGCAGGCGTTGTTTGCGGCAAAAGCATTGCGGCACATGCTGAAAAAACGGGCGACGAGTGTCGAAGTGAGGCCAGAGTCTCACTTGCGGTTTAATCGCTGGATCGACAAGCGGCTGGCGAATAGTTCATATACGTTGGCTTCAAACTACTTCACGAGCCCATCAGGTAGGGTTGTGACGCAATGGCCAGACGGCGTTATTTTGTTCTGGCTTATGGCACGTTTTTCGGTTCCTAACGTTACGCGATTGGGTGATGTGAACAGTGCCTCCACCCGCCCTCCACGTCCAATGACAGAAACTGGAATGTGAATGACGAAAACCTCAGAGAGTGCTCAGAGCGGATCAAACGCCGCTGAAGACAAAAGCGCAAATGAAATGACACTCGGCGACCAAGTGCGGGCTTTTCGCGAGCTTCGTGGAATGACAGTGCGTCAACTCGCTTCGGCGATTGCTTTGAGCCCAGGGTTTATTAGCCAACTTGAAAATGGTCGAACTGGGGCAAGTCTTGAGACGTTGAAGCGTATTGCTCATGCGCTTGGCGTGACGCTGGCTGAACTTGTTGAACTAACGCCGATGAATCACCGAGGCGTGCTGCGCAAGCTCGACCGAACAGCCATCGCCTCCGAAGGTGGCGTGACGAAGTATGTGCTCACAAAGCCCCCGGTACGCCACCTGGAGATGTACCTCGTTGCGTTTGAACCTCACTCGAGTACCGGTGATTTGTACTCGATTGGTGACAGCCAGGAGCATGTGCTGTGCACTGTTGGAACGCTTGAAATCACCGTAGGAACAGAGGTCTTTACTCTCGGTGAGGGCGATAGCCTCGAATTCGCGAGCAAGATTCCTCATGGCATCAGAAACCTTGATGATTCACCCTCTGAAGCTGTTTGGACCGTTGCCCCGCCTCTGACATGGCAGACTGACCCGGTGACCGATTAGGGAACGCTGGGAAGCGGTGTTCGTGGTGCACGAGTGCTAGAGGCGACCGTTCTGCAGCTGCCGCTGCAGCTGTCGCCGCTGCTGCCGCTGCTGTCGCTGCTGCCGCTGCTGCCGCTGCTGCCGCTGCCGCTGAGGCTGCTGCCGCCGCTGTCGCTATCGCTGGCCTCTCGGTGAGGGCGGCAGGGCAGTTTCCGGTTTACTTGACGAAAAGCAGGGTGTAGACGCGCAAACACCCTGCTTTTCGTCAAGTAGACCCGTTTAGTGCAAGCACGGGTGAGGCGGCCCGGCATGCCGCGTGCCGCGGCCCGGCCTGCCGCCTGCCACGGCCCGCTATCGCTCGCGGAAGACCCCCGCCAGGTGCCGGGCGAGCGCCTCGCGGTCGGCGAACGAGAAGACTCCCGCGACGTAGTGGTCGGGGCGCACGAGCACGACGGCACCAGAGCGGCTGATGCCACGTTCGGCGAAGATGTCGATGTGGGGTGCGGTGGCGTAGACCTTCTCGTAGTCGCGCACCTTGAAGGGGCCGCTCTCGGGAAAGAAGATGGGGTGCACGCGCGTGTGGTCGATCTCGTGCGGGTCCTGCTGGTAGACGGCCTTGACGTCGAAGACCGAGTCGAGGTCGGTGCCTGCGGGGGTGAAGCGGCGCACGGGCGAGGCCGGGTCTGAGTGCAGCCACTCGGCCCAGTCGTTCATGGCGCTCGCGTCGGCGTCGGCGAAAGCGTAGATGCGGTAGCGGCCATCGGCGCGGTGGTGGTGGCCGAGGTGCATGGTGACCGCGTCGCAGACGCGCACGGTCTCGACCGACTTGAAGCGCTTGCCGATGGTGAAGCCGGTGGCGAGGTGCTGCTGCGCCCCGGCGTCGGTGACGATCGAGGGGGTGTAGTGGGTCATGAAGCCTGCGGGAAACTCTGCCGTTTGCACGTAGAAGTCTTCGAGCTCTGAGGGTGAGGCGAACTCCTCGGGCTTCTTGGCCATGAGGGTCGACCACTCTTTATCGAAGTCGATGAGGTTCTTGGCGATGACCTGGCGTTCGTCAGAGTAGCTGCCGAGCAGGGCCTCGGGGCTGCGCCCCTCGAGCACGTAGCCGAGCTTCCACGCGAGGTTCCAGCCGTCTTGCATCGAGACGTTCATGCCCTGACCGGCTTTGGCGCTGTGGGTGTGGCAGGCGTCGCCGAGCAGGAAGACGCGCGGGGTGCCGTCGGGCGAGGTGGCCGCGTCGTCGAAGCGGTCGGTGAGGCGGTGGGCGACCTCGTACACGCTGTTCCACGCGACGTTCTTGACGTCGAGCCGGTAGGGGCGCATGATCGCGTTGGCGCGGTCGATGACCTCTTCGAGTGGGGTGTTTCGCACCTGGCCACCGTCGTTCTCGTCGACCTCGCCGAGGTCAACGTACATGCGGAAGAGGTGGTTGCCCTCGCGAGGAATGTGCAGAATGTTGCCGCCGTCGTGCGATTGGATCGCGCATTTCTTGCGAATATCAGGAAAGTCGGTCGTCGCGAGCACGTCCATGACGCCCCATGCGTGAAACGACTGGTCACCCTGCAGGCTGCCGCCGATCGCGTGGCGCACTCCCGATCGCGCCCCGTCGGCGCCGACGACGTATCGGGCGCGAACGATCCGCTCGGTGCCTGTGCTTGGGCCCGCGGTGATGCGCAGGCGAACGGCGACGGGGTAGTCGTGGGCGGGGTCGATCTCGAGGTCGACGAACTCGAAGCCGTAGTCGACCTCGATGCGGCCCGGCGAGTGCTTCGCGTAGTCGGCGAAGAAGTCGATCACGCGGGCCTGGTTGACGATGAGGTGCGGAAACTCTGAGATGCCCGTTGGGTCGTCGGGCGTGATTGCGGTGCGCACGATGTTCTCGGGGCGCTCGGGGTCTGGCTTCCAGAACGCCATCTCGGTGATGCGGTAGGCCTCTTGGATGATCTGCGGGGCGAAGCCGAATGCCTGGAAGGTTTCGACGCTGCGCGCCTGAATACCGTCGGCCTGGCCGATCGCGAGGCGTTCGGGCCTGCGCTCGATGATGCGGGTGTTCACGCCGGGAAACTGGGCGAGCTGGGCTGCGGTGATGATGCCGGCTGGGCCCGATCCGACGATCAACACGTCCATCGTGTCTGGCAGCTCGGGCGATCGGTCGAGGCCGAGGCCCGAGGCTGGCTCGATGCGGGGGTCGGTTGACACGTATCCGTGGTGATGGAACTGCACAGCAAGTCTCCTCGATGAGTTGCAATGGAACCTATAGGTTCAATAATTGAACAACGGTTTCTAATACCGCACGTAATCGTATATTAAACCCGGTTTCGCGCAACTGTCAAACGTTTGCGCGACAATAGACACCATGGCACACACACGAAGCGCAGCCAATGCCCCCGTTGGTTCGCAAACGCTCTCTCGCGGTCTCACCGCGCTTGAGATTCTCGCGGCGCATGATAGGCCGATGAGCCTCAACGAGCTCGCCGAAGCCCTCGAGGTGCATCGCTCGAACGCTTACCGGGTGCTTCGCACGCTCGAAGAGCATCGCCTGGTACTGCGCGACGGCGAGGGCCTCATTCGGCTCGGGCCGAGGCTCACGGTTCTCGCACGGGGCGTAGCCCCAGGGCTCAGCACCGCAGCGGCCAAGCCCGTGGCAGACCTCGCGAACGCGGTGGGCATGACGGCGTTCTTGACCGTGCTCGACGAGGCCGACGTCATCACGATTCACAGCGCAGAGCCCACCAAGGTTGACGTTGCGGTCGCGAGGCGCCCAGGCACGAGGCACTCGATTCTCGTCGGCGCCCCGGGGCACGCGCTCGAGGCCCTGCTCACCCGCGAACGCCGCCTCGAACTGCTCGGCACCGAAACACTGAGCGAGCAGGCTCAGCTGGCCACGGCCCGCGGCTATGCGGTGAGTGAGAGCGAGGTTATGGGCGGGGTTTCGGCGATCGCGGTTCCCGTGCACATCGCTGGTGAGCCGCCGGCAGCCCTCGCACTGGCACACTTCGCGCCGATCCGTGAGCCCGAGGCGCTCGCGGGGCAGTTGCTGCTCGCGGCGTCGCGCATCACCCAGAGCTACCACTAGGGGCACACTACCGTTTTTGAGACTCGAGGCCCTACGATAAGAGGGTCCGGTCTGATGGATGCGCGCCCAGCGCTCACCCGCAGCTCGTTATCCCAGCAAGGTGTTCGAAAAAGGGGCACTGCCACTCCGTAGGCGGAGTTTAGACATACACAGCGTAATTTCGTTTCGTTCGAAAGGATCTGTGATGTCAGAGCAGACACTCACCCCACCCCAAACGCCCTTTATTCGTGATCTCGCGGCGGGCCTCGCGGCGCATGCCGAGCAGGTGTTTGGCCTCATGGGCAACGGCAACGCCCACCTCATTGACGCGCTTCGCGACCTCGGCCTCGCCTTCACCCCGGTGCGCCACGAGGCCGCGACGGTCGCCTCTGCCGATGCCTACGCGAGGGTCTCTGGCAAGCTCGCGGTCGCGACGACGACCTACGGCGCGGGGTTCACGAACACGCTCACCGCGCTCGCCGAGGCGGCGCAGGCCCGGGTGCCCGTGCTCGTCGTCGTGGGCGATGAGCCGGTCGCGGGCAAGCGGCCGTGGGACGTTGATGCGGCAATGCTGTCGCGTGCGGTTGGTGCCGAGCACGTTGTTCTCACGGCGGATCGGGTCGCCGACGAGGTGCGCGAGAGTGTAGCCCTCGCCCTCGAGAAGCGCCTGCCCGTCGTGCTCGCGATGCCCTACGACCTCGTCTCGGCTCCGGTTGCGGCGCGTGAGAATCTTTCGACGGGTGATGTGGTCGACACAGCCACCGCGGCTCGGCTGCTCGCGACAGCGAAGCGGCCCGTGGTGCTCGCGGGCAGGGGAGCGGTGCTCGCCGGTGCCGAGCGGCAGCTCGCAGAGCTCGTCGGCCTGACCGGTGCGGCGACCGCCTCGACCGCGCTCGCCAGGGGCATTCACGACCCCGTGGCCGATCTCGGAGTGACGGGTGGTTTCGGTCAGGAGGCCGCGATGGCGACGCTCGAGACCGCTGACGTGGTCGTGGCGGTCGGGGCGAGCCTCAACCAGTTCACGATGCGCTTTGGCGACGCGCTCGGCGAGGGGGCGCAGCTCATTCGCATCGACGCAGAGCGGGTTCAGGCTCCCCGCACGAACCATCGGGTGAGCCAGCACCTGTTGCTCGGCGACGCCCGCGAGGTGCTCGAAGCCCTGAACAGTGAGCTGCGCGAGACGAACGCAACGCCCGCCTCGTTCGGCGCCGAGGTCGCTCGCGGGGTCGCGTCGGGCGAGCTCCGCGTGCGCGAGACTGGCCCCGAGAGCGGGGTGTGCGAAGACGGCAGGCTCGATCCGCGTGCGGTCGCCTCGCGCATCGCAGCCCTGTTGCCAGAGGATGCGCACATCACGCAAGACGGCGGCCACTTCATCGCTTGGGCCAACATGTTCTTGCCGGTCGCGAAGCCTGAGCACATGACCATGGTGGGCACGGCGTACCAGACGATTGGCCTCGGCTTCGGAACGGTCGCGGGCGTTGCCGCGGCGGCTCCCGACCGCACGATCGTGCTCTCGACGGGTGATGGCGGCGGGCTTATGGCGCTCGCCGACTTCGAGACCGCGATCCGCACGGCGCAAAGCCTCGTGGTCGTGTGTTTCAACGATGCCGCCTACGGTGCCGAGGTGCACTTGTATGGCGTGATGGGGCTGGGGCAGGAGCCCATGCTCATTCCCGATGTCGACTTCGCGGCGCTCGGCGAGGCCTTCGGGGCTGAGGGTGTGCGCGTTGAGACGCTCGCTGATCTCGACGCGCTTGAGCGGTGGCGCGATGCGGGGGCGCGTGGAGCGATCGTGCTCGACTGTCGGGTGTCGCGCAGCGTTGTTGCGCCGTACCAGCGAGAGGTGCAGCGCGTGAATGGGATCGATGTTTCGGCTGAGTGATGCGCGGGGAGCCGTTCCGTCTGGCTATGCGCCGGTGTCCCGCTCGCGCGTGGGGTGAAGACGGGGCGGTGCGGATCATCGCGGCGGGCGTTTTTTCTTTACCGCAAGAAACCTCTTCCATTTCGAATATCAAATCATATACAATCGTGAGTATTACCGAGAGGAGACACTGCAGTCATGTCATACGGAATCGATACCCCCGGCAAGATCATTGCCGTTCATCTCAACTATCCTTCTCGGGTGGCGCAGCGTGGGCGCACCCCCGAGTTTCCCTCGTACTTCTTCAAGCCGGCCTCGTCACTCGCGGCGACCGGCAGCACCATCGAGCGGCCAGCGGGCACCGAGCTCCTGGCCTTCGAGGGCGAGATCGCGCTCGTGATCGGCAAGCGTGCGCGCTGGGTCAGCCCCGAAGAGGGCTGGGGCTACGTCTCGCACGTGACCGCGGCAAACGATTTCGGGCTTTATGACCTGCGCGCTGCCGATAAGGGCTCGAACGTGCGTAATAAGGGCGGCGACGGTTACACACCAGTAGGCCCGGTAGCGCTCGAAGCCTCGCTCGCGGGCCAGGGCGGCTGGCGCGTGCGCACCTGGGTGAACGGTGAGCTCGTGCAGGAAGACACGAGTGACACGCTCATGTTTCCCTTCGGCCAGCTCGTTGCCGACCTCTCGCAGCACATGACGCTTGAACCGGGCGATGTGATTCTCACGGGCACCCCGGCGGGATCTTCGGTCGTCGTTCCGGGCGACGTCGTTGAGGTCGAGGTCGATGCTCCGGGCGTCGAGGGAGCACCCACGACCGGCCGCCTCGTGACGACGGTTACCCAGGGTACGACGGCGTTTGGTGAGTACGGCAACCGACCCAGCGTGAACGACCTACAGCGCATCGAGGCCTGGGGCAGCGAGAGTGAGCACGCGGCAGCCGTTGAAGCTGGCCGCGCAACTTCGCTCGACAAGCCCGCCGCGGCCGAGGGCGAGAACCCGCTCACCCCCGAGGTTCGTGCGCTGCTCGAGGGCCTTCCCGTCGCCACCGTCTCGACGGCGCTGCGCAAGCGAGGCTTCGTCGACATCTTCATCGACGGCGTACACCCGAACCACGAGGGAGACCGCATTCTTGGCACGGCTCGCACACTGCGCTTTGTGCCGTTCCGGCCCGACCTGTTCAAGAAGTACGGCGGCGGGTTCAATGCCCAGAAGCGCGCGTATGACACCGTCAACGAGGGTGAAGTCATCGTCGTTGAGGCCCGGGGGCTGTCGTCGACGGGAACCGTCGGTGACGTGCTCGCCTTGCGCGCACAGGTGCGCGGTGCCGCGGGCATCGTGACCGATGGTGGCGTGCGCGATTTCGCGGCGGTGCAAGAGTTCACGCTCCCCGTGTTCTCGCAGGGGGCCCACCCGAGCGTGCTCGGGCGTAAGCACGTGCCCTGGGAAACTGACGTGACGATCGCGTGCGGTGGCGCCGCGGTGCAACCGGGCGATGTCATCATGGGCGACCGCGACGGGGTCATCGTGATTCCACCACACCTCGTCGAAGAGGTCGCGCGCGATGCTGCGGCGCAGGAGTTCGAGGAGGGCTGGGTGGCCGAGCAGGTTGCCAAAGGCGAGGCCGTTGACGGTCTCTTCCCGATGAACGCCGAGTGGCGTGCGCGTTTCGAAGCCGAGACCGGTAGCGGGGCCGCCGGGGCATGATGAAAGAGTCAAAGACCGATCTCGCCTACCGGGTCATGCGCGAACGCATTGACTCTGGCACCTATATGCCCGGGTACCGGCTTGTAATCGCGCCGATCGCGCAAGAGCTCGGCATCTCGGCCGTGCCGATTCGCGAGGCGATCCGCCGCCTTGAAGCAGAGGGGCTCATCACCTTTGAACGAAACGTCGGTGCGCAGGTAGCGCTTGTCAAAGAGACCGAGTACCTGCACGCGATGCAAACGCTCGCGCTCGTCGAGGGCTTCGCAACGGCGCTCGCCTCGCCAGAGGTGACCGCTGAACAGATAGCGCGTGCCCGTCGAATCAATGACACGATGCGGCAAACGCTCGACGACTTCGATCCGCAGCGATTCACGCAGCTGAACCTCGATTTTCACAGCGTGCTGTTCGAGAGCTGCCCCAACCCACACGTGCTCGAACTCGTGCACCGGGGCTGGAACAGAATGCGGGTGTTGCGCAACTCGTCATTCACGTTTGTGCCTGGCCGGGCCCACGAGTCGGTCGAAGAGCACGAACGGCTGCTCGCTCTCATCGAGAGTGGATCGGCGGCCGAGCTGGTAGAACAGAGCGCCCGCGAGCACCGTCTCGCGACCCTGCGCGCGGTGCTCGCGAGAAATGCTGAACATCACGAGGGTGAGGCGCTCACAGCGTAGCCGCTGCGAGCGTGAAACGCACCACACCACCACTTTTGGTTTACAACGGAAGGTAAAACCATGGCATACAAAAAGCCCGAAGGGCTTCCCGAGAAACTGCAACTCTTTATTGACGGCGAGTTCGTTGACGCCGAGGGCGGCGCTCAGTTCGACGTCATCGAGCCCGTCTCGAACGAGGTATACATCAAGGCCGCCTCGGCGAGCAAGGGCGACGTCGACCGCGCCGTTGCCGCGGCAAAGCGCGCCTTCGACGAGGGCCCGTGGCCCACGATGCTGCCGCGCGAGCGCTCACGCATTTTGCACCGCGTTGCCGACATCGTTGAGTCGCGTGACGAGCAGCTCGCACTCATCGAGAGCTGGGATTCGGGGCTGCCCATCACCCAGGCCAAGGGGCAGGCGCGTCGCGCCGCCGAGAACTTTCGCTTCTTCGCCGACCTCATCGTTGCCGAGCAAGACAACGTCACGAAGGTACCCGGCCGACAGATCAACTATGTTAACCGCAAGCCCAAAGGCGTCGCTGGCCTCATCACGCCGTGGAACGTGCCCTTCATGCAGGAGTCGTGGAAGCTCGCTCCAGCGATCGCAACCGGCAACACCGTCGTGCTCAAGCCAGCGAGTTACACGCCACTCTCGGCAGCGCTCTGGCCCGAGATCTTTCGCGAGGCGGGCGTGCCAGACGGGGTGTTCAACCTCGTGTTCGGCTCCGGCAGCGTCACCGGTGACGCTCTCGTGAAGCACCCAGACGTGCCGCTCATCTCGTTCACGGGCGACAGCTCAACCGGTGCGATGATCTCAACGAACGCGGCTCCGTACCTCAAGGGGCTCTCGCTCGAACTTGGCGGCAAGAGCCCGTCGGTCGTCTTCGCCGACGCTGATCTCGAAGAGGCGCTCGACGCAACCGTGTTCAGTGTGTTCAGCCTCAACGGGGAGCGGTGCACGGCGGGGAGTCGCGTGCTCGTCGAGCGCTCGATCTACGATGACTTTGTTGCTCGCTACGCCGAGCGCGCCAAGAACATCGTCATCGGTCTGCCCAGTGACCCAGCGACCGAGGTTGGCGCGCTCGTGCACCCGACCCATTTCGAGAAAGTCATGAGCTACGTCGAGATCGGGAAGGGCGAGGGTCGTCTCGTTGCTGGCGGCGGCCGACCCGAGGGCTTCCCCGAGGGCAACTACGTGGCGCCGACGGTGTTTGCCGACGTCGCTCCCGATGCGCGCATCTTCCAGGAAGAGATCTTTGGCCCGGTCGTGGCGATCACGCCATTCGACACCGACGAAGAAGCACTCGAGCTCGCGAACAACACGAAGTACGGCCTCGCGGCATACGTCTGGACCTCGAACCTCAAGCGGGCGCACAACTTTGCGCACGGTATTGAGTCGGGCATGGTCTGGCTCAACTCGAACAACGTGCGCGACCTGCGCACCCCCTTCGGCGGGGTGAAGGCCTCAGGCC
Organism: Leucobacter chinensis; assembly: GCF_019049105.1. Taxonomy (GTDB): domain Bacteria; phylum Actinomycetota; class Actinomycetes; order Actinomycetales; family Microbacteriaceae; genus Leucobacter_A; species Leucobacter_A chinensis. Next base: position 137,568 of record NZ_JAHQZR010000004.1, read on the forward strand.
TCGGCCGCGAGGGAGGCTACCGCTCAGTCGATTTCTACACCACCGCGCAGTCCATCCAGATCACGCTGAACGAGGCGCACTCGCCCCGTTTTGGCGCCGGAGCCAACTAAGTATTTTTCAAGGCCGAGAAAGAATTACCATGCCAAAACTCAACGAAAGCGACAAGACTTCTTCGGGCTTTTGGGTGACCAAAGAGGCCCCGATTGTGAGCGATAACCCCGTTGCAACCCCGAAGGCGACCCCGCCCGACATTCTGCGTTGTGCCTACATGGAGCTCGTGGTGACCGACCTCGCGGTCTCACGCGAGTTCTATGTCGACGTGCTCGGGCTCTACGTCACGACCGAAGACGACGAGGCAATCTACCTGCGCTCGACCGAAGAGTTCATTCACCACAATCTCGTGCTGCGCCAGGGGCCGGTTGCCGCGGTCGCCGCCTTCTCGTACCGCGTGCGCACTCCCGAAGACCTCGACCGCGCCGTCGCGTTTTACACCGAGCTTGGCTGCGATGTGCGTCGCAAGGCCGAGGGCTTCGTCACGGGCATCGGCGACTCGGTGCGCGTGGTCGACCCGCTCGGCTTCCCGTACGAGTTCTTCTACCAGACCGAACACCAGGAGCGCCTCTCGTGGCGCTATGACCTGCAGACCCCGGGCGAGCTCGTGCGGCTCGACCACTTCAACCAGGTGACCCCCGACGTGCCCCGCGCGGTGCGCCACTACCAAGACCTCGGTTTTCGCGTCACCGAAGATATTCAAGACAGCGAGGGCACGGTCTACGCCGCCTGGATGCGCCGCAAGCCCACGGTGCACGACACCGCAGCGACCGGCGGCGACGGACCGCGCATGCACCACGTCGCCTTCGCAACCCACGAGAAGCACAACATTCTCGCCATCTGCGACAAGCTCGGTGCGCTGCGCCTCTCAGACCGCATCGAGCGCGGCCCTGGTCGCCACGGCGTCTCGAACGCGTTTTACCTCTACCTGCGCGATCCCGACGGGCACCGTGTTGAGGTGTACACGCAGGACTACTACACGGGCGACCCCGACAACCCGGTCGTGACGTGGGACGTGCACGATAACCAGCGACGCGACTGGTGGGGCAACCCCGTCGTCGAGTCGTGGTACACCGATGCCTCGCTCGTGCTCGACCTCGACGGTAACCCGCAGCCCGTCGTCGCTCGCACCGACTCGTCAGAGATGGCCGTCACCATCGGCGCCGACGGCTTCTCGTACACCCGCGATGGTGACGAGGCCAAGGGTTTTAAGCTCGGCAATACGCTCTGAGTATGAAAGAAGGGGCTAGGCAGCAAGTATGTATTGCTGCCTAGCCCCTTTCTGTTTACGCGTTTGACGAAGTAACGAGCGCCTGCTCGGGGCGGTTCTTCATCGCCTTGGAAAGCACGATATGAAGAGCAAACGTGACGATGAGAGCGCCGAGACCTGCGGGGAAATCACCGGGCAGAGGAAGCGCGTACTGGAACACAATGCCAAGCGCTGCTCCGATCAGGAATGAGATGATTCCTGGCCAGCGTACTTTGGGCAGATCATTGACGTTTGCGGTTTCGTACTCGCGGCGACGCACCACATAAAAGTCCGCCAAGATCGGTCCTGCCAAAGGCACAAAGGCGGCGCCGAGTACCGTGATGAAGTCGGCGAAGAAGAACGAGTAAAACCCAAATGCGCCAAGAATGCTGCCGATAATACCCACGGTGATCACGATTTTGGGCCGTGAAACCTTGAATCCCATTGCGTTCGCTGCGGGACCCACATACAGGGCGTTGCAGTAGAGCTCTGACATGTTTGTCGTCCACAGAGCCACAACCCACAGCACAACGCCGATAATCGCAAAGAACGGTCCCTTCGTGACCATCCACGAGATAAAGTTTGCGTCTCCAGTTGCGATGCTTCCCGTGTACCCGACGATGTTGAGCAAAGGGTTCGTCAGGATAAAGCAGGCCCCCGCGCCAATGAGAACGTGAGAAGCTTTTTTCGCGAAGCGGAAAATATCGACGCCCATGATCACTCCGGCGATCCACGCGCCGATGAGGAGTGTGACACCCGTTCCCACGGTAGTTCCGGAGCGGGTTGACCCTTCTGCCAGGACGTTACCGAAGCCACCGAATTCATTCGTCATCATGACAGCAGCGACAACCGCCACAAGAAGAATAAAAGGGGCAGCAGAAGCAGAGATTCGCTCAAGGGCAACGATGCCTTTCCACGCAGACCACGTGAAGATTGCCCCCCAGAACAACGAGAACAAAACATACTCGAGGCTGAGTCCGTTGAGAATGGTGATGCCGGTCAGGCTGCCAAAAGCTACATCAAAGATGTCTCCCACCATGCCGACGATTGAGGCGAACCAGCCGAGTGTGAGGAGCCCCATAATGAGCATCGGAAGAATCATGCCCTTCGTCCCGTATGAAAAGCGGGAGATAAGGGAAAGGTTGAGCCCGGTTTTCATTGCAGCAAAACCCAGCAGGAACGTCAGAATGAGAAGAATGCCCTGGCCGAGAACCACGGTAAGCATTGCATCGCCAAAAGGCATGCCGCCCTCGCCGCCAACGCCAGCGAGTTGACCACCGACGATGAGTCCGGTTGGCACGTAGCCGAAACCGACCCAGATAGCGAACTGCGACCACCAGCTGCGACGGGCATTTTGGGGCACTCGTTCGAGCATAAACTCTTCATTGGTCTCATCAACCGCAGGCTTTTTGCTTGACACGTTGTCTGTGCTGAGTGTCATTTGGTATTCCTCTCCATTGTGGAAAATGCGGCTTGAGCAAGCTCGAAACCGTTCATTTCATGGGTAACCAAGCTGTGCTGCCGGTAGGTTACGCTACCATGAAGCCTAAAACCTGTCTAGCAGATTTACAAGTTGCGAATGATTGCGTTAACGCGTTGAAGGGGAAGCATGAGAAGGATTTGCGTCTTTACCCACGCCGTTTACGGTAAGGAACGGTGCTCGCTCTTGAGGTTTACGATGCGTTCGCGGGTTAGTGTAAAAGCTAGCTCCCCATCATGGCAGCGCCAGAAACCCCTTGCGGCTGTTCGGCTGATGCGCGGCCAAATAACTGTAGAAAAATGATGAGATAGTAGAAGAATGTCTGGAACAACTGAGTGGTTTAGCGAACAGAAAAAAATAGTTCGCTTGAACGCTGCCGAGTCTATTCTTGAAGACCTTCAAGAAGGTATCGCTCAGCGTGTGTTGCCCGTTGGAAGCCGCCTTCCCTCTGAATTGCAGCTTGCTAAGCACTATGGGGTGAGTCGGCCGGTTGTTCGGGAAGCGTTGAGATCTGCGCAGGCCCTGGGGCTTACGCAAACTCGCACGGGCAGTGGAACTTATGTGATTTCGCAGCTGCCCAAAGCCCCGCAGAGCTTTGATAACTTTTCAACGCGCGACCTCATGGAGGCAAGGCCCGCTATTGAGATTCCCTCGGCTCGTTTGGCTGCAATGAGACGTTCAACGCAACAAGCGGCTGACCTGCTCATGATTTGCCAAAAGATGGAGGAAGAAGTTGGCTCGAGCGAGTGGGTTGAGCTTGACTCTTTATTCCACGTCTCTGTCGCGGCGGCTTCAGGCAACGCGATTTTCTCCTCGCTTGTTGCTGACACGCGGAACGCACTTTCGCAACAATCTCATGTGATCAATATGGTCGCGCACCGCAGAGGCCCTTCCAATGAGGAGCATCGTGCGATTGCTCAAGCGATTATGGATATTGATCCGAATCTTGCCGCTCAGTTGATGGAGCATCATCTTACGTCGGTGGCAGAAGTGTTGCATCAGCTGATGCATGAAGAAGTCTAGGCTTGCACGAATGGGTGCTTGCAAAGACCATTGGTGATACATTTAATCTGTCAGACAGGTTTGCAAGTCAATTCTTTGTCCGCCTTGAAACTCAGAGAGTGCAAAGAACGCAAACGAGTACAAGAAGGAGACACCATGGACGAATTAAACCAGCTCAAGAAAAACCAGTGGTTTCGTAACAACGATGTTGCGGGTATCCCCGGTCCAAAGCGGGAAATTGTTGGGTACGGTGAGAAGCCGCCGGTTGTTCGGTGGCAAAACGGCGCTAAAGTCGCGATTAACATCGTCATCAATTACGAAGAGGGCTCTGAACTGACGTTTGCCATGGGTGATGGCGAAAACGACGGGATGCATGAGCTGCCGTTCGATGTTGAGGGGCAGCGTGATCTCGCCAAAGAGTCAATGTATGAGTACGGTTCTCGAGCGGGGATCTGGAGGCTCTTCAGGGTTTTCGATAAATTTGATATTCCAATTACTGTCTTTGGTACCGCTGTTGCGCTTGAAAGAAACCCAGCAGTGGCTGCAAAAATGCTCGAGCGCGGTGACGACCTGGTAAGCCACGGGTACCGATGGATCGATCACTACAAATACACTCGCGAGGAAGAGAAGCAGCTTATTGATCTCTCAATGGAGACGTTTGAACGCTTGGGCTTTTCTCCCCGAGGGTGGTACTGCAGGGAGATGTCGGTCAACACCCGTGAGCTACTGATGGAAGACGGCCGTTTCCTGTACGACTCAGACTATTACGGTGACGATTTGCCTTACTGGTCGTACCACAACAACGAGCCACATCTCGTGATTCCATATTCACTTGCGGTCAATGACTGCCGCTACATCATGGGAACCGGTTTCGGGTCGCCCGACGACTTCGTCGATGTAGCGAAGAGGACCGTTCTGCAACTACTTGATGATGGTGATGATTGTGGTCGTATGATGTCGATCGGTTTGCATCCCCGCGTAACGGGGAATCCAGCGCGCGCGCACGGCCTTGCTGAATTTATTGCTTGGGCCCAGGAACAAGACGGCGTGACATTTATGCGCCGGGACGATATCGCTGATTCCTTCGTCGCACAGGTTCCAAAGCCTGCTTCTGCTGAAGAGCGGCTAAACCGATAAACCAGAGCCCGTTCGCAACTTGATTGTCTCAGGAGTGTTGGAACGCGCCTCTGTTGCCTGAGCGAGCACGAAAGAGTATCTCAGTTCGGCTCGGCAATACACTGTAATGATGCACGAAGAGCGGGAGCCAGAGGGCAAGAGCCAGAAGTTTGTCGTTTTGCGGCGACGCGAGTCACGCAATTACGTTTTCGGCGCGGCCCTGTCGATGATGGCCGACAACATCGAGCACGTACTCACTTACTGGGTACTCTGGGTGACGTTTGAGTCACCAGCGCTCGTCGGCTTTCAAATTGTGAGCCACTGGCTCCCGTTCTTCCTCTTTTCGGTCTACGCCGGCGCACTCGCCGAGCGCTTCGACTGCCGCCGCATCATTCAGATTGCGCAGGGCCTCTTCATGGCGGTTTCGGTCGCCTGGGGCGTGCTCTTCATCACCGGCACACTCGAGCTGTGGCACGCCTGCGTGCTGCTCGTGCTGCACGGTCTCGCCGGGTGCATCTGGATGCCGGCCGAGCAGCTCATGCTCTACGATTTCGCGGGCCCGAAAGACCTCCCGAGCGCCGTGCGCATCAACTCGACGTTCCGCTCGCTCGGCTTCCTTATCGGTCCTGTTGTCGGCTCAGCGCTGCTCGTCGCGGTCGGCTCGTCATACGGCATGTTCATTAACGCGCTGCTCTACATTCCGCTCACGGTGTTCCTGTGGCGCACGAAGGTGACGGGTCACCGGCGCGAGAGATCGAAGGTGGCCGAAACGAAACTCAGTTTTCGCGAGGCCTTCGGGGTGTTCAGCACGGTGCGCGCAAACCCCAAGATTTTCTCGATGATTCTGCTCACGGCTCTCGCCGGAATGACCATCGGCGCCACGATGCAAAACGCGATGCCAGAGTTCGCCTCGCGTCTCGGCGCGGGTAGCGAGGGCGATTTCACCTACGGCATTCTGCTCGTGGCCAACGGCATTGGCGGAGTGGTCGGTGGTTTCCTCCTCGAAGCGACCGGGAAGGTCCCGGCGACGGTCAAGACCGCGGTGATCAGCGCGATCGTGCTGGGTCTCACGACCATTGGTTTCGCGCTCAGCGGCAACTACCTGCTCTCGGTGCTCGCGCTCATCGTTGGTGGCTTTGCCCGCATCACCTCTGAGTCGACCGAGATGAGCATCATTCAGCTCGAGGCCCCAGAGCACGAGCGTGGCCGAATCATCGGAGCCTACACGATGTTCGGGCCCGGCATGATGACCTTCAGCGGGGTCACCATCGCCGTACTCGGGAGCATTGCTGGCATCGCGGGTGCCGTGGTGGTGAGTGGCATCATTCTCACGGTCGGCTCGTGCCTCGTCGGCCTCTGGGTGTGGCGCAAGGGCATCAGCTAACGGAAACCTCGGGCTCGGGCGCCTCGTGAAACGTTGCCCATGCCCGGGCCGCTGTCGCGACCTCGGCCGCATCGACGTGCTCTCCCGGTAGCGTCGTGATCTCGATGCTCGCCTTTGTCGCGAGCTGCTTCGCCTTCCACGTCGCAACCGTGCGCCCATCGCGCACGACCGTGGGCCTGAACATGCCGTTGTTGCCGGGAACTACGTGGGCGAGGTGGCCCGAGCCGAGCTGCAGGCCGCGGTCGGTGAAGCCGAGCAGGTGTTCGTCGAAAGCGGGCAGCAGCAGCGTCTCGCCATTCGCTTGTGCGCTCGAATCAATGAGCTGCGGATCGCCCCAGAACCGTTCACCGAGAACCTCAAGCGGCACGAAGCTCGCCTCCCGAGCCGCGCCCGCGAAGGCTTTCGCGGTGTCTCGCTTGCCAAGACCAGCCCACCAGGCGAAGTCCTGTTCTTGCACGACGCCGCGCCCACGTGTAAAGCGAGCGGCGAGCTCGGTGAGTGCCTCGTCGCCGCTCAGGGTGCGCGGGGCAGCGATCCACTCGGTAGCGAGGGTGAAGAGCGGCTCGGCGACGCGACCGAGCGCTCCGGGCGCCGCGAGTGGCCCCTGCACGATGATGCCGGTTTGGCTCATGAACCACAGCAGGTGGTACCGCCAGTTGCCCGGGGTTTCGACGCCGGCGGCGGCCCACACTTCGGCGAGGTCTGCGCGCGACAGCGCCCTGCCACCCGTGAGCGCAGCACCCGTCGCGTCGATCACGCGCGTCACGGTCGGCTCATCGAGCCCTAGGAACTCACGCCGTCGCTGCACGCCCGCGAGCACCTTCTTCTCGGTGAGTAGCTGAACCCAGCGCAGGTCTTCGGCGGGCACGAGGTGCACCGTGCCGCGCATGGGCCACGAGCGCACCACCTCGCCGCTCGCGAGTGCGTCGTGCACTGCCGCGCGTGTGGCACCTGAACGAACCCCGACGGCCCAGAGCGAGGCATACCAGTCTTGGCCCTGCATCGCGGTGAGGTGCCGCACGACCTGTGCGGGCGTCGGGGTGTTGCTGGGAGCGGTCGCCGTATCTCGGGCGAGCAAGAGCCCGCGCATGCGCCAGTTCAGAACATCGGTGGGTGAGGCGGCGGTCGCGGTATTCATGGTGAGAGTGTACTGCGCCGAGGCGCTACGCCCCGCCCAAACTGGCGCGGTGAGTTTAAAAGAGTGCGTTGACGTCTTCGAGGCCGCGCATCGCGTCGTAGTCGAGGGTGACGCAGCGAATGCCCCGGTCTTCGGCGAGGGTGCGGGCCTGAGGCTTGATCTCTTGGGCGGCAAAGACGCCCTGAACGGGGGCGAGAACCGGGTCGCGGTTCATGAGCTCGAGGTAGCGGGTGAGCTGCTCGACGCCGTCGATCTCGCCGCGGCGCTTAATCTCGACGGCCACCGACGAACCCTCGGGGTCTTTGGCGAGAATGTCGACGGGGCCGATCGCGGTCATGTACTCGCGGCGCACGAGGGTGTGGCCGTCGCCGAGCAGTTCGATCTGTGCGGCGAGGAGCTCTTGCAGGTGCGCCTCGACACCGTCTTTTTGCAGGCCAGGGTCGACACCGAGGTCGTGCGAGGTGTCTTGCAGCATCTCGTAGATTGAGATGACGAGCTTGTCGTTGGTCTTCGTGTTGAGCACCTCCCACAGCTCGACGATGCCGGCTGCGGTGTGATCTTCGGTGGGCTCGAGCACCGTGAAGGCGCAGGGAGGGCTCATCCAGTTGAGCGGCTTGTATGATCCGCCATCTGAGTGCACGAGCACGCTGCCGTCGCCCTTGAGCATGAGCACACGCTTGGCACGGGGCAGGTGGGCACTCAGCCGACCGGCGTAATCAACAGAACATTCAGCAACAACAATTCGCACGGTATAAGAGTCTACGAGTTTTGGGGTGCGGTGTGGGGCGCGCCACCCGTCTTTGGGCTCGCGATCCACGCCGCGACGAGAATTGCCGCGAGGACGAGGAAGGCGATGCGAAAGCCGAAGTGATCGCCCATGAAACCAAAGGTGACGGGGCCAGCTGCGTAGGCGGTGTAGGCGATGGTTGAAACGGCTGCAACCCGGCGGGCCGCGAGCTTCGGGTGGTCTGAGGCGGCTGAGACCGCGAGGGGAAACGCGAGGGCGTCGCCCATGCCCCAGAGCAGGGCTCCAGGAATCGCAAGCCACGCCCAGGGCGAGAGCGACACGAGCAGAACGCCCACGATCGCGCAGCCAAACGAGAAACGCAGGGCGCTCACCCGGCCGAAGCGGGTCACGAGGTAATCGCCCGAGAGACGAAGCGTGAGGGCGCCGATGTACATGAGCGTGAGCACGAGCACTGCGTGCGAGTTGCCGAGGCTGTAAATGTCGATGAACGCGAGCGGCATCCAGTCGGTCGCGACCCCGTCGGCGAGGCTGCCCGCGAGCGCGATGAAGCCGAGCAGGAGCACCCGCGGGTCTTTCCACACTTTGCTGAGGTGGGTGAGCGCCTCGGTCGAGATGGGCCCGGTGGTCACGGGAATCTCGCCGGGCTCGACGGTTTCAACGATGAAGCGTTGCAAGAAGAGCATCGCGGCAATGACGATGATGGCGGCACTCACGTGGTGCGCGACGACGTCGAGCTTGATTGACTCGGCCCACGCGCCGAGCAGTACCGAGGTGATGCCGCCGATGCTGAATCCCGCGTGTAGCGTTGACATGCGGGGCCGGCCGCTCGCTCGTTCGGCCTGAGCGCCGCTCACGTTGACGGCGACGTCGGCAAAGCCGAAGCCGACGCCAACAAAGCCGAGCACGAAGTATGACAGCGGATCAACGTGCGAGAGCAATAGCCAGCTGCCGAGTGGCAGTGCCAGCGCCATGATGGTGAGCCCGAGCATGGTCAGTTTGCGGGCGCCGAGCTTGGTTTCGAGGCGGCCGGCGAAGGAGAGGCCAACGATCGTGCCGAGCGAGGGGCAGAGCACGATGATGCTCATCATGGAGAACGAGAAGCCGAGCTCGTCGCGCAGCGTCGGGAACCGGGTGAGCAGGGTGCCCCAGGTCGCGCCGAGCAGCGCGAACATGGTGAAGAGCGCCCAGAGCCACCGCTTGAGTTCGGCCGCCGAGGGCTGTGAAGCCGTGGTCAAGAACGCTCACCTCCGAGCACGATCCAGCGCCCGCCGCGTGCTCTGAACGCGAGCGTGAGAGCACGCAGCGCCATGAGCCCGACGGTAAACGCGAGGGTGATGGTGAGCAACGCGGGTGCGCCCTCGGGCGCGCGCTGCGTTGCGAAGAAGAGGAGGGGGAGGTAAATCACGAGCGCACCCATGCTTACGATCGCGAGGTACCGGGCATCGCCCGCCCCCATGAGTACGCCGTCGAGCACGTAGACGATCGCGGCGAGCGGCAGGGTGAGCCCGACCGCGGCGATCGAGGGCGGAAGGAGGCCGAGCACCGCGGCGTCGTTCGTGAACACGCGCCCAACGAAGGGGCTCACGAGCGCGACGGGAACGCCAATGATGAGCGCGGCGCGCACACCCCAGCGCAGGGTTCTTGAGAGAACGAGGCGCACGCGTGGTTCGTCAGAGGCGCCGAGCGCATCGCCGATGAGTGCCTGCGCGGCGATCGCGAGCGCGTCGAGCATGAACGCCGTGATCGAGATGACGAGAAAGACGATCTGGTAGGCAGCTGTCGTCGCAACGCCCTGGGTGGCAGCCGCCGAGACGGTTGCGAGCAGCGCGACGCGCAGGCCGAGTGTGCGCACGAAGAGCCAACCGCCCGAGCGGCCGGCGTGCTTGAGCCCTTCAGCCTGTGGCAGCCAACCCGCGCCGTGGCGGCGCACGTGTTTGGCGATGACGATGAGGTAGCACAGCACCATGCCCCACTGTGCGATCACGGTGCCCCAGGCGCTGCCGGCGATGCCCCAGCCGAAGCCGTAAATGAACAGCCAGTTGAGCCCCGCGTTGACGGCGAAGCCGATCACCGCGACCGTGAGCGGCGTCACGGTGTCGAGCATGCCGCGCAAGAGTCCGGTTGCGGCAAAGACGAGCAGCATCGCGGGCATGCCGAGCGCCGAGACGCCAAGGTAGATGACCGCCTGCTCGGCGACCGCTGCCGATGAGCTGAAGAAGCCGACGAGCATCTCGCGACCAAACCACATCACGATGGCCACCGCGATGCCGAGCCCGAGGGCGAGCCACAGGCCGTCGACGCCCGCCTGAACGGCGCCGCGCGTATCGCCCGATCCGCGTCTTCTGGCAACGAGTGGCGTGGTCGAATACGCGAGAAACACCATGAGGCCGATCGCGGTCGTGAGAATGGCCGAGGCGATCGCGAGCCCCGCGAGCGGCGCCTGGCCGAGGTGCCCGACGAGCGCCGAGTCGACCGCTAAGAAGAGGGGCTCGGCGACGAGCGCGCCGAGCGCAGGGAAGGCAAGAGCCGCGATGCTGCGATCGATATTGCGCCCCTGAGTACTCACGCATCTACGATACCCGCCCTAGCGCGACCCTGGGGTCAGTGAACTAGGCTGGGGTCATGACAAGCGACTCACAGAATAAGGCCCTTACCGCTGGTATCGATTTGGCAGAGCTTGATCAGAGCGTACGCCCGCAAGACGACCTGTTTCGTCATGTGAACGGCAAGTGGATCGACCGAACCGAACTGCCTGACGACCGCGCTCGCTATGGCTCGTTTGCGGTGCTCGCCGAGAACGCCGAAGAGGCGGTGCGCGAGATCATCACCGGTACCACGGCTCCCGAGGCGGGAACGTGGGCGAAGACCGAGGCCGAGAAGGTTGCGGCCCTCTACGAAAGCTTCATGAACACCGACAAGCTTGATGAGCTCGGCGCCGAGCCCATTCGCGCAGACCTTGAGCGGGCGCTCACCGTCGCCACGGTTGACGAGTTCGTGAGCCTGCTCGCAGAGCTTGAGCACGGCGGCCTCGGCGGTTTTGTGGGCATGTACATTGACAACGACCCGGGCAACCCCGAGCGATACATTCCGATGCTCATGCAGGCCGGCATCGGGCTGCCTGATGAGTCGTACTACCGCGAAGAGCAGTTCGCCGAGATTCGCGCAGCATACGTGGCCCACATCGAGCGCATGTTCGGGCTCGTTGGTGCCCCCTCGACCGCGACACTTGCCGAGCGGGTCATGCGGCTTGAGACCGAGATCGCCGCGACGCACTGGGACACGGTTGCCAGCAGAGACATTCAGAAGCTCTACAACCTGCACAGCTTCGCCGAGCTTGAAGAGCTCACCCCCGGCTTCAGCTGGAAGGCATACCTTGAGGCGATGAACATCGACGCCGCGAAGTTCGGTGAGGTTGTCGTCGGCATGCCAGACACGATTCAGTCAACGATCGCCCTGCTCACCGAAGAGCGGCTCTCAGACTGGCGCGCCTGGCTCGCATGGCGCATCGTTGTTGGCCAGGCCTCGCTGCTGACGCCCGAGATTTCACGGGCCAACTTCGAGTTCTACGGCACGAAGCTCACGGGCACGCCCGAGCAGCGCGACCGCTGGAAGCGCGGCGTCTCGTTCGTCGAGGGTGCGATGGGTGAGGCGGTCGGGCGCCTCTACGTCGAGCGCCACTTTGACGAGCAGGCGAAGGTGACGATGGACGGGCTCGTTGACCACCTCATCGAGGCCTACCGCGACTCGATCGAGAAGCTCAGCTGGATGAGCGCCGACACGAAGACGCGCGCGCTCGAGAAGCTCGATAAGTTCACGCCGAAGATCGGCTACCCCGTGAAGTGGCGCGACTACTCGTCGCTCGAGGTTGATGCTGGTGACCTCATCGGCAACTCGCGTCGCGTCGCCGTGAACGACTTCGATCGTGAGCTCGGCAAACTCGGCAAGCCCATCGACCGCGATGAGTGGTTCATGGTGCCCCAAACGGTCAACGCCTACTACAACCCGGGTTTCAACGAGATCGTGTTTCCCGCGGCCATCTTGCAGCCACCGTTCTTCGACCAGCAGGCTGAGCCGGCCGCCAACTTCGGCGCGATCGGTGCCGTCATCGGTCACGAGATCGGTCACGGCTTCGACGACCAGGGCTCGCGCTACGACGGCGACGGCAAGCTCACCGACTGGTGGCACGAAGAAGACCGCGAGGCCTTCGAGAAGCTCACGGGCGCCCTCATCGAGCAGTACAACGCCCTCTCGCCCGCAGGCGCCGACGGCCAGAAGGTCAACGGTGAGCTCACGATTGGCGAGAACATCGGCGACCTCTCGGGCCTCGAGATCGCGTGGAAGGCGTACCAGCGCTCACTCGACGGTGCCGAGCCTCCCGTGATCGACGGCCTCACGGGTGCCGAGCGCTTCTTCCTCGCCTGGGCGCAGGCCTGGCAGCAGAAGTCACGGCCCGAAGAGACGGTGCGTCTGCTCACGATTGACCCGCACTCGCCCAACGAGTTTCGCTGCAACCAGATCGTCAAGAACCTTGACGCCTTCCACGAGGCCTATGGCACGAAGCCGGGCGATGAACTGTGGATGGACAAGGCGGATCGCGTCTCGATCTGGTAGCTCACGGGGCCCGGCCGCGCTGAGGCGTCGGCCGGTGCAGCGGAATAGTTGCCGACCGACAACGGTTGTACTCGAGTGTGACTGACTTTCGATACGCAACCGTCGTCGTGATCGGCGCGGGCCAGGCAGGGCTCTCTGCCGGTTTTCACCTGCAGCGGGCGGGCTTTGCGAGCGCGCTCGACGGCGCGGGCGCGGGCGCTGGCTCGGCAGACATCCGCAGCTTCGTCATGCTCGACGCGAACCCCGCGGCGGGCGGCGCGTGGCAGCACCGCTGGGAGAGCCTCAGGGTGCGCACCCTGAACGCCATCTTCGACCTGCCGCGCATGAGCAAGCCCGACATGAACCCCGACGAGCCGAGCAGCACCGCCGTCTCGCGCTACTTCGCCGAGTTCGAGGCGGCGAACGAGCTGCCCATCGAACGCCCCGTACGGGTGAGCGAGGTGCGCCGTGCTGGCGCAGAAGCCGGGACCGCAGAAGCCGGGACCGCGGGCGGCGGCTACGTGGTCGAGACCGACGCGGGCACCTGGCACGCCGAGTACCTCATCAACGCGACCGGCACCTGGAACAATCCCGTGCAGCCCGAGTACCCCGGCGCCGACACCTTTCTCGGCCTGCAGCAGCACACGCGAGACTACGTGCGGCTTGAAGACTTTGCGGGGCTGCGCACGGCCGTCGTCGGCGGAGGCATCTCGGCGCTGCAGCAGCTCGAAGAGATCTCGCGCGTGACCGATGTGCTCTGGTATACCCGCAGGCCACCGGAGTGGATGGACACCGAGTTCGACACCCAGGCCGGCCGCGAGGTGATTCAGCGCGTGACCTCAGACGTCGAGGCGGGAAGGGTCACGGGCAGCGTCGTCTCGTACACGGGGCTCCCAGCGAACGGCCTGTACGTTCGGGCGGCCAAGGCGCGAGGCGTGCTCAAGCGGCGCCCCATGTTCGTCGCGATCGAGCCACACGGGGTGCGCGAGGCCGACGGCACATTCACGAGCCTCGACGCGATCGTGTGGGCCACGGGGTTCAAGGGCGATCTCGCGCACCTTGAGGGTCTCGGGCTTCGCACGAGCGCCGGCGGTATCACGATGCGCGGCACCGAGGTGCTCGGCGAGCCGGCGCTGCACCTCATCGGCTTCGGCCCCTCGCAGTCGACGGTGGGGGCCAATCGCGCTGGCCGCGACGCCGTTCGAGCGATCGAGCGACAGCTCGCCGGGCCCTTACCGGCAACTATTGCCTGATTTCAGGCGGGTTTTCGAGCAAATCACCCCTCAAGCCGGTGTTTTTCAGGCAAAGGTTGGCGAGCGGGGTTGAAACGAAGCGGGGCGGATCAGGGCGAGCCTCGAGTGCTCTCCTGATCCGCCCCGCTGGGGTTTTGCCGCGCTTCAGCTCAGGCTAGCCCTCGTAATCGGGAAACTCGGTGACGGCGTCGACGATGCCGTTCACGAAGCTCTTGTAGGTGAGAGCGAAACCGAAGCGCTCTGCGAGATTGCCATCGATCCACGTGCCTCGCTCAACCGCGGGAACGCGGGCGAGCAGCGGGTCAAGGTCTGCGTCAACATCGGCCTTGTACACGAACACGATGTCGGCATCGCCGAGCGCGCTCACGGCGCTCTCGTAGCTCAGCATGTGGCCGTGATTCTGCTCGTTGCGCGGGGCCTCTCGAATCTGTTCGTTGTCGAGAATGTCGAGGCCGAGGGCTGGCAGCATGACGCGGTAAATCGAGTCTTCGGTCATGACCGTGAAGTTGTCGACCGGAGCGTGAATGACCGTTGCGGTCTTGCCATCGGTGTAGTCGCCGATCTGCTTCTTGGCCGCGGCAACGGTCGCCTCGTAGTCGGCAATCGCGTCTTCAGCCTTGTCGGCGCGATCGAGCATGGTGAGCTGGTCGGTCATGGCCTTGAAGGGGTTTTTGGCCGAGGCGCCCTCGACGTCGATGCCATCGTTGACCGCGAGCACGGGGGCGATCTCGTCGAGCTTGAAGTCTTCGCCCTCGTAGTAGTTCCACCAGCCGATGCCCACGACGATGAGGTCGGGCTTGTACGAGGCGATCTCTTCACGGTTGAGGTCGAAGGCGGTGTTCTTGAGGTGCGCGACATCGTCGTCGATGAGCGGCGAGAGGGGGCTATCGGTTCCGTAGGCGGTCGCGACGAGCGGGTAGTCGGCGAGCAGCGCCATCTCGAGGCCGCTGCGGCTGTCGAGCACGACGACGCGCTCGGGGTTCGCCGGCAGGGTCGCCTCGTAGCCCTCGTACGAGAAGTCGATGGTTTCGCTGCTGCTCGCGTCGCCCTTGGGCTTCGTGTCGGCATCGGCGGGGCCGCTTGCGCAACCGGTTACGAGGCCGAGCGCGAGCGCTGCTGCGACCCAGGCCGTCAGGCGGCCGAGGCGGCGGGGCGCCCCGCTCGTGGGCAGGGTGGAGTGGTGAGAAGCCATGTCATTCCTTGAAACGTAGTAACGGCCCGAGAAACCGGGCCACGGTGAGGGGTGAGGCGCTCCGGCCCCACCCCTTCAACGCTAGGCACACGGCGGTGCGAGAGGCAGACTCACCGCTTCGCGTTTCAGACTTTGCGGGTGCCGCTGCGGTCGCGGCCGAGCGGCACGACGGTGGGGGTGCCCGTGACGGGGTCGGGCACGACGCGGCAGGCGAGGCCGAAGACCTCTTCGACGAGCGCCTCGGTCACGATCTCGTCGGGGGTGCCTTCGGCAACGATGCGCCCGTCTTTCATCGCGATGAGGTGGGTCGCGTAGCGAGCCGCCTGGTTGAGGTCGTGCAGCACGGCGACGAGGGTGTTGCCCGCGAGGTGCAGGTCGGTGAAGAGCTCGAGCAGCTCGATCTGGTGCGCGATATCGAGAAAGGTCGTTGGCTCGTCGAGCAGCAGCAGCGGCGTCTCTTGCGCGAGCACCATCGCGACCCAGACGCGCTGCCGCTGCCCGCCCGAGAGCTCGTCGACGAGCCTGGTCGAGAGGTCGGTCACCCCGGTCGCGTGCATGGCCTCGAGCACGGCCTGCTCGTCGGCGTCGCTCCACTGCCTGATGATACCCTGGTGCGGGTAGCGGCCGCGCGCGATGAGGTCGGCGACCGTGATGCCGTCGGGCGCGAGCGAGGTTTGCGGTAGCAGCCCGAGGCGCTTCGCGACCTCTTTGGCCCGGTACGAGGTGATGACCTTGCCGTCGAGCAACACCTCACCCTGAGACGGGCGGATCAGCCGCGAGAGTGCCCTGAGCAGCGTCGACTTGCCGCATGCGTTTGGCCCCACGATGACCGTGAACGAGTTGTCAGGAATCGAGACCGAGAGGTGCTCAGAAATCGTCTTGTGGTCGTAGCCGATGGTGGCATCGCGAACCTGCAGCATGCTGCTGTCGGGGGCCGCGGTTGCCGCTTGTGAGTGCTGGGTCATGGGGTTCTTTCGGGTGGTGTGCGGGTGGTCAGAGTCGTTTTTTCGATTCGTGAATGAGAAGCCAAATGAGGTAGCCGCCGCCGACCACGACCGTGACGGTGCCGACGGGCAGCATCGCGGGAAGGGCGTGCAGGGCGACGAAGTCTGAGGCCGAGAGCAGGGCCGCGCCCATGAGCGCCGAGGCCGCGACCGAGACGCCTGCGGTGCCGGCCACTCGGCGAGCGATCTGGGGTGCGGCGAGGGCGATGAACGCGATGGGGCCTGCGGCTGCGGTCACGACGGCGATGAGCCCCACCGAGACGAGCATCAAGACGAGCCTGGTTGGTTCGACGCGCACGCCGAGCGCCTTGGCCGCGTCGTCGCCGAGCTCGAGCTGCCTGAGCGGCCGAGACAGCGCGAGCGTGACAACGAGCAGCACCACGACGAGCACGCTCGCGACGCCGGTCTGCTGCCAGGTCATGCCGTTGAGCGAGCCAGCGCCCCATACGGCGGCGACGAGCGCGGTTTCAAGGTCGGCCTTGAGGGTGAGCCAGGTGTTGAGCGACGAGAGCATGGCCGAGATGGCGATGCCGACGATGATGAGCCTGAAGCCCTGCACGCCTCCCTTGAACGCGAGCAGGTACACCACGGCCGCGGTCGCCATGCCGCCAGCGAGTGCGCCGGCCGCGACATCAAGGTAGGTGCCGCCAAACACGATGATGACGATGAGGGCACCCGTGTAGGCCCCGGCCGAGAAACCGAGAATATCGGGGCTCGCGAGCGGGTTGCGGGTGAGCGACTGGAACACGGCGCCACTCGCCCCGAGGGCTGCGCCGAAGGCGATGGCCGAGACGGCTCTTGGCATGCGCCACTCGAACACGACGGTGCGATCGAAGCCGCTCGAGTCAACGAAGAGGGCTCGCCACACCTCCTGAAGGGTGAGGGGGTATTCGCCGTTCACCAGGCTCAGGATGCCAATGCCGATACACACGGCAACGAGTACGAGCCCGATGACGAGCGCGCGCACGTCGATGCGCATCCAGATGCCCCGCACGTGCACGCGCCGAACGGTGCGGCCAAAATCAATCTTCGCTGGCAGCTGCGGCTGCCCGAGTGCCCCGCTCATAGCCCGCTCGCCTTTCTGCGACGAATGAGCACGATGAGCATCGGCGCACCGACGAAGGCGGTGACGATGCCAACGGGCACCTCGGCCGGGCGCATGATGAGCCGGCCAACGATGTCGGCGGTAAGCAGCAGCATCGGCGCGAGCACGAGCGTGTAGGCGAGAATCCAGCGCTGGTCTGGCCCGACGATCCACCTGGCGACGTGCGGAACCATGAGCCCAACAAAGCCGATCGGGCCCGCGATCGCTGTAGCCCCGCCCGCGAGCAGCGTGACGGCAATGATGACGATGATGCGGGTGCGCAGCACGTTTGCGCCGAGCGCCGCCGCGAGATCTTCACCGAGCGCGATCGCGTTGAGCGGCCTCGCCGCGAGAAACGCGAGCACGAGGCCGAGCGCGAGAAACGGCAAGACCGGCCACACGATATCAAGGCTACGGCCCACAACCGTGCCGGCGCCCCAGTTACGCATCTTGTCGAAAGCCTGCGGATCGAGCAGGGTCATCGCGCTCGTGAGCCCGCTCAGTGCGGCTCCGAGGGCCACGCCCGCGAGTACGAGCCTCAGCGGATCGGCTCCGCCGCGGCCCGCGCTGCCGATCGCGTAGACCGCGATGGTGACGATGAGCGCGCCGGCGAAGGCGAACCACAGGTACTGCGAGACCGACGAGACACCGAATGCACCGACGCCCACTGCGACGGCGAAGGCCGCGCCAGAGTTCACGCCCAGAATGCCGGGGTCGGCGAGCGGGTTTCTCGTGAGCGCCTGAATGAGGGCACCCGCGATGCCGAGCGCCGCACCCACGATGATCGCGACGACCGTGCGCGGAATGCGCAGATCGTGCACGACGTAGTGCTCCTCGATATCGGCGGGAGCCGTGATGGCCTGCCACACCGTCGCGAAGGGAATGTCACGGGAGCCGATCATGATGCTCAGAGCGGCGATGGCGAGCAGCGCGCAGGCAAGCGCGAGAAGGACGAGGAATCGGGTGCTGTTGCTGCCCGCAAGGCCGGTGCGGGGCGGCTCTTTCGGTCGCGGTTTTGGCCGCGAGGCAACTGAGGGGGCGTGTGACATGCTCGGGTTCTTACTCCAGGTGTGCCGGTTTCGAAGGGCGCGTCAGAGGGCGCACCACAGGCACGAGGCTACGGAGGTTTTGGCGGGGCGGGCAGACACGGTGTTGTGCGTTTCAGACAGGAGGCTTAGAAGGTTTCGGCAAGCTCGCCCGGGGTGCACCCCACGGTTTTGCGAAAGGCGGTCACGAAGGAGCTGGTGGTGCTGTAGCCGACGCGGCGGGCGACCGTCTTCACGCTCGCCCCCTCGGCAAGCTCGCCGAGGGCAGCGCGCATGCGCACGAGCCTGCGCCACTGCACGAAACTCATGGCGATATCGGCGGTAAAAATGCGAGTGAGGGTGCGCGACGTGATGTTGAGAAGCGCTGCCCACTGTTCAAGCGAGCGGTCGTCGGCGGGGTCACGGAGCACCTGCTCGACGAGGCGTGAAAGCCGCCAATCCTGGGGAATTGGCAGATCGAGTTGCACCGTTTCGGTGACCTCGAGCATGTCGATGCACACCTGCTGTGCCCTGATGCGCTGATCGACGGTCATGCGTGCGCGCTTAATGTGAATGAGTAGCTCACGCACCGCGGGAACGACCCGCACGGCGACGGGCTCGCTCCACGCGCCTGGCCAGCCGTTGGGGTCAAAGTAGGTTGCGCGCACGTCGGTATTGTCACGAGTCTTGCCCTCGTGTTCGAACCCCGCAGGGATCCACAGGCCAACTCCCGGTGTCACCGTCCACTGCTTGCCGCCCGCGTGCATGGTGACGACTCCGCGATCAGACCAGAGGAGTTCGTGCTCGGCGTGGCTGTGCCTGGGCCACTCGATCGCCGCGTCGGGCTCGTATACGCCGGTGGTCAGTAAGAAGGGTGGGTTAACGTAGCGCTCGTCGGTGGGAGTGATGCGCGAGTGGGTAGGGGTGAGGGGATGTGGGCCGCTCGGAGGCTGTTTGGCCGGGCGGGGTTCGCGTAGTGCGAGAAGAGTCATCATCACCTCGATCGATAGGGCGGGCCTCACAAGTAAGGCTATCCTTATCTTAGTCAGATGAATGCACTGAAGCTGAAAGCGCTCCCCCCGCCTACGAGACAGGTGATGGCCTCTTGTTGAGTCGGGCCAAAAATGTCGATCGTTTCGCGGAGTGTTTGGGTCTCGCGGTTCTCGAATTGCGTTCTAGTATGTGCCGTGCAAGACTAGCTGCTTGGCAGGCGGCATTGGGGCCACTTTTTCTTGCTCTCTGGGGGTGCAACACCCCCTCAATACGCGTTTGGGTGCGTATTGAGCGCCGCGCTGCGTTTATCAAGCGTCGGTTCATTGAGGTACTCACGCCTGCTCACAACTGAATGATATTGGGTAGGGGATTATCAAAGTGAAGTTTGGCAACCGCATTGTGCGGCGGGTCGTTGCGACCCTCGGCATAGTAGGAATCATTGGGGCAGGTCTGGTTTCAGCCCCGAGCGTCGCGATGGCGGCGGGGCCCAATCTGGGCATCAAGGTGAGTGATTTGAAGTTCACCCCAGACCAGGAGCAGATCGTTGTGAACGATAAGCTCATCGTTTCTGGAAAATGGGATGCAACCGATGCAAACCCTCAAGAAGGCGATACGTTTACGATCGCTCTGCCGCGTCAGCTGAAGGCTACCGGCCTCACTTCATTCCCGCTGAAAGGCGAAGACGCTGCCGGGAACGAAGCAGACTGGGCGATCTGTACCGTCGATTCTGAAAAGCAACTCGTGACGTGCGCCATGACCGATGTTGTCTCGGGGCTGCCCTATGATGTCTCGGGCGATTTTACCTTCGAGATCACCGCGGTTGAGGCGACCACAGAAAAAGACCTTACCTTCACGCTTAATGGCGTCGAAGTAGCCGTTGCCTTGCCCGGTGGTGGCGGTATCGATGATGGCCTGAAGCCCCTTGAGCCATGGAGCAAGCGGGGCCAGATGAACCAGGACCACTGGTCTATGAGTTGGCAGATTGAACTGCCGGGTGATCGCCTTGCAGGTCACGACACGGTCAAGGTTCACGAGGCGCTTACGGGTAACCACGCTCTGTGCGAGCCTGTATCTGTTGGTTTTACGCAATACCGTGGCGACGCAGCAACCAATCAGGCGGCTTCAATTGCGCACGAACCTGGTGCGACTGATGATGAGTTCACCTTTGTGCTCACCGAACCCACGGGCGGCTGGGACGAGAAGTCGAGCTACTACATCACCTACACGACTTGTACGCCCGACGGTCAGATCGATCCAGAAGGCACCGAATACGGCAACGAGGCATCGGTTGATGTTTGGGGCGAGACCTCAGGCGTTATCGGTGTGACTCAAGACTGGAACTTTAAGGCCCAGGCCCACAAGAGTGGACACGTGCGTGGCGGTGCCGATCGCAACGGCAAAATGACCTGGCTTGTCGAAGCTGACGGTGATCTCTTCGCTGGTAAAGACTCGTTTGCGCTCGTCGACGAGCTTTCAGGTGAACATGCTTTTGCTGACGACACGGTGAGCAGCATCCGCGTGTTCGAGCAATACGGGCCGAGCGGTACAAAGCGCTCTGAGATTACCGACAAACTCACGGTAACCGACAACGGCAACACCGTGAAGGGCTCGACAAAGCTTGATCTGAACCTTGCGATCAAGGCCGGTTCAGAATTTGCATTCAAAGCCCACCCGTACGTCTACCAGGTGGAATACGCGAGCTTCTCGACGACCGATGGCCTGCCCGCGGCAGGAACAAGCTTCTCGAACAGAGCAAACATCGCTGGTTTCAATACCGAGCGTGAGGTCAAGGCCCCCGGCTACAAAGACGAAAAAGAGGGGTGGATCAACGGCGGCGACAAGCCCGTCGTCATCGATGGCGTCGAGCACCTGCCGCAGACCACCCTCGGATGGAAGATCACCGTACCGGGTGAACGACTCAAAGACGTTGACAGCGACCTTGTTGTGACCGATACTCTGAGCGATTCACAGGCCGTGTGCCTTGGCACGAGCGAAGAAATCGCGAAGCGTCTCGATCTGCGCGTGCGTGCGGTTGACCAGGTAAACGAGGGCGGCCTGAAAACGGTTGACCTGAGCGACACGGTCACAGCCGAACTGGACGGCAACGTTATTACGATGCGTGTTCCGGTGCCGACCTTGCCCGCGCCCCAAGGCGGCGATGTAGAGGGCTTTAGCCACGAGTACCAGTACGTGTTTGATTACAAGACGTGCACCGCAACGGGTGGCATGGATACGCCCGGAACCAAGTACGGCAACAGCGCAACGGTAGCCGGAAAGAAGTACGAGCGCTCGATCACGCAAAACAGTGTTGGAAGCGGCACCGGTAAGGGCGTTGCTCGCGGTACCGCGTCAATTACCAAGAAGCTTGCATCAACACCCGGTGCAGCGTTCGTGCCCAGTGACGCGACCTTCACGGTTCACGCGAAAGAGATCGACCCATCTGACAGGGTTGTGAGCGAGTATGACCTCACGCTGCCCATCGACGGCTCGGCCGTGAGTGGTCTGAACCCGCGCGGCAACGGCTGGAAGATTGAGCTCTCAGAGGTCAACATGCCCTCGTACCCGGGTGTGGTCTTTGCCGCACCGAAGTTTGTTGAGAGCACCGGTGTGACCGTTACCGATGAGGGCACGAAGGCCGTCGTCGAGCTGACGCCAGCATCGAACATCTCGGTCGAGCTCGTGAACACTGCGGAGCTCGGGCAGATCACGGTTGAAAAGGCCGTTGAAGGCGGGGCGGCAAGCCTCGTGAAGGACGAACAGACGTACCAGGTCACCGCCAAGATTGACACGTCGGCGCTCGGCGAAGACTTCCCTGCACAGGATGACCGCACTATCGAGCTCGTCGCTGGCACCCCGGTGACTCTCGGCGACTTGCCAATCGGCTCGGTCGTGACCTTCAGCGAGGCAGTACCCGCCGACAGCGACCTGCTGACCTGGTCGGCTGACCCCACGATTGATCCGCAAACCGTCGAGGTGACTGCAGAGCACGTGGCTACTCCCGCCAAGGTCTCGATCACCAACTACGTCGAGCGCACGGTTGGTACCTTCTCGCTCTCGAAGAGCGTGACGGGCGATCAAGCCGATAATCCTGCTGTGCCAGCCGAGGTTACGGTGACTGCGACCTGGTCACAGGACGGCGCAGATCATGAGAAGACGTTGCAGCTGCCCACCGATGGCACCGCAGTTTCGTTTGGCGAAGAGCTCTACGTCGGAACCGAGGTCACCCTCACCGAGACACCACTCACCGATGGCGACAGCATCGCCTGGGGTGCACCGACCTGGTCGGGTACCGGCGTCACGGTCGATGGTGCATCGGCAAAGGTTACGGTGACTCGTGATGCCGACGCTCAGGTCGCACTCGAGAACCATGCGGCAACATCGACCGCTGGTCTCAGCATCATCAAGGGAATCGCCGGCGAGGCAGCGACCGAGGTTGCGCCCGAAACCGAGTTCCCAATCACCGCGACGTGGATCGACGCCGCAGGTAACACTCAGTCGAAAGAGCTCACGATCAACGCGGTCACTCCGACCGAGCTTGGCGAGGAGCTGCCCGCTGGCACCGTGGTCACGATTCGCGAGGGCGATCAGCCAGCGTTTGACACCGTGATCTGGGGCGAGATTGTCATCTCGGGAACCGATGTCGTTGACGCTGGCGACGGTTCGGCAACCGTGACCGCTTCGACTCAGCAGAGCGACGCGACTCTCGTGACCGTGGTCAACGAGGCAACCTGGGCTCCAGGAACGTTCGGGATTGCGAAGACCGTCACCGGTATCGCGGCTGATCACGCTGACATTCCTGAAACCGTTACCGTGCAGGCAACCTGGTTCGATGACCAGCTTGAGCAGTGGATCTCAGAGCTCACCCTGCCGACCGACGGTACGAACGTCGCGCTTGGGCTCGACTTGCCACACGGCACCGTCGTGACCCTCACCGAGGTCATGCCTGAGAACACCGATCGTCTGACCTGGGCGGCACCGGTGTGGAGCGGTGACGTGACGGTGAACGACGAGGGCAACGCTGTTGTCGTCGTGCAGGCAGCTGGTCATGCAGAGGTCTCGCTCACCAACACCGCGACCCCGCTGCTCGGCTCGGTTTCGATCACCAAGCAGCTCGAGGGCTCGGGAGCAGAGACGGTTGCTGACACCGTGGCCTTCCCGGTTACTGCGACCTGGATCGACATCATGGGTGAAGAGCAGGTGCGCGACCTCGAGGTTGTGAACGGCAAAACCACCGTTATCGATGGTGTTTCACTCGGAACGGTCGTCACCCTCGTCGAGGGCGAAACCGAGCTTGCGAGCGACCTTCACTGGAAGGGTGCAACGTGGGCAAGTGAGCAAGACGAAGTGGAGCTTGTTGCCGGCGAAAATGCCGAGGCAACGGTTCTCGTGACCGGCGAAGCCGGCGCGAACGCTGATCTCACGCTCACCAACACGATTGAGCAGGACGAGCCTGTTGTTCCCGTCGATAAGACCGACGAAGGTTCAAAGAAGCCGAAGGGTCCCGACGCGACCGTTTCTGACCCGAAGGGTCCCGACTCAAAGGGTCTTGCTATGACTGGCTCTGCGTTGAACGTCGCAGGGATCGTGCTTGCCGCGGCTGCCGCGCTGGGGGCCGGTTTCTGGCTGATGCGCCGCAAGACGCAGCGCAGCGACGTGTAGTTCGTACCCGCTGGGTGCGGTCGCCTCGGTGACCGCACGCAGCAACGACAAGTGGCCGTGCCCCTTTCCTCTTGCGAGGTGGGTCACGGCCACTTGTCGTTGTACCGCTTTTAAATGTAGTGGTACTGCAGCGCGCGTACGACGAGCTGTGCAAGGTTGCTCGCGTGCAGTTTTTCGCGCAGGTGCTTAACGTGGGTCTGCACGGTCCATGCCGAAACGTGCTGTTGCATTGCGATCTCGGCGTATGTGAAGCCCTGAGTGACGAGAATGAGCGTATCGAGCTCGGCTCGCGTGAGTTCGGGGTTCTTCACGGGAGCGTCAGGCAGTCGGTCACCACTAATGACAATGTCTTGCGCGAGCGTTTTGAGCCAGCGTGGATCATCAGAGGTGACGGCGCTCACCACGACTGAACGCAGCGCCTCCTCCTGTGTCGTCTTGCGCACCACCGCGACCGCTCCTGCTTCGAGCGCGCGCCCGAGACCCGGTCCTGGAGCAATGGTCGTGAGTACGACGATTCGGGCCTCTGGGGTGGTCTCCCGAATTCGGTAGATCGTTTCGATGCCGCTGATGCCGGGGCCTAAATTGATGTCCATGAGCGTGATGTCGGGCTTGAGCTCGCTGTGGAGCGTAACGGCGTGCTCGCCTGAATGGGCGATAGCAACCGAACTGGCATCCTGAAAAGCCAGCTGTAAGCCTCTCGTTGTCCAGTGATCGTCGTCAACGATCAAGATCGACAGCTCGTCGAGGGTGGGCACATATTTCAGCATTACAGACAGTACTTTCGGTACTTCTTGACGTCAGTGATGCGCCACACGATGCACTGAGAAGGCTTCGCCCGCAGTACAGGCTCCGCGGCGAGTACACCAGCTACACCGGCGAGTACCTCTGTTTGCGATGTGTCAGAGAGGGGTTCTGCCTCGGCCGAAGAGAACGGTGCCCCCGAGAGGGGCAGCAAGAGCAAGGCGAGCGACGTCAAGATCTTCATAGTGGTATCTCATCACACAGCTGAGCCGCCGGCCATACCCGATTCAAGCGATGTTGGGCGCTTTCTTGTGACGGGAATGCGCACGGTCACGGTAAAGATGCGGTCGGTGCTTGACGCCTCGCAGGTTCCCCCGAACTCTTGCGCTCGACGCGCGAGGCTCTGCGGTTTTGCGAGGCTTTGGGTCGAAATTGGATTTGTTGCGACCGCCTGAACGAAAGTGCCGTGCTCCTCGCGATTTTCGCTGAGCGTAATAGAACAACCAGTACGCTCGCTCGAGTGCTTCACAATGTTCGTGACGAGCTCGCGAGCAATGAAGAGGAGCTGGCGGTCGGTAGCTGCACTGTATCGGGGCAGGGAGCCCACGACGGTGAGATCTATCTCGTACCCTCCGGCCTTGGCCGACGCGATCATTGATGCGAGTGCCTCTTCGAGACTGAGCGTCGTGTGGTGTTCGGTTGAAAGGTCGAGTGCGCCCTCGCGGAGCCCGAGTAGCAGCGAGCGCAGTTCAAGCTGACTCTGTTCGTTGATAGCACTGAGCTCATCGAGCATGCTTGCCACTTTGGTGTCGGTATTTTCGTGCGAGATCACGCGAATGGCCGCAGACTGTGTTGCGAGACTGTGCGAGACGGTGTCGTGCGTGTCAATGATGAAGGCGACCCTGAGCCGCTGCAATTCTTGTTCGTGCGCGATCGCCAGTCGCTCACGCTCATGAATCGCGAGGTTAATGCGGTTTTCGAGAAAGTAAGCCGAAACGCCGAGTATCCACGCTGCACCCGTCACGAGTGCGAGCTCGGCGAGGGGCGTTGCGAGACTCGCTTGCAAAAACTCTTCACCGATCGCGAGAGTAAAAAAGAGGCCTGTGTACAGCAGCGCTGGCCACGGGCGGCCGTGGGCCACGAGCACCGTGATGGGCAGCAGGATCGAGAGTTGAAAAGGATTGATCAGGTCGGGGTAGAGCAGCATGTGAGCCGCATACAGACCGAGCGCGACCGCGGTTACGCTGACGGGAAAGAACGGGGCTACCGCGAGTAGTACGGCCGAGAGATAAAAAAGAATGAGTGCCACCGGCTCGGTGCTCTCGGGGCTGCCGAAGAGATCAATGATGAAGAAGAGGAGCGCAAAAGCGCGCAGAGGAATATCGACGATGCGGTTGCCAAGTAGGGCACGCATGATCCGCCCAGAGGTGCCTTGATCGTTCATAGCCGCTCTTCTGATACGCCCCGGGTCGAGCGAGAACGAGCTCGGTTGGGGCAGGCCCGTTTTGCCTAGCGCCACTCTTCTCCCTGCACATCGTGATTTTGGCCGTTAGGGACAGTGTACAGCCGAGCTTTGCTACCGCCCTCGCGGCGGTGCGTTGGCAAGATCACCGAAACGAGTGATTCGATCAGCAGCCACCCCGTCATAGCCTTGGTTGAAACTGACGAGAGGGGTCGCGATGCGAGGGCAACCACCGCGAAACACGCGGCGCCTGAGCGTTTGCCCTCTTTGAGACGCTGAATAGACAGGAAGGTTGGGTCTCGCTTCATGAACGCAGCCGTTACACAGTACGTTCTCGTGTTGCTGGGGCTCTTCACACTCGCGCTTATCGCCGTCAAAGTGATGGATCTCGAGAGTAGTTCACCCTGGCGGCTTGTTCCCTACCTCGCGGCACTTGCAGCGGTTGTGCTCTACTCGGCATTCATGTTTGCGCGCAGTCGCAAGGCTCAAAGAGCACGTCGCGATCGGGCGATGAGCGACGTGAGGCTCTGAGCCCGTAACGATCTGAGCCCCGTAACGATCTAAGCGACCTAACGCCTGAACCCCGTCAGGTTCTCAGCTGTGTGAGGTGTTAAGCGACGCGGGCGTGCTCGGGGCACGAAGCGTCAAGGTGCTTCTCGCACACGACGAAGCGAGTGCGGCATGAACGATCGGTGCAGTTTGCGACGGTCTTCGACGGCGTGCCACACTCCTGGCACGCGCCAATGACGGCAGCACCGGGCGCGAAATCCATGGTCTCCCGCCCGTCAAACACGGCGAGCGATCCCTCCCACAGGCCATCGTTGCCAAAGGCTTCGCCGTAGCGAACGATGCCGCCGTCGATCTGATACACCTCTGAGAAACCGCGCTCGGCCATTGCTGCCGAAAGAATTTCGCAGCGGATCCCTCCGGTGCAATACGTCACCACTGGGCGATCTTTAATGTCGTCGTACACGCCACTTTCGATCTCGGCAATGAAGTCGTGCGTCGTGCGCACGTCGGGCACGATTGCACCCTTAAACTTGCCGATCTCGGCCTCCCACGCATTGCGGCCGTCAAAGAAGACGACGTCATCGCCACGGGCCTCGACGAGATCGTTGACGGCCTGAGGCGTCAGTCGTGATCCGCCGCCAACGACACCACGCTCGTCAACAACCGTCTCTGCGGGAATGCCGAAGGCGACGAGTTCGTCGCGCACCTTGACGCTGAGCTTCGGGAAGTCGCGTGAGGTGAGCCACGGAACGCTTCGGTCGACGCCCTTAAAAATATCGGGCTCTGGCTCTTCAAAGCCCGTGCCGTCACTCCACTTGACGTCGATGCCAGCGAATGCTGGGTGCTCCTGCGTTTTGCGAAGGTAGATCTTGCAGGCATCGAGCTCGCCGCCAACGGTTCCATTGATGCCGTGGCGTGAGATGATGATGCGGCCTCGAAGCCCGAGCCGCTCGCAGAGCTCGCGTTGCCACAGGCGCATCGCCTCGGGGTCAGCCACGGGGGCAAACGCGTAGTACAGCAGAATCTTTGAGTGGGCCATAGTGCACATTTTACGCTACGTGCTCTGCGAGTGGCGTGTCAGCTGCTCGCGCTATGGTGATTGCTGAAGGGGCGGTGCCGCCCCGATCGACGAGTGTAAGGAGAAGCGATGACTTTTGACCCGAAAGCACACGGCCTCATCAACCCCTATGCCCTCATGCGGGCAGTGCCGAGTTTTACGCTCACAAGCACCGATATTCAGCACGGTGAGCCCCTGCCTAAAGAGACGTACGGCGCCTTCGATAACGCGTCACCTCAGCTGAGCTGGGCCGACTTTCCCGCCGAGACACAGAGCTTTGCGGTGACCTGTTACGATCCTGATGCCCCTACGGGCTCTGGCTTCTGGCACTGGGCCGTCGCCAATATTCCCGCTACAACGACCTCGCTGCCGAGCGGGGCTGGGGCGCCCGACAGCACCCTCCTGCCTGAGGGCGCCATTACGCTACCGAACGAGATGCGTGAACCCGCATTCACGGGTGCCGCGCCTCCGGAGGGCACTGGCGTGCACCACTACTGGTTCGCGGTGCACGCACTCTCGGTACCGCACATCGACATCGACCCTCAAGCAACTCCCGCGGCTCTGGGGTTCACGATGCGTGATGTGACACTGGCCCGCGCGGTCATTGTTGCTACCGGTGAGTACCAGGGCGACTAACACCGGGCCTGCATGAAACCCGAAGCTCTCTTTCAGGGTGTTACCGCGGTTTCGAGAGGCCCGCGAAATACAGTGGAACCATGCAGGTGACAGAATCGGCGATGCTCTGCCTCGAATCTTGGCGAGGCAGAGTTATCGCTGCACGCCAGAAGGCGGGTGGCGGCGCTCCCAAGACACTCTTGAGCGGAGTGAGGGAAGACCCCGGTGCCTTCGACTTCGTGCGCGACATTTTCGACTATGTCGAGCTGCCTCAAGACGCCTTTGCGGCGGCGTTGGGCTTGCACGAACTCTCGCAGGAGGCGCCGGAATCGCTGCCCGCGAGGTTACGGCTCGCGTTGCGTGTCGGCGGTATCGCTTCGTTTGGGCTGCCATGGGGCATCCTTCCGGTGGTGAAGAAGCGCTTTCACGCTCACCTTGACGAGATATTGCTCGCGAGCGAGCTTCCTGGGCTTCCCGGAGGCCCTGAGGCGAGCGGTGAAACGGGTGCGCCGGTGAAAGCGCCAGCTGGGCTGAAGGGCCTCCCAGAGAACGCCGACCTTGAACTGCACGGTGCCCCAATCGCGGGCCCCGCCGGCGTGCAGCGAGAGGTCGAACGCTTGAGAGCGCTCGTGCGACTCGGTGGTGTGAAGCGATTGAGCGTTTCGCCTGCACGGTTTATAACGGGCAACGCCGAGTGGCTGCTCGACGAACTGCCCACTGCGATTAGTGATGCGCTGCACACATTCCTTGCCGAGTGCGATGACCATGGCGTCGCGGTCACCTTCGTCGCTCGTAGCTACGCTGAGGCGCTCGCCATGCCCGGTATCGTGCGGGCAGTGCACCTTGACGCGCGTTGTGGCACGCCTCTCATTGGGGTAGAGGTGCTCGCCGAACTGCCAGAGAGCGTTGGCATCATTCGAGAGCTCGCCGAGGTGGCCGAGGCTACAAGACCGCTCGAGGTGAGGCTCACCACTCGAAGCATTGCACGAGAAGCAACGATTGACTCCCTTGAGCGTGGCCTCGCGGTTCCCGTCATTAGCGAGCCTGAAGAGCGAGATGCTGCTTGGCTTCGTGCGGTTGACGAGCTCTTATCGTCAGCTGGTGACGGGGCGCTCTTGCCGGTATTCGCGAGCGAAGATGCCGCGCTGCTTGCCGTCGCCCAGGTGCTCACCCAACAGCACCGCGCTGGATCGACCCTGCAGGTGGCCGTCTACCGGGGTAGGGTGCCAGAGCTCGAGGCCGTGCTTCAAGCAAGCGGCTCCAACGTGCGGGTCATGACCCCGGTGGTCACCCCGGCCGAGTTTGCTCACGCTTTGCCTGAGGTTCTTGAAACCCTCTCGCTCGTTGCCTCAGACCACTCGCCGCTCGCGACGACCGAACGGGTCTGGAACGAAGCAGGGCAGGGTATCTCACCCGAGGTGCGGCAGCGCATCGAGACACTGCAAGAACTTGCGGGGGGCGAAGCACCCGCAAGCCACCGTCTGCAAGACCGGTCACGTGAGTGGGAACCGAGTGAGCGTGATTCGCCACTCATGTACCGCCCGCCCGCTGACGCGCATCGCTTCGACACTGGAGGCCTTACCGCTCAGGTCATGCAGTTGCACCGTGATGCGGGTGCCCGCCCGAGGGTGCACACCGATGCGCCCCAGCGAGTTCCGCTTACCTCTGACACCGGGTTTGCCTGCGAACCAGATACAGATGTGGCTCAGAAGCGCAACCGCGGCTGGGTGCTTGCTCAGGTGGCGCGGGCAAAGCACAGCGAGATTGGCGTTGCGGCGGCTGAAGCAGCCCAAACCGGAGCCTGGGCCCTTGACACGGTAATCGAGCGCGCCGCGAAGGCGGGAGCGCTCTGGGCTGGCTGGGCACACGCTGACCGTGCGACAACGGTGAGACGCGGATCGCTCGCGCTCGTCGCCGCGAGAGATCGTCTCATTGAAGTGCTCGTCGCTGAGCGCGGCAGCCCGTTGCCTGAGATTGACGGCGAGGTTGGGTACGCGATCGACAGTGCGAGGTATCTCGCGAGCCGGGCAGAGGGGTTGCGCACTGTGCGCGGGGCGACATTCGCGCCTCAACGGCTCTCGCTCATTGCAGTCGACGAGCACACTGCATTTGGTGAGCTCGCAGAGATGGTTTTCGCAGTGTTGAGCGCCGGTTCGGGGGTCGTGATTGCCGCCCACCCGACGCTCGCGAGAACCGTGAGCGTGCTGCTTGAAGAGCTGAGCCACGCGGGGCTTCCCGAGGCGACGACGACGCTGATGACGCCTGGGCCAGGCGAGACTTTTGACGAATTCGTGTTGCGCGTGACCGAGCGGTCAGAGTTCGTGCAGGGCATGTATGTGGTTTCGAGTGAACTCGCGAGGGCGGTTCAGCGTCGTGCACCTTCGTTGCGCCGCGACATTCGCGTGCGTTCGCACGCAACGGTGACGGTGACGCAGAGCGCCGACGCGCTCGCCGCAGTGCCAACGATCGTGCGCTCGGCGTTCGCCGGTGCTGGTGGCCACCACCGCTCGGCGCGTGCCATCGTGCTCGTGGGAACGCTTGCTCGTTCAGACGCGTTTCTCGACACGCTTGCCGATGCCGTGAATGCGGTGGTCGTCGGGCACAGTGGAGCATCAGAGGCTTCGGCAATGGAACTCACGATGGGCCCGTTGCCTGCTCCGCCGAGCCCAGCTGGACTGAGAGCGCTCACGACACTCGCGCAGGGTGAGAGCTGGCTCGTGCAACCGCGACAGCTCGATCGCGAGGGCCTGCTCTGGTCGCCCGGCGTGCGAGTTGGAGTGCGCCCAGATGCCGAGTTCTGGGCTGACTCGGTTGGGGTTCCGGTGATTGGCGTTGTGCGTGCCGTCAGTATGCATGACGCACTCGTGAAGCAGGGTGAAATTGGCGGCAGAGCGACCGCAGCCCTCTGGTCACTGGACGGCGAAGAGATCGTTTCTTGGCTCGAGAGCACCAAGGCGGCGGCGCTCGCCGTTAACCGTGGCACGACCGGTGCGCGGGTCGAGCGGTTTCCCTCTGGGGTGTGGCATAACGCCCAGAGCACCTGGCAGCCCCTCGCGGGCGGCCCCCATCGGCTTATTCCTCTCGGTGAATGGACGCTACGTCGCGGCACGCAGAGCGATACCCTGCACCTGCGTGGGCTCGACCCCGTGATTCAGCACGTCATCGAGACGGTGCAGCCGCTCTTGAGCTACACGCAGTTCGACGTGCTGAGGCGAGCGGCGCTGGCCGATGAGCTTGCTTGGCGTACGCAGTTTGGCACGGTGCACGATGCCTCGGGCCTTTCAACCGAACACAACTTGCTTCGTTATCGGAGGGTCGCTGTGCACCTGCGGCTCGCAACCACGGGTGACACTGGTGCGCTCATCAGGTTGCTCATTGCGGGCCTCCTCAGTTCGTCGGCGCTCACGGTCTCGTCAGGTCTCACCCTGCCAAAAGAATTGGTCGCGCTGCTTGAATTGCACCAGATCTCATACGTGTACGAGGGCGATGAGACGTGGATCGAGCGCGCAAGTCTCGAGGGAGCCGCCGTTTCTGGCGTGGGCGAGGTTCCTGCGGCCCGTATTCGGCTCATCGGCGGTGAGGCAACTCGCGTGACCGAGTGGCTGAGTTCTCGAAACGATGTGAGCGTGTGGGCGAGGCCGGTGACGATGGCTGGGCCCATCGAACTGCTCGGGTTCGTGAAGGAGCAAGCTGTCTCGATTGAACGAACGCGACACGGTTTTCAAGCGCCCATAGACGAACTTGAGGAGTGGCTCGACGAGCTGAAGGGGCAGTGATCCGCGCCCCTTTTTGCACTGGTTCTCGACGATGTTTTGCTGCAACCTCGGCGAATCGCCCCGTGAGGAATTGCAGAAGCGCCGCAAGAGCAGGTATGATCATTGCTTGGTTGTGTTGTCGCAATCAATGGCGGATTGCCCGAGCGGCCAAAGGGATCTGACTGTAAATCAGACGCGTAAGCTTCGCGTGTTCGAATCACGCATCCGCCACCAGTAACACCCGGTCGAGACCATCTCGACCGGGTGTTTTTGTGTCTTCGGGAGCCGCATTCGGCGTGAGCCTGTGCGGGGGCTCCAGGCAGCCAGCACAGCGAGCGTCAGAGGTGCGGGGTACCATGGGCTCACACCGTACGACACCACACGAGGGAGTGTGAGCAAGACATGAGTTCTGAGCACGTTTCGACCTACCCGCAAACGCCTCACGGCGGGGTGCTCGTTGACCAGACCATCGCGGCGGCCGATCGTGCCGCGTACACCGAGCGAGCTCGGGGGCTGGCAACGATCCGCGTTGATCTTGAAGCGATCATTACGATCGAGATGATCGCGACTGGGGTGCTATCGCCCAACAAGGGCTTCATGAACGAGGCTGACTACCTCTCGGTGCTCGAGAACGGCAGGCTCGCAAACGGAGTGGTGTGGCCCGTGCCGTTGAGCTTCGCACCGATTGGCAAGACGAACGCCACGATCATTGAGGGGCTCAGCGAGGGCGACGAGATCTGCCTCTCTGATGACCAGGGCGAGCCCGTCGCGATCCTCGCGATCGAAGACATCTTTGCCTACGACCGGGAGCATCGGTCGCAGAAGCTCTTCGGCACCACCGACCGCAACCACCCGGGGGTCGACTCGATCTACCGGCGCATGGGCGAGACGGCGCTCGGCGGCACGCTCACCCTCATCAACCGGGTCGACTGGGGCCCATTTGAGCGGCTGCGGCAAGAGCCGAAAGATACGTGGAAGCTGTTTTACGAAGAGAAGGGCTTCAACTCGGTTGCAGGCTTCATCACGGGTGCGAACCCGCTGCACCGCGGGCACGAGTACATTCACCGAAATGCGCTCGAAGAGGTCGACGGCATCTTCTTGCAGCCCCTCGTCGAGATGGCCAAACGCGAGTATGTGCGCCACGAGTACCGCATTCGTGGGTACCAGAACGTGATGGAGCAGTACTACCCAATGGATCGCTCGATTCTCTCGCCCCTGCGTGTCACCTACATCTTTGCCGGGCCCAGGGAGGCGATTCTGCACGCGCTCATTATGAAGAACTACGGCTGCACGCACGCGCTCATCGGCCGCGACCACGCGGGCATCGGTGACTACTACGACAAATACGCTGCCCACTCGGTGTTTGACGAATACACGAAGGAAGAGCTCGGCATCGATATCAGGCTCTTTCACGAGGTCTTCTACGATGCACGCGCCGCGACCCACGCGACCGACCGCACGAGCGGCACCGACGACGTGCGGTACCGGCTCAATATCTCGGGAACCGGCATTCGCGAGCTTTTGCGGTACGGCTTCATGCCGCCCAAAGAGATTGTGCGGCCCGAGTCGGCCCTCGCAGCATTTCAGGGCATTCAGCCCAAGGGCGTCGATGCCGAGGGAGTGGCCGTGAACCCGCCAGGCAAGGTCATCAAGAGCATGTTCCCGTATTACCTCGAGTACACGAGGCTCGGGGGTCCGAAGCGTGCTGAGCCGCTCAAGCCCGAAGACCTCACGGTCGATGACCTCGCGCTCGTCATGCGTGACGTGCGCGAGCACACGGGTCTCATCTACGAAGATGTCTACGACGAATATCGTGGGGTGCTCGATCACAACCGCGGCCTCGCCCCACTGTGGCGAGAAGAAGCGAGAGACCAGTTCAGGACGAAGCAGGAGAAGCTCATCGATGAGCTTGAGGCGAAGCTTGCTCAGGCGGTCGACAAGGCCTCTGACGAGTTCATGTACCAGGACCGTGAAGAGGTCGAGCGAGAGCTCACCGCTGCGAAGGCGCTGCTCGCTGAGATGCCCTGTAACCTGACGCCTGAGTCGCTCGAAGGGCGTACGTGGAATACCATGCCCTATCAGCGCTACCGTGGGGCCGACGAAGTCTAGGCTCGTTCCCGGTGAGGCCACGATTGCATGGTATCGGGCCTCGCCGGGGCGACACTAGCCCCGGGGGCAGATGCTTGTTACGGTACTGCTATGCGAAAAACGCGCACTCCGAGTGACGGGGCAGACGGGCCGTTAAAACCTGCGTCTTCGAAAGAGACGCTCACGCGAAGAATTCAGTCGCCGCTCCCGCCCCCGCTCCCACACCCTGCGCTCCTGCCCGGCATCGGTGTTGAAAAGACCGGTGCGCGCTTTACCACGAACTGGGTCGTACTCATTATCACGGCTCTTTCGACGATTGCGGTGATCGCATGGGCACTCATTTCGCCGAGTTCGCTTTCAAACGCGGGCGCTGCGGCCCTCACCTGGGTCAACCACTACTTCAGCTGGCTCTTCATGGCGCTCGCCATGTGCATTGCTGTCTTCATGCTCATTGTCGGTTACGGCCGAACTGGTGGCATTGTTCTCGGCACCGATGACGAGGAGCCGGAGTTTAGCCGCGCGTCGTGGATCTCGATGCTCTTTGCGGCGGGCCTCGGCATCGGCTTGCTCTTCTATGGCCCGCTTGAGCCGCTCACGTACTTTTTGAATCCGCCTCCAGGAACGGGCGTCGAAGCGGGAACCGCTGAAGCGATGCTTCCGGCTCTGTCTCAGACGTTCCTGCACTGGGGCCCGATCGCCTGGGCCTTCTACTCACTCGTTGGTGGCGCGATTGCTTACAGCACCTATCGCAGGGGTCGCCCGCCGCTTATCTCGGCACTCTTCGAGCCGGTGTTCCCGTCTTCGACCGGCACGCGCCGTGCGGTAGGCCGTGTGATCGATATCTTTGCGATCATCGTGACACTTTTCGGCACGGCTGTGTCCCTCGGCATCGGCGCGCTGCAGATTGGCCGTGGCATTGAGATCGTGACCGGCATTGGCGAGGTGACGAACGCGATTCTTGTCGCGATCATCGCGGTGCTGACGGGCGGCTTCATTGCCTCGGCCGTTTCGGGCGTCAAGAAGGGCATTCGCAGGCTCTCGAACCTCAACATGACCCTCACGGGTCTGTTCGCCCTGTTTGTCTTCATCGCGGGCCCCACGGTCGTGATCTTGAACCTCGTACCGTCATCGCTTGTGACCTTCGTGCAGGACATCCCGCTCATGTTGGCGCGCAACATTACCCAGGGCGGTGAGACCGAAGCGTTCCTCTCGACCTGGACGGTCTACTACTGGGCTTGGTGGGTTTCGTGGGCTCCCTTCGTCGGCATGTTCATCGCGAAGATTTCACGAGGCCGTTCGCTGCGTGAGTTCGTGACAGTTGTGCTGCTCGTGCCAACGGCGATCGTGCTCGGCTGGTTCATCGTCTACGGTGGCACGGCGATGTGGATGTCAATTGAGGGCGCTGACTTTGCCATGGACGGTAGTGGCGAAGACGTACTCTTCCAGGTGCTTCAGGGCCTACCACTCAGCCTCCTCACCTCAACTGTCGCGATGGTCGCGATCATCATCTTCTTCGTGACGGCGGCTGACTCCGCCTCGATCGTTATGGCGTCGATGTCACAGGGAGGCCGTGCAGAGCCTTCCAAGGCCATCACGGTCATGTGGGGCCTGTTGCTCAGCTTCATCGCGATCGCGCTCTTGCTCGCGGGCGGGCGCAATGCGCTTTCGGGTTTGCAGTCGCTTATGGTCGTCTCGGCCCTCCCCTTCTCGTTCATTGTTATCGGCATCATGTACTCGTGGGCGCAAGATCTGCGCATCGACCCCTATATGATTCGCCGCAAGTACGCGAAGCAGGCGATTGCACAGGGCGTCATCAGGGGTATCGACGAGTACGGTGACGACTTCGTGTTCGAGGCCAGTGAGGTCCCTGAAGACGAGGGTGCAGGCATGGGCTTCGACAGTAGCGACCCCCAACTCACCGACTGGTACGTCGACGCGACGACCAGTTCGATGCCCATCATTAAGAATGAGCTCACGGGTGAGCAGCCCGATGCTTCGCTTGCGCAGCTGACCGGCGCTGAAGCGCCTCAGCAGTTGTTGGGCTCGGCCTCGGCTTCTGACTCAGCCCCGGCAGAGGAAGCGGCTGATGCTGCGGTCGCCGGTACCGAAAGCAGCGACGAGGTGGGCGAAGCTAGCGACGAGGGTGAGACCCCCGAGGCGGGGGAGAAGAACTAGTCGCTCGTGATCGGGCTGCTGAGCGCAAACACGAGCTCAGCGGCCTGGTCACCGAGCGTTTCGAAGGGATCGTCGGCGCCCGGCTCAGCGAGGGCACTCGCCTGCATCGCGGTCGCGAACTCGTGCATGAGAATCGTCAGCACGCGCCTGAGCGGCATCGTGGGCGTGCGGCCCGCTGCCTCGAGCACTGATGCGACGGTCTGCTCGATGTCGTCGAGAAACGAGGTCATGAGCCGTTGGTGGCTGGGCGCGAGCGCGGGGTCGCGCAGCGCCATGAGCAAGAATTCGGTCTCAAGAATGAACCACGACTGTGCAAACTCCGAGGGCAAAAAGAACTCGACGATAATTTGCGCGGCCTCGTCGACCGTGAACGGCGTCTTGCGAGCGTGCAAGTGCGGCTCAAGCTCTTCGGCGCGTTCCTTGAAGTCGGCACCCCGGCGCGCAAACTCACGCTCGAGCACGGTCAAAAACAGTTGCTCCTTCGAGGTGAAGTTCGAGTAGAAGGCGCCGCGCGTGAAGTCGGCGCGTTGGCAGATCGATTCGACCGATGCGCCCTGCACGCCCTCTTCGGCAAACACCTCGATCGCTGCGTCGAGCAGCCGCTCGCGGGTATGCTCGCGCCGGGTGCTCGGGGCCTGGGAATGCTCATTCGCCACGCGGTGCTCCTTCTGCAGAAGTCATAGACAGATTCTCAGTCAACATACACGCATATGCCGATACATTAGTGTATCGAAGCAGGATACAGGAGTGTATCCATTCGGTTTTCGACGTCAACGCACGCCAACAAGGGTCACATGTCTTCCTTCCTCTACACGCTCGGTACCTGGGCCGCCAAAGCCAGGTGGCTCGTGCTCTCGCTGTGGCTTCTCGTGCTCGCGGGGCTCGGCGCAGGCGCGATCTTCTTCTCGCAGGGGGCTAACGCGCCCATCTCGATTCCCGGTACCGAGTCGCAGGCCGCCCTCGAGACGCTGCGCAGCACGTTTCCCGAGGTCAGCGGCACGAGCGCTCAAATCATCGTGGTTGCCGCCGAGGGCGACGACATCGAGTCAGAGCCCTATCGCCAGGCCCTCATTGATGCGGCCGACGACCTTGAGGGCTTGCCGAACGTCACGGCCGTGGCGTACCCCTTCGCTGAGCAAGCCGCGCAGGGCCTCGCCGACGACGGGCAGGCCGCCCTCATCACAATCCAAATTCAGGGCACGATGGATCAGGTTCCCGACGCTCTTGACGAAGGCATTCGCGACACCTCGGCGGCCCTGCAAAATGCCCTGCCCGAGGGCACGCAAACGAGCGTCGGCGGCGAGATCTATTCGGCCGAGGTGCCGGGGCTGAGCCCGACCGAAGCCGTTGGCGTGCTCATCGCGTTTATCGTGCTCGTGCTCACGCTCGGTTCGCTCATCGCTGCTGGCATGCCGCTGCTCATCGCGCTCATCGGCGTGGGCATCTCGGTCGCCGGCATCTTCTTCGTGACGGCGTTCGTTGAGCTCACCTCGACGACGCCCATGCTCGCCCTCATGCTGGGGCTCGCGGTTGGCATCGACTACACACTCTTCATCGTTTCAAGACACCAGGAACAGCTCTTGAACGGTGTTCCCGTGACCGAGTCGATCGCGCGGGCAACAGCGACGAGCGGATCGGCGGTGGTGTTTGCGGGCCTCACCGTGGTCATCGCGCTCGTGGGTCTATCGGTCGCTGGCATCCCGTTTCTCACGGCCCTCGGTGTCGCGGCGGCTGCGGCAGTTGCGCTCTCGGTCGTTATCGCCGTCACGCTCACCCCGGCGATTCTCGCGATGGCCGGTCTCAAGATTTTGCGCAAGAAGGAGCGGCGGCGCATTGAAGCGGCCTCAGCAGCGGCGGGCGACGCCGAAGCTGTAAGCGGCGAAGCGCAGCCCTCGCTCGTGGGTTCACGGTTCTCAGACCGCTTCTTCGGCCGCTGGGTGCGAGTCGTCACCGCGAAGCCACTCATTACCTCGGTGCTCGTGCTCATTGTGCTCGGTATCGCGACGGTTCCCGCACTGCAACTGCGACTCGCACTGCCCAACGCGAGCGGCCTCGAAGAGAACGACCCGGCGCGCGTCACTTACGAGCTCACCGCTGAGCACTTCGGTGAGGGGGCCAACGGGCCGCTCGTGCTTGCGGGATCGATCATCACGAGTACCGATCCGCTCGGGCTTATGGAAGATCTCGCTGACGAGGTGCGAGCCGTGCCTGGCGTCGCTGATGTGCCGCTCGCGACTCCCAACCAGGGAGCCGACACGGGCATCATTCAGGTCGTGCCAGAGGAGGGGCCGCACGCCGCGAGCACGAGTCAGCTCGTGCACGACCTGCGCGAGAAGCATGACGAGTGGCAAGAGCAATATGGTGTGAGCCTCTCGGTCACGGGGTTCACAGCCGTCGGTATCGACGTCTCAGAACTCCTGTTCAAGGCACTCATACCCTTCTCGGTGCTTGTGGTGGGCCTCTCGCTCATTCTGCTGGCCATGGTGTTTCGCTCGGTCTGGGTGCCCATCAAGGCGACTCTTGGCTACCTCCTCTCGGTCGGCGCGGCGTTCGGCGCCGTCGTCGCCGTGTTCCAGTGGGGCTGGCTCGGTGACGCGCTCAACGTGCACGCGACCGGCCCGATCTTGAGCTTCATGCCCATCATCCTCATGGGTGTGCTCTTCGGCCTGGCGATGGACTATGAGGTCTTCCTCGTCTCGCGCATTCGCGAGGAGGTCGTGCACGGGGCAGACTCGCAGGCGGCGATCCACCGTGGTTTCGTTGGCTCTGGAAAGGTGGTCTCGGCGGCCGCGATCATCATGTTTGCCGTGTTCGCGGCGTTCGTGCCGCAGGGCGACCCCTCGATCAAGGTTATTGCGCTCGGCCTCGCGGTCGGCGTTTTCGTCGACGCATTCATCGTGCGCATGGTGCTGGTCCCGGCGATTCTCGCGCTCCTCGGCGACCGGGCCTGGCGCATGCCACGCTGGCTCGACCGGCTCCTGCCGCACTTCGACGTTGAGGGCGAGGGGCTGACTCGCGAGATCACGTACGCCGAGTGGCCTGCCGACGACCCTGCTGCGGTTATCGCGTCTGAGCGCCTGGTCATGCCGGGCAACCGAGCGGTTCCAGAGCTGCGCGTGCAGGCGGGAGAGGCGCTCGTGCTCGACCCAGCCGATCCCACGAGTGAGCCGTTGGCCCGCGTGCTGAGCGGCCGCGGCCAGGTTTCACGTGGAACCCTGAAGGTTCACGGTCTTTTGCAGCCAGACCGCGCCGCGACGCTGCGCAAGCGCTCTGCGTGGGTGCCAGTGACGCACATTCGTGAGGCGACGAAAGACCGGCCAGACCTGCTCGTGATCACCGGTGTCGGCCCCGCGCTCTCAAGCCGGGATGCCGAGCATGCTCACGGAGCTCTTGCCGCCTGGGCAATCGAGCGCGAACGCGCGACCGGAAAGGCGCCGACCGTGATCATCGTTGCCGACGCGGGGCAGGCAAGGCGCGTATTGCCGCGGGCGCTCTCGCTCGTGACCGCGAGCGGAGAAAGTCATGAACATGCCGCTACCGGCATGCTGAAAGGAGTGCGCTCATGACGGGCTACTCGAACACTGAAATGCGTGGATCGAGGGAGCTGTGGGGCATGTCGATGACGCGTGCACTCGGCTTCATGCTCGTGCCCCTCGTGATCGCGGGCCTGTTTATCTGGGGGCTTTGGGACCCGACTGAGCGCATGAACCACGTAACCGCCGCGGTCGTGAACAATGACGAGCCAGTCGAGGTTGATGGGCAGCTCACGCCGCTTGGAAGGGTGCTCGCTGCCGAGCTCATCGGCGCGACCGAGAGCGAGAACTTTGAGTGGCAGCTCACCGACG
Organism: Leucobacter chinensis; assembly: GCF_019049105.1. Lineage (GTDB taxonomy): Bacteria > Actinomycetota > Actinomycetes > Actinomycetales > Microbacteriaceae > Leucobacter_A > Leucobacter_A chinensis. The sequence goes on from NZ_JAHQZR010000004.1 coordinate 177,784, forward strand.
ATGAGGGTGCCGAGAAAGGCCTCGAGTCGGGCAAATACGTGACCGTCGTGACGATTCCAGAGAACTTCTCGCGGGCCGCGACATCGCTCTCGAAGGGGCCAGACGAGGCGCTGCAGGCGACCCTCGATATTCATACGAGTGAGCGCGCGAAGCTCCTTGATGCGGCGCTCTCAGCGGCCGTAACGCAAACGGCGACCGAGGTGCTCAACACGCAGCTCGGCGAGGCTTTCGTGGGTAACGTGTTCGTTGGCTTTACGAAGCTCGGTGAGGGCCTCGATGATGCGAGCGACGGTGCGGGCAAGCTCGCCGATGGAGCCGATCAGCTTGCCGAGGGCAGTGGTCAACTCGCAACCGGGCTCGATGAGCTCCTCAACGGCACTGGCGCGCTCGAGGCGGGCGTGGGTCAGCTCTCTGCGGGCGCTGGGCAACTCTCGTCGGGTGCCGACCAACTCGCGGGCGGGGCAAACTCACTTGCCGAGGGGCTTCGGGGTTACGCGGGAGGTGTGCACGAGCTTGCTGATGGTACTCGTGACGCTGCCGCTGGATCGAAGCAGCTCGCGGGCGGGGTTGGCGCCTACGTCGAGAGCGTCAACGGCGTGCTCGTGCCGCTTCTGGGTGGGCTGACCGATGTCAGGCCGCAAATCATCGAGCTGCGAGACGCGATCGCATCTGGCCAACTTCCCGTGCCGCCAGAACAGCAGGGCATGCTGCTCGGACTCATCGATCAGGTGCTCGGCGCACCCGAACTCCTGCAGGCAGCGATCGCTGGCGGAAACACGCTTGCCGACGGCGCGGCGCAGTCTGCGGCGGGTCTTGACGAGCTCGCCGCGGGGGCCGCGGGTCTCGCCGCGGGAGCTGACGGGCTCGCCGCCGGTGCCGGTGAACTTGCCGCGGGAGTGGGTGGCATCGCCTCTGGCGCCCGTGAACTCTCGAGCGGCACCGGGCAGCTTGCCGCGCAGGTTCCCGAACTCACCGAGGGCGTGAGCCAGCTCGCCGAGGGAGCGAGTGAGCTCGCGGGTGGCACTGAACAGGCGGCCAAGGGCACACGCGACCTCGCCGAAGGGCTGGCCGAGGCGGTCAGCGAGATTCCACGGTACAGCGAGAGCGAGCGGGACCGCCTCGCAGAGATTGCGGTGAACCCCGTGTCGGGCGGCGACGACGAGGCGAAGCTCTTTGCTGGCTCCGGTGCCCCACTGTTCCTCTCGATCGCGCTCTGGGCTGGCGGGCTCGCCGCGTTCATGGTGTTGCAACCGCTCTGGTCACGCACCCGTGAGGCGGCGCTCAGTGAGGCAACGATCACCCTGCGTTCGGCGGGTTCGGGAATGCTGCTCGGGGCCATTCAGGGCGCGCTCGCAGCACTCTTTGTTGCGCTGCTCCTGAAGGAACCCGCCTCGCACGTGCTCGCCTACGCGATCACCGGTGTGCTCGTTGGCGTTGCCTTCGGCCTCGTGAACCAGGGGCTCGTCGCGCTCTTCCACGGGTACGGTCGTTTCGTCTCGTTCGTTGTGCTCGTCGTTGGCTTCGTGGCGGGCATCGTTTCAACGGCCCCCGGTGTGCTCGCGTCAATCACCTCGTTCACGCCGGTGGGAACCGCGATCGAGGCGCTACAGCGCATCACCGAGAGTGGGGCGCCCGGTGGCGCGAACATCCTTATGCTGCTCGTGTGGGGTGGCCTCGGAATGCTCGCGATTGGCGCGGCGGTGCACCGGGAGCGCAAGCCCGCCTAGCGGTTTTCCCGTCGACCCGGGCCTGCGAGGCCCGCGGTCACGGGATGCGCAGGGTCCACTCGTCATTCTCGAACTTCGTGGCAACGAGCGCCTCGGCGCGAGTATATTCCTCTTCGGTAATGTCACCGGGCGTTGCGCCGTGACGCTGACGAAACACCTCGGCGAGGCGGGTAATAACCTCGTCGCGAGACACGCCTGTCTGGCTTCGCAGCGGATCGACCCGCTTCGCCGCGCTCTTCGTTCCCTTGTCAGACATTTTTTCGCGCCCGATGCGCAGCACCCGCATCATGCGCTCTGCGTCCATGTCATACGACATCGTGACGTGGTGCAGCACGGCGCCAGAGGCGAGTCGTTTTTGTGCGGCCCCACCGATTTTGCCGAGTGGGCTCGCGATGTCGTTGAGCGGTTTGTACTCGGCGTCAACACCAAGAGTGAAGAGGGCCTCGAGCACCCACTCATCGAGAAACTGGTAGCTCTGCTCAAAGCTCATGCCCTCGACGAACGAGTCGGGCACGTAAATCGAGTAGGTGATCGACGAGGCTGGCTGCATGTACATGGCGCCTCCGCCTGAGATGCGGCGAATAAGCTGGGTATCGAGTGCTTGCGCCTCTTCGAGGTCGATCTCGTTGCGCACCGACTGAAAGCTGCCGATAATAACGGCGTCAGAGTTCCACTCCCAGATGCGCATGGTCGGTCCACGGCGCCCCTCGCCGACCTCGGTCACGAGAACTTCGTCGAGCGCGACGTTCAAGACCGGCGAGATCTTCGGAGTCACGATGACCTGCCAGTCGAGGTCTCGCCACGAGCCGGCGTTGCTGAGGGCCCGGCGCACCGCGATACCGATGGCCTCTGGCGAGACGCCGAGCATGACGGTGTCTGCGGGAAGAGCCTCGCGTACGACGGTGGCGTAGCCAGCGGCCGTCGCGGTCGCGGGTGCCCCGGTGAGTGCCTTCGATACCTCGAGAATGGCCTCGTCGGGCTCAACAAAGAAGTCGCCCGAGACGGTCACGTCATGCAGTTCACCGGCCTCAACATCGCAGTCGACGACAATGAGCTTGCCGCCGGGCATCTTGTATTCGCCGTGGAACGTGGGCATCGGTGCTTCTTTCGTGATGGGGCTTGAGCGTGGGGCGTGGGGCGGGGCGTGTTGCCGAAGGGTTAGCGCTCGGCGCTGTGGGTGTGCGTGTCGAGCCAGGAGATGACGTCGTGTTCGACGTCGGCGCGGTTGAGCTCATTGAGCATCTCGTGCCGCCCTCCTGGGTAGAGCGTGAGGGTGACGTCGGTCACCCCGCGGTTTCGATATGCCGCAGCGAGCCGTTCAACCGAGTCGGCTCGTGAGAGCGGATCATCGGTTCCCGACATCAACAGCATTGGCACGTTGGGTACGTTTCTGCCCGGGGTGCCGAAGAGCCTGAGCGCGTCTGCCAGCCCGAAGAGTTTCAGAATGTCTGCGTCAAAGCAGAGCTCGTCGTTCGCAAAAGCCTCGGCAACCGAGTGGTCGCGGCTGAGCCACTCAAAGCCGGTTTCGCCGAGGTGCGCGAAGCCGCGGTTCAGATCGCCCGACTCCATGTGCTTCGGGGTGCGGTACGCGCTGCCAGAGAGAATGACGGCGTCGAACAGCGCCGTGCCGCGATTGAGGAGCCGCTGGCCCATGAGCGACCCCCATGAGTGCCCAAAGTAGGTGATGCGCAGCCCGGGGTGCTTCGAGTGAATGAGCTCGGTGAAGTTGATGATCGCGTTCTCGGCCGCTCGCAACCCGCCTGGACCGAGCTTGCCGAGTTGTGTGAGATCGCCGCGGTGCATTTCGCGGCCGGTCTCACCGTGCCCGCGATGGTCGTCGGCGTATACGGCATAGCCGGCCTTGGCGAGTGCGAGAGCAAAGTGCTCGTAACGTCCCGCGTGTTCGCCAATGCCGTGCGCGATTTGCACGACACCGCGTGGCCGCTCGGGAACCCACGAGTAGGTAAAAATCGCTACGCCGTGATCGTCATAAAAAATGTCGGCGCCTCGCGTGATGGGCGAGGTAGGCTCATCGTGCGTTGTCATGCACTACATTCTGCCACTGGCCGGGCAGTTAGACTAGCGGCATGAACACAACGATCGTGGTTTCGGTGCCTGATGAACGACTGCTTGCCTCGCTAGAAGACGCCGAGGGCGTTGAATGCCTGCTCTGGGACATGAGCGGTGAAGCTCCTCGAAATGACATCGATCTTGTCGTACCGCCGTACTGGGATGGGGTGCGACCGCTCGCTCGCCTTGAGGGCATGAATGTGCAGCTCGTGCAGTGGCAGTCGATCGGTTTCGACGGTGTCGCAAATGCGCTGCCAGCGGGCATGCGGCTCGCCAACGCGACGAGTGTGCACGAGACTGCGACGGCCGAGCTCGCCGTCGGCATCACGATCGCTGCGCAGCGCGGCTTTGCCGAGGCGGTGCATAACCAAACGAAGGGTCTGTGGCATAACGAGACCAGGCGAGGCCTCGCCGACAAACGCGTGCTGCTGCTCGGGTACGGGGGAGTGAGCAAAGCCATCGAAGCCCGTCTGCTGCCGTTTGAGGTCGACATCACCAGGGTCGCATCACGGGCCCGCACCGAGCAGCTGCCCGGGGGTGAGACGGTCTCGGTGCACGGGATTGACGAGCTTGACGCGCTGCTGCCCGAAGCCGACATCGTCATGATCGGCCTGCCACTCAGCGATGCAACGAGGGGCCTCTTTGGTCGCGAACGCCTCGCCCTCATGCGTGACGACGCTCTGCTCGTGAACGTCGGCCGAGGCCCCATTGTCGTTACTGACGACCTCGTGGCAGAGCTGCAGACGGGGCGCATCCGTGCCGCCCTCGACGTCGTCGACCCGGAGCCGTTGCCAGAGGGCCACCCGCTGTGGGCGTGCGAGAACGCCTTCATCACCCCGCACAACGGTGGTGACTCGCAGGCCATGCACCCACGGATCGTGCGCCTCATCAAGCGTCAGGTCGAGCACCTGCGCGCGGGCGAGACCCCCGAAAATATCGTTCTTTCCTGACGCGTGCTGCCTGGTCTCCTGGCGCGCTGCGTTCGTTTATGGGCTGCAACTTCTGCTGCCGACTCGCTCACCATTGCCTGATTTTCGCCTCATTTTACCCGGAAAACCCCCAAAACCGAGCAAAAATCACGCAATAGTTGCCGTGAGCCCCGGCAGCAGTGCACCGAACCCGCCCTCACTCCAGGTACGTCGGCGCAGCCGCCAGCTCGAAGTACTCCTCGAGGGTCGCGACGCCCCGCTCGCGCATCTCGAGCGCGAGCGGCTCGCCCACGTAGCGAAAGTGCCACGGCTCGAAGGTGTAGCCGGTCACGTGCTCTGACCCGGCGGGGTAGCGCAGTATCCAGCCGTGCTCTGCCGCGTGCTCGGCGAGCCAGGCACCAGCCGCTGTGTCGGCGAAGCATGCCCAGAGGTAGCACGATGATGCGTCGTCAAAGTCTGCCGTGAGGCCGGTCTGGTGCTCAGAGAACCCGGGGCGGGCAGAGTAGGTGTCGGCCTCGGCCTGGCCGTCACGGGCGATGTAGCTCGTGTAGAGGTACTCCTGCTTCGCGTAGTCGCGGTATGCGCTGCCGATGCGAAACCAGACCCCGTCGGCGCTCGCCGCCTGCGCCATGCGGGTTGCAGCGGCGGCAGCCTCGGCGCGCAGCGGCTGGCCGTTCACATTGTCGATTCCCTCAGGCATAACGAGATCGCTGGGCTCGTAATCGAGCGGATCGAGCGGCCTGTGCTTGTTCGTCACCACCCATAGCGACGAGGGGTCGTCGATCGAGTGCTGCGGCAGGGCATCGCTCCTGGCGTCAGAAGCGAAGCCGGGCCCGGCAGGATCCGCAGCAGCGGTTGGGTCAGCCGCCTCGAGTACGGGCGGTGCGGGGGTTTCTGCCTTCGTGCTCGGAGTGCTCGGTTCTTCGGCCGCTGGGCTCGGTTCGGGGGCGCAGGCCACGGCGCCCACGGCAACCGAAATCGCAACGGCGAGGGCTGAAGCGGTGGTAGTGATGGCACGAGCGGGGCGCATAGTGAACAGTCTAGAGTTTCGCGTTATGCTGTGCGAGTGATTACCTCTGTGCTCGTCGGCGTCGTCTCAGGCCTCTCGCTCATCGTTGCCATCGGCGCACAAAATGCGTTCGTTCTGCAGCAGGGCATTCGCGGGCAGCATGTACTGCCGGTCGTGTTGTTTTGCGCCACCTGCGACGCGCTACTTGAACTCGCAGGGGTCGCCGGGATCGGCTTCGTCGTCGAACGCGCGCCCATCGTGCTGGAGATCTTGCGCTGGGGCGGCATTATCTTCCTGCTCGGCTATGCCTTCACGTCGTTCCGGCGCGCGAGCAAGCCCGAACGGCTGGTCGCGGGTGACGAGGCCCAGAGCTCACTCGCAAAAACCATGGCAGCCTGCGCCGCGATCACCCTGCTGAACCCGCACGTCTACCTTGACACGATGGTGCTCATGGGGTCGATTGGCAACGCCCAGGGCGAGCCCGGCCGCTGGTGGTTCTTGCTCGGAGGGGCGCTCGCGAGCTTCGGCTGGTTCTTCATTCTCGGCTACGGAGCCCGTGGCCTGAGACGCTTCTTCGCGACCCCGCGCTCCTGGCAAGTACTCGACATCGTCGTTGGCGTCATGATGCTCGCGATCGCCGCGCGCCTCTTCTTTGGTGGCGTCGGCTAGATACCCTCGGCGCGGTAGGCTGCCGAGAGTTCCTGATACCCCTCGGCATTCACGCGCACCCGTTCGGCCATCTCTGCACCCATTTCGCCGCGATCCTTCGCGGGCACTCCGGCGGCAAGGTGGCCGGCCTCGATGTGCTGGCCCTCAAGCACGAGTGCGCCCGCCGCGACGAAGGCGCCCTCGCCGATCACCGAGTCGTTGAGCAGGGTCGCCCCCATACCAATGAGGCACCCCTCACCAACGGTCGTGCCGTGCAAAATCGCGTTGTGGCCAACGCCGACGCCCGGCCCCACGTGCACGGGGGTGTCGATGTCGGTGTGCAAGACGACGTTGTCTTGAAGGTTGCTGCCCTCACCAAGCACGATTGGCGCGTTGTCGGCGCGGAGAACCGCCCCGAACCACACGCTTGCCCCGGCTTCGATGGTGACGTCGCCGATGAGGGTCGCGGTAGGGGCGATCCACGCATCGGGGTGAACGCGCGGGGTTTTGCCCGCGAAAGAATAGATATGAGCCATGGTCTCACCGTACTCCCAACATCGTGCTCTTGCCCAGCCTCTTGTGGCCGGGTGGGACTACACTGGATGCCATTCGTGCGTGTCGGTGTGACCGCGCAACGAGTCCAAAGATCCCCTCGTGCACCTTGGAAAGAGTGACATTATGGCTGAGCAATCCCGTCTCGATACAGTTATCGCCCTCGCGCGCCACCGCGGCTTCGTGTTTCAGGCCGGTGAGATTTACGGCGGTTCGCGTTCAGCGTGGGATTACGGGCCGCTCGGCACCGCGCTCAAAGAGAACATCAAGCGTCAGTGGTGGAAGACCATGGTGCAGAAGCGCGACGACGTCGTAGGCATCGACTCGAGCGTCATCTTGCCCCGTCAGGTATGGGAAGCCTCGGGCCACGTCGAGGTATTCTCTGACCCCCTCGTCGAGTGTCTGCAGTGCCACAAACGTTACCGCGAAGACCACCTCATTGAAGAGTTCGAAGAGAAGAAGGGCCGCGAGCCCAAAGACGGCCTCGCCGAGATCGTCTGCGTGAACTGCGGCACCCGTGGCCAGTTCACCGAGCCCAAGGAGTTCTCGGGCCTCCTGAAGACCTACCTCGGCCCCGTCGCCGAGGAAGAGGGCATGCACTACCTTCGCCCAGAGACCGCACAGGGCATCTTCGTGAACTTCGCGAACGTGCTGCAGGCCGCACGCATGAAGCCTCCGTTTGGCATCGCGCAGATCGGTAAGAGCTTCCGCAACGAGATCACGCCGGGCAACTTCATCTTCCGCACCCGCGAGTTCGAGCAGATGGAGATGGAATTCTTCGTCGAGCCAGGTACCGACGAAGAGTGGCAAGAGTACTGGATGGGCGAGCGTATGGCATGGTACGTCGACCTCGGCATCAACCCCGAGAACCTGCGCTTCTACGAGCACCCGCAAGAGAAGCTGTCGCACTACTCGAAGCGCACGGCCGACATCGAGTACCGTTACGGCTTCTCGGGCAGCGAGTGGGGCGAGCTTGAGGGCGTCGCAAACCGCACGAACTTTGACCTCAGCACGCACTCAGAGAAGTCGGGCAAAGACCTCTCGTACTTCGATCAGACGAAGAACGAGAAGTGGATCCCGTACGTGATCGAGCCAGCGGCCGGTCTCACGCGCTCGGTCATGGCCTTCCTCGTCGACGCGTACCGTGAAGAAGAGGTGCCGAACGCCAAGGGCGGCACCGACAAGCGCACGGTGCTGAGCCTCGACCCCCGCCTCGCGCCAGTCAAGGTTGCGGTGCTGCCGCTCAGCCGCAATGAGGCGCTCTCGCCGCTCGCGCGTGAGATCGCCCAGGAGCTGCGCGACTCGTGGAACGTCGACTTCGACGACTCGGGCGCGATCGGCCGCCGCTACCGCCGCCAGGACGAGATCGGTACCCCGTTCTGCGTCACGATCGACTTCGATTCGCTCGACGATAACGCCGTAACGGTGCGCGAGCGCGACACGATGGAGCAGGTACGCATTCCGCGCGCCGAGCTCTTCGCATTCCTCGCGGAGCGTCTGCGCGGCGCCTAACACGCCGCGCGGCCGCGCGCCGCACCGGGCTTCTGCCACCACCGCACCGTTGTCAGCATTGCGCACGACGAAAGTAAGGGTTCAGTTCATGCAGCAAGAGCCGTACGGCTACCAGTATCACCGCCTGTTTCGGGGCATGCCCAATTACCGGTGGTGGAAGCCGCTCGTGTTCGCGTTTCTCGCGGTCACCTTCGGCTTCACGTTGCAGGTTGCCGTCACCGGCCTCGCGATGGCGCCGTTCATCGCGGCCGGTGACGTCAGCTCGATCCTGAGCATCGAGTCGCGCATCATGGCGCTCGACACGCAAGACCCGTTCGCGATTGCTCTCGCGTTCCTCTCGCTTGCGGTCTGGATTCCAGCGATCATGCTCGCCGCCTGGGCCATCGGCATTAAGCCCGTGGGCCGCATTTGGTCGGTGAAGTTTCGCATGCGCTGGGACCTGCTCTTTTCGACCTTTGGTTGGGCGGCTCTCGTCTTCGCGGTGACCCAGCTGCTCATCATTGCGGTGCAGGTCATGCTCAGCCCGGGCGGCCCGGCCTTCGGACCCGACGCGGTGAGCGGCTTCCAGTGGAACCTCGCGATCACCACCCTCGTGCTTGCCCTCGTGCTCGTGCCGTTCCAGGCCGCGGCCGAGGAGCTCATGTTCCGCGGTGCGATGATGCAGGTGCTTGGCTCGTGGATCAAGAACCCGATCATTCCCATTCTGCTGCCCTCACTCCTGTTCGCCGGCGCTCACCTCTACGATGTCTGGGGCATGCTGCAGGTCGGGCTCATGGGTGTGACCTGTGCGTGGCTCACGTGGCGCACGGGCGGCCTTGAGGCGGCAATCTCGCTGCACGTGATCAATAACCTCGGTGTCTTCCTCATTCTCACGACCGGCGTGACCGGCTCGACGAAGCAGGTAAGCGAGACCGGAGGCGCGTGGATCGGCCTGCTCATGCAGGTCATCATGCTCGCCCTGTACGCCGCGATCGTCGTGAGAAAGTTTGACGCCAAGCGCCGCGAAGAGGCGAAGGCCGCTGCTCTCGTGGGGGCGCTGTCATGAACCTGATTGCTCCAAACACCCTCGTCGTCGTGGGCGATGGCTTGCCCGAACTCGCGGTCGCGCTCGACTTCGCGAGCGTTGGTGTGCCCGTTACCGTGATCGCCGACCGGGCCGCGACCGGTAGCGAGTTCACCGGACCGCAGTCTGACCCGAGCGGCAAGCTGGCCGCGTGGATCGACGAGGTCGCAGCCCCGCTTCCCGGCAGCGACTCGCCGAGTTGCCTGGCCAGCCGTCGGGATCCGCTGCCGCTGTGGGTACGCAACGACGCTCGTTGGGTGATGGTTCCCTCTGATTCAGTCTTCGGGATTCCATCGTCACCGCTGTCGGTTGAGGTGAGCGATGCGCTCGGCGGTGCCGCAGCCTTTCGCGCCTACCTCGATCGTTTGAAGCCAGTGCTCACGATCGGCAAGACGCAGTACATTGGCGACCTTGTGCGCAACCGAGTGGGGCAGAAGGTGCTCGACACGTTCGTTGAGCCCCAGGTGCAGTACCTTTTTGGCGAGCCGAGTACCGCGGTCGAGGTCATCGACCTCGCCCCTGGCCTGAACGAGGCAGAGACGCGTGCGGGTTCGCTCTCGGGGGCGGCTCTCGCCTATCTCGATCGCTACCCGGCGCTGGCCGCGGGAACCGAGCCTGATGTTGGGTGGGCGGCGTTCACCGAACTGCTCAAGAAACGTCTTGACCACTACGGTGTGCAGTGGCTAAGCCCCGAGGCGAAGGTCACGACGACGCGCGCTGAGGCTGCCGACGGAACCGTGACCTGGCTCGTGCACGACGGTGCGGCCGAGCACGTTGCGTCGATGCTGGCGAGTGCTGCGCCCCTCGCGGCAGACGGTGCCGTGCGTTACGAGATCGCGTTCTCGCACGCGGCGCCCGAGTGGTGGCCAGCGCCAACTGGCGAGACGGCTGCCGCACTCCAGCTCGCGACAGTGACCGCGCTGCCCACCGATGGGGCAGGGGTCAACGGGCAAACCTGGTCGGCTCGCACGGTCGTACAGGCTGACGGCGCCGCGGGGTCGGTGCTGCGTGGGCCCGTTGTCACCGCCGCGAGCCAGGCTCCTGGCACGACTGAACTCGGGCACCTGTGCGCGACCTTTGGTCTTGACCGGCCGAGTGAAGAGGCCGTGAGCGTTTGTGAACGCGCCGCCTACGCTCCGGTGAACCCCGTCGCTCAGGCTAGCAAGTCGGCAAACGCCGCCAAGGGCTCGACCGAGGCAGCCACCGACGAGTCCGATACCGCGACGGTTGCGACTGAGATGCGCGTTGAGTGTGGCGTTGCCTCGTCAGAGCGCGGGCTCGCTGAGGCGCTCGAACGGGCGCGCACGCAGGCGAAAGAGCTGCGTCGCGAGGCACTCGGCCTTGTGTGATCGCACAGAAAGCGGCGGGCGGGGAGGCCGCGACCTGATGCGTTCCTAAAATGGAATATACATCGTGGTGACACGTATGTAGGCTGGTGGGGTATGACTCACCAAAACCGACGGAGGAAACAGTGAAGGGCAAAGTAGGGCTCGTGCTCGGCTTCGGAATTGGTTACGTGCTTGGCTCACGGGCTGGCCGCAAACGGTACGAGCAGATTAAGAAGACCGCGGGAAATGTATGGAACAGCGGCCCAGTTCAGGCGGTCGCCCAGAAGGTAACGGGTGCGGTTTCTGACCAGGCTCGCCAGGCACAGAACTTCGTGCTCGGCAAAACCCAGGCCCTCGTGCACGCTGCGACCGCGCCAAAACGCCCCGAAGATGTTGCCGTGCAGCAGAAGTCGAAGGCTGATGAAGCGGCGGCTCCCAAGCCGGCAGGCGCATCGTCATGAGTCGCAAGAAACGTTCTGGTCCCTCGACCATTGAGCTCCTGCTGCGGTTGCCGCAGCAGGTCATCGCGCTCGTCAAAGCCGAGTACGCCAACGCCAAGGGTGAGATCAAGCGGGGCGTCAAGAAGATCGTCATCGCGCTGCTCTTCCTCATCGTTGCACTCTTCTTCCTTTTCTGGTCGCTCGCGGCCTTCGGCGCCTCAGCGATTCTCGGTCTCGCAAACGCGGTGTCGCCCTGGCTTGCGGCGCTCATTGTTGGTGGTGGCCTCGTCGTGCTCGCGGCAGTAGCAATTGTGGTCGGTGTCATGATGATCAAGCGGGCCAACCCCGTTCCTGAAGAGACCCTCGGCCGTGTTTCAGACGACGTGACGGTCGCGACGACCGTGCGCTACAACACCACCCCCGACGCACGCATTCACGAGGCAACTGAGAAGGGCGGCCAAGCTGCGCCCGGAAAGGGGTCAGTACGATGAGCACGCCAGAGCAACACCCTCGCGAAGAGGCTGACCTTGCTCGTGTCGAGCTGTACGAGACGCTCTCGCTCCTGAGCGACCGCCTCAACTACGCGCAACGTTTCGACGATGCGGTAGAACGCACGACCGAGAAACTGCAAGAGGAGCGAAAGACGAACCCGGTTGGCTTCGCACTCGCGGTCGCCGGGGTTGCAGCAACCGTTGGCGTGCTTGCCTGGGTTGGTGCCTCGAAGATTATTCGCAAGTTCCAATAATCAAGCGTGATGTGCCACAGAAGGCACATCACGTTTCTGTTGCAATGCCCTTTTTTGGGGCTCAAATTTTGCACATCTCTCCATTTCACGGTAGAAAAGGGAACATCGAAGGAAATGCCTTCTCTACCAGCTCTTGAGTCATCGTTAGACTGAAGGTGAGATGGGCTGGTGTTGCCATTTTCGATGAATGCGTGGAGTGTATGTCTGATTCAACACAGGCACTCGAGGGTCTCCGAGTGCTGGTGCCCAGGGGAGGAACCTGGGGTGAGATCGTTTCTCGCGCGCTGCGCAATCATGGGGCAAACACCGTTATTTCTCCGCTCGTAGACTTTGCGAGCTCAGGCGAAGAAGCCAAACTGGTCGAAGCGTTGCATCGGCTTGAGGCCGGCGAGTTTGACTGGCTCACCGCAACGAACCCGACGGTGGTCAACGTGCTTCGGCACCACAACACCGTGATTCCCACGCACACGCAGCTCGCGGTCGTCGGTGACGCCACCGAGGCCGCGTTTGTTGCAGAGGGCTACGAGGTTGCTCGCACTCCAGAGGGCGAGAACACCGCTGAGGGGCTTCTGCAAACCTGGCCCGAGATTACGGGCGAGAAACTGCGCGTTTTGACGTTGCGCTCGAACGTCGCGAAACCTGTCGTGACGGCGGGGCTCATCGACCGGGGTCACTCGGTGACCCAGATCGTCGCCTTTCGCACCGTTGGGGTTCCCGCCTCAGTACACACACGCGAAGATGTCGAGTCGGGCCACATCAATGTCCTGCTCGTCGCGACCCCGCAAATTGCCCACGAGGTCAAGAACCAGTTTGCCGACAGGCCTGACTCAACGCTCATCGCGTGCGTTGGGCCCAATACCCGTGAAGAGGCAAAGCGCATCGGCCTTCGAGTTGACGATGGCGATGAGCACCCGCAGGTGAACCAGATTATTGACGCCGTTGAATCGGTGATCGATTACAGCGACACACTCGACTAGAGATACCCGCGATGGCGGAGCGTCAGTGCGGACCCTCCGGTGAGTGGGCACTCGCGCACCGCGCTCAAAGCGTATACGATTTAACTGTTGTGTCGGGGCGCCCTTCAGCGTTCCTCACCGTGCAACGTCAGTGTGCATACTGAGTGCTCGTCACGAGCGAGCCCGGTACGCAGTGGTCAAAGGAGTCACAGAGTGCCCGCAAGCATTACCCTGCCCCCAACGTTTCGCGAGCACTTAGACGCGAGCCCTGACGCGCTTATCGGTCTGTGGTCGTGTGCGGGTAGCCAGATCATCACCGAGATCGTCGCCTCAAGTGGCTGCGACTGGGTGCTCGTCGATACCGAGCATTCGCCGCTCGGGCTTGAGAGCACGCTCGCTCAGCTCTACGCGATGTCGGCCTACGCCGCCACCCCCGTAGTTCGGGTGCCGTACGGCGATACCGTTGTGATCAAACAGGTGCTTGACCTCGGCGCCCAGAACCTGCTCGTGCCCATGGTTGACTCTGCTGAGCAAGCGCAGCGCATCGTCGAGGCGACGCGATACCCGTCGGCTGGAGTGCGGGGCGTTGGCGCGGCACTCGCGCGATCATCGCGGTGGAATAGGGTGGGCGAGTACCTCGCCAACGCGGGCGACACGATCAGCCTCACGGTGCAGATCGAATCGGTTCGAGCAGTCGAGGCCATTGACGAGATCCTTGCGGTTGACGGCATAGACGCGGTGTTTATTGGCCCCGCCGACCTCGCTGCCTCCGCGGGTCATCTTGGAAACCCCGCCGATGCCGAGGTGCAACGTCTCGTCGAGCACGTCATCGAGCGGGCACAAGACGCTGGCATGCCGGTCGGGGTGAATGCGTTTGTGCCCGCCGACGCGCAGCGCTATATCGACATGGGCGTTGACTTTGTTGCGGTGGGGGCCGACGTCGCGCTCCTGGCCCGCAGTACCGAGGCAGTCGTGCAACAGTTTCGTTCACACGATGCTACCGGCTCACCCGCGGGTGAAAGGGCAAGTTACTAGTGGCGGCGGCAACGGGGTCAAAAGCCCAGCGTGCGTACACGTCGATTCGCGAGCGCATCGCCTCGCAGGAGCTTCGACCCGGCGACCGCCTCGTGCTTGCCGGGCTCGCAGACGAACTTGAGATGTCGGTCGTGCCGGTGCGCGAAGCGATCCGCAAGCTCGAAGCCGAAGGCGTCGTGGTGTTCGAGACGAACGTGGGCGCGCGCGTCGCTCGCATTAATCGTGAACGGTACCTCAACACAATGCAGGCGCTCGCGATCGTTGAGGGGGCCGCGACGGCGCTCGCAGCACCTTACCTGGGCGCAGCGCGCCTAGAAGCGGCTCGTGGTTTCAACGCAGAGCTGGAACGGCTTCTCGACGAGTTTGATGGGGCTGAGTATGTGAGGCTCAACCGGGCCTTTCACGAACAGCTCTACCACGACTGCCCGAATGAAGAACTCATTAAGCACATTGAAGAAGAGCGTGAGAAGCTCGCGATGGTGCGTGACCCAGACGCCACCTTTACGGCGGCTCGAGCGCGTGACTCGGTGCAAGAACACGAGCACATTCTGCAGCTCATCGAGTCGGGCGCTCCGTCATTCGAGATCGAGCTCGCGGTGAGGGAGCACCGCTCGGCGACGCGCGACGCTGCTCTCGCGCATCAGGCCCATCAAGCCGAAGGCGAAGCCGCCTCGTAAGGTTCGCTAGAACACCATCGGGCGATCGTCTTCGTCGTCAAAGGTTTCGGCAACGAGCGAGAGGTCGATGTCGACGACGACGGGAACATGGTCGCTTGGGCCGTCGCCGCGGCGCTCATCGCGGTGGATCGAAGCACCCGTGACCGCCTCAGCAAACGCCTGAGACCCGAGAATGAAGTCGATGCGCATGCCCTCGTCTTTTTGGAAGCGCCCGGCCTGGTAATCCCAAAATGTGTACTCATCGGGAACCAAATCACGCACCGGATCGCTCACGACCGAGCTGAAGCTCTCGAACATCTGGCGTTCGGGAACCGATACGTGCGTGCTGCGTCCCTCAACGAACTGAGGGTCGCCCATGTCGCTCGGCAGGGGGGCGATATTCCAGTCGCCCATGAGTGCGAGAGGCAAGTCTGGGTCGGCGCCGATCCACGCCTCTGCATTCTTGCGCAGCGCCTCGAGCCAGCGAAGCTTGTAATCGAAGTGGGGGTCATCGATGCCGCGCCCGTTCGGCACGTAGAGGCTCCAGAGCCTGAGGTCGCCGACGGTCACGCCGAGGGCCCTGGCCTCGAGCGGATCGCCCTCGGGGCCGGTTCCCTGGTCTTGGCCCTTGACGGGCTTGCCGAAGCCCGGCATCTCGTCGAAGCTGTGCGTGATCTCGGTCATCTCGTGCTTGCTCGCAAACGCGACACCGTTCCACTGGTTGAAGCCGTGCGTGACGACCTCGTAGCCTGCACGCTCGAACTCGGCGTACGGAAACTGGTCGGGTCGACACTTCGTCTCTTGCATCGCGAGAACGTCGATGTTCTCGCGCTCGAGCCAGTCGACGACTCGACCGACGCGGGTACGAATTGAATTCACATTCCAGGTGGCAATACGCATACCCCAAGCCTATCCTGGGGGCCCAGGCTCAAGCTTCTGGCGCGCGGCCTCAGGTCTCTGGTGGCCCCGGACCCTCAGCGAATCATGCTCGCGGCTTCAAGAACACGGCGCGGGTCTGGTAGAGTTGCTTCGTGCGATACAGATCGCACCCGCGGGTGTAGTTCAATGGTAGAACTTCTGCTTCCCAAGCAGACAGCGCGAGTTCGATTCTCGTCACCCGCTCCACGACTGCTTCATCTCGGGCCGAAGGCCCTGCACAGCGTTGCCTGTTTGCATGGACCGAGGTCTGAGACCCTGGGCCCATTGGGCCCAGATCGGTTACTCAGCCTTTGGGGCGCAGACCTGCTGTTCGCTCAGTGAGGCTGCCATGTCGTCGGCACTCCACGCATCGCCCGATTCGCCGAGTAAAGCGGCAATCTGGCGGGCGAGGGTCGTTGCAAACTGAGCGCCCGCGGTCGAGTTATTGAGAGCAACGACCACGCTAAAGCCCGTCTCTGGGTTGTGCCATGCCGAGGTGATTGAACCGGGGAGTGCGCCGTCTGATCCCCACAGCGGCCCAATGTTCACGACACCGAAGCCGAGCTGTGGGCCCGCGGTGTCAGGGTCGGTTGTCGGCTCTCCATCGTCGTTGCGATCGGGGTTCTTGAGTGGCTTAGTTTCGGTGATGATCGAGGCGTTTTTACCGCCGTAGCCACCGTCAAGGTAGCGCTCATAGAAGCGCTTGATGTCGCCGACGGTCGTTGCGGTTGCTCCCGCCGCACCAAGAATTGATGGTGACTGTTCGCTTACATCGACGGGGTCGACGTCGCACTGCGGCCCGGGAAGGTAGGCGAGACCGGTGAGGGTGTTTGTGCCGGGAAGAGCGAAGTCTTCGCCGTCATTCAAAAAGACCGAGCTATTCATCTCTGCGGGGTTAAACACACGTTCTTCGAGCTGGTGGGCGATCGACTCGTTGCCCACGATCTTCAGAGCCCTTCCGAGTAGCACGGCGTTTGCGTCTGAGCGGTAGACGTTCTCGCCGGGCCAGGGGAGCTCTCCAAGAATGAGCGACTCGGCAATTTTCTCGCCGGTTGACCAGTTGCGCTCGGGGTTCGTGATGTAGAGCCCGGTGTATTCCTTCTTGAAGTCTGCGAGACCAGAGGTGCCGTCGCATAGCTGACCATAGGTGATGTCGCCGATGCCGGTTTGTCGGGGCAGGTCCTGTGCGACCTCTCGATTGAGTGACACTTTGCCCTCGTCAACGAGGTCGAGCAACAGTGCGCACATGACAGGTTGCGTGGTCTGGGCGCCGCGCAGGAGCGCGTTGGCATCGAAGTTGTCGTCGGCGCCCTCGCTTGCGTAGGCGCGAACGAGATCGCCATCAGCGCTCCATACCCCGACGACTGCCTGGGTTGATCCGCTCAATGCCATGGCATTCTGCACGGCATCGGTTACGAGGCCGGCCTGATCTTTGCCGAGTGACTCTGCGTGGTCATCGATCGGCTTCGCCTCTGATGAGGTGCACGAGGTCAACAGAAGAGCAGATGCTGCGACGATGCTGGCGAGTGCAATGCGACTGCGTGACTTCACGGGAAAGAACCACCGTTCGTTTGACAAATAAAGGCTCTTTATCTTACTGATGCAGGCTGAAAAAATGGCGTGATTACGGGGGAGTGTTAGGTAACCCTAACTTGGGGTAGGGTATGCGTTGTGAATACTTTTGATCAGACCGTAGTCGACGCCGTTCTTGCCCACATGGGCGATGACCACGGAGAAGATAACATCATCATCGCTCGCGGCAACGGGGCACCCGAGGCGAGTGCGAGCCAGATGGTCGATCTTGACGGTGAGGGCGGGGTATGGCGTGTCACCGAGAACGGTGAAACTCGCGAGCTGCGCATCAGCTGGCCCGATGGGCCGATCACTGAGCGTCCACAGATTCGCCGCGCGGTCGTCATCTTGTATCGCAACGCGTGCAAGCAGCTCGGCATTGACCCGCAGCAAGATGAAGCTTCGCACGAGCCTGCCAAACCCTTCTCGCAGGTGATTCGTGAGGGTAGCTGGTCTGATCACGATGACAGCGAGGGTGCCGACTTCATGGCATCAATCATGCGGGGTACCGCGACGCGCGACGACTACGTCGCACTCGTCGCGCAGCACTTCTTTATGTACGAGGCGCTTGAGGCCGTCGTTGACGAGGTTGTGAACGACGAACGTTTCGCCCCGTTCCACGACGAAAATCTGCGCCGTCTTGCAGCGCTCAACGACGACCTCACCGTGCTCATCGGCGAAAACTGGCGTGACGAGATCGAGCCGGTTCCCGCGACGGCCGAGTATGCCGAGCGCATTCGGCAGGTGGGAGCCGAGGGCTGGGTTCCTGGCATCATCGCCCACCACTACACGCGCTACCTCGGCGACCTCTCGGGTGGCCAGATGATCGCGAAGCGCGTTGTGCGCCAGCACGGCTTCGAGAACGGCGAGGGCACAAAGTTCTACGACTTCAAGGAGCTCGGCTCACTCCCCGGCTTTAAAGAGCGGTACCGCGAGGCGCTTGACGCGCTCGGCGAGAGCTTCAACGATGTCGAACAGGCGCGCATGCTGCACGAGGTTCGTCGCGCCTACGGTTTCAACACCGCAGTGTTCATCGATATGGCGAAGGCTAAACAGCAGTAGCTTTTTCGGGGCCGTTGGCCTCGGCCTTCGCGTCTGAGGTGTTCTCTGCGGTCTGCTCTGCTGCGGTGCCCGGTCGATCGGCCCGCGATCCGCGCATGAAGCGGGCGACGTCGTTATCGACGATGATGTCTCTTGGCGTGAGCGGGCGCGACAGGTAAAGACCGTCGAGCGAGCGAATGCGGCTGAGGGCGACGTACGTTTGCCCCGCGCTGAATGCCCTTGGCCCGAGGTCAATGACCGCCCGCTCGTAGGTTTGCCCCTGAGACTTGTGGATCGTGATTGCCCACGCGAGTCGCAACGGGAACTGTTCGAACTCGGCGACGACGTCTTTCGTGAGGGTCTTGGTCTCGGTGTCGTAGCGGTACTTGTAGCGCTCCCACAGGGCGGGGTGCACCTCGTGCTCCTCGCCGTCGACATCGACCCATACGGTGTTCTCGATGTGCGTCACGACGCCGAGGGTGCCGTTGACCCAGCGCCCATCGGGGTCGTTGCGCAAGAACATGACCTGGGCGCCAACCTTGAGCTCGAGGGTCTCATCGGCCGGAAACATGGTTGACGTGAACTCGCCGTTGACATCGGCCACCGCCTTGAGTGCCGAGCCGGTGATCGCGGCGAGTTTGGCGGAGTTGATACGGTTGACCACCGCGTTCGTGGCCGCGAGCGTGATGATGTTGTCGCTTGGCTGCGGCCGCGCTCCCATCCCGTTGAGCTCGGCGGCCATCTCGGCGGTGACGTAGCCGTGGCGCACGCCATTGAGCAGGTACTTGAAGCGGTCGTCGCTCTGGCGGTGAATCTCGGTGAGCTCGATGATCTCGAGGTCGACTGACTGCCAGGCGAGTGCATCAAAGAACCAGAGCGAGCGGTACATGTCGTCGAAGTAGGCGCGTTCGTCAGGGTCGCGCGGCGGCACCGGGGGTAGCTGGTAGGGGTCGCCAAACATGATGATTTGCACGCCACCGAACGGGTCGTGTGGGCGTGAGCGGGCGAGGCGCAATGAACGGTCAATCGCATCCATCAGGTCGGCGTTGACCATCGAGACCTCGTCGATGACGAGCGTATCGATCGAGTTGAGCATGCGCTTGAGCTCGGCAGACTGCTTGATCTCGTGGTCGGCGATGATGCCCGTGGGCAGTCGAAACAGCGAGTGAATCGTTTGACCGCCGACACCGAGCGCCGCAACGCCCGTGGGAGCGCACACCACGATGGTCTTGCTCGTGTGCCATGAAAGGTGGTTGAGCAGGGTCGACTTGCCGGTACCGGCCCGCCCCGTAATAAAGACGTGCTCGCGAGTGTGCTCGATGCGGTCGTACACCGCCTGCTGCTCCTTCGAGAGCTGAACCGTTGCGCGTGAGACCATTCGCCCATTGTACGCGAGCCGGCCGTGGCCAATGGCAAGATATACACATGGGCATTCGGGTGCTAGCCGTGGGCAAAAAACATGAGTCGTGGATCGAGGCTGGTCTTGAGCGATACGCGAAACGGCTACGCAAGCCATACGACATCACCTGGCAGTTTCTTGCCCACTCATCGCGGGAGGCCGATGCTGCGAGGGCTGAAGAATCGCAGCGTATTGAGGCGAAGCTCGATGACGCCGAGGTCGTGGTGCTGCTCGACGAGCGGGGCAAGATGTTTGACTCGGTGGCGTTCGCTGCGCAGCTGCAGCGCAGGCTCGATACCGGCAAGCGAGTCACCATTGTTATTGGTGGCGCTTACGGAGTGACCGAGCAGTTGCGCCAGCGGGCCGACGTGGTGTGGAGCCTCTCGGCCCTCGTGTTTCCGCACCAGCTCGTGCGCCTCATTCTTGTCGAGCAGGTGTACCGTGCGCAGGAAATTACTGCGGGGCGTCAGTACCACCATGTGTAGGGCGCCTGCGCTACCGCCCTCCTCGTGTCGGTGGTCAGCCTTACACTGCCCCCATGATCTCATCACACCTTCACGTTACGCGCTGTCGCGGGGCAGCCAAAGCGTGGTTTTTCGAGTGCTTTGGGGCTGAGGTAACTGGCGGTGGGTCTGACGCTTCTGAAGAGGCGGCCCACGCTGTCCCGTGGCAAGCCTTGCTTGAAGAAGGGCGAGGCGATCGCGGGTCGCTCGGCGTTGCTGAGCGGTTACGGCATGGTCATGGCGACGAGACTCTCACGATGGTGAATGCTGGCCCCAGCGTGCTCCTGCAGGTGCGCGTGTTGCGCAGCTGTGGCTGCGGGCTCCGCACTTCTCTTCCGCGACGCTCACTTCCGGGTGACCGCTTAGTCGTGAGGCCGAGCGGCTGTCTCCGTTCGGCCTGCGGTGAGGGGAGGTGGTATATGCGTTGGTTTACCCCCGAAGGTGTCGAGCTTGTGTGGCCGTTTGTCTGGTGAGCGTTGGGTGACTGGCCGTGGGCGCGGCGGTGGTGGGGCCCAAATGTTGTTGTTGAACGGTGTCTCAGCGCTCTTTGCGCTGAGAGCTACTGGGGAGGCGCCACCTCGCTAGCTTTGCGGGCATGTACCAGATCGTTCGCGGTGATGCGCCTGCGCGCTTTAGGGTGAACATCACTGTCAGTGATGCCGCTGACGAGGTCGGCGGTGGTGGTGTCGAGCGCTGTGGCGAGGCGTGCAATCATGTCAACCTTCGGTGTGGTCAGGCCGCGTTCGATCCTGCTCAAGCTGGTGAGGTGAATCTCGGCCATGTCGGCAAGGTCTTGTTGGCTGATGCCCCTTGCGCGTCTTCTCGACCGAACCCTGTTACCGACAATGCGGGCAATGCGAAGATGATCTGATTGCTGCATAGGAGTAATGGTGTCACGGAGTGGGCTTGGGCTCGATGAGCTTTGATGCTCATAGCTTAAACGCCATATGTCGCACTCTGGTGATTGTGGCTCGACACGCCGATAAGACATTCGGGCAGAAAATGTTTCTGTGCGCCTCTCACCTGTGGAAAACTCCTTCAAAAGCGCAGATTCATGCCAAAAGTTTTTAAGGTTTTTGTTCACAAAAAGCCGAAAAGGGGGTGGAAAGTTACACCGGCGTAACTACAGCATCTTGTGGTTAAGGTTCATGTGGTTCACTATATGTAGTGCTTGGGGAGGGAACCGCTCTGTGCTGTCACCCCGAGGCAAGACACGACGTAAGTACCTGTTCGGAAGAAGGAAAGCATCATGACTATCACCGTTTACACGAAGCCTTCATGCGTGCAGTGCGACATGACCTCGCGCGCGCTCGACAACAAGGGTATTGAGTACAACACGCTCGATCTTTCAGAAGACCCCGCGGCTCTTGAGCACGTGAAAGAGCTCGGTTACCTGCAGGCTCCCGTCATCGTTGCCGATGGCGAGCACTGGTCAGGCTTTCGCCCAGACAAGATCGAAGAGCTCGCAAACCGTCTCGCGTAATGCTGGCGGGCCCTCTCGGGCTCTCTACAACACAACAACACACATAGCGGCGGGCAACCCTCAACGGCGAGGGAAGCCGGCCGCTCAACACTATCTAGAGCACTACCAGAGTGAGGATGAGAGATTTTGGATACGGCACTGAAAGCGCAGACAGACCAGCACGAGTCATCGAAGATTAGCGATATGGATTATCACTCGTTGAACGCGATGCTGAACCTGTATGACGCTGATGGCAAGATCCAGTTCGATAAAGACCGCGAAGCCGCGCGTCAGTACTTCCTGCAGCACGTGAATCAGAACACCGTGTTCTTCCACAACTTCGAAGAGCGCATGCGGTACCTGCTTGATAATGAATACTACGAGCGTGAGCTGGTTGACCAGTACTCGGTGAAGTTCATTGAACAGCTCACCGACGAAGCTTACGCCATGAAGTTCCGCTTCCCGACGTTCCTCGGAGCCTTCAAGTTCTTCACCTCGTACGCCCTGAAAACCTTTGACGGTAAGCGCTACCTCGAACGCTTCGAAGATCGCGTCGTTATGGTCGCCCTTGGGCTTGCACAGGGTGATGAGAACCTCGCACGCGGCTACATGCGTGAGATCGTCTCGGGTCGTTTCCAGCCCGCAACTCCGACCTTCCTCAACCTCGGTAAGGCGCAGCGAGGCGAACTCGTCTCGTGCTTCCTGCTGCGTGTAGAAGACAACATGGAGTCGATTGCCCGTGGCGTGAACTCGTCGCTACAGCTCTCGAAGCGTGGCGGCGGCGTTGCCCTGTCGCTCTCGAACCTCCGCGAAGCTGGTGCGCCGATCAAAAAGATCGAGAACCAGTCGTCGGGCATCATTCCCGTTATGAAGCTGCTCGAAGACAGCTTCAGCTACGCGAACCAGCTCGGTGCTCGTCAGGGTGCGGGCGCGGTATACCTCTCGGCTCACCACCCCGACATTATGCAGTTTCTCGACACCAAGCGCGAGAACGCCGACGAGAAGATTCGTATTAAGACCCTCTCACTCGGTGTCGTTGTGCCCGACATTACGTTCGAGCTCGCGAAGAAGAACGAAGATATGTACCTCTTCTCGCCATACGACGTTGAGCGTGTGTACGGCGTTCCTTTTGGCGACCTGCCCATCACCGAGAACTACTACGAGATGGTCAACGACGCACGGATTAAAAAGACGAAGATCAGCGCTCGCGCCTTCTTCCAGACCGTCGCAGAGCTCCAGTTCGAGTCGGGCTACCCGTACATCGTGTTTGAAGACACCGTGAACCGTGAGAACCCGATCAAGGGCCGCATCAATATGTCGAACCTCTGCTCAGAGATTCTGCAGGTCAATACCCCGACGACCTACAACGAAGATCTCAGCTACAACGAGATCGGTAAAGACATCTCGTGCAACCTTGGTTCGATGAACATTGCCGCGATGATGGATGGCGATACGTTTGCCGAGAGCGTTGACCTCTCGATTCGTGCGCTCACCGCGGTGAGCGACATGAGCCACATCAGCTCGGTTCGTTCGATCGAAGACGGGAACGACAAGTCGCACGCGATTGGCCTCGGCCAGATGAACCTGCACGGCTACCTCGCCCGTGAACACATTCACTACGGGTCAGAAGAGGGCATCGACTTCACGAATATCTACTTCTACACGATCCTCTTCCACGCGCTCAAAGCGTCGAACGCGCTCGCGATCGAGCGTAAGACGACCTTTGACGGCTTCGCCGATTCGAAGTACGCATCGGGCGAGTTCTTCGACAAGTACACCGACCAGGTGTGGGAGCCCGAGACCGACCGCGTGAAGCAGCTCTTCGCCGATGCCGGTGTCTCGATTCCCACGAGCGATGACTGGAAGCAGCTCAAGGCCACGGTCATGGAGCACGGCATCTACAATCAGAACCTGCAGGCGGTGCCGCCGACCGGCTCGATCTCGTACATCAACAACTCGACCTCATCGATTCACCCGATCGCGTCGAAGGTTGAGATTCGTAAAGAGGGCAAGCTTGGCCGCGTCTACTACCCGGCTCCGTTCATGACGAACGAAAACCTCGACTATTACACCGACGCGTACGAGGTTGGCCCCGAAAAGATCATCGACACCTATGCCGCGGCAACGCAGCACGTCGACCAGGGCTTGTCGCTCACGCTGTTCTTCAAGGACACGGCAACGACCCGCGACATCAACCGCGCGCAGATCTACGCATGGCGCAAGGGCATCAAGACGATTTACTACATTCGTCTGCGCCAGCTCGCACTCGAGGGCACTGACATGACCGAGTGCGTCAGCTGCATGCTCTAACGTCACACCGACCACAAACGCGAAGAGAAGGAAACGATGAACCCGAAGCCGTTCAAGTTGGGCCACGCCGTTCAGGCGATTAACTGGAACCGCATTGAAGATGAGAAGGACCTTGAGGTCTGGAACCGTCTCGTCAACAACTTCTGGCTGCCAGAAAAGGTGCCCCTGTCAAACGACGTGCAGTCGTGGGCGACGCTGACCGAAGACGAGAAGCTGCTCACCATGCGCGTCTTCACCGGCCTCACGCTGCTCGACACCATTCAGGGCACCGTCGGTGCGGTGTCGCTCATTCCCGATGCTGCAACCCCGCACGAGGAGGCGGTGCTGACGAACATTGCGTTCATGGAGTCGGTGCACGCCAAGAGCTACTCGTCGATCTTCTCGACGCTCTGCTCGACGCAGGAAATCGACGACGCCTTCCGCTGGTCGGTAGAAAACACCTACCTGCAGAAGAAGGCGCAGATCATCGTCGACTACTACGAGGGCGACGATCCGCTGAAACGCAAGGTCGCATCGACGCTGCTTGAGTCGTTCCTGTTCTACTCGGGCTTCTACCTGCCGATCTACTGGTCGAGCCGCGCGAAGCTCACGAACACCGCCGACCTCATTCGCCTGATCATTCGTGACGAGGCCGTGCACGGTTACTACATTGGTTACAAGTACCAGGTGGCCCTGCAGAAGGAAACTCCTGAGCGTCAGGAAGAGCTGCGCGAGTATGTCTTCGCGCTCATGTACGAGCTCTACGAGAACGAGGTGCTCTACACGCAAGACCTCTACGACAGCGTCGGTCTGACCGAAGACGTCAAGAAGTTCTTGCACTACAACGCCAACAAGGCCCTCATGAACCTCGGCTACGATCCGATGTTCCCGAAGGAGCTCACCGACGTGAACCCCGCGATTCTGTCGTCGCTCTCGCCGAACGCTGACGAGAACCACGACTTCTTCTCGGGCTCGGGCTCGTCGTACGTTATCGGCAAGGCCGTGGCGACCGAAGACGAAGACTGGGACTTCTAAAATCTTGATGTAGTCGGGTACACATCTGGCCTGTTCTGGGGCCCAGAACAGCGAGTTTTCGCAGATCTGGGCCCTTTTGTGTGCCTCTGTTTAGAGGTAAAGGAGAACCGGAATGTATATCAGCACCCATTCGGCGGGGCACGCCGGGGGCACGGACGCACGTATCGGGTGGGTGAGGAGGTGCTCGAACGCCGGAAAACGTGCTCCAGGTACCTTTATTGTTGTGCCCGTGCGTGCCCTCACGGCGCATCGAGCCCGCTGAGAGCTTGTGTATCCATGTGGAAGTACGCGCCCGAATCCTGCGGGGTCACGGAGGGGCACGGTCGCCCTGCGCTGTCCACACGACCTGACGGGAGAGCATGAGGAGCGCCCAGAAACCAGAAAAGACCATGGCGAAGCCCGAGCCCTGGGGAAGGCTGCCTTCCGGTCGCCAGCAAGCACGCTTTTGGGGCCGCTAATGCTTTGATTGACTCCTGTCCGCTAGCTCTGAGGAATGGCTGGGAGGATATGGGCCATAGCTAGATACTCGGAAGAGTTCAGAAAAGACCCTATCGCGCTCGTTGGGCAGGGCGGTGCCTAGTCGGAGGTATGCGGAGATCTTGGTGCCTCGAGACGGCGCTCTCGAAAAGAGGGACTGATGCTGACCGTGCTGATCGTGGCTTGCCCCTCGCAGAGGCGATGAGTCACGAGAAAGACGCTCAGATTTGTGAACTGATCAAACGTAATGGGCTCCTGGAGCAAGGGAACGAGGTATTGCGTCGGGTGGCCGTGTATCTGTCGCTAATTTATATCGCGCCCCAAAATAGTATTCCCACGCGTCCAAGAGATTGCTGCAACTGTTGCTCCAGTGAGGGTGCCTGTCGCAGTGGCGTGCAAGGTAGTGGGTGTCACGAAACAGGCCTGCTATCAGTGGGTGAAACAGCCCTGCTCCAAGAGCGAACTCGAACAGGCGCATCTGATCGAGGTCTTGCGCGAGATTCATGAGGAAGACGCTGAGTTCGGATATCGATTCCCTGCCGAGGAGCTCCTCGACCTGGGCTACTAGATCGGCGATCAGCTGCAAGCGTCCCTTGCCGTGACTGCATTGGAGAATGCGGTCCAGCAGCTTGGCTATCCCGTGTGCACGACCGGTCATTCAGATAGGGGCGGTCAGTTTCGTTCGCAGAGATTCCAACCTGCTCTCACACGGAATCAGATGCGGGGTCGAAGGGGTGCGTGTGAGCGGCTTGTGAGGCTATGCGAGTTTCAAGCTATATTGAATTAAGTAAGCGTACTCCAGTGAGCACGATAAAGGAGTAGCGACAGATTCTGATGCGTCACTCGTCTTTATAAGTGCAGCAGCGTGCACAGCTGTTGCGCACCTCCCATACTTCCCCCTTGGAGGTGCTTACCGACCTAGCTCCCTTAGCGGTCGGGTGAACTGGCATGAATCCTGTCTCATCCCCCATCCCCAGAGACGCATGCCGGGACTACGGCGCATCTCACGCCGGTGAGAGAGGGAGGCGCGAGCCCCCCTCTCTCACGAAAATAATCGTTCTTTGCTGCCCCGGCGACAGATTCTGGCCACTCGCTCGTCTTCTATATTGTAGGGGCGTCGCTTCTGGCTCGCCCTCTAAGAGTCTAAGAGAATTGGGGCAGATATAGATGGTGGTCGTTAGGCAGGGGAAGTCGGAGGCTTTAGTACTTGATAACGGGTCGGCCGAGCTGAATCATTCGAGGGAAAACCGTGGTACGACGATCCTCGTGCGAGTGATCTCATTTGTGGCTGTGATATTCACAGCATGGCATGTGTTTGCCTCGTTTCTCTGGATTTTTCCGCCGTCGCCACTTCGGCAGTTGGTGCCAGGAAACGCGCTGACCTCTTACATGCTTCCTATGTTTGGACAGTCATGGAGCGTTTTCGCTCCAGAACCGATCAATGGTGATTATCATTTCAACGTCAGGGCTCTTGTCCAAGAGGATGGAGACGAAGAAGTAACTGGCTGGGTGAGTGCTACTGATGTCGAACTTTCAATGGTCCAGTACAATTTGTTCCCCCCACGCGCGGGGATCCAAGCAGAGGAACTGGCCAGTACCTTCAAAGGAAGCTGGGGTGAGCTGAACGAAGAGCAGCGCGAAGTCGTTGCACTGGACTTTTTTGAAGCTGACTGGGAAGCGCATCTAAAGGATGAGCTTGAGTCACAAGGAGACGAAAACGATCTAGTAGACGACTACTTGGTCCAAGACCATCGTGCGACTGCTTATGCTACGCAGGTTGCCAAAGCGATCTGGGGTGACGATGTCGTGCGGGTTCAGTATCGAGTAAGCCGGCAGAACGTGCTCCCCTTCATTGACCGAAATGATTCGGAAGCACAGCGTCCTGAACCGCAGACCGTCCTTCCCGGGTGGAGAGAGCCACTCGTCGAGGAGGGGCAGAGCGAACAAGATTTCGCAGACGTATTCAGGGCTCAGTACGAAAAGCTGCAGGGGAGCAAACAGTGACAGAGAAAACTTGGGCAAGTAAAGCCGACATCGGGGAAGAGCCCAATCACGAGGAAGCCTTCCTGACCCCGGCAGGGAATGAAACTAGCAACGTGGAGTTGCCGCGAGTCCTCCGGTTCCTGCAACTAATCCTGGATGGAGTCGGCGTTCGGGCGTATCTCAGTATCCAGGGTGCATGTCGGAGAGCTTCATCATGGCTTTTTGGCAGCAAACATGCTTTGTATGGACTCGCAGTGACGCGAATACTCTTGGGCGTGGCGGGTCTCGGGCTGTTGCTCACGAACTTCCGGACACGGCTCTACTCGTTCGCTGGAGGGGCAGCATGGAACGGTGAAATGGCTGAGCCTGTGAGTGATTTTCCGAAGATCTGGGTTTTCAGTTTCTTCCATCGCTCGATGTCGAACGATCATTTGTATACGTTGCTCTACTTGCTGTTGATGTTCATTGCAGTTCTCATTATCGTTGGATGGCGTTTCAAGTTCGTTCTCCCGGTGTACTTTTGTCTCTGGGTTGGCTTCATTGAGGCCAACGACATGCTTGGCGATCAAGGCGACAATATGTATCGCATCGTCTTGCTGTTGCTCTACTTTACCGATGCTGCTGGAAAATGGTCGCTTGATGCTCGGCGACGAGCGCGAAACGGAGAGACCTTCTCTCGAGACTCCGTGTTCGGTCAGCTGGGAACGGTATTTCACAACCTGGCAGTCATTGGACTAGCAGCGCAAGTGATCCTGGTCTACACTTCCGGTGCCTTGTTTAAAGCTGGCGGAGAACCGTGGGCGCAAGGGTGGGCTGTCTACCACCCACTGGCGACAACTCGATTCGGGACCTGGCCAATCCTGTCCGAGCTGATCACTAGTTGGGGCCCCTTGGTTGCAATCGGCACTCTCGGTTCGTTGTTCATGCAAGCAGCGTTCCCATTTCTGCTACTGCATCGCGTGACTCGTGTCATCGGACTGATCGGCATACTCGGATTTCATCTTGCCATTGCAGTACTAATGGGGCTGCCGTGGTTTTCACTCACCATGGTTGCCGTCGACTCAATCTTCATTCGTGATGTGACTTGGCGGGGCATCGCGGAAAGGGCACGTTTCAGCTGGGCAGCATCGCGCTTGTCTTCAAAAGGTATCTAATCCAGCTCTTATCTCCCACAATTCGTTCGCGAAGCAGGGAGGGTTCAACGTCACTTTGGAATTTCGGAGTGGCTGTCAAATGGAGGAAATAATGAAGAAAATCCATCAACAAATCCCAATAGAGTCCACGGACTCTCCACCACGGAGGCCGAAAAAGAAGAAGTTGATGTATGGATCACTGATCACTACATCATTGGTTGCTCTTGGGCTGATATCTGTACCCACGGCCGCGATTGCGGCCGCCGGTGAACCTTTCGACCCGGATGTGCCTAAGATCATTCTTGTTCAAGGACAGAGGGGTCTGGAGACTCGGAGCACCTACCATGAGGTCACCGTTGATACGAAGACAGGTGAGTGGAAGTTCAGTGACCCGATCGAGCTGGTTCCAGATAAGCCCGACTACGTTGTGAACGGTATCGGCTACAACCCGCATGACGGCTACGTTTACGGACTATACTTCCCAAACCAAATCATGGTTCGCTCTCCTGAGATTGTCAAGATTGGCCAAGATGGTGTTCTCGAGGCAACAGGCAAGCGGCTCATGAGGCCCGGAGGTTGGAGTGGTGACATAGACCCGGACACCGGAAAGTACTATGTGAGCTATGGCACTTCACAGAAGCCGCTGGGTATTAGTGTTATTGACCTGTCTCTTTCAGTTGATGAGCACAACGCAAGGGAGATGGATGAAAGTAGCCGCATTGAGATTCCTATCGTCGGAGAACAGGTGGGACATGACTGGGTTTTCCACGAAGGATTCCTCTGGTCAGTCAACCAAGAGGGTGCCTTGATCCGAACTAACCCAAGCACCGGGCAGTCAGATGCGGTCGCCGCTGATGTTAGCCCCGGAATGAGCGGCGCTATTTGGGTTATGGGTAATGGCAACATCGGAATTTCCCACAACAGCTCGGGACGGATCACCCAGGTCCGTGTTTCCGGTGATATCGCTGGGACGCCTGAGGTGAAGGTGATTGGGTACACTCAAGGTCCTGAGAATCTGTACAACGATGGGACAGCGATCCCAGGTTTGCCAGCTGATTTGAAACTTCTCAAGTCCGGGCCTGACCGGTTCATGGTTGGGGACTCGATCATATTCGAGTTCACTGTCAAGAATGTGGGTGCCACTCATTCATCAGGTTGGCTGATTGATGATCTTCTTCCCGTCGGGCTTTCGAACCCTGTGCTAAAGGACAGCTCTGGGGTATCGCTGGCCACCGAGGTAACAGAGAGTCGCACGCGAGTGTTCTTGACTGGCGCCGAGCTCGCACCTGGTGCTGAGAAAACGATCCGACTTGAGGTCGACACCGCCGATAAGTTGGCGGACTACGGGGACCTCGGGGCCGACCGCTGCTTCGTCAACACTGCCGAACTCTGGGGCAATGAAGAAGACCCCCAGCTTGAGGATAATTCGGCAAAGACTCAGTGCGTTGTCCCCTACGATTCCAGGATTGAGCTGAAGAAATCGGTCAGCGCTATCGAGGACGTGAACGGCAACGGGATCACTGATGCAGGGGACCGGATCACCTGGAAGTTCGAGGTGACGAACACTGGTAAGTCGCCACTGACCGGCGTCGAGCTCGTCGACCAGCTGCTCCAGGACAACGGCATCACGATTAACGGTGGAAAGGGTGCTCTTGACGTAGGGGAGTCGACGACGTTCTCTTCGGCTCCGTACACCATCACGGAGCAGGATGCGGAAGCCGGCGAAGTCAAGAACGTGGCTGTCGCGAAGGGTCACACAGACAGTGGTGTACCGTCCGACCCTGAGTCGAATGAATCGAAGACCGTTACGCCAGTGGAGCCAACTCCGAACCCCGGTTCGAATGTGAACGCTTCTGCGTCTGCTTCTGCGTCCGCGAAGTCGACTGCTGATGGTGATCCCGCGGTGAAGGCTGCGGCTGAGGCTGCGGCGAAGCCGGATGCGCAGACTGCGGCGAAGGCTGCGGCTGATGTGACGGCGAAGGCTGCGGCTGAGGCTGCTGCTGACCCGGATGCGTCCACGGCGGCTTCGGCTGACGTGTCGTCAGATCCGTCGGCTGCGGCGCAGGTCTCGGCGCAGGTCTCGGCTGACGGAACTGAGAAGTCGGCTCAGGATGCGCAGGCATCGGTGCAGGCGAACGCGGATGCGTCGTCGGCGGCGAAGGCTGCGGCTGAAACGAGTTCATCGGCGGATGCCTCGGTTGATTTCAAGGCGAAGGCTGATGCTGATGCTGACCCGAAGGCGAAGGCGAAGGCTGATGCTGACGCTGATGCTGATCCGAAGGCGAAGGCGAATGTGAACGCTTCTGCGTCTGCTTCTGCGTCCGCGAAGTCGACTGCTGATGGTGATCCCGCGGTGAAGGCTGCG
>NZ_JAHQZR010000005.1 GCF_019049105.1 Leucobacter chinensis
TCGGCGGCGAAGGCTGCGGCTGAAACGAGTTCATCGGCGGATGCCTCGGTTGATTTCAAGGCGAAGGCTGATGCTGACGCTGACCCGAAGGCGAAGGAATCACTTGCGATTACCGGTGGGCAAGCAGGTACTGGCGTTCTCGCGCTAGGTGTATTGTTGTTCCTGTGTGGTGTGATCGTTATAGCTCGTAAACGAGCACATCGAGACGAACCGATGAGTTCATAGCCCGGCAGTGAAGCGGGGTGGCGATGCCTGATCGGTATCGCCACCCCGCCATCTTTTTGGTGTGTCTGATAGAGCCCTATCGAACTCAGACATACGATAGAGATTGCTGACTCCAGGGGGGGGAGAGAATAAGGCGTGGTCACATTAGATCCTTTGGTTGTAGCTGCTGCGCAGGGAGACCGTAAAGCTGCGGGAGAGTATTTTACGAAGAATCTAAGCTATCTGATGGTTCTCGCGCGCCGAATCTCTGGCGGTGTTATGGATCCAGAGGATCTGCTGTCGGAGAGCTTTCTCAGACTGCTTGAACAGTGGTCAATCGGTTCGGGGCCAACTCAGAATGTCAATGCATACCTTGCAGTGATTATGCGGAACAGAGTAAAGGATGAGCTCAAGTCGCCTCGTTCGCGCGTGAGAGTGCTCGACCAGTCTGAGGATATCGTTGATCCGACGGCACAAGACATGACACACGTCGAAGTTCGAAACGAAGTGCATCTCGTTCGCAAGGCTTTAGAGAACCTGCCCCAAGATCAGAGTAAAGTGCTGCTCGCGATGACAGTTTTGGGGGAGAAGCCCCGCAACTTAGAGAAAGAACTGGGCCGCCCTGCAGGCGCGATATCGTCCCTACACCGAAGAGCTAAGCTCTCTCTTCGTAAAGAAGTATTCCGTTTGGTACTTGGAGGCGACGCTCCTTCGCCATGTATTGAAGCGATTAACCGCGTACCCGAGAAATTTCCGGATCTGCCGTCACAATACGTCGGCGATATAGAGAACCACTTTGAGGGCTGTGAGAGGTGCAGAAGAGCCTGGACTCGGTTTGGTCGGCTTGCCATGGCGTTTGGAATTCTGCCCCTGGCGACAGCTGGAGGATTAGTTTTTGGTCCGGCGACCGAGGTGCAGGCTGCAAGCTTGATACACGGAGCCGAAACCGGACAGTATGGTCAGTCGTCTGCGCCCCAGGACTTGACGCAGAGTGAGGTACTTGAGCGAGGGGGTTCAGCAAGCTCTGAACACCCAACGCGCTCTCTCACTGCACGTCAAAGCGGAAAACAGCCGCTCCAGGCTGGTGGTTTCTTGGTTGTGTTGAGGCAATATGGCACTGGGGGCCTAATCGCGGTCGCGGGACTGCTGGCAATGGCGATTGGGGTTGTTACTCTCATCATGACCTCGCCCACGCCCACAGCTAGTTTCTCTGTTACGCCGGTGGAGGGCACCTTGAGATCAAATGATTTCAGGGTGGATTTCAGCGTTTCAGAAAAGAGCTGGCGAATTCAAACTCTTACGTTGGAAGCCGCTCAAGAGGTCGAGCAAATCAAATCCCCTCCGGGCTGGGAATGCTCTCTCCAGGGCAACGCTGCGCGATGCGTGACTAATGTAGTCAACAGCGAGGGTGGAAATTTCACAGTTAAAAGACGGAACACTTCGTCAGATTCTCGTCTGATATTCCTAATCAGCGCCGAAACGGGTAGCGGGAGGAACATACTCGGCACTGTTGAGCTCTCTGAATAATCGTATGCGGGTTTGAGGATGGAATTCTGACGCAGGGGCCTGCTGCACTTTTACATGACAGATCAGTTCAGCGGCGAGTGCTACTTGCACTTTCTGGACAGTTCCACGCTCGGTCTACGCCAAACGCCCCAAACACGTTTCTCTGTGGCATGTATACCAAGATGCTTTATTGCAGTTCAGCAACCTTCTGTGCGAACCTGTGAAGCGCCCCGGGGTCTGATTGAAGCTCTCAATGTTAAGAGGAGAGTCATGGCAGCACCTCGAAACAATGACGAGAAACCCAAAGAAGTGCTAGACACGGACGGTGCTGGACGCGCGCCAGAAAACCCGTCGTGAAGTCCGGAGCCATCAAGCGGATCGCCGACCAGCTCGATATCCGTCCCGACGCGTTGCTGACCTGGGCTAGGCAGGCGGAGATAGAAGCCGGCCATATGCCAGACACTAGGGTCTGCTGAAGGTTTGCTTGACTCGGGTTTCTTTGGTTAGGTAGCCAAGTCGACCGCACTTCTCACTATAGTTTCGAACTCGACCAGGGTAAGTTTCCCGAGGCGTCACTGTTTGCATTTTGTGGTGGTATTTCTCTTCGACCCAGTGCACGATAACGAGCCGGAGTGCTTACGTGTGGCCCATCCTTTTCTGTCGAGTAGGTTCTTTTTAACAAGCTGAAGAACGGTTTTATACCGCGTTATCTTCACACGCACCAACTCAGTCCATCGAGTGTTTCAGCTTGTGCATTTTCAGCGCCTGCTGGAACTTCCTGCTCCGAAATTGACTTCTATGATCGCTGTGTATCACGACACCTTCTGGGTAGTTGCGCTGCATCAGCGGGTTCTCTAGCGCAAGAACTGCGAGTGACGGTTTCATACGCTCTATCGATTGCGTATCCGACGAACTTGTTCGAGCACAGGTCTTTGAACGTGCACAAATACAGCTTGCCCTCATTATTCGGATGCTCGGTATTATCTGTCAGCCATAACTTGTCCAGCCCGTCCGCGGTGCAGTCTTTCTGCACGAGGTCATCACTCACAAGATCCCCGGTTTTCTTATCCTTGAGGGTTACGCCTCACAATGGGTGATTGGACGGCACCGTCCTTGCGCAGCCGCCACACGCGTTGTTCTGAGATGCCGTACCCGAAGTCATGCAGGTCGTTAACAGGAAACACGGTAACGGCCCTCCTCGTCATAGGCGCGGAATTCCCACAACACCCCGATGAGGTGGGCCTCCTTGATTTCTCGAGCTGATAACGGCTGTTTCAACGATTGATAATACGGCTGCTTCGAGAGTCCGAGCATCCTGCGCATCACTGCGAGCGGCACACGAATTCTGGCACCGGTCGCAGCCATCTCACGAACGAGAGTATAGCTCACCTTGGGGCGTAGAGTGAATATGTGACACTTACGATGCTGTGGGCATGAGCATCTCGTTCTCTTGCGTTAACAGCTTGTTCCGGCGTATGCTCTCACGCACTTTCGCGTCTTCTGCAGCAAGTAAATCTTGCGCTAGGGCACCCCTGTTTAGTCCGCTCAGCATCAGCCACCCATTTCGACATCGCTGACGTCGACACACCGAGGCCTCGGCATACCTCGCAGTGTAACGCGCCGGCTTTCACCAAGGCGACCGCGTCACGCTTGAACTCTTCCGAATACTTTATGGTTTGAATTTCTCAATCCCTGCCCCGTTCACACGAAGTGGACAAGAACGAACCAGCCTATTAGCAGACCCGTTCGTGCCCCGTGAGGTCGAAAACGAGCTGTGTACCGACGACCATGATCCACCGTCTCGCACAGTGGATGGTTACTGACAACTGGGTAGTAGTTAGAACGGACGGCCCTCGCCGAGAAGATCAGCAATGGTGGAGCCGTCGGCGACTAGGCTTGCCGCGCGATGCCGAAGGATGCCCTCCCTTGGCGACGTGCGCCCGAGTGTCCTCACAGCCGAGGACTTGCTGCTCGAGCGAGTCTGACCGGAGGATGATGACGCGATTGCTTCCTGGACTGCGGCGCTGACCGCGGCGCGGACGATCCCAGGATCTGCGAAAGTGACCAGAGCGCGCCCGGAGGCTCTGAACCAGCCTGCAAGCCCACAGCGACCGCCAGTCCATGTGTTGAGGGCTGGCCGGTACGGACGTAGGTGGCCGATACGCGGGATTCTGGGCCGAACGAAACCGGGCAAAAGGCTGGCGCCTGAAGGCTTCTGCCACGAACGGCGATCTATAGGCTAGGGTTGAGTTCAGTGACACGGGGTGCTGCCAAGCGCAGCTGAGATTACACCCGTCGAACCTGATCCAGTTCGTACTGGCGAAGGGAATGTCCGAATGAGCAGGGTACATTCGGGGCACCGAATGGGGTGTCTGCGGCTGGCTATACTCGCAAAGCTCGGCTTCTCTTCGTCGCGAAGAAAGTTGAGAGACAATGCCCGCTTCACCCTCAGGCGCCCTGCTCGATGAGCTTCGGGCGCAATCGCCCCTGGTGCACAGCATCACCAACTCGGTGGTGCCGAACTTTACCGCGAACGTGCTGCTCGCTATTGGCGCGGCGCCCGCAATGGTCGACATCGTCGGCGAGGCCGGGCTCTTCGCCCGGGTCGCGGGCGGCCTGCTCGTGAACGTGGGAACCCCCACTCCAGAGCAGCGCGAGGCGGCCGAAGAGGCGGTCGAGTCCGCTCTCGATGCCGGCACCCCGTGGGTGCTCGACCCCGTCGCGGTTGGCGCGCTGCCCATTCGCACCGAGCTCGCGAAGCGTCTCGCCGAGAAACAGCCCTACGCGATTCGCGGCAATGCCTCTGAGGTGCTCGCGCTCGCGGGCGAGGGTGCGGGAGGCAAGGGCGTTGACTCGGCCGACACGACCGAGGCGGCGGGGCCCGTCGCGGTAGAGCTAGCGCGCCGGCTTGGCACCGTTGTCGCGGTGTCGGGGCCCGAAGATTTCATTACCGATGGCCAGCGGATCCTCCGGGTGGCAAACGGCGATGCGATGCTCACGCGCGTCACGGGTGGCGGTTGCGCGCTTGGTTCGCTCGTTGCCGGCTTTGCTGCGGTGCGCGGCGAGGTGCCTCCCATCGAGGCGGTCGCCGCAGCACATATCGTGTACGGTATCGCGGCCGAGCGTGCAGCAACGGGGGCAGCGGGGCCCGGAACCTTCGCGGCGCGGCTCATCGACGCGCTGTATGAAGTGAGCTCGGCCGATGTTGCGGCTTCAGAGCGGCTGCGCGAAGAGGCGGTGGCGGCGTGAACCTCGGCATCTATCTCGTGACCGACCGTGCCCTGTGTGGCGAACGCGGAGTCGTGCAAACGGTGCGGCAGGCGGTCGATGGCGGCGTCAACACCGTGCAGCTGCGTGAAAAGTACGACGGCTTCGACGAGCAACTGCGCGAGCTCGAGCGCCTCGCCGAGGTGATCGACGGCTGCGCCCTGCTCGTCATCAACGACCGACTCGACGTCGCGATCGCCGCTCGCGAGCGCGGCATCGCGGTCGATGGCGTGCACCTGGGGCAGGGCGATACTGCTGTGGATCGGGCCCGGGGCGAACTCGGCCCCGACGCGATCGTCGGGCTCACGGCCAACACCCCGGAGCACCTCACCGCGGTCGCGAGCATGCCAGAAAGATCGGTCGACTACCTCGGCATCGGTGTGATTCGGCCCACCTCGACGAAGCCGAACCATCCGCCGGCGCTCGGCTTCGACGGCTTCGAGCACCTCGCAGCGACGGCGCCGGTGCCCTCGGTCGCGATCGGTGGCGTCGAGCTTGCCGATACCGCCGAGCTGCGGCGCCGCGGCGCCGCAGGCATCGCGGTCGTCTCGGCAATCTGCGCGGCTCCCGACGCCGAAGCCGCGGCTCGCGACTTCGTGCGCGCATGGCACTCGGGCGAGGTGACCCGATGAGGGCCGCGCGGGTTCTGACCGGAGCGGTCGCGGTGCTGCTCGCCGGGGCGATTGCCGGGTGCGGGAGCGGGGCGGGATCCGCCGCGGTGCAATCGGGGGAAGCGGGCGCTTCTGGCGCCAGCGAGAACGGGGCGAAGATTCGCTTCGCGCTCGACTGGACCCCGAATACGAACCACACCGGGCTCTACGTCGCGCTCGAACGGGGCTATTTTGCCGACGCCGGGCTCGACGTCGAGGTGCTGCCGTTTAACAACATCAACCCCGAGGTGCTCGTCGACGCGGGGCAGGCCGAGTTTGGCATCAGCCATCAGGACACCGCGAGCATGGCGATCGCCGCGGGAGCAGGCCTCATCTCGGTGCTCGCGGTTGAGCAGACATGGGCGAGCGAGGTCGCGGTGCTCGCCGACCGTGACGACATCGAGAGCCCTGCCGATCTTGACGGGCTCGTGTTCGGCGGCTTCGATAACCCCTCAGAAACGGCGACCATGCGCGGCGTCGTTCAGGCTGCCGGCGGCACCGGCGAGTTCGAGACGGTCGTGCTCGCGACGAACGCCTACGAGGCGCTCTACTCGGGGGCGGTCGACTTCACGGTTCCGTATGTGGCGTGGCAGGGTATCGAGGCGGCCCGGCGGGGCATCGAGCTGAAGACCTTCGCGTACACCGACTTTGGGTTTCCCGACTCGTACCAGGTCGTGACGATCGGCCAGCGCGACTGGC
Organism: Leucobacter chinensis; assembly: GCF_019049105.1. Taxonomy (GTDB): domain Bacteria; phylum Actinomycetota; class Actinomycetes; order Actinomycetales; family Microbacteriaceae; genus Leucobacter_A; species Leucobacter_A chinensis. The sequence goes on from NZ_JAHQZR010000005.1 coordinate 6,327, forward strand.
TCGACGCACACCCTGATGAGGCGCGGGCCTTCGTGCAGGCGCTTGCCCGCGGCTACGAAGAGTCGATTGCCGACCCCGAGGGGGCCGCGACCATGCTGCATGACGCAAATGCCGGGCTGCTCACCGATCTTGATCTGCTCGTTGAAAGCCAGCGCATGCTCGCTGAGCGCTTCATGCTCGACGACGCGGGCGAGTTTGGCGGGCAGACCGAGCAGCACTGGCGTGAGCTCGGCGTCTTTCTCTTCGAAGCGGGCCTGCTCACCGACCGCGACGGGAAGCCGCTCCCTGCCGAGCCCTCGTGGCAGGACTTCTTCACGAACGACTACCTGCTCGGGTGAGCGTGCAGCGTGAGACGAGCGCACCGCGCGGCTGGTGGCAGGCCGTCGCGGTGCCGCTCGGGTTTCTCGGCGCCCTCGTCGTCGTGTGGGAGGCCGCGGTGCGCGTGAGCGGCGTGCGCCCGCAGGTGTTGCCGGCACCGTCACTCGTTGCGGCATCTGGGTGGGATCACCGCGAAGCCATCGCGGGGCACGCCGTGGCGACCCTGGGGGTCACCGCCGTGGGTTTTGCGGTCTCACTCGTCTGTGCCTGGGCGCTCGCGATCGCGGTCGACTTCTCGCCGCTCCTGCGCCGTGCCGCGCTGCCCCTCATGGTCGCGTCGCAGACCATCCCGGTCATCGCGATTGCTCCGCTCATGATCATCTGGTTCGGCTTCGGCCTGCTGCCGAAGGTGCTCGTCGTCGCGCTCGTGACGTTCTTTCCCGTGGCGATCGGCCTCATCGAGGGTTTCGCGAGCGCCGACCGCGAGGCCGGGGCGCTCCTGCGCAGCATGGGGGCCGGGCGCGTGCGCGAGTTCGTGCTGCTGCGGCTGCCCACCGCGCTGCCGCTCTTCTTCACGTCACTGCGCATCAGCGTGACCTACGCGGTCGTTGGCGCGATCTTCGCCGAGTACGTCGGGGCACAGTCGGGCCTCGGCATCTACATGAGCGTGCAGAAGAACGCGTTTCGCACCGATCTCGTGCTCGCCGCCGTCGCGGTCACCGCCCTCGTGAGCATCGCGCTCTATCTCTTGACCTTTCTTGTCGAGCGCATGGTGATTCCGTGGCACTCACACGAACGGAGGGCCCGCCGTGCCCGCACCAACTGAGCCCCGCCTCTCGCTGCGCGGCGTCTCGCGTGACTTTGCCCTTTCGCGCGGCGAGATACGCTCCGTGCTCGACGACGTCTCGTTTGACGTCGAGCCCGGAAGCTTCGTCTCGATCGTCGGCCCCTCGGGCTGCGGCAAGAGCACGCTCTTCAACATCATCGCCGGGCTCGATACGCCGACGGCTGGCAGTGTGCTCGCCGACGGCGTCGACGTGCGCGGATCGGCCGGCCACGCCGCCTACATGCCCCAGAAGGATCTGCTGTTCCCGTGGCGCACGATCGCCCAGAACGTCGCGCTCGGCCTCGAGGTGCAGGGCAGGTCACGCAGGGAGGCGCGGCGTGAGGTGCGCGAGTCCTTCGCGCAGTTCGGGCTCGAGGGCTTCGAAGACGCGCTCCCCTTCGAACTCTCTGGCGGCATGCGGCAGCGCGCCGCCCTGCTGCGCACCGTCGTGCAGCAACGCCGCACCCTGCTGCTCGATGAACCCTTCGGCGCTCTCGACGCGCTCACCAAACGCGAGCTGCACGACTGGCTACAGAGGGTGTGGATCGAACACGACTGGACAGCCCTGCTCATCACCCACGACGTGCGCGAAGCCGTTCTCCTGTCAGATCGCATCATCGTGCTCGGCCCCCGGCCAGCCTCAGTGCGCCTGGTGCTCGACGTCGACTTACCGAAGCCGCGCACGCTCGCCGTCGCCCAGAGCCCCGAGTTCGCGGCGCTCGAGCGTGCGGTGCTTGCGGCGCTGGGCGCGGGTGCTGACGCCGAGGCTGCCGCTGCCGCTTCTGCTCCCGCTGCCGCTGCCGCTGCCGCTCCCGCTGCCGCTGCCGCTCCCGCTGCCGCTCCCGCTGCTCCCGCGGCCCCCGCTGCTCCCGCGGCCCCCGAAAACAGCCCACGAACTAACGCAACCCCCAAGGAGAACCTGTGACGAGAAGAACCCCGATCCGCCTCAATGCCTTCGCGATCAATGGCGTGGGTCATCAGATTCCGGGGCTGTGGCGCCACCCCGACGACCGCTCGCGTGATTACACGAGCCTCGAGCACTGGACGAACCTCGCGCGGCTGCTCGAGCGCGGCCACTTCGACGGGATCTTTCTCGCCGATGCTCTGGGGCCCTACGACGTGTATGAGGGAAGCGCTGACGCCGCACTTCGAACCGCGGCGAAGATTCCGATGAACGACCCGATGATGCTCGTGAGCGCGATGGCGGCCGTCACCGAAACCCTCGGCTTCGGCGTGACGGCGACGACGACCGCTGAGCACCCGTACACCTTTGCGCGGCGCATGTCGACGCTCGACCACCTCACCCGCGGGCGCATCGGGTGGAACGTCGTCACCGGCTACCTCAAGAGCGCCGCACAAAATCTGGGGCAGGTGGATCAGCTCTCGCACGACGAACGCTACGACCACGCCGACGAGTACCTCGAGGTCGTGTACAAGCTGTGGGAGGGCTCGTGGCAAGACGATGCGGTCGTGCTTGACGCCGAGCGAGACACGTTCGCCGACCCCGCGCGGGTGCACCCGATCGCGCACGAGGGGCGTTACTTCAGCGTTCCCGGCCCGCACCTGTGCGAGCCCTCGCCGCAGCGCACCCCCGTCGTGTACCAGGCCGGGGCCTCGCCACGCGGTATTCGCTTTGCGGCCCGTCACGCCGAGGCGATCTTCGTTGCGGCGCCCACGATCGAGCAAACCCGTGAGCAGGTCACGAAGATTCGCGACGGCCTCGAAGCTGCCGGCCGCGGCCGCGATGCCGCCCGCATCTACGCCCTGCTCACGATCGTCACCGACGAGACCGACGAGCTCGCGGCCGCGAAGTACCGTGACGTCTTCGCCTACGCCTCAGAGGTGGGCAACCTCGTGCTCAACTCGGGATGGTCGGGCCTCGACCTCTCGCAACAAGACCTCGACGCCCCGCTTGAGCCCGCCGCCACGAACGCGATTCAGACGACGGTGGCGAGCCTGTCGGGGGCGCGGGGCGGGGGAGTTGGCGGGCCTGCTGGTGCTGGCAGTTCTGCTGGCCCGGGCGGGACTGCTGGTGCTGGCTCTGGCGGTCTTGCTGACCCCGGTGAGCCTGCTGGTGCCGGCGATTCCGACTTCGCCGGCGACGCCCGGTGGACACTACGCGACAGCGCCCGCATCAACGCGACCGGTGGCCCGGTCGTTGTTGGCTCGGGCGAGACGGTGGCCGATGCCCTTGAGCGTCTCGTCGCTGAGACTGGTGTCGACGGCTTCAACCTTGCCTACGCGCTGAACCCCGGAACGTGGGAAGACGTCATCGAGCACGTCGTGCCGGTACTGCAGCGACGCGGTCTCTACCCGACTGAGCCGCAGCCCGGGACGCTGCGCGACCGAATGTTCGGTGCGGGCGACCGGCTGCCCGCTGCCCACCCGGGGGCTTCGTACCGGCGGGGGTGAGGGGCGCTCGCAGTTATGGCGGTGAGGGGCGCGGCGATCACTGGCGCGGTCGGGCTCCGGGCTTGATCCGCCTCGAAACGCTTCGGGTTCGCGTTTACTTGACGAAAAGCAGGGTGTGAACGCGAAAACACCCTGCTTTCCGTCATATGGATCGGGAAAAGGGGCGGCGAGTACAGTGCGGTGTCACATGGCGCAGCCTTTCGTGGCCGGCGCCGCGTGAAACGACGCAATGGCTGGCTGAGGCGGCGTTGAAAAGTGCGATTTGGCGTCTACTTGACGAAAAGCAGGGTGTAGACGGCAAAACACCCTGCTTTTCGTCAAGTAGATCGCGAAACCGCGAAACAAGACCGCCGCCGGGACCGCGAACGCCGCGTGGCCAGCGCGGGCCCCGGCAGCCCCGTGGCCCGCAAGAGCCCCGAACCGCCTACCGCCTACCGCTCAGCCCCGCCCGCGTCGAGCGCCTGCTGCCAGAAGTCGGACTCGAGGCGCGTCGCAGCGCGGAACACCTCGACGAGGGCGTCGAAGCGTTGCGGGGTCACGGCGCCGCCGGTGAGGGAGTCGAGTCTCGCGATTGCGGCCTGCGCTGCGCTTTGGAAGCCTGGGCCTGAGTACTCGCTGATCCACTCGGCGTAGGGGTGGTCGGCCCGGTTCTGCAGTTGCGGGGCCAGTGCGGTGCCGATCTCGGCGTATCCGATGGTGCAGGGCGAAAGGGCGATGTGCAGGTCGAGCAGGTCGCCCGACATGCCGGTGTCGAGCACGTAGCGGGTGTAGGCGACGGTGGCCTGCTTCTCGGGAACGCGGGCGAGCTCAGGCTCGGAGATTCCCCAGCGCTCGGTGAGGCGACGGTGCAGTTCGGTCTCGTGCAGAATCGCGCCGAGGGCCCCGCTCGCGTCGGTGATATCGGCGAGGGTGCGGCTCTTGTAGGCGGCGAGCGCGTTGGCGCGGGCGAACTGCACGAGAAAGAGGTAGTCCTGCTTGAGGTAGTCCTGAAAGACGGCGAGCGGCAGGGTGCCTTCGCCGAGCTGGCGCACGTATTCGTGCTCGGTGTAGGCCTGCCATTCGGGGCCGATCGCGGCCTTGAGGTCGGTGAACAGGGTCATCGTGGGTCTCCTTCGGTCGTGGTGGGGTGGTTCCAGAGTTCGTGAAAGTGGTGCACGGGGCCCTGGCCGCCGCCGACATCGAGGTCGTCGGCGTGACGTAGCGCGCCGGTCAGGTATTCTTTTGCGCGAGAAACGGCGGCGACGGGTTCGCTGCCCGGCAGCAGGGCCGCGATCGCGGCCGAGAGGGTGCAGCCGGTGCCGTGGGTGTTGACGGTGCGCACGCGGGGCGAGGTGAACTCGGCGACTGAAAACGCGGCGGATCGCCCACCCCGATCCCCACTCACGCCCGAAGTGGAGGTTGCGGTCGCGGGCCCCGCAAGCAGGTCGACGCTGTCGCCGTCGGTGAGGTGACCGCCCTTGAGTAGCACCCAGGGCGAGCCGAATGTCATGAGGTCGTCGAGCGAGGCCCGCATGCCGGCGAGGTCGGTGATCTCGGTGTCGCGGCCGAGCAGCACCTGCGCCTCTGGCAGGTTCGGGGTGATGATTGTTGAGCGGGTGACGAGGCGCTCGCGAATCGCGTCGACCGCCTCGGGCGCGAGCAGGTGGTCGCCGCTCTTGGCAACCATGACGGGGTCGAGTATGACGGGGCAGGTGGCGTAGCGGTCGAGGCTGTCGGCGATCGCCTCGATGATGCCGGCATTGGCGACCATGCCGATCTTCACGGCGTCGACGCGCACATCGTCGAACACCGCGGCGATCTGGTCGGCAACGAAACTCGGTTCAAGGGCCACGAACTCGCGCACGCCGCGGGTGTTTTGCGCGACGACGGCGGTCACGACGCTCATGCCGTAGGCGCCGAGCGCCGAGAACGCTTTCAGGTCGGCCTGAATGCCGGCGCCGCCCGTGGGGTCGGTCCCTGCGATGGTGAGGACGTTCGAAATCACAGTGCTCTCTTTCGTTGCTGCTCGTGTCGAGTTCGCAACGAAAGGGGTGTGGGTGTGCTGGGGCGCCGTCGTGGCGCCGAGCATCGACATCCCTCCGCGAGTACGAACTCGATCAGGTTCTCGGGTGTCATCTCAGCCCGCGTGGGCACCCCGTGTCTTGCCTCCACCATAGTGCACCAGGGGCTGCGGTGGGCAAGTATGTGTATGCGAAGAGTCGCTAGAAATGATCGGGCAGGAGGGTGTGCGCTTCGAGGCCAAGCTCGCGTTCTACCGTGCCAATGACGGTTGCGACGACTCGTGCTTCGAGTTCTTCGGCACCGCCGTTGGCGTAACTAGAGAGCGCGTCGAGCAAGATCATGGTGAGGAGCGCGGCCTGTTCGTCATCGTCGCACGTGAAGTGGCCCAGGGCGTTGCCCTCGCGCAAGATGCTACCGAGGAGCTCACGGTTTGAGGTTTCCCGCTCGGTGACGGCCCGTTTGAGTGCGTCGTTGAAGCGGCTCAGGTTTCTCGCGTTGAGCCAGAGCCTGCTGTACTGCAGCGACTCTGGTGAGAGTGCCTCGGTGAAGAACAGTTGCAGTTGTTCACGGGGCCCAGCTGCGTCTGGTCGTGTGAAGAGTGTCTCTTGTTCAGTCTTCGTCGCGTGTAAAAACGCTTCGGCGACAAGACTGTCGGCTTCGGGAAAGTAGTGGTGAATGAGTCCAGGGCGCACAGCGATGTGTTCGGCAACGCGTCTGAGTGTGACGCGTTCAAGCCCTTCGGTGAGGCCGATCGTGGCCGCAGCTGCGGTTATCTCGGTGACCCGCTCTGCCGGTCGACGGCGCTTGGGGGCGGCATCGGGTGAGGGCATGAGAGCAATATACCACTTGGGAAAAGTCGGCGAAAAATGTTATTGGTCGCTCGACCAATAAGGTGTTATGCTGATCGCACCCACCCGAGCCTCGGCGCTTGGGCTACCCACGAAAGGTGTGAGAATGAACGCTGAGATGCTCTTGAGAGCGGCAAAGGTCATTTCGCCCGGTGATGGTGATACCTCGCTCGCGACGCATGTGTCGATTGCAGATGGGCGCATTCGCGCGATCGGCGGCGTAGAGCTCGAACAGCTCGAACACGATGAAGTGCTCGATTTTGCTGGTGCGACGGTTATGCCCGGCCTCGTCGATGTGCACACGCACCCGGTCTGGGGCTCTGCAGCCCAGGGAGGTGGCGTGGGCTGCGCTGAGGCTTCTACGCTTGATGCGCTGCGTGCCCTTCTCGAAGCGGCAGCCAGGGCCGATGGTGAGGGGTGGATCAGCGGGCATGATCTCGATGTCAGCGTGTTTCCCGGCGGGATTCCCGACGGCCGAGTGTTTGAACAGTGGTTGCCAGGGCGAAAAATCGTGCTGATGACCCGTGACGCCCACGCCCTTGTAGTGAGTCCCGCGGTCGTGGCTGAGCTCGGGTTAACGGGTGAAGAAACGTTTGCTGATACCTCAGAGATCGTGTGTGATGGCCACGGTGTGACGGGGTGGGTCGTCGAACTCCAAGCGATGGATCTCGTGCTTGACCAAGCCCCTGCGGTACCGCTGAATGTTCACGCCGAGTATTTGCTCGAGACCCTTGAATCATTTGCTGCGGCGGGGCTGACCGAGATTCACGCCCTTGATTTTCATGAGCCATCGCGTGAACTCTTTACTGCGATTGAGCGTGATCGTGAACTGCCCCTGCGCGTTCGGGCGTTTCCACTTGTTCCTGCCGATTCAAGTGCTGTTGAGTGGCGAGAGATTGCGGCGTTGCAGGGGCAGCAGGGGCGTCGGTGGAGCGTTGACGGCGCGAAATTTATGCTCGACGGCACGGCTGATAACGGTACTGCATGGTTCGAAACCCCCGATTGTCTGGGTGAGAACCAAGAGTCGCTTTGGCGCAATCCCGAGGCGTACCGTGAGGCAATTCGTTTCTTTACCGCTCAAGGAGTTCCTACCGCAACGCATGCAATCGGCGATAGAGCCGTGCGCTTCGCCCTTGAGGTGCTCGCCGAGGCAGGGCCCGTGGGGGCGACGCCGCACCGTATTGAGCACATCGAATCGATCCCCGATGACCTCGTGCATGCGTTTGCAGAGGCCGGTGTGGTCGCAAGCTTACAGCCGACGCACGCAACGAGGCTCACCCAGCCCGATCAGAGTGATAACTGGTCGAAACGCATTGGGGCCGACCGGGTCGCTCAAGGGTGGCGCGTGAAAGATCTTTGTGAGGCTGGCGCGGTGGTCGTTTTGAGCTCTGACTGGCCTATCGGTGTGGGTGACCCCAGAGTTTCGCTTGCCGATGCGCAGGTACGGCGTCCGGTTGAAGAGGAGCGGCACACACCGCACCAGCCCACGCAGGCAATCTCGGCGCTCGAGGCGTACACGGCGATGACCCTGGGCCCAGCGCGGGCGGGCGGCGTAGCCGAAACTCGCGGCCGAGTGCGCGCGGGTATGGTTGCAGACCTCGTTGTCTTTGAACAGAACCCGCTTGATCTCACCCCACGCGAACAGTCGACGAATGCGGTGCTCGCAACCTTTGTTGGCGGCGAACGATCCGCGAACCGGGTAGGAACGCAGCGCGTTGAGACGAGCCCCACCAGAAACTCCCATGGCGAATACCGCTGACCACGAACGACGAGTACCACTGACCACAAACGACGGGATGCAATGATGCACGAACAACGACGACACCTCACGATCGAGGGCGACAGTCACGAAGCCCTAGGCCAGAGTCGCGGTGAACAACTGCGAGCCACGCTTCGCTCCGGGTACGAACGCTATGCCGAGCTCTTTCGGCTGCTTGGCATTAGCGAAGAGACCGAACGAGCGGGGGCGCAGCAAGCCCTTGCCGCCATTGCCTCGTGGCGCCCCGCGATCGAGCGTGAACTCGCTGCCATAGCGACCGCTTCGGGCATGACCTTGCTTGAGATCATTGCACTCAACGCACGCACCGAGATCATCGCGCTCGGCGGTTCGGGTTCTCACGAGTGTTCGACCCTGACCGCCAGCGTCGATGGGCGAAACATGGGGGTGCAAACCTGGGACTGGCACTGCGAGCTTGAAGCGTTTTGGCACACACAAATCGTTGACGGGCCGGGGTACCGAGTCGCGGGGCTCACCGAGCACGGCATCCTCTCAAAAATTGGGGTCAACGAAGCGGGTCTAGCGCTGCACTTCAATATTCTTGGACACCGTGATGATGGCGTTGGTGGGGTTCCCGTTCACGTGCTCTCTGCGGTCGTGCTGAGAGAATGCTCGACGGTCGCTGAAGCGATTGCGCTCATTCAAGCAGCACCTATCGCCTCATCGTCGGCGTTTACGCTCATCGACGAGACCCAGATGGTTTCGGTCGAAATGAGCCCGGTCGGTGTGCGGGTTATCGAGGCGGTAGAGGGCTCGGTGCAACGCACCAACCATTTTCAAGACCCGTCGTTGTGCTCGGGCCAGAAGAACGAGCTCTACGAGCCGGGATCGTCTGCCCGACTGGCGCTCATTCGAGAGCGCATTGGAACAAAGACCCTGGGCAGCGAGACAGATCTCATAGCGGTTTTGGCAACCAAACCCGGTGAACCCGAGCTGACGTGTCGCCCAGATATGTCGTTGGGCTATGGCGAACGCTGGGCAACGCTCGCGACCATTGTCACCGACCCTGAGCGGCACAGTATTCGAGTGTTCGACGGTAAACCGCCCGAGGCACCGAGCGGCGAGTGGGTTGAGCTGAAGGCCTAACCCCGAGCCTTCGGCAAAGCGTTCCTGGACTTTTGATGCCTGGGAGCGCTCTGAAGACGTGCCATTTTGCTGCCGCTGCTGCCTCACACGGCACCGAAGCGGCGTGGCCGAGTCACACATTTCAAAGGAGAAATTCAATGTCATCAACACCGGCTCAACCAACGGGAGGTCATGCCCCTGCGCGGGCGACTGAACCCGAGACTCGGGGTATCGAACTCGTTGAGGGTGAGGCAAGGCACGGTCGGCCCCGCGATCTCTTCTGGGTTTGGGCGGCCCCAAATGTCGGCGTGCTTAACCTCACCATTGGGGCATCGCTCGTGCTCATGGGGCTGAGTCTCTGGCAAACCTTTGCCGCGATTCTTGTTGGCAACCTTGTGTGGGTTCTTCCCGGCATTGTTGCCATGAGCGGCCCTTCAGCGGGCACCTCAGGATCGGTGATCGGTCGAGCGATGTACGGCATTATCGGTAACCGCTTGCTGCTCGCCTTCTCTGCGGTCATCGTCGCCTCGGCTTATCTTGCACTCAACTGGTTGGCGTCGTCTTTTGTCGGGGCAAACTATCTCGCTTCACTCGGCCTCGATGCTCCGGTCTGGGGTCCCATTCTTGTTGCGCTGTGTGTCTCGGCGGTGACCGTCGCGATCGCCGTGTACGGGCACGCGATGATCTTGCGCATTTACCCGATCTTGACGCTTGCGCTCGCCGCGGTGTTTCTCGTGGTCGTTGTACTGATCTCACCGAGTTTTGACTGGCACTACGAGCAACCAACCCCGCTTTCAGGAATGCAGCTCGTGGCCGTCTTTACCATTGGGGCAACGATTCAGGCAGCAACACCACTCTCGTTTACCAACAGCGCCGACCTTGCGAGGTACCTGCCGCGTAACGCTTCGCGGGGCGGCATTATTGCTGCGACAGCGCTCGGCGGAGCCTTGCCGAGCGTGCTCTTTACGAGTGCGGGAGCACTCATGGCGACCGGGCTTGACGCGTCGGTGTGGGTGACGGGAATCGAGGGTGCGCTGCTGCAACTCGTGCCCGGTTGGTTTGCCCCGGTGCTTGTTCTAGCGGTGGTGATGGGGGCGGTCGCCCTCAACAGCATTACGACCTACACCTCAAGCATGGCCCTTCAAGCAATCGGAGTGCCTGTCGCTCGTATTCCGGCGGCAATCATTATCGGGCTGTTCGGCACCGCGATCACGGTGTACTTGACGCTCTCGAGTAGCCTGCTCGAGGCCGTGAACCTCATGCTGCAGTTTTTGCTTATCGTTTCGGTCCCGGCCATGAGTATTTATGTGACCGACATCGTGTTGCGGCGGGTTCGCTACGACGAGGTCGACCTGTTTGATGAGCGGCCTGGCGCCAGACTTTGGTACTGGCACGGCTGGAGCGTCGCGGGCATCGTTGCAACGCTCGTTGGCGGTGGCATCACTGCTCTGAGTATCAGCACGACGATATATGTGGGGCCAATCGCGCAGGCGCTTGGTGGTGCCGACTTCTCGATTATGCTCGGCGGTGTCGCCTCGGCGCTCTGTTACACTCTGCTCTTCCGCCGCGCGCAGAAGCGGTAAACGCAAGAGCCGCGTGACCCCGAACTGATATCGGTGGATCACGCGGCTCTGGAGCCCCAGGGGCTCGTCGCGGGCGGCTCTCGCTATTCGCCCACGCGCATCACGCCGGTGGGCAGGTCACCCGCCTCGTTGAACGACATTTCGGGGGTTGGGCGGCGGAAGCCTCGCGTGAGCCATGCGAGATATACGATGCCCACGCCGGTCCAGATGAGTCCCACCTTCATGGCGAGTTCATCGAGGCTCACCCAGAGGGCCGCGTTGATGAGAAAGCCGATGGCGGGAACGAGCACCCATGACCAGGTTGAGCCGGTGATGTGGCTCGTGGTGCGGTGGCGAAGCCAGAACGCGATCACCGAGAGGTTCACGAAGGCGAAGGCCGTGAAGGCGCCGAAGTTGATGAGTGAGGTGGCCGCGTTGAGATCGAGCCGCAGTGCGACGAGGGCGATGGCGCCGACGAGCACGATGTTGAAGACGGGCGTGCCAAACTTCGGGTGCACATAGCTGAAGAGCTTGCGGGCGAGAATGCCGTCGCGACCCATAGCGTAGAGCAGGCGCGAGGCGCTGAGCTGTGAGGCAAGACCCGACGAGAGCACCGAGACCGTGGCCCCAGCGAGAAAGAGGGTTTGGAAGGCGATACCGCCGATGAGCAGCGCAATGTACGGTGAGGCGCCCTCGATGTCGTCGGCGATTGACTGCAGCGTCTCGAGGTCGGGTACGAGGGTTTGCATGACGTACGTGATTGCGACGAAGAAGGCGGCGCCGAGCGCCGCGATCCACATGATGGCACGGGGAACGGTGCGGCGGGGGTCAACGGTCTCTTCGGCGAGGGTCGTGACCGCGTCGAAGCCGAGAAAGGCGAGGGCGAGCACTGAGGCTCCGCCGACGAGGCTCATCATGTCGGCGTTCATCGAGTAGAAGGGGGCGAAGGTGAAGCTCAGTGCGTCGTCGGCGAGAATCGCTCTGACCGTGAGAATAGCGAAGACGATCGCGAGCAGCGCCTGAAACACGACCATGATCATGTTGGCCGCGGCGCTAATACGAACCCCGACGATGTTGAGGGCGGTAATGATGACGAGCAGGCCGACGATCCACAGCCAGCCGGGTACCTCGGGAAACTGTGCCGAGAGGTAGATCTTCGCGAGCAGCGCATTGATCATGGGCAAGAAGAGGTAGTCGAGCAGTGCGACCCAGCCGACGAGAAAACCGACGGGCGCTGCGATCGTGCGGCGAGCGTAGGTGTAGGCCGAGCCGGCCGAGGGGTAGACCCGCACCATCTTCGCGTAGCTGAACGCAGTGAAGAGCACGGCGATCGTGATGATGATGTACGACATGGGCACGTGCCCCTGTGTCGCCTCAGAGACGATACCGAAGGTGTCGAAGACCGCGAATGGCGACATGTAGGCGAGGCCGATGAACACGACGTGGCGTTGTTTGAGGTTGCGCTTCAGCGTTGCTGGCGTGCTTGAAGACATGGGTTACTTCCTTGTAAAGCTGGCGAGTGGGCGTGGTTGCGGGGAGCCAGGCCTTCAGCCGAGCTCCCCGCCCTTGGCGCTAGAGGCGCGGCGTGCGCGGCGGCTCGCTGCGGTACGAGCCGGTGGCCTCGAAGGCGAGACCGAGCTCGAGCAGGGCCTGGTCGTCGTAGGCCTTGCCCGCGAACGTGAGGCCCATGGGCATTGAGATATCGTCGAGCGTGCCCATGGGAACCGTGACGGTCGGTATGCCGAGGTGGCGGATCGCGAGGTTGCCGTTGGCAACCCAGACGCCGTTGCGCCAGCCGGCATCGGCCGATTCAGCGTTCACATCCATGTCTGCCTTGCCGATATCGGCGAGCGCGGGAAAGACGACCGCGTCGAGGCCGAGCTGTTCCATCCACGCTTCGAGGTCAGTGCGACGCGTTTCTTCGAGCCCGAGCACGCCCTCTTCGAGGTGCGCAATCTCGGTGAAGCTTTCGTAGGGGTGCTCGGCAACCTGGGCCGGGTAGGTTGCGATGTCGTCGTCGAAACCGACGTACCGGTCGGGCAGTGCACCCTCGGGGGCAGGGAAGATCGTGTCGCCGTCGACGAGAGTCAGCGACGACAGCTTCGGGTCGCCGTTGGCCTTGAGAAAGTCGTCCCAGGCCCACGCCGAAAGATCGATGATCTCGCTGCGCAGAAACTCGGGGCTCACGAGGCCGCGCGTTGCGAGGGTGGGGGCCCCGGCACGATCGCCCTCGTAGTTCGTGACGACCGGAAAGCCGACCTCGACCACCTCGGCACCCGCAGCCTCGAGCGCCTGACGTGCCCCGTGCCACAGAGCCATGATCGAGTCACGCGTTTCAATGCGCTCGCCGGTTGGGCCGCCGATGGTCGTGCCGGTGCCCGCCTCGTCGTCGGCGTTGATATACATGCGGGGCACGCCGAGTCGCTTACCGTGCAGGTCGGCAGCGCCGAGTTCGACGTACGACCTGGGTCGCACCGACGAAGCGCTTGGAATCGGCGCCCACGGCTGGGCTCGCCAGAAGTCGCCGCGCGTTTCGGCGTCGTCGGCTACGATCACGTCGAGCACCTCGAGCATGTCGGCCATCGAGCGGGTGTGCGGCACGACCACGTCCATGGTGGGCACGAGCGACCAGTTGCCGCGCACCGAGATGACGCCACGGCTCGGGGTGTAGGCGCACAGCGCGTTGCAGGCCGCTGGGGCGCGGCCGCTCGACCAGGTTTCTTCGCCGAGCCCGAAGGCGGCGAAACTCGCGGCGGTTGCGGTGCCAGAGCCGTTCGACGAACCCGAGGCGAAGGCGCTCGTGAGGTATTCGGCGTTGTAGGGGCTCTCGGCCCTGCCGTACACGCCGCGCTGCATACCGCCGTTGGCCATGGGTGGCATGTTCGTGAGGCCGAGGCAAATGGCGCCGCCCGCGCGAAGACGCTCGATCGTGAAGGCGTCGCGCTGGGCGACGAGGTCGGCGAAGGCGGGCGAGCCCGAGGCGGCGGTGAGGCCGGTTACGAGGTAGCTGTCTTTGGCGGTGTACGGGATCCCGTCGAGCGGGCCGAGGGTCTTGCCCTCACGCCTGCGTGCATCGGCCGCCTCAGCCTCTGCGAGGGCCTCGGGGTTACGAACGACAACCGCGTTAAGCGCGGTTTCAGAGGCAGGGGTGTCGTAGGCGTCGATGCGCGCGAGGTAAGCGCGCACGAGGTCGACGCTCGTGGTGCTGCCAGCCTCGAGTGCCCCACGGAGTTCGGCGATTGAGGCTTCGACGACGTCGATCATGAGCGCTCTCCTGTGACGAGTGGTTGCTGTTGGGTGATGCAGTGAATGCCGCCTCCGCGTGCGAAGATCGGGCGGGCATCGACCGTCACGGCTCGACGGCCGGGGTATGCGCGCTCAAGAATATCGCGTGCTCGTGCGTCGGCCTCTGGTTCGCCGAAGCCACACACCACGATGCCGTCATTGACCACGAGGTGGTTGAGGTAGCTCCAGTCGACAAAGCCCTCGTCGTCGCGCAGTTCGGCGGGCGCGGGTACGTCGATCACTTCGAGCGCGCGACCGGCAGCGTCGGTCTGGCCTTCTAGTATGACCTTCAGTTCGCGGGTCACCTCGTAGTCGGGGTGCGCGGGGTTGTCCTGGCGGTGCAGGAGCACCTTGCCGGGTGAAGCGAACGCCGCGACAATGTCGACGTGGCCGTTCGTGCCGAAGTCGTCGTAGTCGCGGGTGAGGCCGCGGGGCAGCCAGATGGCCTTCGTGGCGCCCAGGGTGCGTGCCATCTCGGCCTCGACTCGTGCCTTATTGGCGAAGGGGTTTCGGTTCGGGTCGAGCTGCACCGTCTCGGTGAGCAGCACGGTGCCCTCGCCGTCAACGTGAATGCCGCCGCCCTCGTTCACGAGTACCGAGCTCACGAGCTCGGCCCCCACCTGTTCGGCGATGATCGGGGCGATGCCGGCCGAGACCTGCCACTCGGCCCACTCGGGTGCTCCCCAGCCATTGAAAATCCACGAGACCGCACCGAGCACACCGGGGCGCTCGTCGTCGACGACGAAGGTGGGGCCGAAGTCCCGCATCCAGAACTCATCGAGGGGCGACTCCATGATGTCGACCGCTGAGCCGAGCATGTTCTTTGCGCGGGTCATCTCGGTGGGGTCGACGACCATGGTCACGGGCTCGAACTCGGCGATGGTGAGCGCGGTTTCGCTCCACGCTGCGTAGGCGGTCTCTGCCTCAGCGGCGTTCTCGCCGAGGGTTATCCCTGCTCGGGGAAACGCCATCCAGGTACGTTCGTGTGTGTCACCCTCGTGCGGCATGCGCCAGCCCATGTCTTCTCCTTTGTAGAGCATTTCGTCGTGCGGGGGCCTATGAGCCCGCTCTCCGCGAAGAACCGCGAAGCTATTGATCACTCGATCAATAAGTAATCATCTTACACTGGAGTCATCATGTCAACACCCGCCTCACGCCCTCGCGTTCGCAAAACACCCGACCAGCGATCAGACGAGATCCACACCGCAGCCGCAGCGCTCGCGCGCGAATCGGGCCTCTCAGCGCTCACGCTGCGCTCGGTTGCAACGCGGGCCGGTGTCGCTCCGGGGCTCGTCGCGCACTACGCGGGAACCATGGAAGAGCTCGTCGCCCGCACCTTTCGCGAACTCGTGAGCTCAGAGCTCGAAGAGGTGTTGACTGAGGCCAAGCAGGTGACGGGAGGCCCTGCCCGGCTCGCGCGTATGATCGCCACCGTGTTGCGTCGAGACCACAACGACATCACGCTCGTGTGGGTTGATGCGTGGTCGCTTGGCCGGGGCAGCAAGGCGCTCTCGCTCATGATCGATGAGCAGATGGGCGAGTGGCAGCGTGGCATCACCGAGATCATTGCCGAGGGGCGTGCCGAGGGCGTGTTTTGCCTCGACGATGAAGAGGCCGTTGCCTGGCACATTCTTGCGATGATCGACGGTATGGCGGCCCACGCACTCGCGCGTGGAACCGACGCTGCACTCTTTGCGAGTCGTCTCGCCGAGGCGTGCGAAACGCTCGTTGGTGCGAGACCGGGGCTCATTCAGGAGCGGTTAGAATCCATGCTCGGCGATGAAGGGCAGAGCGCCCCCACAGCGGTCTAGCCCCGCTTGCGCAGCATCCCGATCGAGAAGCCCACGCACGCGCCCAGCGCAAAACCGATCGCGGCGCCGACATCAACGGCATCCCAGCTGAGCCCAAGGAGCGCCCCGGCGCCACCGCCGAGAATTGCACCGCCGAGTACCCAGCCGGTTGACGACTGAAAGAGCCGATTGTTCTCTGACATACGGCCAGCCTACAGAGAAACTGGCAAAGGTGAACGAGCCATGCGGGTTCATCAACTTCGCTCGCTTCGATACCGGGGTCGCTGGTAGATTTTTACTGTTATCAGCGTTCCTCACGACCCCCTCTGTGGGCTAGTCCAGGAGCATCGGCCGCAATCGTGAGGAGGCTCGGGTGCAAGAGCCCTCAGAAGACCCAACCGCTAGTGAATCAGGGGCGCGAACCGGCGGGCTTTCCCGTCGCGGCGTGCTCGCGCTCTTTGGCGGGGGTGCGGCCGGTATCGCCGTCGGGGCGGCCGCAACGTCGGCCATCATCGCGGCCACGGGGGCTGACGCGGCACCGAGTGCGGGGCTCAGCTATCCCTTCTACGGCCCTCACCAGGCGGGCATCGCAACTCCGGCGCAAGACCGTATGCACTTCGCAGCTTTCGACCTGGCTGCCGACATGACGCGTGACGGGCTCGTTGAACTCTTGAGCGACTGGACCTACGCGGCGAGCCGGCTCACGCAGGGGCTCGGGATGAGCGTGAGCGGCGCGTTCGGTGGCGACTCGCTCATGCCACCCGACGATACGGGTGAAGCAGAAGGCATCGCCCCTGCGGGTCTCACCCTCACTTTCGGCTTTGGCCGCTCGCTGTTCGAGACGAGCGAGGGCGTCGACCGCTTCGGGCTCGCAGCCAAGCTACCCAACGACTTCAGTGACATGCCGAAGCTCGTCAACGACTTCATCGACCGAGAGCACTCGGGTGGTGACCTGTGCATTCAGGCGTGCGCTAATGACCCGCAGGTCGCGGTTCACGCGATTCGAAACCTTACGCGTCTCGCCTTTGGCCGTGCGCAGCTGCGCTGGTCGCAGCTCGGCTTTGGCCGAACCTCGTCGACCTCGACCGAGCAGTCGACGCCCCGCAACCTCTTCGGGCAAAAGGACGGGATGGCAAATCTTAAGGCTGAGCAGCCCGAACTCCTCGATGAACACGTGTGGATCACCGATGGTCCAGCGTGGGCCGCTGGCGGCAGTTATCTCGTGGCGAGGCGCGTCAATATGACGATCGAGATCTGGGACAGCCTGCAACTCGGCGAGCAGGAGCGAGTGACGGGGCGTGACAAGCACGAGGGTGCGCCACTGTCTGGCGGCGAAGAGTTCACCGAGCCCGACTTCACGGCTCGCGGCGAAGACGGTGCGCCGCTCATTGACGAGCGCTCGCACGTCGCGAGGGTTCACCCGAGCAACAACGACGGTATTCAGATGCTGCGCCGTGGCTACAACTTTGTCGACGGGAACGACGCGCAGGGCCGGCTCAACGCTGGGCTCTTCTTCATTGCCTTTGTGAACGCTCCTGAGCGCTTCGCGAGGGTGCACAAGAACATGGCCCGAGACGACCTCTTTGTCGAGTACCTCAAGACGACCGGTACCGGGGTGTTCCTCGTGCCGCCGGGGGTTGCTGACGGGCAGTACCTCGGGCAGCAACTGTTCGAGGCATAGTCCTCGCGGGGTGTGTGCCCCGCGAGGACTTGGGCCTAGGCCTCCTCGATACCGAGCACGGTACCCGTGAGCTTCGAGAGCGGCTCACGAAGGGCATCGATCTGTGCGACGAGCTCCTTCTGCTGTGCGTCGGTGACCTCGTTGTACAGCACGTAGCCGTCGTCGAGGTTGCCGTAACCGTCGAGCAGCTTCTGCAGCGCGTCGAACTCGGTGTTGATCTGTTTCACGAGTTCGGTGCCCTCGGCGCCCTTGCGCTCGGCGATTGGGGCGACGAGATCGAAGGCAATGCGTGAGCCCTGCAGGTTCGCCTGGAAATCCCAGAGGTCGTAGTGCGACCACCAGTTCTCTTCACCCGTGACCTTGCCAACGGCGATCTCTTCGAGCAGGCCGCTCGCACCGTTCGAGACGGTGCCGACGTTCATCTGCTGCTCTTCGATGATGGTGTCGCTGTGCACTGCGTCGTAGAGGCGGTTGCTGTCTTCAATGAGGGTCTCGCCGATGACCTTGCGCTCCTCGGGGGTCGAGGGCTTCCAACCATCCCACGCTGGTTCGCCGTCTGGCTGCACGGCGTCTTTCGCTGGTACCCAGAGGTCTTTTTCAATGCGGTGAAAACCGAGCCATTCAGTGAAACTCGGGTCGTCTGCTTCGAGTAGTTCGGCCTCGGCGAGGTAGTCGATCTCGCGGTAGTCGATGCGCGGGTCGAGCAGCCCGAGCGCCTCGGCGATGGGTTCGATGCGCTCGTAGTTGACGCGAATGTTGGCGTAGAGCTCTTTGGCCTTGTCGTCGTCGCCGTCAATGTAGGCGTTGGCAAACGCCTCGACGTTGGGAACGAGTTCAGCGACCTCGTTCTTGACGAAGTTCATGTAGTCGACCACAACCTGGTCGAGCAGTTCCTGGTCTTCGCCCTCCAGCTCGACGGGGTCACCGGTTACGGTAAAGGCCGCTTCGCCGATGTTCGCGCCACGCATGCCCGGCTTGCAGGCCGTGAAGTAGTCACCCGGCTGCAGCGAGACCGTGAGGTTTGTCGAAGAGCCCGGTGCGATGTTCTCTTTCTCAGCGGCGATGCGCAGGCCGTCGGCACCGAGCAGGTAAAACTCGGTGGTCTGGTCGCCCTCGTTGGTGATCTCGAAGGTGACGTTGCCGCTCTTGGCGGTTGCCGCAGAGACCTCGCAGCTCTCTGCCTTGGCGTTGACCGTCAGCGCGTTGCCGGCCGCGGCTTCGCCCTCTGGCTGGTTTTGTACGCAGCCTGCGAGCAGCAGCATGCCGGCGGCGGTGAGACCGACCGTGGTGATGATGTTCTTGTTCATTGCTCTCCTTGTTGAGTAGAAGTCGTTGCGATTCGGGCTTTGGCGTCGCGTGCTTGCGCGATGACCCTCTTGAAGAAGAGGGGAAACACGATGCCGATGTAGAGCGCCCAGGCGCTCACCTCGAGCCATGACATTTGCGGCACGAAGCCAAAGATCCCTTTGAGGAAGGTCGCGAGGGTTCCGCTCGGTTCGATGACGCCCTCGACGTTGAAGGCCCAGCCGAAGGGGTAAGCGGCGAGCCAGAAGGGGCCCTCGAACCCGGTGAGCACCTCGCCCGTTCGAAAGTTTGTGGGTGTGATGGGCCGGCCCGAGAACGGGCCTGGCAGCACGGTGGCCTCTTGCAGGTCGTGAATGCCGTAGGCGAGAACGCCCGCGGCAACGATGATGAGAAAGGCGCCGGTCCAGGCGAAGAATACGCGTAGGTTGATGCGCAGAGCGCCGCGGTTGAGTGCGACACCGATCGCAGCTGCGATGACGATTCCGGTGATTGCGCCGGCAAACGCGAGTGGATCGCCAGCCCAGCCCCACAGGAGCAGTGTTGTCTCGATGCCCTCTCTCGCGACGGTCACGAAGGCGAACCAGAAAATCGCCCAGCCCGTTCCGATCGCGAGTGCGGCGTCGACCCCCTGCTCGAGTTCGTGCTTGAGCTTGCCGCCAGCCCCCATCATCCAGAAGACCATCCAGGTGATCATCGCAACGGCGAGCAGCGACATCGATCCGCCAATGATTTCTTGGGCGACGAAGCTCAGGCCGTACCTGCCGAAGGTGAACAGGGCGCCGAGTGCGAGGCAGATGCCAACCGCGAGCCACACCCCGAGCCAGATCTTTTTCTTGACCTCGCCTCGCTGCAGCTTCGTCACGTATGCGAGCAGAATGCCAATGATGAGCGAGGCCTCAAGGCCTTCGCGCAGGCCGATGAGGAAGGAGGCTAGAAACAACGGGCTGGCTTTCTCGAGGGGGCAGTGCCTTGGGTCTGGCGTCAAAGGCGCGTGGCTCGAGGCTGATTCGTACGTTCAGATCATACATCAGATGAGGGTTAGGCTAACCATGCTTAGGTCACATGATTGTTACAACTTTTGGCATGAAAAAACCCGCCCTCACGCTGCAAACGAAAGCGCAGGGCGGGGCGGGTTCTTAGGGGTTGCTCGCTAGGGGAGCGGAACCGGGTCGATGGGAGGATTGATTGCGGGCACGTCGATGTAGCCAGAAAGCAGCACCTCGTCGACGACCTGATCGGGGTTTTCAAGACCGAGTGACGCGAGACCCAGGCGAATGAAGCGCAGGCGCTTGCGGCGGTTCTGTGGTGTGGGGGTGCGGCTCGGGATGAGGGTGGTGCCGATGTTTGTGGCGAGCATGAACTCGCCAAACTCTTCGACGTCGACCTCGGGGGCGATCTGGCCGCTGTCTTGCGCCTGCTTCAGGAAGGAGACGAGACCGTCGAGCCATTCGAAAATGAGTTCTGAGATCGCGCTCGGCGGTGCACCGCGGTCGGTCAGGAGCACGAGGGTTGAGGCGACGCATACATTCTTCGCGGCGATCGCGCTCAGCTGCACAAGATATGCGACTGCCGCGTGAATGCCACTGTTCGGAAACGCGGCCCGGGTCACTCGGTCAGAGTCTTCGATGGCCTGGCTGAGCTGTTCGCCGAGACCAGAGAGCAGCTCATCTTTGGTCGGGAAGTGGTGGGCGAGTGCGCCCTTCGTCAAGCCAAGGCGGCCTGCTACCGATGAAAGTGTTGCAGCGGCATATCCGCGTTCGACGAATTCTTGGGCGGCGGCCTCAAGAATTTGTTGGCGTTTCTGTTGTGCGGTCAATTGGGTCCCCCTCGGTCAACCACTGTAGCGAAAGAGCTTGTGAAAATATGAACGCGAAAATGCGAGAAGATAGCGAGCATTTTAGCGGAAGAGTACGTCACCAGGGTGGGTTACACGCCACCACAGGTCAGGTTGGGTGAGCGGGGCGGTCGTGACGAGATCGATTTGCTCTTCGCCCGCCGGAGTTGAGACGGTTATTGTGCCCACCGCGGCACCGTTTTCGGCAGTTTCTGGCGTCTTGACCGTAAGACCCTCGCGGGTGACGCTTTCGCCGGGCAAAAGCGTCACCTCGGTCGCTGCGTCGGCCGCCGTGACCTCAATGGTGGCGCCCGACCAGTCGGTGAGTGTGCCGAGCAGTTCGCCCGCCTGGAGCGGGGCGACCGAGAGGGGGAGCTTGTCGAGCTCGCCGAGCATCTCGCGACCAGAGTCGGCCCGCTCTCGCAAGGACCCGCGGCCCATCGTTGCCGAGATTTGCTCGTAGCTGCGCCCGTTGCTCGTGCGTTCTTGCGCGACGAGTAGATTGAAGCCAGCCGAGAGTGACCGCCCGGTTTTGATGCCGAGAATGCCCTGCTCAACACCGAGCAGGGGGTTGGTGTTCTCGACGTAGCCGGCCCCCTCGACGTAGGCCGACTCCTGGGTGATGAACTGGGTGATCACGGGGTCTTTGAGGGCGATGCGGCCCACGCGAACGAGGTCGCTCGGGCTTGCCTTATTGCCCTCGTCCATGCCCGATGGTTCGCGAAACTCGATCGAGTCGAGCCCATTTTTCTCGGCCCAGGCGTGCACCGCGGTGACGAATGCATCATTGCTGTCAAAGACGGTGTAGGCGTATGCGGTCACCATGTCGTTGGCCGAGGGGAGGAAGATGAGGGTGAAGAGGTCGGTGAGCGGTATCTCGGTGCCGACGGGCATGGGAAACGCGACGCCCTCATCGGCGATGAAGGCCTCCTGGCGCTCGCGGTCGGCCTCGGTCCACGTGTAGGTGCCCCACGTCGAAAGGTCGGGGTCGAGCGGGGCCGCATCAAGGCAGACCAGGACGGTGATGAGCTTGGAAATGCTCGCGAGCGGGTAGGCGGTGTCGTCGTTCGACCACACGGTGTCTTGCTCGGCGAAGCCGACGGCGGTGGGCTTCGGTTTTGCGAGCACCATCTCGTGCGCCTGGGTATCGTCGTGGTGGATCGGGGCCAGTGCCCCCTCTGCCTCAGCGAACGTCGGCTTGATCGGTGGTGCGGCCGCGACCGCGGCGACGTAGCCGCCGCCAGCGAGCAGTAGCGCGCAGGTGGCCGAGAGCGAGACGAGAAGGGGCTTCTTGCTCCTGCTATTTCGTGAATTCATGCGCCCTCTCGGCCAATGCGGGAGCGTGAGGCCCGGCTGTTGTCTTGACGTATCGTACCAGGCTGTGTGCCTTTGTGGGGCCAAAAGGGTAGAGAAACTGCGGGCCATTTGCTAAACTTGAGTCAACTAAGCTCAAGTTTGAAATGGACAGCGAAAGGAGCGCCCATGCAACCAGGAATGCAGCCGCAGCAGCAAGAAGAACCGCAGTCTGCGCTCGAACAATTCGGCATTAACCTCACCGAGGTCGCCCGAACCGGAAAGCTTGATCCGGTGATTGGCCGCGATGCCGAGATTCGCCGCGTGAGCCAGGTGCTCACGAGGCGCACGAAGAACAACCCCGTGCTCATCGGCGAGCCCGGCGTCGGTAAAACGGCCGTCGTCGAGGGGCTCGCCCAGCGCATCGTCGCGGGCGACGTCGCCGAGTCACTGCGCGATAAAGAACTCATCTCACTCGACATCTCGGCGCTCGTCGCGGGAGCCAAGTATCGGGGTGAGTTCGAAGAGCGCATGAAGGCCGTGCTCAAAGAAATTCATGATAGTGACGGCAAGATCATCACCTTCATAGACGAGCTGCACACGCTCATGGGCGCTGGCGGTGGCGAGTCTTCGGTTGCCGCGTCGCAGATGCTGAAGCCCATGCTCGCCCGTGGTGAGCTGCGGCTCATCGGCGCGACGACGCTTGATGAGTACCGCGAGTACATCGAGGCTGATGCTGCCCTTGAGCGTCGTTTTCAGCAGGTGTACGTCGGCGAGCCGAGCGTTGAAGACACGGTCGCGATCTTGCGGGGGCTCAAGGAGCGCTACGAGGCGCACCACAAGGTGACGATCGCCGACTCGGCGCTCGTTGCCGCCGCCGCGCTCTCGAATCGCTACATCACCTCGCGCCAGTTGCCCGATAAAGCGATTGACCTCATCGACGAAGCGGCGAGCCGGCTCCGCATGGAGATTGATAGCGCGCCGATCGAGATCGACGAGCTGCGCCGCGCGGTTGACCGGATGAGGCTCGAAGAGATGGCACTCAAGGGCGAAAAAGACGATGCCTCGAAAGAACGCCTCGCGCACCTGCGCGAAACGCTCACCGAGCAGCAAGAGAAACTACGCGTGCTCGAAACGAAGTGGGAAGAGGAGCGTTCGGGGCTCAACAAGCTCGGCGAGTTGCGCGAGCAGCTTGACCGCGCGAAGGTGCGGGCCGATCTCGCGCAGCGCGAGGGGCGTCTCGAGGAGGCCTCGCGCCTGCTCTACGGTGAGATTCCACTGCTTGAGCGTCAGCTGGGCGAGGCCGAACGCCGCGAGCACGAGCTTTCGGGTGAGCGCATGATCAACGATCAGGTGACCGACGAAGACATCGCCGGTGTGGTCGCAGCCTGGACGGGCGTTCCCGTCGGCAAGCTCATGCAGGGCGAGACCGAGAAGCTTCTCGCGCTTGAGGCCGAGCTGGGGCAGCGACTTGTCGGCCAGGAAGACGCGGTGAAGGCCGTCGCCGACGCGGTGCGTCGTAGCCGTGCTGGTGTCTCAGACCCGAACCGGCCCACCGGCTCATTCATGTTCCTTGGGCCCACCGGCGTCGGTAAGACTGAGCTCGCGAAAGCGCTCGCCGAGTTTCTCTTTGATGACGAGCGCGCCATCGTGCGTATCGATATGTCAGAGTACGGCGAGAAGCACTCGGTGTCGCGTCTCGTGGGAGCCCCTCCCGGCTACATCGGCTACGAACAGGGCGGTCAGCTCACCGAAGCGGTGCGGCGCAGGCCGTACTCGGTGGTGCTGCTCGACGAGGTCGAGAAAGCACACCCCGAGGTGTTCGACGTGCTTCTGCAGGTGCTCGACGACGGACGACTCACCGACGGTCAGGGGCGCACGGTCGACTTTCGCAACGTCATTCTCATTCTCACCTCGAACCTCGGTAGTCAATTCCTTGTTGACCCGACGCTCAGCTGGGAAGAGAAGGAGCTCGCCGTTGGTGAGGCGGTGCGCCAGGCATTCAAGCCCGAGTTCATTAACCGTCTCGACGAGATCGCGATCTTCAGGCCCCTGTCTGAAGAAAACCTTGCCCACATCGTTGGTATCTCGGTCGACCGGTTGCGATCGCGGCTCGAGGGCAAGCGTATCGAGATCGAGGTGAGTGACGAGGCCCGCGACTGGCTCGCAAGGCGTGGCTACGACCCGCTCTACGGTGCGCGTCCGCTGCGACGCCTCATGCAGACCGAGATCGATGACCGCCTCGCGAGGGGCATTCTCGCCGGCGAGATTCACGACGGTGATCACGTGCGAGTCACGGTCGCGAGCGACGGCGAGTCGCTTGAGGTTGTGAGTGAGCGGCCACGATCCGCATAGAAAGATCACAAAACGATAACGAAACGGGGTAAGCTGGCGCCATCGTGATGAAGCGAGGGGGTCAGATGCAGTTTCGAAGCAACGGGAGCCGGCGTCGACGCGCCGTCGTGATCGGGGCTGTCGCGGCACTAGTGTGCTCGGCGGCCCTCGGCACGGCGGCGCTCGCCGCGACCGCCCAGCCCAACGCCCACCGGGCGCTTAAAGCCGATGGTGTTGGCGTGATAGCGCACCGCGGTGCGGCCTCGGCGGCGCCAGAAAACACGCTCGCGAGCGTGCGCTACGGGCTGGAGCAAGACGTCGAGTTTGTCGAGATCGACGTGCGGCTCACCAAAGACGAGGTGCCGGTGCTCATGCACGACTCCCGCGTCGACCGAACCACGAATGGGGCGGGAGAGGTCTCAAAGCTCACGCATCGCCAGATCGCAAAACTCGACGCGGGCAGCTGGTTCAGCCGCGAGTACCGTGGTGAGCCAGTGCCAACCTTCGACGGCTTTCTCGACGTGTTCGTGCCCGAGCGTGCCCTTGCCTTCGTCGAGCTTAAGGGCACCTGGCGACCAGCCCAGATTGAGGCGCTGCTTGGTCGGGTCGAGGCGCGGCAGGCGAGCGAGCGCATCGTCTGGCAGAGCTTTGACGAGACGACCATGCGAAGGCTCACCGAGGCGAGCCCCGAGGCCGCGAGGGTCATGCTCACCAAGAGTATTGACAACGATCTCGTGAGCATTGTTGACGAACTCGACATCGACGGCATCGGCGCTGGGCTCGACCTCATCGAACAGCACCTCGACATCGTTCATGCGCTCTCTGACGAGGGTGTTGCTACCTTCGCCTATACGCTCAACGACGAGATCGCGTGGGAAGCCGCAGAGACCGCCGGGGTTGACCTCATTGTGACCGATAGCGTATCTGAGTTGCAGCAGTGGCTTGAGCGTTAAGGTTCGTGCGCGAGTATGAGAAGCGTTACCAACAATGAAGAAGGGACGCACGACATGCTCGATCTACAAGCGCAACACGGGGCCGGATCTCTGGTTTTGGGTGGCAACGTATTTGGCTGGACAGCGAACGAAGAGCAGTCATTCGCGGTGCTCGATCGTTTTCTTGAGCGCGGCGGCAAGATGGTCGATACCGCCGACGGCTACTCGCACTGGGTGCCAGGCCACAAGGGCGGCGAGTCTGAAGAGGTCATCGGGCGCTGGCTCGTAAGCCGCGGTGCCCACGGAAGAATGACCGTCGCAACGAAGGTTTCAACGCACCCTGAATACAGCGGGCTTGATCCGCTCAATGTTCGCCGCGCGGCAGAGGCGTCACTCGGGCGCCTCGGTATCGAGATGATCGACCTGTACTGGGCTCATTTCGATGACCCAGACACGCCCATCGTCGAGACCGCTGCTGCTTTCTCAGACCTCAAGCGCGAGGGAAAGATCGGTGCGATCGGGCTGTCAAACTATTCGGCAGAGCGCGTTGCCGAATGGTTCGAGGTCGCGCGCGCCGAAAATCTCGAGTTGCCGGTTGCGCTGCAGCCGCACTACAACCTCGTTGAGCGCGACTACGAAACGAACGGATTGCGTGCGATTGCCGAGACCGAGTCGCTCAAGGTGTTCCCGTACTTTGCGCTCGCCGCGGGGTTCTTGACGGGCAAGTACCGCTCGGCCAACGACGCTGAAGCCGAGGGCGCGAGCCCCAGGGCGGGCGGCGCACTGCAGTACCTCGACGCCCGCGGCGAGAAGGTGCTCGCGGCACTCGATAGCGTGGCCGCGACGCATGAGGCCAAGGTCGCCGCGGTTGCGGTCGCATGGCTGCGCCAGCAACCCACGATCACCGCGCCCATTTCAAGTGCTCGCACGCTCGAGCAGCTCGAGGTGCTCGGTGAGTCGGTACGCCTTGAGCTGAGCGACGCAGAGCTCGCCTCGCTCACCGAGGCGAGCAGCACCGCCGCGTAGGCAGGAATCGGGGCCGCGCCAACGGGTATCTAGCCGGGATGCAGCTCAGCTTGCACTCGGGCCTGAGAGAATAGAGGCGTGACCGAAGAACGCGTAGCCCCAGAGCCCCACCCCGAGCGAACCACCGCGGGGGTGGGGCCCTGGCCGAGTGAATGGCCTACCGAGCCCTTCTACGACCCCGAACTGCTCGAGCACGGCGACAGCCGAAACGTGATCGACCGCTACCGCTACTGGAAGATGGAGGCGATCGTCGCCGACCTCGACGAGCAACGGCACACCTTTCACGTCGCCATCGAAAACTGGCAGCACGACATGAACATCGGGTCAATCGTGCGCAGCGCCAACGCCTTCGCTGCCGACACGGTGCACATCGTGGGCCGTCGGCGGTGGAACAAGCGCGGGGCGATGGTGACCGACCGCTACCAGCACGTGCAATACCACGAGAGTATCGAGGCCTTTGCCGCCTGGGCCGCCGAGCAGCAGTTGCCCGTCATCGCGATCGACAATGTCGAGGGCTGCGTGCCCATGGAGACCTTCGAGTGGCCCGAGCGCTGCGTCATGCTCTTCGGCCAAGAAGGGCCGGGGCTCACCGACGAGGCTGTAGCCGCGGCCGAGCAGGTCGTTGAAATCACCCAGTATGGATCAACGCGATCGATCAACGCCTCGGCAGCAGCCGCGGTCACGATGTTCTCGTGGGTCACCCAGCGCTCGAGCTTCGTGCCGGGAGGCCCGGCAGTGCGCTAGGCCCGGCCGCGCGCTTCGCCCGGCTGCGCGTGTTCGGCCCTGCCGGGGCGCGAGCGCTGGTCGGTCGTGCTTGAGGGGCTTAGCCCTCGCTGCTGAAGACCGTGTGCAGCTCGTACTCGGTGAGCTTCTCGCGACCCTTGAGGTCGGCGATCTCGAAGAGAACCGAAACGCCCACGATCTCGTGGCCGAGCTGCTCGAGCAGGTGAGCGGCCGCGCTCAGCGTGCCTCCCGTCGCGAGCACGTCGTCGATGAGCAGTACGCGCGAGCCCGCGGGAACGTCGTTTTGCACCTGCAGGGTCGCCGTGCCGTACTCGAGGTCGTACTCGGCCGAGTGTGCCGGGCGTGAGAGCTTGCCGAGCTTGCGCACGGGAATGAGGCCCGCGCCCGAAACCGATGCGGCAGCCCCCGCGAGAATGAAGCCGCGCGCATCGACGCCGGCAACAATGTCGAACGAACCTGTGAATGGCTCGATGAGGTTGCGCACGGTCACATCAAATGACGGGCCGTGTGCGAGCAGTGGCGCGATGTCTCGAAAGATCACGCCTTCCTGCGGGTAATCGGGTACGTTTGCGATCAGCGATTCCGCGTATTCAAGTGCATTGGTCACCTGTCTAGGGTAGTGCACCGCGCCTTAAACGACGCGCGGAACAAAACTCGATTTGTGTTTGCCAAGATTGGTGTTGTATTCTCTATGAGTTGGAGTTATTCCACATGCGCCCTTAGCTCAGCTGGATAGAGCGTCTGACTACGGATCAGAAGGCCAGGGGTTCGAATCCCTTAGGGCGCACCACGAGAAACACCCGGTAAGCATTGCTTGCCGGGTGTTTTGTTTTCCTCGGATGTGCTGCCGCCGACGCTGCCGCCGACGCTGCCGCCGCCGCTGCTGCCGCCGCTGCTGCCGCTGCCGCTATCGCTACCGGTCGCCTCGGCATCGCTCTGCCGCCGCCGCCCGTTCGCTCGCAACTGAGAGAAGCACTCTCAGTAAGCATCGCCTACACTGAATGAAGGCTCATGCCGCAAGACTGTGAGAGGTGAAAGGGGCGAACGCATGCCAGACCCGCGCACGCGCACCCCCGAAGATCACCCCGGCTGGATGAAACGCCTCGCCGCCCGCGTCGGTGGCTTTCTCGAACGGTTCAAAGCCCTCGTCGGCCGCCGCCCCTGGCTCGCTCTGGCCTATAAGATCACCGTCGCCGTCATCGGCGGCGTCGTCATTCTCGCCGGAATCGCCATGCTCGTTTTGCCTGGCCCCGGCTGGCTCACCATTTTTTTGGGCCTCGCAATTCTCGGTTCGGAGTTCGCCTGGGCGAGAAACGCGCTCACTCGCCTGCGCATCATCGTGCAAAAATATGCGGATCGCTACCGCTGGTGGCGCGCCCGCCGAAAAGTCGAGCGCACGCGTGCCCGCGAGGCGTAGCTGGCCTGTTTCAGCGCCGAAAGGTCAAAAAGTGTCGAAAAACTCTAGGAGATTCGACACTTTTTGACCTTTCGACGGGGCAGCAGGCGGTGAATTCGAGAAACCGGAGTTGCAGGCAGTGAAATCAGCCTGCAAGCTGTGAAATGTTACTTGACGATGTCAACGTTAAATATGAAGCCCGAACCTTGGCCCCGCTCGTAGTTTTCTTTCACCTTGATCGCAGCGATGAGATGGAACACGAAGAGTACGAGGCCAGCGATTGAGCCGGCGAGTGCAACGAGCGTCCCTAAGACGGGAATGCCCGAAAAGAGCCAGACGGCAACGCCGACAAGGGTGCGCACGAGCGTGAAGTTCAGATTGTCGCGGTTGAACTTGTCGATCGTGGGCGATTTGCCGCGCTCGGTGAGGTAGAAAATGAGGGCCGGAATCCAGAAGAGAAACACTGACAGCCAGTAGTTCAGCTGCAGATTAGTCGTCGTGCTCGACCCCGATCCAGCTGCAGCGGGGTAGGGATGGGTGCCATATGGTGGTTGCCCGCCTCCCTGATGGCCCGGCTGCGGTGCCTGGAACTGAGGAGCGTGCGGATCGCGTGGCGCCTGATACTGCGGCACCTGATACTGTGGCGCCTGATACAGCGGCGCAGCAGGCGCCGGAGGGCCATCGACCGTTGGTGGCCCCGCCGGAGCTGGTGGCCCCGCCGGAGCTGGTGGCGCATCCGGAGCAGGTGACGCCGTTGGCGCGGATGGCGCAGCCGGTGGCAGCGTCGAAGCTGGTGGCACCGCAGGCTGCTGCCCCGGCTCGACCGGATGCTCGGGCCGGGCCGTCTGGGGTGGCTCAGACGGCTGTAGCTCGGGCGGTTGGGCGCCAGCGAGGGCCTCGTCGATCGGCTTGGGCTCAAGCGGGTTGGGAGTCTGCGATGACATGGCGGGTTCCTTTGGTTGGGCCTGCGGCTCGTGCGCTGGCAGAGGCACTTCACTGCGTATATTACCGAGAAAGCTGGGCTTTTCAGGCAAAATTCACGAGAAGTTTATGCCCGGTCTGCAGGCTTAACGAGGGTGAGAAGGGTGTCGCAAGCCCCTAGATGATGTCGGGGCTCGGGGTGCCGATCTGCACGATGCGCACGTCGGCGTGGCGATCAAAGCGGTAGCCTGCGCCGCGCACGGTGCGAATGATGTCCTGGTACTTGCCGAGCTTCACGCGCAGGCGGCGAACGTGAACGTCGATCGTGCGTGCCGAGGGCTGCTCTTCTTCGGGGGTCGACGCCCAGAGTCCCTCGACGACCTGCTCGCGAGAGACGGTGAAGCCCTCGCGCAGAACGAAGAACTGCAGGAGTTCGAACTCGCGGTAGGTGAGGGCGGCGGGAATGCCGTCGAGCAGCACCTGCTTGCGTGTGATGTCGATGGTCACGAGCTCGGCACGGTCTTCGACCGATTCTGGGCGGATCTCGCGCGCCTTGGCGCTCGGGTCGCCGAGCGCGCGGCGCACGACGTCGAGGTCTTTGCCGCCGGTGCTCTCGGGCGCGAGGGCGACGGTTGCGTGGGTTGCGGCTTCGGGGGCGAGCTGAGCAACGAGGTCTTTGATCTGGCGAACGATGTCGCTGACCTGCTGATTGCCTGCGATCTTGTCTTCGCTGAGGCCCACGTAGAGGGCGAAGCCGCGAATGTCGCGCTGGGTAGGGGCTGAAGGTTGGCCGGCCGAAAGGGTTTGGGGTGCGAGTGTGGTGGTCATGGTATGCGTCGATCCTTACGTGTGGGCTACCTGAGGTGGCCCGAGAGGGAGAAGAGAATGTGTGGCCAGCGGCAAAAGGCCGGGGCCAGAACGAGAACGGTGTCGTGTTCGTTCAGAGTGCGGAGCTCAGCAAGAGAGCGAGCTCAGAGGCGCAGGTTACATACACATTCGGTTGCGCATACCATCACGACGGCACATCATGCCACCCTGCCCGAGGGTCACCTCGAGGGCGGGCAGATGCGTCGTGTAGGTATTCATAATGGTCAGAATAGGGCAGCTCGTCGAATTCGTCAACCCCGGGCCGTAATGTGACAGCCCGAGAAACGCCAAAGGGCCGCTGAAAAGCGACCCTTTGGGAGAAGAATAGCGGCTTCGAGCGCTAGGCGGTCGTGCCGTAGAGGCGGTCTCCCGCGTCACCGAGGCCGGGAACGATGAACGCGTTTTCGTCGAGGCCCTCGTCGAGTGCGCCGAGCACGAGGGTCACGTTGCGATCGCCGATCGTCTGCTCGATCTTGGCAATGCCCTCTGGGGTGCCGAGCACGCAGATTGCGGTCACATCGTCGGCGCCGCGATCAAACAGGTATTCAATGGCGGCCGCGAGTGATCCGCCGGTTGCGAGCATCGGGTCGAGCACGAAGCACTGGCGCCCCTCGAGGTTCTCTGGCAGGCGCTCAGCGTAGGTCATGGGCTCGTGCGTCTCTTCGTCGCGCAGCATGCCGAGAAAGCCGACCTCGGCGGTGGGAACGAGCTTCGTCATGCCGTCGAGCATGCCGAGACCAGCGCGAATAATCGGCACGATGAGTGGCAGCGGCTCGCTCAGGCGCTTGCCCACCGTCTTCGTGACAGGAGTCTCAATTTCGATGTCTTCGACCCGCACCTCACGCGTCGCCTCGTAGGCGAGCAGCGTCATGAGTTCTTCGATGAGCTGCTTGAAGGTCGGCTGAGGGGTCTTTGCGTTACGCAAGACCGTAAGCTTGTGGGTAATGAGAGGGTGATCGGCAACAAAAACGCGCATGCGTTAAGTGTAAAGCCCGAACCGAGAAACTCCTAAGGAGAACCATGCACGCAGCCGGGATTCCCGCGAGCGGCGCCGAGGTGCGCGCGATGCGCATGGCCCTTGACGAGGCAAAGCGAGGCGGCGAGGCGGGCGAGATTCCGATCGGTGCGGTCGTGTTCGGCCCCGACGGCGGGGTACTCGCGCGTGCTCACAATGAGAGGCTGCGCTCGACAGACCCGACTGGCCACGCAGAAATTCTCGCGATCCGCGACGCTTGTGATGTGCTCGGTGACCGCTTCTTGACGGGTTGCACGCTCGCCGTCACGCTCGAACCGTGCATCATGTGCGCCGGCGTGATCCGCGAGGCGAGGCTCGCGCGCGTCATCTTTGGTGCCTGGGAGGAGCGGGCCGGTGCCGCCGGCAGCCTCTACGACATCGTGCGCGACGAGCGGCTCGCTCAGCCCCCGGTCGAGGTCATCGCTGGCATTGAGGCGGATCGTGCCCGAGCACTTCTCGAGGCCTTTTTTCGCGGCCGTCGAGAAGCCCCGGGCGAATAGGGGCTACTCGCCCCGTGCGAGCTGTTGTGCCCGGGCGATCGCCGCGCCAACCGCGTCGTCCATGACGGCGTCGAGGCCTGCCTGCGAGAAGCTCTCGATGGCCTTTTCGGTGGTACCGTTCGGGCTCGTCACCTTGAGGCGAAGCGCCTCGGGGGTGCTGCCCTGGTGGTCGAGCAGCATGCTCGCGCCGAGAAAGGTTCCCTCGACCATGCGCCTGGCCTGGTCGTTCGTAAAGCCGAGACGTTCAGCGGCTGCGGTGAGCTTCTCGATGAAGTAGAAAACGTAAGCGGGGCCCGAGCCTGAGATGGCCGAGAGGGCGTCGAGCTGCGCTTCGTCGTTCACAACGATCACGTCGCCGACGGTGCTGAACAGGCGGCTTGTAAGGTCGAGCGCCTCTGCGGGAGTGTCTTCGACCCCGACGACGCCCGAGACCCCGCGGCCAACGAGCGACGGAGTGTTGGGCATGACGCGTAAAACCGAAACGTATGAGGGAAGCAGCACGCGCATGCTGTCGATCGTGACACCGGCCGCGACCGAGATCACGACCGCACCCTCGTCAAGCTCATCGGCAATTTCTTTGAGTACGTCGTGAACGAGCCAGGGCTTCACCCCGACGATGATGGCTTTGGCGCCCCTTGCCGCGACCCGGTTCGCGTCGGCATTCTTCTCGACCGCGTGCGCGACAACGTCGGCGTGCTCGTTGAGCTTCGCGGCGCTCGCCTCGCTGTTTGTGGTGACGCGCACGGGCGCAGAGCGGTTGACCGAGGGGGCGAGGAGGCCCTCGAGAATGGCGCCTCCCATCGATCCGACTCCGAGCATGGCGATGGTGGGCAGGTCTGGGTTATCGAGAGTGCTCATGTGCAACATCATACGGATCACGTTCGGGGTGGTAGGCCATAATGGTGAGCAACATCTCGAGGAGGCACACACGTGAGTGAAGACCAGTCCAGCACCTCACACGGTGGAACAAAGGCGATTATTGCCGCGATGAGCGCCAACCTTGGCATCGCGATCACAAAGTTTATTGCCGCATTTTTCTCGGGTTCGTCGGCCATGCTCGCAGAGGGTGTGCACTCTCTCGCTGATACCGGCAACCAGTTGCTCCTGCTCATCGGGGGCAAGCGCTCGAAGCGCCGCGCCGATGCGAAGCACCCCTTTGGCTACGGTCGGGAGCGCTACCTGTACGCGTTCGTCGTCGCGGTCGTGCTCTTCACAGTCGGTGGCATGTTCTCGGTCTACGAGGGCATTGAAAAGTTCAAGCACCCCGAGGCGCTCACGATGTGGTGGTTGCCGCTTCTCGTGCTGGTCATCGCGATCGTGCTCGAGTCAATGTCGCTCCGCGTCGCCGTGCGCGAGAGCAAGCCGCTCAAGGGTGAGCGCAGCTGGTGGCAGTTCATTCGCCACGAGAAGTCGCCCGAGCTGCCCGTGATCTTGCTTGAAGACTTCGCCGCGCTCGTGGGCCTCGTGCTTGCCTTCTTCGGCGTTGGCCTCACCGCCCTCACCGGTAACGGGATCTACGACGCCCTCGCCACCATGGGCATCGGCGTGCTGCTCATCGCGGTCGCGGTGGTGCTCGTGATCGAGGTTTCGAGCCTGCTTGTGGGAGAGGGCGCAAACCCCGAAGACCTGGCCAAGATCGAGGCGGCGATCGTGAGCGTTAAGGGTGTTGAACGCATCATTCACATGAAGACGCTCTACCTCGGCCCTGAAGAGCTCATGATCGGCGTGAAGATTAGCGTCGGGCCAGAGCGCAAGGTGCGCGAGCTCTCGTTCCTCATTAACCAGGCCGAGCGCCACGTGCGCGCCCAGGTGCCCCACGCCAAGGTCATCTACATTGAGCCCGACGTGTGGCGCGACCCCTCGGCGACGCCGCTGACCGAAGAGATCGTGACGCTGAGCTACGACTAAACAGCAGGCCGGTGTACGCGGCATGACGCGTAGCGCTGTGGCCGCGGTCGGCGACGGTTTCCGCGCGTCATGGCTGGCGCGTCATGACGCGCGCTGAAGCTCACTGACGCCGTAGCGTTAGTCGAGCGAAGAGAAGTGCTCGACCGCCTGCGACGAGCCTGCGACGATGATGAGGTCGCTCGGCTCGATCACGGTGTCGGGCGTCGCGTAGTCGAACGGTGAACCGACCTTTTTAACACCCGTGATCGTGACCTTGTGGCGCGTGCGCACCTGCGACTGGCTGAGCGGCAGGCTCTGAATGACGCGCGGCGGGCGCAGCTTGGCGATAACGAAGTTCTCGTCGAACTCGATGAAGTCGAGCATCGCACCGCTGATGAGGTGAGCGACGCGCTCACCTGCCTCGCGCTCCGGGTAGATCACGTGGTGCACGCCGATGCGTTCGAGAATCTTGCCGTGCGAGTGCGACATCGCCTTCGCCCAGATCTGCGGAATGCCAAGATCGACGAGGTTCGCGGCGATGAGCACGCTTGACTCGATCGAGTCGCCCACCGCGAGTACGGCGGCGCCGAACTGGTCGGCGCCGAGCTGCTTGAGGGCCTCCATCGAGGTGGCGTTGGCCTCGACGACGTGGGTAATGCGGTCGGCCCACTTCTGAACGAGCTGCGGGTGCTGCTCGATCGCGAGCACCTCGTGGTCGAGGCGGTCGAGCTCACCGGCTGTGGCAGCACCAAAGCGGCCGAGCCCGATGACGAGAACCGGGTAGTCAGTGCGTGTGTTAACCAACGATGGGCCTTTCTTCGGGAAAACGGTAGAAGGTCTTGCGGCTTGTCGAGGCGACGGCGGCCGCAAGGGTGACGGTGCCAACGCGGCCCGCCCACATGGTGATTGCGAGCACGACCTTACCGGCTGGCGGCAGCGTCTCAGAGAGCCCAGCCGAGAGCCCACAAGTACCGAAGGCGCTAATGACTTCGAGCAGGACGTGCTCAAGCGGGGCGTTCGTGATGTGCAGAATGATGACCGAGGCGGTGAGCACGAGGGTCGTGCCCCAGATGACGATCGAGACGGCGAGGCGAAGCACCTGCACCGGGATGCGGCGGCCGAAGGCCTGCATATCTTCGTTACCGCGTGCCTCAGCGTAGGCCGCGAGAAACAACACGGCGAGGGTCGTGACCTTGATGCCGCCAGCGGTCGACGCCGATCCGCCGCCGACAAACATCAGCATGTCGATGATGAGCAACGTCGACCCGTTCATGTTTGCGGTATCGAGAATGCCGAGCCCGCCAGAGCGCGTCATGATCGAGGTGTAGCCGCTCGACATGATCGCATCGCCCGCTGAGAGCGAGGCGAGCGTTGCGTCGTTGTTCCATTCGAGGCCACCAATGAGCACCCAGCCAAAGATGACGAGTACGAGCGAGGTGATGAGGGTGAGCTTCGCGTGCAGGCCTAGCCTGCGGTGCGCCTTCCACCCGCCCTTCACAACGTAGCGGTACAGGGCAAAGATAACGGGAAAGCCGATGCTGCCAAGAAACACGCCCACGCTCAAGACCGCGAGCATGTACGGGTCGGTCGCAAAGGAGTCGAGCCCGTCAGAGAAGGGCACGAAGCCGGTGTTCGTGAACGACGAAGCCGCGAGGTAGTACCCGTTCCAGAGGGCGTGCGAAAAGCTCATGCCCTCGGCGAGAAGGCGTGCAGAGATGAGCACCGTGAGCGTCGCCTCGATGACGATGAGGCTGAGCGCGACTGACTTGAGCAGGCTGCCCACGTCGCCAAAGCCGATCGCCTGCTTGTCGCCAGAGATGTTGCGCGGGTTCGGGCCGTAGAGGTTCGTGTCGCTCGCCGCGAGAATACGTTGCCTGAGGCCGAGCTTGCGGGTCACCACGAGCGCAAGAATACTCGCGAGCGTGAGCGCGCCGATACCGCCGATCTGAAAGGCCAAGACGACGATGACCTCACCGAGGGGCGACCAATGCGAGCCCATGTCGACGGTCGAGAGGCCGGTCACCGAAACGGCCGAAACCGCGGTGAAGAGTGCGTCAACGAGCGGGGTCGCCTTGCCCGAGGCCGATGCGTTCGGCTGCATGAGCAAGATCGTGAAGGTGGCCGTGAGCACGAGAAAAACCCCGATGACCACACGCGAGGGCGAAGCCTCAAGGAGGCGGTGCATCCAGGCTTTTGCTGGGCGGTGAGTGGGCGGGGTGTACGCAGTGCCCTTGTAGCGCACGGCGATGCTCCTTCCGGTTCCAGCGAC
Source organism: Leucobacter chinensis (assembly GCF_019049105.1). Lineage (GTDB taxonomy): Bacteria > Actinomycetota > Actinomycetes > Actinomycetales > Microbacteriaceae > Leucobacter_A > Leucobacter_A chinensis. The sequence continues at coordinate 42,215 of NZ_JAHQZR010000005.1, forward strand.
AGCTCGTTGCGTCTTTGTTTGCCACTCTATACCTCAAAAGAGATACCCTTGTGTTATGCCAGACATTTTTGGAGTGATTGCTGACGCGACGAGGCGCGACATACTGCAGGTGCTGCTTGAGCACCACGACAGTGAGAACGGCGTGAGCGTCTCTGAGATTGTTGCGCAGCTTGAAACGAGTCAGCCCACCGTCTCGAAGCACCTCAAGGTGCTTCGCGAGGCAGAACTCGTGACCGTGCGCGAAGAGGGGCAGCACCGCTTCTACTCGCTCAATGCCGAACCGCTCGAGCTCGTTGAAGACTTCGTGATTCCCTTTCTCTCGGCCGGGTTCGAGACCGAGGTATCGGTCGAATACCTCGACGCCGACGGTGAACTGCTGCCCGACCCGACCGAAGAAGTCTTGCCCGGTGGTCTGCACGACGCTGCCGAAGCGGTGGGGCGCGCGGCCGCTGCCGCGCAGAGCCAGGTGAAGCAGCTTGTTGCTCGTTTTAAGTTTCCCTCAAGTTAATTTCACACTCTCAGCCACAACGGGGTAAGATTTTAGACTTGTGGGCACCGATCAACGGTGTCACTGATGACTTTGTGAGGTAACCCATGGGTTCAGTAATTAAGAAGCGTCGCAAGCGCATGTCAAAGAAGAAGCACCGTAAGCTGCTTCGCAAGACCCGCCACCAGCGTCGTAACAAGAAGTAGTCAGAGCTTTCTGACCGAACGGAGCGTCGGCCCTCGCGAGGGGATCGGCGCTTTGTTGTATCGAAAAGCTGTCAAGAGAAGAGGGTTTGCGCCGTGTCAAAGCGTGTCATCGAGGTGACGTTCATCACGAAGCCGGGCTGCCACCTGTGCGACGACGCGAGACCCGTGCTCGAAGATGCCCTCAGCGAATTGCGGGCGGAGGGCATTGAAGCCCAACTGACCGAGCTCAACATGCTCGACGACGAGACGCTCATCTCGCGGTACCAGGAAGATATTCCCGTGGTGCTCATCGACGGCAAGCGTCACTCGTACTGGCGAGTCGACAGGGAACGTTTTATCGCGGCTGTCACGAAGCGTGCCGCGAGGGGCCTGCGCGGGCTCTTTCGTTCGTAATCAAACACAGATGAGGGGTGTGCAATGCTGCGACACATTGTGAGCTGGAAACTGAACGGCGAGACTCGTGCCGAGCGCGACGAGCAGGCAGAGCGCGTGCGCGCGGTCATCGAACCGCTTCGAGACTCGATCGCCGAGGTGCGTGCTTTGAGCCTGCACCGCAATGAGCTGCATGACGGCGCAAACTTCGACCTCACCCTCATCGCCGATTTCGACGACGCGGCGGGCCTTGCGGCCTACGCCGTGCACCCCGAGCATCAGCCCGCGGTCGCACTGCTCAAGGAACTCGCCGCTGGCCGTGTGGCCACAGACTTCACGGTCTAGTTATCGCGCCTACCCGGCCGGCGACCGCTCGTCGCGGCCGGGTATTTTTCGTGCCCTGAGATTGTTCTCATGGCGGATCGCGGCCGGCGCCTGCCGTGCCCGACAAGTCTTTGTCGTGCCCGGAGATTGGGTGCCCGGAGAATGCGTGCCCTGAGAATGCGTGCCCTGAGATCGCGTGCCCCGGTGATCGGGCGGGGAGATCCGCCCTCATCAATCAATTCGAAACGGACCGTTTCGAATTGGTGATTTTTGTGTTACTGTTCTCGCATGGAGACGGCGACGAAGCCAGTGCGCGGGCGCAGCATGGATGCGGCCCTCACTGAGCGCATCCTTACAGAGACACTCGAGCAACTCACTCGTGATGGCTATGCAAAGTTGCGCATCGAAAGAATCGCAACCGCTGTTGGTTGCGGTAAATCGACGATTTATCGCCGCTGGCCCGACAAGGGCTTGCTCGTCGCCGAAACCCTCGCGAGTCATCTCAGCGCTCCTGAAGACGTCAACACCGGAGACGTCGTCGAAGATCTCGCGCGCTTTGCACACCAGCAGAGCGGTCGGCTGAATGACGAGAAGGGCGCACGCTCGGGCGTGTGGTCGGCAATGTTTGAAGACGATGTTCGCTCGCACCTGTGGCAACTCAACTTCTCACGTCGTCGCGAGGTCGGCCGGGCCATCATTACCCGCGGCATCGACTCGGGCCAGATTCGAGAAGACACCGACCCCGACATGCTGCTTGACGCGATCTCAGGCTTCGCCATCTACCGGCAGGCCTTTCGAAACCTTTCCATCGACCTCGAGCACGAGCGGCGCATTGTCGCGAGGCTCTGTGGTCTCTGACCCACCCTTTTAATACCGGTTTTTCCTTTTTTGCAACGGAGCATTATGAACGCTAGTAACACCACACCGCAGCAGGGCGCTGCGGTCAAAGTCGGCGCTGTCGTCGGTTTTCTGATTTTCGTGGAGCTCACGAGTGGCTTCATCCAGGGCTACTACCTGCCCCTGTTCGGGAGCATCGCGCAGCACCTCGGCGTGAGCGACGCCGACATCACCTGGTTCAACACCATCCAGACGCTCGCGGCTGCCGTGTGCGTGCCCATTCTCGCGAAGCTCGGCGACATGTTCGGGCACCGGCGCATGCTGCGCATCGGCATTATCTCGGTGTTTATCGGTGTGCTCATTACCGCGTTCGTTCCCTCATACCCGGCGGTACTCGCGGGGCGCTTGCTCGTGGGCCCGCTTGCCGTCTGGCTGCCACTGGAAATCGCGATCATTCACAGCCGCATTCAGGGCGAGACCGGGCGCAAGGCCATCGGCTTCCTCGTCTCGGCCCTCACCGGGGGTGCGGTGCTCGGCTCGATCGTCGGCGGCCTCTTCGGGAGTCGACTGCCGATCGTCATCGCGCTTGCGGTTCCGGCTATCATCGTGCTCCTGTGCGTCATCGTCGTGTTCACCGTCGTGCCCGACTCGTTCGAACGCAACCCAGTCAAGATCGACTGGCTCGGCTTCATCTTGCTCGCCGTCAGCATGCTCGCGCTGCTGTTTGGCATGCGCCTCGCTCAGGCAGAGGGCTTTGCGAGCCTCACCCCGTGGGCCTGCCTCGTCGTCGGCTTCGTCGCGGTCGCGGTGTTCGTGTGGTGGGAGCTGCGCATTCCGAACCCCGCTATCAACATTCGCGTCGTCACCTCGCGTGCCCTCTGGCCGGCCTACGCCACCTCGTTCCTCTTCGGCATGGCCCTCTTTGGCACCCAGACCATCACCACCACCTTCCTCGCTGCCCCCGGCGCCGAGGTGGGCTACGGCTTCGGGTTCAAAACGAGCGTCATTGGCCTCTTCACCGCGGGCTCGGCGCTGTGCGCGGTGATTGGTGCGGCTATATTCGCGAACCTCGCACGGGTCATCACGATTCGCGGCGTGCTGCTGCTCGCGGTCTCGGTTGCCGCGGTTGGCAACATCATGCTCGCTGTGGGGCACACGAGCCTCGCCGTCGTGATCGTGAGCATCGTGGCCTCGGGCCTCGCAGGCGGTCTGCTGCTTGGAGCGCTCCCGGCCCTGGTAGCCGAACGCTCACCCCGCTCTGAGACCGGCATTGCGACGGGCCTCTACAACACCCTGAAGACGCTCGGCGGCGCGCTCGCTGGCGCCGTGTTCGCCGTCGTTTTGTCGGCATTCACCGCGCCCGGCGCCGCATACACGTCGGCCGGTGGCTACGTCTCGGTGTGGATCATCTGCGCCGCGGGCTTCGCCATCGCCGCCCTCATCTTGCTGCTCGTACGCGTGCAGGGAACCCAGACCATGGCCCTCTCCGTGCAAGACGCTGAAACCGAAATCAACACCGAAGGAGTAACCGAATGACCCTCATGGCCCAAGCCGAAGCGATGCTTCCCGAACTCGTCGCCCTGCGCCGCGAGCTGCACCAGAACCCCGAGGTCGGGCTCGATCTGCCGTTCACGCAGAAGCGAGTGCTCGAGGCCCTCGAGGGTCTGCCCCTCGAGATCACCCTCGGAACCGAGACCACCTCGATCGTTGCCGTGCTGCGCGGCGCGAAGCCTGGACCCGCCGTGCTCCTGCGCGGTGACATGGATGGTCTGCCGGTCGAAGAGCAGACCGGTCTCGAGTACGCCTCACAGAACGGCAACATGCACGCCTGTGGTCACGACCTGCACACTGCGGGCCTCGTGGGTGCGGCAAAGCTGCTCGCTGCGAAGCAGGACGAGATTGCCGGCTCAGTCATCTTCATGTTCCAGCCGGGCGAAGAAGGATTCAACGGCGCGAGCGTCATGATCAAGGAGGGCGTGCTCGATGCCGCCGGTGAGCGCCCCGTCGCCGCTTACGGCCTGCACGTTGGTCCCGGCCCCCGCGGCCTGCTCGCAACGTTGCCTGGCCCGATGCTCGCTGGTTCGAGCGAGCTGCACGTGACGGTTCACGGCCGCGGCGGCCACGGCTCGATGCCCTATGGCGCGGCCGACCCGGTGGTAGCCCTCGCCGAACTCGTGACGCAACTGCAGGTCATGATCACCCGCAAGTTCAACGTGTTCGAGCCGGTCGTCATCAGCGTGACCCGCCTCAGCGCGGGCGAGGCCGTCAACGTGATTCCGCCCTCGGCATCGCTCAGCGCGACCGTGCGCACTGTGACCCAGACGAGCCTCGACGCCCTTCCCGGCTTCATCGAAGAGCTCGCCTCGGGTATTGCATCGGCGCACGGCTGCACGGCCGAGGTGAACTTCGAGACTCAGTACATCCCGACCGTGAACGACCCCGCCGAGACCGAGTTCGCCATCGAAACGCTGCGCGAGCAGTTCGGCGAAGACCTCGTGCAGGTGCCCCCTCACGGCGTCATGGGCTCAGAAGACTTCTCGTACGTGCTGCACGAGATTCCCGGAACCTTCTACATGCTCTCAGCAACCCCCGACGGCATCGACCCGATGTCTGCCGCAAACCACTCGCCGCTCGTGCAGTTCGACGACGCGGTGCTGTCGGTTGGCGCTGCCTCGCTCGCGCAGCTCGCGCTGGCGCGGCTCTCGAAGTAGCGGCACGCTGCTCGATCCGCGGCTCGATCCGCTGCGGCTTTTGGGTCGTTTGGGGGCTTAGTCTGCGGCTTGGCCGGTAGTTGCGTGCCTGGCCAGTCGCCTCGTGCCAGGCCCGCCGCTTCGCGCCCAGTCGGTAGTTGCGTGCTAGGCCTGCCGCTTCGCGCTCAGTCGGCAGTTGCGTGCCAGGCCTGCCGCTTCGTGCCTAGCCTGCCGCTTCGCGCTCCACTTGACGAAAAGCAGGGTGTAATCGCTGAAACACCCTGCTTTTCGTCAAGTAAAGGCAAAATCGTCAGGCACGAGGTGCCGCCGCCCCCGAAACGCCTCACCAAGACGCTTGTCTGCGTTCGCGAGCCGCGGGTAAACTGTGCTCACGAGGGCTGAGGCGGCAGAGTCTCGCGCCAAACCGCTCGAGGGAGACCGTGCATGACGAGAACGAAACCCCTGTTGGTCGCGCTCGCGGTGCTAGTCGCAGGGGTTCTCGCGTGGTGGATCTTCGTGAAGCCGAGCCAACAGCCGCTTGCCAGCGAGACTTTCGCACCGCATGAGACCGAAGCGGCCTTCGAAGCCGCGGGTTTCACCCCGATCGAGCCCCGGTTCACGCCCGAGGGCTACGAGCTCGCCACGGTCACGGTCAACGAGATCACGCGCAGCGGTAACGGTACCGGCCCGAAAGAAATCTCGTACCTGTACGAGCGTGGCAGCGACACCTACCTGCTCGCGGTCTCGGCCACGACCATGAGTCTCGAAGACCTGATCGAGGTGAACCCCGTGCCCCACTCGACGCTACAACGGCTCGACCTGCGCGGCCGGGAGGTCGTACTGCAAACCGAAGAACAGCCCGAGGGCGCGAATGCCGACGCGGCGGATCAACTCGAAGAACTCGCCCTCTACCGGTACCCCGGCGGCTACACCTACCGCATCGACGCGTTTTCTGGGCCTGGCCGGCAGCTGGGCCCCGACGCGATTCTCGAGGTCTTGGCCTCTCTCGATTGAGCGGGCTGTCGCGGCCCGGTCCGCTTCGTGACCCGATCAGCTTCGTGACCCGATCAGCTTCGTGACTCGATCAGCTTCTTGGCCCGATCGGCTTCTTGGCCGATCCGCTTCGTGACCGATCCGCGTTGTCGCCGATCGGCGTCTTGAGTCGACCGGTTTCGGGGGTCGCCTCGGCTACGCGTGTCTGCGTTGCGGCGACGTTTCGCGTTCCACTTGACGAAAAGCAGGGTGTTTGAGCGATTACACCCTGCTTTTCGTCAAGTAAACGCAGAATGAGCAGACTCGATATGGCGGCCGAGCTATGGCCACCCGGCCTCTGAAGCTTGTGCGTGTGGCGCGCCGGGGCAAAGCATGCTACCTTTGCACTTACCGAACGGTAGGTAACGAAAGAAAGAGCTTTCGAAAGGGACCATCATGAGTAATATTTCTGCGGGCCTCGCGCTTGACCTTGCCGACGCTCCCGATACCGCCGCGAGAATCAAGATTTCAGCCGTCTTCCTCTTTGCCCGCAAGGGCTACGCTGGTACGAGCATTCGCGACATCGCCAAACTTGCCGGTGTGACAAACGCCGGTGTTTACCACTTCGTTGAGAGTAAAGAAGCTCTGCTCATCGAGATCGTTCGCGAGGGGCAGCAACTGCTGCAAGCCTCGACCGAAGAAGCCCTGCAAGGTGCGGCGACACCGGCCGATGAGATTGCGAGTCTCGTTGGTGTGCTCGTTGGTGCGCACGGTCGTAACCGCATGCTGAGTTTCGTGACTGACTGGGAGATTCGCTCGTTGACGCCGGGCACCGAAGCGTTCACCGAGATCGTGCAAATGCGTGACGATTACGAGCAGCTCTGGTCGCGAGCAATTACCGCCGGGGTCGACGCAGGCCAGTTCACCGCCGACAACCCGCGCATTACCAAACTTTCGCTACTCAACATGTGCACCGGCGTGAGCGCCTGGTACCGTCCCGACGGGCCGAGCGGTCTTGATGAGATCGTGCGTGAATTTGTGCAGCATGCACTTGCGGTGCTCGGCGCGACGGGTGGAGGCGCCGCAAACGCGGCGAGATCAATCGGCGCTGTCGATGTTCGTATGCCAGACCTTGAAGCCATGCCGAAGTCGGCGTGGGAACCCACGTTGAAACGTGCAGAGGAGCAGAACGATGACTAATACCCCCATCGTCACCAGTGAAATGCTCTCTTCTGAGCCATCAGCTCACACGCTTGCTGAACTGCTCGAGGCCCAGGCCGTAGCGATTCCCGAGCGTGAGTTCCTGCGCTTTGGTAGCGACTCGTACACCTTCGCTGATATCGAGTGCATCACTTCGCAGGTTGCTCAGTGGTTGCACGCCGAGGGTTTCGAACCCGGCAGTCGCATCGCCATCATGCTCGGTAATGAGCTCGGTTGGCCGGTGACTTGGCTTGCGGCGCTGAAGGTAGGCATTACCGTCGTACCGATTAACTCGAGTTACCAGGCCTCTGACCTCGCCTATGTGCTCGCAGACTCGGGCGCTCGGCTGGTCGTGACTTCTGAAGCCCACGTCGCCCTTGTCGAGACAGTGTCAGCTGAGCAGGAGCACCCGGTGCGTGTTATCCGCATCTCCAACTTGCTCGAAGAAGCGGCTCAGCACCCAGCAGTGCGCCCGGATATCGAGCTGCAGCGTTCGTCGCTTGCAAATTTTCAATACACCTCGGGCACCACAGGGTTTCCGAAGGCGTGCATGCTCACGAACGACTACTGGCTGCGCATTGGCTGGCTGGCAGCGGGACTCGCTGGCCTCACGAGAGACGATGTCGTGCTGACCGCGCAACCATTCTCGTACATGGATCCGCAGTGGAATACGGCGATGGCGCTGACTGCTGGCGTTCCCCTCGTGGTGCTCGAGCGGTTCTCGGCTTCAGGGTTTTGGGGTTCGGTGCGTGAACACGGCGCAACCATTTTCTACATTCTTGGCACCATGCCGATGTTGCTGCTCAAACAGCCTCCAAGCGAGCTTGACCGTGACAATCGGGTGCGGCTTGTGCTGTGTTCAGGTATCCCGGCTGCGCACCACGCTGAGCTTGAACAACGCTGGGGTGCGCCCTGGCGTGAAGCTTTTGGCATGACCGAGACCGGTGTTGATCTCATGTCGCCACTTGACGACACCGAGACCGTTGGCACCGGTGCGTTGGGCGTTGCTGTTCCTGGCAAAACCGTTGATGTTCGAGACGCCGAAGGGCGTTCGGTTGGCCCGGGCGAGATTGGTGAGATGGTTGTCAGCGGTACACCCATGATGCAGGGGTACTGGAATAAGCCAGAGGCTACTGCGGCAACCATCGTTGATGGGTGGGCCCACACGGGCGACCTCGTCAAGCGTGACTCTGAGGGGCGACTGTTTCTCGTGGGGCGGTTGAAAGAGATGATTCGTCGCGGTGGCGAGAACATTTCGAGCGCCGAGGTCGAAGCCGTCATGGGTGCGAGCCCACTCGTCGTCAGTTGCGCCGCCGTTGGTGAACCCGACGAACTGTGGGGCGAAGAAGTCAAGCTCTTTGTGAAGCTTGCGCAAGGTGTCGCAGCCGGTAGAGAAACCGCCGAGGCCCTCAGCGAGCACGCCCAAGCAAACCTTGCACGGTTCAAGGTTCCGCGCCTCTTTTCATTCGTCGACGAGTTTCCGCTTACCCCCTCGCTTCGCGTCTCAAAGCCGCTGCTTGTTGAGCGCGCGGTTGCAGAGGCAACACCCGTATTTGCTGTGACCGCTGCTCAGCGGTCGACCACCCCAAAACCAACGCCATAAGAAAGAGGTGTGCAATGATGCAACAACCCTTGAAAACCACCGTGCGGCTTGCAGCCGGAGCTTCAGCCGCAGCTCTGATGCTCTCACTCGTCGCCTGTAGTCAAGACTCCAGCGGCGCAGGCGCTGATGGCGTTGATCTCACGAACGTGAGCATCGTCATGCGCAATGACGTCGACACCTTTGACCCGTTTAAGAGTGCCGGAGAGGCCGGGGCGAAACAGATGTTTGACGCAGTGTATGACACGCTCGTGCGCGTTGACGCGGCCGACGCGACCGTTGAGGTGAGCGGATCACTCGCGGCCGAGTGGCAAATGCGCGAGAACGGCGGCACCTTTCAACTGCGCGAAGGCCTGACGTGCGGCGACGGTACCGTGCTTGACGCTGAGGGCATCGCGAAGTCGCTCGAGCACCTCGCTGCTCCCGAAACAGGTGCGCTGTACGCAAGCCGCGTGTTTGGCCCCGGAGGGCTGAAAACCATCACGGCAGACTCAGCTGCGGGAACGCTCGATATCGAACTGAACGAGCCGTATACGTACCTGCTCGAGGGGCTGTCACAGGCCTATGTCGTGTGCCCGACGGCTTTTGACGATCTCGACGCTCTCACTTCAGCTCCAGCTGAAACAGGCACGCACATCATGGGCAAGATGAGCCGGGGTGAGAGTTACACGCTCGAGAGCCGCGAGACGCCAGTCATCGAACAGGCAAAGGTTCCCGCGACACTCGAGTTGCGGGTCGTTGGCGATGACACGACCCGTGCCAACCTGCTTGAGACCAAGGCTGTGAACATCACTTCGGTGCTCGGTCGTGATGCAGAACGGCTGAAAGGGTCATTCGACGAGCATGACGGTAGGGCCTACATGGCTGATGCTCTCCTGTTCAACCAGACAGAGGGACTTGCCGTTGACAACGTTGACGTGCGCCGAGCGCTCTCGCTCGCCATCGACAACGCGAGTTACACGAAGGCCGCTACGTTCGACCTTGGTAGTGCGGCTGACACGATGTATACGCCAAACATGGCTTGTTACACCGATGCGAACGCCGAACTCGTCACTGGCTTTGATCCCGAATCAGCAAAGGCAGTGCTTGCTGAAGCAGGGTACGGCGAGGGCGGTAAGCCGCTGAAGGTGCGTCTGCTGGGCATCGACACCCAGAACTCAGGCCCCGAGTACATTGCCGATGCACTGCGGAGCATCGGAGTTGAGGTCGAGGTGAATAAGGGAACGCTTGAGCAGGGGCTGGGCGTGCTCTTTGGAACCGGTGAATGGGATCTCATGGTGTTCCCTTACCCGGTGCCGACCCCGCTGCCGAGTGCGCTCGTGAACCAGATCAGTGGCACCCTTGGCGAGACCCTCAACGTCGGCAACGTGCAGAACGCAGACTACAACGGTCTCGTCGCTGAGGCAGCCGCAACGATGGGCGACGAACGGTGCGCACTCTGGGGTGAGGCCGAAGCGGCACTGCTTGAAAACGTCGATGTGAAGCCGATGACCTGGTCGAATGCTCTGTGGTTCTCAGCGGGCTTCGAGTTCGATGCTGACTTCTACAAGGTTGACCTTCGCACCCTCGCTCAGGCGAAGTAGCGCTAGAGCGACGCCAAACCCAACCCCAGTAACCGATACCGAGGTGAGTGAGATGCAACAGTGGTCAACGATCGCGAGGCGAATAGCGCGCCTCGGTATGGTGCTCCTTTGCGTAGTGGTGCTTACCTTTTCAATGGTGCACCTCATTCCTGGCGACCCCGCGCGTACGATCGCTGGGGCACAGGCCGATCAGAGCGCGGTCGATATCGTGCGCACCGAGTTCGGCCTCGACAGGCCGCTCTTCGAACAGTTCATGACGTACCTGTTTGGCATTGTGCAGGGCGATTTCGGTACCTCATTTAAAACGAGGCAGCCGGTCGCTGACATCATCGCTCAAAAGCTTGAACCGACGCTCACGCTCACACTGGCTGCGGTCGTGCTGATCGCGGTGAGCGGTGTGCTCATAGGGCTTCTCTCGGGCATCATTTCGCACCGGCAGCGCCCGGGCTTTGACGTCGTCTTTTCAGGGGTGACCGGGGCGCTCGCCGCCATGCCGCACTATCTCACCGCAACCTTTTTAGTGTTTCTCTTTGCGGTCACATGGAAATGGTTTCCGGTTGCCGGCGCCGATGGTTTCTCTGCTCTCGTGCTTCCGGCAATCGCGGTTTCACTACGGCCAAGCATGATGGTTGCCCGCGTGATACGGGTGCGCACTCTGGAGGTGCTTGAGCAGTCGTACGTGCGCACTGCATGGTCGAAACGCACTCGTTCGTCGCAGGTGTACCTGCGGCACGTACTTCCCAACGCGGCTCCCGCGGGCCTTGCTCTCGGCGGAACGCTTTTTGCGAGCCTCATCGGCGGCGCCGTAGTCGTTGAGATTGTGTTTGCGAGACCCGGGCTCGGCACCGAGCTCATTCGCTCGGTGATTAGCGGTGACTACCCGGTCGTGCAGGGCATCACGCTCGTGCTCGGAGCAAGCGTCGTGCTGATGAACATGTTCGTTGACGTGCTCATTGGCGTTTTCGATCCACAGGCGAAGGAGGCATAACGTGAAGACGCTCTTTCGTTCACCGAGCGGCGTGATCTCTACGCTCTTGCTTATCGCGCTCGCGGTTCTTGCGGTGCTTGGCCCTGACGGCTTTGGGCCCACGGCGACCACCGTTGACATGATGCGGGCTAGCGAAGGGCCATCAGCCGGCCATCTGCTGGGCACCGATGGCCTCGGACGAGACATTCTCACCCGCACCCTCGCGGCAGCTCGGCTTTCGCTGGTGCTCGGCGTTACCGCCGTGCTCATTGCGGTCGTGCTCGGCTCCCTGCTCGGTGCCGTGCTTGCCGCCTCAGGCCGTCGGGTGCGGAGCATCGGTGCTGCGATCATCGATACGATGCTGAGTTTCGGTGATATTTTGCTGGGCGTTGTGGTCGTGACCATTCTTGGTGTTGGAGCCAAGGGAGCAGTGATCGCGATTGGCATTGCCTTCACCCCGATCTTTGCCCGGTTTACGTTCGCTCTCGTCTCATCGACCGTTGCCCGGGACTACGTGGCAGCGGCCCGAGTGCTCGGTGTGAAGCGTCGCTCGATCCTTTCTCGATACGTGCTGCGCAACGTTTCAGACAGCATTATCGTGACGAGCTTCTCAGCGGTGGGCGAGGGCATCATCGCGCTTTCGTCGCTGAGCTTTTTGGGCCTTGGCGTGCAAGAACCCCAATTTGACTGGGGGCAGATGCTCACCGACGGCGTGCGCAACTTTTACCTCAACCCCTGGGCCGCTGTTGCACCAGCCGTGCTGATTGGGCTCACCGGGCTTGCGCTTTCTATGTTTGGCGATGCGCTCGCCAAAGCCACGAACCCGCTGCTTCGTGCCAAGCAGACCGCAACTCGACGACCACAGGAGGTGGCGGTATGACGCCCGTACTCACAGTGGCTGGCCTCTCGATTGAGTCGCCTGCCGAGCGCATCGTGCGTGACGTGTCATTCGAGGTGGCCCCAGGCGAGGTTGTTGGAGTCGTCGGCGAGTCGGGTAGCGGTAAGACGCTCACCTCGCTCGCAATCGCACAGTTGCTGCCGCGTGGTCTTACCGCGACGAGCGACCGCATTGAGGTTGCTGGCCGTGAGCTCAGCGGGCTGAGCCCGGCTGAGCTGCGCTTTCATCTCGGCACGAAACTCGGCCTGGTGTTTCAAGACCCCATGAGCTCGTTGAACCCGTCAATGACCATTGGCAAACAGCTGATTGAGGGCACCAGGGCGCACGAGAGGGTAACGCGTGCTGAAGCGTTCGACCGTGCACGTGTAGCTCTCAGTGACGTGCACGTACCGAACCCCGAGCGGGTCATGAAACAGTACCCGCATGCGCTTTCGGGCGGCATGCGGCAACGCGTCATGATCGCGATGGCACTCATGCATCGCCCGCAACTCGTCATCGCTGATGAACCAACCACTGCACTTGATGTAACGGTGCAGGCACAGGTCATGTCGATCATGAGTGAGCTCAATCGTGAGCATGGCACCGCGATTCTCATGGTGTCGCACAATATCGCGCTGCTGTCAGAGATATGCCAACGGGTGCTCGTCATGTATCGCGGCGACCTCGTCGACGTGCTCACTACAGACGAACTTCTCGCGGGCAAGGGGCATGCCTATACACAAATGCTCGTGCGTGCGGTGCCAGATCTTTCAACCGATCGCGACGAACCGCTCGCGATGATCGATGACATTTTTGATGCGGGGGTGGCAGCGCATGGCACTGATCTTTGAAGACGTCGGCATTCGTTTTGGCTCGGCACGCAATGAACTCACTGTGCGCGGGGTTAACCTGCGCATTGAACGTGGATCAACCGTGGGTCTCGTGGGCGAGTCAGGCTCGGGCAAATCGTCGGTTGCGAAGGCCGGCGTGGGCATGAACCGGCTTGCCACAGGCAGGGTCACGATCGAGGGCAGTGAGCTGGCGTCACCGACACGCACATTGAAGCACCCGGCTCGTTATGGCGTTCAACTCGTGTTTCAGGACCCTCGCACGTCGATGAACCCCAAAATGACTATCGGTGAGACGTTGAGCGAGGCTGCCGCTCTGTATCGAAAGCCGAATGCGCAGAACGGACGTGCCAAGCAGGGCAGGGGGCTTGATGCTCAAGCAGCGGCGCGCAGAGCCGAAGAACTGTTGCGCATGGTGCGTCTTGAAACATCTCACCTCGCCCGCTACCCACATGAGCTCTCGGGCGGTCAGTTGCAGCGTGTTTCGATTGCTCGCTCGCTCGCCGTCGAGCCCGACTATCTGCTGCTCGATGAGGTCACGGCTTCACTTGACGTGTCGGTGCAAGCCGCCGTTTTGAACCTGTTGCGCGACCTGCAGCGAGAGCTCGGCTTTGCCATGCTCTACATTTCGCACGATCTCTCGGTTATTCGCTATGTGAGCGAGCACGTCTACGTGATGCAACACGGTGAAGTGGTTGAGCACGGCGAAGTAACCCGACTCTTTGATAACCCCCAGACCGCGTACGCGCGACAACTGCTTGACGCTGTGCCCCGCCTCGGTGGCGCACGCTGGCAACATTCAGAAGCCTAAGGAGAACCCATGCCGCACACGATTCAGGTATTCGAAGAGCGCGACGTGGCCGTCGTGCGTATTGATCGCGTTGAAAAGCTCAACGCCCTTACTCAGGGCATGCGAGTGCAAATTGCCGAACATATTCGCGCCTTTGGCGTGGCTGGAGCCTCGCGGGGCATCGTTATTACGGGTACTGGCCCGGCTTTCTCTGCGGGTGAAGACCTTCGCGAAGCCGGTGTTCAGGGGCAGGCCGAGCTCATGCAGGCCGTCGAAACCTTTCACGATATTACTCGGGCGATCCTTGAGAGCGAGGTTCCGGTGATTGCTGCGGTCAATGGTCTTGCTGTCGGAGGTGCCTCAGAGGTCGCAATGTCTTGCGATGCCCGGGTGGGTACCGCGCAGAGCGCATTCATGCTGCCCGAAAACCGCATCGGCCTCACGATTTCGAACGGTTCGAGCATGTTCTTGCGTCGTCTCTTGGGGCAGGCAGCCCGCCGTCTCGTGCTTGAGTCCCCGCGAGTCGAAGCCGACGAAGCCCTCGCGATCGGGCTGCTCGACACCATTGTCGCTGAGGCTGATCTCGTGGGGGCAGCCGTTGATCTTGCACACCGGTGGAACCCTGAGGGCAGCGCTACGTCTCAGCATCTACGCCTCCTACGCCCCACGCTTGCCGAGTTTGAAGCCGCTGTCGCACGTGAAAATGTCGTCGCCGCCGAGGCATGGGAGAAGGGCATCATTCAGGCAGGTCTCGAGCGTTTCTGGGCGTCAAAGGCCCAGTAAGGTGCACAGTTCGCTGCGGCGCGAGGTCTCGCACGGGGTGATGACCCGCATTTCGCGCTCCACTTGACGAAAAGCAGGGTGTTCGAGCGATTACACCCTGCTTTTCGTCAAGTAAACGAGAAATCGCCAGGCACGTGGCGACAGCGCCCTAAAACCGGCAGGCGCGAGGCGACCCACACCTCAAAGCCGCCAGGCACGAGGCGCTAGCACCCAAAAAACACCAGCGGGGCGGCACCCACCGAAGTGAGCACCGCCCCTTGACAGAAACCGCCGGGTTGCAAGGCCGCGAGGCCGGGATCCGTCAGTCGCGAGGCCGCGAGGCCGGGATCCGTCAGCCCCGAGGTCGAGAGCCGCGAGACGTCAGCCGCGAGGCCGGCAGTCGGCAGCCGCCAGAGCGCGGCTCGCGACGCCGCCAGCCTACGGCTTCAGACGCGTCGGGCCGCGGAAGAGGTAGGTGACCTCGCGAATCGACGACTGGCCGAGCATGAGCATAATCACGCGGTTGAGGCCCATGCCGAAGCCGCCGTGCGGGGGCATGCCGTAGCGGAAGAAGTCGAGGTAGAACTCGAGCTCCTTGAGGTCCATGCCCTTCTCGAGGGCCTGCGCCTCGAGCACCTCGATGCGGTGCTCACGCTGAGCGCCGGTCGAGATCTCGGTGCCGTTGTAGATGAGGTCGTAGCTCTTCGTGAGCGACGAGTCTTCTTCGCTGCGCATGTGGTAGAACGGGCGGATCGACTCGTGGTAGTCGGTCAAGAAGACGAAGTCGTGGCCGTACTTCTCGCGCACGTAGGCCGAGATCTGGCGCTCGCCCTCTGGGTCCATGTCGGCGTCGGCGCGGGGCACCTCGTAGCCGCGCTCCTTGACGATCTCTTTCGCCTCAGCGAGCGGGATGCGGGGGAAGGGGCGCTCGGGCACGGTGATGTCGATGTTGAAGGCCTTCTTGATGGCCTCGCCGTGCTTCTCTTTGACGGCGGTGAGGCCGGCAACGATGAGCTCTTCGTGCAGCTCCATGACGTCTTCGTGCGATTCGATCCAGCTCAGCTCGGTGTCGACCGACGTGAACTCGGTCGCGTGGCGCGAGGTGAACGAGGGGTCGGCGCGGAACGCGGGGCCGATCTCGAAGATGCCGCCGAAGCCTGCGGCCTGGGCCATCTGCTTAAAGAACTGGGGGCTCTGCGCGAGGTACGCCTTGCCGTCAAAGTAGTCGACCTCGAAGAGCTCGGCGCGTGACTCTGACGCTGAGGCCATGAGCTTCGGGGTGTGAATCTCGATGAACTCGCGGTTCATCCACACCTCGCGCAGCGCGTGCTCGAAGGTCGTTTGCACGCGGAAGATGAGGTTTTGCTCGGGGCGACGCAGGTCGAGGAAGCGCCAGTCGAGGCGCACATCGATGTGCGAGTCTGGGGTGGTGCGGGTCTCGGCGAGCGAGTGCGAGACCACCTCGATGGTTTCGATTTGAATTTCGACACCGCCGAGCTTGACGCGCTCGTTGTGCTGCAGCTCACCGGTGACGGTCACGAACGAGCCGAGCTCCAGGTGCGTGATGGTCTCGGTGCGGGTGAGCAGAATGTCTGAGCGGGGGTTCTCGGGGTCGGCCTCGCGCAGTACACCGCCGTTCACCAGCTGTACGGCTCCGGTCTCGTCACGAAGCACCACGAACTGCACGTGGCGCTGGTCGCGTACCTTTTCGACCCAGCCTGAAACGGTTACGGTGCCGTCTTCACGGGCGGCAAGATTCTTGATCAACTCACGGTTCTTCACCCCAACAGTCTAGCGTTAGCGAACTCTCAGTTACGAGCGGGTCTCAAACGTAGAATGGGGGCGTGACTGGCAAGCAACTTCACCTCGTTCGCCACGGAGAGGTCTATAACCCTGATCGGGTGCTCTACGGGCGTATTCCGGGCTTCGTTCTTTCTGACCTTGGCCACGAGATGGCGAGTGCGGCAGCCGATGAGCTTAAGGCCTCGGGCCGCTCCGTTGCGCGCCTCTTTGCGTCGCCACTCGAACGCGCGCAGCAGTCTGCTGCTCCCGTCTCGGCGGCGCTCGGCCTGCCGGTCGAGACTGAAGAGCGCATCATTGAGCCGACGAACTGGTTCGAGGGCAAGGTGAACCACGGCCCTGGCGCCGAGTTCAAGAAGCCTCGCAACTGGCACAAGTTTTGGAACCCGTTCCGGCCGAGCTGGGGCGAGCCGTACCGTTCGGTTGCGACGCGCGTGCGTGCCGCGATGGACGATGCGTGGCAGTCGACTCCCGAGGGCGACATCGTGATGGTGAGCCACCAGTCACCGATCTGGATGGCGCACCTCGACATCGCGGGCGAGAAGCTCTGGCACAATCCGGCGAAGCGCCGTTGTGACCTCTCGAGCATCACCTCGTTCGAAAAGCGCGGTGACACGTGGGTCGAGGTTGGCTACCGTGTGCCCGCGGCGCCACTCTATGGTGGCTCGGTTGATGTGGGGGCCGTGTAATGAAGCTTCGTCGTGCTGGCCGCATCGCGGCCGCAACCCTTGGCGTCTCGCTTGCCGTCGGCCTCGCCGCCTGCAGCTCGTCACCCGACACGCTCTCGCAGCAGTGGGAAGACGCGTCTGACAAAGGCTATATCGCGGGTGATGGATCAACCACGAGCATCGCTCCCGAGGCCCGCACCGAGGCGGTCGAGTTTGAAGGCACGGGCGAGAATGGTGACCCGATCAGCAGCGCCGACTTCGCGGGCCACGTCACGGTCGTGAACTTTTGGTACGCGGGCTGTGCTCCGTGCCGTGCCGAGGCACCCGACCTCATTGCCGCCTACAACGAGTTTGACGACCAAGACGTGAAGTTCTTAGGTGTGAACACCCGTGATGGCGAGGCCGTCTCGCGTGGGTTCACCGAGGAATTTGGTATTGAGTATGACTCGATCCTCGACACCGTCGGTGATCGCGGCGTGCAGCGCGCGTTCGCGGGCAAGATTCCGCTCAACGCCGTCCCGACGACCCTCGTGCTCGACACCGAGGGGCGCGTTGCGCACCGCGTGCTTGGCCAGATTGCTGGCGAGTCACAGCTGCGCACCCTGATCTCTGAAACACTCGACGAGTCGGGCTCGTAGGCACCGCCGTGGGGTTACAGGCAATCGTCGCTGACGGGCAGCTTTTTGTTGCCATGCTCATCGCACTTCTCGCTGGACTCATCTCGTTTGCCTCGCCCTGCGTGTTGCCACTCGTACCCGGCTACCTCGCCTACGTTGGCGGCGTCGCGGGCGACGGGGGAGAGAAGCAGGCCAGGTGGCGGGTCTCGCTCGGTGCCCTGCTCTTTGTGCTGGGCTTCACCATTGTTTTTGTTGCCTTGAACGCTCTCGCCGGCAGTGTCGGTGCGTGGCTCTTCGTGTATCAGGACGTGCTGTTGCAGGTCATGGGCGTCATCGTGATTCTCATGGGCCTCGTATTTCTGGGGCTCTTCAGTCGCATGCAAAACACGCGGCGCCTGAAGATCAAACCCCGTGTTGGTCTTGCCGGAGCCCCGGTGCTCGGCATGGTTTTTGGCCTCGGGTGGGCGCCCTGCATGGGCCCAACGCTCGGCACGATCATGGCACTCAGCCTGACCGAGGGCTCGATGTCGCGTGCCGTGCTGCTCGCGATCGGCTACTCGCTCGGGCTCGGCCTCCCCTTCATCTTGCTCGCGCTCGGCTTCGGCTGGATGTCGGGCGTTACCGCCTTTCTGCGCAAGCACATTCGCGCGATTAATATCGCAGGCGGAGTTCTCATGATTCTCATCGGCCTCGTCATGGTGACGGG
The DNA here is from genome assembly GCF_019049105.1 of Leucobacter chinensis. Classification (GTDB taxonomy): domain Bacteria; phylum Actinomycetota; class Actinomycetes; order Actinomycetales; family Microbacteriaceae; genus Leucobacter_A; species Leucobacter_A chinensis. Next base: position 60,521 of record NZ_JAHQZR010000005.1, read on the forward strand.
GCTGTGGGGAGTCTTCATGTCTCATTTGCAGGTGGTGATCGATGGTTTCGTCCCGCCCCTCTGACTATGACGGCGGATCAGTCGACTTCGATGAAAGGGCAACGGTTAAAGGCCCCGAACTCGGCATCAAAGGCTGGTTGCGCTGGTTCTGGCGACAGCTCACGAGCATGCGTGTGGCGCTCCTGCTGCTGCTCATGCTCGCGATCGCGACGATCCCCGGCTCATTATTTCCGCAACGCGGCGCCGACCCGAACGGTGTCGCGCTCTGGCAGCAGGACAACCCTGACCTTTTCAAGGTGCTCGACGCGTTTCCGCTGCAAATGTTTGACGTGTACGGCTCGGTCTGGTTCTCGTCGATCTATCTGCTGCTGTTCATCTCGCTCGTTGGCTGCGTGCTGCCGAGGCTTGCCCAGCACTGGAAGGCGCTGCGCTCGGCCCCGCCGAAAACCCCGGCGAGGCTCACCCGCATGGCCGGATTCTCTTCGACCGAGGTCACGAATGAGAACGCCTCTGATGCCGAGAAGCTCGAGTTTGCTCAGGCTGCGGTTGCCCGCGGCGAGCAACTGCTCAAGAAGCAGGGCTACCGCACGGTCATCGAAGAGCGCACCTTTCGCGGTCGCACCGAGGTCTCGGTTTCGGCCGAGCGCGGGTACGCACGTGAGACCGGTAACCTCGTGTTTCACATCGGCCTGCTCGGCGTGCTCGTCGCGATTGGCGTCAACGGCGCCTTCAACTTTCATGGGCAGAAGGTGCTCATCGAGGGCGAGGCAGCCATGGTCAACGCACTCATCGACTACGACACCGCGACGAGCGGCACCTACTTTGACGAGAACTCGCTCGAGGCCTGGGGCATGCGCCTCGACAACCTCGAGATCGATTACGTGACGCCAGAAGACGCGAACCAGAACGCGGTTGGCCAGGTGCTTGAGCACCGCGCATTCGTCACGATGTTCCCTGCCGACGGCGCAGAGCCGAAGGAGGAGCTCGTCAGGGTTAACCACCCGCTGCGCTTCGCCTCATCAAGCATCTACCTGCTCGCGAACGGCTACGCTCCCGTGATCACGATTCACAACGCCGAGGGCAAGATCGTGCACCAGGAGCCCGTCGTCTTCATTCCGCAGGACACGAACATGACGTCGCTCGGCATCATCAAGGTGTCTGATGGCATGCCTGAGCAGCTCGGTCTGCGCGGCTTCTTCTACCCGACGAAGGCCGAGCTCGACACGGGTGCTCTCACCTCGTCGTACCCCGACCTCAACGATCCGGTGCTCACGCTCGATGTGTTCGAGGGCGACCTCGGCATTAACGAGGGCATTCCGCAGTCGGTATACGCCCTCGACACGAGCGAGATGGAGCAGCTCACGGGCCGCGCCGTCGACAAAGACTCGCTCGAGCTCACCCTCGGCGAAACGGTCGACCTGCCAAACGGCCTCGGTACCATCAGCATGGATTCGGTTCCGCGTTACGTCGGTTTCGACGTGCTCACGAACCCCGCCCAAACCTGGATTCTCGTCTCGGCCCTTGCCGCAACGGCCGGCCTGATCGGCTCGATCTTCGTGCCGCGCAGGCGCATGTGGGTCAAGGCGATCCCGAATGCCTCTGGCGTCACCTTCGAGTACGCGGCCCTGGCCCGTGGCGATGACCCGACGCTTGAACGCGCGGTCGAAGACTTCAAGACGTCGCACCGCGAAGAGCTCTAGTCGAAACACCGGGCGGATCGCGCCGAGCGCTCAACCACGCACGAAGGCCCCGGCGGCTCACCTGAGCCGGCCGGGGCCTTTCGCGTGCGTGGGAGCTACTTCGCTGCCTGGTTCTCCTGCGCCTTCTGCGAGAAGTAGACCGGGATGAGCGAGAGCAGAATCATGATCGTCGCAACGACGTTCACCTGGTTCGCCTCGTTCGGGCGGCCCATCTGGTTCATCATCCACAGCGGAATCGTGTCGACGCCGGGAGGCGCCGTGAAGATCGTCACGACGATCTCGTCAAACGACAGCGCGAAGGCGAGCAGGCCGCCGGCGATGAACGCGGTGCGGAACTGTGGGAAGGTGACGAGCCGAAAGGTCTGCATGATGCCGCCGCCGAGGTCCATTGACGCCTCTTCGAGGTTCGGGCTCATGCGGCGAAGCCGGGCAATGACGTTGTTGAACACCATGACGATGCAGAAGGTCGCGTGTGCGACGATGAGCCCGAAGAAGCCGATGTGAATGCCCATCGGCTCGAGCACCGAGTGGTAGGTGTTCGAGAGCGCGACACCCGTGACGATGCCGGGCAGGGTGATGGGCAGAATGATGAGCAGGTTCACGACCTCGCGGCCAAAAAAGTTGTAGCGTTGCAGCGCAAACGAGGCGAGGGTGCCGAGTAGCAGGGCGATTGCGGTCGCGGCGAGGGCGACGACCACCGAGTTCCACACGGCGGCGTGCACGGCTGGGTTGCCGAGGGCTGCCTCCCACCACGTGAGCGAGAACTCGGTCACGGGCCACCCGGCAACGCGCTTCGCGTTGAACGAGTTCAGCACGACCATAACGAGCGGCGTGTAGACGAAGAGCATGACGATGGCGGCGATCGCGCCGAGCACGATCTTTGCGGTGCGGTTCAATCTCAACATGGGAGGCTCCTAGAGGTTGTCGAGCGCGCCGGTGCGGCGAACGAGAAGCAGAAACACGAGCACGATCACGATGGGAACCACCGAGAACGCGGCCGCGACGGGCGGGTTCAGGTTGATGTTCGACGAGATGATTGAACCGATCATCTGGGTCGATCCGCCAACGAATCGAGCGGCGATGAAATCGCCGAGGCTGAGCGAGAATGTCATGATCGAGCCGGCGATGACGGCCGGCTTCAAGATGGGAAACACGACCGAGGTGATCGTGCGCAGGCCCTTCGCGCCGAGGTCGCTCGCGGCGTCGTACAGGTTCGTGGGAATCTGCGATACCGCCGAGTAGATCGGGATGATCATGTACGGAAACCAGAGGTAGGTGAGCGTGATGATGACGGTCGTGATGCCGAAGCCTGGCCCACTGATGCCGAGCGGGTTGAGCAGCCAGTTAAAGAAGCCCTCCTCGGCGAAGGTGATGCGCATCGCGAGCACCTTGACGAGGTAGCCCGCCCAGAGCGGCAGCGTGACGGCGACCGCGAGAAAGGCGCGCAGCTTCGGGCCAGCGATCTTCGCCATAAAGACGGCGAGGGGCACGGCGAAGACGATGCAAATAGCGGTGACGGCGAGGGCGATGCCGAGCGTGCGCACCGCGGTCCAGAAGAACGCCGGAATCTTCACGAGGTTCACGAAGTTATCGAACGTGAAGCCGGGCGTGACCTTCGAGGTGAACGGGTCGGTGACCCAGAACGCGGTCACCAGCATGAGCGCGATCGAAAGAATATAGACCCCCACGAGCCACAGCATCGGGGGCGTGATGAGCGCCGCGAGCCTGCCGCGCGGGCGCTTGTAGAGCGAAGAAGAAACCGGGTGTGCGGTGCGCTTCGTTGCGGTTTGTGTTGACACTGCGAATCCTCAAAGGGTGGTGGTGGTGGTGGTGGATCGGGGCCCGCGGGGTGGCATCGAGCGCCGCCCCGCGAGCGTGGGTGCCGGGTGCCGCAAGATGGCGGCGCCCGGCGAGGGGGTTTAGCCCTTTACCGTGGTCCAGGCCTCGGTCCACTGCTGGAAGTTCGTGCACTGCACGTCGGTTCGGCCGTCGATGCACTGCTCGATCGGCGTGGTCCAGAACCAGACCTGCGAGTAGTACTCTTCGTCGGTTGCCTTGAAGGTCTCACAGTGTGCCTTGGCCTCGTCGTTCAGCTCGCAGAACGCCGCGTTGGCGGGCGCCATGCCGAAGTTCATCGCGATTGCACCGTTCACCTCGGCGCCACTCGTGTAGTCCATCCACTGGTAGGCGCAGTTCGGGTTCTTCGACTGTGCGCTCAGCATCCAGGCGTCTGACCAGCCGGTCGAGCCCTCCTTGGGCAGCGTGCCCTCGAGGCGGTCATCTTCGCTCAGCTTGCGCAGAACCTCCCACGAGGTGCCGACGACGGTGTTGCCGTTCGTGAACGAGGTGATCTGGGCGACGGGGTCGGCCCAGTACTCTGAGACGCGCTTGTTCTGGTCTTTGAGCAGGTCAACCGCGGCCTTCAGCTGGGTCTCGTCGAGTGCGTACGGGTTCGTGATGCCGAGGTCGGGCTGGGTGTGCATGAGGTAGATCGCGGCGTCGGCGATGTAGATGGGTGCGTCGTAGCCGATGATCTTGCCCGCGTAGGGTGAATCCTCTTCCCACACAACGCTCCAGCTGTCGGGGGTCTCGGTGACAACGTCGGTGTTGTACTGCAGAATGTTTGCGCCGCGACCGATGGGCACGCCGTACGACTTGCCGTTCAGGGTGTCGTAGACCTGGCCCTGCATTCCCTCGACGATGTCGTCGCCGAAGTTGGGAATGAGCTCCTGGTTGATGGGCTGCACGTCGCCGCCAACGATGAGGCGCAGTGACGCGTCGCCCGAGGCCGAGACGAGGTCGTATTCTCCGGTGCGCATGAGCGTCACCATCTCGTCAGAGGTTCCTGCGACGCGGCGGTTGACGGTGCAGCCGGTCTGCTCCTCGAAGGGCTTGACCCAGCCATCTTCAACGAAGCCCGACCACGCGACGATGTTGACCTCGCCCTCGTTCTCGCCGAGCTCTTCCATCATGGGTACGTCTGGCACGTCGATCTTGAGTTCGCCCGAGCCAGCGTCGCCCGAGCCCGCGTCGTCTGACGAACAACCGGTGATCGCGAGACCCGCAGCGGCGAGCATCGCCGCTGGGATCATCAATTTCTTCTTCAACATCAGTGTGACTCCTTTGTGTGTTCGATGTGATGTGGTGTGGTGCTTGAGGGTTTGGTCTGCGTTAGGCGCCGGGAATCGCGGTTGCGTGTGCCCGGTCGAACACCGCGGTCACGCGGTCGCCGCGTCGAATACTCGGGTCGAGCCGCGGCGCGTGTGCGTTCTGGTGCTCAGAGATGAGGCGCACGCCGGCCTCGGTGTCAATGAGGTACCTCGTTTGCGGGCCTGCGTAGACGGTTTCGGCGATGACGCCTTGAAGGGCGACGGTGCCTGCCTCGCCCGTGAAGGTCGCGTCGCGCACGCCGACTCGCTCTGGCCTGATGCTGTGCTGGCTGGCCGAGTCGAAGAGCTGCTGCGAGAGCTCGCTCGAGATGAGGTTTGTGACGCCGAGAAACTTTGCGACGAACTCGGTTTGCGGAAACTCGTAGACCTCACGGGGGCTGCCGACCTGTTCGATTTTGCCGTCGTTGTACACCGCGATGCGGTCAGAGAGCGTGAGCGCCTCTTCCTGGTCGTGGGTGACGAAGATGAAGGTGATGCCGGCCTCGCGCTGAATCTGCTTGAGCTCGATCTGCATTTGCTCGCGCAGTTGCTTGTCGAGCGCGCCGAGCGGCTCATCGAGCAGTAGCACCTTGGGGCGCAGAATGAGGGCGCGGGCGAGCGCGATGCGCTGACGCTGACCACCCGAGAGCTGCGATGGCAGCCGGTCTGCGAGGTGGTCGAGCTGCACCTGGCGGAGCGCTTCGCGTGACCGCTCGTACTTCTCGGCCTTGCTCATCTTGCGCACCGTGAGCCCGTAGGCCACGTTCTCGAGCACGTTCATGTGCGGAAACAGCGCGTAGTCCTGAAAGACGGTGTTGACCTCGCGGTCGAAGGGCGCCTCGTGGGTGATGTCGGTTCCCTCGAGGTGGATCGTGCCCTCGGTGGGGGCCTCAAAGCCGGCAATCATGCGCAGCACCGTGGTCTTTCCCGAGCCCGAGGGGCCGAGCATCGAGAAGAACTCGCCTCGCTCGATCTCGATATCTAGGTCTTTGACCGCGGTGAAGTCGCCGAAGCGCTTCGTGATGCCGCGCAGTGAAACTGCCGCGGTGCCTGAGGCGGGGGTGTCGGTGCTCATGACGTGTTCTCCTCAACGTCGGTGTCGATGGGTTGAAAAGACATTAACATATGGTTTTAGATGTTAGAAATTCCTGGGCGTGAAATTGATTACGATTTGGTTACGCGACGCGAGGAAATTGCGGGCAGGAATTCAGGAAGATCGGGCAAACAACTCGATACACTCGCCAGGAAAGGCTAGGAGGTCTCAACGTGTCGCAACCCGAACCGCGGTCGAGCAGGCTTCAGGTTGCCGCGCTCACGCCGATCGGCGACGCGGGGCGCGCAGAGATGATCGTCGACCGCCTGACCGGATCGATCGTTGCCGGCGCCTTTGCCTTCGGCGAGCGATTGCCGAGCGAATCAGAACTCGCCAGATTGCTCGGTGTTTCAGTCGTGACGGTGCGTGAAGCGCTCACCACGCTTCGTTCTGCCGGCCTCATCGAGACCAGGCGCGGCAGGGTAGGGGGCAGCTTCGTCTCGCTCACCCGCGACGATGCTGAACTCATGAGTGCTCGCGCTCTCGTCGAGATGCCGCGCGTCACGGTTGCCGACCTCGGGCTGCACTACGAAATGAGCTCGGCCTCCTGCGCCGAGCTCGCGTGCCAACGCGCAACCGACTTTGAACTCGACGTGATGAGTGAGATTCTCGCAACCATTCCAGCCCTCACCCGAGACGCCTGGCGCGCCAAGGTCACCGACATTCAACTCGAACTTGCGAGCCTCAGCCAGTCGGTGCGCCTCACCGATGAGCACGTACGCATCCAGAGTCAGTACACGCCGCTCCTCGCGCTGCAAGACGCCGACCCCGAGGCGCGCGAGCACACCGAACGGCAGCTCGCCCAGCAGATTGAGGCGATCCGCGACGAAGATATTGGCCGCGCACGCACCGTGGTGCGCGAGGGCATTCGCCGTTCAACGCACTGGCTTATCGCGTTTCGGCAGCGTCTAGTTGCACATTCGAACGATGAAGACATACGGTATGAACTACAGAATCGAGGGGGTTCTGTAGCGTAAGAAAGCGAGAAGGCGTCGTGGAACAACGGGTGTTTCAGCAAGAAGCCGAACGGGGGCTCGCACTGGTCGAGGGATTCTTCGACGAAGTGTTCGCAATACTGCGTGACTGGGCGCGGGACGTCGAGACCGACCTCGCGAAGCAGCTCGCCGCAGGGCCGCTGAGCGATGGCCAGCTCGTCGCGCTCGTCGAAGAACGCTCGAAGGCGATTCTTGGTCAGACTCAGGTGCCGATATACGGCGCTGGCTTCTGCGCGGCCGAGACCGTGCTGCCGCAGGGCAACCCCCTCGCGTGGTGGCAAGGCCCCGATAAGCAACCGCTCGCGTCATCGACCTTCGGTGTGGGCCCGGGCGCCGTCGACCTTCGCCGCCTCGAGTGGTACCGCACCCCAGAGATGACGGGCCGAGCCGTGGTCGCGGGCCCCTTCGTCGACTACCTCTGCTCGAACCAGGTAACCCTCACCTCGGCGATTCCCGTATCGGTCGACGGCGCATTTGCCGGTGTGCTGTGCGTCGACGTGCTCGTGAGCACCCTCGAAGAGTCGTTCTTGCCGAAGCTGCAGTCGAACAACCGGGTCACGGTCATGAATGCCAACCGCCGCGTCGTCATCTCGACCGACGTTGCCGTCTTCACGGGCGATCGTCTCGCCCTCGACCGCGTCGAACACCCCGCGGCGGGCTTCGCCTCGGCGGCAGAGCACCCCTTCACGGTGCTCTCGGAGCCCGCGCTCGCGGTGGCGGTGTAGCGGGCGTTGATCCTCACGCTGTAGGGGCCATTGACCCTCGCGCTGTAGGGGCCGTTGACCCTCGTGCTGTAGGGGCTGTCGACCCTCGCGCTGTAGCACCAATGCTGGCCCGAATTCACAGGTGTAATCGAGTAACCGACCGGTAAACTCGGCAACCGTGGAGACTCTTGAGCACTATTCAGGCATGGCGCTGTACTCGGCGGTTATCGTTTACTCGCTCGCATTCATTTTTTATGCGATCGACCTCGCTAACCGGAGTGATGAGCAACGCGACGCCACGAAGAGCTCACGCAGCGTAAAGATCGGTTTTTCGCTTACGGTTCTCGGCTTCCTTCTGCACGCAACGGCAACGGTGCTGCGCGGCATCGCCGCTGAGCGGGTGCCCTGGGCCAACATGTACGAGTTTGCCCTCACCGCGACGCTCGCCGGAATCTTCATCTTTATCATCGTGCAGTTCTTCGTCGATCTGCGCTTCCTCGGAACCCTCATGACGGGCATCGCGGTGCTCTTCCTCATGGTCGCCAAGGTCAACTACTTTGTGCCGGTCGTGCCGCTGCAAGACGCGCTGAATTCGTACTGGCTTGTGATCCACATTCTTGTCGCCGTGCTTGCCGTCGGCCTCTACACGCTCGCCTTCGGTCTCGCGATTCTGCAGCTTATGCAGTCCCGCCGCGAACGCCTCAAGAAGGAATCGGGCGCCGAAGTCATGAAGATGCTGCGCGGCTTCCCGACGTCAGAACGCCTTGAGAACCTCTCGTACCGTATGACGGTCATTGGCTTCGTCTTCTGGACCTTCACGCTGATCGCCGGCTCGATCTGGGCCGAGGCCTCGTGGGGCCGCTACTGGGGTTGGGACACGAAAGAGGTTTGGACCTTTGTCATCTGGGTGCTCTACGCCGGTTACATTCACGCCCGTGCGACCCGCGGCTGGCGCGGTAACCCTTCAGGCTGGTTGAACATCGTGGGCTTCACCGCCGTGATCTTCAACTTCACGATCGTGAACCAGTTCTTCCCGGGCCTGCACTCGTACTCGGGGCTGTAAGCCGCGCGTTGTGCGCCTGCTGCCTGCTGCCCGGTGCCTGCTGCCCGCTGCCCGGTACCCGCTGCTGTTGCGGTGGGGCGCTCGCTCGCTGGCTGATTGGCGGTTGGCTGTGTCGCTTCCGGCTTGATTACTGCTCTAGAGCGTCACTTTTGGAGCTGAGGCGGGTGCCGCGCACATCTTTCGGCTCCCTGGCGTTACCGCGAGGCCGTTTCCCGGCTTTCATAGCGTCTACTTGACGAAAAGCAGGGTTATTTCGCGAAAACACCCTGCTTTTCGTCAAGTAAACGGAAAATCGGCGTGCAGGATCACCCCGGGGCGCGCAGGCGAGCGGGTGGGCGAGCGCGAGGGCGGGCGGCCCCTAGAGCAGGTGCCCGCCGCCCGACAGCTTCATGCGGTCGACGAGCTGCTTGACGTCTTGGGCGTGCTGCTTCGTGGTGACGAGCAGTACGTCGCTCGTGTCGACCACGACGATGTCGTCGACACCGACGAGCGCCACGAGGCGGTCGCTCTCAGAGACGACGATGCCGCTCGACTTGTGCGAGAGCACCTGGGCGCTGTCACCGAGCACGGCGAGGTCGCTCTGGCGGCCGCGGGTGAGGAGCTTCGCGACGGAGGCGAAGTCGCCGACGTCGTCCCAATCGAAGTGCGCCGAGACGCAGACCATGTTGCCGGCGGCGGCCTCTGGCTCGGCGACCGTGTAGTCGATCGCGACCTTCTTCAGGTGCGGCCAGAGCTCTTCACGCTTTTGCGCGCCGTCGCTTGAGTTCCAGCTCGCGGCGATCTCACGAAGGTCAGCGACGAGTTGGGGCTCTGATTTGGCCATGGCCTCGAGGAGCACGGTGGCGCGGGCGATGAACATGCCCGCGTTCCAGAGGTAGCCGCCCTCGGCGATGTAGCGCTCGGCGGTCTCCTGGTCGGGCTTCTCGACGAACTCGTCGACGTCGTATACGTCGAAGGGGGCGAGGTCGGTGCGGGCACCGCCGCCCTTGATGTACCCGAAGCCGGTCGAGGGGAAGGTCGGGTGAATGCCAATCGTGACGATCGAGCCCTCGTCGGCTGCCGCGACGGCCGTGCGAACGGCGCGTTCGAAGAGTACCGATCCGCGAATGACGTGGTCGGCGGCGAACGATGCGATGATCGCGTCTGGGTCGCGAATCTCGAGCAGGGCGGCCGCGAGGCCGATCGCTGCCGACGAGTCTTTGGGTGATGGCTCGGTGATGAGGTTGTGCTCGGGCAGGTCTGGCAGTTGGGCGCGAACGAGGGGCGCGTGGGCCTGGCCAGTCACCACCATGATGCGCTCGGGGTCGACGAGGGGTTCGAGTCGCTGCCACGTCGAGCTGAGCAGCGATGAGCCTGAGCCCGTGAGATCGAGCAAGAATTTTGGGGCTTTGGCCCGTGAGAGCGGCCAGAGGCGTGAGCCAACTCCGCCCGCGGGAATCACGCACGTTAGACGATCAATAGGGTCACGCTCAGCTGTCATACTCACCACTGTAGCGACACTGAATGGCCCTATTCAGAACGTCCTAGTAGCGTTCATAAACCTCATAGGGTATGCCGATGGTCATGAGTCTCTCAGAAAAGTGCCATAATGAGAGGCGTAGCTCAGTCATTTGCGAGCCAAAAAAGCACCCCGTATGACTCAGGAGGAGCATCTAGTGTCCACCAATACAGCAGGCCAAGCCCCTGCGGTAGCGCCGAAAAAGCAACGCGTTGGAGGTACTCTCTACCGCGGCAACCAGGGCATGTGGTCCTGGGTTCTGCACCGCATCACCGGTGTGGCCATCTTCTTCTTCCTTCTCGTGCACGTTCTCGACACCGCGCTTATTCGCGTGAGCCCCGAGGCGTACAACGTGGTCATCGGCGCCTACCAGACCCCGATCATGGGTCTTGGCGAGGTCGCCCTCGTGGGTGCGATCGTGTACCACGCCTACAACGGCATTCGCATCATTCTTGTTGACTACTGGTCGAAGGGCCCCAAGTACCACAAGGCGATGTTCAACATCGTGCTGGTCGCATGGGTCATCACCATGGCGGGCTTCACGCCTCGTCACCTCATGAACGTGTTCGGCTGGTAGGGCGAGAAGGAGTTAGAGAACCAATGACTGCAGTAGCAACTCGCGGTAAGAGCGGCACCAACTGGGAAAAGTGGGGCTGGATTTACATGCGCGTCTCGGGAATTCTTCTCGTCGTGCTCATCTTCGGCCACCTCTTCACCAACCTCATGGTTGGCGACGGCATTCACGCAATTGACTTCGGCTTTGTTGGCGGCAAGCTCGCACAGCCGTTCTGGCAGGTGTGGGACACGCTGCTCCTGTGGCTCGCCCTCATTCACGGTGCCAACGGCATGCGCACCATCGTCAACGACTACGTGACCAAGCAGGGAGCGGCGAAGGCGCTGAAGATCGCGCTCTTCCTCGCGGCAGCCTTGCTTATTCTGCTCGGCACCCTCGTTGTTTGGACATTCGAGCCCTGCCCGGAAGGCGCTGACCCCGCTCTCCTCGCATCGTTCTGCTCGGCACAGTAAGCACATTTCAAAGGAGTTCACAGTTTTGAGCACGGATACTCACGCGGGCGAAGACGTTCAGGTCATCGACGGGATTACTTATCACCAGTTTGACGTGGTGATTGTTGGCGCTGGCGGCGCAGGCATGCGCGCCGCGATCGAGGCGGCACCGAAGGCGAAGACCGCGGTGATCACCAAGCTGTACCCGACGCGTTCGCACACGGGTGCTGCGCAGGGTGGCATGGCCGCTGCCCTCGCCAACGTCGAAGATGACAACTGGGAGTGGCACACCTTCGACACCGTCAAGGGTGGCGACTACCTCGTCGACCAGGACGCGGCCGAGATTCTCGCGAAAGAGGCGATCGACGCGGTCATCGACCTCGAGAACATGGGCCTGCCCTTCAACCGTACGCCCGAGGGTAAGATCGACCAGCGCCGTTTCGGCGGCCACACCCGTGACCACGGTAAGGCCGCGGTTCGCCGCGCCTGCTACGCAGCAGACCGCACGGGCCACATGATTCTGCAGACGCTGTTTCAGAACTGCGTGAAGCTCGGTGTGAACTTCTTCAACGAGTACTACGTGCTCGACCTCGTGCTCGATGGCGAGGGCAAAGATCGCAAGGCCGCGGGCGTCGTCGCCCTCGAGCTCGCGACCGGCAAGATCCACGTCTTCCAGGCAAAGTCGGTCGTGTTTGCGACCGGCGGCTTCGGCAAGATCTTCAAGACGACGTCAAACGCGCACACCCTCACGGGCGACGGCGTTGGCATCGTGTGGCGCAAGAACCTGCCGCTCGAAGACATGGAGTTCTTCCAGTTCCACCCGACCGGCCTCGCCGGCCTCGGCATTCTCTTGACCGAGGGTGCCCGTGGTGAGGGTGCGATCTTGCGTAACGCCTCGGGTGAGCGCTTCATGGAGCGCTACGCACCGACCATTAAAGACCTCGCCCCGCGTGACATTGTTGCGCGTTCAATGGTGCAAGAGGTGCTCGACGGTCGCGGCGCTGGCCCGCACAAAGACTACGTCTACCTTGACTGCACCCACTTGGGTGCCGAGGTGCTCGAGACGAAGCTGCCCGACATTACCGAGTTCGCTCGCACCTACCTGGGCGTAGACCCGGTCGTTGAGCCCGTTCCCGTGTTCCCGACCGCGCACTACGCGATGGGCGGCATCCCGACGAACAACGACGCCGAGGTGCTCATGGACAACACGACCGTTGTTCCTGGCCTCTACGCCGCGGGTGAGTGCGCCTGCGTTTCGGTGCACGGCTCGAACCGTCTTGGCACGAACTCACTGCTCGACATCAACGTGTTCGGCAAGCGCGCTGGCAACAACGCAGCCGACTACGCAAACGAGGCCGAGTTCGCTCCGCTGCCAAAGGGTGCGGCATCGCACGTGCTCGAGATGGTCGAGACGATTCGCAGCTCGACCGGCACCGAGAGCGTCGGCAAGATCCGCCAGGAACTGCAGGAGGCGATGGATCGCGGCGCTCAGGTGTTCCGCACCGAAGACTCGCTCACCGAGGTACTCGGCGTGATCCACGACCTGCGCCTGCGCTACATGAACGTGGCCATTCACGACCGCGGCCAGCGCTTCAACACCGACCTGCTCGAGGCAATCGAGCTTGGCTTCCTGCTCGACCTCGCAGAGGTTCTGGCATACACGGCTCGTAACCGTAAGGAGAGCCGTGGCGGTCACATGCGCGACGACTACCCGAAGCGCGACGACGAGAACTACATGAAGCACACGATGGCGTACCTGACCGGTGACCCGCACTCGGCAGATCCCGAAGACCACATCACGCTCGATTGGAAGCCCGTGGTTATGACGAGGTACCAGCCCATGGAGAGGAAGTACTAGAGCATGAGTGCCACAACCGCTACCGCTACCGCAAACGACACTGCGACCGCGACCGTGAACGAAGATGCACCGCAGCCGTTTAACGTCACGCTGCTCATTCGCCGCTACGACCCCGAATCGGGCCAGGAGGCGTACTGGGAAGACTTCGATGTGCCCATGTACCCGACCGACCGTATTCTTGATGCCCTGCACAAGATCAAGTGGGACATGGATGGCTCGCTGACGTTCCGCCGCTCGTGCGCGCACGGCATTTGCGGATCAGACGCGATGCGCATTAATGGCCGCAACCGTCTCGCGTGCAAGACGCTCGTGAAAGACCTCGATATCTCGAAGCCGATCTACGTTGAGCCGATCAAGGGCCTGCCCCTCGAGAAGGACCTCATCGTCGACATGGAGCCTTTCTTCGCGGCATTCCGCGAGGTTCAGCCGTTCCTCGTCGCCGGTTCGAAGCCTGAGCCTGGCAAGGAGCGCGTGCAGTCGATCGAAGATCGCGCGCGTTTCGACGACACCACCAAGTGCATTCTCTGCGCCGCGTGCACCTCGTCATGCCCCGTGTTCTGGACCGACGGCCAGTACTTCGGCCCCGCAGCGATTGTGAACGCACACCGCTTCATCTTCGACTCGCGCGACGACAACGCACAGGTTCGCCTCGACATCTTGAACGACAAAGAGGGCGTGTGGCGCTGCCGCACCACCTTCAACTGCTCTGAGGCATGCCCCCGTGGTATTCAGGTGACCCAGGCAATCGCCGAGGTCAAGCAGGCCATTCGTACCGGCAAGGTGAACTAATATACGCACTTCGAAGAGCCCTCGGCAGGCGCCACCCAAGGTGAGCGCCTGGCGAGGGTTCTTTGCATACGTGTGGAAGCGCATTCGCTTCTCGCACCCGTACCGAGCGTTCTCTCGGTTCACCGACGTCGGCGGTCCGGTGTTGAGCGCGGGCATGAGCTTCCAGGCGGTCTTTGCCGTCTTTGCGGCGTTGTGGGTCGGCTTCGGTATTCTTGCCCTCTCGACGCGCGGCAACACCGAGCTCATTAACTCGATCTCTGAGATCGTGAACTCGTACGTGCCGGGCCTCATTGAGACGGCCGAGCAAAAGGGGCAGATCAAGCTCGATGAGCTGCTCAACCAGCGCACCCTCACCTGGGGCAGCGCGATCGCCGGTGTCTCGCTCGTGTGGGTCTCGATGGCCTGGTTCACGAGCACGCGGCGCTCGGTGCGCATCATTTTTGGCCTCGAGGTCAAGGAGTACCGCAACTGGTTGCTGCTTAAACTGCGCGACTTCTTTGGTGCGGTCGGCTTCTTTCTCGCGATTCTCATCTCGGCCTCGCTGACCGTCGTGAGTTCGAGCGTGTTTCGCCGCGTTCTCGAATTCTTTGATGTGAGCGGCGATAGCTGGCTCGCGGGCACCCTTGGTTGGGTTGCGAGTTACACGCTCATGTTCCTGCTCGACGTGCTCATTATCATGGGCATTCACATGCTGCTGGCCGAGGTGAAGGTCGCCTCGCTGTGGCGTCTCATTGAGGGCAGCGCCTACGGTTCGCTCGCGCTCTTTGGGCTGAAGCTGCTTGCGAGCCTCGGCTTCGTGAGCGTCGGCTCGAACCCGCTGCTCGCTTCATTTGCCTTTTTCGTGGCCCTGCTGCTCTGGTTTAACTTGATTTGTCGCGTGATTCTTATGACTTCGGCGTGGATCGCGACGGGTCAAGACCCTGAGCTGGGATTGCCCGAGGGTGAGGTCTCGCTCAAGCGCTCGTAGGCGGCGAGCAGGATGCGCTCGGCGCGCACGAGATAGTCGTCGAGCAGGTCTGCCGCCTCGGCGGTTTTGCCCGCCTCGATGAGTTCGACGATTGCGAGGTTTTGGTCGATGAACGGTGCGTGCAGGTATTCGGGGTCGTCGATGAGCCCGAAGGCAAGCCTGAGCTCTGCCGTGTAGTTGTCGAAGAGCTGCCGCAGGCGGGGGCTATCGGCGAGTTCGATGATGGCGGCGTGAAAGGCGATGTTGGCCGTGCCGACTCTGGTCCAGTCGTTCTCGTCCCTCCCTTTGACCGCCATCGTGACCGCCCTGCGCATGGCCGTGATCGCGGGGTGCTTGGGTAGCGACCCCCTGATCGCTTGGCACTCGATCATGCGGCGCACTCGGTAGAGGTCGATGATCGAGGTGATCGATGGCGTTGCGACTAAAGCACCGCGGTTAGGAATGTGCGTGACGAGGCCCTCTTGGCTGAGCAGCCTGAACGCTTCGCGAAGCGTGTTGCGCGAGACGCCGTGTTCCTGGGTGAGCTCGGCCTCGACGAGCCGGTCGCCCGGGGCGAGGGTGCCGGCGCTGATGTGTGAGCGCAGGGCGTGGGCCACGGCCTCGGCGCGCGAGAGCGTCACCGTTCGCTCGGCTCTTTCGCCGCGGGGTTGCTCGCTCGCCATGCCCCCATCTTAGCGGCGCGGCCGGTGGGTGAGGGATCGAGCAGTGCGCGTTCTGACATGCATTGTTGAACAATTGCTAGGTATTGTTCTACAATAATCTCAGTGGTGAATGAACACCACGTCTTTCGACCCACCCCGCAGCGTTGCGCCGGAAAGGAAACACCCATGAGCGAGCACAAAGCTCCCAATGCTCCTCGCGAAGCCCAGGTTCCAGGACCGGCAACCGTCGCGAGTAACACCGTCGGCTTTGTGAAGGCACGCAGGGCCTCACTGCTCGGCGCGATCTTCATGATGGCCACCTCGGCGATTGGCCCCGGCTTCATCACGCAAACCGCGATGTTTACCCAGATGCTGGGTGCGGCCTTCGCCTTCGGTATTCTCGTCTCGATCATCATCGACTTCGTGGTGCAGGCGAACATCTGGCGCATCATCACAGTGAGCGGCAAGCGTGCGGCCGAGCTCGCCAACGAGGCGATCCCGTACAGCGGCTTCGTGCTCGGCGTGCTCGTCATTTCGGGCGGCCTCGTGTTTAACATCGGCAACATCGCGGGAGCTGGTCTTGGCCTGAACGCGATGCTCGGTCTTGACCCGAAGATCGGCGGCGCGATCAGCGCCTGCCTCGCGATCACGATCTTCCTCGTGAAGCGCGCTGGCGTCGCGATGGATCGCGTCATGATCGTGCTCGGGCTGCTCATGATCGTGCTCACGCTGATCGTCGCGATCGTTGCGCACCCGCCCGTCGGCGAAGCGCTCAAGCAGACGGTGCTGCCCGACCACATCGACTTCGCGAGCATCACGACGATCGTTGGCGGCACGGTCGGCGGCTACATCACGTACGCTGGCGCGCACAAGCTGCTCGACTCGGGGGTCTCGGGCGTCGAGCACGCCGAGCAGGTCACGAAGTCGGCCTTTACCGGTATCGTCGTCACGGGCATCATGCGTTACGTGCTCTTTCTCGCCTTCCTCGGCGTGACCGCGAGCGGCGTGGCGCTCGACCTCGCGGGCAACCCCGCCGCCGACGCCTTCTTCGCCGCTGCCGGCGAGATCGGTCTGCGCGCCTTCGGCCTCGTGCTCTGGGCAGCAGGCATCTCGAGCGTTATTGGCGCCGCCTTCACCTCGGTCTCGTTCATGAGCGTGTTCAACCGCAAGGTTGAAGGCCGGGTGCGGGCCTGGGTGACGGTCGTGTTCATTGCGATCGGGCTCACGGTATACCTCGTGCTCGGCACGGCACCCGCGGCCCTGCTCGTCTTCGCGGGCGGCTTCAACGGCCTCATTCTGCCGCTCGGCTTCACCGTGTTCATGTACATCGGCTGGTTCAGAGAAGACCTCTTGAACGGGTACCGCATGCCAAGGTGGCTGCTGATTTCTGGAACACTGGTGACGGTGCTCACCTGGTACATGGGCGTCATGTCGGTCGAAGCGATCTTCGCCTTCCTCGGCAGCAAGTAGAGCAGTGAACAATGACGTTACAGGAGCAACTGATGCGTATTGATATGAATAGCGACCTCGGCGAGCACTTCGGCGCGTGGCGCATGGGTGACGATGCGGCGATGCTCGATATCGTGACGAGCGCGAATATCGCGTGCGGGTTTCACGCGGGCGATCCGCTGTCGATTCGCGAGACGGTGTCGGCTGCCGCCGAGCGCGGGGTCGTCATCGGCGCGCACGTCGCCTACCCAGACCTCGTCGGCTTCGGTCGGCGCCCCATGAACGTGACGAGCCCCGAGCTCGAGGCCGATGTCATGTACCAGATCGGTGCGCTCGAAGGTCTCGCGAGATCGTGCGGATCATCGGTTGCCTACGTGAAACCCCACGGCGCGCTGTACAACACCATCGCTCACGACGAGCGGCAGGCCGCAGCGGTGATCGAGGCGATGCGCGCGTTCAATCCCGAGATCGCACTCATGTGCCTCGCGGGAACGCCCATTGTCGATCAGGCGCGGGCGGCTGGGCTCACGGTCGTGACCGAGGCCTTCGCCGACCGCGGCTATGAGCCCGACGGTCGGCTCGTTTCGCGGCGCGAGGAGGGTGCCGTGCTGCACGACGCAGCCGAGGTTGCGGCGCGCATGGTGCGGCTCGTGACCGAGGGTGTCATTGAGGCGCGCGACGGCAGTACGGTGACGCTGCAGGCCGACTCGATCTGCGTGCACGGCGACAGCCCCGGAGCCCTCGAGATGGCCCGCGCGGTGCGTGGTGCGCTCGACGAGGCCGGGGTAGTGCTGCGCTCGTTTGCGGGGGCCGAACGGTGACCCTCGATGTGCGCCGGGCGGGCGATGACGCCCTGCTCGTTGATGCGGGCAGCCTCGACGGGGCGCTCGCGGTGCTTGGTGCGCTGAGCGATGCCGTGCGCCTGGGGCAGCTCAGCGTGACAGAGCTCATTCCGGCGGCCCGCACGGTACTCGTGCGCGGTGCCTCCGAGCAGACCGACCCGGGGGCGTTTCGCGAGTACGTCGCGGGCCTGCTCGCCGAGCGGTCGGCGGGGAGCGCCCAGCAGATGAGCCCCGAGGTCACGACCATCGACGTCGTGTACACGGGGCAAGACCTCGCCGCGGTCGCAGAACTGACGGGGCTCAGCATCGATGACGTGGTCGAACTGCACACCGCCTCGCGCTTCACGGTCGCCTTCACGGGCTTCGCGCCGGGCTTCGCCTACCTCTCGGGCGGCGATCAGCGCCTCACGGTGCCGAGGCGCTCGACGCCCAGGCCGCGTATTCCTGCCGGGTCTGTTGGCCTCGCGGGAGAGTTCTCAGGCGTGTACCCGCGGCAGAGCCCCGGCGGCTGGCAGCTCATCGGGCATACCGAGCACCCCATGTGGGATCTCAGCCGGGAGCAGCCCGCGGCGCTCGTGCCAGGGGCCGAGGTGCGCTTCCGCGCGGTGCGCGAGCAGTTAAACACAGCCTCGGCGACGGCTTCAGCGGCAGCGCCGAACTCGACCACTACGCCGACCGAGGCAGCGACTCAGGCCGCCGCCGCTCAGCAAGCCGACCCACAGCTGCTTGCGACGAACCACCCAGCACTCACGGTGCTGAACCCGGGGCTGCAGTCGCTCGTGCAAGACGAGGGCAGGCCGGGGCAGGGGCACCTCGGCGTGAGCGCCTCGGGCGCCGCCGATCGCGGTGCGCTCGCCCGCGCGAACCGCCTCGTGGGCAACCCCGCGGGTGCCGCCGCCCTCGAGCTTCGCTTCGGCGACTTCTCGGCCCGCGCCGAGACCACGCTCGTCGCCGCGCTCACGGGAGCGCCCCGTAAGGCTACGGCCCGGGGGCCACTCGGAACCCGCGAACTGCCATTCGGCGCACCCTTCAGGCTCACCGAGGGCGAAACGCTCGACCTCGCCGCCGCCGAACGAGGAGTCGTCACAACCCTCGCCCTGCGCGGAGGCGTCGTCGCTCCCGAGGTGCTCGGCAGCGTTTCACGTGACACACTCGCGGGCCTCGGTCCCGAGGCGCTCGCCGCGGGCGACCTCGTGAGCGTTGGCGTGGGCCGCGGGCTTCAGGCGGTGCGGGAATCGCTCGGCGATGATCCGCGACTGGCTGCTTCTGGTGACCTCGTCACGCTCGGCATCGTGCTCGGCCCGCGCGATGACTGGTTCTCACGCGATTCGCTTGAACGGCTCACGACGCAGGAGTGGCTCGTGACCCCGCGCAGCGACCGCGTCGGCGTGCGGCTTGAGGGCGAGGCGCTCGAGCGCAGCCCCCAGCACGAGGGGCTTGAACTCCCGAGCGAGGGGCTCGTCACCGGCGCGATCCAGGTGCCGCCAGACGGGCAGCCCGTGCTCTTTCACGCCGACCGGCCACTCACGGGCGGGTACCCCGTGATTGGCGTCGTGCGCGCTGCCGACCTCGATAGCGTCGCGCAGCTGCCGCCGGGCGTGAGGGTGCGATTTGCCCTCGTCGACCCCGCCAAGATTTCGGGCCCCGGGCGGCCCACCCCAACCCCCTCCACGAAGGAGTCGTCACAATGACATTCACCAAAGTTCTCATCGCCAACCGTGGCGAGATTGCCGTGCGCATCATCCGCGCGGCAAAGGAAGCCGGGTTGCACTCGGTCGCCGTGTACGCCGACATCGACGCCGAGAGCCTGCACGTGCGTCTCGCTGACGAGGCCTACGCGCTGGGCGGCAGCACCCCTGCCGAGACCTATCTTGATGCCGCGAAGATCATCGAGATTGCGAAGCGCTCCGGCGCGGGAGCCGTGCACCCCGGCTACGGGTTTCTTGCCGAGAGCGCGGCCTTTGCGACCGCGGTGCACGAGGCCGGATTGACGTGGATCGGCCCCGACGCACCCTCGATCGAACTGCTCGGTGATAAGGCGCGTGCCAGGGCTCTTGCGGCCGAGGTCGGGGCCCCGCTCGTTCCCGGCACGAATGAGCCCGTCAAGGGAGCCGACGAGATCGTCGCCTTCGCCGATGCGCACGGGTTGCCCGTCGCGATCAAGGCGGTGCACGGCGGCGGAGGCCGAGGTATGCGGGTTGTGCGTTCGCGCGACGAGATCGCCGAGGCATACGCTTCGGCCGTGCGCGAGGCCGAGACCGCTTTCGGGCAGGGAGACTGCCTCGTCGAGCGCTTTCTCGAGGCGCCGCGCCACATCGAGGCCCAGGTGCTCGGCGACCGCACGGGGCGCATCGCGGTGCTCGGAACCCGCGACTGCTCGCTGCAGCGTCGCAACCAGAAGCTCGTCGAAGAGGCGCCCGCTCCGTTCCTGACCGACGAGCTGCGTGCCCGCATTGAGACCGCCGCAGCCGATATTTGTGGTGCCGCGAACTATGTGGGCGCCGGAACCGTCGAGTTTCTGCTCGGCAACGACGGTACGCTCACCTTTCTCGAGGTGAACACGCGACTGCAGGTCGAGCACCCCGTGACCGAGATGATCACGGGCGTCGACCTTGTGCAGCAGCAGTTTCGTGTCGCACAGGGACTGCCGATGGACGTTCCAGAAACGATCACGACCTTCGGCCACGCGATCGAGTTTCGCATCAACGCCGAAGATCCGGGGCTTGGTTACCTGCCGACCCCCGGCACGATCGAGACGATGACGGTTCCCGGTGGCCCCGGAGTGCGCTTCGACACCGGCTTCACCGAGGGGCAAACGATTCCCGGAACCTTCGACTCGCTCATCGCGAAGCTCGTCGTGTGGGGCAAGGACCGCGACGAGGCCCTGGCCCGCTCACGCCGCGCTCTCGGCGAACTCGTCATCACGGGCGTCGCGACGGTCGTGCCCTTCAGCCGCTATGTCGTGACCGAACCGGCATTCACGGCGACCGGCGAGGCCGGTTTCGCCGTTCACACCCGGTGGATCGAAGACGAGTGCGTCCAAACGTTCACTCCCGCCGATGCCGTTCCCGAGCCCGCTCCCGGAGGCATGACTCGCTTTCCCGTCGAGATCAACGGGTGGATGCGTGAGGTCGGGCTCCCGAGCGCGCTGCTCGCGGGGCTGGGCCGTGTGGCTGGGGCGGCTGGCGGCGGCGCCCTCGGTGGTTTCGACGGTGCTGCTTCTGGCGGCCTCGACGTGCACGGTGTTAGCGCCGCGGGTGCGGGTGCGGGTGCGGGAGCCGGTGCCTCCGCAGCCGCTGGCGCGGTCGTCGCTCCCTTCGCTGGAACGCTGAGCTCATGGTCGGTCGCCGACGGTGAGACGGTGAGCGAGGGTGAGACGGTCGCGATCCTCGAGGCAATGAAAATGGAGGTGCCGGTTGCCGCACCCCGCGCCGGTGTTCTCAGCCACGGAGCAGCCGCGGGTGAGCAGGTTGCGGCCAAAGCCGCGATCGGCGTGATCGAAGAGCACGAAGGGTAGGGCTGCGATGATGCAGGCGAGCGAACAGCAATTGAATGAGGCGAGGGCAGCGCGTGCCGCGTACCGGGCGGGCGAGGTGCGACCCACGAGTGGCGTCGCTCACGGGCTCGTGCAGGCGAACCTCATCTCGGTTCCGGCCGACTGGGCGTACGACGTGCTGCTGTACTCGCAGCGCAACCCCAAGCCGTGCCCCGTGCTCGAGGTGCTTGATGCCGGGGCCACCGAGTCGAAGCTCGCGCCCGGCTCAGACCTGCGGGTCGACATTCCCCGCTACCGCGTGTGGCGCGACGGCGAGCTCGCCGAAGAGGTTACCGACGCCTCTGAGGCATGGCGCGAGCACCCCGACCTCGTGTCGTTTCTTATTGGCTGCAGCTTCACCTTCGAGGCCGGGCTCGTCGACGCCGGGATCCCCGTGAGGCACGCCGATATTGGGCGCAACGTTCCCATGTACCGCACGAACCGGGCATGCAACCCTGCCAGCCGCCTGCACGGTGAGATGGTCGTCTCGATGCGCCCCATCGCTGCCGACCGGGTGGCCGACGCGGTGCAGGTTTCGGGCCGCTACCCCGCGGTGCACGGTGCGCCCGTGCACGTGGGCGACCCTGCAGGGCTCGGCATCGCCGACATCATGGCGCCCGAGTTTGGCGACGCCCCTGAGATTCGTGACGGCGAGGTGCCCGTGTTCTGGGCGTGCGGCGTGACTCCGCAGGCCGCGATCATGGCGTCGAAGCCTCCCTTCGCGCTGACCCACGCCCCGGGCTACATGTTCGTGACCGACGTGCCCGACCTTGCCTACATGGTCTGACCCGGGCCTGCTGCTGCCCGGGGCTCATGTTCCCGGTGTTTCGCGCGGGCAGGGGGCGCAGGCAGGGGGTGCAGGCACGGGGCGCAGGCCCCAGGGCGCAGCACAAGCACAGGCCGGGCCCCACCACCCCTACCGGCCATACCCCCGCTCCCGTACCATGGAGGCATGCAAGCAAGCGCACCGAAGCACCGGGCCGAGCCCTACGACGTCGTTGACCTCATCACCGCGAAGCGTCACGCGAAGGCGCTCGACGAGGGCGAGATCGACTGGCTGGTCGACGCCTTCACGCGCGGGGTGGTGGCGCCCGAGCAGATGAGCGCGCTCATGATGGCGATCGTCATTCAGGGCATGAACCGTGACGAGATCAGGCAGCTGACCGCGGCGATGATCGCGTCGGGCGAGACCATGGATTTTGGGGTGCTCGGCAAACCCGCGATCGATAAGCACTCGACCGGCGGCGTGGGCGACAAGATTACGCTGCCCCTCGTTCCGCTCGTCGCCTCGTTTGGGGTCGCGGTTCCGCAGCTCTCTGGCCGGGGGCTCGGGCACACGGGCGGCACGCTCGACAAGCTCGAGAGCATCGCCGGGTGGCGGGCCGACATGACGAACCCCGAGATTTACGCGGCGCTCGACGAGATCGGCGGCGTGATTTGCGCGGCCGGCACGAGCCTCGCTCCGGCCGATAAGCGCATGTATGCGCTGCGCGACGTGACGGGTACGGTCGCGGCGGTTCCGCTCATCGCTTCGTCGATCATGTCGAAGAAGATCGCCGAGGGGGCGGGTGGCCTCGTGCTCGACGTGAAGGTCGGCTCGGGCGCGTTCCTGCCCGAACTTGACGAGGCGCGCGAGCTCGCGCAAACGATGGTCAACCTGGGTGCTGACTCGGGCCTCGAGACGGTCGCGCTCATCACCGACATGGATCAGCCGCTTGGTCGCGAGGTGGGCAATGCCAACGAGGTGCGCGAGTCGCTCGAGGTGCTCGCTGGCGGCGGCCCGAGCGATGTCGTCGAGCTCACGGTCGCCCTCGCCCGCGAGATGCTCGCGATGGCCGGCAAGCTCGATATTGACCCGAGACAGGCGCTCGCCGACGGGAGCGCGATGGACGTGTGGAACCGGATGATCCGCTCGCAGGGTGGCGATCCGCAGGCTCCGTTGCCCGAGGCGAACGAACGTGAGGTCGTGCGTGCCACGCGCGGCGGAACCGTGCAGCGCGTCGACGCTCGAGCCGTGGGGGTCGCGGCATGGCGGCTGGGCGCCGGGCGTGCGCGGCCGGGCGACCCGGTCGATCACGCGGCGGGGGTCACGGTGCACGCGAAGCCGGGCGACCTCGTGGCGGCGGGAGACGTGCTCTTTACGCTCGCCTGCGATAACGCTTCGCGCATGCAGCGCGGCATCGACTCGCTGGCCGAGGCGTGCGAGATCGGCGACGCGGCGCACGAGGCTGGCCCCATCGTGCTTGAACGTGTGACCGCAAACGGGCGCTAGTTCGAGCGTGGAGGGATCGCTGATGCTAAATGAGTACCGACTTGAGGCGGGTGCCGCGGTAAACCTGACTGAACTGCCTCTGCGGTTTGAGGTGCTGCCGGGCAACGAGGTTCGTGAGGGTGCTCCAGCGACGGGCCTGTGCGAAATTGATGCGGGGCCTGGCCTCGACATTGGGGTGTGGCACATGACCGAGGGCACTGCCGTTGATGTCGAAGAAGACGAGTGTTTTGTTGTGCTCACTGGACGCGCCACGGTCATGATCGAGGCTGGCGATAGCGGCGAAGCACGCACGCTGGAGCTGGCTCCCGGAACACTTGGTCGGCTCGTCGCGGGCATGAAAACCGTGTGGATCGTGCACGAGAGTCTGCGCAAGCTGTATCTCTCGCCTGTCGCCTAGCACCGCGCGCTCGCGAGGGCTACAGTGAGGGTATGGCTTTCATTGAAGACCTCCCGAAAGTTTCCCTTCACGATCATCTCGATGGCGGCCTGAGGCCCGAGACCATCATTGACATTGCGACGAGGGAGGGCATTGCCCTGCCCGCGGGCGATCCCGACGCGCTCGCCGACTGGTTTCTTGAGAGTTGCACGGGTGGCGATCTCAGCGAATACCTGAAAACCTTCGAGCTCACGGTGAGCGTCATGCAGACACCCGAAGATCTGCGGCGGGTTGCCTACGAGTTTGCGCTCGACCTCGCGAGCGACGGCGTGATTTACGCCGAGGTACGGTGGGCTCCAGAGCAGCACACGCGGGGTGGGCTGACGCTGCGAGCCGCGGTCGAGTCGGTGCAAACGGGCTTTGATGACGCGATGGCCGAGCTGCGCCAGGCGGGCGAGAACCTCAGGGTTGGGCAGATTCTCTGCGCCATGCGGCACGAAGATCGCAGCCTCGAGGTCGCCGAGCTCGCGCTGCAGTATCGTGACGCGGGCGTCGTGGGCTTTGATCTCGCCGGCCCCGAGGCTGGGTTCAGCCCCGAGCGCCACGCCGAGGCACTCGCTCTGCTCGCGCGAAACCACTTCCCGGTCACGATTCACGCCGGTGAAGAGGGCGAGCTCGACTCGGTGAAGGATGCGGTGTTTCATCGCGCTCTGCGCCTCGGGCACGGCACCCGCCTCGCGAACGACATCGAGGTTGAGGCAGAGCACGAGGGCACGCTCACGGTCATTCTCGGTAGCACCGCACAGTGGGTGCTCGACCGGGGCATCGCGATCGAGTGCTGCCCGACCTCAAACCTGCAGACGAGTTCGTCACCGTGGGGTGACGAGATCGAAGACCATCCCTTCGACGTGTTTTATCAGCTCGGCATGAAGGTCACGGTGAACACCGACAACCGGCTCATGAGCGACACGACGCTCAGTGCCGAGCTCGCCCTGCTCGTCGACGCCTTCGACTACACGATCGACGACCTATACGAGTTTCAGAAGAACGCCGCGATGGCAGCGTTCATCACGCGCGAGGAGCGCCTCGAACTTGTCGAGCAACTCGCCGAGGGCTTCGACGCGTTCGAGGAGTCGAACTAGCGGCGCTGGTCACGCTTGCAGCATAAACGCGATCGCGAAGATCACGGGCAGCGAGGCGAAGGTCGTGATGAACACGATGTTGCGCACGATGAGTTCAGACTTGCCGTAGGTCGCGGCGTAGTTATACATGTTTTGCGCGGTGGGTAAGGCCGAGATGACGGTCGCGGCGAACACCGAGTGGGCGTCGAGGCCGAGCACGGGGCCAGCGAGCACCCAGGCGAGTAGCGGGGCAACGAGGGTTTTGAGCAGGGTCGCGAGCGCGACGATGCGCAGTCCCGTGCCCCGTTCGAGCATCTTCTGGCCGTGAAATGAGGCGCCGAACGAGAGCAGCACGAGCGGAATCGCGGCGCCGCCAATCATGTCGACGGGTGCCATGATGACCTCTGGCACGGTCCATCCGGCGAGCGAGACGATGACGCCCGCGCCCGTACCAATGATGATCGGGTTCGTGAGGGCGCGGCTGAGGGCGACCCAGGCGCCACGGTTCGATCCGCGGGTTGCCTCGAGCACCGCGAGAATCACGGGGGCAAAGAAGACGACCTGCATGATGATGAGCGGCGGAACGTACGAGATCTCACCGATGACGTACATGCCGACGGGCAGGCCAATGTTGTTGACGTTGCTGTAGCCGCTTGAGGCCGCGCCAAGCGTCGTCGTCGCCACGTCGGCGCGGGAGAAGAGGCGTGACCCGACGACGAAGAGTACGGCCATGGTGATCGCGGTGATCGCCGAGACGAGAATGACCGGCGACACCATGATCGCGAGATCAGAGTGTGAAACGATGCTGAAGAGCAGCGCGGGCGAGGCCACGTAGAAGGCGACGCGGTTGAGTACGAGCCGGTTTTCGCCGCTCACGACCCCGGTTTTCGCCGCGATGAACCCGGCCGCGATCACCACGAGGATGATCGCGAAGCCGGTTGCGACGCCCTGCATTACAGGCCGAGGGTGGTGATGACGGCCTGCTCGAGCGCCCGCAGTGCCGCTTCGGCAGAGGCGGTGCGTGAGGCGGTGTCGCCCTCGTCGCTAAAGGTGTCGAGGTAGAGCTTGAGCTTCGGCTCGGTGCCGCTCGGGCGAATCATGACGCGTGAGCCGCCCGCGAGGTCGAATCGCAGCACGTCGGCGGGCATCTCGGCCATGCCCGGCTCGAGCAGATCGGTGAGGCGCTCGACCGCGGCTTCGCCGAAGGCCTGAGGCGGATCATTGCGAATCTGTGCCGCGAGAGCGCCGACCGCTTGCGCACTCTCGAGCCGCACCGTCACCTGCGTTGAGGCGAAGCAGCCGAACTCGGCGGTTGCGCGCTCCAGCTCGTTCCACACGGTCTCGCCCTTGGCGTGAAGGTCGAGGGCGAGCTCGATGAGGTCGGCGCTCGCGGTGATGCCGTCTTTATCGCGCACCATGCCGGGGCGGGTGAGGTAGCCGAGCGCCTCTTCAAACCCGAACACGAGATGGGGAACGCGGCTCACCCACTTGAAGCCAGAGAGCGTCTCGGCGTAGTCGAGGCCGTAGCGCTCGGCGACCTTCATGAGGGCCGGTGACGAGACGATCGTGCAGGCGAGTGAACCCTTGGTGCCGCCAGCGGCCGCGAAGCGCTGGGCCGCCTGCCAGCCGAGCACGAGGCCCAGCTGGTTGCCGGTGAGGCGGCGGTAGCCGGTCTCAGACCCTTCGAAGGGCAACGCGATCGCGAGGCGGTCGGCGTCGGGGTCGTGCGCGATGATGAGGTCGGCCTGCACCTCCCGTGCCCGCTCGTAGGCGAGGTCGAGGGCTCCTGGCTCTTCGGGGTTCGGGAACGAGACGGTCGGGAACGCGCCGTCGGGCTGGTCTTGCGCGTCAACGACCTTCACCTCGGGGTAGCCGAGCGCGCTGAACAGGGCCCTAGCGGTCGCCGAGCCGACGCCGTGCATGGCGGTGTAGACGATGGTGAAGGAATCGTCGCTTGGCAGGCGGTCGCGGGCTGTAAGGCCCTCGGCCGCGGCGCTCACGTAGGCGTCGATGATCTCCTGGCCCGCGCGCTCGTACTGCGGCAGGCGCACGACGTCGCTGAGGGGCTTCGCGGCGACCTCGTCAATGAGGGCTGCGATCGCCGCATCATCGGGTGAGGTGAGCTGTGATCCGCCATCGGCATCGCCGAGGTACACCTTGTAGCCGTTGTCGCGCGGTGGGTTGTGGCTCGCGGTGATCATGACACCGGCCGAGGCTCCCAGATGGCGCACGGCAAAAGCCGTCACGGGAGTGGGCAGAGGGCCGGGCAGCAGAATCGTGCGGAAGCCGGCGCCCGCAAACACCTCGGCGGCGTCGCGCGCGAAGACATCAGAGAGGGTGCGCGCGTCGAAGCCGACGACGACGGTCGGGGTCTCGGCAGTCTCGCCGCGCGCCGCACGCTCGGCGAGAAACTTGGCGAAGCCGGCGCTTGTCTGAATGATGACCTGACGGTTCATGCGTGCGGGCCCCGGCCCAATCTCACCGCGCAGCCCGGCGGTGCCGAAGGTGAGGCGCGTGCCGAACTGGTCGACAATCGATTGCGCGGCCTCTTCAACGCCCGTGGGAATGAGGTTGATGGTCGCCTCGACCTCCGCCTTCGTTGCCCGGTCGGGGTCTTGCGCCGCCCAGCGCTCTGCAATGCTCATCGCGCGGGCGAGTTCAGAGTTCGAAAACGTCATGGCTGAATTCTACCGGTTTGCGAGGTGGCGCTCTGAGAAGTGTTGAGAGAGGCGGTGTGCGTGCTCAAGCAGCAGGTTGCCGAGCTCGGGCCTGCGATCGGGCGAGAAGCGGCTCTCGATGCCCGTGAGGCTGAGCGCCCACGACGGCTGACCCGAGGGGCCGAACACCGCGGCGCCCATGCCCCAGCTGCCCTCGACGATGAGCGCGGGGTTGACAGCGTAGCCGTTGAGCCTCGTCTCGGCGATGCGCTCCCGAATCGCCGCTTGGCTGTGCTCCGGCCCGTACTGGCCCGCGAGGTCGGTGGTCGCGAGGTAGCGGTCGACGGTCTCTTCGGGCATGAACGAGAGAATCGCGAGGCCGGCAGAAGCGACGCCGAGCGGAAATCGTTTGCCCTCGAAGAGCACGAATGAGCGGATCGGAAAGCTGCCGTCAGAGCGCAACATGCACACGGTCTCGTTCCCGCGTCGCATCGAGAGGAACGCACTCTCGCCCGTCGCTTCAGAGAGCGCAGTGAGGTGGTGCCTCGCGATGTCAGAGACGTCGTAGCGCTCGGCGGCAACGTTGCCCATGAGGTAGATCTCTGGCCCGAGAAACCAGCGGCCTGTCTGCTGGTCGCGGTCGATGAAGCCCTCGTGCGTGAGCGAGGTAAGTAGGCGGTGCACGGTCGTTCGCGCGATGTCGGTGCGCTTGGCAACCTGCGAGGTGCTGCAGCCCTCTGGCATGCTCTGGCTCACGAAGCGCAATACCTCTGCGACGCGACCCACCACCTGGGCCCCCGCGATGGGCGATCCCGGCACCTGTTGCGACCTGTTCATCATGTGGACAAAGATACACAATGAAGCCATAAAATGATCGCTTTTGTCGCCACCGGCGCATCTACTTGAGATATTTCGGCTGAATATCTAGCCTGAAGCTACGTGTGGCGTGTGACCACAATGTGAACGAAAGGGCGGGTCTATGGCGACAAAGCAGTACGACGAGGCTCGCAGCGCGCTTGAAGGGCTCGTGCACGACGGCATGATCGTCGCGGTTGGCGGTTTTGGCCTGAGCGGTATTCCCTCGAACCTCATTCGGGCGCTGCGCGATACCGGGGCAAAAGACCTCACGGTCGTCTCGAACAACATGGGTGTTGACGGTAAAGGCCTCGGCCTGCTGCTCGAGAATCAGCAGGTCTCACGGGTGCTCGCCTCATACGTGGGCGAAAACCAGCTGTTTGCCAAGCAGTACCTCGATGGCACGCTCGACGTCGAGTTCGTGCCGCAGGGAACCCTCGCCGAGCGACTCAGAGCTGGGGGAGCCGGCATTCCCGCCTTTTACACCCCAACGGGCGTCGGCACCCCGGTTGCCGAGGGCAAACCCGAGGCGGAGTTTGACGGCAAGCGCGTCATTCTTGAGCGCGGCATCGTCGCCGATCTCGCTCTCGTTCGAGCTCACACGGGTGACACCGAGGGCAACCTCAGGTACCGGTTCACTGCGCAAAACTTCAACCCCCTCGTCGCCATGTCGGGTCGAGTTACGGTCGCCGAAGTCGAGAACCTGGCCACCGACTACCTCGATCCGCAATCAATCAATACCCCCGGCGTCTTTGTGCAGCGCTTCGTCGTCGCCGAAGACCAGACGAAAGACATTGAGCAGCGCACCACCCGGCCACGGGCAGCGGCGCAGACGGAGCGTGCATAGTGTGGAGCCGTGACGAGATGGCCGCGATCGCGGCCGCAGAGCTTGAAGACGGGCAGTACGTGAACCTCGGCATCGGCATTCCGACGCTCGTGGCCAATCACCTGCCCGACGGCGTTTCAGTCATGCTGCAGAGCGAGAACGGGATGCTCGGCATGGGGCCTTTTCCGTTCGAGGGCGACGAAGACGCCGACCTCATTAACGCCGGCAAGCAAACGGTGACGCTCGTTCCCGGCGCCTCAATTTTTGACTCAGCAACCTCGTTCGGCATGATTCGCGGTGGCCACGTGCAAACCGCGATTCTCGGCGCGATGGAGGTTGCGGGCAACGGCGACCTGGCCAACTGGACGATTCCCGGCAAGCTCGTGAAGGGCATGGGCGGGGCGATGGATCTCGTCGCCGGCACCCCTCGGGTCATCGTACTCACCGACCACGTCGCCAAAGACGGGTCGCCAAAGGTCGTGACGCAATGCTCGCTGCCGCTCACCGGTGCGGGCGTCGTGAACCGCATCATCACCGACAGAGCGGTGTTCGATGTTGAAGAGGGGGGCCTCGTGCTCAAACGCATGGCCCCAGACCAGACCGTAGACAGCCTGCGCGAGCTCACCGGCGCATCATTTCAGGTGGCACTCGAGGAGAACATACGATGACCGCACTGATCGCAGGCTACGCCCGCACCCCCTTCACCCGTTTTAATGGCCAGCTCGCCTCGCTCAAGGCGACCGAGCTCGGGGCCCACGCCGTTCGCGCCGCGCTTGAGAACGCCGGCGTCGCGGCGGCCGATGTCGACGCGGTCATCGCCGGGCAAGTGCTACAGGCGGGCGCGGGGCAGAACCCAGCCCGCCAGACCGCGGTCGGCGCCGGCATCTCGTTCGACGTGCCCGCCATGACGATCAACGCCGTGTGCCTTTCGGGGGCCGAGGCCGTGACGCAGGCTGCGCGCCTCGTGAACGCCGGTGAGGCCGACGTGGTCGTCGCCGTGGGCCAGGAGTC
Source organism: Leucobacter chinensis (assembly GCF_019049105.1). GTDB lineage: Bacteria > Actinomycetota > Actinomycetes > Actinomycetales > Microbacteriaceae > Leucobacter_A > Leucobacter_A chinensis. The sequence continues at coordinate 90,927 of NZ_JAHQZR010000005.1, forward strand.
AATGTCACTCGCGCCCCACGTGGTCGGCATGCGCGCCGGGCACCGCTACGGCAACGCGACACTCATCGACACCGTCGAGCACGACGGACTGAGCGACGCGTTCGGCCGCATCTCGATGGGGCAGCTCACCGAAGAGGGCAACGCGACGCTCGGCCTCACCCGTGAAGAACAGGACGCCCTTTCGGCCCGCTCGCATCAGCTTGCTGAGGCATCGGCCGAGCTCACGGCGGGCGAGATCGCTCCCGTCACGATCAGCTCGCGCCGCGGCGACACCATCGTTTCGGCCGACGACGGGATTCGCCCCGGCACCACCGCCGAGACCCTCGCGGCACTGCGCCCAGCATTTACCGCCGGCGGCTCAGTGACCGCGGGCAATGCCTCGCAAATCACCGACGGCGCCGCCGCCGTGATCGTCGTGAGCGAGGCCGCCTCGGCACGCCTCGGCCTCAAGCCGATCGCCGTGATCGAAGCGCACGCCCTCGTGGCGGGCCCCGACACCCACCTGCACTCGCAGCCCTCGCGCGCCATCGAGGCGGCGCTCGGCCGCGTCGCGGGCGGCGCCTCAGCGAGCGACCTCGCCGTCGTTGAGATCAACGAGGCCTTCGCGCAGGTCGTGCTCCAGTCGACGCGCGACCTCGGCATCGCCCCAGAGATCGTGAACCCCCGCGGCGGCGCCATCGCCCTTGGCCACCCGATCGGTGCCTCGGGTGCGCGCATCGTCGGCTCGCTCGCACGCCAGCTCGCAGACCTCGGCCCGGGCAAGCTCGGCGCCATCGGCATTTGCGGCGGCGGTGGCCAGGGCACGGCGCTCGTGCTGCGCTCACTCTAGCGGCGACTTGCTCTAGCGGCGACTCGCTCGCGCAGGCCTTACGGGGTCGGCGCGAGCGGCCGCTGTGAGCTGTAGGCGGTTATCGCAGCCGATCCGCGACCCGGCGTGCCTCGCGCAGCCCGCTCTCGATCGCGCCGTCAATGAAGCCACCCCACAAATTCGCGTTGTCGGTCGTGGCAAAAAACACGTCGCCGTGCGGCTGCTGTAGCTCGGCGAGGTCACGGGTCAGCTGGCCTGGGCGGTGAGTCATCCACGTCGTGCGCGAGAGCGGATCGGCCATCCAGTCGTGGGCCGTCGCCGCGAGCACCTCAAGCCCCGGACTGATCGCGTCGACCGCTCGCTGCACCGCCGAAAGATCGCTCACGTCGAGCGCGGTGTGATCGGGGCCGAAGCCCACGAGCACCGAGCGGTCATCGCCGATGAACTCGCTCTTGAGCACCGAGATCGGGTGCTGCGGGGTGGCGTAGCCGAAGAATCGGGGCAGGGATCCGCGCACCTCGATCCACACCTTGGTGCCCTGCGAGGCCACCGTTTCGCGGTTTTGCCGCTGCCACGCCTCGGGAAGCTCAGGGCTGAACTCGATGCCGGTCACCGCGTTCACGGGCAGCGTCGAAACCACGGCGCGGGCGTGCACCTCGTGCCCCTCGGCCGTCGTCACGATGACGGGGTGCGTGCCCTCGCCGCCCCGCTGCACGACCCGCGTGACGGTGGCGCCAAGGCGTATTTCGCCGGGAACGCTCTCGGCGATGCGCGCCGTCCAGTCGCTCATGCCGCCCACCACGCGGTAGGTCGCCGAGGCCTCGTGCATGAGCTGCCAGTGGCCGCCCGTCGCCGACACCCAGCGCAGCGCGCTCGAGAGCCCCGTCTCGTCGAGCGGAGCGTTCACGTGCCCCACCCACACCGACTCGTTCGCGCTCTTCGCCTCGGCCGGGAGCCCCAGCTCGTCGATGCGGTCTTGAATCGTGAGGTGGTCGAGCTCGGCAATGCTGCCGCCCGTCGGGTCAACCCCGCGGGGCATCACCCGCTCCACATCGTCGACGATGAGCTGCTGCCCCGGGCTGATGAGCTCCATGAACTCGTCGAGCGTCGCCACCCGCGGCTCGCCGCCTTCGCCCAGCCACCTGGCCTCTTCGGCCGCCGGGCTGCGCACGATCTCGCGGCCATACCGAGTCATCTCGGCCCACGTGTGCGGCTGCACCCAGTGCACCCAGGTGCCGCCGAGCTCGAGGTCGTGCCCCAGCCGGTGGTCGGTCCAGGTGCGCCCGCCGACCCGGTCGCGTGCCTCGAGCGTGAGCACCGTGTGCCCGGCGCCGCCAAGTTCCCTCGCGGCGATGAGCCCGGCGAACCCGGCCCCAATAACGACGACGTCGACCTGTTCGACTGGCATGCGCACTCCTTCGTGGTGGGTTTCGTTCTAGGGTGTCACGTTTGGGGCGCGGCCGCTACGGTGCGGGGGTGCGGCTGCTGCCGCTGCTTGCTCGGGTCTGCCGCCGCCGCGGTGCTCGCCGCTCGCGCCGACGCCAAACTCGTTCACTTGACGCAAAGCAGGGTGTTTCGGCCCAAACACCCTGCTTTGCGTCAAGTAGATGCCGAAAGAGGAGACATCAGTGGGGCCAAGCGCGACCCGAACCCGCGCACGCCCAATCCACTTGACAGAAAGCAGGGTGTAAACGCGAAAACACCCTGCTTTTCGTCAAGTAGATCGCAGAAACAGTCGGCCAAGGCGGATCGCGCCAGCAGTACCCCCGTGCAGCCCGCAGCAGCGCCCGCACGGATCGCGCCAGCCCCCGAGACTCAAGCGGATCGCGCCAGCGCCAGCCACCGAGCGGATCGCGCCAGCCCGAGGCCCGAGCGGATCACGCCAGCGCCAGCGCCAGCCCCAAGACCCGAGCCGATCGCGCCAGCGGCGCCCCGCCCCAGCCTCTACAGCTTCGCGACGACCCCAGCCAGCAGCTCGCCGAGCGCGCCCTCCGAGGCCTTGCCGACCTCGATGACCTCGGCGTGGCTGAGGGGGTCGGCTGCGAGGCCCGCGCCCGGGTTGGTGATGAGCGAGAAGCCGAGCACGCGCATGCCGGCCTCGCGGGCGGCGATCGCCTCGAGGGTCGTTGACATACCGACCGCGTCGCCGCCGGCCTGGGCGAGGTAGCGCACCTCGGCGGGGGTTTCGTAGTGGGGTCCGGGCATCTGCACGTAGACGCCCTCGGCGAGCGTGGGGTCGACCGAGCGGGCAACGTCGCGCAGTTCGGCGTCGTAGAGGTTCGTGAGGTCGACGAAGTTGGCGCCCTCGATGGGCGAGAGGGCCGTCATGTTGAGGTGGTCGTTGATGATGATGGGGCGGCCGGGGGTGTGCTCGAGCTTGAGCCCGCCAGCGCCGTTTGTGAGCACCATGATCTCGGCCCCCGCGGCGGCTGCTGCGCGCACCCCGTGCACGACCGAGCGCACGCCGTGGCCCTCGTAGAGGTGGGTGCGGGCGCCGATGATGAGCGCGTGCTTGCCGTTTGCGAGGCGAATAGAGGTGAGCGTGCCCGAGTGGCCGACCACGCCAGAGGAGCGGAATCCGGGAACCTCTGCGGCGTCCATAACGGCGACGGTTTCGCCGATGAGTTCGGCTGCTTTGCCCCAGCCTGAGCCGAGGGTGAGGGCGATGTCGTGCTTGGCGACTCCGCTGAGTTCGGCGATGCGTGCTGCGGCCTGCTGGGCGAGGGCTTTGGGGTCGTTGTTCGTCATAAAAATAGTGTGCCACACCCGCGTGAGCGAAGGGCGGCGGGCGAGAAAAAGACGGGGGCGGATCGGGGCAAGCGTGTCGCCACGCGCCCCGATCCGCCCCCGTGAGTGAGAAGCTAGGCTTTCTTGAGCGCTTCGCCGAGCTTGACGCGCTGGCCGGTGCGCAGAATCGATCCCTCGTAGATCTTCGCGCTCAGCCAGACGGCGATGGCCGTCGTGGCGAGAATGATGCCGAGTGATGCGATGGGCTCCCACCACATGGCGTCGCCGTAGTAGAGGCGCATGGGCATGCCGACGGGGGCCGAGAATGGCACGTAGCTCATGATGGTGAGCACGGTCGGGTTGTCGAAGAAGAAGATGATGAGCATGTACGGAATCATGATGAGCATCATTACGGGCGTCGTGACCGATGCGGCATCTTCGAGGCGTGACACGAGCGAAGCTGCCGCGGCATACATCGTGGCGGTGAGCAGGAATCCGAAGATGAAGAGCACGCCGAACCAGATGAGTGATGAGCCGAGGGCGCCGAGCAGCAGGTCTTGGCCGGTCGCGAGCATGCCGACCGAGACGAGGGCCACGGCGATGGCGACGGTCGCGAGGGCGAGCAGGCTGTTGCCGATGACCTTGCCGGCGAGCAATACTCGGGGCTTCACGGTTGCGAGCAGAATCTCGATGATGCGGGTCTGCTTCTCTTCGATGACGCTCTGCACGATGGTGTTGCCGAAGGTCATCGCGGTGATGAAGAAGACGAGGCCGAAGCCGATCGCGAGGAAGTACGCGATGAAGTCGAAGCCGCCGCCGTCACCGTTGAGAAGGGTGACCTCTGGCTGGATGCTCAGCAGCTGCATGATGAGGCCGGGAGGCTCCTCGTCGGCGATCACGTGCATGCCGCTCGCGACGCTCGGGTCGAGGTACACGGCCGCCTCGACGTCGCCCGACTCGACGAGGGCCTTCGCCTCGTCGGTTCCCGCGGTCTCGGTGATCTCAATGAACGGCTGGTCGAGCTGTGCGAGTGACGAGACGGCGGTTTCTGGAATCGCGACCCGTGTCACGTCGTCGCCGGAGTTCTTCGAGACGAGGCCCGAGATGACGACGCTCGCGAGAATGAGCACGAGCATGATGACGATCGATGAGACGAAGGCCTTGCTTGAGAGCCGCGTGCGAATCTCTCGCTCGGCGACGAGCCAGGTCTGTTGCATGGGGTTCTGAGTCACTGGGTTACCTCCCTGAAGATTTCGGCGAGTGTTGGCACGACCGGGGCAAACTGGCGCACGTCGCCGCGTGTGAGGGCCTCGCGCAGTACGCTCTGGGCGGTGCCAGGGGTCGTCTCGGTGAAGCGGGCGTAGCCGCCGTCGAGGTGTTCGAGGGTGACGGCTTCGAGGTCGCCGACCCAGCCGGCATCGGCCGCCTCGCCCTCGAGCTCGATTTCGTAGGTTGGCTGTGCGTGCCGCGTGCGCAGCTCTTCGCGTGAGCCCTGGGCGAGCACGGTGCCGCCGCCAATCACGACGACGTCGTCGCATAGGCGCTCGACGACATCGAGCTGGTGCGAGGAGAAGAGTACGGGAACGCCCTTGGCAGCGTAGTCGCGCAGCACCCCGAGCACGACCTCGATCGCGTAGGGGTCGAGGCCAGAGAACGGCTCGTCGAGCACGAGTACCTCGGGCTCGTGTACCAGGGCTGCGGCGATCTGCACGCGCTGCTGGTTGCCGAGCGACAGGCTCTCGATGATGTCACCGCCGCGCTCTTCGAGGCCGAGGCGCTCGAGTAGGCTTTCGGCATTGCGCTTCGCCTGGTTGGTGTCGACGCCGTGCAGCCGTGCGAGGTAGACGAGCTGGTTCAGCACCTTCTCTTTGGGGTACAGTCCGCGCTCCTCGGGCATGTAGCCGAACCGTGCCCGCTCGCTCGGCGTGATGGGGCTGCCGCCCACGAGCACCTCGCCAGAGTCAGCCTCGAGCACACCGAGAATGATGCGCATGGTCGTCGTCTTGCCGGCGCCGTTTGAACCGACGAAGCCGGTCATGCGGCCGCCCTGCACGCTAAATGAGACATCGTTGAGTACCTGGCGGTCGCCAAAGCTGCGGTTGACCGAGCGAATCTCAATCATGAGCGCTCCCTTCGAATCTGGTTCATCATGCAATACACGCTACGGGCCAGGTGGGGTGTTTGCCCTCCCCTGAGCGGCTGAAACGCCTCCCCCTCGAGGGGGATATTCGGTGTGCCACCCCTATTCGTTCTCGCCCGCTCCGGCTACCGTAGAAGCGTGAACACAGAAACCTGGGTGCGGCCGCGCCCTGCCTCGAACGCCATCAAGGGCGACGCACTGCTCGCCCTCGTGCTCGCGCTCGCCGCGACCGCGACGTCGCAGTTGTACGCGCGCATCGGCTTTCTCGGGGATCCGCCGGAAGCGTGGATCTGGGCCGCCGGCATCGGTTTCGCAACCCTGCCACTCGCGTTGCGAAGGCGGTACCCGGTGAGCGTCATGGTGGTCGTTGCCACCGCGTTTTATGTGTGCGGGCAGTTCGGGGTTCCCGAGGTGCTCGTGATCAATATCGCGATGTTTCTCGCCGTGTATACGGTGGGTGCGTGGTCGTCGAGCCGGGTGCTTGCCCTCTGGTCACGCGTCGGCGTCGTCGTCGCGATGATCACGTGGCTCGTCGTCACGCTGCTCATTGCCGGTGACGACATGGACTATTTGCCGGGGCTTTCGCGGGCCTCGCTCTTCTCTGAGTACGCGACCTACATCACGATCAACATCATCACGAACCTGCTCTTTTTTGGGGCTGCGTGGTACTTCGGCGAGAAGTCGTGGCGCGGTGCGCGCACCCTCGCGCAGCTGGAGGCGCAGGGGCGGGAGCTTGAGCGAGAGCGCGAGACGAGCGCGGTGCAGGCCGTTGCCCTCGACCGCATCGCGATTGCGCGCGAGCTGCACGACGTGATTGCGCACCACGTCTCGGTCATGGGGCTGCACGCGGCGGCCGCGCGACGCACGCTCGAGCGCGATCCGGTTAAGGCTCAGGCAGCGCTCGAAATCGTCGAGCAGAGCGCCGAGGCCTCGATCACCGAGCTGAGGCAGATCGTGCACACATTGCGCGAGCCAGGCCGCGAGCACGAGGCGCAGACGGTCGGCGTTGCTCAACTGCCTGAGCTCGTCGAGCACTCGAACCTCGCAGGGGTTCCCACGGTGCTCATTATCGCTGGCGAGCCGCGGCCCCTGCCCATGCTCATCGACATCGCGCTCTATCGAGTGGCGCAGGAGGCGCTCACGAACGTTCGCAAGCACGCAGGCACCGGAGCGCAGGCGCAGGTGCGGCTACGCTTCACCGAGCGCGAGGTGCACATCGAGGTGAGCGACGACGGGGTCGTGCAAAAGCTCTCGGCACCCGGAGCCAAGGGCGGCGCCGGTGGGCTTGGAGGTCTGGGGCTTCGCGGCATGCGGGAACGCATGGGAGCGGTCGGCGGTACACTCGAATCGCTTCGCCGTGAGCGCGGGGGCTTTCTCGTGCGCGCGAGCGTCGCGCTCGGGCAAGCAGAGAGCCAGCCGTCGGGCACGGCGGCGGCCGAAGCTGAAGTGGCCGAACGAGAAGAGCAACACAGGGTGAGCGGGGTGCGTGACGATGATTCGTCTCTTGTTGGTTGATGACCAGGAGTTAGTGCGCTCGGGGTTTCGAACGATTCTCGAGACCGAGGATGACTTTGAGATCGTGGGCGAGGCTGTGAATGGTGCCGAGGCGGTTCAGCTCGCGGCAGAGCTCAAGCCTGACGTCGTGTGCATGGACGTTGAGATGCCGGTCATGAACGGCATCGATGCCGCCAAAGCAATCGTGAGCGGCGAGACCTCGCCTCGCGTGCTCATTCTCACGACCTTCGGGCACGAGGAGTACCTGTTTTCGGCGCTCGCCGCCGGGGTGAGCGGGTTCCTCCTGAAGACCGCCCGTGCCGAACAGTTCATTGACGCCGTGCGCACGGTTGCCGCGGGCCAGGCGCTGCTCGGCCCCGACGTGACTCGCGCCGTGATCGACAAGCTGCAAAGCGCCGACCTGCAGTTGCCCGATGAGATGCAGCAGCGTTCTGCCGATCCGGTCGAGGCGTTGACCTCTGCGGGGCTCACCGAACGCGAGGCCGACGTGCTGGTACTTGTTGCCCAGGGACAGTCAAATGCCGAGATCGCCCAGGCCCTCTTCTTGGGGGAGTCGACGGTCAAAACACACGTCTCGAATGTGCTGCGCAAGCTCGGCGTTCGTGACCGCATTCACGCCGTTGTGTGGGCGCATACGCACGGTCTTGGCTAGGCCGCAAGGCTTGAAACATTCGTGCGCCCTGTGGCGGCGCCGGGCTTTCGCAAAACGCGTAGACTGTGAGTCATGGCTACAGTCTTTGAACGCAAGCATCGAATCGCAGTGCTCGGCGGGGGTCCCGGCGGCTACGAAGCCGCACTGACCGCAGCGCAGCTCGGGGCTGAGGTGACGCTCATCGAGCGCGCCGGTGTGGGTGGAGCCGCGGTGCTCACCGATGTCGTGCCCTCGAAGAGCCTCATCGCGACCGCCGAGGCGGTCAACACCATTCGCGAGAGCGCGATGGTGGGGGTTCAAGCGTTTGCGCCAGGCGAAAACGGCAAGCCCGTGCGGCCGGAGTTCGCGGTGAACCTCGCCGCGATCAACAAGCGACTCATCGCGATGGCCGGCGCGCAGTCGACCGACATGGTGCACTCACTCGAAGATGCGGGCGTGCGCATCGTGCAGGGGTTCGGTCGCCTCGATGGCCCGAACGCCATCATGGTTGCGACGGCTGAGGGCGAAGAGGGCACTGACTTCGACCGCATCGAGGCTGACACCGTGATTCTTGCCGTGGGTGCGAGCCCGCGAGAGCTCGACTCGGCGAAGCCCGACGGTGAGCGCATTTTGACGTGGAAGCAGCTGTACGACCTCACTTCGGTTCCCGAGCACCTCATCGTTGTGGGCTCTGGCGTCACTGGCGCTGAGTTCGCGAGCGCGTACCGTCATCTCGGCGCCGAGGTCACGCTCGTTTCGAGCCGCGACCAGGTGCTTCCTGGTGAAGACAGCGACGCGGCATCGGTCATCGAGCACGCCTTTAAACGCAGCGGCATGTCGGTGCTCTCGAAGTCGCGCGCCGAGAAGGTTGAGCGCACTGAAGACGGGGTTATCGTGACGCTCTCTGACGGCCGCGAGGTCGAGGGCTCTCACTGCCTCATGGCAGTCGGCTCGATTCCCAACACCCACGGGCTTGGGCTTGAAGAAGCGGGTGTTCAGCTCTCAGACAGCGGGCACATTCGCGTGAACAAGGTGGCTCGCACCTCGGTTCCTTCGATCTATGCTGCGGGCGACTGCACCGACTTTTACCCGCTCGCCTCGGTTGCCTCGATGCAGGGCCGCACGGCCATCATGCACGCGCTCGGCGACTTCGTGCGCCCGATCGACCTCGATAACGTGGCCTCGAATATTTTCACCCAGCCCGAAATCTCAACGGTGGGCTTCGGCGAAGACGACGTACGTGAGGCGGGCGCCGATGGGCACAACACCGTCATGCACATGCTGCCGCTCAGCATTAACCCTCGCGCCAAGATGATCGGCATTAAAGAGGGATTCGTCAAGCTCTATGCCTCACGAAGCTCTGGCGTGATTCGCGGCGGCGTCATCGTGGCTCCCAAAGCGAGCGAGCTCATTCTGCCCGTCTCGCTCGCGGTCTTGCGCAGGCTCACGGTTGATCAGCTTTCAGATGCGTTTGCGGTGTACCCATCGCTCTCGAGTTCAATCATTGATGTGTCGCGTGCGCTGCACGTGCGACCAGGAGGAAATGAGTGAGTAAGCCAGAGATCTCTCGCCGGGGCATGCTGCGAGGCATGCTCACGATCGGTGCCGCGGCAGGGGCGACCTTTGCCCTCGCCGGTTGCCAGCAGGAGCTCGTGATTGTGCCGTCTGACGACAACGCCGAGAACATCGGGGCAGAGGTGTATATCGTCGATAATGATTACTCGCCGAACAAGGTCACCATCAAGAAGGGGCAGGCCGTGCGGTGGGAGTGGGCGTCGAAAGACCGCCACGACGTCGTCGCGAACGATCGCAGCTTCGTCTCAGAGCTCCAGTACGAGGGCACTTACACGCACATCTTTGATGAGCCCGGTGAATACTCGTATATCTGCTCGGTTCACCCCGAGATGCGCGGCCTCGTCGTCGTTGAATAAGGGCGCAAAGCCCCGGGAATAAAGCTGGGGCAAGCAGGGTTGCACTCAGCATGGATACTGTTGTCTCGCTTCTTGATCTTGCCCCCGCACAGGTAGACGAGCCGATGGGCACCGCCCTCGGTCACTGCGTCGAGGTGGCGCAGGCTGCTGAACGAGCGGGGTATCGTCGGGTCTGGTACGCCGAGCACCATAACATGCCGACCATCGCGTCGAGTGCGACATCGGTACTTATCGCTCACGTCGCGGCAAACACCCAGACGATTGGGCTTGGAGCGGGCGGCGTCATGCTGCCCAACCACTCGCCACTCGTCATCGCCGAGCAGTTTGGCATGCTCGCAGAGCTGCACCCGGGGCGCATTGACCTCGGCCTCGGGCGAGCACCGGGAACCGACGGCGAGACCTTTCGCGCCCTTCGTCGCCCCATGAACGCCTCTGACAATTTCCCGCACGACGTGCTTGAGCTCGCACGTTACCTGTCGAGCGACCTGCCGCGATCGGCAGTGAACGCCTACCCCGGTCGCGGCACCGAGGTGCCCCTCACGATTCTTGGATCGAGCCTCTTCGGCGCGAACCTTGCGGCCCAGCTCGGGTTGCCCTACTCGTTCGCTTCGCACTTTGCGCCCGACGCCCTGCGCAGTGCTGTGAGTCACTACCGCGATAACTACGTCGCAAGCGAGGCTCACCCAGAGCCGTATGTCTCGATTGGCATGAATGTCGTGGCGGCCGAGACAAGCGGTGCCGCGGCCGAGCTCTACGAACGGGTCAAGGTGAGCCGTGTGAGGCAGTTCCTCTCGCGTGGTCGCGACACGATGCTCACGAGCGAAGAGGCCGAGATGCTCATGAATACTCCGGCCGGCATGCAAATTCTCGGCATGCTCAAGCACACCGCGGTTGGTGACGCGAGCGAGGTGCAGCAGCAGATGCAGGCCTTCGCCGACGAGGTGGGTGCCAATGAACTCGTGCTCGTGCACGCCGCCCCAACGCACGAAGAGCGACTCGAATCGATTCGACTTTCGACGCTTGCCGTCTAGCCAGGGCTTAGAATGAAGGGGTGACAGATGCCCCCACGAAGCAGCCACGCGCAGGCACGAAGGCCGGTTCTGTTCGCGCGCTCATCGCGAAGGTTCCCACGGGGTGGATCACGGGCGGGGTGACCGCGATCTTTCTCGCCGTAACCGCGGCTTTTGGCGGCTTGGCTCCTGCCCCGACGCCGGCGCTCGCGACGCTCGAACCGGGCCAGGAGCATGTCAACGACCTGCTCTCGATGCGCCTCGATCGTGCGGTGCTCATGGACTCGTTTCCCGAGGCGGGTGCGATTGCCGGAGAGAGTGAGCGGGTGCTTGCCCTCTCGATCCACGCGAAGAACGTCTGGACGTCGCCCATCATTACGACGGCCGAGCAGTCGGTTTCGCAGGCCTTGCGCCTTGAGAAGCTGGGCGACCAGAGCCCCGCAGCAGTCGCACGAATGGACGACGCGACAGCGAGCCCGTGGCTGCAGCCAGGAGTTGAAGCTGAACTTGTCGTGACCTGGGTCGTGCCAGAAGACCTTTTTGCCGATGGCGATACCGTCGAGGTCGTGGTGAGCGACGCGACGCTCTTTACCGGCAAGGCTGTGACCTACGGGGCAAGCTGGGTCGACGCGAAGCCGGCGGCGCGAGTATTACTGCCAGCTACCGATGTGACGCTGACAGGGGGTGCTGGCGATGACGAATAAACACGCACTCGTCGCCGATCAGCGCAGCGGGCCGACGACATGGCAGTGGATCACGGGGCTCGTGTGCCTCGTGCTCGCGGGGGTCTTGCTCGTGCTTATTCCTGATTCTGAGGTGACGCAACGCCCCTTCGAAGTTCGCACGCCAATTGGTGAGACGGGTGTCGGCCGTGCCCTTGAGGTGCGAGTGAGTGATGTCGAAATCGCGACTGAGCTGCGCTCTGGTGCATGGTCAGGAGAGTCGACGTGGCTCGTTGCTGATACCTCGGCCGCGGCTCGGCTCAGTGAATCGGGAACAACGCTCGCATACGCGATGCTCCGCATGGGCGGCGAGGCCGACGGGTCGTCTCAGCCAATCGAGTACCGGGCGAGCGAGCGTGTCAAACAGACCCTCTTTCAGGAGCCGCTCACGCTTGGCTCTGCTTTGAACGGTCAGGTCGTCTTTGAGCTGCCCGAGGGGGCAAGCGGCCCAGCAACCCTGCTGTTCGGGGTCAATGGTGACCCGCGCGTTGACTCAGTGATCGCTTTCGACATTGACCTCGACGAGGTTCAGCGAGTGCCAGAGCGCGTACTCACCGATGTGCAATGGAGTGAGCAGTGATGTGGATCAAACGCAACTGGATCGCCCTCGCGACCGTCGCCGTGCTGCTGCCGGCGACCGCGCTCGTTGTCGGGGGTAACGAATGGCGCGACTACACGTCGGGGCGACCGGTCGACCCGGTCCTGCCCGATACGGCAGGCCAGGTATCGCTTGGCGGCAGCCACTTCTCACTGATGGATGCGACCCTCATGCGGCCGCAGCCGGAGACGCTGCCCGAGGGTGTTCATGCGATCGAGGTGACGGTTCACGTCGAGCCTGCAAGCGTTGGGGTGAGCTGCTCAGCGCCCACCCTCGTTGAGGTGTCAACGGGCCGAGAATGGTCTGAGGCGTCGCTTCGCATCGTGGGCGCTTCGCTGTCACAGAGCCTGTGCGCTGGGCCCGAAATCACCGATCCCTACGAACTGCGGGCGCTGTACGCCGTACCCGAAGACGCGCAGGGGCCCTTCGCGATCGACGTGGTTATTGCCGAGGCGCTGCCGAGCTTTGCTCGCCTTCCGCTTCCTGAAGATCTTGAGACGACTCGGGAGCGGTACTGACCGAGGTACTGACCCCGAGCGCTGAGGTTGCCTCGGCGTGGGCACTGGCGACAACCGCCATGCGGATCGGCTCGATGACGAGGGGAACCGTGAGTAGAATGAGTGTGTCGGCGACCATCCAGAAGCTGTGCAGGTCATGGGGGCCGATCACGCGAACGACCGCGATTTCCAGGAGCTGCTGCCCCATGAGAACCACGGTGAAGGCGAGAATATAGGCTCCGATGAGCGCGGGCCCGGCCCGCCACATGAGCACGATCGCATTCCAGATCGGTTGGAAACGTGAGGTGACGCCACCTGAGAGGTCTGTGACGCGGCGGCGTACCTGTTCGGGAACCGCTTCGTAGCGCTTGCGTGCCTTGACCGCGCGATGGTCGGTGATGACGGGAGCTTTTGCGTCAAGGGCCTGGCCATACATCACGCCCGCGATCGTCAGCCACGCGAGGGGTTCCAACGTGACCTTCGCCACGAAAGCCAGCACGAGCACGAGTGTGTCCCACGCGACTATCAGCGGTTCGAACCATTCGGTCACGGCAAGGCGCGCCGTATCAAGCCAGGCGATGGCTTGCCGCGTTTCGATCCACCCGGTGAGCAGGGCGAGGCCGTCGGCGATGAGCGTCACGGTGAGGTAGACCCACAGAAGCTCGAGGTACACGGCGAAGACTTGGAAGCTGCGGTGCAGACGGTCGCGAAACTTGCCCCAGAGCCAACGCAGCGAGAACGCGGCGATGATGATCGCGATCGTGAGCGGGGTGAGGGTGAGCGCACCATCGGTGAACATCTCGCCCGCGGCGACGTCGTGGTTGGGGGCTGTGACCGCCTCGCTCAACGTTATCGAGGCAGAGACGTCGAGCACACGGTTCGTGTAGGCGGCAACGTCTTGCCCCAGGTAGCCACGGGCCGCATAGAACGCCACGAAAGGAAGCATGCCTGCGAGCAACGCTGCGGCGAAGTCGCGGTTGCGCTGTTCACGCCCCGGAGGTTGTATACCGTTATAGGCATCGATTCCGGAACGCAGCACGAGCAGCATCGCCACGAGTGCCGCGAGCCGGCCTAGCACCGCGAGCGGCAAGAGCAGCATGCCCGCCGTCGGGTTGTGGGCCCCGACAAAACCTGCGACCTCGATGGCCGAGTAGCGAACGAGAGTGCCCGCAAGAAACCATGCCACGAGCTGCGGCCAGGTATTCCAAAGCAGGAATGCCGTGAGCCGAAGCAGCGTGAGCACGGTCAGCCTCGGGTGAGGTTAGGCGGGGTCGACGATCGAGAGCAGAACGTGGCCGCTCGGAACCGTTGAGCCGACGGGAGCGTCGATCGTTTCGATGACTCCGTCGCGGTGGGCGAAGATCGACTGCTCCATCTTCATCGCCTCGAGCACGACCACGAGATCGCCCTCAGAAACCTGCTGGCCCTCTTCGACCGCGAGCTTCACGACGGTAGCCTGCATCGGGGCCGAGACGGTCGTGCCGCTACCTCCCGAGAGGCTTGCGCTCTTCGTGCGTTTCGGAGCTGGGCCGCGGGTTACCTCTTGGTCAGAGAGCGGCAGCAACGAGGTCGGCATGCGAACCTCGATGCGGCGGCCATCGACCTCAACGACCACGCTGTGGCGCTGTGGGCCGGCGGTGCCGAGCACTGACTGGCCCTGCCAAGGTTCGATGTCATTGACCCACTCGTTCTCGATCCACAGGGTGTACACGCCAAAGCTGCCGTTTTCGGCAGTGAAGGCGGGATCGCTGACAATCTTGCGGTGAAAGGGAACCACCGTCGGCATGCCCTGCACCTCGAACTCTGCGAGGGTGCGGCGTGCGCGGGCGAGCGCCTCGTCGCGGGTTGCGCCGGTGACGATGAGCTTGCCGAGCATCGAGTCGAAAGCACCCGAGATGACATCGCCAGCCTGAACACCGGTGTCGATGCGAACGCCGGGGCCGCTCACCATCGTGAACTGGGTGACGGTACCCGGGGCAGGCAAGAAGCCGTTGCCCGGATCTTCACCGTTGATACGAAACTCGAACGAGTGGCCGTGCGCCACAGGGTCGGCGTAATCGATGACGCCGCCCTCAGCGATGCGGAACTGTTCGCGCACGAGGTCGATACCCGTGATCTCTTCAGAGACAGTGTGTTCTACCTGCAGGCGGGTGTTGACCTCGAGGAACGAGATCGTGCCGTCTTGTGCCACGAGGAACTCGCAGGTGCCAGCGCCAACGTAGCCGACCTCGGCGAGAATCGCTTTCGAAGCGCGGTACAGCTCGGCGTTCTGCTCGTCGGTGAGGAAGGGCGCCGGTGCCTCTTCAACAAGTTTCTGGTGACGGCGCTGCAGCGAGCAGTCGCGCGTTGAAATGACCACAACGTTGCCGTGCTGGTCGGCAAGGCACTGGGTCTCGACGTGACGGGGCTTCTCGAGGTACTTCTCAACGAAGCACTCGCCGCGACCAAACGCGGCAACTGCCTCACGGGTAGCCGACTCGAAGAGCTCGGCGACCTCATCGCGCTCGTACGCCACCTTGAGGCCGCGGCCGCCACCGCCAAACGCTGCCTTGATCGCGATGGGCAGGCCGACCTCGTCGGCAAAAGCGAGCACCTCGTCGGCGTTCTTGACCGGGTCACTCGTGCCTGCCGCGAGCGGAGCGCCCACCTTCTCGGCCACGTGACGGGCCGAAACCTTGTCGCCGAGACGTTCGATAGCCTCGGGGCTGGGGCCGATCCACGTCAGCCCCGCATCAATCACCGCACGGGCGAAATCGGCGTTCTCGGCGAGAAAGCCGTAACCAGGGTGCACCGCGTCGGCGCCAGAGCGGCGGGCAACGGCGAGCAGTTTGTCGATGACGAGGTAGGTCTCGGCACTCGTGGTGCCATCGAGCGCGTAGGCCTCGTCGGCGAGTTGCGCGTGAAGAGCATCACGATCTTGGTCTGCATAGACCGCGACCGAGGCGATTCCAGCGTCAGTTGCTGCACGGATAATACGAACTGCAATCTCACCACGGTTAGCAATGAGTACTTTGTTGAGTCGCGACATGATCTCAAGTGTATTCGAGCCCGCACCCGGTCAGCGAGATATACACGACAAAGCTTGGGGGTTTTCGTTGCTTTTTCATACCATTGCGCTGGTTCTCGGGCTGCTCAGCGTTCGCTAGCGTTGCGTTGCGTTGCGTTGCGTTGCGTTCTGTTCTGTTCTGCTCGCTAGCGTTGCGTTCTGCGCTGGTGCTTGGCGACCTCTGGCCTGGCGCGCAGGACGCGCTGCGGGCTTCTCGGCCTCGGCAGCGTGCGATCGCTCGGGCCGTGTCGGTCGGGCACGGTAGACTACCGAGCGTGGTTAATGTAGCGGTTCAAGGTAAACAGTACGAGGCAACCGCGCCCTACCTCGTGGGGCGCGAAAAGGTTCGTGAGTTCGCGCGCGCTGTGCTCAGCGAAGCGCCGATGCATCACGACGTTGACGCGGCACGTGCGGCCGGCTTTGCCGACGTCGTAGCGCCGCCGACCTTCGCGGTTGTGGTGCAAGATGCGACGCTGCAGCAGTTGCTCGCAGACGACGAGGCCGACGTTGACTTCTCGCGCGTCGTGCACGGTGACCAGCGCTTCAGCTATACCCGGCCCATCGTCGCGGGCGACGAGCTCACCGCGACGCTCACGGTCGCCTCGGTCAAACAGCTCGGCGCACACTCGATGGTCACCGCCTCGAGCAACATCGTTGATACTCATGGCGAGCACGTGGTGACAGCGATCTCGACGCTCGTTGTACGAGGAGAAGAATAGTCATGCCCCAGTACACAGACCTCAGCGTCGGTGACGTCGTCGTTACCCGCGACCTCACGCTCACCCGTGACTCACTCGTGCGCTACGCGGGTGCCTCGCTCGACTTCAACCCCATTCACTACCGCGACGATGTCGCCCAGTCGGTCGGGCTTCCCGGCGTGCTTGCCCACGGCATGCTCACGATGGGCGCTGCCGCGAGCCCCGTTGCCGAGTGGATCGGCGCGAGCGGCATCATCGTCGATTACCAGTCGCGCTTCACGAAGCCGGTTCCCGTCGATGCCACCGAGGGTGCTCAGGTGAGCGTCACCGCGACCGTCGGCAAGCTCGATGATGAGGCCCAGGAGGCCCGCATCGATCTCAAAGTGGTCTTCAATGAGCAGACCGTGCTTGGCAAGAGCCAGGTCGTGGTTCGCTTCACGAAGGGTGACCTGTGAGCGAGAGCGTCGCATCGCTCGCATCGCTCACCACGATGCGGGTTGGCGGCCACGCCGACCGCGTACTCGTCGCCCGGTCGCGTGACGAGCTCATCGAACGCTCGATTGAGCTCTGGGCCGACGGCGACGACTGGCTGCTGCTTGGCGGCGGGTCAAACACGATCGTGAGCGATGAGGGGTACCCCGGGCCGGTCCTGCTTGCCCGCAGCGAGGGTATCGAGGTCATCGACGACCCCTCGCTACCCGCCAATAAGGTGCGGGTGCGTGTACAGGCAGGCCAAGACTGGGACTCGGTCGTGGTAACCACCCTCGCCCGTGGCTGGGGCGGCCTCGAAGCGCTCTCGGGCATTCCGGGCTGCGCTGGCGCTGCACCCATGCAAAACATTGGTGCCTACGGCTGCGAGATCGCTGACGTGCTCGTCTCGATCGAGCTGCTTGAGCGCGATACCGAAGAGGTGCGCATGGTCTCGGCCGAAGAGCTCGCTTTTGGCTACCGCGACTCAGCCCTGAAGCGCCGCGACCTCGAGGGAGTCGTGCTCTCGATCGACCTCGTGCTCACCCGTGGAGCCGACGGCTCAGCCTCGAGCGCCCCCGTTATCTTCCCGCAGCTCGCGAAGGCTCTTGACGTCAAACTCGGAGCGATCGTCTCGGGTCGCGACGTTCGCGAGAGCGTGCTGTCGCTGCGTGGCTCGAAGGGCATGGTGCTCGACTCTGCCGACCACGACACCTGGTCTGCGGGATCGTTCTTCACGAACCCCATCGTGAGCGCCGACTTCGCGAAGTCGCTCCCGGCCGATGCTCCCCGCTTTCCGATGGAGCCGGCCCCCGAGCGCCCCATCGCGGTCCCGCTCGAAGACGCCGCAAACCTCGAAGCCTACCTGCCACCGCAGCCGGCCGACCGTCGCGTGAAGCTCTCGGCAGCCTGGCTCATCGAGCATGCCGGCATCAAACCCGGCTACCGCATTCCCGGCTCGGGCGCGGGCGTTTCGACGAAGCACTCCCTCGCAATCACCAACCGCGGATCAGCGACAGCCGCCGAGGTCGCCGAGCTGGCCCGCTACATCACGACCCGCGTGCAGTCGGAGTTCGGCGTGCTGCTGGTTCCTGAGCCGAACATCTACGGCCTGCAGCTTTAGCGCGGCATCGCGCAGCGGCGCGATGTTTTCGGGGAATGCTGTCGGCGCGGTGCGCCGGCCGTTGTGTGCTGCTCTGAGTCTTGTGTGGCGCGCTGCGTTGCATGTTCAATCCCGCTTGCCTGCGCTTTTCGCGTTCAGGCCCTCTTGCCTGTGTTTTTCGCGTCTACTTGACGAAAAGTAGGGTTGTATGGCTTAAACACCCTGCTTTTCGTCAAGTAGATCCCGTATGCCGTGGGCGTGGGCGTGGGCGACATCTCGAGCTCATGCTGCATCTGGGCTGAAGAACGTTCGTATGCCGAGCTGCCCTGGGTGAAGCGACACCCTCGGACTGAGTTCACCCCAATCGCGGCGGTCTCGCGTGCCGTTTAACGCAGTCGAGTGTTGGTTGGCGCTGGCGAGAGTCAGCGGGCGCTGTTGCGTTCTGGTTGACGCGCTTGCTCTCGTCCCGTGACGCGATTTCGCGCCTTGTGGGTCTCTTGCCCGTGCTTTTCCCGTTTACTTGACGAAAAGCAGGGTTATAGGGCTGAAACACCCTGCTTTTCGTCAAGTGGATCGAGTATCGCTCGAGAAAGCCGAAGCAGCTGAAGGAGGCGAAGATGTCGAAGGCGGTGCGGCAGGACCGAGGGTAGCGCGGCAGCACCGAGGGCAGCGCGGCAGCACCGACGGTGGTGCGGCAGCACCGAGTGTAGCGCCGAAAGCAACGCCGACGGTGGTGCGGCGGCGCGTCAGCGCGGGAGGTCGGTCGGGTCGGCCGGCGCAGCAGCGCGCGCCATGCGCGCCACCGCCTCGCGCAGCACCTCCTCGGAGCAGCCGAGGTTCAGGCGAATGCAGCCGTGGCCGTTTGCCCCGAAGGTGGCGCCGTCGCTCACGATGAGGTCGGCCTTTTCGAGCAGCGTGAGGGCCGGGTTAGGGCCGAGGCCTGCGTCGTTGAGGTCGATCCAGGCGAGGTAGCTCGTCTTGGGCGGGGTGTAGCGCGCGCCGGGAACGTGCTCGGCCAGGAGTTCGGCAAGCAGGCGGCCGTTCGAGCTGACCTGGGTGATGGCGCGGTCGAGCCAGTCGCGGCAGTCGGCGAAGGCGACCTGCGAGGCGGTGCGGCCGAGAATGCTCGTCGATCCGCTGAGGGCGACGGTGAGGTATTCGCGCAGTGAGTCGGGCGAGGTCGCCGGGGGTGCGTAGATGAGGGCGCACTTGGTGCCGGCGATGTTCCAGCCCTTTGACGCTGAGGTGACGGTGACCGAGGTGGTGCCGGCTGCGGCCGCGATGGGGGCGAAAGGGGTGAAGGTGACGCCGTGGTGCACGAGCGGTGCGTGGATCTCGTCGGCGATGATGGTGGCGCCGTGGCGGGCGGCCGAGGCGGCAAGGGCCTCGAGGTCGGCGGCCGAGTGGGCGATGCCGTGGGGGTTGTGGGGGTTTGAGAGCACCATGGCGTGCACGCGGTCGGCTCCTGAGGCGCCGAAAGCGCGGTCGATTGCGTCGGTGTCGAGGTGCAGGGTTTCGCCGGAGCCGGCGAGCGGGATCTCGACGCACTCGACGCCGAGCTCGGTGAGGTAACCGAAGAACGATGGGTAGCTGGGGGTTGCGAGGGCAACGCGGGCGCCCTCGGGCAGCAGGTGCCTGAGCACGGCCTTCACCCCGAAGCTGACGTCGGGGGCGCCGTAAAAGAACTCGCGTTCGGGCTGCCAGGCCCAGCGATCCGCTGCGAAGTCGGCGAAGGCTCCCACAAGCCCGCTTAGGTCGCCCGAGTAGCCGAGGTCAGAGCGCTCGATCTGTTCGATGAGTGCCTCGCGAATGCGCTCGTCGATCGTGAAGTCCATCTCGGCGATAAACATCGGCAGCACACCGCTCTGACAGCCGGCCCACTTGATGCTCGTGCGCTCTTGGCGCAGGGTCTCTGCGGGCTGGCAATGCAGGGCTTCAGCGTCGGCGGTGAAATCAGTCATAACTATATGGTCGCGTTATGCTTCGAGAATGTCCAATAATGTTTCGTTTGTTACGGGTAAGGAAACAGCATGAGTCGCCAGCATGCTCAGCTGATTCATAGCAAACAGTCAGATACTGAGGGCATGAACAAGGGACCACGCATTCTGATCGTCGACGACGAGCCCAGCATTCGCGAACTGCTCAGCACGAGCCTTCGCTTCGCAGGGTTCGGCGTGCGCGCCATCGCCAATGGCGCCGGAGCTATCTCCGCCGTACTCGAAGAAGAACCCGACCTCATCATTCTCGACGTCATGTTGCCAGATATGAACGGCTTCAGCGTCACCAAGCGACTGCGGTCGGCGGGCTACACCGCCCCGATTCTCTTTCTCACCGCGAAAGACGATGTCGAAGACAAGATTCAAGGCCTCACGGTCGGGGGCGACGACTACGTCACGAAGCCCTTCTCGCTTGACGAGATCATCGCTCGCATCAAAGCCATCTTGCGCCGCACGATTCAAGAAGACGAAGAGTCAACGTTGGCCGTCGGCGTCATTAGCCTCGATCAAGACACCCACGAGGTGAGCGTGAACGGCACGCCGATCGAGCTTTCGCCAACCGAGTTCAAGCTGCTGCGGTACCTCATGCTGAACCCGAACCGAGTGCTCTCGAAGTCGCAAATTCTCGACCACGTCTGGGAATACGACTTCAACGGCGACGCGGGCATCGTCGAGTCGTACATCTCGTACTTGCGACGCAAGCTTGATCCGCTCACCGAAGAGCCGCTCATTCACACCAAGCGCGGCTTCGGCTACATGCTGAAGGTTTCTGAAACCAAGTAACCTAGTGGGCGTGACCCGTACAACACTCGCAGAGCGCCTTTCCCGCGTCTCGCTGCTCAGCAAGATCACGGCGGTGACGGTATTTATCCTCACCCTCGGCTTGTTTGTGGCGGGCGCGGGAACGCTCGCGTTTTTGAAACCGCAGCTCGCGGTGAACGAAGATGAGAAGCTCAAACAGTTGCTCGTCGACCCGACCTCTGAGCTCGCGGTGGGTGCGAACCCGCAAGAGATCAGGCGCGAAGACGTGCTCTTCGCCTCTGATCAGTACTACATCGCCGTGCTCGACGAGGCCGGCAATATTCTGTTCGACAACTTCCAGTCTCGAGGCAGCCGGGTCTCACCCTCGGTGCCCGAGATTAGCGCCCACTGGGTCGAACAAAACGGCGATACGCCGTTCACGCTCGACGGGCGAGACGGTTCGCAGTGGCGCGCCGTCGCCGCCGAATTGAGGCCACAGGGCTCTACGGGGGCGCCAGTCGGTTCGATGCTTTTCGCCGTTTCGACCGACAACGTCAATCAGGTCATGGCGCAGTACCTCACGGTGTTCACGGGCTTTGGCATCGCCGTGATTCTGCTCGGCGCCGCCCTCACGCGCTTGCTCGTCATCGCAACCTTTGAGCCGCTGCACGAGGTTGAGCGCACCGCCCTCGAGATCGCCGACGGCGACTTCTCGAAGCGTATTCAGGTGCGCGCTCCAGGCACTGAGGTTGGGCACCTCGGCCAGTCGCTCAACGTCATGCTCGACGAGATCGACGCTTCGTTCAACGATCGTTCCAAAACGATCGAACAGATGCGCCGCTTCGTTGGCGATGCCGGCCACGAGCTACGTACCCCGCTCGTCTCGGTGCGTGGCTACGCTGAGCTGTACCGCATGGGCGCGATTCAAACGCCCGAAGACGTCGCACAGGCGATGGGGCGCATCGAGAGCGAGGCGATTCGCATGGGCGACCTCGTCGAAGACCTGCTTGCGCTCGCCAGGCTCGACGAGAAGCGCCCCCTCGACCTGCAGCCGGTCAATCTCGTACCGCTCGCACAGGACGCCGCGATGGATGCCAGGGCCCAGGAGCCCGACCGCGAGATCGAGGTCGTGATCGATGACGACCCCGTGATCGTGCGCGCCGACGAGATGAAGGTGCGGCAGGTGCTCACGAACCTCATCGCCAATGCGATGCGTCACACCCCAGAGGGCAGCCCGATCGAGGTCGTCGTCTCGGCGCTGCCAGGCAAAACGACCGGCCAGTTCGAGATCGTCGACCACGGCGACGGCATTCCTGAACAGCTGCGCGACAAGATTTTCGATCGCTTTTACCGCGCCGACAATTCCCGAAATCGCGAGACCGGTGGATCGGGGCTCGGCCTCGCGATCGTCAAGTCGATTGCCGAGGCTCACCGAGGTGCCGTGTCGGCTCACGAGACCGATGGGGGCGGCGCCACGTTCAGGGTCGAGCTGCCGCTCGAGTTCTACGCCGAGGCGGCAGAGTAGAGCGACGCAAGGTCGCCCGCTCGCACGATCGTGTAGGCGTAGCCCTGCTCGGCGAGAAAGCGTTGCCGGTTTTGCGCGAAGTCCTGGTCGACGGTGTCGGCGGTGACGATCGTGTAAAACGAGGCCTGCATGCCGTTGCTCTTCGGGCGCAGCAGTCGGCCGAGGCGCTGTGCCTCTTCCTGGCGTGAGCCGTACGAGCCCGAGATCTGAATGGCCACCGAGGCGTCGGGCAGATCGATCGAGAAGTTCGCGACCTTCGAGACGACGAGCGTCGTGACCTCGCCGCGGCGAAACTGGCCGAAGAGTTCTTCACGCTCGTCAACCGGGGTTTTGCCGGTGATGAGCGGCGCGTCAAGCGCCTCGGCCATCTCTTCGAGCTGTTCGATGTACTGGCCGATCACGAGCACGCTCTCGCCAGGGTGCTGTTCGATGATCTCGCGCGTGATGTCTTGTTTTACGGGAGCGCTCGAGGCGATGCGGTAGCGCTCTGAATCTTCGGCAGAGGCGTAGCGCAGTCGCTCATCATCATCGAGCGAGACGCGCACCTCGTAGCAGGCGGCAGGGGCGATGAATCCCTGGGCCTCGATCTCGCGCCAGGGCACGTCGTAGCGCTTCGGGCCAATGAGACTGAACACGTCGCCCTCGCGGCCGTCTTCGCGCACGAGGGTCGCGGTGAGGCCGATTCGGCGTCGTGCCTGCAGCTCTGCCGTGAGCTTGAACACCGGGGCGGGCAAGAGGTGCACCTCGTCGTAGACGATGAGGCCCCAGTCGTGCTCGCTGAGCAGCGAGAGGTGCTGGTAAGCCCCGCCGCGCTTGCTCGTGAGAATCTGGTAAGTCGCGATCGTGACGGGTTTGACCTCTTTGACCTGGCCGGAGTACTCGCCGATCTCGTCTTCAGTGAGGTTCGTGCGCTTGAGTAGCTCATCGCGCCACTGGCGGGCCGAGACGGCGCCGGTCACGAGAATGAGGGTCTGCGCCTTGACGCGAGCCATCGCTCCCGCACCAACGATGGTCTTGCCGGCACCGCAGGGCAGCACCACGACGCCTGATCCGCCTCGTTCAAAGGTATCGACGGCCGTGCGCTGGTAGTCGCGCATGGCCCAGTCGGTCTCGAGTAGCTCGATGTCGTGAGGGGTTCCGGGGGTGTAGCCCGCGAGATCTTCGGCGGGCCAGCCGCGCTTGAGTAGCGCCTGTTTGAGCTCGCCTCGCGTGAGCGGTTCGATCTCGTAGGTGAGGTCGTCGATCTGGTGGCCGAGCAACTGCGCAACGGCCTTCGACTGCGAAACTTCGCGCAGCACGAGGGGGTTCTGGGCGGTGAGCACGAGCTGATCATCGCGGCGCTCGATGCGCAGGTTGCCGTAGCGATCCATCGAGTCGCGAATTTCGAGCTCGACGTTCGAGGGCATCGGGAACTTCGCGTAGCGGGTGAGCGTTGCGATCACCTCGTCGGCGGTGTGACCTGCGGCGCGCGCGTTCCATAGGCCCAGCCGAGTGATGCGGTAGGTGTGCACGTGCTCGGGGGCACGCTCCAGCTCGGCAAACACGGCGAGGTCGTGGCGAGCGTTTTCAGAGTCGGGGTGAGCGACTTCGAGCAGCGCGGTGTGGTCACTCTGAATGATGAGGGGGCCAAGTTCCATAGCGGCCTAGTTTACCCCTCGGTGTTGTGAATGGGCTCGACCGCGGTAATCGCGCGCACCGAGACGGTGCGTTCGAGCTGCGCTTTCGGGTCGATCGCCCGCAGACGGCCCTGCGAGACCGAGACCGGCTGCAGGTCGAGCAGGTGCTCGCGTTTGCCGTCGCTCACGGTGATGCGCATGGTCTCGCCCGTTCGCGCCGCGAGCTCAAGCACGGGAACGATGTCGAGGCCAGCGCCGCCCTGGGTGCCCTCGGTGAGCTGAGCGGCTTGTTGCTCGGCCCACTCGCGTTGCGTTTGCGTTTCGTCGTGGCGGTGGGCCGGCGCGATCTGCTCGATGAAGCGCACCGTCTCGGCCTCGTCGCGATCAGCGTGCGCGGCCGCGTCGTCAGAGCGTGCTCGCGATCGGTTGGCGTTGCTCGCCGGATACCTCGCATCGAGCAGGAGCGCCATGACGTGCGGTTGGCTGAACCGTGTGAAGAGCTCGGTCGGCTTCTCGGTCGCGGTGAGCGAAAGCAACTGCAGTCTCGAGTCGGCGAGCAGCTCACGCGCGAGTCGCTCGTCACGAACGCGCACGATTGTCGCACCGTCGGTGTTGTTGAGCGGCTCTACCTCGAGGGTGCCGTGCCGCTCGGCAAGGTCTTTGAGCAGGTATTCGAGCGGTTGAGGCAGCGGGGTGAGTGCGGTCTCGGCAAAGAAATCACGCATCTCGGGCACGCTCCACCCCCGCTCGAGCGCGGCCGTGAGCGAGCGCTCGCTCAGCATGAACGTGGTTGCGAGGCCCGGTGCGGTGAGATCGGCGAGCTGCAGCAGCGCGAGACCCTGCCGTGGGTCGAGCGGGCCCGGCGCGATAACGCTGAGATCAGGCTGCAAATAGACCCCCGCGACGGTCGCGGGAAAGTGCTCATGAGCGAGGCGGATCGCCCCCGAGATATCGGCTGGCTCAGCGAGCAGCCGTTCTGCGGCGGGAGTGAACACGCCGTTTGAGGTGATCGCAAAGTGCTCACAACGCTCGGCAAACAGTGACAGTGCTTCGCGCTCTGGCTGGCCCATGAGCGGGTAGGTGACGGTGGTCGTATGCTCGATGATGGCCGAGAGATTGCGACCGGGCACCGAGAGGGCAGCGCGGAGTAGCTGTGGCATGCTCTTCAATATCGCCGAGGCGAGCGCGACCCAGCGGGTGGGGTGGGGGAGCGTCGCCCACACCCCGGCGTTTTCGGTGACGATGAGCTGCTGAGCTTCGGGGCGCAGGGCACCGATGAAGGTGAGGGCAGCGGTCGTGAACGCAACCGAGCTCTCTGGCGCGAACGTTGCCTCGCAGAGGGCGCGCTCAGACACTTTTGTCATTGTGCGGGCCCGGGTGAGTTTCAGCGGAGTCTCGCGGGCAAACTGCAGGGTGAGCACGGCACGTTGGGCCTCAAGAAAAGCGCGTTGAGGCCAGTCGCTTGCTGGCTCTGTCTCGGCGTATTCGCTCTCATCGAGGGCGAGAAAGTCTCGTGGGGCAGGCAGCGCGCCGTGTGTCTCGATGAGGCCTGCGAGTGCCTCCTGCACCTCGGGGAGGGTTCCCTCGTCGGTGCAAAGGCCGAGCGCCTTGAGCTGTGCGAAGGTCTCGGGGCTGTCGGCCGCGATGCCGTGCGATGCTTCGGCGCTTTGCGTCGCGTCTTCTTCGCGCCCGAGACCCCGCAGCACGGTGAGCTCGAGCAGCGTGAGGCGTCGCAGCACTCTGGTGATGTTCGCCTCATTCAGGAGACGAATCGCGAGTTCGGTGAGGTGCGGAATCTCGCCGTCGAGGTCCCGCTCGATAAGCAGGTGTTGCAGTGCTGCACGATCAAAGCCCGCGAGGGTTTGCGCAAGCCGAACCGTACTGAGCATGGTCGGTTCTAGCGTTGTTCGTTCAGAAATTCGCGCTTACGGCGGCGGCGTGTGATGACGAGCAACGTCATCATGAGCACAAAACCGATGGGCAGACCAACGTAGCCGATCCACGTGATAACGGGCCAAAAACCCTCGGCCAGGACCTCTCGCTCGACTCCCACGAGAGCCGCGATGAGGGTGGCGAAAAATGAGATGATCGCGAGCGCAATGATCGACAGTGATGAATACGCGAGAACCTTCTCGACAAGACTCGGGTTATTGGTTTCAGTTGACATCAGATTAAGAATACCCGCCAAAGCTGAATCAAGGCATAACCGGTAGACTGAAGCTCATTACAGAAGTGAATACCGCGCACGGGTGACGATAGGCCCGCATAAGCGCACACTACGGCCCGCAGCCTTCACGGTTTGCAATGCTCTTGCTCTTGCACGGGCGGCCGTGGTCACGAAGAAAGGAACAAGCATGCCAAGCGGCAAGGTCAGGTTCTTCGACGAAGAAAAGGGATTCGGTTTTATCTCGGGCGAAGACGGGCAGCAGGTGTATCTGCACGCATCGGTGATTCCTGATGATGCCACGGTGACAGCGGGAACTCGCGTTGAGTACAGCGTTGCCGACGGCAGGCGTGGCCCTCAGGCCCTTTCGGTAAGGGTACTCGATGCTCCGCGCGCTTCGCGGCGTAACCGCAAACCAGCCGACGACATGGCAATCATCGTTGAAGACCTCGTGAAACTGCTCGACGGCATTGGCGGGCGCCTCAAGGGCGGTCAATACCCAGAACGTCAACAGTCGCGCCAGGTCGCGGCACTGCTGAGAAGGGTCGCTGATGACTTCGATGCCTGAAACGACAGAAACCGAGACTGACACCGGTATCGATACTCTGCCCGGAGCTACGGCTGATGCTGCTCCTGAGATCGCTGCTGTGACGGTTGCGCCGGCCATTGTGCAGTCGACAAACCTCGCGCTCACCGCGCTCCAAGAGGTGACCGACGTTGAGACGATCGGCGCGTTTGTCGGTCACGAAGCCGAAGACGAAACTACAGCGACGCTGTTCTTCGAATGCTTGTTGCCCGGCTACCCCGGTTGGCGCTGGGCAGCGAGCCTCGCTCAGGTGAGCCCAGACGACCCGGTGACCGTGCTCGAGGTCGAAATGTTGCCCGGCGATGATTCTCTCGTCGCGCCCGAGTGGGTGCCCTGGGCTGAGCGACTCGCAGCCTATCGTGAGTCGCAGGCGCAGCTTGCCGAAGAAGAGCGGGCCGCTGATGAGGATGCGCGAGAGCTCGACGACGATGATGACGACTTCGATGATGATGAAGACGATGTCATGGACAACGACTACTCTGACTTTGACTCAGAGGTAGACGGGGTCGATATCGATGCGCTCGCTGACGAACCGCTTGATGACGATAGCGACGACGATGCTGACGATGAAGAAGATAGATGAGTCAGCAGACGACGATGTCGAGAGCGACGATATCGAGAGCGACCACTAAAGCGCTCACGAGGCCGTGAAACACGAACGCCCCAACCCGTGAGGGAAGGGGCGTTCGTGTTGTGTCGCGGCAGGGCACGAGGGTCGGCCGCGGGGAGGGGCGCTTAGAGGCGCTCGATCACGTAATCGATGCACGCGGTGAGCGCGAGCACGTCATCGGGTTCGATCGCGGTGAAGGTCGCGATGCGCAGCTGGTTGCGACCGAGCTTGCGGTAGGGCTCGGTGTCAACGACGCCGTTGGCGCGCAGTGCTTTCGAGATTGCCGAGGCGTCGATCGAATCGTCGAAATCGATCGTGACGACGACCTGTGAACGGTGATCGGGGTTCTCGACGAAGAGCGAGAGGCCCTCGCGACGCTCGGCCCAGTCGTACAGAATTGCCGACGACTGCGCGGTGCGAGACGAGGCCCATGCGAGGCCGCCCTGGGCATTGATCCACCGCACCTGCTCGTCCATCAGCGCGATCGTTGCGACCGCGGGGGTATTGAGCGTCTGATCTTTGCGAGAGTTTTCAACGGCAACCTGCAGGTTGAGCGTCTCAGGAATGTAACGACCCGACGAGGTCACGCGCTCGATGCGCTCGATGGCAGCGGGCGAGACGAGAGCGAACCAGACGCCACCGTCAGAGGCGAAATTCTTCTGGGGCGAGAAGTAGTACACGTCAACCTGGCTGGGATCGAAGTCGATGCCGCCGGCGGCGCTCGTAGCGTCGACAACCGTGAGGGCGCCCTCATCGCCGTTCACACGAACAACCGGAGCCATTACACCGGTCGAGGTCTCATTGTGAGGGTATGCGTATACGTCAACGCCAGCGACAGGCTCCGCGCTCGCGAGGCTTCCTGCTTCGGCACTGCGCACGTCGGGCTGCTCGAGGAAGGGTGCGGCCTCGGCTGCCTTGGCAAACTTCGAACCGAACTCGCCGAAGGTCAGGTGTTGGCTGCGGCGCTCGATGAGCGAGTGCACTGCCGCATCCCAGAACGAGGTCGCCCCACCGTTCCCGAGAATGATTTCGTACCCCTCAGGAGCGTTAAACAGCTCGAGGAGGCCCTCGCGCACGCTGCGCACGAGGTTCTTCACGGGGGCCTGGCGGTGCGAGGTGCCGATGACACCCGGTTGCAGGCTCTCGAAGAAGGAAAGCTGCTCAGAGCGCACCTTTGAGGGGCCGCAACCGAAGCGGCCATCGAGGGGAAGAAGGGCCTGTGGAATAGAAATATCTGCCATAAGCAAATTGTAGTCTGAGCACAGATGTGAAATGAGACGCTTTCTAGGCGGTAAGCTAGTACTTGGCAATTCTTGCTGAGAACAGTGACAGGGGTAGCAATGGCGGACCTGATCGATACAACCGAAATGTATCTACGCACGATCCTCGAGTTGGAAGAGGAGGGTGTGCCGCCGCTGCGCGCGCGCATTTCAGAGCGGCTTGGCCACTCAGGCCCGACGGTTTCACAGACCATCGGGCGCATGGAACGCGACGGGCTCGTGGTGGTGACCGAAGATCGACGACTCGAGTTCACCGAAGAGGGACAACAGAAGGCCGTGCAGGTGATGCGCAAGCACCGTCTTGCAGAGCGACTGCTCTCTGACGTGATCGGGCTCGAGTGGGAGTACGTGCACGAAGAAGCATGCCGCTGGGAGCACGTGATGAGCGAGCAGGTCGAGCGCAAGCTCCTCAAGGTGCTCGGCAACCCGAGCGAGTCGCCCTACGGCAACCCCATTCCAGGCCTCGCTGAGCTCGGCATCGAGCCTCAAGGGCGTCAGCAGGCCCCCACGGCCCCCGCAACGCACGTTGCTCAAGGTGGGGCAGAGGTGCGGGTGTTGATCCGCCGCCTCGCCGAACCGGCCCAGGTCGACCCAGAGCTGCTCTTGCAGCTCGCCGAAGCCGGCGTGATTCCCGGCAACTACGCAACGCTCAGCCAGGTTGATGGCCATGTGCGGGTGCACACAGACGGTGCTGAAGAAGCGCTTGACCTCTCGCCAGAGATCGCCGCGTTCGTCTTCGTCGAACGCGCTTCATGATCGACTGACGAACAGGTTTCGTTTACACGCTTAAAGGAGAGCACGTGATATTACAGAGCCCAGAAGAACACCTTGACGAGGTGCGCACGCTCGCCCACAAGCGAGATCGCCACCAGCCCGAATACTTGCAGGCCGTCGACGAGGTGTTCGATTCTCTACTTCCCGTGCTGCACGAGCATCCAGAGTACATCGAGAATCGGGTGCTTGAACGTCTGATCGAGCCTGAACGGCAAATCATGTTTCGGGTGCCCTGGTTTGACGACAACAACCGCGTGCACGTGAACCGCGGTTACCGCATTCAGTTCAGCTCTTCACTCGGCCCTTACAAGGGAGGCATCAGGTTTCACCCGAGCGTGAACGTGGGCATCGTGAAGTTTCTGGGCTTTGAACAGATCTTCAAGAATGCGCTTACGATGCAGGGCATTGGTGCTGGTAAGGGTGGGGCCGACTTTGACCCGCGCGGCCGCAGTAATGCAGAGGTTATGCGTTTTTGCCAGAGCTTCATGACCGAACTGAGCCGTCACATCGGTGAGCAGACCGACGTTCCCGCGGGCGACATTGGAGTGGGAAGCCGTGAGATCGGCTACCTCTTTGGGCAGTACCGCCGCCTCGCAAACCGCTACGAGTCAGGCGTGCTCACGGGCAAGGGAACCGGTTGGGGTGGCGCAGAGGTGCGCACGCAGGCTACTGGCTATGGCGCTGTCTTCTTTGCTGAAGAGATGCTCGCGAAAGCGGGTTACGGCATTCATGGGCGCACCGCTCTTGTGTCGGGGTCAGGTAACGTCGCTATTTATGCGGCTGAAAAGATTCAGCACTTGGGTGGCAAAGCCATCACCGTTTCAGACTCGAATGGTTACATCGTTGACGAGGGCGGCATCGACATCGACCTGCTCAAGCAGGTGAAAGAGGTCGAGCGTGCCCGCCTCACCGAATACGCTGCACGCAAGCCATCGGCTAGATATGTTGAGGGCGGATCGGTGTGGGACGTCGCGGGAGACTTCGCCTTCCCGTGCGCGACGCAGAACGAAATCTCAGAAGAAAACGCGCGCACGCTCTTGAAGAACGGCGTGATCGCCGTTGTCGAGGGCGCGAATATGCCGACGACCCCTGAAGCGTTTGATCTCTTCCACGAGGCCAAGGTGCTCTTTGCCCCGGGCAAGGCAGCTAACGCTGGCGGCGTGGCAACCTCTGCACTCGAGATGAGCCAGAACGCGGCACGCTCTCGCTGGGACTTCGACAAGAGCGAGTCACGCCTGCACGCGATCATGCGCAACGTGCACGATAAGACGTATGAGGCTTCAGAGCGGTACGGGCAACCCGGTGACTATGTTCTCGGCGCGAACACCGCCTCATTCGTCATGGTCGCCGACGCCATGATTGCTCAGGGCGTGTGCTGATTTTGCAGTAAAGCTTCAACCAGGCATTGAGCAATTTGTAAGCGGAGCGTGACAAATTCGTTACATTGGGTTAGCCTGGTCAAGGTTCGGAATTGCGGCTCGCAATTCTGTGATACAAAAAACACATGTAAGGCTTGATTTTGACGAACACTACTGGAACTGAGTTGGCCATCCGGTCGACGACCAGCGAAAGCAAGACGAAGAAAATCTCGCGCACCGTATTTGCGGGCGTGATGAGCATGGGCCTCATTGGCACCGTCGCTTTCCCCGCGTTCGCGGCAGCGCAGCCCGACGACGTGGTTGCGAGTGTTGCACCTGCAACGCAGACGCAGCAATTCCGTACAGATAATATCGAGGCTGTTCCCCTCGTTGTCGATGTGCCAGGCGTTGAAGAAGATCAAGAAGTTATCAAGCAAGAGCTTGCTGAAGCACAGGAAGCTGCTGATGCTCTGCGCGAAGAAGAAGCGCAAGCTGAGGTCGCAGCCGAAGCTATTGAGGCACGCAACGTCGACCCGACCGGTGCTGTCACCTCAGAGTCGGTCATCTACAATGACGTTCCCTCTGGTGCAGGCGCCCAGGGCCTTCTTGCCGCGGCAATCGCACAGCTCGGCGACCAGCAAGACTGCACCGCTCTCGTAGAGCGTTCACTGCGCGCTATCGGGTTCAACGTTGGTGACCTCGGCACCGCAATCTGGCAGTACGATCCCTTTGGTACCCGGGTCTCGATCGACGCTCTCGCCCCCGGTGATATTCTCATCTACGGTAACGCTCGCTCAGGCGCACACGTTGCTATTTATGAGGGCAACGGCATGGCTATTCACGGCGGCTTCCCTGGTGGAACCGTACGTGCCGGCGTTCACGCCGCTTGGGAGCCCCTCACGGGCGCAATCCGCCTCTAAGAGTAAAGCTTTTGCAAAAGGCCCGAACCGGAAAACGGTTCGGGCCTTTTGCATTCTGCGTGCAGAACCGGGTAATGCTCGCGCTGTTGTTGCGTGGGAGCGCTCTCGCGGCTTAAGCTTTCCATATGGAAAGTAAGGTTGGTTATGCAGAAACGCTCTCTGACGAGAACGCCACTGCTACTGCCAGGCGGCAGCTCGATCAGTTTGCTGCGTTGAATGGCAACGCGCGTCCAGACCCCGGCTACTGGTTCCTGCTGCTGTGCGGCGCGGTTATGACCGCCAGCTATCTTGCGGTCTTCATGCTTACGGTTCGGGCTTCGTTTACCGGGAACGCGGGTGCACAGCCCGCATTGCTGCTTATGCCGGTCATCGTTTTTACAGCCCTTGCGGTTGGGGCACGTGAGCGATTTGGGGTGCGGGCAAGAGTCGATGTGAAGAGGAACGCAATCGTGGTCTCTGCAACGATTGCGGTATTCGTGCTCGTGTACATCTTTGCCGTGTGGAAGGGCGTCAACGGTGACCTCGTTGCGAACCTTCTCGTGCCGTTCGGGGTGTTCGGCGTCGTGTCGTTCGAGCCGATCATGGCGCTGCTCAAGGAACGGTCGTATCGTGACACCGTAGAGGGGCAGCCTCGGGGGCGCAAGGGGCGCAGAGCGTACCTCAGCCCACAACGGCTTTCGGCCCCGGTGAAGCGCAACACCGTGCTTATCGGAGTCATCTTCGCCGCGATGCTTGCCGCGAGCCCGTTTACGTTGGTTGCTGCTTACGTGCACTTCGCGGCAATGGTGGTCATGTTCATGCTGTTGGTGCTTCAACGCGCTCCGGGCAATATCGCAAGGGTCGGCTATGAGTGGGGCGAGGCTCAATGGTCGGTGTTCAGCGTGGCTGTGGCGTCGAATTTTGTTGCTGCAATCATGGTGCAGTATGGGCATGTATTCTTTGACCCGGCGACCGCAATGGTGGTCGATATCGTGCTTGCAGTGCTGACGTTTGCGCTCTTTATCGTGGCAACGCTACTCCCTGGAGCTCGCAGGCCGTGACTACTCAGCAACGTCACCCCCGTCACGAACTCGATGCGGCCTTTCAAACACCACTGAGATTCTCGCTCATGGCGGTTTTGCAACCGGGGCTTGAAATCGACTTCGTCACGCTGCGAACGAACCTCGAGGCGCACGACTCTACCCTCAGCAAAGCCATTACCTACTTGCAGCAGCAAGAGTATGTGGCCGTGCGCAAGACAGCGATTGCCCAGCAGTCTCGTACCCGCGTCATTGTGACGGCACGCGGATCGCAAGCGTTCTCTCGTCACCTCAGCGCGCTCAGGGCGATCGCCGAGGGAATTACAGAGCGGACGTAAGGCGCAGGTCGCTGAGGTGTTGTAAGCTTGCTGAGTGGTGCAGTTATGCACGCAGGCCTCAGTAGCTCAGTGGATAGAGCACTTCTCTCCTAAAGAAGGTGTCGTAGGTTCGATTCCTATCTGGGGCACCGATTGATTATGGCCCTGAGATCCGCATGATGGTGCGGTTCGCGGGGCCTTTCTTATTCCTCTGATGCCGCCGTGGCAACAGATTTGGCAACAATTTGTTCATCTATTGCCTGATCCAAACGCTCCACAAGTAGCCCTAAATCATCTTCGAAGAGATCTGCGTACACATCGAGGGTGATTGATGCGGAGGCATGGCCGAGCATTCGTTGGATCACTTTGACGTGTGCGCCAGACGATACTGCGAGTGATGCTGCGGTGTGCCTGAGGTCATGAATGGTCAGGTAGTCGATACCGGCGGTTTTGAGGGCGCTCACCCACCAGTTACGCCCTGTTTTGCCGCCTGAGGGCGGGTTCATGTAGCCGCCATAGCCGTTGTCGAAAACAAGGCCGGTGCGGGGGAGTCCAGCAACCTGTTGCTCGAGTAACTGCCATACAAGGGTGGGTACTGGAACACGTCGGTTGTTATGGCTCTTGGGTGTACCCGGCGTGTGTGTTGAACCGATAAGCACAACATTGCGCCTAACATGAAGCCGTTGTTGAGCGGTATCTAGGTCTTGTTTTTGAAGCGCCGTTGCTTCACCCCATCTGATCCCGCAATACCCGAGTGTAAGGATCAGAGTCTTCCGATCGCCAGCCGCTTCGGCTAAACGCCAGAGCTCTTTGTGCGTAAGGTAGCGGCGCTCGCTGGCCTTTACTTTCTTAGGCAAAGCGGTGCCGCGGGCAGGGTTAGTTTTGAGATGGGTAGGTATCGCAGTGTCGATGATGCCGGCGAGTACCTCGTGCGCACGGCGAATAACGCTGGGGCTTTTGTCGAGACTGTTGATCCACTTTTGAACCGACGCTGGCTTAATTTTTGAGACCTGTGTTTCGCCCCATTTAGGGGCTACGTGGTTGCGCCAGGAAGCCTCTAGAGCAGTGTAGCTAGAAGGCTTTAGCGTTGCTTTCTTCGTCTCGATCCAATCGTTCGCTAAATCATTGATGGCGACGCGGCCAGCAGCGGCAGGGGTGTAACTACCCTCATGGATTGACGTCTCTAGTTTGTTTAGCGCCCGCTGAGCCTCCCGTAGGCCAGTGAACCCGCGCTTGGAGCTTTGCTGGTTATTGGCGTCGCGAAAGACGATGCGGTAACGCTTCTCGCCCTTAGAAGTTTCGTAAGGGTAGATACTACCCATTAGCGGGGAGCCCGAGTCTCTGTGATAGATCACTCAGAGCGTTCGTAGCGAGTTTAATTGAGCCTTCTAGTCTCTGAATTTCAGCTTGGCTTTTGGCTGATTCTTGGGGGGTGCCATCGCTGTCTTTTCTTGCATCTTCAACTGCGTTTGAGTCGATGATGAGTTGCTTGAAGGCGCTGGTTACTCGATAAGAGACATGTCCGGCGGCTTGAACCACTTCTGCGTGACTTTCACCCCTCTCGATGCCGAGCGCCCAATTTCCGAATTGACTGATTGTGTAGGTTCCAGCTTCAGTCTTGAAGAATGGGGCATCAGGCTCTTGGAGGGGTAACAGCAGTGCTAGAGGCGGAGTGTTGAGGGCCCGGGCTAGCTTTACGAGCAGTTCTGTCGATATTTCTTTTCGGTGCCCATTCTCAAGCTTTGCGATGGCCGTGCGTGTCATGCCGTCACCAACGATTTCTGCTAGTTGTTCAGCTGTGATTCCGGCGGCTTTGCGGTAAGCGCGAACTCGACTACCAACGCTTTTGGCGTCGGTTCCAAAGATTTCTGTAGTCATGTAGAGAACTCTACAGGCTTTTATGTTCCCGTAGCGGAACTTTGTGTGATAGTGTTCCTGGTGCGGAACAAAACTCCGTGAAAGTGTTAAAAAAAGAACAGTTAGGTGAAAAGGTGGAAGAACCGTTTATTACCCCAGAACAGGTTTGTGAGGCGCAAGAAGGTCTTAGCAAAGCGCATCTGGCCCAACTCAGATTCAAAGGAACTGGTCCTCGGTTTTATAAACCGACTCCGCGAACTGTTTTCTACAAACTCAGTGAAGTTCGCGAGTGGATCGAAAGCTCTGCACAGACTTCGACAGCTCGGGAAGTGGCATGAAGGACCCAGGAATTAAGAAAACCCCGGCGGCCACCGGGGTAATCAATACCAATGCATTTAAGAATAGGAATGAATCAGTGACTAACACTCTAGCGGCTAAGCCCGCACAGTTCGACCCCACTATGACGATCGCAACCACGAATGCCCGCATTGAGGTTGCGCCCTGCTACGACGAACAGTCCTATCAAGAGGTACGCCTGCTCGCCGACAACGGTTCGGGACTCACGCTCTCCCCTGCCGAGGCGCTCGCCGTGGCTGCGGCTCTTGAATCTGTCGCGGTCTACATCATCGAGAACGAGGCACAGGAGGTAGCGGCGTAATGACTACGAACAACTGCCCCGAATACACATGGTGCCAAGAGGATCACGAGAAAAGCCTCTCTTGCCCTGACTTTCACATGATTCGCACCACCCGTGCCCCTGGACTGGGCGTACTCCGTGAAGAGTTCATCATCGATGAGGGTGTCGCGAAGGTCAGCCTCCACGAGATGGTGGACTGGGAGATTCCAATCGTGCAGGCTCCCGCCTTGATCCGCGACCTCCGTGCGGAGCTTGACCGTATCGAGGCCGCCTCACTCGAGTTCATGGCAGCGACGCATCCCCTTGTGAGGCGCACTGAGCCCGGTGCTCCTGCGTTCGAGGAGGCGATCTAAATGTTCGACACTGCACGCATCGTCGGCATCTTTCAAGACGACGAACACCCCGAAACCATTGGCGTCGGCATCACAAGTGAAGACGGCAACACTTTACTCATCGAAGAACATGACCCCTCGGTGCTTCTTCAAATGGCGCACCGGTTAACGATGTTCGCTGACGAGATCCACACTAACCAGAACCGTCAAACGGCGCATGTGATCGAGAAGCTAAACAGTCTTGGGCCTGGCGCTACAATCGCGGATCTTGTTCGGCAAGACACACAGCGCCCGGTGGCAGAGGTCATTTCGCTCAACACCCGGCGTGGAATCGGAGACGGACAGTGACTTACACCAACCACTTCGTACCGAAAACAGAGATCTCCCGCTCACTCATTGAAGGTGTGCGCGTATATGCATTATGTGGTGAAACCGTTCTCTGTACCTCACAAGGCCCGCAGGCGCTCGCTGCAGGAAGCACCGGGCGCAAGAACACCCCTATCTGTGTTGCCTGCCAGCTACTGTTCATGACGCTCTCTTCCGAAACGTCAACAGAGAAGGGGGAGGGCAATGCTCACCATCAGCCGCACTGCCTCACGACACCTTGAAACATGGTTGAACGAGGTGATGGGTGGGGAGCTCGAACTGTGGCAGCTCCCCGCCCCGGTGGCCGCGTTCTACCAGGCCGGGTTCAATGACGGCATCGCCGCGAACTCGCAAACGCAGCGCATCAAACAACTTGAGCACGAATGCGACCGGCTCTACATGGCCGCATTCACACCGAAACAACGCCACGACCTTCTACTGAAGCGGCAGCAACGAGCAGATGCTTTCTTGTGGCCACTTTTCGAGAGCGCGCTACTCAACATCATTAACCGAACAGACGTTGCCCCAGGGGCAGAAGCGGAGCGTAATGGAACAACAAGAGGCCGTCAGGCAGCTTAAGCTCACCCCGGCAAGCGAGATCCCTTCAACACGGCAACGCTGGCTCTGGAACAACAAGATCCCACTCGGCACCCTCACCCTGTTCGCAGGTAGGGGTGGCGAGGGCAAGAGCAGCTTCGCGCTCTGGGTTGCAGCACACGTGAATGCTGGCACTCTCGACGGTGACATGAACGGCGCCCCCGGGTCAGTGCTTATCGTGTCACACGAGGACGACTGGGGCACCGTCATGAAGCCACGACTCGAGGGAGCCGGAGCCGACACAGATCGTGTGTTCAAGCTTGAAGTCGAGATGGTGACCGACGAGAACACGCACGAGACGGTGCCAGTGTTCCCGATGGATCTCGGCCTCATTCGAGAAGCCGTCATGCAAAGTGGCGCGAAGCTCATCATTCTCGACCCGATCGCTTCGAGCATGGGCGGCGACCTGCACAAGGTGGCTGACGTGCGTAAAGCGCTCGACCCTCTTGCTTCACTTGCGCAGCAGCTTGGTATCGCGGTGATCGGGGTGATGCACTTCAGCAAGGGGCAAGGGAACGCGTCAGACAAGCTCTCGGGGTCACACGCGTTTCGTGACGCGGTGCGTTCGGTCATGTTGTTCGCGACTGATGAGGAAACCGGGCAGCGTGTCGTCACGATCGACAAGAACAACTATTCGCAGTCACGTGGTGAATCGTTCGCGTTCACCCTCGAATCAGCACAGGTCATTACCGACGATAACGAGCTCACCACGGTTGGCCGGGTGGAGTATCTCGGGGAAACCGATGTGAGCGTGTCCGACATCATCAACCGTGGTGCAGGTGATGACGGAGAGGGAGATGACCGTAACGCAGCACAGGCCTTCATTCTCGATTATTTGAAGGGAAAACTCGAAGACGGGTGCGAAGCACCAGCGGGCGAAGTGATCAAGGCAGGCCGTGCAGCAGGGTTCTCTGACAACGAGATTAAGCACGCACGACGACGCTCTAAGAGCCCTAAAGTTGCCTCCCGAAAAGCAAGCTTCGGGGGCGGCTGGGTATGGGCGATAGATGACCTCGAACCCCAAGGTGCCACCCAAGGTGCCGAAGAATCCACACTCACAGACAGTGACACCTTCGGCACCTTCGTGGCACCTTCGACAGAAAAGCTCGCACCGGTCACCCCGATTGGAGGGAACACATGAGCAACAAATTCACCGGCCTCAAAGCCCGAAACTACGAATTCAGAAACAACGACAACACCCGAGACGTGATCCAAATCATGGCCGGTTCACAACACGTCGCATTCATCGAATACGACACCGCACGAACATTCGTAGACCGTATCCACGAACTCTGCGACACACACGAAACTATCGAAAGGCAAAAATAATGGCTGTTCATCACCCCGGCATGAAACAGGAAATTAGCGATCTGATGCACACCATCAGGCAGATGGTGACACAAGCGATGCAAAACGCTAGCTTCGGGTCAGCAGGGCTAAGAGTCTACGACGGTGGCTGGATCACGATCGAGAACGGCGGGCTCTCAATCACCGGTACCGCGAAAGTCTCCGGCAAGCTCGGCGGCGATGGCACCTTCGACTGGACAGGGCCCTGGTATTTGAAAGGCAAAGGCGAGATCACCGGTGACACAGACATTACCGGGAAACTGAAAGCCACCGGCGATACCGAGTTCGGCGGAAACACGAGCATCAAGAAAAAGCTCGACGTGACAGCCGAGACACGCCTGCGCGGCAAGACAACCATCGAAGCTGACCTTGAAGTGACAAGCGCCGGCAAAATCAAAGTCGGTGACATGACCATCGAGCCTCGCGCAGGAGGCGGCCGAGTCACCTTCGCAAACGGTGCCACCATCACCGCAGACGGGTCAGGAGCCTCACTCTCACACGGAGTCTCAAAAGTATTCATCGACGAGCAGCGCGCATCACTCATGCGAGGTGGAACAAGCCTTACCGTCACCAACGGTGAAATTCATGCGTCTGGCATGGCCGCATTCAGAGATGCCTCCCTCCCAGAAGGCGTACTACGAACAAACATGATCGGCAGACTCGAGAGGAACACCCTGTGACCGGTAACCAGACGCACAAAACTAGCCAAAACCCTCAGGAAGACGAAGCAATGCAGAGTGAACAATCAGACCCCCAGCCCACACACGGCAGCGAGGAAACGACACCAAACGAACCCCTCACCACAGACAGTGAGGCAACCAGTAAAGGCAACCGCGATGCCGCGAAATACCGTCGCCGCCTCCGAGAAGTAGAAGAAGAACGCGACACACTCACAGCCCAACTCGATGAACTCCGCAAGCTGGAAGTCGAACGCTCAATCGAACAACTCGGCATCAAACCAGCAGCAGTATGGGCACTCGAAACAACCCTGCCAGACCTCGTGAACGAAGAAGGGCTACCAGACACAGAAAAAATCACGGCAGCAGTCACCCAAGCCAAACTCGCCTTCGGAATCCCAGAGAAGCCAAAGGCAGCGACCGACGGCTCTGGCGGTAACCGCGGATCTGACATAGAAGCAGAACCCTCAGCAGCCTCACAATGGACAGGCGCATTCGAACCCCAAAAAGAGTGGTAAAACACACCATCACGTCTGGCCTGGTAGACTTACCACGTAAGGAACTACCAGGCCAGGCGCCGAACCCTCCTTAACCGAAAGCCTCGAAGGCAACCCGGACAGACCAGCGGTCACCGGAGAATCACACATTCTCTACAGGTGGCCGTTTCTTTATTTGGTCACCGGAAAGGCCAACCAATGGCTAACATTACGACGCTCACCGCTTCACAGGTATGGCGCCCAGACCACAACATCTTCAACCCCGCAGAAGCAGTACCAGAAGCACTCGTACTCGAACACTCCTTCATCGGCGGAGTCATCGAAGGCGACGCACCATCACTCCGAGTCGCATACGTCACCGACGATGAAGCACAATTCACAGCAGAAGCCGGCACCATTCCCGAAGCCGAACCCGGCCTCAACGAAGTACTCGTACACACCGCAAAAATCACCCAGCTCGTACGCCTCTCCCAAGAGCAATACCGACAGCTCGGCACCGCACAGGAACTCTCCACCAGTGTGCAACGAGCCATCGTGAAGAAAGCAAACGAAGCCTTCCTCACCCAGGTAGCACCAACCCCACCAGCAACCGCACCACCAACAGGCCTCGCAAACATCAGCAACATCGTCACCGGCACCCCCGTTGCCGATAACCTCGACTCGCTCATCGACCTCGTAGCCAAGATCGAATCAAACGGTGGCACCCCCACCAGCATCATCCTCGACCCCCTCGCATGGGCCGCCCTCCGAAAGTTCAAGACAGCATCAGGATCAGAGCTCAACATCCTTGGAGCAGGAACAAACGACAGCCAGAAAATGCTGCTTGATCTACCAGTGACCATCTCGAACTCACTCACCGCAAACACTGGCCTTGTCATCGACCGAACAGCAATCGCCTCAGCAGTCGGCCCAGTACAAGTAGCAACAGACGAAAGCATCTACTTCAACACCGACGAAGTAGGACTGCGAGCCACATGGCGTCTCGGCTGGAACACTGTACACGCAAACCGAATCGGAAAGTTCACCATCGACGCAGACGAATAACCCCCAAGGTGGAGGCCACAAACCATGTAGCCTCCACCCCCTCCCGGGGGTGTTTTTTGACCGGGGAGGTGCTGTGGGAAAACATTCCTACGGGTCTGGGGTTTTTCGAAGGCCCGTCGCAGCAGACCGGGTGGCCTTCTGGCGTTGTCTGTAGGATCAGGGCATGAGTGAAGCGAGCGTCATAGCAATCATCGGTATTGGGGCAACTCTCATTGGCACCATCGCAGGTGCTCTCATCTCTGCTCTCGTCATCGGTCACCACGCAAAGCAAGACAGGCTAGACACACGCCGTCAGGCGCAGCTTCGAAGTCTCACCAATACAATCGCAGCGCTCAGAGAGTGGAGCAGCATCAGGCACACTAATGCGCTGTACATGGCTGCGTTAGACAGCTTTGAGGAGCTCGACGCTTATATGCGCGACAGTGTTGATAGCTGGACAGCAACCGAGCTCCTAAGACTGAATCGAGAGAGCGAAAGAAGTCTCGCAGAGTCGCGCGTCATCGTTAAAGATAAGGAACTTGTGGACGCACTCGAGTGTGTTGTCAAGCTACGCAAGCACAGTACTGTCGAGCTACATAAATTTACTGAGGAGAATCTTCGCGAACGCGGAGACAAAGTTAAGAGAGCGGTAGCAGTCATAAGGGCACAAGAGGCATTTGAGGAAGGTCTCAAACGTCTAGAGACAGCTGCCCGGAACTCACTCGCGGTGTCAGTAAACCCCAGTCGCTAGTCAGTCGAAAGACCCCGAACCTCATCCCCGGCACCACCTAACAACGCCACACAGGCACACACCGGAGGAGCCCTCTCGCGGTCGGTGGTTTTCGTCAGTTTTGACGATAAGCCTGCCGTGGGGGTTTTACTCGGTGTTGAGTAAAAGGTTTGGCATCATTTTGTTGGGGTCAACGAAATGGTGGGTGTGCAGTGTGGGAGGTCGCGTTTGAAACGCGACCGTCTCATTCGCTCAGTTGGAGCTCGCATTTGAGATGCGTGATGTGTCTGGGCCCGTTTTCAAAACTGACCCTTGGCCTGGGGCGATTATGTTAGGCATGCACCTAAAACGTTCGCCCTTGGTCTGCACGTTGTTTTGGCAACATATTTGACAACAATTCGAGAGAAGTTGGCAAGATTCAACATGTTCGGCGTAATCGAAAAATGGCCTAATAACTACCCAAAGTTTGCTTAACTACTGGCGTAGTAGCCCTGAGGAGGTTCGATTCCTATCTGGGGCACCAAAATATTCGGCTCAAACGCTGCCCCAAACAACTATTCACGGTATTCGTGAGGGGCTATTTTTGTGTTGCGCATCCATTTTGTGCACCGATTCGTACTTGATATCGAGGCAGCAGCGCGTTGAACCCAATGGGTGGGCTTGGAAGTGATCGTCTCGAATTATTTGTCAACTCGACGACCCCACAATACTCAAACAAACGCCGCCGTATCCGGGTTTACCAACTCCCTCGGGACCCTTTGTCGATGACAGATTCGTTGATGAGATGAGCTTGGCTTTCTCCTGAAAATGCTTGCAGACGACTAAGCCGAGTGCAGCCTTTTGCTCAGGCTGAGCTTTTGCTTTGTGACACAGAGAGGCCGTTTACTGCACCGAACCCACAGCGACTAATACGCAGACCAGTCTGGGGTATGAATCTTGTGACGACGGCAGAGTGAATGCCGACGAGCGAGCGTTGATCCACGATATCTCATTGGTGTCACCGTGTGTAGAACAGAGCTTGCACACAAGGCCTATTGCTTTTCTGGAGATCGGCGAGTACGCTCTCGAATAACCGTTATTCTACAACAAGGGAGTTGAAGATGGGGAGTTCTCACGCGCTTGCTGAAGAGCGAACAATACCTGGTGTTGCTCGGGTATTTGTTCCTCCACTGATGTTTCAAGCTGTAGCGATTGGTGGAGCCTATGCCACAGGTCGCGAGATTATTGAGTTTGGCGGCGTCTATGGCGCTTACGGCTGGGCCGCCGGTGTCGGCATGGCTCTTCTGGGCGCCTTGCTTGGGTTTCTGGTGTATGAAACGGCACGCAGGTATCAGCTTTTTGATTATCGAGCCATGATGAAACACCTCATTGGTCGTTTCTCGTGGCTATTCGACGTGATTTATATTCCATTTGCCGTCTTGATCATCGCGGTCTTGTCGTCGGCCACCGGCAATATCTTGCACGATACGTTGGGCTTCAACTACTGGGTCGGCGTGCTCGGCGTCATACTCCTCAGTGCCCTTGTGACGTTTCGCGGGACGGTACTCATCGAGCGCTTTAACGGCATCGGCACGATTTTGCTCATCGCTGGTTACGTCTTGTTCTCGTTGCTCGTGATCACAACACGGTGGGACGAGATGGTTGCCGTGTTTGCTGAGCAGAACCACTCACTCAAACCCGATGCAACACTGCTGGATGCGCTGTTCATGGGTATGATCTACGTTGGCCTTGGGTTTGTGATTTACCCGTCAACGCTGATGTCTGTACGGCATTTGAAGTCACGCAAAGACTCAATTGGTGCAGGAATTTTGACCGGTGGCCTCTACGTTGTCCCATGGTTTCTCACGTTCTTTGCCCTCATGAGCTACTACCCTTCGGCAACGGTGTTTGACGCTCCTGTCCCGTGGCTGGTCATGCTCCAAGACGCGGGCGGGTGGATCGTCGTTGTGTACGGCCTGCTTGTCGGATGGACGTTGATCGCGACGGCCGTTGGTCTGGTGCAGTCGATTGTGCTGCGAGTTGACACCAACCTCAAAGAGTCGAAAGAGAAAAGGCTCAGCGGTGCGCAAAAGGCAGGGATCGTGTTTGGCGCTCTGATCGCTGGGATGATCCTTTCGCAGATTGGTATCGTTGATCTCATCGCAGTGGGCTACCTCATCGGCGCGGTACTGCTCATCGTCGTTTTCGGGATTCCGCTGTTCATTAAAGGATCCAAGTACCTGCTCCCCAGAGCGGGGCGCGAAAACAAGGAGTAGCTCATGCAGCAACCCAGTCAGCCCGATAACGAAACCCGTGACAAGATTCTGCACACCGCAGCGAGGTTATTTCTCGAGCGCGGTTTTGCAAAGACAAAAGTTATCGATATTGCGCGAGCAGCCGGCATAACACCAGCCACGATGTACTGGCACTTCGAGTCAAAAGGTGAGCTTTTATTCGAGTACCTGAAAGCGAATCTCGAAGAGTTTAATGCCCGGCTTGAAGCTGCAGTCTCGGGAGTTGAAGACCCCGTGCACCGCTTACGAACCATTGCGATTGCTCACACCGCTGTGCAATTGAACTTTCGGGATCAGGCGAAAGTCGTGCTGAATATGACGAGAGCTTCTGCTGATCTTATCGCTGCACTGCCATCTGACAAGACTGCCGAGATCGAAGATCTGCTCCGCGCCTATCTCAATATGGTTCGCCAGACCGTTCGTCTCGGTATTGAAAGCAATGTTTTCCATACCCCCGATGTCAATGCTTTGACGTTCGCCGTTGTAAATATGTGCGAGACAACCCCGTTGTGGTTTAAGCCGGAGGGCGCTCTCAGCGTCGACGAGGCAGCTGCAGCAAACGGTGAGTTCGCAGTTCGCATGGCGACCGGGCGCGGTGACATCACCTAAGAGAAAGACCTTGAATCCATGATTGATCATTCGCCGCCTGAATCAGACGTACGGGGGCCACTTTACGATCTTGCTCAAGCGCTCGCAGCATCGCCAGATCGAGTGTTGCTGAAATGGGCTGGGCATACGATGACGGTTGCTGAATTCGATCTTGCTGCGCGATCGTATGCACTTTTTCTGCGAGATCAAGGGGTGCAATCGGGCGATCGAGTGGCCTTAATGGCTGTGAATTCGCACCTGATGCTCGCAGCGATGTATGGAATCTGGATGCTCGGAGCCGTTGAAGTCGCAGTGAACAGTGCCCTGAAAGGCCCGTTGCTCAAGCACGTGCTCGACGATAGCGACCCGGTCATGCTTATCGGCGACAAAGAGCTCTTTGCAACGGTTCACACAGAACGTCCTGAACTCCAATGTATTGATCTTAAGGCGATGGCGCAGGTCACCCTCGAGAGTCTCGGTGAACCTCTCGAGGTGCCGTCTGCGACAACTCTCGCTTCGCTGCTGTACACCTCGGGTACCACCGGGGCCTCCAAAGGCGTCAT
Organism: Leucobacter chinensis; assembly: GCF_019049105.1. Classification (GTDB taxonomy): domain Bacteria; phylum Actinomycetota; class Actinomycetes; order Actinomycetales; family Microbacteriaceae; genus Leucobacter_A; species Leucobacter_A chinensis. The sequence continues at coordinate 135,214 of NZ_JAHQZR010000005.1, forward strand.
GATTCCTCACGCATACTTTTCGTATTTTGGGGCCACACTGGGGTCAGTGATCGAGTTGACTGAGCGGGACACCTGCTATTTCACTCTGCCTTTCTTCCACGTTGATGCACACATCGCTTTGCCCGCCTGTTTGCGATGGGGCTCGGCGCTGGCCTTCGCTGAGAACTTTAGCGTGAGTGGCTTTTGGCGTGATTTCATGCGATTCGAGGCCACCTGGTTTGGGGCGGTTGGCTCGATGCTCTCGGCTCTCATCACAGTCGGTAAACCGCCGCAGGCTGCGCTGGAGCGGTTGCGTCTTGTTCTTGCAGCGCCAGTGCCACAAGAAGCTTTCGAGTGTTTTGAAGACGCTTGGGGGGTCCCGGTGCTGCAGATGTACGGGCAAACCGAAGCAAACGGGCCGCTGTACTCGACCCTTGAGCATCGCCGTCGGGGTGCGATGGGCGCTCCTATTTCAGGGTTCGCAGTGAGGGTCGTTAACGAATCGGGTGATGATGTTTCGCCCGGTAAACCAGGAGAGCTGCTGACGCTTCCGGCTCAGCCTTATGCGAGGACGTTGGGCTACTGGCGCAGGTCAGACGCTAACGCTCAGGCGTTCACTGACGGATGGTTTCATACCGGTGACCTTGTTCGGCAGGATGAAGACGGTTTCGTTTGGTACCTAGGACGCAAGAGCGACAGCTTGCGTCGAAGGGGTGAAAATATCTCGGCTTTCGAACTTGAAAGCGTGCTGGCGATGGCTCCAGGTGTGTGCACCGTCGCGGCAATCGGCGTGCATGATGCGCTCGGTGGTGAAGATGAAGTCAAGGCGGTTCTTGTCGTTGACGAGAGCTTTGACCTGAAACTATTCGGCGAGTACTGCCGCGCTTCGTTGCCGAGGTATGCGGTTCCCAGGTACGCCGAAATCGTTGAAGAATCTCAGATCGTGCGTGGGCCAGGAACTGGTTCGATCCAGAAGCACTTATTGCCGCAGGGCATAACCCAAGCGACCGTCGAAGTTGACAATGCGCTCTATGAAAGGACAAAGAAGATGAAGGTTGTAGTTACCGGAGGGTCGGGCCGAGTTGGGGCACGCATCGTGTCTGAACTTCTCGCGCAGAACGGAATGGATGTCACGGTCGCTGACCGTGTCCGGCCTCGTGATGAAACGCTGAACTTTGTGGCGATTGATCTCGCCGAGCCGGCTAGCCTGCATGCAGCCTTCGCTGGAGCAGATGCGGTGATTAACGCTGCAGGACCTTTTGATCGCTGGGGCACAACGGTGCTTGACGCAGCGATTGAGAGCGGAATCGATTACATCGATGTGTGTGATGACCCGGAGCCGACCCTTGAACTCCTGAAGCGAGACGCGGCTGCGAGGGAACGGGGTGTGCGAGCTGTGGTTGGGCTTGGCGTAAGCCCGGGACTGACAAACTTCCTTGCGGTTATCGCGAGTCAGCAACTCGATACCGTTGACACGTTAGCGACTTTTTGGGGTAACTCCGCAGAGGGCATGAGCATTGAGCAAGCCAGAGCGCAGAGCGAAGCGGTTGCTGCGTCATTCGATGCTGGCCGAGCCGCATATACACACCTGATCGTGCAGACTTCTTCGGAGGTTCCCGTATGGAGAAATCATGAAACGGTAGCCGAGCGTGCCTGGGTTCGTGCATATCGGGTGACGACATCGCAGAAGGCGACTGGGCTTTACCGCGTGATCGGCCACCCCGAACCAGTGACGCTTCCACGCACGATAGCGATGAGTGATTGTTTGAATATTGGCACTGTGAGCGCCGGGGTCGATCGCATTATGCTGCCGGTGCTTGATCGCGTTGCGGCGGGAGAAATTGATGCAGATGCTGCTCTTTCACAGATCGCCTCAGACATTCGTAAGGAGCCGGAGCGGTTGGCGACCGCTCGAATTGGTGATGTACTGCCACGAAATATTGGGGCAGCTGCTGTCGGTACCCGAGACGGTGAGGCAGATGGAGTTGTTGTTTTTCCTGCTGGGCGTCTTGACGGATCGATGAGCCTTGAGACCGCTCGCCCCGCGGTCGTCGGTGCGGTAAACCTGAGGCAAGCCCAAGCGGGAGTGCACGCTCCTGAGACGGCTTTTGATGCAGAAAATTTTCTCGCCAGCTACGCAGAAATCTACTGGCAGGGTGGCAAAGCCTACCTCGTTGATGAGGCTGGGCCGAATGCCGTGCAGGAGGTTTCCAAATGAGTTTCACCTGGAAAGAGGCGCTTGCGCGACTTGAATCTGAAAAGCAGATCGCGGCTGGGTTGGGTGGCGAAGCCAGGGTGCAACGACAGCACGATCAGGGCAGACGGACTATCCGAGAGCGCATCGCGTCTCTTGCAGAGCAGTTCACTGAGGTAGGTGAGTTCGCTGGTTTTACTGAGCGTGATGCGGCAGGAAATCCCACCAGGCGACTGCCGTCAAGCTATGTGTGTGGTCTGGCTACGGTCGATGGCAGGGAAGTAGCTCTCGGGGGAGAAGACTTCACGGTTCGTGCTGGTGCCCCTCAAACCTATCTCGACAGATACAAAGGTGGCATGGGCGGGTTCGTCGAAGATCTCGCGAGTGAATATAAGATTCCTCTGGTCTTATTCATGGAAGGCATCGGCGGCGACGTCTCATCGCAAGACGAAGTGGGGCACTCATACTTGGTGAGTTCGCTGAGCTGGAAGCGGAGCATCGATCTTCTCGGAGAAGTTCCGGTGCTCGTCGCAGTGCTGGGCTCCGCTGCCGGTGGAACCGCAGGGAGATCGGTTCTCAGCCACTTCAGCGTGATAAGCGAAGGTAGCGTGCTCTTCGCCGGAGGGCCGCCTGTGGTTAAACGGGCTCTTGGGCGTGACGTTCATAAACATGATCTTGGCGGGGCTGCCATGCATACCTCTGTGTCTGGTGCCATCGATAACCTAGCCACCGATGAAACAGACGCGATTCAGCAGATCAGAACCGTTCTGAGCTATCTGCCACAGAACGTTTGGGAGTTACCAGCGAGAGGTGAACGCGATGATCCAGTTGACCGGTCATGCGATGAAATTCTCGACATTATCCCTGAGAACCGGCGTAGACCTTACCAAATGCGTAAGGTCATGGAAGCCATTGCCGACCGAGATTCGTTTTTTGAGATGGGGGCTGGGTGGGGCAGTGCGATTATTACCGCGTTTGCCCGCATTGACGGTATCTCTGTGGGGCTGATTGGAAATAACCCAATGCACTTAGCGGGCGCGCTCGATGCCTCTGCCGCAGAGAAACAAGTTCGATTTACTGACCTGTGTAATACGTTTCATTTGCCGATCGTCAACTTCGTCGATGTTCCAGGTTTTATGGTGGGGCCAGACGCGGAGCGTGCAAACGTTGTGCGTTGGGGCATGCGCACAATTCAAGCGCTCGTCGAGGCTGAAGTTCCTATTGTGACGATTCATGTGCGCAAAGCCTACGGAATGGCAGTTTCAGCGACAGCCGATCCTGACGCGCTGGGGTTACGTATCGCTTGGCCGAGTGCTGAGTGGGGTGATATGCCGATTGAAGGTGGGGTTGAAGCTGGCTTTCGTCGCGAAATTGACGCTGCCGATGATCCTGATGCCTTTCGTCGTGAGATCGAGCAGCGCATGCTTGAGGCGGCTGACCCTTGGAAAACAGTTGAGGCTTTCGGCATGGAGATGATGATTGACCCGCGTGAAACTCGCGGCGTCATCGCCAAGTTTTTGAATGCGAGCCTTCACTCAATGCGAACAAAGCTTGGGCCGCGCCAAAAACCGTGGAGCATGCGCCCGTAAGCAAGGACGCTTTACACACTGATCAAAAAGGAGAAAGCCATGCAATACATTCATTCAGAACTCACCGGGAGCGTTTGGAAAATACTAGTGCAGGCTGGCGACACAGTCGCTGCCGAGCAGGAAGTCATGATTCTAGAGTCGATGAAAATGGAGATTCCTGTCGTTGCTACCGGGTCGGGAACGGTTGTTGCTCTTGAGGTCGCCGAGAGCCAGGCGGTGAACACCGGGGACCTGCTCATGACGATCGAGGGGGCGTGATCACGGTGTATGGACGGGCTGAAAGAGACGGCGAAAATACTGTTCCTGGAATAGCCGGTCAGCTTGCACGCCATGCTCGTGACACCCCCGAACGGCTGTTTCTTACATGGTATGAAGAACGGCTGAGCTACGGAGAAGCTGATGCCTTGGTGCGGGGTATCGCCGCCAGGCTCATCGCTGAGGACCTCGCAAACGGTCGTACTGGTCGTATCGTGATCTTTCTCGGGAATTGTCCTGCGGCAGTGATTGTGTGGATCGCGGCGCAGGCGGCTGGTCTCGTGCCCGTGACGCTCAACCGTGAGCACCGTGGAGAGGTGCTCACGGACGTTGTGACGCGCTCGGACCCTTCGGTTTTGGTCTGTGATGCTGAAGGATCTGAACTGCTCAGTGAGGCTGGTGTCTTCGCAGAGTATGCGGCGATGATCGTAGGGACCACCGGGATTCATGATGTTTCACTCCTTGTGACCCCAGAAGCGCTCGCGATTTCTTGTATTGAACCGGTGCCAGCGGCGGCACCAGCAACGGTGATGTTTAGTTCAGGGACCACGGGGCGTTCGAAAGGCGTAGTGATTCCGCACGGGATGTTTGACGCCGGGCCAGCACGTTTACAAGAAGCATGGTCAGTAACCGCTGATGATGTCTTTCACTGTTGGGTTCCCTGGTTTCATGTTGCCGCTCAGCAGGATGTTTTTGCGCTCGCGATTCGTGCTGGCGCGTGTGTCGCTCTTGTAGAAGGATTCTCGCTTTCACGTTTCTGGGATCAGATACGGCAGAGTGGCGCAACGGTTTTTGGAGGTTTCGTGACGGTACTCGAGATGCTCTATGCGCAGCCTCCGAGCCCGACAGATACCCAGCACCGGTTGCGATTTGGCATTGCGGGGCATATTCCTGGCGCATTGAAAACTCGCTTTGAAAAGCGGTTCGGAGTTCCCATGGTCGACGCATATGGAATGTCAGAAGCAGAGCCGCTCACAATCCCAACGCTTGAACCTGCCGTTCCACTAGGGAGCGTTGGAAGGGAGAATCCTGATTTTGAGCTTGCGGTGCAAGACGAGTCAGGAGTGAATGTTGCACCCGGGCAGGAAGGCCAGATCGTATTCAAGCCCGTTCGGCCGAACGTTATGATGCGTGAGTACCTCGATGACCCTGAGCGAAGCACAGCTGCTTGGCGTAACGGTTGGTTTCTTACCGGTGATCTTGGGTTTCTCGATAGCTCTGGCAACCTCTTCTACCGTGATCGTCTTTCAGAGTTCATTCGTGTGCGAGGTGAAAATGTTTCGCCGCAGGAGGTCGAATCAGTTTTGATGTCGCACCCCGAGATTCGTGAGGTTGCCGTGCTTGGTGTTGCCGCTGAGCTCGGAGAGCACGATGTTGTTGCACTGATTGTGTCGAACAATAGCCTCGAGAGCGAAGAACTCCGCGAGTGGTGCAATGGGCGAATGGCGAAGTTCATGATTCCCAAATGCTTTATCGCTACCGACCGAATACCGAGAACCCCCACAAGCAAAGTACAACGAGCTGCTCTTGCAGCTTTGCTTGAACAGGCTTCATAAAAGAGGAAGATGCATCATGTTCGAATCGCTACTCATTGCCAACCGAGGTGAGATTGCGGTGCGCATCATTCGCACCGCACAACGTCTAGGAATACGAACGATTGCGGTGTATTCAGAAGCAGACGCTGACGCTATGCACGTTCAGATCGCCGACGAAGCAGTTGGCATTGGGCCAGCTCCGATCCACCTTTCTTATGCGAGGAGTGAGCGCATTCTTGAGGCGGCACTCGCGACCGGGGCGGAGGCCATACATCCTGGGTACGGTTTGCTCTCTGAGAGTTCCGAATTCGCGAGGGCTGTGAAGAACGCAGGACTGGTGTTTGTTGGGCCGACGCCTGAAACGATCGAAGCAATGGGCGATAAAGTAAACGCTCGATCACTCATGGCAGCACGGGGGGTGCCCATTGCCCATGGAAGTAAAACCCCACCAGCGACGACGGAAGAAGCATTGGAACAGGCACAGCTGATTGGGTACCCACTGATGTTGAAAGCTGCTGCCGGTGGCGGCGGTATCGGTATGGCGGCGATCAAGGGCCCAGAACAACTTGTCGCCGCCTTTGAAACAGCGTCTGAGCGTGCCAGCCGCGTTTTCGGTTCGCATAAACTCTTGTTAGAGAAACTTATTATGCCCGCTCGGCATATTGAGGTGCAGATTCTCGGTCTCACCGATGGCAGCGTCATCGCGTTGGGAGAGCGTGATTGTTCAGTACAGCGGCGGTTTCAGAAAGTTGTTGAAGAGACCCCGGCATGTGGCCTGGACGAAGAACAGCGTGAGGCCATACATCGGGCGGCGGTACGTGCGGGCGAGGCCATCGGGTACCAGGGAGCAGGGACAGTCGAGTTCTTGGTGAATGCCGAGAATGGGGAGTTCGCTTTCTTAGAGATGAACACAAGGTTGCAGGTCGAGCATCCGATCACTGAACTCGTGACGGGGCTGGATCTCGTTGAACTTCAGTTGAGAATCGCTGCTGAAGAGCAACTTGATATTACTGAGGCTGCACCAAACGGGCATGCGATCGAGTTTCGGCTCTACGCTGAAGACCCCGTGCGAATGCTGCCCTCTCCTGGGCGTATTGATGAGTTGTTCGTTCCACGGCACGACTGGCTGAGAGTTGATGCAGGCTATAAGGCCGGTGACGAAGTGACCCCGTTCTATGATCCGCTTGTTGCAAAGATCTGCGTTTGGGGTGAGACGCGGGCTGAAGCTCTTGACCGTGCAAATACTGCACTCGCTGAGATCGCTGTGAACCCATTGCTTACCAACCTCCCATTACTGCACAGCATCGCTTGTAGCACTGCCTTTGTGGCCGGCAGCTACGATACGGGCCTTCTTTCATCAGGCGAGATAGCGCCGCTGTGAACGCGGTCTCAGAAGAAACTTTGCGCTACCGCGTCAGAATCTGCGGTGAAGGGGTGTCTCTATAAGTGCAGGCGGGTAAACCCCCAAAAAACCTACTCTGTTCTGCACGGCATGCACGAAGCGTATGAACGTTGTTCCGATGCGGTGTTGCCACGGCCTGCTCGCGACCCAATTCCCCCTAAAAGCGAGCAGGCCTTCTTTGTGTTCATGCAGTGCGCGGAATTGCTCATGAAGATCGCCGGTCTCAGAAGAAACGCTGTGGGGTAAGACAGCACCGTTGCCCAACGCTCCCCAACACCACCCCAACGGTTTCCCAACGCAAAGCCCCGTCATATGGCCGGTGTGCTGGCGCTCGCAGGCCTTTAGATTTGCTTCCTAGGGGAGGGCCCTCTGTCACGTTTCTGATCGTGGCATGAAGCCCTTGCGGCCAACCGCCATCGGTTGGTTCGCGAACAATAGGGGAGGAAACGCGTGACCGATCGTAGAGTTACCGAGGCGCGACAGGCGAAGCATGCGACGAAGCAGTCGCGCATGATGCGCGGCCTCGCAGCGATAAGCGCTGTGTTGCTCTTTGGTGCGCTGGGGCAGAGCGCTGCGATAGCGCTCGAAGGAAGTGAGGCCGAGGGCGAACAGCAATGGGTAGAGACCTCAACTGAGCAGCAACCTTCACCCGAAGCAGACACTGGTGAGATCGACGCTCCTGGCAACGTTGATGTTGGGGGTGAACCTGGGGCCGGGGTCGGTGCTGAACCCGATGCGATGAACGAGCCGGGTGAGCCTGCCACTGAACCAGAAGCCGAAGACCCTCCTCAGCAGGCGATTCAACCCTTTGCCGTTCCCCCAGCCAGCGGCAATACCGCGGTGATTACCGTCAAGGTCGGCGGTGACCGGCAGGGTTCGGGCCGTACCGGCGTTGACGGAGTGAGGTTGCGTCTGAACACGGGCACGAAGGCATCGTCGCTTACCCCCGTGGCTGAGCCCTGGGCCACATGCGTTTCAGATGCGCAGGGCGATTGCTCGTTTGTTGTTCCAGAGACCCAGCCTCAGGTCAGGAGCTGCACCGACTGGGTCGTGTGGGGAGTGATCTGTAAAAAGTGGCGTGTAGACCAGGCTCAGGGCGTGAATTATGACAAACGCTTTTGGGTTGCGGCTGAGGCTGCACCTGAAGACTGGTATGTGAACCCAGCTCTTGAGACGGGGAGTGGCAATGGTGTCAGCTCTCATTATGTCTTTCAAACAGGTAAGCAATTGAGACAAGGCAACACCTACGCCTCTGGGAGCACGTTTATGGGCAACGACTCGGGAGGGTCTTGGGCCGTCTCACGCTCGAACCCTCGGTTGCAGCCCACTTGCCAGGCAACCCTTAATGTTGCGCTGGTGCTTGACCTCTCAGGGTCAATGGGCGACAACAAAAGTCAAGGCCTCAACACCTTGAAAGCCTCTGCGAATCGTATGGTCCAGGCGCTGAAAGGAACAGGTTCATCGGTTGCGATCTTTACGTATTCCGATACAGCACCCGCATCGAACAATGCAGACCTAGCGCTTACGAAGATTGATCAGGGTCAAAACTTCCAGACCATCACCAACAAGATCAACTCGTATACCGCTGGCGGCGGTACAAACTGGGACGCCGGTATTTATCGTGCTGCTGAGAGCTCCACAACGTTCGATCTTGCGATCATGGTGACCGATGGCATGCCTACGTTTTACGGGGCTGGTAGCAACAGCGGTAGTGGCACTACCACGTACTTTATTGATGTTGAACGAGCCATTTTCGCGGCTAATGCGCTCAAAGCCAAGGGCACCCGTGTGGTTGCGATTGGCGCGGGCAGCGGCGCGAAGGGCAGCGCGGGTAATCTGCGCGCCGTTTCTGGGGTGAATTCCTATTCGGCCGGATCAAGTTTTAACGGTGCCGATTACTTCCAGTCTGACTGGCAGGAGCTCGCCGCTCAGCTCGAAGGGCTTGCCCTGGGCGCTACCTGCCAAGCGAGCGTCGAGATCACCAAACTCACCAAGCCGTATGGTGCGGCAGAAGCGAGCAGTGGCGGATCAGGCTGGTCGTTTGCTGCGGCAGCGAGCGGAGCCGTGCTGAAAAGCCCGGCGCAGCAGAACACGAATGCTGAGGGCAAGGTTTCGTATGCGCTCGAGTTCGACTCACCGAATGCGGCCGGTGCAGAGGTCTCGGTTCACGAAGAGATGAATGCTACGCAGGTTTCACAGGGATGGAAGCTTGCGGGTCTCAGCTGCTCGATCAACGACAAGCCCACGAACCCGCAGAGTCTGGACAAAGCCACGCTCTTGGTTGGTCCCGGCGACACCGTGAAGTGCACGTTCGTCAACGAGCAGACGCTCGCATCGAGCATCCTGCTTGAAAAGAAGGCTTGGACAGCGGCTGATCACAAAACCGAGATCGCGGCCGGTACGAACGTCGCTTCGGGCACCACGGTGCACTGGAGCTACCGTGTGACGAACACTGGGCAAACCACGCTTCGAGACGTTCGAGTCGAAGACGACCAGCTGGCATTTGCGGCGGTGGTATGCCCTGAAACCACGTTGGCCCCGGGAGCATCCACGACCTGCCTCGCATCAGGCCTGGTAACTGCGCTGCCCTGATGCGGCACGTGCGTTCAAGAACCATCACTAGCCACTCCAATCATCACAGAACGAAAGACCAGGAGAAATCATGAAAAAGACCACAACCGGTTTTATCGCCGGGGCCGCCGGCGCAGCGCTGCTTCTTGGCGGCTCAACCTTCGCGCTCTGGAGCGACAGCGTCCAGGCCCCGGGTGGTGAGATTCAGTCGGGTAACCTCGAGGTTGCTGTCACCGGCTCACAGTGGAACGACATCTCAGCCGGTGGCGACACGGGGCGCGAGATTACCCTCGCTGACTTTAAGGTCGTTCCCGGCGACACCATCGAGGGATCATTCGATGTTGATCTCGCGCTGCAGGGTGACAACCTCGCAGCAGAGCTGCGCCTTGCAGGCGGGCAGGCATTCAGTGGCGCGCTCGCCGCGGGGTTCATCGACGTGAGCTACTCGGTTGAAGATGCGGCGGGCAACGAGGTGCTTTCGGGCAACAGCTCGGGCGTTAACCTCGACCTCGTCTCGCTGAAGAACCGGGCGCCGGGCAACGCGGTTGCGGTTCCTGCATCGATCGATGGCACTGCAGACCTCACGGTCAAGGTTGCTGTGACGTTCAACGCAGAGACAAAAGATCGCGATCTCGTAGAGGCAGCAGCCGCACTCGAGACTTCGGCGATCGAGCTCGTGCAGGTTCGTCAGTAGAGTGTGCTGAGTTCTCGAGGGCGCGGTAAGAACCCGCGCCCTCGAGAACGCTTCGATACGAAAGCATGATCATGGCAACGAAGAGCGTGAGAGAGCAGGAGCCCGGGGTGTGGCGTTCGATGCTGAAAGGCATCGGTTTCGTCATGCTCGTACTCTGCCTCGGCATTGCTCTCGCGATAGGGGCCGTGCCGCGTGCGCTCGGCGGCGCCGCACTGACGGTGCTCACCGGTTCGATGCAACCGACGTATGCTCCTGGAGACATGGTGGTTGCCACGCCTCAGGAGCAGTATGCCATTGGCGACGTTGTCGTGTTTCAGCCGGTGTCAGGCGATCCAACCCTCGTGACGCACCGTGTTGTTGCGGTGCGTGCGAGTGCTGATGGGGCGCAATACGTGACTCGGGGCGACGCCAACACCCGAGACGACGATCCCATTGTGGCGGCTCAGGTTATGGGCAAAGTACGGTACCACGTACCGTACATCGGTCACCTTGCTTCGTTCCTCGGGCAACACCGGCTCACGCTGCTGTACGGTGCTGGCGCGCTGCTCTTCGGCTATGGAGCCGTCACACTCAGCCTCGCAGCCGCGAGTAAGCGCCGCAATGCCGGCCCTGACGAACTCGCCCAGCAAGAAGACGACAGCGCGCTTGCGCGCGATCCACAACATTTTGGAGGATGACGTGGGAAGAAAGCGAACATGGCCACTGCCCGCCATCGCGGCGGCGGCGCTCATCGCGGGTGCCTGCACGACCGGGGCGACGACTGCTCTCTGGGGGTCGGCTGGTGTGGCTCCCGGAACGGTTGTGACCTCTGGAAACCTGAAGGTGAAGCCTACGGCTCCAGTATGGTCAGAGACTTCGAGCGATGTCGCTACACCGCAAACCGGGATCGACCCAGCGACGTTCTTGGTGCGAAAGGGCGACACACTGCATGCCTCTTACCGGTTTGACTTTGAACTGCAGGGCGACAATATGGTTGCTGAGGCGCGGCTCACTTGGCCCGATGACCTCGTGCTTCCTGACGGCGTCACCGCGACGTACCGGGCAAGCTCCTTAACAGGCCCGATCTTTTTGACGCCTCCGACCGCCGTTGGCACAGCGCCCCTCTCAATGCCCGTGATCAAGAGTGATTATGAGGATAGCGTCAAGTATTTCCTTGTGAAGCTTGACGTGAAGTTTGATGGGATCGACGACCGCACGGTTGACATGAGTGAAGAACAGCAGAAGGTTTTGGACGCTGTCACTTCGTTTGAGCTCGAGCTGAATCAGATTCGAAGGTGAGGAGGCCGATCATGAGAAACGAAACGGTTCGGCGGGCAGTCCCGCTGAAAGCATTGACCGTCGCGGCGGTATCGTTCTGCGCGGGCGTCGCCATTGTTGGTGGAGCGACGGCGGCACTCTGGAATCACAGTGCAACGGCTGACATCAAGGTCGGCGAAGGAGTCCAAGGGTTTGCCGCGGGGCACGCAGGCGCGGTCTCGCAGGCGACGGGCTCGAGCATTGACGTGCCGATCGGAGCCGACGCGGTGACGCGCTTGATCGCCGATGGGTCGGTAGCGATCCCCTTTGAAACGCAGTCACTGAGCCAGGGCAATAAAGGCCTTCGGTATACGCTCGCCAGCCCAGATTGGGGCGACGGTGCCTTAGGGCACTCAGCATCAAGCGTGTTCAAGGTGGCCGATGCGGCATCGTGCACGGTCGAGGCTGCGGTGACGACGACGGCGACGCCGATGAACGCCGCTGGCGATCAAGTCACCTCAACGCCGGTGAGCGCCGACTATTCGACGAGTGAGCAGGCAACAACCGAGTTCTGGTGCTTCGTTGCGACCCTCGATGAGCCTGAAGAGGTCGGCTCGTATACCAACACCGCGACAGTTGCCGCGGTTGATGATGCAAACCTCGCCGTTACCGACACTGACGAATGGTCGGCGAGGGTTCTCGAATCGTTTGACGTGGGCAATGAGCCAGAGCGTGTGCTGACCTTCAGCTACGAAACCTTTAGGCCAGGGCAGGAGACCCCATGAAGAAGCAACACGCAATGACCAGGCTCTCGGGGGCGCTCGCCGCGGCTGCGCTTGCCTGCGGCATGGTGCTCGCAGCGACGCCGGCGCACGCCGACTCGGGTGAATCGGCCAGCGATAGCCGTGCTCTGGTGCTCGAGTGGCACGACGATGGCCCGGCAAACGCCACCGAGACGTTCTTCGGCGCTCCTGTCGCGGTTCCCGGCGATCACGCCGAGCGCTCGATCACGGTGACGAACGCTGGCCCCGGTGACGCCGTGCTGCGTGCCGAGATTACCGGGGTGAAGCTGCTCTCGCCGGGCGCAGCCGATGTGCACAATAATCCGGCCCACGTGAAGCCCGCGGGCGATCACTATGGCGGGGCTGGCGACCAGGGCGACTTCTACGATGACGTGCTCATCGGTTGGGGCGCTGAGAGCGCGAGCCTGACCGCACTGCACGATCTGGGAAGCACTCAGGTGCTTGAGGTCGCCGTGAAGCGCGGCGAGCAGCAGACCCTGACGCTCAGCTACGACTTCGATGTGGCCGCAACCTCTGGGAACACCGCCAACGTGGCCGACCGCTCGGCCTCCTTCGACGTGCTGCTCACGCTCGAGGGCGACACCGATAGCGTTCCTCCTGTCGACCCTGACCCCGATCCGAAGCCAAAGCCCGACCCCGGGCCTGGCACAGATCCCGAGCCTCAGCCGGGCCCCCGAGCGGATCGCCCGCCGCTCGCAATGACCGGCGGCGCTTTTGAGCCGTGGATCGTCGCAGGCGCGGGCTCCCTCGTGCTTGTCGGGGCGGCGATCGCGCTTCTTCGCCGCCGCCTTAGGTAATCGGGCCGCGCAGTGCGTGCGCGATCTCGCCCCTCGAGGTGAGCCCGAGCTTCGCGAGAACGTTTGACACGTGAAACCTCACCGTTGCGGGTGAGATCACGAGCGTTTGCGCGATGTCGCTTGTTGAGCCGCCGTTGGCGATGAGTTCTGCAATCTCGCGTTCGCGAGAGGTCAGGCGCATCGCTGCGGCGGCTTCTTGCGTGTGCACGGCGTCACGCAAGAGGTGTTCCTCGGCTGCGAGCGTTTCGAGATCGGGCCTGGTGCCGAGCTCTGTGAAGATCCGCTTCGATTCTGTAAAGAGTGGGGTGGCTTTATCGGGCTCGCCATGTGCCACGGCGGCCCGACCATGGTCGCGCAGGGTGCGAGCCCGATACAGCGGCAACTCGGTGGTCTCGGCCGCGGCACGGTAGAGCGCGTCGATCTCGGCCCATGTCGCGTGGCTCTCCGGGCGTGAGTCGGCAAGGCGCGCTTCGAGCCAGCTGATCGTGCCGTACGTTTCGTGCCACTCGGCCCCGTCGAGGCCCCTCAGACGCTCAATGAGCACTGCCGCCTCGTCGAATCGAGCGAGCTCGATGAGCGAGAGCGCCCGGTAGGTGAGAAAGCCGTGCCTCGTCGAAGTGAATGAACGGTAGCGGCCGGGTTCGGTGAGTGCGATGACTTCGCGGTGGTTGCCCGCGAGCGAGGCAATCTCGACCTCGGCGATGAGCACGAGGTCGATCCCGTACCCTTCCCAGTGCAGCTGGTACAGCCGCTGTGCGCCGAGTAGATACGGGGCAGGGTCCTCGGTGCCGGTTACGGCAGCGAGCCAGGCGTGTAGCGCCGAGAGCGTGAGCCGTACCTCTGCGTCAAGAAATTCGTGAGCCCGCTCTTCGGCGTCAGTAACGACACGCAGTGCCTCGGTGAGCTCACCCCTGAGCGCGAGCAGGTGAGCGTAGGTGATGCGCATGCCGCCACCCGCCCACGGCCTCGGCCTTCCCTCGAGAAGCTCGTACCCCTCGTGAGCGAGTTCGTATGCGGTGTCGAGGGTATTCAACGATATGAGCGTGCCGACGAGCGAGACGATCACGTCGATTTTGTGCTCGCTCGGTCGGAGTGCTTTGGCACGTTCGATGGCCTGCGGTAGGAGCGCGGCGAGATGCTCGGTGCGGCTCTCAATCATGAGCGGGACGAGTGAATATCCATCGAGTATGAGCTCGTATTCTCTCGGCGCGACCATCCATCTGATGCGTTCGTCGGTGAGTTCTTCGGGCGACTCGGGCGCAAGTGCCCAGAGCTCTTTTGCCCGGGGAATGAATTCCAGAAGGCCCTCGGCGTCGCGGCTTCGCATGATCGCGATGACCGCGAGAAACGAAACGAACGCTTGCAGTGTGCGCATCTCGGGTGAGGGGTCGTTGACCCCGAGCAGCGCGTCGATGCGCTCCCTCGGCACCTGGTCTTCGAAACGATACACGCGCAACAAGATTGCGATGCACTCCCGCAACGGTGTTGCTGGCAGCGCCTCAACCTCGGGTAAGAGGTCGAGTACGAGAAAGCCTGCCTTGTGCTGTAGGTAGTGCAGCGTGAGCTCGATGAGCACCTCGTCACGGGCCTCGCCGGTCGTGAGGTCGAGGCAGCGTCTGAGGGTCTCGCCGACGAGCCCCAGGTCACCCTGCCCGAGCGAGGCGGTGACATCGTCCCGCACCCTCGCCTCGAGCTCGGGAGTGAGTGCCTTTGCGGCACGCAGCTCGAACACGAGTGATCGGTGCCCCTGGCTGTGGCTCGCGAGGGCGTGCAGTATTTCCTGCGCACGGCTTTCGCTGAGGTTCTCGCTCACCGAGGCGGTGAGGAGCGGGTGCGCGGCCGCGAGCCTGTCGCCAAAGTCAACCTCGACGAGGAGCCCCTGCCGCACTGCCCAAGCGGCGTCAACCGGGTCACCGAGCATTTCGGCAACGTGCGCAACCGTCGCCGAGTCGATGGTTTCGGCAGCGAGCGCCACAATCTCGACCGCGAGTCTGCCCGCGTCATTGAGCATCTGGTGGTCGGGAAGGAGGCGCTGCTCGCCGTCGTGCTGCTGGTAGAGCCTCGCGGGCAGGTCAGAGCGCAGATGTAGGCCCTGAATCTCTTCGGGGCTGAGCCCGTCGAACATCGAGCTCACTCGTGAGAACGAGCCATCGGTCACGGTTTGAATGCGCTCTGCGGTCTTCGCCGAGATGCCCGTACCAAAGCGTTCGAGGGCCATCTCGCGAATATCGCTGACCGAGAGTTTTGTGAACTCGACGGTGCGCCAGTTGGCGTGCAACTGTGCTTCATCGCTCAGGTGCCACGCGAGCGTTTCGACGCCCGGCTGTGGTCGAGCAGAGCACACGAGAAATACCCCCTGGCTGACGAGCCGAGGCGCGACGTAGCGAAGCACGCGCTCAGATGCCGCGTCGACCCAGTGCACGTCGTCGAGAAGAACGGTGCGGATCGTGCCCTTCGGATGCCCCGAGAGCGACAGCAGCACCTCCCTCGCGATCTCGATTCGAGAGTGTGCGGGATCGATGGCGGTGCGAGCAGCTGGGGTCGTGCTCATAAGGCGTTCGATGAAGCTGTACGGTATTTCGCTCTCGAACTCGTCGGCGGCCGCGGCATGAATAGGGCCGACGGCCGCAGCCTCGGCTGCCTCGCGAAGTCTGCGTAAGAAGAATGTTTTGCCGGTGCCGCTCTCTCCAAGGAGAAGGAGGAGGCCGCCGTCGCTTGCGCCCGCGGCATCAAGGTAAATCTCGGCCTCACGTGCCCGTTTCGTGTTCATGATCATGCTGAGGCTCTCGCCGTGAGCGGGTGCTGCCCGGTGCGCTGTGCCGGAGGTGTTCCTACCCCGGTGGCACTCTGTGTGTTGCTCGCCCGCGGCAGCGTCATCAGGACGCACGCGAACGTGGGGTGCGATTGACCCATGGTTCCTCATTCATTTCCCCATGAGGCTCCCCGAGGGAGGCCCCATCCCTAGATGAAAGTAACTCTACGCTTAGCTTCAAGCTCTTGTCTAGCTCGGGTGTTTGATCCCCACTGGCTCGGCCGCCTTTGCCGCCTGAGGGGTGAAGCCCCTCAGGCCAACCTCGAGTAGTCGGTGCCACGACCCATCACCCATGAGTGGCTGCAAGGGTGCGGTTGACGCGACCATGACGGTGAGCGCGATGATGTCACCCGGTGTGATGTCGCTGGCGAGTGAGCCTTCGTCGCGACAGCTTTGTGCAAGTGATCTCACCGCGTTCACGAAGGCTTCACCGATGGCTCTGGGTGGGTGCGTTCGCAGTGCCCAGAGCGTGATTGCCGTGTAGCTTGGGTGGCGCACCATAGCGGTGATGAGGGCGGTGCAGAGGCGCTCGAGTCTCACCCCTGCAGCTTCGGGCGCGTGCTGTTCGAGCGTGTCAACCGCGACCTCTTCGAGCATTGTGGCGTGCCGATCGTACACCCGGTACACGAGCTCGTCACGCCCCGAGAAGTGGCGATAGAGGCTGGCCTCGCTCACCCCGGCGAGTTTTGCAATGCGGTGCAGGGGAGCGGTCGGGCCTTCTTCGTCGAATAGCGTGATCGCGGCCGTGAGTAGTCGCTCATGGTTGCGCAGGTGATCTTCACGAACGGCCCGTTGGCGGGAGGTTGTGGTCATGTATAGCAGAGTACCGGTGCGGCGCGACGCACACAGGCGACGGGTGTCGGCTAGCGGGTGGGTGGTACGAAACGTCGCATGCCGCGCCAGATGAGCGAACGGGTTGCGATGCCCGCGATACCAAAGCCCAGGGCTATGAGAATGGCCCGCCAGTCGCCCAGCTCGATGTCAAAGACAAGGCTGCCGAGCGGCGTGATCATAATCGTGAGTAAGCAACCGATCATGGTGCCGACGAGCCCCACCTTCCACAGTCGGAAGGGGCGTGCAACCATTGCGAGCACGAAGAACGCGACGATGATGAGTGCGAGAAACGAGGTTGACGAGTTCATGACCCGCGTCGCGTCGCTGACGCCGAACACCTGACGGGCGGTGACATAGGCGCCAAAGGCTGCGAGTGAGGCGCCGATGCCGCCCGGCACCGCTTCGCTCAGCACCCTGCGCACGAAGCCGTCTTGTGCCCGTGCCGCGTTCGGGGCCAGGGCGAGGAAGAAGGAGGGGATGCCGATGGTAAACCAGGCGATCAGGGTGATGTGACGGGGCAGGAACGGGTAGGGCACGGCGATGAGGGCAACGAGCAGAGCGAGCAAAGCCGAGTAGAGGGTCTTCGTGAGAAAGAGCGTCGCGACGCGTTCGATGTTGCCGATGACCCTGCGGCCCTCGGCGACGACGTGTGGCAGGGTCGCAAACGAGTTGTCGAGCAGTACGATGCGCGAGACCGCTCGGGCTGCTGGAGACCCCGAGCCCATCGCGACGCCCACGTCGGCATCTTTGAGGGCGAGCACGTCGTTCACGCCGTCACCCGTCATGGCAACGACGTGCCCCTCTTGCTGGAGCGCGTGCACGATCGAGCGCTTCTGGTCGGGCGTGACTCTGCCGAAGGTCGTGTGGTGCGCGACCTCGCTGCCGAAGCTCTCTGACTCAGGATCGAGGGTGCGTGCGTCGATGGCGTCACGGCCGTGGGGCACACCAACCTGCTCGGCGATTGCGCCGACCGCGGCTGCGTTATCACCCGAGATGACCTTGAGTGAGACTCGCTGCTTCGTGAAAAAATCAATGGTTCCCGGGGCTTCAGCGCGCAACCGCTGGTCAAGAACCACGAGCGCCTCGGCGGTCACGTTCTGCGGCAGCTGTTCGTGTTCAATCGAGGCGGGCGCCGAGACAAGAGCCAGTACCCTGAGCCCCTCTTCGGCGAGAACCGCTGCGCGAGCGTGGGCGGCGTCGCCCTCGGGCAGGAGAATGTCGGGGGCGCCAAGAAACCAGCTGAGTCCTTCCCGCTCGGTGGTCTCTCCCTCAGCGGGTAATGGCACGGCGGCCGCGAGTTCGACGCCCGCCCACTTGCGTGCCGATGAAAACGCAATCTGCTGTGCAGCCGCGAGCGGGGTGATGTGGCCCAGGTGCTCGAGAATAGCGGCCATGCTGCTGTTGGGTTTTTCTTCAATGGCGCCGATGGTTGACAGTACGGTCTCGACGGTGCCGTTAGCACTGTGGGTGCCAGCGGTGTCGGCAGCGGTCTCGATGCGACTCACCCGCATGCCGTCTTCGGTAAGGGTACCGGTCTTGTCGGTGCACACGATGTCGACACGAGCGAGTTGCTCGATTGCGGGAAGGTCTTGCACGAGGCACTGGTGCTTGCCCAGGCGAATAACGCCAACGGCCATGGCCACGCTTGTCATGAGCACGAGGCCCTCGGGAATCATCGGCACGAGCGCAGCCACCAGCCCGCGAATCGCGTCGCGCCATTCCTGGCCGCCGGCAAGCTGGTTCCAGATAGAAAGTGCGCCGATGGGAACGAGGATCCACGTGATGTATTTGAGAATCTGGTCGATACCCTCGCGCAGCTGCGAGGCGGGCTTCTTGAAAACGCTCGCCTCGTTCGTGAGCTTTGCGGCGTAGGCGTTGGCGCCCACGGCGGTCGTCACGAAGCGGCCCGAGCCGGCGGCAACGAAGCTGCCCGAGAGTACCGCGAACCCAGGGTGCCCCTGCACCGCGTCTGACTCGCCCGTGAGCAGCGACTCGTCAAGTTCGAGGCCCACCTCGTCGATGACGGTGCCGTCGACGGGAATCTGGTCGCCAGCGGAGAGGAGCACGATATCGCCCAAAACGATCTCTTCTGGGGCGATCTCGCGAATACCGTCGGCTCGTTCGACACGGGCGGGGCTCTTGCCTAAGAGCGCGAGGCGGTCGAGCGTGCGCTTTGCCCGAATCTCTTGCACCATGCCGACGGTGCTGTTGACGATAATGATGAACCCGAAGAGTCCATCGATGAAGTGTCCGGTTCCCATGACGAGTACAAAGAGCACCGCATAGATGATGTTGACCCGCGTGAAGACATTCGCCCGAAAGATGTCGCCGAAGCTTCGGCTCGTTTTCGACTCGATGGTGTTCGCCTCGCCGCGCTCGATGCGCTCACGCACCTCGCCGCTCGTGAGGGGGTGGGCATCGGTGAGTGACCGAGATGGGTCACCGGGCTCGGCCGAGGCGCCCTGCTGCGGTTCTGAGACGTGCATGCTTATATATTTTCAGATGAAAGCGTCACAACCGCTGTGATCTGAGTGAAAGCGCACAGATGCCCAGCAAGGGCGCCCCGCAAGTGCTTTATGCGTCTACGAGCATGCGCTTGACGATCTTGCCAGTCGAGGTGGGCGGGAGGCTCTCGCGCACCGCGATAATGCGCGGGTACTTGTAGCCTGCGAATGGCTCGCGCCCCAAGCCCCGCCCTCGATTTCGTCATTCAAATTAAAGTAATTGAATAATATTCAACGTTAGTGGTCTTGGCAAACGATCGAGGAGCTTGGCGGGCGTCACCGGGTGCCGTACGCTTGAGCACATGGCCCTTAAACACGCGATTCTTGCGGCACTGCTCGACGGTGAAGCATCTGGGTACGACCTTGCTAAGGGCTTCGATGCCTCGGTCGCAAATTTTTGGACGACGACCCCGCAGCAGCTATATCGCGAACTCGATTCGATGTGTGTCGCAGAGCTCATCGAGGCCGATCTCGTAGTGCAGAGTGGTCGCCCCAACAAACGGCTCTATTCGATCACTGATGCTGGCCTTGCTGTGTTGCAGGATTTTGCCACAAAATCACCGAAACCGAGTGCGATTCGCGACGATCTGCTCGTGCTCGTGCAGGCCTCAGATGTTGTCGATAGCGAGGCGGTGCTAGGCACGCTCGCCGCTCGGGGTGAGGCGGCGCACGTCAAGCTGCGCCTTTACCTCAAGCGGCGCGACCACCTGCTGAATGGGCTGCCCGAGCGTGAGTACCTCGCACAAGCAGAGCGAGTCGGTCCGTACCTCACGCTCATGCGAGGCATTGCTTTTGAGCAAGAAAACATTGCCTGGTGCGAGCGTGCGATTGACGCGCTGACGGTTCGCGCGACGCGGGACTCGGCGGGGCAGTGAAGCCGCCGCGACTCGGGTAGACAGAGGCGGGGCGATCCGCTACTCTCATATTCAAATAATTGATTATGAAGGGTTCATGATGTCAACGACGACTTTCCCTCACCTTATGGCGCCGCTCGACCTCGGGCACGTGACGCTGCCAAACCGTGTGCTCATGGGCTCGATGCACGTCGGGCTCGAAGAGGCGCCCGACGGGTTTCATCGCATGGCCGAGTTCTACCGCGAGCGGGCCCGCGGCGGCGCGGCGCTCATTGTGACCGGCGGCATTGCGCCGAACGAGGCGGCGAGGCCGTACCCGGGCGGCGCAAAGCTCACGACCAGCGAAGAAGCAGCCGAGCACCGGGTGGTGACGAATGCGGTGCACGAAGAGGGCGGCCTCATTGCGTTGCAAATTCTGCACTTTGGGCGCTACGCGCATCACCCGGGTCTTGTCGCGCCGAGTGCCTTGCAAGCGCCGATCTCGGCACACGTTCCGCACGCGCTCACGAGTGCCGAGGTCGAGGCGACGATTGACGACTTCGTGCGCTGCGCACTGCTCGCCCGCGAGGCAGGTTACGACGGCGTCGAGGTCATGGGCTCAGAGGGCTACCTCATCAACGAGTTCATCGCCCCGGGCACGAACCAGCGCGAAGACGAGTGGGGCGGATCGTTCGAAAATCGCGTGCGCTTTCCCGTCGAAATCGTGCGTCGCATTCGCGAGGCCGTGGGCGAAGACTTCATCCTCGTGTATCGCCTCTCGATGCTCGATCTGGTGCCCGGCGGATCGACGATCGAAGAGGTCGTCGAGCTCGCGAAGCTCATCGAGGCGGCCGGGGCCAGCATTATCAACACGGGCATCGGCTGGCACGAGGCGCGCATTCCGACGATTGCGACCTCGGTTCCGCGCGGCGCGTTTACCTGGGTGACGAAGCGAGTAATGGGTGAAGTCCAGGTGCCGCTTGTCACGGGCAACCGCCTCAACACCCCGGCGGCGGCAGAGCTCGTGCTTGAACGCGGTGATGCCGACATGGTGTCGCTCGCGAGGCCGTTTCTCGCCGACCCTGACTTCGTGCGCAAAGCTCGCGAGGGCAGGCCCGACGCTATTAACACGTGCATCGGCTGTAACCAGGCCTGCCTTGACCACACCTTCTCGATGAAGATCACCTCGTGCCTCGTGAATCCGCGAGCCTGCCACGAGACCGAGCTCACCCTCGCGCCCACGAAAACCGTGAAGCGCGTGGCGGTTGTCGGCGCGGGGCCAGCGGGGCTCAGCTGCGCGGTCGCGGCGGCCGAGCGCGGGCACCGGGTGGTGCTCTTCGAGCGCTCGGCGATCATTGGCGGGCAGCTCAATGTCGCGCTACAGGTGCCCGGCAAAGGCGAGTTCGCCGAGACGCTTCGCTACTTCCAGTACCGCATCGATGAGCTCGGCATCGAGGTGCGGCTCTTGACCGAGGCGACCACCGAGGTGCTTGAGGGCTTCGACGACGTGGTGCTCGCGACCGGTGTGAAGCCGCGCACCCCCGAGATTCAGGGCATCGACCATCCCTCGGTACTCGGTTACCTCGACGTGCTGCGCGATAAGCGCGAGGTGGGGCAGAGCGTTGCCATCTTGGGTGCGGGCGGTATCGGCTTCGACGTCGCACAGTTTCTCACCGGCCCTGAGAAGCTCACGGCCACGGCCGAGGAGTTCAGTGAGCAGTGGGGCGTTGACCGGGAGTACGAGGCGCGTGGCGGCATCATGAAACCACAGCACGAGACCCCGGCGCGGTCGGTCGCTCTGCTGCAGCGCAAGATCACGAAGGTTGGTGCGGGGCTCGGCAAGACCACGGGATGGATTCACCGAACCGAGCTGCGTCACCGCGGTGTGCAGATGATTGCCGGTGCCGAGTACCTGAGCGTGGGCGACGATGGCCTGCACGTGCGCATCGGTGAAGAGACGCACGTGCTCGAGGTCGACAACGTTGTGCTCTGCACGGGGCAGGAGCCCAACCGAGACCTCGCGGCCGCGTGTGCTGATCGGGGCATCGAAGCAACGGTCATTGGCGGGGCCAACGTCGCCTCTGAGCTCGACGCGAAGCGCGCGATTGACGAAGGAACCAGGCTCGCCGCCCGGTTGTAACCGAAAGGAAAGAATCATCATGAAAGCATTTCAAGAGGCCGTTGAGGCCCGAGACTTCGCCGCGATCGAGGCGCTGCTCGCCGACGACGTCGTGTTTGTGAGTCCCGTCGCCTTCACGCCGTACCCCGGCAAGAAGATCACGATCGCGATCCTGAAGCAGGTCATTCAGGTGCTCGAGGGCTTCACCTACGAGCGCGTGCTCGGCGAAGAGGGCGCGCGCGATCAGGGGCTCGTGTTCACTGCAAGGGTGCAGGGCAAGAGCATCACGGGCTGTGACTTTTTGCGCCTCAACGATGAGGGGCTCATCAGCGAGTTCATGGTCATGGTGCGGCCACTGAGCGCTGCGCAGGCGCTCGCTGAAGAGATGGGCGCGCGCTTCGAGCAGATCAAGGCCGACGCCGCCTCATGACGAACGCCTAGCGGGTGCCCCACCCGAAGCGGTGGGTGCGAATGCCGTAGTAGGTGAAGGTTTCGACCCGGGTGACGCCATCGATGCCCCGCAACTCACTGTTGATCACCTGAAAGAGTGCCTCCTGGTCGGTCGCGATGACCTCTGCGAGCAGGTCGTAGCGGCCGGCCGTGAGCACGACGTAAATGACGCTGTCGAGCGCGTCGAGTGCCCGGGCGACGACCTCGAGGTCGCCATCGGCAACGATGCCGACCATGGCCATGCTGTGGTAGCCGAGCTTGAGTGGATCGGTGACGCCGACCACTTGCAGTATGCCGCGCTGCTCAAGCCTGATGACCCGCTTGCGCGCGCCGCCCGGGGTGAGACCCACGAGGGTGCCGAGTTCGGCGTAGCCGAGGCGCCCGTCGTCTTGCAGCGCCGTGATGAGGGCGCGGTCGATGGCGTCGAGTTCTTCGGGCGTCTCCTGTTGCATATACCCATCCTATCTCGCAGTTTCGGTGATTAAACATGACTATGCTTTTCTTTTCAGTAATATTTCATTACTCTTGTGGGTGGAAGAGGAAGTAAATCGATACTGCGTGGAGGGTATTGTGACGAAGAAGGAACGCTCTCGCTGGATGCTCGCGAGGCCCGAGGTCAGCACGAACGACATTCTTGCGTGCGCGCATGACGCGTACGGGGTCCGGGGCGAGGCCCACGAGCTCGGCAGCCAGCAAGACCGCAACTTCATGGTGCGCCCCGCCGAGGGGCCCGGGGTGCTCATCAAGGTCAACCACCCCGCGGTGCCAGAAAGCGTGCTCTCCCTCCAATTGTCGGTGTCAGACCGGTTGCGTGCTCGGGGTGTCTTGAGCCCCAGGGTGCTCACAACGAGCCAGGGAAAACGCAGCACGACGATCACAAACGAGGCCGGTGAAGTGCTGCGGGTTTGCGCGTTCGAACTCGTCGACGGCGCCACGATCGCAGACTCGAGCGAGATTGATGGCGCGCTCGCCGAAGAGCTGGGCCTGCTCACCGCCGAGACGCTCTTGGCGCTTGAGGGTTTCGATAATCCAGACGCCGAACGGGCGATTCAGTGGGAGCTGAGCCAGTCGAGAACCGTCGTCGAACAGCTCATTGGCGACCTGCCCGACGAGCGCCGTGAGCGCTGCCTCGAGGCGACGGTGCGGGCCGACGAGGCCATCGCCGCGCTACGGGGCGAGCTGCCGATGCAGATCATTCATGGCGACCTCACGAGCGACAACATTATGCGCGCGTCAGATGGCACGAAGTGGGTCATCGACCTCGGCGACACGGTCCAATCGTGGCGTGCCGCCGAGCTCGCAGTGCTGCTCGCCGACCTCATCGGCCGCACCGGCGACATGGCGATCGTCGCTCGGGCGGTGAGCGGGTTCAGCCGCAAGATATCCCTCACCGACGCTGAGACGGCCGCGCTGTGGCCACTCGTGGTGCTGCGGGGTGCGGTGCTCGCGGTCAGCGGGTGGAGCCAGCTGCGCATTGATCCGCAGAATGATTATGCGCGCGAGCGCATTGAGCACGAGTGGGAGGTGTTCGAGCGCGCCCTCGCCTTTGACACCGAGGCCGTGACCGCCCAGCTGCGCCTCGCGGCGGGAAAGCCGCACCGCGAGGGTCTCGCGTACGCCGAGGCGATCTCGGGCATTCGCGAGGCTGCCGTCATTGACCTCGGGCTTCGCAGCGAGGCGCTCGATCGGGGTCGCTGGGCAGCTCCCGGCGTCGAGGCCGAGCTCGCCCGCGAGGCGCTCGCGACCGCGCCCGTTGCGATCATGCGGTTCGGCGAGAGCCGGCTCTCGCGGGTTTCAACCGACGTCATGAGCCCCGCCGCCACGAAGGCCCGCTGCGTCGATGTGTGGGCGAGGCCGGGGGTCGCCGTGCGCGCGCCGTTTGCGGGCACGGTCACCGCAGCTGATGGCGTTGTCACGCTTCGCGACTGCGGCGTCACCCTGCGCTTTGAGGGCATCGAGGTTGGCGTCGAGAGCGGCCAGAAGGTCGCCTCAGGCGAGGTGATCGGTCGGCTACGCACCACCCCCACGGGAGCCAGCAGCGTGCGCATCATGCGTTCGATGTTCGACGAGCAACCGGGCGAGGCCTTCGGCGCCTCGGGCGACGAGTACGAGACCCAGGCTTCGGCTGACCCCTCGGTGCTGCTTAGCGTGAGCCCGGTCGAAGACCCGATCGTGCTGCTGCGGGCCGAGCGCCTGCGCCGCGATCGCTCGATGGGCGGCGCGGCCGAGCGCTACTACGAGCACCCACCGCAGATGGAACGCGGTTGGAACACCCTCCTCATCGACACCGAAGGTCGCTCGTACCTCGACATGGTCAACAACGTCACCGCCATCGGCCACTCGCACCCGCACCTGGGCGAGGCGGTGGGCCGCCAGCTGCACCTGCTCAACACGAACTCGCGTTTTCTCTACGAGGCCTACGCCGAGTTTGCCGAGAAGCTGCTTGAGCACTCGCCCGACCCTTCGCTTGACACCGTGATTCCCGTCAACAGCGGATCGGAGGCGATCGACCTCGCCCTGCGCCTCGCGCAGGTTGCGACGGGTCGCCGCGACGTGATCGCCGCCCGCGAGGGGTATCACGGCTGGACGATGGCGTCAGACGCCGTAAGCACCTCGGCGTTCGACAACCCCGATGCGCTCGCCTCCAGGCCCGAGTGGGTGCACCTCGTCGACGCGCCGAACAGCTACCGCGGCCCGCATCGCGGCGCCGACGCTGGCGCCAAGTATGCCCGCCAGGTCGCAGACGTCGCCACAACGCTGAGCGACGAGGGGCGACCTCCCGCAGCGTTTATTTGCGAGCCAGTGCTCGGGAACGCGGGCGGGGTCATGCCGCCCGAGGGGTACCTCGCTGAGGCCTACGAGGGCATTCGCGCGCAGGGTGGTCTCGCGATCGCCGATGAGGTGCAGGTGGGCTACGGCCGCCTCGGCAAGGCATTCTGGGGGTCGACGATGCAGGGCGCGGTGCCCGACATTCTCGCAGTCGCGAAGGCTGCGGGCAACGCGTTCCCGCTCGGAATCGTGATCACCCGGCGCGAGATCGTTGACGCGCTGCGCAGCGAGGGCATGTTTTTCTCGTCGGCGGGAGGGGCGCCCGCGAGCGCGATTGCTGGCTCGGCGGTGCTCGATGTGATTCGCGACGAGCGCCTGCAAGAGAACGCCGAACGGGTGGGGGCCTACCTCACCGAACAGGTCGAGGCGCTCGCCGACCGCTTCCCGATCATCGGCACAGTGCACGGCAGCGGGCTCTACCAGGGAGTCGAACTCGTGCGTGATCGCGAGACGCTCGAACCTGCGACCGAAGAGACTGCCTGGGTGTGCGAGCGGCTGCTCGACCACGGCGTGATCATGCAGGCGACCTCTGAGCGGCAAAACGTGCTCAAGGTGAAGCCGCCGCTCACGCTCACCGAGGCCGACGCCGCGACCTTCCTGCGTGCACTCGCCCTCACGCTTGAAGAGCTCGAAGCGAAGGGTGCCGAGGCCTAGAAGAAACTGCCGGCCCGCCCGCTCACAGCGAGCGGAGACGGGCCGGCAGATCCGCTACCCTGCGATCGTGACCGGCACGAACGCGATGGGCTGGGTGTAGGTGTCGATGCGCACGATGAGCTGCACCTTCCACTCCCCGTCGAGAGGCAGTGAGAGCGTTGCCGCGTAGTCGCCAGCCTGCTCGTCGCGGGTGGCCGTCGCGGTCAGCGGGCCGAGATCTTCGGCTGGGAGCCGAGCCTCGACCGTGACCTCTTCGACCGTGACTTCCTCGCCCTCGTATTCGAGGGCGAATGTCAGCTCGTTCTCGCCGCTTCTGCCCGGCGATATCTCGCCACGAACCGTGAGGCCCTGAGACTCGGTCTCAAAGCGCTGTGGTTCTGAGGCCGTGGGAGCTGACTCGCCGCCAGATGGCGTCGACTCGTTCGGGCTCGAATTGGTGAGAAACCCCGTGACCGCGAGAATCGCGATGAGTACGACCGCCTCGATGCGAAGCGCCGAACGCAGTTGCTGCGCCCTGCGCTCCGGCTCATCGTGACGCGCGATGCGCGGGAGTAGCGAGAATCGGTTGTACGCCGCCACCGCCACCACGATGAGCAGCAGCGCGAGTTTCGCGATGAGCAGCAGCCCGTACCCGGTAGTGAAGAGGGCCTTCACCGAGCCGAGAATGAGCACGCCCATGAGGCCGCCACTGAGGGCAAGCACCGCGACGCTCCACGGGGCAAGCCGTGAGAAATGTTCGACCGTATCGATCGCTCCGTTGACGCTTGCGGTGGGATCGGTCGACGTTCGCACCCGACGCAGCTCGGCGAAGACGAGCAACAGCCCGAGCACGCCGCCAAGCCAGAAAGCCCCGGCCGCGAGGTGACCGAGATCGGCCACGATCATGGCCGCGATGGGCTGCACCGTTTGGGTGTGGCCCACGAGCACGGGAGAGGCAAGGGCCAGCCCCGCCGCGACGAGCGCCGTCACCCTGGCCGCTCGCCCCTGCGCTCGAGCCGCGAAGCACGCGATAAGCCCGAAGCCGACCGCGGCCGCCGCGGTCGCGACGACGGGCCAGGTGACCGAGGGGAGCCACTCATTCGACGACAAGAAGTCGATCGATCCGCTGCCCGGAACATACGAGGCGAAGGCCTTGCCGGCGACCCTCGCTCCCGAGGCCGGAATGAGCGCGAGGCTCGCGATGGCCGCCGTCACGGTGGCACCGAGCGCGAGACGCCGCATCTGGGGCGATGCGGTGGGGGGAGCGCTGCGACCAGCTGGCGATGCTCGGTTCGGAGCGATGAATGCGCCGAACATGATGATGCCAGCGAGTGCGAGCAGGCCGAAGTACTGTAGCCCCGTGAGAACCGAAACGATGACCTCGGTGCTCGTCGCCTCGGCCTGCGACGCGGTGATTTCAGGTTCGGCGAAGTCGCCGTCGCCCACCTGAAAGCTGAGCACGCCGCCGACCGGGTGCCCGTCGGCTGAGACGATGCGGTACGAGAGCGTGTAGGCGCCCTCTGGCAGTGATTCGGGCAGCTCGACGTGCACGGCGGTGTTGTGCGTCGTGGCGTTCAGTACGGTCTGAGTTGCGTCGTTCGTGTACAGCCGCATCGCCTCGTCGATGAGCTGCACTGGCTCGTTATAGTTGAGCTCGATCATCGTCGGAGCCTCGTCGAGCACCGCCCCGTCTTCGGGCACGGTGCCCAAGAGGTCGGCGTGGGCGAGGGCCGGCGAAGCGCCGAAGCCGAGTACGAGCAGGAGTGCGCTGAGGGCTGTGGCGAGCAGCGCCCCCGCGGTATGCAGGGGGCGCTGCTCGCGCCTCACTCGGGTGAGGTGCATGGTTATTTACGGTTTCTCAGGAGCGCGAAGGCTCCCGTGATGAGGCCGAGCGCGCCGAGCGTCACGCCCGTGATCGCGAGGGCGCTTTGCCCGCCCGCACCCTCGTTGTTCTGCTCGGCTGCCTCTGCGGTTTCTGCTTCCTCGGTGTCGTGCGACGATGCGCCCGCCTCGGTGATCTCGACACCGGGGGCGGGAAGCTCGAGCTCGTGCTCGTCCTGGCCCTCGGCGGGAATCTGCACCCAGGCGGCCTCTCCCTCTTCGCACGTTTGCACGGTCGGGAAGAAGAGGGTGCTGCCGGCGGCGTTCTCGGGAAGCTGCAACGAGAGCTCGAACGAGTCGCGCTGATCGGCAGGTAGCGGTGTCGTCGCGGTGTACACGATCTCGGCGACGCGTTCGGTGACCTCGTTGCCGTGTCCGTCGGTGATGGGGGTGTCGAGGGTTTCGGTGACTTTTTCGACCGAGTAGAAGGCGTTGCGCGTCGGCGTGACGGCGTCGATGCCCTCGGGAATCTTGATCGAGATTTGCGTCGTGGGCGAGGCGTCGCAGCCGTGGGGAACGCTCACGGTCGCAATCGCGTAGGCGCCAGCCTCGCTCGTGTTGGTGCTGACTCCGACGTGCGCCTGCGCGGCAGCGGCGCCCGCAAAGGTGAGCGCGAGCGCCCCGAGTGACGCCGCCGAGGCGGTGATGAGGGTGCGCTTGCGTGATGAAGTGGTGTGAGACATGGGTCTTCTTTCTGGTTCTGCTGGCGCGAGCAACGCTTGTGCGCGCGCAAAAATGGGCACGCCGCTCTTCGCTCAGAGGGCGTGAAGTGATGGCGAGAGCCTAGGCTTTCGCGGTTGGCAGCAGAACGGCGGGAGGCCCACGCCTGATGAGGGTTGCTTTGCTGAGACGTGTGAGCACGCTCCAGGTGACGGTGTGCTGGGCCGCCTGTCTTGCCGTTTCTCGAGGCGCCACGGGGGCGGGCAAGAGGGCGACCCAGACACGCAGCCTGGTGACGAAGCGTTGTGCGAGCTCCCAGAGGTGCATGAGCGTGCGCTCGCCGCGGTGCAGAAACGCTACGGTGATCGCGGCTCCAATGAGGTGCGAGAACCACATGGTGGCATCGCCGTGCACGTGCGTCATGACCTGGCCTGACGCGGCGGCGAGTTCGGCGGCGCCGTGCCCGTGGTGGTGAGCGCCGCTCGGCATGGGGCCGCCTGAGGCGAGCCTTGCGACGGGAGTGCCGAGCACGAAGAGGGTGTGAAACAGCGTCTGGCTGAGCAGCACCGAGATGCTGAGCCGGGTGAGTGACAGGGTGCGTCCCGCCAGCAGTACGCAGACGGCGAGCGAAAGAATGAGCGGGGCACACAGGCCGAGCGGCCCTGGCACGTGACCGCCGCCGAGCACGTGGGCGAAGAGCGCCCCGAATGTCGCGATGACCGCCGCAAATGAACCACGCACGAGGTGTGGCATTCGCGAACGTGTTTCCATGAGCCCAAGTATCGCAGATCGCGCTGAGCCGAGCCGTCAGTATGCGGCGGATCGCCGGGCGGGCCCGTGGGACACGTTTTTCACGGGTGAGTACTATGGTGCATAGTCTACTATCGTACATAGTAATAAAACGATGCGTTTGGTCGCTGAGACCCACGCAGCGACAGGAGGTATTTCATGACCGCACGCACACTTCGCTCGTGGTTCGTGCCGCTCGGTATCATCGTGATCGCGGGGCTGCTCATTGCCCTCATCGTCTTGCAAGTGAAGAACGGTGGAGCGGGGGTCGCGACTCAGGATGAGCAGGAGGAAGCCGTTGACCTGAGCTTCGTTGAGGCTCGCGATGAGGCAGACGTTCA
Organism: Leucobacter chinensis; assembly: GCF_019049105.1. GTDB lineage: Bacteria > Actinomycetota > Actinomycetes > Actinomycetales > Microbacteriaceae > Leucobacter_A > Leucobacter_A chinensis. Next base: position 164,954 of record NZ_JAHQZR010000005.1, read on the forward strand.
GGCAGCTGGTCCTGCCGATGCGCCGGTCGGTCTCGTCGTGTACTCCGACTACCAGTGCCCTTTCTGTGCACGGTGGTCGAACGATGTGCTGCCGCTCATGCTCGAGTATGCCGAACGGGGCGAGCTGCGCATCGAGTGGCGTGACGTGAATCAGTACGGGGCAGATTCAGAACGTGCGGCTCTCGCGGCGCACGCGGCGGGTCAGCAAGACGCGTTCTGGGAGTTCCACGACGCGCTGTTTCCTGACGGCGAGCACCTTAGCCCTGACCAGCTCTCGGCCGAATCGCTGAGCGCTCTCGCGGGCTCGCTCGGGCTTGATGTCGAGCGGTTCTTGGTCGACCTCGAGGCAAAGGCGTCACTCGAGACGGTGCAGCGCTTTGCCGCAGAGGGGCGCGAACTCGGGGTATCGGGTACGCCGACCTTTGTGCTGGGCGGCGAGCCGCTCGTCGGGGCGCAACCCGAGAGCGTGTTTGTTGACCTCGTCGACCGTAAGCTCGCCGAAGCGAGGTAGCGCGGTGAGCATCGGTTATCTCACCGCGTTTCTTGGCGGCATCCTCGCGCTCTTGAGCCCCTGCAGCGCACTGTTGTTGCCCGCATTTTTTGCCTCGACCGTCGGCACGAAATTGCGCCTGCTCGTGCATGGTGCTGTGTTCTATCTGGGCCTCGTGCTCACGCTCGTGCCCTTTGGGCTTGGCGCCGGCGCGCTCGGTTCGGTGCTCATGCAACGGCGCGGGCTCGTCATCGCGCTTACGTCGCTCGTGCTCATCGTGCTTGGCATGATGCAGCTGTTTGGTTACGGTTTCGATCTCGCGCGCGTGCTGCCGGGGGCGGGCCGACTACAGCAGCGGGCCACGAAGCGCAGTGGCCTTGTGCGCACGCTGCTGCTTGGCTCGGTGAGCGGGGTTGCGGGGTTTTGCGCTGGCCCCATTCTTGGCGCGGTGCTCACGCTCGCGATGGGGCAGGGCAGTGCGTTCACCGCGGGTGCGCTCCTCGCGGTGTACGGTGCGGGGATGGTCGTGCCGCTCGTCATCATCGCGGCGCTCTGGGAGCGCATGGGGTCGCGGGGTCAACGCTTGCTTCGGGGCAGGGGCTTCACCCTGTGGGGCAGGCAGTGGCACACGACCCAGGTCATCACGGGGTTCGTCATCATCGCCGTCGGGGTGCTGTTCTGGCTCACGAACGGGCTGGTTTCGCTGCCCTCGCTCGTGCCAACCTCGGTGCAGGCCTGGGCCGGCGAGAAGGGGGCAGCGCTCGGCGGCCCTGTCTTCGACGCCATCGCGGTGGTGTTGCTCGCAGCGGGGGCGCTGCTTGCCTGGTGGTTCGCGAGGCGTCGGCGGGAGCGCGATCCCGAGGGTGCAAGCTCGAACGCTACTCGGTGAGTGTTGCCTCGAGGTTCTGCACGAAGGTCTCGGTGGGCCGTATTCCAGAGATGAACTCGCCGTTGAACACGAACGAGGGGGTCTCTGAGACCCCGAGGCGAAGCCCCTCGCGCTCTTTGCGTTCGACGTTTCGCTGCACCTCGGCGGCGGTGAGGTCGGCTCTGAACCGCGCTGGGTCGAGCCCGAGCTCCGCCGCGAGTTCGACGAGCGCGTCTTCCTCGAGCGCTTCGGCGCTCATGCCCCGTGCGTCGCTCGACAGTGCCTGGTGCATCGCGATGATTTCGCCCTGCAGGGCAGCGGCGTACAGTGCCTTCGCCGCGGTGCGCGATCCCTCGCCCGAGAGGTTCACGGGGCGAAACACGAGGCGCAGTTGCTCGCTCTCGACGTACGGCAAGAGTGCGGGCAGGGTATCGCGGCTCCAGTGGGAGCAGAACGGGCACTGGTAGTCGGTGAGCACCGTGAGCTCAGTCGGCGCTGCCGCGTCGCCAACCGTGAGCGGATCGGCCGCGGGGTTACGCAGGGCCCGCCACGTTTCCTCTTGCTGGGTGGTTGAGACCGCGTCGGGCTTGGGCTCCCAGCCGCGGTCGGCAAGAAAGGAGCCTCCCACGATGAGTGCGATGATGACGAGAAAGGCGAGTGGAACGCCAACGTTGACGGTGTATGAACGGGTTGTCGGGCCGGTCAAGTTTGGTCTCCAATGCGGTGTTGTGCTGAGCATGTTCTCAGGTCGAGGTGCGAACCTATCGACATGATGACTATGTAGCATAGTAGACTATGTGGCACCGCATGAGATCGCTCAGCGGTGAAACGTTGGTCACGCAAAAGGCGCAAGGTGCCAGGCTAGTGGCTGAGTGAAAGGCAGTGCAATGTCACAACACGGGGTGGTCACCAGAGTGCGCCGCGAGCTGCGGTTGGCCGGGCGGGCGCTGCGTGCCTGGACACCCCGCCAATTCTTTGTCGCTGCGGCAACCGCTCTCGGTTTTGCATTGCTTGTCGGTATCGTCACCGTTCTCATTCCCAACCCCTGGTTCGCTCGCGATATCGATACGGTGTGGTGGAATTACCCGGTGCTCGCGCTGACCGCTGTTGGCTCGGGCATGCTCACGGCAACCTATGTGCGCCCATCTTCCGCTCAGCAGGTCGCCCCAGACACAGATCTCGCCTCGAAGGCTGAGAAGCGTAGTGCTCGCATGGGCGTTGCCGGCGGCCTGCTCACCTGGTTTGCCGTTGGCTGCCCAGTTTGCAATAAGATCGCGCTCCTCGCCCTTGGCTACTCGGGCGCTATCACTTGGTTCGCGCCGCTGCAGCCGGTGCTCGCGATCGTTGCGCTGGTACTCACGTGCCTCGCGCTCGTCTGGCGGCTGCGCGGGCAGGTCGCCTGCCCGGTCACACCAAACCCCGCCCAGCCTTACCGCGAAGAGGTCTCAGCATGAACGACGTGAATCACGAAGCACACCGACGGGGCGTGGCCGGTGAGCCCGCGAGGCTCGGCGCGCTCGAAGCCCAGGTGATGGAGGTGCTCTGGCAGGCTTCGCCGCAGACGGTTCGCGAGATTATCGAACAGCTCGCTGCCCCTGCCGCCTACACGACGATCGCCACGGTGCTCACGAACCTGCGCAAGAAGGGGCTCGTGTGCACCCGCAAAGATGGTCACGCGACACTGTACGGTGCGTGCCAGAGTCGCGAAGAGCACGCCGCGAACATTATGGATCATGCTTTGACCGCGAGCGGTGACCGCGCAGCCTCGATTCTGCACTTCGTGAACACGAGGCCTGAAGACGACGTTGCGTTGCTCAAGCAACTGCTGTTGGGCGAGAAGGCCGACTAATGCTTACCGCGATCATGGTCGTGAGCCTGCCAGCACTGCTGCTGGTGGCGGCGGTCGGGGCCCCGCGGCTGTTGCGTCACGCGGCACCGGCGCTCGCGCGTGCGCCGCGCTTTGCGGCTCTCGCACTCATGTCGACCGCGCTCCTGTGGGTTGCCGCGCTCGTCGCAATCGGTCCCGTGATCGCCTGGGTCAGCACCGGCCCCGCGTGGTTACCCGAGCAGGCGGCCGCCGTGTGTAGCAGGTGCCTGAGCGCCGCTTCGCCGCTCGGCGAGAGCACGGTTACGCTCGCGATTCCCGCGGTGCTGCCGCTTGCTCTGCCGCTGCTCGGCCTCGCCGCTGTCGCCGCGGGCCTCATTCGTGAGAGCGGTTCGGTGCGGCGTGCACGCGCGTCACTCGCTACGTCACTCGTGGCAAAGGCCAAGCCGTGCACGCTGCTCGGTACGAGGGTGCTGCTCACGAATGATGAGGCGCCCGTCGCCTACTCACTTCCTGGAACGTCGGGAGGTATCGTCATTTCCCGTGCAACGGTGCAACTGCTCGACAAGACTGAACTCGCGGCAGTGCTTGCCCACGAGCGGGCGCACCTGAGTCAGCACCATCACCGCTGCCTCACGGTGCTTCGCGGCGTGACCCACTTCTTTCGATACGTGCCCGGTACTCGCGCCGTGCGAGACGCGGTGCCGCACTACCTTGAAATCGCTGCCGATCAGGCGGCAAAGGCTGAGACGGGCACCACGGCACTCGCGGCGGCCCTACTCAAACTGGGCCAGCCTGCCGACCTGCACCCCTCGCAAGCGAAGGCTCAGGCGACCCCACACGCGGTGCTGCACGCCGCTGGATCTGAGCGCATTCGGCACCTCACGGGACAGCCCTTGCCTCCCGCGAGCAGGGCGCTCGCCGTGGCTGCTGGCCTCTATGCCGTGATGCTCGTGGCGATTGTGAGTGCAGTGCACCTGCCTTATGTTCTGGCGGTGCTCACGGGATGCTGAAGCCAACCATGAGGCGCGAACGTCGCGCCGTACGAACCGAGAGTGAGCGAGCGATGACTGTTCATACCTCTACCCAGAACCGCCACGTTGACCGCCCGAGGCGACGCCTCTCAGAGGTCGCCTTTGTCGCCTTCGGGGCCACGGTCTTTGGTGCGGGTTTGCTCGCGGTCACGACCTACTGCGTGACCTGCGTGTACCCCGCGACGGTGACCGGGCTAGGCTAGAGCGCCCTGCCCGGCATTGCCGAGTGTTACTGCTTGGTCTGCTGCGCGCGAAGCAGATCGCGGATCTCGGTGAGCAGGTCTTCTTGTGACGGCGCCTCTTCGATCTCTGCAGCCGGTCGCGACTCACGTGCCTTGTTCATCGGGAGGACGAAGATGAAGTACACGACGGCTGCGACGATGAGAAAGTTGATGATGGCGCCGATGAGCGCGCCGAAGGCGATCGCACTGTCACCGATGGGAACCATGAGCGCGTTATCGAGTGAGTCTGCCTTGAACACCACACCAATGATGGGGTTGATCAGTGACTCGACGACGCGCTCGACAACGGTGTTGAATGCGGCACCAATGACCACGGCAACCGCGAGGTCAATGACGTTGCCGCGCATAATGAAGTCTTTAAAGCCCTTGAACATCGAATCCCCTTTGCTCGGGTGCAGCAGCGGTTCTGCGGCACTCCCCTCTAAGAATCTTAATCAAGATTGTCGGTGGTAGTCAGTAGACTTTTCGCATGAAGAGCGAAGCCCGTGAGCACCTAGAAATTGAACGCAAGTATGAAGTCGGCCTTGATGCGAAGATGCCGAGCTCCTTTGCTCGTGCGGGGCTCGAAGCAGTGAGTCCTGAGGTGTTCCAGCTTGAGGCGGTCTATTGCGATACCGTTGATTTTTTACTCGCGAGGCACCGCATCGCCGTGCGCAGGCGAACCGGCGGTCACGACGCGGGCTGGCACATCAAGGCGCGCGGTAGCGAGGGCGTGCACGAGATGGAGTGGCCAGTGAGCGATGAGGCGCCGCCCAAGCTGCTCGATTCGCTTGCTGAGCTCGTGGGCCGCAGGGTTGACGAGCTCCGTCCTATCGCGACGATCTCGACGGTGCGCACGAGCACCGTCCTGCGTGATGCCACGGGGGCCGATGTGGTCGAGGTGGTCGATGACCTCGTGAGGGCTCACGACGGCGTACGCGACGTTGCCCGGGTTTGGCGAGAGTGGGAGGCCGAGTTGCTGCCCGGCGCAGACGAGTCGTTGCTCGCTCTGATCGAGCCCGAACTCACCGCTGCCGGGGCCAGGCCCTCACTCAGCGAGTCAAAAATTGGTAGGGCGATGGGCACCGCCTTTGAGACGGCGGCGCGAAGGGGCGACAGCCCAGAGCAGCTCGCGGCCCTCGCGGTCTCTGATGCGGCCGATCGTTTGGCAGCGTTTCCTGAGGCGGGAGACGACGCAGAGCGCGTCGCTCAGCTCCGAAAGATCGCACGCAATCTTGAGGCTTGACGCAATATGCTTGGGGTATGTCTGAAATCAATGCGCGGGCCAGGAAAAAGCAGATTATCGTCGGTCTCGTGTCAGGTGCGGTCACCGGTGTCATCATTAGTGCCCTCACCCAATTTTGGTGGTGGCTTCCAACTGGAATCATCCTTGGTCTCGCGAGCGGCATGCTCATGAAACCACCCGCGCAGAAGTAACGTAAGGGGCGGGCAAATGGGGTCCCGCAGAAAGTGAGAGTGACGACGTGCAGCAAACCGTGTTCGAACGTCAGCGCCCGGCCGCAAAGATCGTTGAAGATGCCTTGCGCGACACCAAGCTCTCTTGCTTCTGGATCGACGACGTCAAACCCCAGACCACGAGATACCCGGTACTCGGCGGAGACCTGAGTGCCGAGTACGTCGTCGTTGGTGCGGGCTATGCGGGTCTGTGGACCGCGATCAAACTCAAAGAAGAGCGTCCCGATGCACGGGTCGTCGTGCTCGAAGCCCGGCGAGTCGGGTGGGCTGCCTCCGGCCGCAACGGCGGGTTCTGCGAAGCCAGCATCACGCACGGCGAGGCAAACGCCGAGGCGCGGTGGCCAGATCACACTGAGCAGCTTCGCCAGGCCGGTCACGAGAACCTTGACGCGATGGAACGCTTCATTACCGAGCACAAGCTCGACGTTGATTGGGAGCGCACGGGCCAACTCTCGGTGGCAAACGAAGACCACCAGACGCAGTGGCTCGGCGAAGACCCGAACCCGGGGGTCGTGACCCTCAGCGCCAGTGAAACGCAAGAGCGCATCGCATCGCCGACCTTCATTGGGAGCGACTTCGACGCTACAGGCTGCGCGATCGTGCACCCCATGAAGCTCGCGCTTGAGCTTGCTCGGCACGCGCGCGAGCTTGGGGTCGAAATCTACGAAGAGTCACGCGTCACGAAACTCGACGGCAAAACCGACGGCCCCGTGACGCTGCACACTCACCTCGGCACCGTGACCGCGCAGCGCGTGGCACTGTGCACCAACGTGTTCCCGTCGCTCCTCAAACGGTATCGCTGGCACACGGTGCCAGTGTACGACTACGTGCTCATGACCGAGCCACTCACCGACGAGCAACTCGAATCAATCGGTTGGAAAGGGCGTGAGGGGCTCGCCGACATGGCCAACCAGTTTCACTATTCGCGTCTCACGGCCGACAATCGCATTCTTTGGGGCGGCTATGACGCGGTGTATTTCGCCGGCGCCAAGATCAAGTCTGAGTACGAAGATCGCCTCGAAAGCCACGAAAAGCTCGCACGCCACTTCTTCACGACCTTCCCGCAGCTCGCAGGCGTGAAGTTCACCCACCGCTGGGCCGGGGTGATTGACACGAGCACCCGCTTCTGCGCCTTCTTCGGCCAGGCACTCGGCGGCCGTGTGCAGTACGTCGCGGGTTTCACAGGCCTCGGCGTCGGTGCGACGCACTTCGCGGCCGACGTTGTTGTCGACCGCTTGCACGGCCGCATCACCGAGCGCACCGAACTGCCCATGGTGCGTGAGGTGCCCCTGCCGTTCCCGCCAGAGCCCGCCGCCTCGATGGGCATTCAGTTCACTCGTTGGTCGCTCAACCAGGCCGACCACCGCGAGGGCAAGCGCAACCCGCTGCTCAAAACCCTCGATGCGTTGGGGCTAGGCTTCGACTCGTAGGCGCGGCTCTTCAACCGCGTGGCGTTGCCAATGTGCCACCTTTTCAGCCAGAATATGTGAGGTACCTCTGAGGCGCAGCCTCGTGTGCCCGCACACCGCCCCGCCTCACACCAACGGAGTACGCCCATGGCCTGGAAGCTGCACGGCGACGGAAACGTCGTTTCGCAAGACGAGATTGTTCTGCCAGAAGAACGACTGAGCTGGATTCGCACGATCGGCTTCGGCGCACAGCACGTCGTCGCCATGTTCGGTGCGACCTTCCTCGTGCCGCTCATTACGGGCTTCTCGCCAACGGCGACCCTCTTCTTCTCGGGCATCGGCACGATGCTCTTCCTGCTCATCACGCGCAACCAGATGCCGAGCTACCTGGGCTCGTCGTTCGCCTTCATCGCACCCATCATGGCTGCGAAGGCAGCGGGCCCCGAGGGTGACCTCTCGCGTGCCTCATTCGGTATTCTCGCGACCGGCATTCTCTTCGCCCTCATCGGCTTCATCGTGACGAAGACCGGAACGGGGTGGATCAACGCGCTCATGCCCCCGGTCGTCATGGGCGCCGTCGTTGCGCTCATCGGTTTGAACCTCGCGCCCGCGGTGAAGAACAACTTCATGTCGAACGAGTTCCACCCACACTCGACCCCGATTGCGCTCATCACGCTCGGCGCTATTCTGCTTATCACGGTGCTCTTTAAGGGGCTCATCGGTCGCCTCTCGATCGTGCTCGGAGTGTTTGTGGGCTACATCGCAGCGCTGCTCTACGGTGCGGTTGACCTGGAGGCCGTCGAGAAGGCCGACTGGCTCGGCCTGCCTGAGTTCCACACGCCGGGCAACCCGTTTGCCGATCCGACGCTCTGGGGCCTCCTGCCCGCGTTCCTGCCAGTCGTGCTCGTGCTCATCGCCGAGAACGTGGGGCACGTGAAGAGCGTTGGTCTCATGATCAACCGCGACCTCGATCCGCTCACCGGCCGCGCTCTCATCGCCGACGGGCTCTCGACCGTGCTCGCGGGCTTTGGCGGCGGTTCAGGTACGACCACGTACGGCGAGAACATCGGCGTGATGGCCGCGACCAGGGTGTACTCGACCGCGGCCTACTGGGTAGCCGGCATTTTTGCCCTCTCGCTGAGCTTCTCGCCGAAGGTTGGGGCGCTCATCAACACGATTCCACCGGGGGTTCTCGGCGGTGTGACGGTCGCGCTTTACGGGCTCATCGGCCTCATCGGCATTAAGATCTGGATCGATAACGGCGTCGACTTCTCGAAGCCCGTCAACCAGTTCACGGCGGCGGTCGCGCTCATCGTCGGTATCGCCGATTTCACCTTCCAGTTCGGCTCGGTGATCTTCAACGGCATCGCGCTCGGAACGATTTCGGCAATCGTCGTGTACCACCTCATGTCGGGCATCACGAAGCTCCGCAAATAGTTCCTGTGAAAACACCCACACACCGTGCGGCAAACCGCGAAAAATGGCGGCAGCGTTTATGGTGGCGGTGTGTGGAGTGCAGATAAAAAACGCAAGAATAGCGTGAACCCGAGCGGTCTCGATGAAGAGACCGTACGCGGGCGTGCCGTCAGCGACCCCTCCACGAGCACGACTCAACCCGAGGTGAACGGGGAAGAAATGACTGAAGAATACAAGACCGAGAGCCTTCACGACGCCGACTTCGCCGAAGCCGAGCTCACTCGAAAAGCGAGTCTCGCTCCGGTCGAACGCTTCGCCGCAGAGCACGCCGAGTGGCGTGAAGAGATCGGCATGCTTGGCGGCACGAACTCGCTTCTGCACTTCACCGACGCTCACCGCGACCAGATCGAGCTCTCGACCACGCACCCTGGCGGCCTTCCGCAGTTCATCAGCGGCAACAAAATTCTGCTCTCGGCGCTCATTCGTGACGATCTGGCGCTTCGCCAGGCGAAGGTCGGCGCCGGGCGGGTGACCGATAAAGCGGTCGAGATGCGCACCGAGCGTGGTCTTGAGACCGTGCATCTCGCGATCGGCATTGCGAAGTGGGAGTTCGAGGGCGACGAGTTTTGCGCTCCGGTTCTGCTGCGCCCCCTTGCGATTCGCCGTTACGGCAGCGACTTCGAGCTGAAGCTCAAGCAGCGCCCCTTTGTGAACGTGGCCCTCGTGCGCGCCCTGCAAGAGCAGTTTGGAGTGCGCGTTGACGCGACCGAACTGCTGCAACTCTCGCACTCGGCCGGCGTGTTCAAGCCGCAGCCGGTCATCGATCGCCTGCGCCAGGTCGCGGCGGGTGTTGACGGGTTCACGGTGCAGCCGCGGCTCGTGGTCTCAACGTTCCACGATGTCGCTCACGAACTCCTCACCTCACTCGGCGAGCTTGATCACCCCGTCATCGATGCGGTGTGCGGCTCAGAGACCGCGCAAACCCAGCTCGCGAAGTCCTTCGGCCAGGCGACCGGCACCCCGATCGACGAACGAGCCCCCGAGACTGACTCGCACCTGTCGAGCGCCGACAGTCAGCAGGAAGAGGTGCTCGCGCAGGTCAAGGCGGGCAACTCGATCGTGGTGCGCACGCTGCCTGGAACGGGCGGCACGCAAACCGTGGTTAACGCGATCGGTGCGCTCGTCAACGCCGGCAAGCGCGTGCTCGTCGTCTCACCGCGCCGTGCGACCCTCGACGGCATCAGCTACCGGCTCGGCCGCGTGGGCCTTCCGGGCCTCGCCGCCTCACCCCGCACGCTGCGCCGCAACCTCGTCGAATCGATCAGCCGGGCCGAAAACGCGAAGCCGGGCATGAACCGTGATGTTGACGAGGCGCTCGTGCGCCTGCGCACGGTGCTCACCGACTACCAGGGTGCGCTCGTCACGCCCGACCGCAAGCTTGGCGTCTCGCCGCTTGACGCGTTGCACGCCCTGTCGCGGCTCACTCGCCAGGACGTTGTTCCCACGACCGCCGTGCGCCTCGATGACGAGGGCCTCGCGCAGCTTGCGCTCGATCGAAGCGCCGTCGCCGAAGACCTCACCGAGGTTGCCCGCCTCGGCCAGTTCGAGTTCGGCCCCGAAGATTCTCCCTGGTACGGCGTCTCGTTCACCTCGCGCGATCAGGCCGACGAGGCCTACCAGCTCGCGGTTGAGCTCGCCGAGACCGAGTTGCCAAGGCTCACGCAGATGGCGGGCGACGTGGTCTCGCAAACCTCGATGCGCCCCTACAATTCGGTCGCCGAGCTCGGCATCTACCTGCGCCTTCTGAGCGGCATTCGCGAGACGCTCGATCGCTTCGTGCCAGAGGTGTTCGACCGCTCGCTCACCGAGATCATCGCGGCCCATGCGCCGCGCGGCAGCGACGAGATGTCGGGAGCCAATCGCCGGCGCCTCAAGAAGCTCGCGCGCGAGTTCGTGCGTCCCGGCGTCACGGTCACCGATATGTACTCGCGCCTCGTGCAAATTCAGCAGCAGCGTGTGCTGTGGCAGCGGTACAGCGAGGTCGTTGGCGCGCGCCCAGAAGTGCCCGTCGGCATCTCAGACCTCGTCGTCGCCTTCCAAAAGACCTACCAAGATCTCGACCGTCTCGACGTCATGCTCGATCCCGAGCAGCAGGGCGAGCGGTTGCGCAACATGCCCATGCCTGACCTCGCGGCGCTCATGACCGAGCTTTCGCGTGAGTCAGAGGTGTTGCAAAACATTCAGGAGCGCACGGCCCTCGTCGAGCGGCTCGGCCAAGCGCATCTGAGCGCGCTGCTCGAAGACCTCTCGATGCGTCACGTGCCGGCCTCAGAGGTCGCGAACGAGCTCGAGCAGGCCTGGTGGCAGTCGGCGCTCGAGTACATGCTGCGCACGAACGAGTCGCTGCTCAACGCCAACACGAGCGTCATCGAGCGCCTCGAATCAGACTTCAGGCTCGTCGATGACGCGCACCAGCGCGCCAACGGCCCGACTCTCGCGGCCCAGCTCGGCCACGCGTGGAAGGTCGCGGTGCTCGACCACCCCGCCGAGGCCCAGGCCCTCAGGCAGTCGCTGCGCGCGGGCGAGGTCACCCCGGCCGAGATCTCGACCTCGGCGCCACACCTACTCGAAACCTTGGCCCCGGTGTGGGCGGTCTCGCCCTACGAGGTGCCGAGCCTGCCGCGCGACCTGCGTTTCGACACGGTACTGCTCGTTGACGCGAGCGCGATGACCTTCGCCGAATCCTTGAGCGCCGTCGCAAGGGCCCAGCAGGTGGTCGCCTTTGGCGACCCCGTCGTGCAGCATCCCTCGCCCTTCACGATTGGGGTCTCGGGCGCAGCGGCCGGCGCGGCTGGATCTGCGGCCGCGGTGCACTCTGGCGGATCCGCCAAGAATGCCCCCGCAAGCGACCCCAGCGCGGCGGTGGCCTCGAGCCCGCAGGCCCTGTTCAGCAGGCCGGCGAAGGCCAAGGGCGAGCCCGTCGCCGAAGAACCAGAGACGCGCTCGGCCTTCACCGACCTTGCCGAGGTGCTGCCCGAGTTCGCGCTCACGCAGAGCTACCGCGCGGGCGGCGCTGACCTCATTCAGCTCGTCAACGAACGCTTTTACCAGGGCAAGATCGCCTCGCTGCCGTGGGCCGGAACCTTCCTCGGGCACTCAAGCATCACGCACGAGTTCGTCGAAGAGGGGCAGGGGCTGCCCGACCGTGAGGCAGGCGCCGTCGAGAGCCCCGATGGCGAGGTTGCCCGCGTCGTGCAGCTCGTGCTGCGTCACGCGAGTGAGCACGCCCAGGAGTCGCTCATGGTCATCACCGCGAGCCCCGTTCACGCCGTGCGCGTGCAGCAGGCGGTCTTGCGGGCCTTCGCGAAGTTTCCCGAGTACCGAGACTTCTTGCTCGGCGAGCGCGCTGAACCCTTCGTTGTGCTCACGCTCGAGCAGGCGATAGCGCAGAGCCGCGACCGCGTCATCTTCTCGGTCGGCTACGGCCGCACCCCGCACGGGCGTGTGCTCTCAAACTTTGGCAGCCTCACCGAGCCCGGCGGTGAACGCCTCGTCGCGGTCGCGATGACGAGGGCCCGCCGCGCCATGTCGATCGTCACGAGCTTCATGCCCGAAGATCTCGAGACGACCCGCGTGCGCCACGGCCTCGTCGAACTACTCGACGTGCTCTCGGCCAAGATCACCCCGTCGATGCCCAAGGTGCTGCCCTCAGAGCGCGACCCCATGCTCACCGAGCTCGCGACCGAACTCGAGGCCCTCGGCCTCGCGGTGGCGCTCGACTACCAGGGCATGATTCCGCTGGCCGTCGCCTATAACGGCAAGGCCATCGCGATCGACCTCGACGCCGACGTGCGCGAGGGCTCACTGCGCGAGACGCTGCGCCTGCGCCCCGCCGTGCTGCGCCGCCTCGGCTGGCACTACAACCGGGTGCATAGCTTCGACCTCTTCGCGAACCCCGCCGAGGTCGCGCTGCGCATCGCCGGAACGATCGGCTACGAGCCCCAGCACACCGAAGAGCACAACGATACCGGTCAGGTGAACCTCACCGGCACCGTCTCGGTCGCCCCGGCCGACGCGCACACACTCGCTGAGCCCCTGCCGCCCGCCGCCCCCGTCGAGTCGGTCTCGGCCGACTTGCCCGGAGCCGCTAGGGCCAATGGCGCGCAGAGCGACCCGGCGGGCGCCGCCGGTGACTACGACGAGACCGGTGTCATCGTTTCTGACGATCACTAATATGGCTACCTCTGACGACTCGAAGCCTGCCCAGCCAGCCAAGCGTCGCAACCGGCGGGTGGTGACGCCGCCACCCGCGGGCAGCGATCCGCAACCGGCGGCGCACGGCCACCCCGAACGCTGGGACGAGACGGGCGCGGCACCGCGGGGTGCTCGCGGGGCCGGCGAGAACGACGAGCGCCTCAAGAACGACAAGCCCCCGCACTGGGGCTGAGCGTCGGCCGCGTGCCGTCAAAAAGTGTCGATTCTTGCGCGAATTTCGACACTTTTTGACCATACGATGGGCGGATCGGCGCGGTGCGAATCGGCGCGAGCGCGGGCCGAGGCGGGCGCGTCAGCGCGTGGCCGAGCGAGCCGGCCAGCCGGGCGCTTTAGTTCTCGAACCGAAAGTGGTGGATCGCCTCCGGGGTCACCGCGCCCGTGATCGGCACATCGTGCAGGTCGGCGGGAACCTCGGCCAAGATCTCGTTCTCGCGAACGACGGCGAAGACGGGGGGCCGCTGGTCCATCGAGCCGAGCGACTTGTCGAAGTAACCGCGGCCCCAGCCGAGACGATTGCCCGACTCGTCGACGGCGCACGCCGGGATGATCATGAGGTCAACGTCGTTCACAGCCATGGGGCTGAGCGGTGTGCCCTGTGGCTCGGGAATGCCGAAAAGGCCGGGTTCGGCGTCGGGGCCACTGTATGAGACCCAGTCGAGTAGACCGTCTTCGCGCGAGATCGGCAGCATGACGTCGACGTCATGGGCTCGGGCCCACTCAAGAAAGAGCAGGGTGTTTGGCTCACCGATGACAGGAAAGTAGCAAGAAACCGAGTGGGCTTCGCGGGCCTCTACGAGGCGCTGCAGCTGCTCGGTGAGGCCGTGGGCCTCGGCATTGCTCTGCTCTTCGGTTACTTGCCTGCGTTGGACACGCACTCGCTCGCGAATTTCTCGCTTGCGAGTGTCTATATCGGCTGTCATACGATTCAGTCTACTGTTGATCGTTTGTTAGCGCCCAGAAAAGCGAGTTAAGCTTGCCCTCATGAACAAGAAGTCAACTTCAGGCGTCACGAAGGCGGTCATTCCAGCCGCTGGTCTTGGCACCCGCTTTCTGCCTGCGACAAAGGCAATGCCCAAAGAGATGCTGCCGCTCGTCGACAAGCCAGCGATTCAGTACGTGGTTGAAGAGGCCGTGCACTCGGGACTTGAAGACGTGCTCATCATCACGGGCCGTAACAAAGACAACCTGCTGAACCATTTCGACTCGGTTCCCGAGCTCGAGTTTGCACTCGAACGCAAGGGCGACGATGGTCGTCTCGACCGCGTCCACGCGGCGAGTGACCTTGGCGAGGTGCACTTCTTGCGCCAGGGCCAGCCCCTCGGCCTTGGCCACGCGGTTGGCCGGGCGCGCGCGCACGTGGGCGATGACTCGTTCGCGGTCTTACTCGGTGACGACTTGATCGACGCGCGCGATCCGCTGCTGACCCGCATGGTCGAAGAGCACGATGCGCGTGAAGCGACGATTATCGCGCTCATGGAGGTTCCGAAAGAGGCCATTCACCTGTATGGTTGCGCAGCGGTCGAAGCGACCGATGACGACGACGTGGTGAAGATCACCGGGCTCGTCGAGAAGCCATCGCCAGAAGAGGCTCCCTCGAACCTCGCGGTCATTGGCCGTTACGTGTTGCGCCCTGAGATCTTTGACATTCTCGAAAACCAGGGCCCCGGCCGTGGCGGCGAGATTCAGCTCACAGACGCGCTCCACACCCTCGCCGAGGGTGGAGGAGAGCGCCCCGTGTACGGCGTCGTCTTCCGCGGTCGCCGCTACGATACGGGCGACCGCGCCGACTGGATTAAGGCGAATCTGCTGCTCGGCGTCGATCACCCAGAACTCGGTGACGACCTGCGTGAGTGGGTTCGTGAGTTCGCACAAACGCTCGAGTAGGCTTCGTGCCCTTCAACCCGCGCTTCTCGCTCACCAAAGGTGACGTCGAGGTGAGAGTCATTCGTCGCAGCGACGCAGAGCCGCTGCGACGAATGCTCGCCGAAAACCGTGCGTGGCTCTCACCGTGGGAGGCCTCGATTCCCGGGGCAACGTTCGAGACACCGGGTGAAGCGCCGCTTGGCCCGGTGATCCGCTATCTGCGCAAGCGTATGCGTCAGGGCCACGGCGTGCCCTGCGTCGTGCTGTTTCGCGGCGAGGTTGTGGGCCAACTCAGCATCGCCGACATCGCCTGGGGAGCCGTGCGCTCGGGTCAAATTGGCTACTGGATCTCGCGGGAGTACGCCGGCCGCGGCATCACACCGACCGCCGTGCAACTGCTCATTGACCACGCCCTTTTCTCGCTCGATCTGCACCGCATTGAGATTTGCCTCCGGCCCGAGAACGTCGCCTCGCGCCGCGTTGTCGACAAGCTTGGCCTGCGCTACGAGGGCTTGCGCGAACGCTACATCTATATTGACGGCGGCTGGCGTGACCATGATTGCTTCGCCGTGACCCGCGAAGAACGGGCCCACTCGCTCGGCCTCGGCTAACTTCGCCATACACCCTGTCATGCTGTGTGTTTGCATGACGCTCGGCGTGCCGCGGTTCGGCTTTCCCGCGCACCATTTACGGTTGTTGCATGGATAGCGGCGTGTTTGGCGGAGGGCTTCTGCTCGTGGTGCTCGCGCTGCTCTGGGTGGTGGTGTTGATTCCCGCATGGTCGCGCAATCGTCAGTATCGCGCGGCTGAGAAACATACCGCCCACATTCAGCGCACGCTACGCATGATTGCCGAGACCTCTGAGCTGCCCGAAGAGCACGTCGTCGAGGCTACCGCCAAAACTGCGCTGCAGCACCAGAAAATGTTAAAGCAAATGCGCAGCCAGGAGGCCGCAGCAGAGAAAATCGAGCAAGAAAAGCTGCGTGCCGCTGGACGCCTCGCCGAATATGAGCTCAAGAGAGAAGTCGCCATGCAGAAAGCACAGCTGAGAAGCGCCAAGCTGAGCCACCCCCGGTTGAAGCCGGTGCGGCTCGTGGCTGCCCTCGCGACCGTGCTCGGCCTCGTCGGGATTCTCATCGGAGCAGGCATGGCCATCGGCGGGCTCGGCCCGGCAACCCTGCTCGTAGCGCTTGCCTCGGCTGGGCTCGGGCTTACGACGCTCGTGGTGCTCGCTCCCGGCAAGGCCGCGAAGCAGACTCAGCAGGCCCCGGCACCGGCGCAGCCTGTCGCCCGCCCGCAGCAGCCGCTGCTCGACCTTGAGGTCGAGACCCCTGAGCCTGACACCTCGCACGAAGAGTACCTCGCCCAGCAAGCCCGTGCCCGCGCGCAGCGCGAGCGCGCGAGGGCGATGTCGCAGGCCCGCAAGCAGGTCGCGCAGCCCTCTGAGCGCGTGAATCAGACCAACTCGATCCTGCTGCGCGAGGGCGATCTGAAGCCCCGAATGGCTGGCGCCGTTGCTGAAACCCCTGCCGCGGATCACCCCGCATCAGCCACCCCGAGCGAGTCTCCGGCTGCTGGCGCTGCGGCTCCCGCTGCTGGCGTGGGCTCGGCCGCCGAAGCACAGCGTGACTCGCGCCCCATGCTCGACGTAGAGGCGAAGACCAAGCGCCTCGCTGCCCAGGAACGCCTGCGTTCGATGGGCGTTGTCGGCGACACCGCTCAGGGCGCACCCAACATTGCAGACGCACTGCGCCGCCGCCGCAACGTAAGCTAACTGGCGGCTTGCCCGCTCCCAGCAAATTGTTTGCACTTTTTACCTGATTTCACGTGGTTTCGGCCCGAAAGTGCAAACAATTTGGCGATGGCAGGCGGGCAGGGCTAACCCAGCCCGGCCAGCCCATACACGAAGGCCCCGCACCCCTGAAGAGGGGCCGGGGCCTTGGCGCGGCAGCAAGGAGGGAACGCTAGGCGTTCTGCCCCAGCTGGTCGAGCAGCAGCTCGACGTTTTCTGGTGTCGAGTATTCGATCAACTCGGGAACCATGACGATAGCGACCGTCGCGATAACAAACAGTGCGATCAGGGCGAGCACACCGGCCGAGAGCGGAACCCAGAAGGTGAGCTTGCCGCGACGCAAACGCTGGATGCTCCAGAGCAGAGCAACCGCGTAGATCGAGAGCATGAGCAGTGCGCCGATTGACTGGATCACTGTGATCGACGAGGGAATATCAAGGTTGTCGGCTCCGAGCGCCTCGCCGATGATCTCGAGTTGGGCGCCGAGGGTGAGCATTCCGAGGGCGAACTGCATCGCGGCGAAGGCGCCGAGCACGAGCAAAATGATCGTTACGACTTTGTCGCCGGTCGAGCTCGACTTCTTCTGGCCTTGCGGTGCGGGCGCTCCCTGCGGTGCAACGGGCGCACCCGGGGTAGTGCTGGGCGCGACGGGGGCTGCCGTCGGGGCCTGCTGCCCGGCTCCCGAAGCGACACCAAGGTTATGCGGAACGCCGGGATTGCGCGGAGCACCAGCGGATCCACCCCCTGCCGTGCGGCCAGCGCCCGAAGCGTCACCCTGCTGGGCTGCGGCCGGCGAGACCCAGCCCTCGGGGGCCATCTCGCCGTAAAGAGGCTGAGCGGGTGCCGCGGGTGCTGCCGCTGCTGCAGCGGGCGCGGGTGCTGCAGCCAGCGCAGCTGGTGCAGCTGGTGCAGCGGGCACCGTCTCGGGGGCTGCCGCCGCAGCGGGCGTTGCTACCGGTGCCACAGGCTCGGCCGAGACCGGAGCCCCGGTCGCCGCCTGGCTGGCCTGCTCTTCAGGGGTGGGCTGCTGATCGCTCATGATGCTGCTCCTTAAACGTTACGCGGTGATAGAGTTGCCGGCCGAGCCGAGCTGCTGTGCCGCTTCAACGACGCGGGCAGCCATTGAGGCCTCGGCCTTCTTGCCCCATGCGCGGGGGTCGTACTGCTTCTTGTTGCCGACCTCGCCCTCGATCTTCAGCAGGCCTTCGTAGCCCGTGAACATCTCGTGCAACGCGCCGCGGGTAAACGCGTACTGGGTGTCGGTGTCGATGTTCATCTTGATCACGCCGTTGCGCACGGCTTCGGCGATCTCTTCGGCGCTCGAGCCTGATCCGCCGTGGAACACGAGGTCGAGTGGCTTGTCGCCGGTGCCGTATTTGGCCTGCAGCCCGTCCTGAATTTCTTTGAGGAGTGATGGGCGAAGCTCGACCTTGCCCGGCTTGTACACGCCATGCACGTTGCCGAAGGTGAGGGCCGTCATGTAGCGGCCCTGCTCGCCGAGACCGAGCGCATCGACCATGGCGGCAGCGTCGTCGAGTGTCGTGTAGAGCTTGTCGTTGATCTCGTGGCTCACGCCGTCTTCTTCGCCGCCAACGACGCCAATCTCAACCTCGAGAATCGAGTCAATAGCCTTCATGCGGGGCAGCAGTTGCGAGGCGATCTCGAGGTTTTCTTTGAGTGAAATCGCTGAACCGTCCCACATGTGCGACTGGAAGTAGGCAACGCCACCCTCGCGCACGCGCTCCTCGCTTGCCTCGATGAGGGGCATCAAGAAGCCCTCGAGGTTTTCTTTGGGGCAGTGGTCGGTGTGCAAAGCGACGGTCACGGGATACCCCTTTGCGACCTCTTCAGCGTACTTCGCAAATGCGATGGCGCCACCGATACGGTTTTTCGTGGTGTGACCCGCGAAGTAGTCGGCGCCACCGGTCGAGACCTGCAAAATGCCGTCAGAGCCAGCCTCGGTCAGCCCCTGAAGCACCGCGTGCAGCGTCTGTGAGCTTGACACGTTGATGGCTGGAAAAGCGAAGGCTTGTTCCTTCGCGCGATCGATCATTGCTGCATACTGCTCGGGGGTTGCGACTGCCACTGAATCTCCTTATTGATGCACCTTGGCGGCCAGAAAGGCCGTATACCTGACAGTTTAGCCGGGAGAACTGCGAACTTCAGGTGTCAATGGCGTACCCTTAGAAGGCATCCGATTCGCTAAGGAGTTTTTCCGAAATGAACACCCTCAATACCCTGAGCCCACTTCAGCCAGATCGCAACCTCGCGATGGAGCTCGTGCGTGCGACTGAAGCTGCTGCTGTGCAGGCTACTCCCTGGGTGGGGCGTGGAGACAAGAACGCGGCCGATGGCGCTGCGGTCGATGCGATGCGTCGCTTCCTTTCGACGGTGTCAATGGACGGCACGGTCGTTATTGGTGAGGGCGAAAAAGATGATGCTCCTTGGCTCTACAACGGCGAGCGAGTCGGCAACGGCATGGGTGCCGCCTGCGACGTGGCCGTTGACCCGATTGACGGCACGCGCCTGACCGCCGAGGGACGCCCCGGCGCCGTTTCGGTGATCGCTGTTGCTGATCGCGGATCGATGTACGACCCATCGGCCGTCTTTTACATGGACAAGCTCGTCTGTGGCCCTCAGGGCATTGGCGTTGTCGATATTCGCAAGCCGATGAGTGAGAACGTTCGCGCCTTCGCGAAGGCGAAGGGCGTCGAAACCTCTGACATTCGTGTTGCCGTGCTCGACCGGCCACGACACGCTGAGCTCATTCAGGAGATCCGCGACGCGGGCGCAGGCGTGCGCCTGTTCATGGACGGTGACGTGGCAGCTGGCATCCATGCCGCTGAGTGGGACACTTCGGTTGACATGTGCGTCGGCATTGGTGGAACCCCAGAGGGCATCATCACCGCCTGCGCTGTCAAAGCACTTGGTGGCATGATTCAGGGCGTTCTGAAGCCCGTCGACGATGACGAGCGCCAGAAGGCAATCGATGCGGGCCACGACCTCGATCGCGTGCTTGAGGCAAACGACCTCGTTGCGAGCGAGAACACCTACTTTGTCGCGACCGGCATCACGCAGTCTGACTTCCTTGACGGGGTTAAGCGCCGCGGTCCCTTCGTGCGCACCGAGAGCGTCGTTATGCGCTCGTACTCGGGCACGATCCGCTATGTCACTACCGACTCGGTACCGCGTCCCTGGGCCTAAAGAGATATACCAACCACACACGGGGGTTCACGATGCAGGCTGCACCGGCGTTGGCTTCTGAACCTCTGACTCCGTACGCACGGGCGAGGCTCCGCTTCGAGATCGCGATTGTTCTCGCGCTCTCGTTCGGGGCCTCTGGTGTGTACGCGATCGTGCAACTCATTGAGGCTGCCACGCGCGAGGCAGCGCTCAACACGCAACAGATGCACATCAACCGGCCACTTTCAGACCGGCCGGGCTTTGACCTCACGATGCAGCTGTTGTCGTTCGTGTTCGGCCTGGCCCCGGTCGCGCTGGTTGTCTGGTTGACGTGGCGGGAACGTAGGCCACACATGGGGGCGCTGGGTGTTGCACGTGGAACACCCCGTGAGCGATTGCGCGAGATTGGCGGCGGCTTCGCACTCGCCGCGGCGATCGGAGTGCCAGGGCTCGCGTTTTACGTGACGATGCTCGTGATCGGCCTCAACCTACAGGTCGTTCCTACCTCGCTGAATGCCTACTGGTGGACGGTGCCGGTGCTCGTTCTGCAGGCGCTCAAAGCGGCCCTGACCGAAGAACTCGTGGTCGTTGCCTACCTCTTCTATCGTCTCAAACAGCTTGGCGTCGCCCCCTGGGTGGTTATCGTCTCGTGTGCGATCCTGCGCGGTAGTTACCACCTGTACCAGGGCTTCGGCGGCTTCATTGGCAACGTGATCATGGGCCTCGTGTTCGGTTGGGTTTACCACCGCTGGGGCCGCATCATGCCGCTCGTTGTCGCCCACTGGCTGCTCGACATTGTGAGCTTCGCGGGTTATCCCCTCGCGATGGCGTGGTGGCCGCAGTTTTTCGGTTAACAGACTTGGCGGTCGATCGCCGGCTGCGTGAACTCGGGGTGCACTGGTTCGAAGGTCAGCGGTTACTCTGTCACCGCTTCGCCGCCACCGTGCTCAGCACGAAACACGTGCACCAGTGCGTTGGCGTGTCCGTGGCCAACGCCGAGACGCTTTAAGAATTCGACCTGTTGCATGTGCTTTTCGCCACGAACTGCTTCGAGCTCTTCGAACCAGGCCGCGATCGGTCGTTCGTATTTTTGCTCGATTGACGGAAAATATGATTTGGGCCCCTTGACGGTTTCGCTCATGGTCTGGTCACTTTCTGATGGTTGGGTGCTGACACACTAAGGCCGGGAGGCCCGCTGGCACAAGAGGGTGCGTGAATCGCATCTTGGGCAGAACATTGGGCTAACTTGCCGTCGCCTACAGTGGTGAAACCCCGGTCAGATGCTCGAACACGATCTGTGTTTGCGTTTGGGTGAGTGTTTCCTTCGACGCGAGGTGCTCAGCGATGAGCTTGCGCAGCGAATGCACGCTCTCGGTGCTCACGTGCACGATGAGATCTTTGTCGCCCCCAATGAGAAAGACCTGCTGCACGCCGGGTATTGCGCGAAGTTCTTCGGCAATGACGGGAACGAGGCTGCGCTGCATGGGGTGTACGCCGATGAGTATGAGTGCGCTCACGAGCTGGCCTGCTGCGAGTGGATCGATCTCGGCCCGATAGCCCCGAATGACCCCGCGCTTCTCAAGCGCTTGAACGCGGCTGTGGCAGGTCGAGGTGGCAATGCCGACCCGTTCTGCGAGCGTCTTGTACGGCAGCCTGCCATCGGTGGAAAGCTCAGTGATGATCTTGCGGTCGATCTCGGTGAGTGGAAAAGTACTCATACGGCGCCCTCTTTTGCTGCGATGATTCGGTAAAAAATAAAACGAGCCATGCTATTTTCGAATATTTTACTGTTCTGTTTGCAAAGTGGCTATTGTTTGTCAGAATCAATGAGCGCAAGCTGAGTCGCAATGAAGGGAACGTAGCGTGCAGATTGGTCAGTGGGTGTTGAACCCACGGGCGGTCGCGCGGTCTTTCCTGCCTAAGAGAAAGAAGAAACGATGACGATCGACATTCGCGCTATCGAAACCCGTGAGCACTGCGTCAAAGCAGATCAGGCTGACGTTCTCGCCTCACTTCGTGGGCAGTTCACGATTCCCGCCGACATGATTTATCTCGACGGCAACTCGCTCGGAGTGATGCCGAGTGCCGCGCCCGCTCGCGCTCAACAGGTGATCACTGGGGAGTGGGGCACCGACCTCATCGAAAGCTGGAACACGAACGGCTGGTTCGATCTTCCTGTACGCCTCGGCCGCAAGATTGCGCGCCTCGTGGGTGGCACCAACGGTGGCTGTGTAGTGACCGACACCACCTCGATCAACGTGTTTAAGGCGCTCGGCGCCGCGATCAACCTGCAGCGCGAAGACGCTCCCGAGCGTCGCGTCATTATTTCTGAGCGCGAGAACTTCCCCTCAGATCTCTATATGATCGAGGGCTTCATCGAGATGCTCGATCAGGGCTACGAGCTGTGTCTCATTGACGACCTTGAATCTCTCGAAGGCGAACTGAATGACGACGTTGCCGTTGTGCTCCTGACCGAGGTGAACTACCGTACCGGTCGCTTGTGGAACATGAAGGCTGTGACCGAGACGGTGCACGCGGCCGGCGCACTCATGATCTGGGATCTGTGCCACTCGGTCGGCGCGGTTCCCATCAACCTCGAGGCGGCAGGGGCAGACTTCGCGGTGGGCTGCACCTACAAGTACCTGAACGGCGGCCCGGGTTCGCCCGCGTTCATCTGGGTCTCTGGAGATCACCTCGCCCGCACGCGCCAGCCGCTGTCTGGCTGGTGGGGCCACAGCGAGCCCTTCGAGATGGACGTTGCGTATAGTCCCGCGAGCGATGCTCGCAAGCTGCTTACCGGAACCCAGCCCATCATCTCGCTCGCCACAATGGAGTGCGGCATCGACATCGCGTTGAGCGTCGATCAACAGCAGCTTCGTGAAAAGTCACTCAACCTCACATCACTCTTTATTCGACTCGTTGAAGAACGCCTCGCGCATCACCCGCTGACGCTCGTGACGCCTCGTGAAGAGTCTGAGCGCGGCAGCCACGTGAGCATCCAGCATCCCGAGGGCTTCGCCGTGATGAAGGCGCTCATCGCCAATGGCGTGGTGGGCGACTACCGCGAACCCGAGGTGCTTCGCTTCGGTATCACCCCGTTGTACCTCGGTTACGCCGATGTCTGGGATGCGGTCGAGACGCTTCGCCGCGTGCTTGATGAAGAGCTGTGGCGCGCCCCCGAATTTCAGGTTCGTGGCGCGGTAACCTAACCCGAATTTCGGGGGGAACTTCAATGAAGAAGGACAACTGATGAAAGAATTTAGTGATATTCAGACCCGCGAGATCGGTCTGCAAAAGAGCCTGACCGCAGGTCAGCTCAGCATGATCGCGCTCGGCGGAGCGATTGGCACGGGGCTGTTCTTAGGCAGCAAGTTTGCTATCGGCTTCGCCGGGCCGAGCGTCATCGTGAGTTACCTCATAGGCGGCGCTATTGCACTCATGCTCATGGGCGTGCTCGCCGAAATGACGGTGAAGCACCCGACCTCCGGTTCGTTCGGCGCCTATGCCGAGCACTACCTCGGCCCGGTCTACGGGTTTCTGGTGCGCTACATGTACTGGCTGTGCATCGTGCTCGCGGTCGGCACTGAGGTCACGGCGGTCGGCGAGTACATGCAATTCTGGTTCCCCGGCGTTCCACCGTGGGTCTGGGTGGTCGTGTTCTCGGGCGCTCTTATCGGTGTGAACGCGATGAACGTCAAGAGCTTCGGGACCCTCGAGTACTGGTTCTCGGCGATCAAAGTATTTGCTATTCTCGCCTTCATCATTGTCGCCGCCTGGCTCGTGTTTTTCGCGGGTAAGCAGGAGTACGGTTTCCAGAACTGGGGCGCTGACGGAGGGTTCATGCCCAACGGTATCTCGGGCATGTGGTTCGGAGTCATCGTCGCGATCTTCAGCTACCTGAGCATCGAGATGATTGCGGTCGCGGCAGGCGAGGCAAAAGAGCCGGAGCGCGCGGTCAAGAAGGCCTTCAAGGCCACGATCTTCAGGCTCGTCGTGTTCTACTTCTTGACACTGTCGCTCATTGTTTCGATCGCACCCATGTCAGAGATTCTCGAGGGCGGGAGCCCCTTCGTGACGGTTATGCAGGTCATCGGCATCCCGTTTGCCGACTCGATCCTGAACTTCGTCGTGATTATCGCAGCGCTCTCAGCCATGAATAGCCAGCTCTACATCTCGACCCGCATGATGTTCTCGCTCGCCCGCGCGGGTGAGGCTCCGCGGGCACTCGGCAAGGTCGCCGGCAACGGGACTCCGATCAACGCGCTCGTGCTGTCGTGCATCGGTATTGCCGTGGCGACCGTGATCTACGTGCTCTTCCCGGGGGAGGCCTTCACGATGATGTTCGCCATCTCGATGTTTGGTGCAATGTTTACGTGGTTCATGATCTTCGTGACACACATCGCGTTTCGTCGGCGTGTGGCCCGCGACGGCGAAACGCTCTCGTACAAGATCCCAGGCTCACGCATTGGGGCCTACTTCGGTGCCGGTCTCATGCTCGCGATCGCGCTTTCAACCTACTTCACCGACGAGTTCAGAGCCACCTTGCCCTTCGGGGCGCTCATGCTCGTCGTGACTCTTATCGGGTACGTGATTATGCGCGCAAAGAAGAGCCGCGCAAAGCAAGCGAGCCCTGCCGAATAGCCGGTGAGCGTGCTGTCGAGGGCCCGGTGCTGACTCAGCACCGGGCCCTCTGCGCGCGTGCGGCGGATCCCGGCTAGGCCGCCGGTGCGGCCTCTGCCTTAGCAACCGGCTCGTCGGTTTCGTCACCGACGAGTAGGGCGTAAAGCCCCGTGTCGAGGCGGCGTCCCTGCACCGGGGTGGTTTGTTTCAGAACGCCTTCGAGCTCAAAACCTAGGCGCTCAGCGACCGCCGAGCTACGCTCGTTTTCGGTCGCGATGCGCAGCTCGAAGCGTTGCAGGTCGAGGCTCTTGCCGTGTTCGATCATGGCTCTGCAGGCGCGAGTGACGAGGCCTTTGCCCTCGGCGGCTGCGTCGAGCCAGTAGCCAATGTCTCCAATTGCGCGATCCTGGTCAATGCGCAGCTCGATGCATCCAACAGCCTTGCCGCTCTCATAGACGACACACGGAACGGCATTGCCCTGAAAATACGCCTCGACCCTTCCGTGCACGTAGGCGGTGGCCCACTCAAAGGTCGGGTCGTCCTGCGCCCAGGCTGCCCATTCGCGCAGGCGCGAGTGGTTTGTGCGGGTGAGGTCGTAGATGTCGGGTGTGCACTCTGGGGTCATAAGCTCAAGCGAGGCGGAGTCGCTCAGCCGGTGTGAAAACGTCATGATGTTTCTGTTGTAAGGGTACAGAACGTGCTTGGCATGATTCACAGGAAAACGTGTTTCGGTAATATCGTGCACTGCGCAGCCCCTATTTTGGGCTCTCGCTGTGCCATTTCTCTAAGAAAGCTTCGAAACCGTGTTCGTTTTGTGTTCGATAATCAAAACCATGTAACACAAGTTGAACACGCCGAGGTTCCCGGATAGATTATCCAGGGTTGCCGCACGCCGGGCGTCGAGAGAAGCCCTCGCGGCAAACGATCATCAAGGGGAATCGTAGGTCGCAGTACTGTTCTGCGCAGAATGGGGGTTCTGCATGTCTGTATCAAGCATGCTTTCAAAGGTGGTGGGCACCGCTTTTCTCGCAGGAGCTGCGCTCGTCGCCGTGCCAGTTGCGGCAAGTGCCACAGTAGTTTCACCGGAGCCTGCACCAGTCGGTTCCGCGTGCATTCCGGGAGATTCGGGCCTCGGTACTGGCGACCCGAAATTCCCGGTTGACCAGCAGGCAAACGTCTACGTTGGCGGAAACTTCGAGTACCGTGTCGGCGCTGAACTCGAAGGGCTGCTCGTTGTTGAAGGTGACGCAACCTTTGACAGTGGCTTGCTCTACAACATGGGTGTTGTTGGCGTGGGGTCGCTCATGACCCCTGAACCGATGAGCGACATGCTCGTCGTGGGCGGTGACATGACCGTTAGCTCGGGCCGCATTGATCTCGGCCACGGTATTGGCGGGAAGGTACGTGTTGGCGGAACTCTCACGGCACCCGAGGGTGGGCTCGACGCCAACGGCGGTACTGTGCTGCCGGGGCTCGGCAAAGCCGAGGCACTAGGCAAATGGGCAGGGGTTGGTGTGCACCTGCAGCAGCAGTCAGCAAAATACGCGGCCATGCCAGCGACCGGAGAAGTCACCGTTGACGGCGACACGCTCGTGCTCACCGGGGACGGTACGAAGAACCGTCAGGTCTTTACCGTGACCCAGGACGAGCTTACGCAGATGGGTACGCTGCAGTACAGAGACATTCACCCCGAAGCGATCGTCGTGGTCAACGTGACCGGCGATACGGCTCACTTCGCACTTCAATCGGTAGCCGACGCAAATAGGGTTATTCTCGACCCCTCAAACGTTCATGCAGCTGAATTCGGTGCGCTCACGCAGCGTCTCCTGTGGAATATTTCTGAGGCAAGCACCGTAACCATCGGTAACGGTGCTCAGTTTCCAGGAACCGTGCTCGTAGCCAACCCCGATTCTTCGACGGTCATGGAAGCTGCCGGCACCAACGGTCGCTTTTGGGTTGCGGGCGACCTCGAGCACAACCGTGCGGGCAGTGAGTTTCACGCTTTCCCATTTCTTGACAGTGATGCATTCTCATGCACACCGGTGCCCCCGGTAGGAGAACCGGGTGACCCCATCGAGCCCGAACCGTTTATCGAACTGGTCTCACCGAAGGTAACGCATGCTGTTTGCCTAGACGAGGGCAAGATCGTTCAGCCCGTGATCGATTTCGCTGACCTCGCAGGAGTGAAATTCTCGATCGACGGCGAGGTGAAAGCCGGTGCAACCGTGACCGTTATTGCAACGGCTACGGGTAAAGCGCTGCTCGCTCAGGCGAAGGGCTGGAAGCTCTCACCCGATGCGAAACGTGCAACCATGCAGGTCGTGCTTGAGAAGGTGGCATGCGAAGACCCAGATATTCCTGAACCGGGTGAGCCAGCTCAGCCGAATGAGCCCGACGAGCCCGCCGTGCCGAACGATCCGAACGAGCCTGCTGTGCCGAACGACTCAGCCGGGCCACGGGGAGAAAGCTTTGGAGCTTTTGAGGCTGAGAAGCCAGCTCAGCCCACCGAGAAAGCGTCGGGCCTTGCCGCAACCGGTGGCGCACCGGCTGCCGGCTTGGTTGCCGGAGCGATCACGCTGCTCATGGCCGGTTTTGCAACGGTCGTAACTGCTCGCAGGCGCAACCTGGAGCAAACACACGAGTAGGGCGTCTTCACGCTGTGAACGCCCGTGAAGCAATGAATGCCCCTTGCACCGAGAGGTGTAAGGGGCATTCATCTTCAACGGGATGAATTAAACGTTCGGCTCTTGACCGCCCGCAGCCTCATGCCCGCACGTGCACTGGTGTGCCGGAGCGGCGCTCGGAGCACCGTGAGCTTCAGCAGCCGGCGCCGTGGCCACGAGGCCCTCTGTAGGCAGGGTTGCCGCGGGCAGCACTGTTACGGGAATCGCGGCGGGGGCGACGGGAGCCGCGGGGGCTTCGGGAGCATGGTGGCTCATGCGGTCGATCCACGCGAGTGCCAAGGCCGAGACAATGAAGGCGAGGTGAATCATGACTTCCCAGAACACGCCCTCGCTCGAGTAGATGACGTTGCCTTTGGCGTCGAACACGAGGCCGTCTTCCATGCGGCCGACCTCAATAAACGTTTTGAGCAGATGGATCGATGAGATCGAGATAATCGAGATCGCGAGTTTGACCTTGAGCAGGTTGGCATTTACGTGCGAGAGCCAGTCTGGCTCGTCGTGGTGACCTGTGACGCGAATCTTTGAGACAAAGGTTTCGTAGCCACCAATGATCACCATGATGAGTAGGTTGGCGATCATGACAATGTCGATGAGTGCGAGCACGCTCAGCATGACGTCGGTCTCTGAGATGGTTCCCTCGAGAATCACCTTATGCAGCAGGTGCCACAGCTCGACAAAGAAGAGCACGACGTACACCGCCTGCGCGATGATGAGACCGAGGTAGAGGGGCGCCTGCAGCCACCGGCTTGCAAAGATAAATCCTGCGAGTGTGCGCGACGCGGCGCTCGGGCCGGAGGGTCGGTGAGGTTCTTGTATGGGCTGAGTAGTCTGACGATTCACAAGCAATATCGTAGGCTGAGTATTGCCGGTGCAGGCTGTGAGTTTGGCCCCAGGCGGGGCCTGCACGCCTACGAGATCTTTTTCACGACGCTCGATTTGAGCTGCAGGCGGCCAACACCGGCGATTTTGGCATCGATGTCGTGGCCATCACCCTTGTCGGCGGTGAGGCGTATACCTCGCACCTTGGTGCCTGCCTTGATAGTGCCACCGCCGCCACCGGCAATCTTGACTGACTTCGCGAGCGTCACGTCGTCACCATCGTTCAAGATGTTGCCGACAGCATCGCGTATCACTGCTGCTGTATCGCTGCTCTCGCCCTCCGATGAGTCACTGGCCTGGCCTGCAGCCCACTCGTGGCCGCACATGGGGCAGGCGAGGAGTGCCCCCGAATCATAGGTGTATTCACTCTGGCATTCGGGGCATGGTGGCATTACAGGATCAACGGTGTCAGTCACGGCGCGATTCTTTCGTTAGGGTTTCGGCTGGCACAGCCACCGCCACTGTAACACTGAGCAAAGCAACGATGCGCTGTTTTGTGCCGGTTGCTGCGAAGGTATGCCGTCTTGGGTGACGGGCTCTGCTAATAGAATGGGGGTAAAGCTATAAGGAGTATCGGTGAAATACATTTCGACTCGCGGCGGCATGCAGCCTATCTCGTACAGTGAAGCACTGCTTGAAGGGCTCGCTATCGACGGTGGCCTCGCGGTACCGGCCACGATGCCAGAGGTGACCGCCACGCAGATCGAGAGCTGGCGAGGGCTTGACTACGCTGCTCTCGCAGCCGAGGTGCTCGCGCTTTTTGCCACCGATATTGATCGTAGCGATCTTGACCGAATGTGCCGTGACGCTTATGGGCACGGCAAGTTCGTGGCTGACGAAGTGGTGCCGCTCGTACCACTTGGCTTCGAGTCAAACACTCCTGTCAAGCCCGGTGCGTTGACGCTGGTGGGCCTCAGCGAAGGGCCGACCCTCGCCTTTAAAGACATGGCGATGCAGTACCTCGGTCAGTCGATGGAGTATGCGCTCGCGCGCAAGGGCACCGTGCTGAATATCATCGGTGCGACCTCGGGTGATACCGGTTCGGCAGCCGAGTACGCGCTCCGTGGCAAAGAAGGCATCTCGGTATTTATGCTTTCGCCGCAGGGTCGCATGAGCGACTTTCAGCGAGCCCAAATGTACTCGCTCACCGACGAGAACATTCACAACCTCGCGGTCGAGGGTGTGTTTGACGATTGCCAAAACTTGCTCAAAGTCGTCTCGGGTGACCTTGACTTCAAGCAGGCTTATAACCTCGGCACGGTCAACTCGATTAACCTCGGCCGCATCAGTGCTCAGGTCGCTTATTACTTCTGGGCGTGGTTGCGAGCAACCGATGCTGTGAACGCCGAAGAGCGCGAGACGTACCGTATCTCTGTCACGGTGCCGTCAGGCAACTTCGGCAATATTCTTTCGGGCCATTACGCGCGGCAGATGGGCCTGCCCATTCACCGCCTCGTGCTCGCGGCAAACGAGAACAATGTGCTTGACGAGTTCTTTCGCACCGGTATCTACCGCCCCCGTTCGTCAGCCGAGACCCACGCGACCTCGAGCCCCTCGATGGATATCTCGAAGGCATCAAACCTTGAGCGTTTCATCTTTGACCTGCTTGGCCGAGACCCTCAGCGACTCGCTGAGGCGTGGCTCAAGCTTGACGCAACCGGTGAGCTCGACCTCTCTGCCGAACTGCCACGCTTCGAAGCAGAGTTCGGTCTCGTCAGCGGCACGAGCACGCACGAAGACCGTGTCCAGACCATTCGCGAAGTGCATGAAGCTGGCGGGCCCATCATCGACCCGCACACCGCTGATGGCGTGAAGGTTGCGGCACAGTACCTTGAGGCTGATGTGCCGATGCTTGTGCTTGAGACGGCCAAGCCCGAGAAATTCCCTGAGATCGTGTTCGAGGCTACCGGTATCGCTCTGGGCATGCCTGAGCACCTCGCGGGGCTGCTTGACCTGCCGCAGCGCGTCACTGAGATGCCGAATGATGCCCCAACGCTCCGGCAGTTTATCGAGGCCAACGCGACGCGAGACTAACGTTACGCCTCTGAACAAGTAGGCCTGCTGCTGGGCGAAGTTCAACGTGCGATGCTTCGCTGAGCCCAGCAGAGAGTGTTGAATACTCTCCGGTGAGCGGTAAACGCACGGTGTTCGAACACCGTGACCGCGTGACCACCTTATCGTCGTCGGAATCGCCTTTTGGTGGGTTACCTTGAGCGAACTTCTCGCAATCTCGTAAAGTGCTGAGGCGAGAGTTCCGAAGGTGCTTGAACGGGCCGAGCACTGCGATCGCCGGCTGAATGAGGCACGCACAGAATAGGTTCGACGACAAGGTCAATCATTAGCCCATCATTCGCTTCGCATAATGTTGAGGTGTCGTGGCCTGGCGCGCGGTTTGCCTGGAACAACACCGTTGTTGTGGCGAGGCGAAATGGCAAGCGTACCTGCTCTCCTAACCGAAACCTCGAGGGCGAGAGCGTCTCGGTTCGGCCTCGACGTTAGTACTCAGGAAGCCAACGGCGGCACGTTTCCGGAAAAAGTCACGTTGCTAAACCGATGAATGGTGAGGGTTTTTGACCGGTCAAAGAACGTTGTGCCGCGTTGCTGCAGATGAGGTTACCGGTCTTCTGCAGTTGCTGTGTGTCGGTGTAGGAGTCAAAAGTTGCAGATCGCGCGCTTTTAAGTTTCGTTCGGCGCACTGTCTATGCATCAAGTCTTGGATTGGGTTGTATTGACCTGTACGGGCGAATGAAGCCGTACGTGAATGTGGCCTTTGCGCCGGCAGCTTTGTGGCTTTGAGCTATGACGCTGGGTTTTGCTCGGTGTCAAGAACGTGAGCAAGCGCAGAGGGTAGAAGTGTTGGTTAGCCAGCGGAGGAAGAATGAGATCTCGAAAGAACGACCCGATGAGGGGGCGCGGTGTGCGCGGCCTCTTGGCGGGTGCTCTCGCGCTGTTTGTGCTCATGACCGGCTTGAGCGTTCCCGCTCTCGCATCGAGCAATAATGTCTCTGTGAAAATTGCCCCGGTTGATACCGAGGTGCTCGCGGGAGAAAATGTGTCGTTTGCGGTGGAATGGCAATGCGGCAGCACAACGGCCACCCAGTGTCAAGGGGCACAGCTTGAGGTTGTCGTTAAGCCAAGCGATCCCGATGGCATTCGCTTGCCCGTTGAAAGTTACACAGCGGTGGTGATTAACGGCGTGAGCTATCCGGCCGAGGTTCAAGAAGACGGTGCTAATCAAAAAATTGTTTGGAAGTTTCCTGAGACCCTCGCACCGGGTTCGACTGGAGCGGTGAGCTTCATGTTGAAAACTGAAAACTGGGTAACCCCAGACGGAACAACGATTACTCCAGAAGCGAGCTTTTCCACCTCGATTGGGTCGAGTGAACAGGTTTCTGCCCCTGCGACCATTACTGCCGATGACAAGATCAAGGTCGTGAAGACGAAGTCAGCGCCGAGTGCTGAGAGGCCATACGTTGACAGCGAAGTAACGTACAAGATTGAACCGGGTTATGAATTTCAGTGGACGCCCGGGGGTGGGCGCGAACCCTTTATTAACATCTGCAATAACAAGGGCCGCGTGGGTCATGTGGCTATCACAGACATGACCATTGTTGATCAGCTGCCCGAGGGTTCGGTCTTCGTTCGGGCGACAGCTGGTGGGCAGTATGATGAAGCCTCACACACTGTTACATGGCAGTACGGTGACGCAGGGGTTCAAGAAGCAGACGGAAAATTCACCTGTAATTATTATTTTGGTGACCCGGTGTATGTCACGGTGATCTACCCGGAGTCAGTGTTCGGTGAGGCCGCGCTTGATCCGACACAATTACAAACCAACACCGTAGACGTTACGGCAAAGCCCTGGCTCCGAGACAATGTGCTGTCAGCTTCAGCACAAGCCTCACACCCCCTCAGAATAGGCGCCGAGGGTGAGTTTGTTCTTCAAAAGGAACAGCCTTACAGCGCTTCAAATGAGAGAGGGTCTGAGTTCACGCGTGGCGCAAAAGCGCACTGGAGCAACGCCGCCAAAGGGTTTCTCTACAGATTCAGTGTTGAAGACAAGTCGCGCAGTGTCCCTGCGAAGTGGTCAATGACCGATACCCTGCCTTGTGCGCTTACCTCACCTTCGCCCGAGAAGACTGACTGTGCTACTCCTGCCTTCGTTGATATTGCGTTTGGCGCCACTATGAGCATGCCCGAGTTGCATGTGAACTGGACCACGAACTTGGGACGCACTGGGGTTTGTGTGATTCCTGGCAGCTCTGACGAGGGTGATACTTCAGTACGGCTCTGCGAAGGGCTTGAGACTAAGCAACCTATTGCTATGGGAGATGGCGAATGGATCACGCAGTTCTCACTCGATGAGAATGAGATCACCGTTGGTACGAACGGTTCGCTCTTACTCTTTGGAACAGTTAGCGATCACGTGCCCGAAGACAACTCACAAGAAGTCGCAGCCGGAGAATACCAACCACATTTCTATGACGGGAAAGCTGAGCAACCGGCGCCGGGAGTGACTCCAGCATCTGAGCACCCGTCGTGGGTGACTGTCGAGAACTGCACCGCCGATAACACCATTACCTGGCAGGGAGGGAGTGCTACGACGAACAACACCAAAGTCGATCCTGATTTCCCTGGGCGGTGCGGTTTTCTCCGTGTGGTGAGGAGCCCACTGGAGCTCGAAACCACGAAACGCATGTACAACCCCCAGCTGCTCCCTAATGTGAACAAAGATGCACAGCCAAGTGTTATCCCGGGTCAACACTTGCGCGTTGAAGTGCTTACCCAACGCACCGGATGGGACGGTATGACCCAAGAACAGAAGCAGCAGGCTCGTTTTACCCCGATCATCACTGATATTCTTCCAGCCAACCTTGAGTACGCGCCGCTTGACCCCGAGAACCCTGTCTATCTACACTTCGATTCTCCATGGGGCGATGCATACCCAGAATACGCACGTCCTGAGAGTGCCGCCCTCGAGAAGCTCGGCAAGCCGAGGGTTGCTCTCTCTGAGGTAACGATTGACGGAGAAATCAGAACGAAAGTGGTGATTGATTTTCCCGATGCGCCCGATGGCGGGGGACTTCTGATTGAAGATCCAGATTTCGGAGACATCGCCGATATTCTTAACGTAGGTTTCGACGTGCGTGTCAAAGAGGGAACTCCGAGCGGAAGTACGAGAAATTACCAGCTGACGCAGGCTGAAGAAGCGGAAGAAGAGTTTTTGCGTTGCTCGGGAATGGCAGACTCGACTGAACTCGACAAAGAAACCACGTGGCAAAATTTTGATAGGAAAAAGTATCAGGATCATGGCCCGGGCGTAGACGCCGGCTGTCGAGCACAAAAAGCATATACCGTGCAAGAATCGGCGGGCGTCACTGTGGCGAAAGAGGTCAAGGGCAGCCGTGATTCCGACTTCATCGTCGCTGACGGTGTTGGGTCAACTTCGAAAGAAGGGCTTGCCGACTATCGAATTCCCGTGGTGAATTCAGGCAACATCGATACGCGAAATATCGTCGTCTACGACATGCTTCCGAGGGTCGGAGACCACGGTGTGAAACCTGGCGCTGAACCTCGAGGCTCTGAATTTGATGTCTTTATGACAGGGCCTGTTACTGGGTTGCCAAGCGGGGTCAGAGCGGAGTACTCGACGAGTGCAAACCCCTGCCGCGGTGAGCTGCTCGCCTCGTTTGGTGGCGTGTTTCCTGCGCGGGGTAGTGCCCCGGCTCAGTGTGAAGACAGCTGGTCTGCTGCAGAGCCGGCTGACTGGAGTACGGTCACGGCAATTCGAGTCGATTTCGGTTCAATGGTGTGGAAACCCCTTGACCAGCAGGTCATCTCCTTCCCCGCACAAGCAGGCCCTGGCGGCGACATCACGAAAATTGCCTGGAACAACGTGGCTGCAGCCGGCGTGTACAACTCAAACGGTAAAGCCTTTACCGCGACTGAGGGGCCACGCGTTGGTCTTGAGCTGACACCTGACCTATCCTGGCAAAAGACTGACGCTGCTGACGGCAAGCTGCTTGCAGGCTCTGAATGGAGCCTGACACCGATCGTCGGTGAGAACGAACGCCTTCCTCGAGGTGACTGGCCACGGGTGATAGCCGATTGCTCTGAAACTCCCTGCGATGGTGAAGATAAGAGCGCAGCAGCGGGCAAATTTACACTCGAGAACGTTCCGTGGGGAACATATGAACTCCGGGAAACGAAGGCACCTGAGGGCTACGTGCTCCTTGAAGATCCCGTGGTTATCACGGTCGGGCCAGGACACCTAAACGAAGAGACATGGACGTATGAAATAGGGTCAATCACCAATGCGAAGCCCGGTGCTGACCTTGTGTGGCAGAAAACTGACGTACAGTCTAAACGGCTCGCTGGATCTCAGTGGGAGCTTATTCCAGTAGACGACGACGGCAACCCGATTACCGACGGTTCTGTTGTCGCCATCACTGACTGTGTGCAAGAAGACGCTGAACAGTGCCAGGGCGTTGATAAAGACCCGGAAGCTGGCAAATTTAGGCTGACGCAGGTCGCTACGGGCACCTATCACTTGGTTGAAACGGTTGCCCCCGCAGGCTTCATGAAACTGACGAAGCCGATTCCAGTCACGATTTCGGGCGACACCGTTGTTGATCTGGGCAAGATCATCAACGACCAAGTCGAGGTACCCACCCTGCCCCTCACCGGTGGCATTGGTACGTATCTCTTCATGATCGCGGGCGGGCTTTTCCTGGCCCTCACAGCAGCGATGGTGATTAGGACGCAGCGTCACAAACGACTCGAAGAGTGTGTATAAGTTTCTGTATTGCTTGCAGTACAGAGAAGTAGCCGGGTATTCGGCATCTTAAGAAAGGTAAAGACAATAATGTCAAACAACACTGCACCGCGTGCCTTACGGCGCAGCCTCGCAGCGACAGCGACCATCGCTCTCGCTTCGGCTGGCCTGTTCGTAGGCACCTCGGCAGCTCTTGCCGATAACATCAAGGTTGACCCTGAGACCAAGGGCTCGATCCTCATTCACAAATTTGCTAACCCTGGTGATGGCTCCCAGAACCCCGGTGGCACCGGACAGAATCCATCGAAGCCCATCGCGGGCGTAACCTTCGAGGTGTGCAATATTGAGGGTATCGACCTGACCACTGGTGGGAACACCGGCTGGGATCAGGTACGAGCAGTTACTGGCCCGCAGCTTATCGCGGCACAAACCGGTCAGAAACTTGGCGAACGTGATCTCGTCGACTGTAAGACGGTTGTGACTGGCGCAGACGGTAGCGCTCCCGCAGTCGACTCACTGAACCTTGGCGCTTACCTGGTTCGCGAGATAGACGCACCCGCAAACGTGACGAAAAAGGCTGATCCCTTTATCGTTACGGTGCCAACCCCGACCATTAACGGTAAAGACGCTGACGGGACCTGGATCTACGACGTCAACGTATACCCAAAGAACTCGGTCGGCGATAAGCCGGTGAAGCGCATCGAAGACCAGACCGGTGTTACCGGTGCGGTGACTTCGGTTGTGAAGTTCTCGGTTGAACAGATCGTCCCTGGCTTGGAAAAGGGCGAGACCTACAAGAAGTTCATCATCAGCGATACGCTCGATAGCCGCCTCACCGGTAACGCTGAATCGGCCAAGGTGTCTGTTGCTGGGGTCGACCTTGAAGAAGGCGACTTCACCTCTGAGCTCGTCGGGCAGAAGCTCACTGTTGCCCTCACCGACACGGGCCTTGCCAAGCTTAAAGCGGGTGACGTTGTTAAGCTCACTTTCCCAACGACGATCGACACCATCGGTGATGGCGAGTTCGATAACACGGCTTACGTCAATGTCAATGACATGGACTGGACCTCGGGCGGCCCCGGCGATCCAGAAAACCCCGAGCCAGAGAACCCAACCAACACCGTCAAGTCACGGTGGGGCCAGGCAAAGGTCACCAAGATTGACCCGAGCGAGAAGGGCCTCGAAGGCGCAGAATTCACGGTCGCAATGGGTAACACCGCAGAGTGCACCGCGGAGACAACGTTCGAGAGCGTAATGGACCCTAAAGACACGGCCAAGGAACTCGTGGTTACTTCGGGCACAGGCGGTGTTGTGAACATTCCTGGTCTCTGGGTTGGTAACGACTCGGTGAGCGATACGGGCGAAGAAACGAAGGGCTTCGATCAGCGCTGCTACAGGCTGATTGAGGTTAAGGCTCCCGCGGGCTTCGTACTGCCTGAGGACAACGAGCACCGCATTGAGATTAAGACCGGCGAAACTGCCAACGTTGAGAAGCAAATCGAAAACGTTCAGCAGGAAGTTCCTGAGCTGCCCCTCACGGGTGGAGCTGGCCAGGTACTGATGATCATCAGCGGTATCGCGCTTGTCGCGGTTGCAGCCGGTTCAGTGATGGTTTCACGTCGCAAGCAGCAGGCATAATCTAACTTGCTCGGAGGGGCCGATCCACGAAAGTGGGTCGGCCCTTTTTACACTCACGAACAAAATTCAGGACCAAACATTAC
This sequence comes from Leucobacter chinensis, assembly GCF_019049105.1. Taxonomy (GTDB): domain Bacteria; phylum Actinomycetota; class Actinomycetes; order Actinomycetales; family Microbacteriaceae; genus Leucobacter_A; species Leucobacter_A chinensis. The sequence continues at coordinate 201,485 of NZ_JAHQZR010000005.1, forward strand.
AGGAGTGCCGTGTTAAACGAGACTCAAGAGCAACCTTTCAAGCAGCAGGAAATAGTGAAGAATGCACCGGATCAGAGTGCTACCGAGCCGAGTACTGCTCAACGCCGCAAGGCGGGTGCTTCAACCTGGGTGACGATTGTCTGCTGGATTGTTGGGGTGACGATTCTCTTATACCCCACCGCTTCGGCGTGGCTATCGCAATACAACCAGTCAAGTGTGACGGGCGACTACGCTACAGAGCTTGATGGCGTTTCACCCGAGCGAGAAGTGCAGCTGAGGAACGCGCATGCCTATAACGAGGCTCTTTCGGCAGGTGCCATACTCTCAGCTGGCGGGCACATTCCTATGGGGGCTGGCGAAGCGCGCGAGAGCGGAGCCTCGCCTTACAGTGAACAACTGAAGACGCCGAGCGGAATGATGTCGCGGCTCAGGATTCCCGCGATTGACGTTGATTTACCGATATATCACGGGACCGATGAGGACACTCTTTTGAAAGGCCTCGGGCACCTTGAAGGTACGTCGCTTCCAGTTGGCGGAGAGAGCACCCGGTCGGTGATTACTGGGCATCGAGGGCTTGCGAGCGCCAGAATGTTTACCGACCTCGATAAAATTGAGAAAGGCGATGTCTTCACGCTCGAAACTTTCGGTGAAGTGCTGCACTACGAGGTGAACGAGGTTCAAGTTGTGGCGCCCGAAGACACAGAGACACTGCACCAGGTCGCAGGCGAAGATCTTGTGACACTCATCACCTGTACACCACTCGGGGTGAACACCCATAGAATTCTCGTCACTGGTGAGCGGGTCGCACCCACACCACAAACGGTAATCGATGAAGCCGGTAAACAGTCAGATTTGCCAGGATTTCCATGGTGGGCTGTTGCTGTCATTGGCTCCCTTGGACTTGCCATTGCTTATTACCGTATGTCGACAAGGCCGAGAAAGAGCCGTCAGTAAGTGAACCGTGAGAAAAATCATTTCAGCGCAATTCTCGGTGTAAGCCTCACTGCGAATCACGCAGGGCTTGTGTGGCGCTTCAAGCAGTATTGAACGTGCGAGAAAGTGGGGCCAAGGTATCGCCGAGGCCCCACTTAATCCCCCCCCGTGACAACAACCCATCATAAGAATCGGAGTGCCACGTGTGCATAGCGCACCAGGAGATGATTTCTGCTCGGTTTTTAAACGCGGTGTGAGCGAGCAGAACGAAACGCTCGGTGCAGGGAAGATAGCGAACCAAAGCCGCACTTTTCGGCAATCTGTATGAGCTTCAGTGTAGGGAATTCTTCTTTCAACTGCAGTGCGGCGGTGCTGCGTACTGTGTGTAAAAGTTCTGTAAAACTCGTTCCTTCTTTTTGGAAGGTTTGTTGAAGGTTGCGTACTGAAGTGTCGGTGTGCGCTGCGACCTGTTGTATAGTCAACGTTTTTTCTGAGTAATGCTTCATAATATAGCTGTGGGCCCGAGTAAAGAGACTAGGCTGCTCTCCTTCTTGGTCGCCAAAGGTCGCCATGAGCAAGCTGCGCGTAACCTCGTAAGCTGCTGTCTGTAGCGGTTCTGCAACCGGGTTATCAACGTTTGTAATGCCGCATGCCGACATTACAAACGTCAGTAAGGGCTGGAGCGACTGCACGTTCAGGGCCGTGGCCGGGCTATTCGCCTGCTGGGCCGAGAGGATATCTGCGAAGAGCGGCTCTCGGATGCTGAGGTAGATGGCTTCATTGATGGGTTCGGTCGTCTCAAACCTGATAGCGGTTTTGCCAGGAGGAATCAGCGCTACGCCAGGAGAACGGGTGAAAAACTTAGCCTCGGAGAGAATCTTGAACCGACCAGCTCTGCTAAAGATCAACGTGGCAGTATGCTGCGACTCTACGGTTCTCGGCCACAAGACCCTTGACTCGGGCAGGTGTACGTGAACAAACCGAACTTGTGGAAACGAGACAGAGCGAACCGAGACGAGTTTGCTGTCTGTTAACTGCTCGAACACGAGGTTGGTTGTAGCAAGGAACTCCATAGCAGCACGTGAAATCTGCAGCTCTTCGAGGCCTCGTCCATGAAATGTTGTTCTGCTCATGGCTGTGAGAGAACGGGGCTCGAGCGAGGTGCCGTATGAAGGTTCCCTTATAAAATTTTGCTGAAGTTTGCGACTGTTCATGCGAACGGCCTCCTGGATGTCTGCCCCCCCATGAGCAAATACCAGTCTTAAGAATAGCATCGAAGCCAACAACTGTTGCCCATTGATTATGTATCGATGAGAAACAGATGGGGTGGAGTTATTGCTTCAGCGTTTGAGGCCATGTGGAAGCCCGGGTGTCGAACAACGCGTAAAGCCTTTCAGCAAACGCACTGCGTTATCTTTTTGCGGTGGTTTCTGAGAGGTTATGAAAGCGGAAAGAAAGGACCGGGCAGGGGAAGCGTTATTTTTCACCCCCCCCCAGGCGTTACCCCTGTCTTTCCTTTTCCGCCTGCGGCTGCGTAATATTTGTATGACAGCTTCATTGCGCAGCCGCATCTTGTCTTGCTGGAAAACCTCGGGGGTAAGCTCGGGCCCAGCGAAGGAGCACGAGAATGCTTATGCGAGCTTAACGTCAACCTGAGGTTGCTTGCGTGTTCTGCAGCTTCCCATGATCTAAGACGACCAATGCACGGGCACAGCACTATTTGGTATCTGGTATCGAGCGGATGTCAGTCTAAGCGCGGAGGGCGGGCCGCGAAGCTGTGAAACGCTGCATTACATCGCGCTTTGAAGACTTATCGGCGATGTTCGGTCCCGTGGTCGCGTGGTCGCGTGGTCCCGCGGTTGTGTGAATGAATGGTGTAGCTACTCGTCTATGAAGAAACTGCGGAGCGCTGAAATGACCTCATCGGGTTTTTCAGCGTGCACCCAATGGCCTGCTCCGTGCACCGTCAGGCGTATAGTCTTCGGAAAGAGTGAGCGCATGGTTGGCTCGTCAGCGTCACTAATATAAGGGGAATCCGAGCCTGCTACCCAGAGAACAGGGCCGGTGTACGTTGCTCCGTTAACATCTGGAAAAGACATGATGGTTGGCAGCTTTGCGTGGAGCAGGTGCAAGTTCGGCTCCCAAACGAATCCCTCATCATTGCGACGCAAGTTTTGGAGGAGGAACCCACGCACGCCGTCATCAGGAATGAGTGGTTTGAGCTGGGCAGCAGCATCGGTGCGTTTCTCAAGAACAGCAAGATCAATGGTTGCGAGTGAGCCGAGTAGGTGATCGAATTGACCACGGTTAGAGACTGTATTCGTCGGCGAAATATCGATGACCACGAGTCTGCGCACAAGGTCTGGGTGTCGCAAGGCTAGCGTCATTGCCACTTTGCCGCCCATGGAATGACCAACGAGGTCGATAGGGAGCTGCTCGTCGCAAGTCTCGCGAATGTGTTGGGCAACCAAGTCGGCGAGCTCGTTGTAACTCAGGTCTTCAGTCCAAGCTGATTGACCATGGTTGGGGAGGTCAATCAGTAGGCTTTCGGCTTCAGGAAGCAGAGCATTTGCGATGCGCGTGAAATTTTTGCCTCTGCCAAACAGTCCGTGAAGAAACACAATGCGTTGCTTCGTTCTGCTCGGGTTCTCGGCAACCAGAGTGGAGTGCACATGTGATGAGGTCGGTGGAGTCACTCTTCTAATCTACCTGGCTTCTGAAGCTGTTGGTGATGAGCAAGCCCTTTAGCTTAGTAGCGCGTGACCGGTTCTCTATAGGTCGAGTTGCCAAGGCCAATGATAAAAAAGCCGATGACTGGAAAGAGCCAGAGTAGGAAAATGGAAAACACTGGGCCCTTACCGAAGTTTTCCCCCACACGTACCGCAACGAACGCTGCGAGGATGAGGTTTACCACGGGAATGAGGTATAGCAGGACAAACCAGCCCGAGTAACCGGCGATCTTTACGAGAATAACGAGATTGACGATGGGAATAAAAGCGAGAATGCCTGAGTAGCCGGCCTTCGAGAAGACACGCCAGATCGCGATCGCGAGCAGGAGATAAAAAGCGAGACCAACTGCTGAGAAACTTGCGATACTTGCAGCTGTAAAAAGTTCACCAAAGTTGACCATGGTTTCATCATAAGTCCTCGGTGGCTGACGTGCGGGTCGGCCTCGGCTGTGGCACTTCATGCTGCGTCGAACTAAGTTGGTGGTTTTCGCAGGCTGAGCCGAGAAAAGACAAAGTCTAAGCGCTCGACGGGTGTTGAAAGAGGTCTCTTTTTGGTCCAGTTTTCACGGAAGCACTGCGATCAAAAACACGCATGTCATCAAGCGCAAAAAAGAAGCCGCCTGGCGAAGTGAGATTACGCAACTGTTCGAAAGTATGCGAGATTATGTATGCGGAGAGCAAGAAACGGCCTGTTTCTGTGACCCACAGTCCCCCGAATCGCAGATGCGCTTGGCCGTTTTTACCGCCGGTGGCTGCGCGTGATATCCCCCCCCCAGAAGTCCCGCGGAGCCACCGAACACCTTTATATGGTAGCACTGCCAACGCCGAAGTTCTCAGGACGCGATGTGGTAGTCCAGCCCCTCATGAACTGATATTGGCAGAAGGGTCTCAGTGCCACTCTTTGCGGTAGCACCTCGCGGTTCGCTGCTACTCATGGGAAGAGCAGGTTCGGCGCATCGCGTCTTGCCGGGCTTGACCCATGTGTCTCGTGACGGACTCAGTTGAATTCAGAAGGTGCGCACGACTAAGGTCGTGTGAGATCTCTGCTGGGTAGGCACCCGCGCTTGTTGCGGGGGTTTGCGTGCCGGCCGCGTATGAGAGCTTGTTTCAGGAATCGAGCGACTCACCTACATTCTCTAGGTGCGATGCGATTCGGTGCGCATTTTACTTACAGAGAGTCTTTAACGAATCGTGACGTGGGTTATGGTGGCGAATTGATGTCGTCTGGCGCAAACCTGACGTGCAGAGCGCGCATTGTGCCAGGGGCTACGCGCTGTTATGTCAAATTAGGTGAGCGGGAACGGGAACGATTGCGGTGCCCCTGCGGCATAGCCCCCCCCCCACGCCACAGGGTAAAGCGTCGTATTCGCCGTACCGCTGGCGACTGTGCAGAGCCCCTCCTCGGACTGCCTGTGCAGTCGCCGTTATTGTTGGGCCAGGGATCTTTAGCTGCTCATTCACGGGGTGATGGCCGGAGCGCAGGCCTGGCAAGTGTGCGTACGAGACGAGCGACACGAATTACGCGTGTTTCCCAACAAGATACGCGTCCCAATACTCGAATTCTGCTCGCCTGGTATGGGATGGTTTAGGCATAGACAGGCATCTACTCCTGTGGGTGTTTGAATTCTAGCTTTGACGTTGGAGGGGAGAAACTACGTGAAGCAAGTTTCGTTAATGGCTGATAAGCGTAGGTGGCAAGCGCTGCTCTCGTGCTTTGGGGCGATGGTGCTGGGCGCAGGCCTCTCTCTCGTGCTGCCAACGGTCGAAGCGCATGGTGCAGAGAAGCCGACGTACACGAACATCGATCTTGACGACGTGGCAATTCCAGAAGGCAACGCTTCAGAGCATGACTATAAGCCTGAACCTATGAGCCGCGCGAACGATGATGAACTCGTATACATGCCCGACCCGGTGCTCAAGAGCATTGTGAGCCGTCTCACGAACTCCAATGAAGCAACGCTCAGCGTTGGTGATGTGCGACGCCTCTACTGGCTTGATGGCGAGGGTCGAGGCATTACAGACCTCACCGGGCTTGAACATGCCGAGAGCATGCAGATTATGCATGTCCAGAACAACCAAATTGAGACGTTCGAGCCGCTGCGCGACCTGCCTGCGCTTACCCAGATTAAGGCGAGCAACAACCCGGGGCTCAGCGATATCTCGTCGCTCTCGACGATTCCTCAAATTAACTGGCTTGAGTTGAACCGTACCGCGGTTGATTCGCTTGAAGGGCTGCGAGGCAATACCGCACTCGAGTGGTTGCAGGTCGCATACACCAAGGTGACCGACCTTGACCCGTTGACCGGGGTTACGACCCTCACCGACATCAACTTTCAAAACACCGAAGTGTCTGATCTTGAGCCGCTGAGGGGCATGGCTCGGCTCACCTCTGTGGGGGCCGCCAGCGCTCAGATCGAAAGCATCGAGCCGCTTGACGGCAAGCGAGAACTCGAACTGCTCAACATCAACCGCAACCACGTGAGCGACCTCTCATACATTGAGACGATGCCAAAGCTTCGAACGGTTGGCTTCCAGGCGCAAACGGTCACCGGGCCACCGGTGCTGGTGCCCGAGGGTGCCGACGAATACACCAAGATTGATGTGGCCGACAGCTTCTCGATGGCATACGGCCAGCGACAAGCGGTCTCTGAGCTTGCAGAGCCAACGGAAGACGGCGAGGGCGCAATCTGGCGCGGTCTTAACGGTAATGAAGGCGATGAAGGGGCTACAGAGGTTCGGGTAGGCGTTTCGAAGCCGATTGTTGCCAATGGCCCTCCCTTCTCAGCGGTCATTGCGTACCCTGTTGAGCGGGCTACCTTCGTGAACGACGATCCTGTCGCAGGCCACCTCGAAACCGATTACTCGTTTTCTTTCATCGCGACTGAGGGCTTCATCAACGACGAGGCGATCGGCGACGAAACGAACCGTTACACCCTGCTCTCGGGCGAGGTGCCGGGTCTTGAATTCGGCCCAGATGGAGTGCTGTCTGGTGTGCCCACCGAGCAGGGGGTCTTTGATCTTGCGGTAAGGGCGACCGATAAGCACGGCAACCGTATCGATGCTGGGTACTCGGTAACAGTTGGCGAAAAGCCGGTTGACCCGGAGCCTCCGGTTGATCCTGAGCCTCCGGTTAATCCCGATCCGCCGGTCATTCCTGACCCGCCGGTACAACCAGAGCCGCCGGTAACCCCTGGCCCTGAGCTACCAAATACCGGTGGTGTCGTGCCAGCGTGGCTGCTTGCCAGCGCAGGTGGCGTCGTTTTGACGGGCATAGCGTTGCTTATGCGACGAAAGTCAGCCGCATAAGCAAGGCCCATTCTCGGTAAAACGCTGCCGGTTCTCTCTGCAGAGAGCCGGCAGCGTTTTTGTTTTTGGCGCAAAATGACCTTTAAACTGTTGCGCGTGCTTCGTATACTCACCTTCATCGGCATTGGTCTGGGCCTCGGCGGCCTCGTCGTTCAGGTCGTAGGCCCGCCGGGAGGCGCAACGTGGGCGATTCCTCTGGGCCTCTGTCTGACCGTGCTGTGCGGCACGCTGCTGCTCGTTGCGAAGTCGGCAACGGCTGTGGCGATGCCCTCGCCCAAGACCGTTCTCGCGGCGAGACAGGCGGGCCGAGTCGGCCGTGCGCGCATCGACAGCCTGCAGCAGACCGGTACGCAAATAAACGATCAACCCGTGTGCGTGCTCACACTCACGGTTCAGCCACGCGATGCGGCCGCCTACCGCACCGAAACACGCAGGGTCGTTCGGGTCACCGACGTGCCGCGGTATCAGCCGGGCAGCGTGCATGAGGTTGCGGTGCTTGCTGAGGGGGAGCCAGACGTGGCACTGCTCGACGATGGCGCATTGCGTGACGAGCTAGGACAGCTTGAAGTGCCCGAAGCCTCTGCGGCAGGGCCGGTGCGTGTTCCCGGCCGGGGCCAGCTGAACCCAGAAGGCAAACGCACGAAACCGCTTCTGGGCACAGGTGCGAAAGGTCGCACATGGCGCATCGGGCTGTACGTTCTCGCGTTGGTTGCTGCGGCCGCGCTTGTCGTGTTGCCGTACCGTGAGGGCGTCATGAACACGATTGAAGCTTGGCAGCACGGCGAGAGGGCAGCCGATGTGATGCAGCCAGCAACGCTTGAGCGTGCGATCGAAGCGCTCACTGGCGAGACTGGCCACGACAATGCCGTCTCGGTTGTGATCACTCATGATTACGTGCACTACACGGCCCCGGTCGTCGCGGGCTCGCAAGACACCGATGTGTGGATCTACCGTGGTGGCGTCGTCTCGCACGAAGGCCCCGCCTCGATTCAGCCCGAAACCGCGGGGGAGCAGTTCTCGGTGCGAGACATTGCCTGGGAGGCTCTGCTTCCCGGAGCGCAGAAGGCCGCGAGTGACGCTGGGATTGATGACCTCGCGTCGCTCAGTATGTACCTCAACCGTGGGTTTATCGAGGTCGATGGCGAAACGGGACCATCGCTTGAAAAGAGCGGCGCCGTTGAGATTGGCGGCAGCCTCGAGACTGACTACCGAAAGTATTCGCTTGTGTTTGAGGGCGATGGGAGCGGCCAGGTGACACTCACCGAGCAGTAGCAGCGGGGCTGTGCCTGCTGCCGTGCTACGAACTGATGGTGTCAGATGCGTTACGGGCGCTCACTCGTGGGGTCGGGGCCCAACGGCCCCAGGCCCCTCTCGAGAAGAGTAAGTTTGGCACATTGAGGCTCGCTGGGCTTGCCCCGTGAACCTCTCGAAATGCGCGGCTGAATGCAGGCAAGTGTGCGTACCCGAGGTCGCGTGAGATCTCTGACGGGCGTGCCCCCTCGCCAAGACGGTTTCGCGCACCGGTCATGCGTGAGAGCCTGCGCCAGGCGGCGAGGGTCTCACCGGTCTTGTCTGCCACGATGCGGTGGAGTGTGCGCTCGCCGCACCCGAGGTGCCGGGCCGCAATAGCAGTCTCGACGTCGGGCGCTTTGGAGCAGAAACTCGCGAAGCTCGCAAGGAGAGCGTCGTCGCTGTCATCGTCCTGCAAAGCTGACCCGGCGAGCACCGCAGCGAACCCCCGATCGGGGTGCACATCGACCGCACCAATACTCGTGTACGCGGCGAGCATCGAAGCGACCGTTTCGATGCCGGTTTCGCCAGAGATGAGTGAACCGAGTGGGCCGAGCGTTGCCGCGTGCGTTGTGACCCCGAGGCCGCCCGTTACTCCAGATCGAAACCCAACGGGGATAAGGAGCGACCCCTCAGGGATCTCGAGCGCATTGGGCATTCCCGCTGGAATGATCGCGGCCTCTCCCTCAGAAAGCGTGAGTGCCTTGCCTCGTACCCAGAGCGTTGCCTCACCCATGGCAGCCCAAACGGCAACGTGGGCTCCGTTCACGCGTGTCCAGGTGCGCTGCCCATGCTCGGTAGAGGCATCGCGAAAGACAAGCCTTGCGCTGGCAGCGTTGCTGTTCATTCTTGCGCTTCTCCACTGCCCAGGGGTCATGCCTGCTTCGTCGGCAAAGGCACGAATGAAGCCTGCGACGCTCTGGTAGCCGACGAGGTGGGCGATCCACTCAAGGTCTCTGGCCTCGGCGAGGTGCTGCGCCGCGCGGTGCACGCGGGCGCGACGCAGCCATGCGCTGATGGTGAGCCCGGTCTCGGCGACGAAGCGGCGTTGCGCGGTGCGCCTGCTCCACCCGGGAGCAGTTTCTGCGAGCCACGTGGCGATGTCTGACGAGGGGTGGGCGATGAGCGCATCGGCGAGCGCCCGAAGCTCTGGTGAGCGGGGCGGGGTAGGGGCGGCGAGGCCTTCAGCCGCGCCCCCGTGTACCTCGACGGGGGCCCCGGGGCCATCGAGATGGCCAAGCGACGCAGTGAAGGCATGCAAGAGGCCTGGCCACTCTTCGTCGCGAATCGTGACGCTGCTGTGTGATGCGGCGCGAACGCCGACCGCTGGAACAGGAATGACGACGCTGCCGGGCCTTGGGTCAACGTGCACGGTCTCGCCCGCCGCCACGTACAGGCCGTTTCGCTCGGCGACAGTATGGGTAGCCTGCCCCACGCGAACGGTTGCCTCGCCCACGAGCACGGCATAGAGCGCGGGCTCGTCGAGCAAGACGGGTGCGTGGGTTGAGGCTGGTAACACGTTGTCACTTTCAATCAACTGATCTAGGTAAGGCTTAGCTAACTTTGATGGTAGCGCGTGCCCCTGTGCCGCGACTGAAGAATCGTATCTTGAGAAAGGGTCATCTCGTATGGCAAAAACACTGCCGGCAATGTTCGCTGCGGCGGCCGCCGCGTTGCTGCTCGTGGGCTGTGGCACTGCTGCACCCGAAGCAGCCGAAGACACCGCGCCCGCGGCCGAGACCGAGGGCGAATGGCCACGCGAGATTACCCACGAGGCTGGCGAGACCACGATTGACGAGAAGCCGCTGCGCATCGTCTCGACCTCGCCCTCGATCACGGGCAGCCTGCTCGCGCTTGAGGCTCCGCTCGTTGCAACGGGTGCGGCTGCGCCCACCCCGCTTACCGACGACAAAGGCTTCTTCACACAGTGGGCTGACGTTGCCGATGAGCGCGGCGTTGAGGTGGCCTACGGCAACCTAACCCTCGATATCGACGCGATCGATCAGTTCGAGCCCGACCTCATTATCGGTTCGTCAAATGGCGGCGACGCAACGCTTGAGGCCTACGACCAGCTCTCAGAGATCGCCCCAACCGTACTGCTCGATTACGGCAACGACACGTGGCAAGACCTCACCACCGAGCTCGGCAAGATCACCGGCCTCGAGCAGAAGGCGACCGATGTGCTCGCAGAGTACGACGAGTGGGTCGCCGGTGAGGCGAAGAAGATTGATCTTCCAGAGCAGCCCGTGACCGGCCTCGTGTACATGGGCGCCGAAGGTGCGTGGGCCTACACCCCCACGAGCCCGCAGGCTCAGCTCATTCAGTCGCTCGGCTTCACGTACGAGCAGGTTGACCAGGATCTCAAGGCCGACGGCCAAAAGGGTGGCGAGATCGACGTGCTCACGAGCGAGAACATGGCCAACGGCCTCGCAAATGCCAAGAGCATCTTTGTCGTGGCGATGGGCGGTGGCGACGCGGTCGGTGACTTCAGTGCTGATCCGCTGCTCGCAAACCAGCCCGCTGTGGCTGAAGACCGTGTGTTCTCACTTGGAACCCAGGCATTCAGGCTCGACTACTACAGCGCGAAGCTGACGGTAGAGCTCGTCGTCGATACTTTCTCGAAGTAGTCGGTAGCCAGTGACCGTCGTGTCGAAGAGCGTGGCCGGCAGCGGTCGCGGGGCAGGGCCCGGTGTGGGTTCGGGTACGGGTGCAAAGCCCGGCCCGCGCCGGGCCCCCGCGCGTCGCACCGCAGCAGTCATGGTCGTGACCCTGCTGCTGCTCTTCGTCGCCGCGGTCGCTGGCTTGGGCTTCGGGTCAAACCCGATTGCCCCTCCGGTGGTCATCGAGGCGATCTTCTCGTATGACCCCTCAAACAACGATCACCTCGTGATCGTACAGTCCCGTTTGCCACGCATCGTGCTCGGCATCATCGTTGGTGCCGCGCTCGGGCTCGCGGGCGCACTCATGCAATCGGTTACGCGCAACCCTCTCGCCGACCCCGGCATCCTGGGCATTAACGCGGGGGCCTCGCTGTTCGTCGTGATCGCGATGAGCCTGTTCGGCATCACGACGCCTCGCGGCTATATCTGGTTCGCCTTTCTCGGTGCCGCGGTCGCGGCGGTGGTCGTCTACTTGTTGGGCACGGCTCGGGGTAACGCTGCGAGTCCGGTTCGCATTGCGCTCGCCGGCACCGCCGTGAGCATCGTTTTGGGCGCGCTCACCCAAATGGTGGTCTTGAGTAACGAGGCCGCCTTCAATACCTTTCGATTCTGGTCAATTGGCTCACTGCAGAGCAGAGGGTTCGACGTGATTGCCACCGTTGTACCCTTCGTGCTCGTGGGCATTGCCTTCGCGCTCTTACTCGCGGGCCCGCTCAACGCGATCGCGCTCGGCGACGACGTCGCAGCGTCGCTCGGCACGCGCATTCTTTCAACCCGAATTGCCGCGGCGCTCGCCGTCGTGCTGCTCGCAGGCGCGGCAACCGCTGCCGCCGGCCCTATCGGCTTCATCGGGCTCGGCGCTGCCCACATCGCCCGCTTCGCCTCAGGCAATGAGCATCATCGCCTCCTTCCCGCTGCAACGATCATTGGGGCGACTCTACTCGTCACCGCCGACACGCTCGGCCGCTTCATCACGGCCCCCTCTGAATTGCAAACCGGCATCGCCGCCGCGCTCTTCGGTGGCCCACTCTTCGTCGCCCTCGTGCGCTCACGCAAGGTGTCGGCACTATGACCGCGGTGCGCCAGCCAAGCATTGTGAGCGGATCGGTGCTCGGCCGCCGTGGCCTCACCCTTCGCGTGCGCCCCCGCGTGCTCGCCGTCTCGGCGATCGTCGGTGCGATTCTGCTCGCGCTCATCGTCGCGACCATCATGCTCGGCACCAAGCCGCTCAGCGTGCCCGAACTCGTTTCGGTGTTCACGGGGGAGGCCAGGCCGTCGCTCAGTCGCTCGGTGCTCGGCAGGCGCATCCCGAGGGCCTTCACCGCGCTGTGCGTGGGAGCCCTGCTCGGCATAAGTGGTGCGGTCTTTCAGTCGCTTTCCAAAAACCCGCTCGGTTCGCCCGACATCATCGGATTTACTGCGGGCGCAGCAACCGGTGCGGTCTTTCAAATCGTGGTGCTGCGGGGCGGAATGCTCGCAACAGCAATCGCAGCGGTGATCGGTGGGCTCGTTACCGCGCTCATTGTGTATTTTCTTGCACGCCGTGATGGTGTCACGGGAGGGCTGCGGCTCGTGCTCGTTGGCATCGGTGTTGGCGCGGTCGTCAGCGCTCTCTCGTCGCTGCTCATTGCGCGGGCCAACGTGACCGATGCGATGCTCGCGCAGCTCTGGTCAGCAGGCTCGCTCACCGGGCGTGGGTGGCAGCACGCCACCGCGACAATTATCGCCCTCGTCGTGCTCGCTCCACTGCTCGGCTGGCTCGGCCGCGACCTTGCACTCATCGAGATGGGCGACGACAGCGCCGCCGCGATTGGCGTGCGGGTTGAACGCACCCGGTTCATTGCGCTGCTGCTCGCCGTCATGGCGGCCGCCGTTGCGACCGCGGCGGCCGGCCCCATCGCTTTCATCGCGTTTGCTTCTGGGCAGATCGCCAGACGCCTTGTGCAGGTGCCGGGCGTACTCGTGGGGCTCTCGGCGCTCGTTGGCGCATTCTTGCTTGTCGCCGCCGACTTGCTCACCCAAAACCTCGACCTCGGTATGCGCACCCCCGTGGGCCTCATTACGAGCGTGCTCGGCGGCGCATACCTGCTCTGGCTGCTCGCGCGGCGCATCTAGGAGACCGATAAAACCATGACGAACCCCGCGAACCCCGCGCAAGGCTCTCGGCTTACGGCCGAGGCGCTCACGCTCGCATACCCCTCTGCCACGATCGCAACCGACCTGAGCCTCGACATCGAGCCGAACGGGTTCACTGTGATCATCGGACCGAACGGCTGCGGCAAATCGACGCTCTTGCGTGCGCTGTCGCGCATGATCCGCCCGGTATCGGGGCAGGTGACCCTCGAGGGGCTCGACCTCGCGGGCATGCGGCCCAAAGAGATCGCGCGCACGATCGCGACGCTCACGCAGTCGCCCGTCACCCCCTCGGCCATCACGGTCGCCGACCTGGTCGCGCGGGGTCGTAACCCACACCAGAGCATCTTCAAACAGTGGAGCCCGAGCGACGAAGCCGCCGTCACGGGCGCCCTCGCCGAGGTGAGCATGCTTGAGCACGCCGATCGCCTCGTCGAAGAGCTGAGCGGCGGGCAGCGGCAGCGGGTGTGGATCGCGATGGCCCTCGCCCAAGACACGCCAGTCTTGCTGCTCGATGAGCCGACCACCTACCTCGATATCGCTCACCAGATTGACGTGCTTGACCTCTGCTCGCGCCTGCACGAGAGCGGTCGCACCCTCGTCGCCGTGCTGCACGACCTGAACCTTGCCGCGCGTTACGCAACCCATATTGTCGCGATGCGCGACGGGGCAGTCGTGGCCCACGGAACCCCCGACGAGCTCATCACACCAGAGCTTCTGCGTGACGTCTTCGACCTCGAAGCGCTCGTCATCGCCGACCCCGAAACGGGACGGCCCCTGATTGTGCCGCGCGATCTGCGTGCGGCTGCCGACCGAACCACCACATCGACCGCCGAGGGCCAGGCGCCCATGGCAGAAGAGGAGCTCGTATGACCGAGTCAACACCACTGCACAAGACCAGCGCGATTCAGTCTGACGACCACAACCGTGGCCTGCAGCTCGACACCGCAACCGTGCGTGAGATACACGACGTGACGCCAGAGCTCGCCCGTATTGTTCTGCACGTTCCCGGCTTTGCCGACGATGCGCTGTGGCAGCGCCCCAACGTTGCGATGCGCTTTTACCTCGATGAGCGTTTCGGCTCTGAGTCGCGCGTGTACACCGTGCGCTCGTTCAACGAGGCCGACAAGACGGTTGACGTCGACGTCGTGCGCCACGGAGCCGACAGCCCCATGATGCGCTGGCTCGCAAGCCTCGCGATCGGCGACACCGTCTCGTTCGGTGGCCCGCGCCCGCACTTCACGTTCCCCGAGTCAAACGGCCGCTCGACGGTGCTGTTTGCCGATGCCACCTCGATTCCCGCGGTCTACGCGATTCTCGACCAGGTCGAGGGTGAGCTTCCCGGACGCGGGTGGATCGCAACCAATGACGAGGTCGCCTTCGCTGAGCTTCCCGTCGTTCCCGGCCTGACACTCACGCGCATCGCCCCTGGGAACGGCTTCACCGCTCAGCTCGAAACGCTCGAGGACCCCTCGAACGTCGTCGTCTGGGGCGCCGGCGAGCGTGACGAGATGAAGCAGATTCGCTCGTTCTTCCGCAAGACCGTCGGCCTCACGAAAGACGACGTTGCCGTCTTCGGATACTGGAAGCAGAACACCACGAACACGCAGATCGACGAGCGTCGTCTCGCCGCGTACGAAGAGGCGCTCGCCTCGGGTGGCACGGTGACCGAGCTCGACGATCTCGCCCTCGCGATTTAGGGGCGCGGCGCCGGGCGCTCCCGCGCCTCCGCTCCCGCGCCTCCGCTCCCGCGGCCCCGCGCCTCTGCCCCCTCGCGCCTCATCGCGGCCCCATCGAGAGGTCAAAAAGTGTCGAATTTCTCGTGATTTTCGACACTTTTTGACCTCTCGACACGTGGGCCTAAGCCGCCACAGGCCGTAACATGCCGCGAACTGTAAAATTTGGCCTGGCCACGCGCCACGAGAAGGTGCCGGGAGAAGCGCGTGCGGGGTAGGGGGCTGCGTTGATCCGCACGCTTGCCCATCGCGGCGTGTTTTGGTGCGCCATTCATCCAACAAGTGCAGTATATGGGGATGATAGGTGGCAAAGCAGACATTCGTCGAGGTTCGACGGGAGTGCTCCGCGGAACCAACCTTTTCGATGCGCTGAGGGTGCTCGCCGCTTCGCTCGTGATTATCGGCCATACCTGGCCGCTCTCTGGCGTAGGAGGGGCGCCAGCGATCGCCGGGATCAAGATTCACCACTTCGGCGTGTACACGTTCTTTGTCATCAGCGGGTACTTGCTAGCGCGCAGTTGGCGCCGGAGCCAGCGCTTTGGGGCCTTCATTATTCGCAGGACGTTGCGGATCTTTCCAGGGCTCTTCGTCGTCGTCATCTTGACCCTCCTGGTGCTTGGGCCCGTGGTTACGACGTTTCCCGCGAGCGACTATTGGGGCACAGGGCCGTTCTGGCGTTACCTCATGAATCTCGTGCTGCTCGCAGAGTACGACTTGCCCGGCGTATTCATTACCAACCCGATCTCTCCCGTCAATGGTTCGCTCTGGAGCCTTGGGCCTGAGTTCTCGTGTTACCTCATGCTCGCTGTGCTCGGCCTTCTCGGGGCTCGGGCGAGCAGTATTATTCGGGCGCTCTTGGCGGTCGTGCTTGTGATCATCGTTGTTGGGCCGTACCTTTCGGGGCCGCTTCGCACCACTGCAATCGCAGTCACCTTCTTTGTGCTGGGCTCGTTGTTCGCCGACGTACCGAGACCCGGACGCTACCCGTTGTGGCCAGGGCTGCTTGGCGCGGCCCTGCTGGTGTTGCTCGACGGAACGGCCGGCCTCATCGTTGTGTTCATCGTCTTACCGTATGTTGTCGTGGTGGTCGGCTCACGGAAGAGCCGATTGAGTCATACGTTGCACCGAATCGGCGACCCCTCATATGGCATGTACCTGTGGGGCTTTCCCGTGCAACAAACCCTCATTCTTTGTGCGGGCGTCGTGCCCCTGTGGCAGAGCATCGCGATTGTGCTACCCACCTCGATCGCGCTCGGGCTAGCATCGTGGCATCTCGTAGAGAAACCAGCGATTACGCTTGGCAATGTCGTGAGCGAAACCAACGTTCGTGAGTCGAATCGATTTCGGTGAGAACGGACGAGCTGCGTTTGCTCATTTTGGGCTGATCTCGGTGCGGGGAAAGCAAAACTCGGTGCGGGGAGGGCGAATCTCGGTGCGGGGGCGAAGCAGCGATGTTAGCCGGAGGCGGCGCCCCTTCGCGGCGTTTGCGCTAGTCGATATCGTTCCATTGCTTCATCGAAGCGATTGCCTCGGCAACGTAATCGAGCGGCTCATTGCCCATATACATACTCGCGAGCCAGAGACCGTCGCCGAAGGGAACGTATGCGGTGTGAACGATCTGGCTCTCGAACGGGCCACCCTCATTTGAGGTGTGCGTCATCGTGTGAGCAAACACCCGAGTGCCATCGATTTCGGTCTCGTCATAGTCAGCCTCAAGCGCCGCTATGAAGTCAGCGCTTTGAGCCTCGGGGATTTCGGCAGCCCATTGCCAGACGCTTTGCCCGTGGAGATAGAGCGGGTATTGGCAGCCAGTGACCTCGATGGCTGACTGAAACGCCTCTTCAGCCCGAGGGCCAGAGAACTGGTTGAACACCGTGAGGCCAACCGGCTCTACCTTAACGACCATGTCGAGATCAGCAATGGCCTTCTGCGAATCTTCAGCGGCCTTGGGGTTCAGATCTTCGCAGAGCCCGGGCAGTACAAACCTCGACTCTGTGTCTTCATCTGCGGTGCCTGTTGCGTCCTGGGTTTCGGCGGGCTTCACTGTCTCTGGTTTTTGGATGGTCGGTTCCGGCGCTTCTTCGGCGGTGCTGCATCCTGCGAGGGCGAGTGCGCCGATGAGCGCTGCCGCTGGAGTGCATAGCAGCCGGCGCGTGCGCTTCGTTTGGTACGCCTGCTTGCTTCGCTGCGACGTCATCTGTGTTCGTCCCTCTCGCCGTATAGAAAGCCTCTCTGTGGGCACTCTACCGAAGAACGTGCTCCGGGTGTGTTGCGTTTGGGGCTCGATGGAGGCTGCTGCAGGCCTCATACCCAACGCTGCGATAGCGCCGTGTGGTCAAAAAGTATCGAAGATTTGAGGAATATCGACACTTTTTGACCACGTGCTGTGTGAGAGTGACCGCACGGCCGTCAGCACTTGCACTTTCGTGAGAAGAGCGAGTGCTACCCAACCCAACTTGTAAAGCGTTTTTCGATCTGACCAATGATTTGGTTCAGCAGAATCGCAATAAGCATGATGAAGAGTGAGATTGCCCACACCGCGCTGAAGTTATATTGCTTACTGAAGCTCGAGACAAGGCCGCCGATACCGACGAGCGCGATGAACATTTCACCGTTGATCATGCCCTTGACAGAGCGGCCAACTGAAAGACGGAGGCCGGCGAGAATCATCGGGAAAGCCGACGGAATCACCACTCTCATGACAGTCTGCCATCGTGAAGCACCGTATGATGCGGCCATATCGAGTAGCGGTCGTTCAACGTTACGAATCGCAGTTGCTGTATTGATGATGATCACGAAAACACCGTAGAGAAAGACCACCGAAATGCGCGTGATGTCTGAGAGCCCGAATACGGCGAATAAGATTGGCGCAAAGATGAGCGACGGTGTCACGAACAGCGCATTCACGTACACATCGAGCGCGGTGTAGACCGTTGAAAATACACCCATGAGCGTGCCTACAACGAGACCGACGATGATTGCTAGCCCAAGGCCTATTCCAAGCATCGTGAAGCTCGAAAGCAGGTG
Organism: Leucobacter chinensis; assembly: GCF_019049105.1. Classification (GTDB taxonomy): domain Bacteria; phylum Actinomycetota; class Actinomycetes; order Actinomycetales; family Microbacteriaceae; genus Leucobacter_A; species Leucobacter_A chinensis. The sequence goes on from NZ_JAHQZR010000005.1 coordinate 219,299, forward strand.
TTGCGGTAGCTCATTGGTGGCAAATAACCGCCACAGTTCTTTCACAACAGCGCTCAGCGGTGGCAGCCATTGAAGCTTGAGCGTGTGCCCCAGGATCTCCCAGATGACGCCGAGCACGATGAGTGATCCCCAATTGACGATGAAGGAACGAAGGAGTCGCTGAGGGAGCGGCTTCTGCGGGGCTGGCGGAGCATCCTTTAACGAGACCGCGCGGGTATCGAGTGTCGAAGTCACTTTACCCCCAGTTGATACATGTCACGCAGGCGGCTCCAGAGGTACTCTTTGAGCTCGATGAATTCTTTGGTTCGCTCGATACCTTCTTGATTGCGCGGCCTCGGAATATTGACGTCAATGACCTCTTCAACGCGACCGGGGCGGGCCGACATAAGCACGACTCGGTCAGCCAAGAGAACGGCTTCTTCCATATCGTGGGTCACGAAGACAACGGTTTTCTTGTCTTTCTCCCAGATTGAAAGAAGCTCCTCTTGCATATAGCGGCGGGTTTGTTGGTCGAGCGCACCGAAAGGCTCATCCATCAGAATGATCGGTGTTTCGACGGCGAGAGCTCTGGCCAGGCCAACACGTTGCTGCATGCCGCCCGAGAGCTCCTTGGGATACTTGTCTTCAAAACCTTTGAGCCCTACTTTTTCAACGAACTCCTGAGCCCGTTCACGAGCTTCAGACTTTTTCATGCCACGCATTTCCAGGCCGAAAGCCACGTTATCGAGAATCGATGCCCATGGCAGTAGCGCGAAGTTCTGAAAGACGACAGAGCAGTCGAGGTTAGGCCCGGCGACGCGTTTGCCGTTCACAATAACCTCACCACCGGTCGGGTTTTCGAGGCCGCCGATGGCACGCATGAGCGTTGTTTTGCCACAGCCTGACGGGCCGAGAAGGGTAATGAACTCATTGTCTTGAATCTCGAGGTTTACATCAGAGAGCGCAAGCGTCTCGCCGCGGCCCTCGGTTACGTACCGGTGAGAAAGATCAGTCACAGTAATCATGTGTTATTTCCATTTCATAAGACGTCGTTCGGCTGACTGCATCAGCGTTGCCAGAAGCACAGCCTCGAGTACCACCGCGATGGTTGTCGCGTAAAGCAAATCTGATTGGAATGTGCCGCGATAATCGAGCATTGAAGCCCCAATACCAACGGGCAACATAATGAGCTCAACGATTACCATGCCGGCAAAGGCTCGGCTCAGGCCGATTCGAAGCCCCGAAAAAATTGCGGGCAACGCGCCGGGAATAAGGATGCGGCGCCAGACCTGAGCTTCGCTGGCACCAAAGCTTTTTGCCATCTCTCCAAGGGTTTTGGGAACGGTGCGCACACCAGCGCGCACATTCGTCACGATGTAGACCCAGGAGAAGAGCACGATCACGAGAAGCTTCGGCACGAGTCCGAGACCGAACGCGATAAGAATGATGGGGATCAGCGGAGAGATCGGCAACGCGAGACTTGCTGCGGTGATTGGAGAGAGCGCCTGGTCAACAACTTTCCAACGTGCCATCGCAAGACCGACTGGCACGCCAATTGCTACCGCAATCAGGTAACCCCAGAAGAGGGCGATATTGCTTGTGAGAAGCGCGGGCCAGAGTTCGCCCGAGACAAAAGCGATTTCGTAGAGCCCCTTCATCGTCTTGGTGAAGGTGGGGATGAGGAGGGAATCGGCTGCTCGAGCGCCGAACTCCCAGAAGAGCGCGAACGCGGCGATTGCTGCGACGCGCAGTAGAACGGTCTTGAGGGGTGAAACTGGTGTGCCTAAACGCAGAATTTTAATCTGCCGTTGGGTGCTCTTTCCCGCTGCGAGAGCTGTCGTCATGAGACTGCACCTTTCTGGGTGTAGTTGTGGTGGTTGCTGCCAATTCGCAGCAACCACCACAGGCAAGGGTTAGCGGTTGAACTGATCGTCTGCGACGTCGGTCGCGGTCAGTTCTCCCTCGGGAACGCTGCCGTTGTCCTGGTAAAACTTCAGGGTTGCGTCGACCTCTGCAAGGTCAATGCCCACGGTCTCGGTCAGCATGCCCTGCTCCACGAGCTGTGTATAGACGTCAACGAGGTCGTCAACTTCCATGCCGAGCAGTTCTGCAGCTCGCTCGGCGTATGCCGCTGGGTCTTCGTGCAGAGCAGTGAATTCTTTTTGGAGTGCATCGAGATACGTTTCGACCATTGCAGAGTCGTTGTCGATGGTCTTAGCTGAAGCAGTGATTGTGTGGGCGAGTAGTTCACTCTGATCTTCTGAGAGCGAGGTGAGTACCTTTGCCTTGCCTTCGTTGCCCTTGATTGCAGGGATCCAGTCTTCGAGGCGCACAACCGTTCCGGCAATCTGGCCCTCGAGCAAGGCTGTTGCTCGGTTTGCCGAGCCCGAGATGACAAGGAACTCAGGCTTCGCATCGGGGCATGTGTCTTCCAGCCACCGTTTAAGATGTGCAGTGCTCGTTGACCCTTCTGAGTGGTAAGCGACGGGCTTGCCATCAAGGTCAGAGCACTCTTCAATATCTGGGGCAACAATGATTTGAAGGTCATTGCGAACGTCGTTTGTGATCATTTTGATGTCTGCACCAGCGATATTTGCTGACATCACGGTTGCGGGCCCCATTGCTGCGAAGTTCACGTCTCCGCGCAGCAAGGCCTGGGTCTGAACGTCTGGCGAATCAAACTCGATGAACTCCGTTTCCCAGCCCTCTTCTTTGAGCGTCTCGAGGGCGAGGGCCGAAGGCGCGTCGCCCGGGCCGAGTCCTCCAGGGTAGCCAAGAACGATTGATCCAGTAGCTTCTTTGCCACCCTCGTCCGATCCGCTGCCTTTGTCATCGCTTGCGCAACCTGAGAGTGCAAGTGCGAGTCCTGTGACTAATACGCCTGAACGCAGTGCCCAGGAACGATGTTTCTTCGTCATGTTTTCCTCTGTTTCTTAGGTGTTGGGTGGGAATGAAAATTCTGGTTTGTGGGTGTCGTCGTCTACCGCGTAGTCGTGTGAGCGGTGTCTGCGTCTTCGAGAAGAGTGATGCAGTGCGCTACAGCCTCAGAAACTTCCGCCAAGCGAACCGGCCCGAGATCGTGTTCGAGGCTTTCGTATACGGCGTCGATGAGCGGCCACATTGAGATGACGAACGCGTTGCCCTCTTCAGTCAATGAAACTTTGACTTGGCGCAGATCAGATGCGACGCCCGAACGGGCTACGAAACCTCTCGCTTCGAGGCTGCTGAGTACCCGTGACAAGCTTGGCTTCGCTACAAGCGCTCGCTCAGAGAGCACGGCGAAATCGATTGTGCCTGCTTCATGCACCGCTCGGAGGGTGCGCCACTGAGCATCAGTCATATTGACCGTCGCAAAAACGGCTCGAAAGCGGACCATCATGAGCTCACGCATCCGTAGAAATTGCGTGGGCAGCATGTGCTTCAACTCGTGCATCAGTCTCCTCATTGAGCTCAGAAGTCAAGGTCATTCACTTGTTAATGTGAACCTGTTAACAATATATTCATGCTTGATCCCAGAAAACAAGGGGAATATAGGAATTCATATATCATTTCGGATACTTTTTAAATATATGCATGCAAAGAGGCGAACCCTCATGAAGGAATCATTGGGCTAGCCCAGACGAAAGATATAGTTTTGGACTTTGAGGGCAGCCTGGAGCGGGCAGGAGAAATGGCATAGAGGGTGTGCGTTCGCTGACACCTCACTGCCTGAGACGAAGCGAAAGTTCACGGCAGTAGGGGTACAGCAGCCCGTGATGAGCTGGTGGCGAAGCAAACCGGCCTGCGTTGCGATGTCAACGTCATGAGGGAACGCGCTGTCTTGTGCTCATTCACGATGAAACACAGATCATCAAGCGGCGCGCTTATGAAGTGCGGTCGGCTGTGACGCAGCAAGCGGTTTGGGGTGCGCTACTGCGGGATGCGTATTGGCGTCGGTGCGCTCTGCTGCCGTATTGATGTGCCCGAGATGCGGCCGAATGCACGTGTGACGAGCGGCCTTAGCGCCAAAATACTCGGCGAACCACACGACGCCATCGTCCTACATCGACGCACTGGGCAGGGCAGGGCAGAGCTCTCGCAACTCAATGAGCTGGGTGAGGGCGCGCCTAGACGTTAAGTGCTATCACCAGACGTTGCCGTCAAGCGACTCGTAGGCGCTTCTCATCTCAGGTGACACGTCGGTTCCCAGATTCTCGATCCGTCTCAATGTCGGTGCTCGCCCATTCGTGTGGGCGCTGTATGGTGCCACGGCTTTGACATCGCTCGCCGCAACCTCCCGTGCCAGCAGCAAGTTGAAGGTGCTTGCTTCAAATATTAAGAAGACTGCGGTGTCAAAATCGAAACTCCGAAAAGGGCTGAATTGCCCAGACCGGCCAGCCGATCTACCGCCCATCGCCTTCACTTGAATTCGTCGCCCCTCTGAATCAGTAATATCGTGTGACCGAGTCGAGTTTGGCTCAAGGAATCCCCCACGAGCAGCTAGCACAATTTGCTCAGCGATATCGCCTAAAGGCTTATTGTTCGTTCGTACGAGACTACGACTGCGTAACTCACTCACAACCCCTGCTTCTAGCTGGAGGAGCTCCTTCACGCTTAAGCTCGACAGGTCAGGCAACATCGACTGCTTCTTCCAGAAAGCACGCCCCTAAGTCACCAAGCACTGATGACGCACTTAAACTGCATTGTCAACGCGCCCTGACTTCCTCGAATAAGGCATTCCAGCGCGCTTTAGTGGCTTGCCGCTCGATGAGGAGCTCGTGCAGGAGTTTGGTCACTGACGGCCAACGGTAGGAGTCGTTCTCACAATCATGTCCCTTGGCTCCGCCACCTCGCTCGGCGTACTCGAAGGGCAATTGCCAGGCATCATCACCCGTCATGATGCAGGTTGTCGGAACGTCACCTAGTGGGTCAAGCACGTAGGCGATAATCAGGGGCGTACTTGTGTACTTTCGCCACACGGTGAGTCCCGACGAAGCACCCTTGACTTGAATTGGCACAGCGCCGAAGGGGGCCGTGTGAAAGGCGAGAAGGTCGATACCAAAGTCAGTAGCTGGAGTCGCGGTAATCAGCTCCGTATGTTCAATTACCGAACGTTCGACTGCAAGCACAGCCGCGCGCTCGACACGAGTATCAGTCCACCGATCACTACTCACACTTACCTCCAAAGGTTGATCTGCAGCGGTATGCGCTTAAGCGCATACGCAGCCCCTCCCCCTATTTCGGCCTAGACGTTAAACCGCCACTCGCAAACGTCGCCATCCTGCATGACGTATTCCTTGCCCTCCATGCGGGCCTTGCCCTTGGCGCGAGCCTCGGCGACCGAGCCGGTCTCAAGGAGGTCTTCGAACGAGATGATCTCGCCCTTGATGAAGCCCTTTTCAAAGTCGCCGTGAATGACGCCGGCGGCCTGCGGGGCAGTGGCGCCGACCGGAATGGTCCAGGCGCGGGCCTCTTTGGGGCCAGCAGTCAGGTAGGTCTGCAGGCCGAGCGTCGAGAAGCCGACGCGGGCGAGTTGGTCGAGGCCGCTCTCGGCCTGGCCGACGCTCTCGAGTAGTTCGCGTGCCTCGTCGGGGTCGAGCTCGATGAGCTCGCTCTCGAGCTTCGCATCGAGAAAGATTGCCTTAGCGGGGGCAACCAGTGCGGCCAGCTCGTCGAGGCGACCCTGGTTTTGCAGAATGTCTTCGTCAACGTTGAAGACGTAGAGGAAGGGCTTGCCGGTGAGCAGCCCGAGCTCGCGAATGGGTTCGAGGTCGATGCCGGCGAGCGAGAGCAGTTTGCCCTCGTTGAGCGCGGTGACTGCTGCCTTGGCAGTGTCGACGACGGCGGGGTCGATCTTCTTCGATTTGAGCTCTTTCTCGTAGCGTACGAGAGCCTTCTCGAGGGTCTGCAGATCGGCGAGAATGAGCTCGGTGTTGATCGTCTCCATGTCGCTCGCTGGGTTCACCGAGCCATCGACGTGAATCACATCGGGGTCGCTGAAGCCGCGCACCACCTGCGCGATCGCGTCGGCTTCACGAATGTTCGCGAGAAACTGGTTGCCGAGGCCCTCGCCCTCGCTCGCACCGCGCACGATGCCGGCGATGTCGACGAAGCTGACGGGGGCGGGCAGAATGCGCTCTGAGCCGAAGATCTCGGCGAGCTTGTTGAGCCGCTCGTCTGGCAGGTTCACGACACCGACGTTGGGTTCGATCGTTGCGAACGGGTAGTTAGCCGCGAGAACCTGGTTGCGGGTCAGCGCGTTGAACAGAGTTGATTTGCCGACGTTAGGAAGGCCGACGATACCGATAGTTAGAGCCACGTACGCCATTCTAGGCGACGCGGCTGTGGCGGGGCGTCAGAATCGCGTGAGATGAGCGGCGGATCGCCCCTTTCGCCACCCCCTCTACAGTTTCAGTGGGATCGCCTTCAACGTCGCGACCTTGAGCCCGAGCGTCTTTGCGAGGGTGGTCACGTCTGGCGCCTCGGCCCGCGCTGCAGCGTCGACGATGATGGCGGCACACGCTTCGGCATCGGCGAGTGCGTTGTGGTGCTGAAACTCGGTAAAGCCTGCCTCTGCCGCGGCGAATGGAAGTGAATGAGAGGGAATCTCGTACGTTTTGCGCGAGACCTGCACGCTACACAGATACTTGAATTTGGGCGTCGGTTGCACGGTGACCGAGCAAGAGGCGCGAATGACGCCCATGTCAAAGCCTGCGTTATGTGCCACCACAACATCGCTGCCCACGAAGTTGAGTAGGCGGGGGAGCTGCTCTTCCCAGCGTTCGGCGCCACGCGTCATCTCCTCGCTGACGCCGTGCAGGTGCACGTTGAAGGGCTCGAATGTTGCATGCTGCTCTGGCGGTCTGATGAGCCAGTCTTCGCGTTCGACGACCACGCCATCGCGCACGCGAACGAGGCCTACCTGGCAAGCAGAAGCACTCGAAGAGTTGGCGGTTTCAAAGTCGATGGCAGTGAAGTCTATGGGCACGAAAAGATCATGTCACACGGGTCTGACAGTGAAGTTTTGGAGCGAGAATGCGGCATATTGCAAGGAAACTCGCAGTTTCGCAGGTAGGCTAAGCCACGTGAACGATGAAAATATCTTCAACTTTGAAGAGGTGGAAGAGCGCGAACGTAGCCCTCACCTCATCCCGTGGATTGTGACCGGCGCGGTCGCTATTATTGCGATTCTTGTTTCTCTGATCGTTATGAACCTCGCGGGTGCTCAGGGTGGCGATGACAACACCGACAAGCCAGAGGTGACCGAACCGGTCAAGCCTGAGCCAGTGAAGCCCGATCCGCAGCCAAAGCCTGACCCAAAGCCTGAAGAGCCAGAAGAGCCTGAGGTAGACCCGAACCGTCCTGACGATGCGATTGACACCGCTGACGTTTCGGTTGGCACGACGTTCTCGCTCGATGTCGAGCACGAGGGTTGGCATATGAGCACCGAGGTGCCGAACAAGTTCGGTATGGAGTGGCGGTACAAGCTTGAAGATGGCAACCGGTATCTCGTGCTGCAGTATTCGTCGCTGATCGACTCGCTGCCCGAGTCGTGCTCGGCGCAGCGCGGGCAGTGGGGTCTTGAACGTATGGAAGATGGATCTTTCAAGGCGTACTCGCCCCAGCAGATGTGCACCGAAAACGAGGCGCTCTATACCGAGTTGCTCGGGCTCGTGAGACACATGGAAGAGACGGCTAAGCCGCTCTCGTAAAGCGGGCCAAAACCGCTCAAATATCAGTATTTGAGACGTTTTTCAGGGCGTTCAGTGGAGTTTCAACAACACTGAACGCCCTTTTATTGTGTGCAATCGTTATGACTGCGTTATTGCGGGTACAGGAAGAAGCACAGCGCGAACAGATATGATTTGAATGTTCATACGCCAAGCATCGGGTCGTTATGGCTCCCTTTCGGCGTGCGACGTTTACATAAGGAGAAAGATAGTGAAACGATCACGTATCGGCTTTGGTGTAATCGCCATGGCTGCCGCGGGTGCACTCGTTCTCACCAGTTGCTCATCGAGCAACGAAGGTGACAAAGGCGAAGGCACCGCTACGGGCGGCGGCATTATCTCGGTGAACATCACCGAGCCACAAAAAGGTTTGATTCCTGCTGATACCACCGAGGTTGGTGGCGGCAAGGTTGTTGACGCTCTGTGGGAAGGCCTCGTGTACTACGATGCCGACGGCCAGACCCAGATGGGTGTAGCCGAGTCAATCGAGCTCAACGATGATGGACTGTGGGAAGTGAAGCTTCGCGACGACGCGGTGTTCTCTGACGGCACTCCTGTTCTCGCGAAGAACTTCGTTGATGCCTGGAACTACGCGGCAAACCCTGCAAACGTTCTCGGTAACCAGACCTTCTTTGCCGACATTGCTGGCTTCAGCGAGGCAGACGACAAGGAAGCGATGGAAGGCCTCGTCGTCGTTGACGACCACACCTTCACCATCGACGCAACGCCTGACTTCGCAGACCGTCTCGGCTACTCGGCGTACTACCCGCTGCCTGATGTCGCCTTCGAAGACATGGATGCATTTGGGCAGAACCCCATCGGCAACGGTCTCTACAAGCTCGATGGCGATAACGCTTGGAAGCACGATGTCGAGCTCAACCTCGTCAAGAACGATACCTACGTTGGCCCCCGTGAGGTTGCAAACGACGGTCTGCACATGAAGGTCTACGCATCACTCGATGCCGCGTACACCGATCTTGAGGCAGGGAACCTTGACGTGCTCGACCAGATTCCTGACACGGCATTCGACGTGTTCCAGGACACGCTCGGTGACCGTGCGGTCTTCCAGGGTGGCGCACTGCTCACCACGCTGACCATCTCAGAGAACCTTGAGCACTTCAAGGGCGAAGAGGGCAAGCTGCGTCGTGCGGCTCTCTCAATGGCCATTGACCGTGACGAGCTCATCGACGTGATCTTCAACGGCACGAACATCCCTGCAACTGACTTCACGTCACCCGTTGTTGACGGTTACACCGACAAGCTCAAGGGCGCAGAGAAGCTCAAGTTCAACGCTGACGAGGCCAAGAAGCTCTGGGCCGAGGCAGACGAGATCAGCCCCTTCGAGGGCAGCATCGAAGTTGCAACCAACTCAGACGGCCCACACCAGGTGTGGATCGAGGCAGTTGCGAACCAGTGGAACCAGAACCTCGGTGTTGAATCAGCTCCGAAGCTTTACCCAACGTTCCCCGCGTTCCTCGATGACCGCGAGCAGGACGTCGTTGGTGGCCCCTTCCGTGCGGGCTGGCAGGGCGACTACCCGGGTGCATACAACTACCTGTACCCGCTCTACGCAACCGGTTCAAGCTCGAACCACGGTTTCTACGCAAACCCCGAGTTTGACAAGCTTCTCAAGGAAGGCGTCGAGGCAACCGATCACGAAGAGACCGTGAAGAAGTTCCACGAGGCTCAGGAAATCCTTCTTGAAGATCTCCCATCGATTCCTCTCTGGTACCAGGGCACCACTGGTGGCTGGAGCGAGTCGGTTGACAACGTGACGTTCGGCTGGAACTCAGTGCCGATCTTCAACGAGATCACCAAGAAATAGCACAGCGACAAGAGGCCCTGGGCTTACAGTCCAGGGCCTCTTGCTTGTCTACGTGTAACCCGTTCACGCAATGACGCTTTAACGGTTTCAGACACAGGGCTTGAGAGCCTGAACGATTTTGCGAGAGAATACGCTTCATGCAAGAAAACAATAGGGAGATCTCACAATGCTGAGATACATCATCTTCCGAGTGCTGCAGGTCATCCCTGTTCTACTGGGCACAACGTTTCTGATCTACTTTATGGTCTTTGCGATGCCGGGCGATCCGGTGGCGGCCATGTTCGGCGAAAAAGTTCCGAGCGACGCGGTCATTGAACGGCTCAGGGAACAATACAACCTTGATAAGCCATTCTTGGTGCAATACTTGCTCTACTTGAAGGGCATTTTTGTTGGCGACTTTGGTATCAGCTTCTCAGGCGAGCCGGTCACGCAGATTCTTGGCCGCACCTTCCCGGTTACCATCAAGCTCTCGCTCATGGCAATCGCAATCGAACTCGTCATCGCGATTATCGTGGGTCTCTTCTCGGGGCTTCGCAAGGGCAAGTTCTTTGACAACATTAACCTGATCATCGCCCTGCTCTTCATGAGCATTCCGATCTTCGTGATCGCCTTCATCGCACAGTACGGTCTTGGCATTCAGCTTGGCTGGTTTAAGCCGACGGTCAGCGGCGGTGCCCCGATTCAAGAATTGCTCCTGCCAGCAATTGTGCTTGGCGTGAGCCTGTACGCGACGAGCATGCGCCTCACGCGCGCTTCGGTCATTGACACCCTGAACCAGGACTTTGTGCGTACCGCATACGCAAAGGGTCTCTCACGCAACCGCGTCGTTCCCGTGCACGTCCTGCGCAACTCGCTCATCCCGACCATCACCAACACCGCGACCGACTTCGGCACGCTCATGGTTGGCGCGACGGTGACCGAGGGTATCTTTAACGTTCCCGGTGTCGGTAACGTGCTCTTCCAAGCCATTCTCAAGGGCGAAAACTCAACGGTCGTTTCATTCGTGACCGTCATGGTGTTGATTTACCTTGGCGTCAACCTCGTTGTTGACCTGCTGTACGCCCTGCTCGACCCGAGGATCAGGTATGCATAACCCAAACGCACAGCCCGAACGCCCTCCGATTGAGCACTTTGTTGCTCCGATCGAAGAAACTCCAATCGCCTCAGTCGATGCGGTGAAGGTTTCATCACGCAAGTCGAGCCTGTGGCGAGACGCGTGGCGCGATATGCGCTCGCGCCCCATGTTCTGGATTTCGGCGGCAGTGATTCTGCTGGTGGTCATTGTGTCGCTCTTCCCGACGCTCTTTACTCAGCTCAACCCCCGCGACTGTGTGCTCGCGAGCTCGAACGCGGCTCCCTCAGCGGGGCACCCGCTCGGCTTTAACAAGCAGGGTTGCGACGTGTACACACGCATCATTCACGGCACCTCAACCTCGGTCAGCGTTGGCCTGATCGTGATTCTTATCACGTTCGTTGTTGGCACGATCATGGGAGCCGTCGCAGGTTTCTTCGGCGGCAAGATCGACACCGTGCTCTCGCGCCTCGGTGATATCTTTTTCTCGATTCCCTACATCCTCGCGGCTGTCGTCGTGATGAGCGTGCTCTCGCAGCACCGTAACCCGTTTGTGATTGCCTTGGCGATCGGTGGATTCTCGTGGCCGATTACGGCACGAATCGTGCGAAGCGAAATTCTTCGGGTGAAGAACGCTGACTTCGTCATGGCCGCTGAATCAGTCGGCCTCACCCGTGCCGAAACCCTGTGGCGCCACGTTCTACCGAACGCGATCGCTCCTGCGATCGTCGTTACGACGTTGTCGCTCTCAAGCGCGATCGTTGCAGAAGCAACGCTCTCGTTCTTGGGCGTTGGTTTGCCTCCCGGCGATTTCATCAGCTGGGGCAATGACATTAGTTCTGCTCAGCTATCGCTTCGCACTGACCCGATGCCGCTGATTTACCCCTCGCTCGCGCTGACCGTGACCGTGCTTGGCTTCGTGCTGCTCGGCGAGGTTGTTCGCGACGCACTTGATCCGAAGGCGAGGGCGCGGCGATGACCGAGGAACGCACCACACCCATGATGCAGCCATTGCTATCTGTTCGTGACCTACGGGTCGCGTTCACCACTGACAAGGTCGAAAAAGAGGTCGTTCACGGCGTCAACTTCGACGTGTTTCCGGGCGAAACGGTCGCGATCGTTGGCGAGTCGGGGTCGGGCAAGTCGACCACGATGCACGCCGTTATCAACCTCCTTCCTGGCACCGGTAAAATCACCGGCGGTTCGGTGAAGTGGCGCGATCGAGAACTCGTTGGCGTCGGCCGTCGTGACATGGAGCGTCTGAGGGGCCGAGAGATCGGCCTCGTTCCACAGGACCCAATGTCGAACTTGAACCCGGTCTGGTCTATTGGCTTCCAGATCGAAGAGGCTATTCGCGCTAACGGCGTCGCTAAGGGGCGCAAGGCCGTGAAAGAGCGTGCTGTAGAGGTGCTCAAGCAGGCCGGCCTTGCCGATGCTGAGCGCCGCATGAAGCAGTACCCGCATCAGTTCTCTGGCGGTATGAAGCAGCGTGCCCTCATCGGCATTGGGCTTTCTGCCGAGCCCGACCTGCTCATCGCCGATGAGCCGACGTCGGCGCTCGATGTGACGGTGCAGAAGGTCGTGCTCGACCACCTGCAAACCCTTACCGACGAGTCAGGCACGGCCCTCGTGTTCATTACGCACGACCTCGGCCTCGCCGCCGAACGCGCCGAGAAACTCATCGTGATGTACCAGGGCAACATTGTTGAGTCGGGGCCAAGCCGTGAGATTTTGCAGCGCCCTCAGCACCCGTACACGAAGCGTCTCGTCGCCGCGGCCCCGAGCATCGCCTCACGCCGCATCGAGGCTTCGGCTGACCCGGTCACCCAGACCACCGATGTGGTCGATGTGACGCAACTCGCTGAACTGGGCGACGAGCGCCGCATCAATTACGGCGAAGAGGTTGTCAAGGTCGAGGGGCTCAGCAAGGTCTACAAGCTGCGCAAGGGCAACTTCGGCACCGAAGATCTGCACGCCGTGAGCGATGCCAACTTCGTCATTCACCGTGGCGAGACCATGGCCCTTGTTGGCGAGTCGGGCTCGGGTAAGTCGACCATCGCCAAGATGGTGCTGCAACTCGAGAAGCCAACAGCCGGAACCATCACGATCGATGGCCAGGACACCTCAAAGCTCAACAGCTCAGAGCTGTTTGCGCTGCGTCGCAAGCTGCAGCCGGTCTTCCAAGATCCGTATGGCTCGCTCGATCCGCTGCATAACATCGGCAACACCATCATGGAGCCACTCAACGTGCACAAGGTTGGCGACCCTGCGAGCCGCAAACGCCGCGTGCTCGAACTGCTCGACCAGGTATCACTGCCGCGTGAACTCGCGACTCGCTACCCCAACGAGCTTTCGGGCGGCCAGCGTCAGCGCGTCGCAGTTGCTCGTGGCCTCGCGTTGAAGCCCGACATTCTCGTGCTCGACGAGGCAGTCTCGGCGCTTGACGTTCTCGTGCAGGCGCAGATTCTTGACCTGCTCGCCGAACTGCAGCGTGATCTGGGGCTGACCTACCTGTTCATCACCCACGACCTCGCGGTCGTTCGCCTCATCGCAGACCGCGTGTGCGTGATGCGTCAGGGCGAGATTATCGAGCAGTCGACGACCACTGAGGTCTTTGACAACGCGCGAGAAGAGTACACAAAGAACCTGCTCGCGGCCATTCCTGGCGCGAACATCGAACTCGGCTTGACCGACCGCTAGTCATTCGACCGCGAAGCGCCCCCTCGTTACCGTGCCACGTTTCGGCCGGCGAGGGGGCGTTCTGCATGTTGCCGAGGTTGCTCGCCCGGTTCTCGTCAGCTGCCCGAGCGTCTCTGCGTCACTTCGCAGCCCAGCTCGGAAGCCTACTCACGATCAGCGCACCGGGCCCGACGACCGGTGCGGGCGACCTGCGCGGGCGTGATCCGCAACGAAAATAGCGGAAAGCCCCCGATTTTCAGCCAATTCCGATAAGATAGCTCGTCGGCCATCTGTCGGCCACGATCATTACCATCCTGTAAGGAACCACACATGGCGCTCGCCACCCGCGAAGATCTTCGCAACGTAGCAATCGTTGCGCACGTTGACCACGGCAAGACCACTCTTGTCAATGCAATGCTGACGCAAACTAACTCTTTCGACGCACACGAGCAGGTCGACGATCGTGTGATGGACTCTGGCGACCTTGAACGCGAGAAGGGCATCACCATTCTCGCGAAGAACACCGCCATCTCGTACGAGGGCGAGCACGCCCAGAACGGCCCGATCACGATTAACGTCGTTGACACCCCGGGCCACGCCGACTTCGGTGGCGAGGTTGAGCGCGCGCTCTCGATGGTTGACGGCGTTGTACTGCTCGTTGACTCGGCCGAGGGTCCGCTGCCACAGACCCGCTTCGTGTTGCGCAAGGCTCTCGAGGCAAAGCTGCCCGTGATTCTCGCCGTCAACAAGACCGACCGTGCCGACGCACGCATCGAAGAGGTCGAGGGTGAGGCGCAGGACTTGCTGCTCGGTCTCGCATCAGACCTCAGCGAAGACAACCCAGACATCGACATCGACGCCGTGCTCGACGTGCCGACCGTGTACCTCTCGGGCCGTGCTGGCGCCGCGAGCCACAACCGCCCCGCAAACGGTGAGCTGCCCGACAACGAGAACCTCGAGGCGCTCTTCCAGACGATTCTCGACCGTGTTCCGGCCCCGCAGTACGACGATGAGTTCCCACTGCAGGCGCACGTGACGAACCTCGACTCGTCACCGTTCCTCGGCCGTATCGCGCTGCTTCGCGTGCACCACGGCGAGATCCACAAGGGCGAGACCGTCGCGTGGGTCAAGCAGGATGGCAGCGTGCAGCAGGTGCGCATCACCGAGCTCATGCTCACGAAGGCGCTCACCCGCTTCCCAGCCGAGGTCGCAGGCCCCGGCGACATCGTTGCGATCGCTGGCATCGAAGACATCACGATTGGCGAGACGATTGCCGACGCCGAAGACGTGCGCCCGCTCCCGTCGATCGAGATCGACGACCCGGCCATCTCGATGACCATCGGTGCGAACACCTCGCCGCTCGTCGGCAAAGTCAAGGGCCACAAGCTCACCGCCCGCATGATCAAGGATCGCCTCGACCGCGAGCTCATCGGTAACGTCTCGCTCAAGGTGCTCAACACCGACCGTCCTGACGCTTGGGAGGTGCAGGGCCGCGGCGAGCTCGCCCTGTCGATCCTCGTCGAGAACATGCGTCGCGAGGGCTTCGAGCTCACCGTCGGCAAGCCGCAGGTTGTGACCCGCGAGGTTGACGGCAAGACGCAGGAGCCATACGAGCACCTCACGATCGACACCCCCGAAGAGCACCTCGGCGCGATCACGCAGCTGCTTGCCGTGCGCAAGGGCCGTCTCGAGAACATGGTCAACAACGGCACCGGCTGGGTGCGCCTTGAGTTCATCGTTCCGGCGCGTGGCCTCATTGGTTTCCGCTCGGAGTTCATGACGACCACCCGCGGCAACGGTATCGCCAACGCGATTTCGCAGGGCTATGGCGAGTGGGCCGGCGCGATCAACACGCGTGCCCACGGCTCGATCGTTGCAGACCGTAACGGTGTTGTCACCCCGTTTGCGATGATCAACCTGCAGGAGCGCATGTCGTTCTTCGTGCAGCCTACGCAAGAGGTGTACGAGGGCATGGTCATTGGCGAGAACTCACGTTCAGAAGACATGGACGTGAACATCACCAAAGAGAAGAAGCTCACGAACATGCGTGCCGCAAGCTCAGACACCTTCGAGGCGCTCACCCCGCCGCGCGAGCTTACGCTCGAAGAGAGCCTCGAGTTCGCGAACTCTGACGAGTGCGTCGAGGTGACCCCGGAGGTCGTGCGTATTCGCAAGGTCGAGCTCGACTCGAACGCCCGCGCGCGTTCGGCATCGCGCCAGAAGAACCAGAAGTAGCGTTCGTTGTGGGGCGGATCGCGCCCCGCAACGAGTAACGCCCGCCATCTCGCGGGCCGAGAGACCGGTTGCCCCTGTTGGGGTGCCGGTCTCTTTGCGTTTGGGTGCCGTGTTGCGCGCCCGGGGCTGGGGCTTGCCTTCGGGGCAGGGGCTTAGGCTTGCCTTCGGGTGTCAGCGCCTCGGGCGTGGCGAGGGGGCTCGTGCACATAGTTTTGCGGTCTACTTGACGAAAAGCAGGGTGTTTTCGGCAGAACACCCTGCTTTTCGTCAAGCCACGGCCGGTTCTTGCCGAGTGTCAGTGGCCTCTCGTATGATCGGGGCATGGCACTCATTTATGAGACATGGATGTCTCCCACCAAACTCGAAATTCTCGCCTCCTGGTTGCCAAAGCAACCCTGGTTTGAGGGCGATGCATCGCAGTTGCGAGCTGTTGGCGCTTACCGTTTCGATGACCCCGAGGGTGAGGTGGGCGTCGAGGGCCACCTCGTGACGGCGGGTGACGAGACCGTGTACCACGTTCCCGTCACCTACCGAGGTGCACCGCTTGCTGAGGGCGAAGCGTTTCTTATGAGCACGACCGAGCATGGCGTGCACGGCACCCGTTGGGTGTACGACGCGATGGGCGACCCGGTGTACCGGCATGTGCTCGCCGTTGCGATCGCGCAGGGCGGTACCGAGGCGAACGAGCAGACTGCGCTCGAGGGTGGGGGCAGCGAACCGCGCCAGGTGACGACCCACGTGCGTGGCTCGGGTGAGCCAGGAGCGGTCGTGCCCGACTTCTCAGGTGGGCAGGTTACGAGTGAAGACGGGATCAGTTACGCGCAAACGCCGTTTGCGGCGCTCGCGGTGAAGCGCGTGGCGACGCGAGCTGGTAGTGGCCCCGAAGGTGCGGAGGTGCTCACTGTAACCTGGCCCGGGCATGAAACCCCCGAAGTGCTCGCAATCATGCACGTTGGAGCTCGCGACCTCGACGAGTAGTCCGGGCAGCTGAGCGCCACACCCGGAGCTCTGCGATTTGGCCGACCGGGTGTTGTTAGAGTGCCACAAGACCATCCGAACCACCGACACACTGTTAGGACCGAACCATGAGTTGGATCATGCCGTCAGAAACCGCACGTCACGAGCGCACCTACCTTGCGTTCCCGGCAGCTGGCCCTACTCTTGGCGAGACCGATGCAGAAAAAGAAGAGTGCTACAGGGCGTGGTCTGAGGTAGCGCTCAAGGTCGCCGAGTTCGAGCCGGTGACGGTTCTTGTCGATCCGACCGAGATTCAGCGTGCCAAGAACATGCTCGGCAGCGACGTCGACCACCTTGTGGCACCGGTCGATGAGTTTTGGGTGCGTGACCATGGGCCGAGCTTTGTCGTCGATGAAGGCCGGTTGGGCGCCGTCTCATGGACCTTCAATGGCTGGGGCGCGAACGACTGGGCCGAGTGGGAGAAATCGTCGCAGCACGGGCGCATCATTGCCGAGTACGCCGGAGCCGAGCTCATCACCTCAAGCATGGTCAACGAGGGCGGCGGCATTCACGTTGATGGCCTGGGCACGGTCCTGCTCACTGAGACGGTCCAGCTTGATGCACGCCGCAACCCCGGAGCGACGAAAGCGCAGGTTGAGGCCGAGCTGAAGCGCACGATCGGAGCGAGCAACTTCGTGTGGGTTCCGCGGGGGCTCGCCGCCGACTACGAAGAGTTCGGCACGAACGGGCACATCGATATCATCGCGACCATTGCCGCCCCCGGCACGGTGCTCATGCACACCCAAGCGAATGAGAATCACCCAGACTTTGCAGTGGTCCCGCTCATTCGTGAGGCGTTGGCGGCCGCCCACGACGCCGATGGGCGTGCGTTCGAAATTATCGAGGTGCCTGGTCCTGAGACAGTGCGCTCTGGAGGCGAGCTTGTCGACTGGAGCTACATTAACCATCTCGTGGTCAATGACGGAGTGATTGCGTGCCGATTCGGCGATACCTACGCTGATGACCGTGCGCGCGACATTCTTGGTTCGGCATACGGCCGTGAGGTTGTGAGCATCGACGCGCGCCCGCTCTTTGCCCGCGGCGGGGGCGTGCACTGCATTACCCAGCAGCAGCCCGCGCTGTAGACTGGGGGAATGATTCGCCATTTTCTTCGCGACGACGACCTGAGCCCCAGCGAGCAGCGTGAGGTACTTGATCTTGCGCTAGAGCTGAAAGCAGCACCTTACTCACGAAGGCCCCTTGAGGGCCCGCAGTCGGTTGCAGTCATCTTTGACAAGACCTCAACGCGCACACGGTTCAGCTTTGCCGCCGGTGTCGCAGAGCTCGGTGGCAACCCGATCATCGTGAACCCCGGCGAGGCGCAGCTCGGCATCAAAGAGAGCGTCGCCGACTCGGCGAAGGTGCTCTCACGCATGGTCTCGGCCGTGGTGTGGCGTACGTTTGCGCACTCGGGGGTTGAAGAGATGGCGGCAAACGCGACCGTTCCCGTGATCAACTCACTCACCGACGATTTTCACCCCTGCCAGATTCTTGCTGATCTGCAAACGATTCGCGAGGCGAAGGGCGACCTTGCAGGCCTCACCGCGACCTACGTGGGCGACGCCGCGAACAACATGGGGCACTCGTACCTGCTCGGCTTTGCGACAGCAGGTATGCATATTCGCGTTGCAGGCCCCGAGGGTTACCACCCCCGTGCCGACATCGTGGCCGATGCTGAGCGCATTGCTGCCGAGACCGGCGGCAGCGTGACGGTCACAACCGACCCGATCGCGGCGACCGCTGGGAGCGACGTTGTCATCACCGACACCTGGGTGTCGATGGGGCAGGAAGATGAGGCGAAAGCCCGCATCGAGCTCTTCGGTGCATACCGCGTGACCCCCGAACTCATGGCGCACGCCGATGAAGCAGCAATCTTTATGCACTGCCTGCCCGCCTACCGCGAGTACGAGGTGGCCCCGGAGGTCATCGACGGCCCGCAGAGTGTGGTGTGGCAGGAAGCCGAGAATCGCGTTCACGCGCAAAAAGCACTCATGACCTGGCTCTTGGAGGAATCGAAAAAATGACCGAGCAGAACAACCGCGCAGGCGAAGCAGGAGCCCTCTGGGGTGGGCGATTTGCGTCGGGCCCGTCGCCCGAATTGCAGGTTATTAGCAAGTCGACCCAATTTGATTGGATTCTGGCGCCATATGACATTGCCGGTTCCAAAGCCCATGCGACGGCACTTGCCCACGCCGGCTATCTCTCGCCAGAAGAGCTCACTGAAATGCACGCAGCGCTTGACGAACTGCTCGCTCGCGTCGCTGACGGCCGCTTCGTTGCTGCCGATGATGACGAAGACGTACACTCGGCGCTTGAGCGCGGGCTCATCGACATCGCGGGCGGTAATCTCGGCGGCAAGCTGAGAGCCGGGCGCAGCCGCAACGACCAAATTGCGACGCTCGTGCGGCTGTACCTGCTCGATCACTCGGCGGTGATCCGCGAGGGGATTATTCACGTCATCGAGGCGTTGCTCGATCAGGCGCTCGCTCACCCCGAGGCGATTTTGCCGGGGCGCACGCACCTGCAGCATGCCCAGCCGGTATTGCTCGCGCACCAGCTTGCGGCTCACGCGTGGCCACTCGTGCGTGACCTTGAGCGACTGCGCGATTGGGAGGCCCGCGCGCGCTTCTCGCCCTATGGCGGGGGAGCGCTTGCTGGGTCTTCGCTGGGACTCGACCCGCGACTTGTTGCGAGGGAATTGGGGCTCGGCGATCCGCTGGAAAACTCGATCGACGGCACCGCGGCTCGCGACGTGGTCGCTGAGTTCGCCTTTATCGCGGCACAGATCGGTATCGACCTCTCACGGTTCTCAGAAGAAATTATTCTCTGGAACACCAAGGAGTTTGGCTTTGTGCGCCTGCACGATGGCTACTCGACTGGCTCATCGATCATGCCGCAGAAGAAAAACCCCGACATCGCTGAGCTCGCGCGCGGCAAGTCGGGTCGCCTGATCGGTAACCTGACGGGGCTGCTCGCGACCCTGAAAGCGATGCCACTCGCGTACAACCGTGACCTGCAGGAAGACAAAGAGCCGGTGTTTGACTCGGTTCACCAGCTCGAAATGGTGCTGCCGGCCTTTGCTGGAATGGTCGCGACGATGACCTTTGACACTGGGCGCATGGCCGAGCTTGCGCCGCAGGGCTTCTCGCTCGCAACCGACGTGGCCGAGTGGCTCGTGAAGCAGGGCGTGATTTTCCGCGATGCTCATGAGATCTCTGGCGAACTCGTTCGGTACTGCGAAGAGCGTGGTCTTGAACTGCACGAGCCCGATGACGAGGCGCTCGCGAGCGTCTCACCGCACTTGAATGCCGGGGTACGAGAGGTACTCACGATCGAGGGGTCAGTGAACTCTCGAGTCGGCATGGGCGGCACCGCCCGGGTGCGGGTAGACGAGCAGCTCGCAAGGCTTGCCGAACGAATCGGTGAGTTTCGCATGACGAAATAATCACTGAAATCAGGGATTCCAGTCGGTCAGGGAGTCGCGCTAGACTGCGAATCATTCAGACTACAGATGGGGGTCTTGTGCTGACGTATGCCGTGCATGGGCAAGGCTCTGCGCTCGTTACTGAGCGTCTGATCTTGCTCGCTGACGTTCCTCTCGATGAAGCGTCAGAGCTTTGGTCCAGTGTTCGTGAGTACGACGCCTCGTTTGAGAGCGTGCTGTCGGCGCTCGCAGGGCGAGGCATCGGTCAGCTACGTGACTTCGCCCTGTTGGAGTTCGTCCCTGGGGCTCAGGGGGCTGTCTCGACTGCTCTTCGCGGGAGGGCCACGATTGAGCTTGATGGCGATACCTATTCGGGCGAGGGCGTGACCACCTGGAGTGAAGCGAGCGCCGATCGGGTGACCTGTGTAACGCTGCGGCTTGATGAGGCGCCTCGGGATACCCCGTCGCTGCCGCTCAACCGCGGTGTGGTACAAACGAGCGAGCTTGTATGGGGGCATGAACCGCTCGAACAGTTTTCGCTCACCAACACGAGTGAAACCGATCGTTCGGCGCTGTTTCGCAATGCGCCTGCGCTGCGGGCTATGACCGAGACAAACCCCGAAGAGCAGACAATTGTGCGGCGAACCGTGCCGCAATGGATGCTGCGCTTTTCGAGCGGCAAAGTCGTGGGTATCGGTGACCGGGTGGTCATCGGGCGAAGGCCAACCCCAATCGTCGATAACGGCGAAAAACTTGAGACGCTCTTGTCGCCACAACGCGAGGTGTCAGCAAATCATGCCGTGCTGCGCGGGCTTGAAGATGGCGTTGAGATCATTGATCTCGGGTCGAAGAATGGCACTGTGGTGCAGCCCGAAGGTAGCGAAATTGCACTCTTGAGAGGCGGATCAAGCACCGTGCTTCGAGCGGGTGACACCGTTGACTTTGGTGACGGCAATGTTGCCGAGTGCGTTCGCGCTTCTCACCCGTGACACTGGTTGCCCAGCGAAAGACCCAGCATGATCGGTAGAATTACAGCGAATTCGTAGCCGATGAAAGCGAGGCAAGATGGCGAGTCGACTTCCCGCGGCGCCGCCTGTGCTCTCGGGCTTTCAATACGTTCGGCCGCTCGGCACCGGTGGTTTCGCCGACGTGTTTCTCTTCGAGCAGCACATGCCGCGGCGTCCTGTCGCCGTGAAGGTTCTGCTCACCGACATTATTGACGAAGCGCTCTTGCGTATGTTTACCGCAGAGGCCGACGCGATGGCGCGGTTGAGCGCGCATCCATCGATCTTGACGATTTATGAGGCGAGTATCTCGGCCGATGGTCGCCCGTATCTTGTCATGGAGTACTGCCCTTCGTCGTTCACAAGCCGCTATCGCCAAGAAACTATCGAGCTCGAAGAGGTACTTTCTCTCGGTGTAACGATGGGCTCCGCTATCGAAACGGCGCACCGGGCGGGCCTTTTGCACCGGGATATTAAGCCGTCGAACATTCTCGTGACGCGTTACGGTTTACCCGTGCTCTCAGACTTTGGTATTGCGACGGCGGTTGGGCCGGGCGCGGCAGGCGACGACGTCATCGCGATGTCGGTGCCCTGGAGTGCGCCTGAAATCATTGCCGAACGCAGCACAGGAACGGTGGCTTCCGAGGTCTGGAGCCTCGGGGCGACGCTGTACACTCTGCTGGCAGGCGTGAGCCCGTTCGAAAAACCTGGCAGGGGAATGAACCAGCGGGAACTTTTGAAAAAGCGCATTGCCAAGGCTTCGTACACTCCGACGGGTCGGCAAGACGTCACGCCAGAACTCGAAAATATCTTGCGCACAGCCATGGCAAAACAGCCCGAGCATCGGCACGAGAGCATCTTGCAATTGGTCACCGAATTACAAGAGATACAGCAGAGCCTCGGGTTTCAAGTGACTCCCCTCGAGATTGCCGAAGATCCGTGGCAGCCAGAACGCAGCCCGGGTGAAGAGCCGCAGTTCGTTGCGCGGCAACCACGCTCGCAAGTGCAGTACGACTCGCAGCGGGCCTCTGAACCTACGAAGCGCTCACGCAAGCATCTTCGGGAGCGTGCGAGCGATATGGGAGTTCCCGGCCAAGAAGAAGCGGGGCGCAGCTATTCGTCACGTCAACTCGCGCTGTTTGTCGGCGGTACGGTGATTGTGACGGCCGTGGTTGTCTCGGGGCTTGTGAGCCTGCTCGGAGGACTGTAAGTGCGTAGGCGCACCTGGGTGGCCTGGGTAGCGAGTGTGGCGGCCGTCGCGGTCGCTGCGACGCTCGCGGTGCTTTGGCCCGGGTACGACGCCAGGCAGGTGCCGCCCGATAATGCGTCGGTGTGGGTGCTGCAAACGGGCGACGGCAAACGGTACGCGAGGGTGAATAGTGACCTCGGCGAGCTCGATACGGTTAAAGAAGTCGAAAACCCGAGTCAGCTGGTGCAACACGGCGATAGAGCAGTGCTTTTCGCCGAGGGGAATCAGCGGCTTTCGACACTTGATCAGGCCGCGCCAAAAGACTTGACCGATGCGAACGCCGATGATTTCGAGCAGGCACCCGCCGAAACGATCGCGGTTGAGACCGCGGGCGAGTGGATCGCATACCTCACTGCCTCGGGCAATGTTTACGTGGGCACGCTCGGCGAGCAGGCAATGCCGGTGCGATTGCAGCGCGGTACAGCTTCTGCTGATGAAACCGAACGTGGCGGGGCAGAGCGAGAAGCTTTTTCGGCACTCGGGGTTTCACCAAGTGGCGAGGTGGCGCTTGTCGCTGAGACGACGGGCATGCTCGTGACTGCGCGGGCGAGTGACGGCGGGGTGGCTAGGGAATGGAAGCTGCCCGAGGTGCCCAATAGCTCGGCTCAGCTCGCACACGTCGGTGGCGAGTGGATCGTGCTCGACGACGAGACCGGCAAGCTGTGGCAAGAAGGCAAGAATGAGCCGATTGCGACCGATATTGAGAGCGGATCGCTCCTGCAGTACTCGGCAGAGGGCACGTCTCACGAGATCGCCATAGCCGACAGTGAAGGGCTGACGCTGATCGAGGTGGGTGGCGGTGCGATGACTCGCCTCAGCGAAGCATCGGGTGCTCCGGCAAGGCCACTGTCGATTGGTGGGACGCTCTATGCGGCGTGGGTGTCAGAGGCTTCTGGCTCGCTGTATGTTTCGGGCGACGGCCTCCAAGAACTTGAATTCTTGGGTGAGAAACTTCCTGACGACCCAACTCTCGCGCTCATGAGCAATGGCTCTCGCGTGCTCCTCAACGAGCAGTCGTCGGGGTGGGTATGGAGTGTGCCAGAGGGAACATTGCTGCCCTCATCGCTACAGTGGCGGGTCGATGAGCAGACACCGCAGGTAACCGAAAGCATGAAACCCGAGCGGGTGCTCGAACCGAAGCCTCCAGTCGCCGAGCCCGATAGCTTCGGGGTGCGTGCCGGCGAAAGCGTGCTACTACCGGTGCTTTTGAACGACCACGATCCGAACGAAGACGTTCTCACGATTGTGCCAAGCTCTGTGACGCAGCCTGATTCGGCCTTCGGGGTTGTTTCGGTCGCCAATAATGAGCAGCATCTCGTGCTCGACGTCGCTGCTGATGCGACGGGTACAGCCTCGTTCACCTATGCCGTCACCGACGGCACGACCGCAGACGGGCTCAACTCTGCGCCCACGACGGTGAGCCTCAAAGTCATCGATGATGGGGTGAACGAGGCGCCTGTATGGTGCGGCACCGAAGGGTGCCTTGCTGAGTGGCCCACGATTGAAGTGGCCCCGGGCGAGACGCAGACGGTGAATGTACTCGACGGTTGGGTTGATCCCGAGGGCGATCCACTGTTTTTGAGTGGGGTCGAGCAAGAGACAGACTATGGCCAGGTCGTCACGGCGCCCGACGGCACCGTGACCTTTCGGCACCCAGACCCCTCGAATACCGAGGCGCGTTCGATCCCGCTCGACGTTGTCGTGGCAGACACGAGAGGTGCAACTGCGACGAAGACTCTCGTGGTACAGGTGAGCCCGAGCCCAGATTTTACGGTCACGGCCTCGGCGGTCACGGGCGGAACGGGACAGCCCATCACGATCGACCTCAATGACCAGGTGCAAGGAGCCACGGGGGCTGCGCAGATCGACGCGATCACTCCACTCACCGAGGCGACCGGGCAATCAATCGAAAATCGACAGGGGCTGCAGGCTACGTTTGAGGCTGAGACCGCCGGCTCGTATCTGTTGCAGGCCACCGTTTCTGACGAAATTGGCGAGGCCAACGGCCTCATCCGAGTTACCGTCATCGACCCCGCCGATGCGCCGATCACGACCGTTCCACTCACGGCTTTCGTGAGACCGGGTGAAGATGCCACGGTAGATGTTGTTGAGGCTGTCTCTGATCCGCTCGGGTCGGTTATTTTGCTTGACGACCTTGACGTCGAGCCCGCAGCTAACTCGGCACTCACCGTCAATGCTGTTGGGCAGCGACACTTGCGGGTCACCGGCGTTACCGGGAACGGTGAACCCGGAGTGCTGGGCCGAGCAACGTACCGTGCGTCAGATGCCACGGGGCAAGAAGGGCGCTCTGCGCGGGGCGAGATCACCTTTGTGCTGCTCCCTGCGGCTGAGAGCATCGCTCCTATCGCCGCCGACGATCGTGTGACGGTGCGTGCAGGGCAGCAGATTGATATTCCTGTGCTTGAGAACGACACCGCCCCTGCGGGGGCTCATATGGTGCTTGATCCGAGTGCGCTCGTGAACGACCAAGAAGCCGGGCTCGCTTTCGCAACGCCTGAGGTGGTGCGGTACCTCGCTCCTGACGAGCCAGGCAACTACACGCTCTCATACCGAGTGCATTTGCTGGGGTTCCCGGCGCTCACCTCGACCGCGAAGGTACACATTACGGTCACGGGCGATGAGAGCAGCACCCCGCCAACTGCGCACATGCTCGAGGGGCGTGTGCTTACGGGGCAACAGGTGACGATTCCCTTTACTGCGCAGGTTACCGGAGGCACTGGCGATGTGCCGGTGCTTGATCGTGTGCTCACGCAGCCAGACCTCGGCACAGCTTCGCTTGCTCCAGGCGGCGATGGCATCATTTTTTCGAGTACTCCGGGAACCTCGGGACAAACCCAATTCACCTACCGTGTGAAAGATTCGCAGGGGCTTACGGGCGTGGGCACCGTGCGTGTAGGGGTGCTCGGCGAAGAGAGCGACCCGAGCCCGGTGACCTACAGCGATTATGCTCAGGTGCAGGCTGGCGCAGACAACAAAGTCGTGCTTTCTCCGCTTGATAATGATGTCGACCCGAGCGGTACCGCACTCTCGTTGAAAGAGGTAGTGCCAAACGCGACTCCTGACACTGCCGAGTATGAGCAGCTTCTTGCACGCATCGAAAAGGTCGACACTCAAGAAGGCCACGTGATCCTTCGCGGCGGTGAGACCTTAGGGCCGCTCTCGTACCTGTATACGGTCGAGAACGAGCGGGGAGACACCGCGACCGGAATGATCGTCGTGAAGGTCGTGCGCGAGCAGGTGCCTGGCTACCCGCAGGTGCTTGATACGACGCTCACCTCAGAAGATCTTGCCGACCTTGAGCAGGGCGTCGATGTGATGAACGGCAAAGTGACCTGGAATGAGGGTCGAGTAGCCGACCTTGACATGCAGTTGTGGCAGCCGACCGAGGGGTTTGAAGCGAAGGGCTCTCGAATCTCTGGGCTAGTCACCGAGAAAGCGCAAATTGTTCCGTTCGAAGTGACGGGAACGACTTTCGACGGTGAAACGGTGACAACGTACGCCTTCTTACGGGTTCCCGGGAACGACGATCATGTGCTGAATGTGCGTTCTTCGTATGCGCAGAACGATGTGAACGAGAATGAATCGCTCAACATCGATCTTGCCCAGGCCATCACGGTGCCGGCGGGCGAACGTCTTGAGCTTGACGAAGCTTCGGTCGCTGCGAGCGGGGCGCGGGCGAACGCTGAATGCCGCCCGGCAGGCGGGCTCACTGTGCGCTATGACGCGGGCAAGGGAAGCCCCTGGCGTGACAACTGCACGGTCGACGTGAAGCTCGCCGGCCAAGAAGAGTACACGCGGCTCTCGCTTAACCTGAGGGTGCTCGCAGCCGACCCGAAGCCTGAACTCCGTGCTGCCACGATCACTGTCAATCCTGGAGCGACCGAGCAGTATGAGCTCAGCAACATGGTCGAGTGGAGCCACGACGGCGATAAGCCACGGGTCGATCTCACCACCGCGTATCGCGGTGAATCGTTTACCGTGACGCAGAACGGCTCAATTCTTACGGTTCGCGCCAAAGACAACGCGCAGCCGAGCCGGCAGGAACCGGTAACCGTGTCTATTTCAGGTGCCGAAACGGAGGCGAGGCTGATGCTGACCGTCGGGCGCTCGCCGCAGACCCTGCCGAAGGGAGCAACGGTGAGCGCAGAATGCTCGCAGAGCGGCGGATCGACCTCGTGCACCGTACCCGTCGTGGGCAGCCCGGGCGAAGTGAATCCGTTGCCCGGTACCCCGCTCGCCCTCGTCAAGGTTTCGCAGCCGGCGCAGTGTGACGGGGTGTCCATGAGCGTTGCGAACAAGACGAGCGTGAAGGTCACCTGGCGTGAAGACACCGGCGGAGCCGCGGGATGTCGTGCTGACTTTGCGGTTAAAGATGCCCAGGGCCGCACCTCAACCGGTGACCGGGTAGGCACGCTCATCTTTGACTTGAAGGGCCTGCCAAAGGCGCCCTCGCGGCTTGAATGGGTCGGCTATACCGACTCGAGCGTGACCCTGCGGCCAGTCTCTGATCGGGCATCGATTCCCGAGGTCACGAGCTACGAGGTAAGCGGTGCGGGCAAGACGGTGACCTGTCAGACAGGGCGCGATTGCGTCGTCTCAGGTCTCACGAACGGTGATCAACACGGGTTCACCGTGAAGAGTGTGAACGGTGTTGGTACTTCGCAGGGAAGCGCTCAAACACGCGCATGGGCTTATCGCTCACCCCGGGCGCCTGAGGCCATCGGTGACGGCTGGGCGCCAACCCCGAACGGCACTGATGGCGGGCGGGTGCGTTTGAACCTTACCGTGAGTGATCGATCGACAGCTTCGGTGACGATTCGTGGTGGTGAACAGCCAGTCACGGTTCCAGTACGCGGTACATCAGTCACGGTCGACTATGCGGTTGGCAGCAATACACCGACCGATCTCACGGTGACCCCTGAAACAAAGTTTGCGGTGCCGCCATCGACAGTAGGCAGCGGCTCGTCGCAGGGTAGGGTGCTGCCCCTGCACGGCGTGCATGGCGTTGGCGCGCCTCGGTTCACCTCGGTGGTCGAGAGTAACAGCGCCAATAACACCGTTACTGTTCGCGTTACCGAAGTGCACAATAACGGCTCGAGGCAGACCGAATTCGGCTACAGCATCGACGGCGCTGCCTGCACCCCAACGGCAGAAGGTGAAAGAAGCCGTACCTTTAGCGGAGTAGCTGCGGGCAAGAAACATACCGTCGAGGTGTGCGCTCAGCACGTCTTCCACGGTCAACGTGACTTTGGGGTCAATCGTGCGACCCATGAGGTTACCCTCGATATCCCAGCACCGGCTGCGGCCAGCTACTCCATCGGTAGTGCACCGGTACAACAGAACGACGGGTCATGGGTGTGGCCGGATGCAACGACGACCGCTGAAGCTACCCCGGGGTACACGCTGCAGTTTATGGCAGGAAGTAGAACCGGCACTACGCTTGCGCAGGTATTGCCTGACTATGGCGGCTTACTTGAGGCCCCGATTTCGGTGCGCAACTGCACTGACGAGGGTGCGGTGTGCTCGCCACCCACACCGCTCACCGCAACGGGGGCGACGACGAGCCCGCGCGTTGTCTTTGACGATGTTGCGGGAGGCGACGGTGTATGCCGCAATGGCGATCTCAGCGGTTACGTCACGATCACCGGCTTGCAGAGCGGGTGGCACGTCGAGACGATTGAAGAGCAAGGCAATGCGTTCGCGCGTGTGAGCTTCCCAGGCCTCGGGCTTGACTCGGTCGAATCGGCAAGGTGCCAGGTCGCGATCGATCCGCCGCAAGAAGAGAGCTCGCAAACAACGCCAACACCTGAACAAGACGGTATGACCGAGAGGAACGGCCAATGAGTACCTTGAGCACTGAACAACGAGCGTGGTTCGCAGAGTCCTTCTCCAAGCTCGTCGCGAACGTTGAGCAGGTAGTGCTCGGTAAACGCCACGTCATCGAACTCGCGTTCACCGCGATGGTAGCCGAGGGGCACCTGCTGCTCGAAGACATGCCTGGAACCGGGAAGACCTCGCTCGCGCGGGCGATGGGTAAGAGTGTTCAAGGGGTCAGCACCCGTATTCAGTTCACACCAGACTTGCTGCCCGGCGACGTCACCGGCATGACGGTGTACGACCAGCAGAAGGCTGAGTTCGAGTTTCACGCGGGACCCATCTTTGCCAACGTTGTGCTTGCCGACGAGATCAACCGTGCGAGCCCGAAAACGCAGTCGGCGCTGCTCGAAGCGATGGAAGAGCGGCAGGTCACGGTCGATGGTGTGACCCGGCAAACCGGCGCTCCCTTTCTTGTTGTCGCGACGCAAAACCCCGTTGAGCAGGCCGGTACCTATCGGCTGCCGGAAGCCCAGCTCGACCGTTTTTTGCTCAAAACCTCGCTCGGGTACCCAGACCATGCGACCACCGTACGTATTCTTGAGGCGAGTGGATCGAAGGCGCCCGAGTTGCACCCGGTCATGACCCTGCAGGGTGTGCTCGAAATGACCGAGCTCGCGAAGGGCGTGTTCATCGACCCGCTCGTGATGGATTACATCGTGCGTATCGTCGAGGCTACGAGAAACGCTGCCCAGGTGCGGCTTGGTGCGAGTGTTCGGGCGGCACTCGGGCTCACTCGCGCGGCGAAAGTCTGGGCGCTCGCGCACGACCGTGATTTTGTGACGCCCGACGATGTCAAGGGCCTCGCTGAGGTCACGCTTGCGCACCGACTCGTACTTGATCCTGAAGCCGAGTTTGAGGGGGTCACCGCGGGGGCGGTGATCGGCCAGATTCTGCTCGACACAAAGCCGCCCACTCAGGGGGCCGAGGGGTGACCTTTACCGGTGGGAACCGACACACCCGCACCACGGTGGGATCGACCGCGCAGCATTCCACCTCGGTGGCGGTGCGGAGCGCGCTCGCGTGGCGGCGTCTTTCACGGGGAACAGCGAGCACCGTTCGCACCCTGCGTGCCTCGGTGCGAGCGCAGGGGTGGTTGACCATTGGGTTTGCCACGGTTGGTCTTGCCGTAGGGGTTGCCTTTGGCTGGGCAGAGCTCGTGGTGGCAGGCATCGTGGCCGCGGTGCTCATTGTCGCCGCGATGCCCTTCTTATACGGAGTGAAGGCGTACCGAGTGGCGCTTGACCTCGAACATTCGCGCATTGTCGTGGGGGATGCTGCCGAGGGCGCGCTCGTTATCACGAACATCGGCAAGCGTGTCGCTCTTCCCGGCGTCATTGACCTGCCGGTGGGAGAGGGCATTCTTGAGGTTGAAGTCCCGCTCTTGCGGGGTGAGACGAGCCATGCCGAGGCCATGCATATTCCGGGTGATAAGCGAGGCATTATCTCGGTTGGCCCCGCTCGCACCGTTCGCAAAGACGTGCTCGGCATGTTTCGCCGCGAACGCACGTGGCAAGACGCCGAGACCCTCTTTGTTCACCCGCGAACGCTCATTCTGCCCTCGATGTCGAGTGGCCTTATTCGTGATCTTGAGGGCCAAGCTTCGCGCGTTATCGTTCCTGATGATCTCTCGTTCCACGCGATTCGGGATTACCAGATCGGCGATTCGAGGCGCCATGTGCACTGGAAATCAACAGCAAAAACCGGCAAGCTCATGGTGCGGCAGTACGAAGAGACGCGCCGCTCCGGTATCTCAATCGTGCTCGCGATGGGAGAAGGCGAATACCGGGACGCTGATGAGTTTGAACTCGCTGTGAGTGCAGCCGGCTCTCTTGGTCTGCGCGGCCTGCACGACGGAAGAGACGTGCAGTGTGTGGTGCCCGCTGAGATGCCCGAACTCGCAGTGATGCCCGATGACCTCACGAGGGTGCTCGCGGCTCGGTCACCACGTATGTTGCTTGACCAGCTCTCGAGTGTGACCTTTGGGCCGCGCGTGCACGGTCTCGTCGAGACCGCACAACTCGTCGGCAGTAAGCAGGCGCACGCTTCGCTCGCTTTTTTGGTGTGCGGATCATCGCTCACCTCCCGCGAGATTCAACGCGCTTCACTCGCTTTCTCGCCAGAGGTGACCGTTGTGGCTGTCGTGTGTGATCAGCACGCAGAGCCTGCGTTCTGGAGTATTGGTAACACCCCGGTGCTCTCGATCGGTATCCTCGATGACCTGCCGCACTTGCTCATGAGGAGCATCCATGGCTGAGCGCAAACAGCGGCGGGGGTTGCCGGCCGTTCCGGTGATCGCGACCTGCCTCATCGCCGTGATCAGTGCGGCGGCAGCGTGGCACCTCTATGAGACGATACAGGTGGCGGTCGTTTGCGCCGTTGCGGTGCTCGTGGGTGTCGCACTTGCCTCGCTCGTGACTCGCCTTCGGCTTCGTTGGCTGGCGAGCGCGTTACTCGTCTTTGCGGCATATGTGCTCGGTGCAGCGGTGACAGCAGCGCCTACGCTGATGACGCTCAACGCCGTGACCACGAGGCCTCTTGAAGCCTTACGCAGCCTGGCTGCGATTGTTGCCGCCCCTGTGCTCGGCTGGAAGGATGTGCTTACCCTCGAGCTACCTCTTGGAACCTACCAAACGGTGCTCGCCCCGTTCTTCTTCACCGTGCTCGTCAGCACCTTCGTTGCGCTCGTTCTCGCGGCAAAAGATACCCCGAGATCAGCCGTGGCGCCACTCGTTGCTCTGTTCATGCCTCTCTATGGCCTCGTGCTTGGTTCGAGTGCTCCTCAACCGACCCTGCATCTGGTGACCGGACTCGCGAGTTTTCTCGTGGCGCTGATCTGGCTTGTCTGGCGCTCCTCGAGTGAACGAAGGCGTTCACTTCGCAAAACCGGAGCTTCGATGAGGAGCCGTCGGCTGCGGCGCATAGTTTCAGGAGGCATCGTTCTCGGTGTAGCGGGACTCGTCGGTGTGCTTGTGACCCCGGTGGTGACCGCTGGTATGACCCGAGACGTTCCCCGTAGCGTGGTGAGCCCCGTGATCGAGACCGCTGTTGAAACGAGCCCTCTGAGTACGTTTCGAGAGTATCGCAGTGACGCAAAGCTCGACGAGATACTCTTTTCTGTCGAAGCCCCCCAAACGATCGAGCGTGTGCGACTCGCAACCCTTGACCACTACGACGGCGTAACGGTGCGTACCGGGGTCAGCAGCGAACGCGACAGTGGTCAACAGTTTCGCCGTGTCGCAGCAACCTTGCCTCTGGGCGAGGGCCGAACGGAGCAAGCAACGATCACCGTTCACAATTACACCGAGCCTTGGGTCCCGCTTGCTGGCCCGCTTGTTGCACTCGACTTTGAGGGCAAACGACGCACCGCCCTCAGCGATAACTTTTTCTACCAGGAGTCATCGGGTACCGGAGTGCAACTCACACAGGGCGGCTTTGTGAAAGGCGACCGGCTCATACAAATGGTTCAGCCGGGCCCCTCGGTTGCTCTCAGCACATTTCAACCAGCGCGTTCTGGCCCCTCAGTTGATGAGGCTCTTGTTCCGGAATCTCTGCGCACCTGGGTAGCAGAACAGAGCGTCTCGGCAGACGGGGCAGGCTTGAGCGAACTCGTGAACCGCATGCGTGAGCGAGGCTACCTCAGCCACGCGATCACGCTTACCGACCAGCCTGCGACATGGATGGAGCGCTACGGAATAACTCACTTTGAACCGAGCAGAGCCGGGCACGGGGTGGCTCGCATTGATCGCCTCTTCACCGACCTCAACCGGCGCGAGGCCGAGGTCGGCGCGGCAGCTGGGGCGGCTGATCTCGTGTCTGCAGTCGGCGACGATGAGCAGTTCGCCGTTGCCGCGATGCTCGTGGCCGACTCGCTTGGTTTCGAGAGCCGGGTCGTGCTCGGCGTTCACCTCACAGAGCCAGAAGGTTCAGCGGTGCCCCCGTGTGAGCTTGGAGAATGCACGGGCGCTCAGATCACCGCGTGGATCGAGGTGCGCGATGCTGCCACCGGCTCGTGGGCCCCGATCGATGTCACCCCGCAGCACGAGGTTGCGCCGAAACCTGATGCGACGCTCACGAGTGACCCGAAGCACATGACCGAGGTGCCGACGCCCCACAGCGAAACGGTTCCGCCACCAAATTCAACACCTGGGCAAACCGGTGCAGCTACGCCAGATGAAGAGCGGGGCACGCGGTGGTGGCAGGCGCTCATCGTGCCGCTCACGTATGCCGCGGTGACGTTGCTCGCGATCATCATCCTGATAACGCCGTTTTTCGCGATCTGGCTCGTGAAACGCAATACCGATCGAAGGCGCGAACGGTCAGAAAGTGTTTCAGAACGCATGGTTGGTGGTTGGCAGAGCCTCGTCGATCACGCTATCGATTTAGGAGCCACAAGGCCGACGACTGAGACGCGTCTCGAGTATGCGGCACAACTGCACGGTTACGAGGTCGCGGCGGCGGAGCTTGCCGCGAGGGCCGATGCGGCTGCCTTCTCGGGGGGTCATGGTTCGCACGAGGATGCCGACCGATTCTGGGCAGATGCTCGAGAGGTTCGAAGCGCGATGCATGCCGATCGAACGAAGTGGCAGCGGCTGCGAGCTCTGCTCTCGACCCGATCAATCAGGGCTGGTATTTCGCGTGAGGTCGCTGAACACGAGCTCCGGCAACGCGCCCCCGGTCAAGATGTGCATAATCAAGTTCTCTCACACACTGGTGCGGCAGAATGAAAGAACGAGAACAGAGAGGCAGCGCACTCGTCATGATGAACGTGAGAACCGTACAGCAACAGCGCGTCTGGGTGTGCGCATGAGCGAGTGGAGCGGCACCGGGGGTAAACACTGGGGCATTATTGCCGAGTCATTTGGTATGTTGCTTGAACGCTCGGTTGAGCCTGAAATGCTCCACCGGCTTTCTGCCTGCGCCAATGTCGGCGAGGTGCTTGATGCGCTTGTGAGCCGAGGCATCGCGGCCTTGCCCGGCTTCTGCCTCGTCGGTTTCGACGGCGACCGTGTAACTGCTTACGTTCGGGGTGGTTTCTCGTTTCGGGCCGAAGCCAGCTGGCACGACGCGCTCACTGAAAAAGGTGAGGGCGTACGAACCTGGCGAGAAATGACGGTCGAAGGGGTCTCGCGCTTCGCAATGCTGAGCCCCGATGAGTGGCACCGAACTGAACTGCCGTTACGCAGCTTCGAGGGTGAACGCCAGCGCATCGTTCATGGAGTGCAGGGCCTTTCGCTCGCGGTCTGCGAGCAGCTCACCGAAGAAGAAGTGCCGCTCATGACTACGACGCAACAGCCTTCGCGTGAGACAACCTCGCTTGACCGTGGGGCAGAGATTCTGAGTGGCTCTACAGGGGTTGCTGAACGCGCAGAGCAGGTTTCTGACACCCTCTTTGCTGAGATTTTCGGTGACATCGTGCAGAACGATGAGGCCGGGGTTTCTGAAGACGATGACTTCACTGACACGACGCAGCTTGTCGCTGGAAGCCAGGGGCTTGACTCAGGGCCACACGACACCGCACCGGTTACCCAGGTGCGCCCTCATGGCTGGCTTGTGCTGCCCGGCGGTGACGAGCTGCCCATTACGGGCCTCACACTGCTCGGCCGCAACCCCCGCGACGATAACGACTCGGGTGCCGAGCTTGTCGCGGTTTTTGACCCGAATGGCAATATTTCCCGTACCCATGCACGCGTCAGGCCCGCTGACGGAGGGGTCGTTCTCGAAGACCTGGAATCGACGAACGGTACGCTGCTTGTAACCAATGATGATGAGGTGCTGCTCCGAGCCGGGCTCGAAATGCAACTGAAACACGGCGATCGCATCATTCTTGGCGGCGATGCGCAGCTTGAATACCGGGACCGGCCATGAATACACCGCGCGTCTCAGGATTCACGGGGCTCAGAAAGATTTCGGCCGGTGAGCAGTCTTGTCTGTGGCGTGCGAAAGATATCGAGACGGGCAAAACCGTCGCGGTGAAAGTGGGCGAAGAACCACTTTCAGTGCCCCTTGAAATCTTCGATCGGTATGTTCTTGGGCTCGTTGCGGCAACCGAGCACCCGGCGCTCGTGACGGTGCACAGCGGGGGCTTCACCGATGACGGCGCACCTTTCATCGTGCTCGACGACTGTGACGAGGCGACAATATTTGCAGAGGCCCTGCAAGAAGAGCTTGCGCTCGACCGTGTTTTGAGGCTCATGATCTGGCTCTCTTCGGGGGTAGAACGGCTCCATCACGAAGGTCTTGTGCACGGAGCTTTGGGGTCGGAACACCTCATGCGAAAGCAAGACGGCGAGTATGCCCTTGCGGGCTTTGCGATGCCGGGCTGCGCCTCGGGCGGCAGGCTCGCCCCCGAGGTCATGCGTGGGCATGATGCGACGCACGCGAGTGACGTTTTCGGCCTTGGGGTTATGGCATGGGAGCTTGTGGGTTCAGCTCACATACCTGTCAAGCTTCAAACGCTGCTCGCAGCAGCCGTCGCTGATGACCCTGCCCACCGGTTACCTGCCGTGCGCGACCTCATTGAGGGGTTCCAGCGCGTACAAAAGAAACTTGGGCACGAGGTAACCCGTGCCGATCCACCCGTTGGGGTTCCTGCGAATCGGGCCTCCCGCCTTGAAGCGGCCGCGAACGTTGATGACGAGACGCAGCTCCGAGTCGTGACACCGGACGACGCGACGAGGGTGCGCCACAATGCGACCTGGCAACAAAACTCGTCAGATCGTGGCGCCATGAGTTCGAACGAGGTGGGCACCTATAGCGAAACCGTAACCGTCGCGATGAAGCCCCAGCTCATGGAACTTCCCAAAGAGGTGGTCACTGAAAAGAACGGGACGGTCGCGTTTGCCCCAAATGCGGTTCAAGAATCGCCTTCGTTGTATAAGCCGCGGGCGCTAGCACAGGCACCTTCGGCCGTCACACCGTCCGCACCCGAGGAGTTGCCTGAGACACCAACTCAGGCGGCCCGCGTTCGGATTCCTCTTGCCGCGCCGAATCTCAGCTCGCTCCATGGCCGGCGCACCGAGCCAGTTTCGCGCATTCGTCAGGACGCGAGTATGGTCGCGATCGGCGCAACCGGCGTCGTGTGCGTTGCGATCGCTTGCCTCATCTTTCTCCTGACCTGAACTACGGTGTGGGGCGAACGCCTGCTGTCCAACGTGCCGCCGAGCACACGGTCACTGGCCTGCCCGTGAAAAGCGGTAGCATGGTACGCGTGTCTGAAATCATGAATCGTAGCGAGCTCCTTGCAGCTCAGCGCCTCGACGACAGCTTCGAAACCCTGTGGGACGAGCTGCAGTGGCGCGGGCTGATCCACGTATCTACTGATCAGGGGGCTCTCGCCGAGCTTCTCGAGGGTGAGCCGTTCACGTATTACTGCGGTTTCGACCCCACGGCCGCGAGCCTGCACCTAGGCCACCTGGTGCAGCTGCTGCTCATGCGCCGCTTGCAGCTCAAGGGGCACAAGCCTCTTGGACTCGTCGGCGGATCGACGGGCCTCATCGGCGACCCACGTCCCACCTCCGAGCGCACGCTGAACTCTCCCGAGACCGTCGGGCAATGGGTGAACGCGCTCCAGGAGCAGGTGTCGCGATACCTGAGCTTTGAGGGCGATAATGCCGCTCGTCTCGTCAACAACCTTGACTGGACGGCACCGCTTTCGGCCATTGATTTCCTGCGTGAAATTGGAAAGTACTTTCGCGTTGGCACGATGATCAAGAAAGACATCGTTGCAAAGCGCCTGAACTCAGACGAGGGCATTAGTTACACCGAGTTCAGTTACCAGATCTTGCAGGGGCTCGATTTTCTCGAGCTGCATCGCCAGTACGGCTGCATGCTGCAATCGGGTGGTAGCGACCAGTGGGGCAACCTCACGAGTGGTACTGAGCTGATTCGCAAGGTCGAGGGCGCTCAGGTGCACGCGATCGGCACCCCGCTCATCACAAATTCTGACGGCACGAAGTTTGGTAAGAGCGAGGGCAATGCCATCTGGCTGAACCCCGATATGTGCTCGCCCTACGCGTTTTACCAGTTCTGGATCAACACGCACGACGACGACGTGCTTGAACGGCTCAAAGTTTTCACGTTCCTCACGCGTGCCGAGATCGAAGACTACGCGCGCCAGGTTGAAGAAGAGCCCTTCAAACGTGCGGCTCAGCGCCGTCTTGCCTTTGAGGTGACGTCACTCGTGCACAGCCCCGAGGTGGCCCAGGCGCAGATCGATGCCGCCGAGGCGCTCTTCGGCAAGGGTGAGCTTGTTGGTCTTGATATCGATACGATTCGTGGCGCGCTTGAAGAACTACCGCGTGCAAACGGCAAGCCCGGCGACCAGATTGCTGAACTGCTCACGAAGGCTGGTGTCGTGAAGAGCGTGAGCGAGGCGCGTCGTGCGATTACTCAGGGCGGCGTCTACGTGAACAACGAACAAGTGCAGGAGCAAGATGCTGTCCTGACCGAAGCGCAGTTGCTCCATGGCACGTATGCGGTCTTGCGTCGCGGTAAGCGCACGCTTGCGGCAGTGCAGGTCGCCAAAGACTAACAGCGTGTGCCGAGAGCGGGTTTGCGCCCCTCGAAGCCATGCTTCATCAAAAACGCCACCGGAATGGTTTCCGGTGGCGTTTTTGTGTTTTGGCTGTTTGAGTGGGGGCGCGCCGTTGGTGTGGTGTCGATTTGCGTTGTGGGGTTGTTGGGACTAAATTTATCTTTTGTTAACTTCCACAGTGAACGTGGAGCCCCGGCCTCTTGCTGGTCGGGTTTCTTTCGAGTGTGTCTTTGGATGCCGGGTGTGAGCCTAGATTGAAATTGTGGGTCTGGTTGAAATTCGTTTCACTTCGATTTGCAAGCTGGATCGGGACGTGCTAAGTTAGACAGGTTGCCCTGCGAGGCCGGCGGTTAAGTCGGTGGAGTGGGAACGGACGTTTGGTCCTTGAGAACTCAATAGTGTGCACTAAATTGTCAAATGCCAATTTTTTGTAATCCTCCGTTTTTGGAGAGATT
>NZ_JAHQZR010000006.1 GCF_019049105.1 Leucobacter chinensis
TCCGGGCACGATAGACAAACCAGGGGCTCCTCTTCAATAGATGGGTGAGTGACTCACAACCAGCCTGGCAAAGAGGGGGGGCGACACTATTTCTGCGTGTTGTGGCACTTTTCGGAGGTTGCTGAGATCTTTTTGCGTTTACTTGACGAAAAGCAGGGTGTTGAAGCGAAAACACCCTGCTTTTCGTCAAGTAGACCGGTGTAGGGGTGGGGAGAGCGACCGAGTCCCTGAGCGGTGGAGGAGGCCAGACCGCGCAGCATGCCGACGGGCGAAGACGCCGAGGGGCAAAAGACACGGATGCCAAGCGGTCGAAAACGGGAGCGATGCACGAGAGCGGCCGCGCAACGCAAAGGGGGCTCCCACCGAACAGACGGTGGGAGCCCCCCTTGAGACGCGGCGGGACGCAGCAGACGCGGCGGAACGCAGCAGGCGCAGCGCCGGCGGCGGTTACTCTGCCGGGGTGACCGCGAAGCGGCTCGGCAGGGTTTCGCGCCATGCGGCGCCGAGCTCAGCGACCGAGATGGTGAACTGGTCCTGAATCTCGATTTGAGCTGCATCGCCGGTGCCGTCGGTCACGCCGACGCGCAGTACGGGAACGCCACGGCCCTCGCAGAGGCCACGGAACTTCACGTCTTCTTCGCGGGGTACCGAGACGAGGGCCCGTGCCTGCGACTCTGAGAAAAGCGCGGTCGCGGCGTCAACACCGTCGCGTGAGATGATCTCGTCGAGCCAGACGCGGGCGCCAACGCCGAAGCGCAGCGATGCCTCGGCAACGGCCTGACCGAGGCCACCGTCTGAGAGGTCGGTTGCGCCCGAGATGATGCCACCCATGGTCGCGGCCTGGAGAAGGCCTGCGAGATTCTGCTCTGCCTTGAGGTCGAGCAGGGGAGGCACGCCACCGAGGTGGTCGTGCAGCGTCTCAGCCCATGCCGAGCCGTCGAGCTCTTCGCGCGTCACGCCGAGCAGGTAGAGGTTCTCGCCCTCGTCCTGCCAGCCGCTCGGGATGCGGCGTGCGACGTTGTCGATGACGCCCACGACGCCCACGACGGGGGTCGGGTAAATTGGGGTCTGGCCTGTCGAGTTGTACATCGAGACGTTGCCGCCGGTGACGGGAATCTCGAGCTCGAGGCAGCCGTCGGCGAGACCCTCAACGGCCTTCGCGAACTGCCACATGACCTCAGGGTTCTCGGGGCTGCCGAAGTTGAGGCAGTTGGTGACCGCCATCGGCACGGCGCCGGTGACGGCGACGTTGCGGAAAGCCTCTGCGAGAGCAAGCTGCGTGCCACGGTAAGCATCGAGCTGGCAGTAACGGCTGTTGGCATCGGCAGAAACCGCGATGCCAAGACCGCTCTCTTCGTCGACGCGAATCATGCCTGCCGAGTCAGGGAAGGTGAGGGCGGTGTTGCCCTGCGCGTAGCTGTCGAGCTGGTTCGTGAGCCATTCTTTCGAGGCCTGGTTCGGGCTCGTGACGACGCTGACGAACTGGTCGCGCAGCTCGGCGCCGGTGGTGGGGCGAGCGAGCTTCGAGGCGCTGTCGGCCTGCAACTCAGCGAGCCATGAGGGCTCCTGCATGGGGCGCTCGTAAACGGGGCCGTCGTTGGCGACGGTTGAAGGGTCGACGTTGACGATCTCTTCGCCACGCCAGTTGATGATGAGGCGGCCGTTGTCGGTGACCTCACCGATCACGGCTGCTTCGACCTTCCACTTGTCGGCGATTTCGAGGAAGCGCTCGAGGTTGGCGGGGGTAACGACCGCCATCATGCGTTCCTGGCTCTCAGACATGAGGATCTCTTCGGCGGTCATCGCCTCGTCACGCACGGGGACGCTGTCGAGCTCGATGTACATGCCACCGTCACCGTTTGCTGCGAGCTCGCTCGTCGCACACGAGATGCCAGCGGCACCGAGATCCTGAATACCCTCAACGAGGCCCTCGGCGAAGAGCTCGAGGCAGCAGTCGATGATGAGGTTCTCGAGGAAGGGGTCGCCGAGCTGAACCGCTGGGCGGTCGGTCGGGCCGTCTTCTGAGAAGTCAGCTGAGGCGAGGACTGAGGCGCCGCCGATGCCATCGGCACCGGTGCGAGCGCCGAAAATAACAACCTTGGTGCCCTTACCCGAGGCCTTCGCGAGGTGCAGATCTTCGTGACGCAGCGCGCCAACGCCCAGCACGTTCACGAGGGGGTTGCCCTGGTAAACCTTGTTGAAGACGGTCTCGCCGCCGATGTTCGGCAGGCCGAGTGCACCGGCGTAGAAGCTTGCGCCCTCAACGGCGCCGCGCAGTACGCGAGCGGTGTCGGGGTGGTCGATGTCGCCTACGCGCAGCTGGTCCATGATCGCGACAGGCCGAGCGCCCATTGAGATGATGTCGCGAATGATGCCGCCAACGCCGGTTGCGGCGCCCTGGAACGGCTCGATGAACGAGGGGCTATTGTGGCTCTCACCCTTGAACGTGATGGCCCAGCCTTCACCGATATCTACAACGCCGGCGTTCTCGCCGATGCCGACGATGAGGTTTTCTTGCATCTTTTCGTTGGTCTTCTGGCCGAACTGGCGCAGGTGAACCTTCGACGATTTGTATGAGCAGTGCTCAGACCACATGACGGAGTACATCGAAAGCTCGCCCGAGGTTGGGCGGCGGCCGAGAATGTCACGAATCTGCTGGTACTCGTCGTCTGCGAGACCGAGCGCCGCATAGGGCTGTTCGAGTTCGGGCGTTGCCTGTGCGTTGGCAACGGTGTCGGGCTGCTGTGAGGGTGAAATGTTCACGCGTAATACTCCATGGGTGGAAGGGAAGCTGGAACAAGATCATTCTATCGGTCTGCAAGATATACATTCGCCGTGGGAGGTTCGAGAAAACTGTGTATTCAGCACGAAAACGCCCCTATGCGACATACTGGTGCCATGACTGAAAACGAAGAAACGGTTGGTGCGCCGAACCGTCCGCACTCGAAACTGTCTGCCTTTATGAAGATGAGCATTGCGGTGCTCTCGCTCGTGACCGTGCTCGCGATCGCGCTGCTGTTCATTGGCGACTTCCAAGGCCGTTCAGAGCGCGTGTTTTCAACGCTCACCCTGTTTGCGGTGTTCGTGGTGCTCACCATGATTGATACGAAGCGTGAGAGAGGCAACGACTGGTACGCTCCGTTTGCCATCATGGCAAACACGTACCTGTTGGGCTTGCTCCTCATTGTGATCTGGGTCACGCCGTACTCGAGCTTCTCGCTCAGCTTCACGATCTTCTGGCAGTCGGTCTACGTGATCGTTCTCACGCGGCTGCTCGTGCTGTGCGCCGAGTTCTTGTTCAAACGTGCACGGCACGCTGAGCCAGCGCTTGCGCAAACCGCGCAAATTACCGCGGTCCTTTCATCGCTCGCCCTGGTGCTCTTCACTGCTCCTCTGGCGTTCGACGCGTTCCGCGTTTGGGTTCCTGAGCTTTACTGGAAGTTCTCGGTCGCAACGCTCATTCTCGCTGGCCTCGGTATCGCGGTGACGCTCTTGCTCACCTGGTACTTCAAGTCGCAGGAGCGCGCAGCAGCCGCAGAGCAGACGCTCCAGCAGGCGCCGCACTACCCGATGAGCCAGCCGCCGTATGCATCGTCGCAGCACCTCCAGGTTCCCGCTGCCTACCAGGGCCAGCCTGCCGCACAGCAGCTCCCGCCGGCCCCGCAGCAGCAGCCTCAGCCTCAGCAGCAGCCCCAACCTCAGCAGCCGCAGCAGCCTCAGCCGCAGCAGCTCGCCCCCGGCACCAATGCCGCAGGCCAGCCGCTGCTCCCGTGGCCGACCTTTGCCGACGGAACCCCGTTCCCGATGAAGGCCGATGGGCAGCCAGATTTCTCGGTGCTGAACCGCGACTAGCGTGAGGAGCGCGCGAGCGGTCGATCTCGTGAGATGAAAAAAGCGGCGGATCCCGAGTGGATCCGCCGCTTTCGTTATTCTAAGCGGTTACGCGTTCACGGTCGCGAGCAGGCTGTCGAAGAAGCGTGCGCCGTCGATGCCCGAGCGCATTGCGCCAGGGGTATCGGGGCCGAAGCCAGCCTCAACGGCGAACTCGGGGTGGGGCATGATGCCAACGACGTTGCCGCGCTCGTTCGAGACAGCAGCGACGGCTCCGACTGAGCCGTTCGGGTTCTCGCCGACGTAGCGGGCAACAACGCGTCCCTGATCTTCGAGTGACGCGAGCGTATCGGCGTCGAGCACGTAGCGGCCGCTCTTGGCGCGAAGCGGGAGAATGATCTCTTCGCCCTTTTCAAATGCGCTGGTGAACGGCGTTGAGACCGACTCGATGCTGACCTTCTGATCGGCGCGCAGAAACTCCTGGCCATCGTTGAAGGTGAAGGTGCCGGGCAGAATCTCGGCCGCGGCAAGAATCTGGAAGCCGTTGCCAAGACCGATAATGGGCATGCCAGCCTCGGCTGCGGCAGCGACGGCACGCATAGGCTGATCCATTGCAGCGAGGGCACCGGCGCGCATGTAGTCGCCGTATGACCAGCCGCCGGGAATGACGAGGGCGTCTACCGAGTCGAGATCGGCGTCGGCGTGCCACAGGGCGACGGATTCGCCGCCCGAGAGCGAGATAGCCCGCTCAGCATCACGGCCATCGAGTGAGCCGGGAAAAGAGAGAACGCCAACTCGCATTACTCGGCCTCTTCAAACGTGATCGAGACGACGTCTTCAATTGCCGAGTTAGCGAATACGACAGAGGCGACCTGCGCGGCCTCTGACTTCACTTCTTCGGTGATGGGGCCGTCGACGACCATTTCAAAGCGCTTGCCTACGCGCACGCTGTGAAACTTTCCCTTGCCGAGGCGTTCGAGGGCGCCTGACACTGCTTTTCCTTGCGGATCAAGCAGTACCGGTTTCGGCATGACTTCGACAACAATTTTGGGCACGGGTGGCTCCGTTTCTGCGTTGTATTGATGGGGTATTGGTAGTTTAACGGTCGATAGCTGAAGAGCGGCCAGCAGTTTAGGCGAGATGTTCGTTGCCGGTGAGGCGGGTGAACAGTTCGAGGTAGCGGGCGCGCGTGCGCTCAACAATTTCTTCGGGCAGCACGGGCGGCTCACCTTGCTTGTCCCAGTTGGCGCTGAGCCAATCTCGCACGATCTGCTTGTCGAAGCTCTGCATGCGCTGGGCCCCGGTTCCGGCGTCGTAGGCGTCGGCATCCCAGAAGCGGCTTGAATCGCTCGTGAGTACCTCGTCGGCGAGAATGAGCTCGCCCGTTTCTGGGTGCCTGCCAAACTCAAACTTGGTGTCGGCGAGAATAAGGCCGCGGGCGGCCGCGAGGTCGCGAGCACGGGTGAAGATTGTGAGCGAGAGCTCGCGCAACTCGGCCGCGGTTTCAGGCCCTACAATTTCGCAAGCGCGCTCGAACGTGATGTTCTCGTCGTGATCGCCGAGCTCTGCCTTGAACGCGGGCGTGAAGATCGGGGTCTCGAGCAGATCGCCGTCTGAGAGGCCCTGTGGCAATTCGATGCCGCACACGGCACCGGTCTCACGGTATTCGGCGTAGCCCGATCCGGTGATCGCGCCGCGCACGACGCACTCGATGGGCAGCATATCGAGGCGCATGGTGACCATCGACCGGTCGGCGACCTCGGCGGGCGCTTCTGGCCCTTCGGTCGCGAGGTGGTGGGGCACCCCGAGTTCGGCAAACCACCAGCGAGACAGCGCCGTGAGCACGGCACCCTTCTCGGGAATCGGGGGCTCAAGCATGAAGTCGAATGCGCTCACCCGGTTACTCGTGACGACGAGTAGATGCTCGCGTGAACCGTCGGCTGGTTCGTAGAGATCTCGAACCTTGCCCGAGTACAGGTGGCTCCAGTCGGCGTATTGCGCGGGGGTTTGCGTATTCGTCACTGCTCTATTCTCGCACGAGTGCGGCGCGCACGTGACGCAGATCGGCTTCAAGGGCGACCCAGCCCAGCATGGCGCATTTGACGCGCATGACAAACTGCGAAACCCCGCGCAAGGCAACCGCGTCACCGAGCAGGTCTTCGTCTGGTTCAATCGTGCCGCGTGACTGAATCATCTCGCGGAACGCTGCGATGCGGGTTTCAGCCTCTTCGAGGGTGAAACCGCCCTCTTCTTTGAAAAGCTGGGAGAGGATCGACGCCGAGGCCATCGAGATGGAGCAACCCTGGCCCTCCCATTTGAGGTCGGTGAGCTCGCCTGTCTCGGGGTTGGCAGCAATCGAGAGGGTGAGCTCGTCACCGCAGCTCGGGTTGTATTCGTGGTGCGACGCGGTTATCGACCCCTCAGGAGCATCGAGCTCGCCCTTGCCCATGGGGCGACGCGAGTGTTCGAGAATGAGCTGCTGGTAGAGGTCGTCAAGTTCGTGTGACAAAGGGGTTTACTCCACTCCGAAGTAGCGCTGCGCCTCGCGCAGGCCTTCAAGAAAACGGTCAATTTCATCGGGGGTTGTTGTGAGGTGCACACTTGCGCGAACACTCGCGGTCATGCCGACCGCGCGGTGTAGAGGCTGGGCGCAGTGGTGGCCGACCCGAACCTGTACGCCGAGCCCGTCGAGCACCTGGCCCACGTCGTGCGCGTGAATACCGAGCACCTCGACCGCAGCCAGTGCCACTCGGTCTTGAGC
This sequence comes from Leucobacter chinensis, assembly GCF_019049105.1. Classification (GTDB taxonomy): domain Bacteria; phylum Actinomycetota; class Actinomycetes; order Actinomycetales; family Microbacteriaceae; genus Leucobacter_A; species Leucobacter_A chinensis. Next base: position 6,593 of record NZ_JAHQZR010000006.1, read on the forward strand.
GCTTGGCATACCGAGTAAACGAAGGCCTTTATTGGCTTGCACCCCGTCGACGAGCTGCTCAACGAGCGCCGCTTCGCTTGCCTCAATGCGGTGCATACCGACCTCTGCGAGGTAGCGAGCCGCCTCGCCAAGGCCGATGACCTGTGACACGGGCTGCGTGCCTGCCTCAAATTTGAGGGGTGCTGGCAGGAACGTGGTTTCTTCCATTGTGACGCGCATGATCGAGCTTCCGCCGGTGCGTGCTGGGGGCAGCTCGGCGAGATGCTCTGCCTTGCCGTAGAGCACTCCGATGCCGTTCGGCCCGAGCATCTTGTGGCCAGAGAACACGGCGAAATCAACGCCTAGTTCGGCGAGGTTCACAGAAATGTGAGGGACCGACTGGCATGCGTCGAGCACGGTGAACGCGCCACGCTCGCGGGCGATTTTGGCCACCTCAGCGACGGGGGCGACGAACCCGGTCACGTTCGAAACGTGGGCGAACGCCACGATCTTGGTTCGCTCGGTGATGGCCTCGCGTATATCGTCGAGTGACCACGTGCCGTGCTCGTTCACGGGGATCCACTTCAGTGTTGCTCCGGTGCGAAGCGCGAGGCGCTGCCACGGGATGAGGTTCGCGTGGTGCTCTGCCTCGGTGACGAGAATCTCGTCGCCCGTCGAAAGTGCAAAACGTTCGCTCGTTGCCCCGCCGAGCCCGACGCCCGCGAGGGGGCCGCTTGCCTCGGCAATGCCCTGGGCAAGTACGTTGAGCGCGTCAGTCGCGTTCATAGCCCACACGATCTCGTCGGTCTGCGCGCCCACGAGGCCAGCGACGGCCTGACGGGCACCCTCAAACGCCTCGGTGGCAGAGCCGGTTGCGACGCTTGCGCCGCGGTGCACCGATGCGTTGGCCCGTTCAAGAAAGTCGCGCTCGGCGTCGAGCACGCGCGCCGGGCGTTGCGACGTAGCCCCCGAATCGAGATAGGCAAGTGGTTTGCCGTTCACCACCGGTGGATTGGCAAAGAAGGGAAAGCCTTGACGGTGGTGCTGAACTTCTTGTGGAGAGAGAACCGTAGCCATTCCTCCATTGTTCCACTTCATGCTGATGGTTGCACAGGGAGTTGGCCTGTGTGCGTTGACGGCGTAAAACCGCTGGGGGTCATGAAGAAGTTTGCGATGCCCGTGACGACAACCACGATCGTGGCACCAAGTGGCACCAGGAATGCGGCGTCTGGGCCGTGAGCCTCTGCGATCCACCCGGTAATTGCCGAGGTGGTCGACTGGCCGACGATGATCGCCGAGCCGAGCATCGTCATGACCGTTGCACTACGGCCCTCGGGGCTGCGGTCAGCGGCGAAGCTGTACTGCGTGACGAGCACGGGGCCGATGCCGCAACCGATGAACGCGAGAGCGACAATGATCATTGCCTGGCTTGTCGCAAACTGCAAGAAGATAGCGCCTATGAGCATCACGAGTGAGAACACGAGCCAGCGTGACCGCTTCGTGAAGCGTGGTGAGAAGAACGCGACCGAGAGGGCGAAGACGGCAGAACCGATGCCCATGATGCCGTAGAGAATGCCTGCGCGCTCTGAGGTTCCGAAGCTCTGCATGTATGCCGTGAGGGCCGTGAGCATCGAACCGAAAAAGAGCCCGACGCCAAGAATGCCGGCAACGATGATGATGAGCCGCGGCGCGAATAGCTCTTTCGCAGGGGCAAGCGTTGCGGCTCGCTCTTCGGCCGACTGCGACGGGGCTGCCGTGTGATGCAGTGCAAAGGCACCCACGAAAAAGATGGTGAGAATCGCCGCGCCAATGATCGGTGCGCCTGCACCGAAAGCGACCGCGAGTACGCCCACGATGAAGGGGCCGAAGACGAAAACGAGTTCGTCGGCCGTTGACTCGTAGGCCATCGCTCCGCCGAGCACGCGGTCGCGGCCAGAGGCGGGCACCTTCGTCTTGACGATCGTGACCACGCGTGAACGGGACATGGGTGAGGTCTGCGGGGCAGAGGCTCCCACAACGAACGAGCCGAGCAGCATGACCCAGTTGGGTAGGGGGCTGTAGACGATCCACGCGAGGGCTCCGAGAGCAGCCGCGTTAATCGACGCGGTCACGAGCAGGGTTGCCCGCTGGCCGAAGCGGTCGGCTGCAGCACCGATGAGCGGCCCGAAGATCGCGGCGCCGAGCCCGACCGCGGCCGAGTTGAGGCCGCCGAGTTGCATCGAGCCACGCCCTGAAACGACGAGGGTGAGCACGCCCACGACCATCATCGCGTAGGGCAGGCGGGCTACGAACGCAATAGGAAAATAGCTTTTGCCGGTATGAGAGAGAACCTGCTTGATGCCGTTCATGATTCGCCCTCTCTTCGTATACTTCACTCACTGCTGAACGTACGAAGTCTAGTGCCTGTGTATGAAAAAGCCCGACGCGCCCCTGAACGGTACGATGGCACCATGATTATTCTCGCCGCAACGCCCATCGGTAACCTCGGCGACGCCTCGGCGAGACTGCGCGAGGTGTTCGAGGGTGCGACGGTGGTCGCCTGCGAAGACACGCGGCACACGGCAAACCTGCTTCGTCTGCTCGAGATTGAAAACCGGCCCGAACTACTCGCGCTCCACGACCACAACGAGCGTGAGCGAGCAGCGGGGCTCGTCGAGCGCGCCAGGCATGAAGACCTTGTCGTTGTGAGTGATGCGGGTATGCCGACGGTCTCTGACCCTGGCTACCGGCTTGTGCAAGAGGCAGTGCAGCAGGGGGTCGAGGTGACGGTGATTCCTGGGCCGTCGGCGGTGACGACCGCCCTTGCGCTTTCGGGCCTGCCGACCGACCGCTTTAGCTTCGAGGGTTTCGCGCCACGCAAGCACGAAGAGCGGGTGCGTACATACTCGGCGCTCGCCGAAGAACGGCGCACGATGGTGTTCTTTGAGGCGCCGCAGAGGGTCGAAGCGACGCTGCGTGCGATGGCCGAAGCGATGGGGGCAGAGCGTCGCGCGGCGGTGTGCCGTGAGCTGACGAAACTGTATGAAGAAGTGCAGCGAGGAACGCTCGCTGAGCTCGCCGACTGGGCAGCCGAGGGTGTACGCGGCGAAGTCGTGATCGTTGTCGCTGGTGGCGAGCCTGCGGTGGTTTCGCTGAGCGACGGGCTCGGGCTCGTGCGCGACCGGGTCGCGGCCGGTGTTCGCCTCAAAGACGCGACCAAGCAGGTCGCTCAAGAAACGGGCCTCGTCGCGAGAGAACTGTACGAGCAAGCGCTCGCTGAGAAGGGATAACGATGGCTGAGCAACAGGTGCGGCAACCGCGTGCAATGATCTGGCAGTTGGTATTGCCGGTGCTGTGGATCGGCGTCGTTTTCGCCATCTCGTTCATTGAGGCGCCCCTCAAGTTCCAGGCACCCGGCATCACGATTCCGCTGGGGCTCGGCATCGGGCGCCTCGTGTTCACCGCGCTCAACGCCGTTGAGCTGTTGCTGGCCCTCGCCCTTATCGTGGTGAGCTTTTGGCCGCGTGTGACAGCGCTCGCCGCGGGGCTCAAGGGGTTGCTGCTGAGCATCGTCATCGTGCTCGTGCTCAAGGTCTCTGTCGTTCGGCCGCCACTCAATGCCCGAACGAACGAGGTGCTGGCGGGAGCCGATCCGGGGCAGTCACCGTGGCACTACATCTATATTGCGCTCGACCTGGTGCTGTTAGCGCTCCTCGTCATTTTTGTCGTTCGGCAGTCCGGTCGCATTCTTGCCCGAATGGGCGGCCCTACGCCCTCGAAGAGTGAGCCCTCGGCGGGCTAGGCGCCCCTGCCTCCCTCGGCGTATTCGCCAGAGAACGCTTGACCGCTGAGCTCCTGAATCGCGCGCATGATGCGCTCTGTTGCCTCTCGGCGGGCACGGCCTCGCGGGAGATCGCTGAGATCATCGAGTTCGAGCGGCGCGCCAAAACGAATGACGACGGGCTGTTTCCCGTGGCTCTGGTGGGAATGGTGGCCCGTGCCCTGGAGGCCTATGGGCACGACGGTCGCACCCGTTTCGAGGGCGAGCCAGGCGGCTCCGCTTCGGCCCTTGTTTAAGAGACCCGTGGTTGAACGTGAGCCCTCGGGAAAAACGGCAAACACGCTGCCTGAGAGAAGAAGGTCACGACCGGTTTCGAGCGCTTGCTGAGCTTCATTGCTTGCCTCTCGTTGCACGGGAACGGCACCAACGCCGCGCATGACCCAGTTCTTGAACGGAGTCGCAAAGAGTGATGCTTTCGCGAGAAAGCGAACCTGCCGCGGTGAGAAGCACGGAATGAGAATGGTGTCGAGGCCTGAGAGATGATTACTGACGAGCAGCACCGGCCCGTTGTGTGGTACTGATTCAGAACCGATGACGCGCGGGTGGTAGCGCACCCAGAGCAGAGGGCGCAAAACGCTTCTGCCGACAAAGTAGAGCCACCCCGGGCGAGTCGCAACGTGAGAAGGCATATTCAACAGAATAGTAGACACCGTGAATCTTCAGCTTTTCGAGAGCTTCACGCGCAATACTCGATACGAATGATCTTCGCCCAAGTGGCGCCGCTGAACCCCTGGATGGAGTCTCGTGAAACGTACGCTCGCCCTTATTCCTGCCGTCTTGCTGCTCGCGGGCACGCTCACCTCGTGCACGGGTGATGAGAAGCCCGTTGCCGATGGCTGTGTCGAGCCAGGCTCGCTGAGCGACTCGGTAAAGGTCGAGGGCGGTTTCGGTGAGCAGCTGAAGCTTGACCTCGATAAGCCCATCAAAGCTGACAAGGTCGAGCGCACCGTGCTCGAAACCGACCAGCGGGGCAAGAGCGACGATATTGGCGAAGACGAGAACGTCTTTACGAGCCTCACCGTGTTTGATGGCGCTGACGGCAGCGTGACCGAGTTCACTCAGACGATGCTCACCGCGACGGGCAGCTACTCGCCCTGGGTGAAGCAGACGCTCAACTGCGCCAAGGGGGGCGAGCGCGTCGTCATCGTGACCCCGAAGCAAGACGTCGTGGGCAAAGACAAGGCGACGGCTGACGAGACGCTCGTCATCGTCTCTGACCTGTACGTTCCAGAGCTCGAAAAAGCCGAGGGCGAAGACGTGAAACTTCCTGCTGACCTGCCCGAGGTATCAATCGCCAAGAATGGTGAGCCGACCATCACGATTCCTGACTCTGCGAAGGCACCCGAAACGCTTACGGTCGAGACGATGGTGAAGGGCAAGGGCGACGAGATTAAGCCTGGCGACACAGTCTTCGTGCACTACCGTGGCGTGATCATGCGCACCGGAGAAGAGTTCGACTCAAGCTGGTCACGTGGCGAATTCAGCCACTTCAATGCTGCAACCGATGAAGAAGCAGCCGAGGTCGGCGCGAAGCTACCCGTCATTCGAGGTTTTCGTGATGCGCTCGTGGGGCAAACCGTTGGCTCACGCGTGATGTCAATCGTGCCCGCTGAAGACGGCGGTTATGGTGGCGAGCGACTGAAGAGCATGGGCCACGAAGAAGATGACGTGATGGTCTTCGTGCTCGACATCCTGGGCTCAATGCCCGCTACCGTGCAGTAGCCCTCGATCGTGCAAGACGCGCTGCTCTACCTCTTCGGGGTGCTCATTATTTTCGTGGGCCTCGCGCTCTCGATTGCCCTGCATGAGGTGGGGCACCTGTTGCCCGCAAAGCTCTTTCGGGTCAAAGTCACTCAGTTCATGGTGGGCTTTGGCAAGACCCTGTGGTCTCGAAAGAAAGGTGAAACCGAGTACGGGTTCAAACTCATCCCGCTCGGCGGCTACGTTTCGATGATCGGCATGTATCCGCCGAAACATCCGGGCGAGGTCTCGCGCGAATCGACCACTGGCTTCTTCCAAGAAGTGGTCGGTGAAGCCCGAAAAGCGAGCGCTGAAACGATCACTGCTGGTGACGATGATCGTGCGTTCTACCGGCTTGCCGAGTGGAAAAAGGTCATCATCATGCTCGGTGGCCCGCTCATGAACCTTGTGCTCGCGATCATCTTCTACGCGATTCTCGTTGCCGGGTTTGGCGTGCCTCAAGCAACGACCACGGTGGGGCAGGTCAATGAGTGCCTCGTCTCTGCGAACGCGCAGGCGACGGAGTGCACGAGCGACATGCCGGAAGCTCCGGCCGCGGCCGCTGGGCTCCTACCTGGCGACAAGGTTGTCGCGATCGACGGCGAAGCGATGACCGAGTGGGATCGTGTTCGCGAGATCGTCGCAGCGAGCCCTGGGCAACCGTTGAACTTTGAGATTGAGCGCGAGGGGAAAACGCAGATATTGCAGTTGACCCCCGCAGTCAACGAACGGGCCCGTGCCGATGCTTCTGGAGCGAAGATTGTTGGCCCAGACGGTGAAGTCGAGGTCGAATCGGTCGGCATGATGGGTGTCGTACCCACTATGGAACTCGAACGCCAGCCTGTGACCGCTGCACCCGCCCTTGTTTTTGACAACATTCGGGCCGTGGGCGACGTGATCATTCATATGCCGCAGCGCCTCGTCGATGTATGGCAGGCAGCTTTTGGGAGCGAAGAGCGCGCGCTGAACGGCCCGGTCAGCGTTGTCGGTGTCGGCCGTATCGCCGGTGACCTCGTGAGCAACGACACGACACCGGTCGTCGACAAAGCACAAGCCATGGTCGGTCTTCTCGCATCGCTGAACGTTGCGCTCTTCGTGTTTAACCTCATTCCCCTCACGCCACTCGACGGAGGGCATATTGCCGGGGCTCTATATGAGGGGGCAAAACGCCGGCTCTGGAAGCTTTTCGGTAAGGGTGATCCAGGCCCGGTCGACACCGCCAAGATGGTTCCCGTGACTCTCGTCGTCGCGACGCTCCTGCTCGGCATGACACTCCTGCTTATCTATGCCGACATCGTGAAGCCGATGTCGCTGAGCTAGAAGGACGAAGCCCGTTCAGGTCAAAAGCACAAGCGTCTTATAGGCTTAAAGGGCCATGAACGTGACACACTCTGAACAGACCGTTGCCCAGCTCACAAAGAAGCTGCGCCAGCAGCGTATTCTGAGTCTCATTCTTGCGATTGCACTCGTATTTGTTGGGGGCGCCTATACGCTCCTGTGGAACCAGACGCAGAACGACGCAAATCCTGCGCAGGGTGACACCGCGCAGGTCGCCGATGGTGGCGAGCAGGCTGCTACGGAGCCCGATTTGAGCGCAGAACCCTATATGGTGCTTGGCAAGGCAGACGCCCCCGTCACGATCTATGAGTGGACCGACTACACGTGCCCATACTGTGGCCTCTACCACCGCGATACGCTCCCGACGATCGTGAAGGAGTACATCGACAGCGGCAAGGTGCGTCTCGAAGTTCACGATGTGACCTTCATCGGTGAACAAGCCGAAGACGCGGCTGTTGCTGCGAGGGCAGCCGGTCTGCAGGACCGCTACTTTGACTACCTCTTCAAGGTGTACGGGCTGAGCGCTGACGGGGCTAAGCCGAACCTCGACGAGAAGCAGCTGACCGACCTCGCTGCCGAGCTCGACCTCGATCTCGACGCCTTCGCGAAAGATTTCGCTAGCGAGGGCTTGCGTCAGGAGGTGCAGGCCAGCACCCAGCAGGCCCAGCAGATGGGCATCAGTGGGGTGCCATTCTTCGTTGTTGCAACCTCAGGCACGCTCACAGACTCGCAGCAGCTTAACGGTGCTCAAGAGATCGACACCTTCAGGCAGGTCATTGACCAGCAGCTGGAGAGCGCGGGTCGGTAACTCGTGTCGATCGGTCTTCTTGGGGCGCTGCTCGCCGGTATGCTGACGCTCCTGAGCCCATGCTCTGTGATGCTTCTGCCCGCCTTCTTCGCTTACGCCTTTACTAACCCGGGCGCCATCATCGCCCGCACCGGCATTTTCTTCGCGGGGCTCTCGGTGACGCTTGTTCCGCTCGGTTTGCTTGCGGGCTCACTGGGGCTGTGGATTCAGCAGTACCGCGAAACCATTGTGCTCGTCGCAGCGGTGCTCGTGATTCTTCTTGGGGCGGCAATGCTGCTCGGCTTGCCCATTCCCGGTCTGACGCGACAACGGAGTGCAGAGTCGACCTCGGTGGCATCGGTCTTTGCGCTCGGCACAATCTACGGTGTCGCTGGAGTGTGTGCGGGCCCCCTGCTTGGTGCGGTGCTCACCGTCGCTGGCGCAGGGGCGAACCCGCTGTACGGCGGGCTCATCATGTTCGCGTTTGCGACCGGCATGGTGATTCCGTTGCTCGTGCTCGCGCTGTTGTGGGAAAAGACTCCCGCGATCCGCACCCTCGTTCGGCCAAGAACCGTCCACGTCGGGCGCTGGAGCAATACGTGGACCCAGATCATTGGGGGAGCGCTCACGGTGATTGTCGGGGTGCTGCTCGTGATCACGAATGGAACGGCGAGCCTCGGCAGCGTCTTTACGGTCGAGCAACAGTTCACGCTTGAATCGTCGGTCATGCGCTTTGCCGCTACTATTCCGCCAGCAATCTCGGCGCTCGTTGCGCTCGCGATTCTCGCGACCGTGTGGTTTACCGTCTGGTATCGACCACGAAAAGTCAAGGCGAAAAGGGTGGCCGAGGCTCAGGAGAGCCGAACAGCGCTGGAGTAGACTCTGAGGGTTCACGAAGAGAGGGATCCATGAAGCAGAATACGACCATTAGACCGTGGGCGGCCCTATGGACCCTGGTGCTCGGATTCTTCATGATTCTCGTCGACACGACGATCGTGTCGGTAGCAAATCCCACCATCATGCGTGGCCTCGATACCACGATGACGGCTACTCTCTGGGCCACGAGCGCATACCTGCTCGCATACGCGGTGCCGCTGCTCATTACCGGTCGTCTTGGCGATCGCTTCGGCCCGCGTCGTGTGTACCTCGTCGGCCTCGCGACCTTCACGATTGCCTCGCTCATGTGCGGCCTCGCGCCGAACATCGAGACCCTTGTTGCTGCTCGCGCGCTGCAGGGCATTGGCGCTTCATGTATGACCCCGCAGACGATGTCGGTCATTACCCGTATCTTCCCGCCCAACCAGCGCGGGAGCGCGATGGCGATCTGGGGCGTGACCGCTGGCGTTGCAATGCTCGTCGGGCCTATTCTTGGTGGCTTCTTGCTTGGTGCGGTGGGCTGGGAGTGGATCTTCTTCATCAATGTGCCCGTCGGCATCGTTGCCTTTTGGCTGACCATGCGCAACGTGCCGGTGTTGCCTACCAACGCGCACCGCTTCGACATTCTGGGCGTGGTGTTGAGCGCCCTCGGCACCTTCCTCGTGGTCTTTGGTATTCAGGAGGGTGAAACCTTCGACTGGGGCACGATGTGGGGCCCGGTGAGTATCTGGGGCCTCATCATCACCGGCGTTATCGTGCTCGCGCTCTTCGTCGTGTGGCAAAAGGTGCAGCGTGGTGAACCGCTCATGCCGCTCACCATGTTCGCCGACCGAAACTTCTCGGTTGGCAGCATCGCCATCATGCTCGTTGGCCTGACCACGACTGCACTCGCACTGCCGCTCATGTTCTACCTGCAACTCGTTCGAGGGCTTACTCCAGCGCAGTCGGCGCTCATGCTCCTGCCGCAGGCGGTGCTCTCAATCATTCTCGCGAGGCCCATCGGCAAGCTCGTCGACCGTCGCGACAGCCGCCGCGTCAACACCCTCGGCCTCACGCTGCAGGGCATCGGTATCGCGAGCTATGTTCCGCTCATGCTGGGCGAAGGCCACATCGCGCTGCTGCTCATCCCGAGCACGATTCTCGGCGTCGCAAACTCGATGATGTGGGGGCCGCTCGCCTCGATCACGATGTACAGCGTCAACCCGGTTCACGCTGGCGCCGCATCTGGTGTCTACAACACGAGCCGCCAGCTTGGCGCGGTGCTCGGCTCGGCAGCCATGGCCATGCTCATGTCGGCACGCCTGAGCTCCAAACTCGGTGAAGACGCGGGCATTGGCACCGAAACGGTGGGGCAGCTCGCAGAGCCATTTAGAAACGGATACGCCGAGGCAATGGCCCAGTCGATGCTCTTGCCGACCCTGGCCATCATTATCGGCGCCATCGTAACTCTCTGGTTTGCGCCCCGGCCCAAAGAAGAGGCAGTGGCCTCGGCCTAACGCAAAAACCGGTTTGTGCGAGCCCTTGAGCCCGCGCAAACCGGTCATGCAATCTGTCGCGTGTTAGTCGCGCAGGCCCCTCCTGTTCCACGCCACGAGGAGCGTCGCGCCGGCGAGGAGCGCCAGGGCAGCCGCCCCTCCAATTGCGGCCCCGAATGCCCATCTCGAGCCCGTCGTCGCGAGTACTTGCGCTTCGACGTTCTTACCCTCGTCGACTAGTGCGGATCCGCTCCCGCCGCCAGCACTGTCGCCACCGGTTGATCCGTCGTCACTCGAGCCGCCATCGGTTGCGCCGCCATCGGTTGCGTCGTCGTTGTCGTCGGCGCCGTCATCGCTATTGGTGTCAGTATTACCGCCGTCGGTGTTGTCGTCGTCGGTGTTGTTGCCGTCGTCGTTACCGTTGTCATTGTCGCCATCGTCAGTGCCGTTGTCGTTGTCGTCGGCGCCGTCAGCGTCGCCGTCCTGACCGTCGTTATCGCCGTCTTCACCGTCAACGTCTCCGTCTTCAGCGTCAGTGTCGCCGTCAGTATCACCGCCGTCACCATCAATGTCGCCGTCAGTATCACCGCCGTCGCCGTCAGCGTCACCGTCGATATCGCTGTCTTCACCGTCGGTATCTCCGTCGTCACCGTCACCGTCACCGTCACCATCTTCATCTCCGTCACCCGGGTTGGGCGGGGTCGAATCGTCTGGTTCATAAGCGATCGTGCCAACAGAGTTCACGCTTTCGCCTAGCTCGGCGTACTCACTCGGATCGGCCAGCTCGATGCTGAAGGTGCGCGGGTCGCTGCCTTTGAAACCGGGCATGGTCTTGACTGTAACCTCGATTGGGTCACGCTCACCGGGCTTCCAAGTGACGACCTCGTCGACCGCCTCATAGTGTGTTCCCGCTTCTGCCTCATGATCGCTCGTGAGCACGCGCACGCTGAGTTCGCCTGCCCAAGCTGGTTCGCTGAGCTGTTCTGGAGTGACCGTGAAGACGAGCGGTTCGCCGGCCTTCACGGTTGGTTCGCCAGCGATATTCAGCGTCGTTGGGTACGGAACGGGGTAGGGAATCGCCGCTGAGGCGGTTGCTCGTGCACCAACGATTGTGTACTCGCTAGGGTCGGTGAGTTCGACGCTGAAGTTTCGTTCGGGGTCACCTGCTGCACCTGCTTTCAGGGGCACCTCGACGATAATGTCGTCAGTTTCGCCTGCTGCCCAGGTGAGAACATTATCGAAGGCTTCGTAGTGTTCGCCTGCCTTGGCGGTTCCGTCATGGGTGGTGAAACGAACGCTTGCTTCGCCAAGCCAGGGGTTGCGTTCGGCTTCGGTTCGGCTCACAGTAAAGCTGACCGTTTCTGCGCCCGCTTCTACGGTCTGATCTTCGCCGAGTGATAGAACTGACGGTTCAGGGACGGGGTACGAGATGGTCATGAGCGTTGTCTCTGGAACCCCGAGCTCCATGTGCGTGCTCGGGTCCACGAGCTCGACTCCGAAGTCAAGTTCAGGGGTTCCGGCGGCACCGGGAAGTATGGTGATCTCGATCTCTTTATCATCGAAATCGCCAGGGCCCCACTCGAGTAGCGTATGCAATGGCTCGTAGTGAGTTCCCGCTTGCGCAAAGCCGTCCTGTGTCATGACATGCACACTAGCGTCGCCATTCCAATGGTTCTTTGCTGCCTTATTGCGTGAAACCGTGAGCGTCACTGTTTGCTTGTCGACCGTGCTTGCCTCGACATCGTAGGCTTCGTCAATCGTGAAAGACGAGAGCTCTGGAGTGGGAAAGCTCATGAAGCCATCACTCGAGAAACCGCCGCCGAGCTCTGAAAAGCTCTCGGGCTGAGGATCGCTGAGCTCAAGTGTCATAGCGACGTCGGGTGAGCCCGCCGCGTTCTCGTCGGTGAGCGTTGGCACGGTGACCGTCTTGTCTCTGGTATCTCCTGCGTCCCAGGTGAGAGTTCCGGCGGTGTCTGTGTAGTGCACGCCGCTCATAGCACTTCCATCAACCGTGCGGTAATCGACGCTCGCCTTTCCCGTGTAGGGGTTGTTGTCTGCATCGGCGCGGGTCACGGTGAAGACGAGGTCTTCGCCTGCGTTGACCTGTTGATCTTCGCCAATCTCAAAGACGGTGTTTCCTGGCTCCGGAACCGTGAGATCGAATCGATCGGTAATGGTGTTGCCGAGGGCGTCAGCAACCTGCACGGTGAACGGCCAATAGTCGACGGCGTCTTGCCCGTCGGGCTCAATCGTGAGAACGCCGGTCGACTCGTCGAGCGTGATCCACTCGGGCATCGCAGCGTCGTCGTCCATTGGTTTGATGATGTAGGTGGCTGCGGGAAAACCCGCGGTGGTCTCGATCTGCTGTTCGAAGTGCTCGCCGAGGCTTACGGTCGCGCTATCTTCGCTCGTGATTGAGCTCCACACGATGGGCATTTTGACGGTTCCTGCGAAACGGTCGTTGCCTTTCGGGTTCTGTGAGAACGAGTACTCAAGCTCTGGCCACGCCTTGCGTACCTCGATCGTCACGATCGGCATGTTATCGGTTTCGAGCGGCTCGAGGTTGCCCCCGAAATCTGGAAACTGGCCTTGCTCGCGCAGTTCAAGGTCGCCGGTCGTGTCGTACATGAAGCGCTTCGCGCCGTTCGGCACGTACTGTGGTTTGTTATTGTATTGAATGTTTTGGGCGGTGATCGCAAAGGTGCCCACTGACACGGCCTCGGGTGCCGCTGGCAACCCCACGAGCGAGGTTACGTGGTTCGAGAGCGCCTGGATGTTTTTGAGGCTTGGCAGGTTTGAGAGCGCGTCAATCGAAGTGACCCCGGTCGCGTTCATGTGAATGCGCGAGAGCGTCGGGTTGTCACGAATCGGGTCGAGGTTACCCGCGATATCGATGTTGTTCATGATGTGAAGATCGGTCATCTTGTGCATCGCTTCAACGCCCTCGAGGCTTTTCAGTTTCGCGTAGTCAAGGTCGAGGTTTTTCATGTTGATGAGTCCCGCGAGCGGGCGTAAATCTTCAACGAGGGTCGAAGAAGCGGTCAGCGTTGAGATCGAGGTGAGCTCGGCGAGCGGGCTCAGATCAGACACCTTCGACTTCTGAACGTTGAGGTACTGCAGCGACTCGAGGGTTGCGAGCGGTTCGAGGTCTTCGAGGTCAGAGAGCGCCGCTGCGCTGAGCGAGGTGATCTTCGTCAACCCGGAGAGCGGCGAGAGGTCAGTGAGTTGCGGCGAGTTGAAAGAGATGTCAACGGTCCTGAGACCGGTCATCTCTTTCATCGCAGTGATGTCTGAAAGCTCGGGGCTGTACGTCACTTTGAAGGTGCTGAGTGCTTTGGGCAGTTCGAGCCCGGCAAACGCCTCGTTGGTGAGGTCGGTTCTCGTCAGCATGAGCGACGTCATCTTCGTGAGGCCCGAGAGCGGCTTCAGCGAGTCGGCGCTTCTGAACGTGTGATCTGCGCCAATAAACGTCACGTTCCGAATTTCGCTGGCCTGTTCGATACCCTCGAGGCTCTTCACCGCGAACGAGTCATTACAGTTGAGCGAAAAGAACTTCTTCAGATCGGCCTCGGTGATGGTCTCGTCAGGTGCTCGCCCCGAACCGATCCCCTTGTTGATGCATGCCGTGAGCTGGTCATCAGCGAACACGATCGCCTCGTCTGATTCGTCGGCTGCTGCATGCGGCGCAAGCGCTACTTGCGCTCCGAAAGCCAGCGTAAAAGCCGTTCCGATCGCGAGTGCAGCCCGTGCGAACCGTGGTCGAAGTGTGACACCTCGAACGTTCCCCATCGTTCCCCCTGTGTATGTGTCAACGCGAATGCTGAGAGTCGCGCGACTTGACTCTTTCATCTGTACGATGACCCCTAGGTCACACGCAAGCCTATCGAGGCTTGCGTCTCGCTGTCCAGGCTGCGGATCGGCCCACTTCTCGCTGTAGTCGCGCGTCTGAGGGGCGGGTTTCGTCTGCTGCCGCCGGCCGTTGCAGGCGAACGGCCGGCGGTTGTCGCGGGGTTGGCTGCTGGCCGTGGGCTGTGGGCCGTGGGCTGTGGGCTGTGGGCTGTGGGCTGTGGGCTGTGGGCTGTGGGCTGTGGGCTGTGGGCTGCTGCTGCTTGCTGTTGGCTGTTGGCTGTTGGCTGTTGGTGCTGCTGCTTGCTGCTGTTGGCCTCTGTTGGTTGTTGTAGTGCTGACTTATTGGCCGCTGGCGGCTGTATTGGCGTGCAAGGCCTCGTACGGTGGCTCGCGTGGGTCTTGAGCGTGGTTTTGCCGCCCATTTGACGAAAAGCAGGGTGTTTGAACGCTCACACCCTGCTTTTCGTCAAGTAGACGGGTGAAGGCCGCAATCGACGGGTCGGGTCAGCGTAAGGCCGGGCTAGCGGGGGCCGAGCCAACGTAGGGCCGGCAAACGCGGGCCGGCCCAACACAGAACGCGGGCGAGTGAAGGCGCCCGGATTGAAGAGCCCGGTCCAGAGAGAGCAATGAGCTCGAAGTACCCCGGCCAACCTACAGTACGCTCGCGAGAAAGCTCTTGGTTCGGTCGCTCTGCGGGTTGTCGAATACCTCGTTCGGGTTACCGGACTCGACGACGACGCCATCGTCCATGAACACCACCGTGTCGGCGGCACTTCTCGCAAAGCCGATTTCGTGGGTCACGACGACCATCGTTGTGCCTGCCTGGGCGAGGTCACGCATGACCTCGAGAACATCGCCAACGAGTTCCGGGTCAAGCGCGCTCGTCGGCTCATCGAACAGCATGATCTTTGGTTTCATCGCGAGAGCTCGGGCAATCGCCACGCGTTGTTGCTGACCGCCCGAGAGCTGGGCTGGGTAATGCTGGGCCCACTCGACGAGCCCTACCTTGTCGAGCAGGTGCATTGCTTCTTGACGAACCTCAGACCGGGGCCGGTGGGCGACCCCAACCGGAGCCTCCATGATGTTGTCGAGAGCTGTTTTATGCGGGAACAGGTTGAAGCGCTGAAACACCATTCCGATCTTGCGGCGTTGTTTGGCGACTGCACGAGGATGTAGCTCGTAGAGTTCACCATTTTTCTCACGGTATCCAACGAGTTCGTCGTCGACGAAGATCTTGCCACCATTGATGGTTTCAAGGTGGTTGATGCAACGTAGGAGCGTCGACTTTCCTGAGCCAGAGGGCCCGAGTAGGCAGGTTACTTCACCCTCGCGCACGTCCATGTCGATTCCCTTGAGTACCTCGAGTGAAGCGAAGCGTTTGCGCACACCTCTGAGGCGCACGAGTGCGGTTTCATCGAGTACTTGATCAGGCATTGCGCTGCTCCTTACGCTGCTTCTTGCGTGCTCTCTGGACCTGGATTGAGCCGGTATATTCTTTCGCCTTTGCCATGAGCGACTGTGGTTGGTTTCGGCTACTGCCACGGCCAAAATGCCGCTCAAGGTAGTGCTGTGGCACCGACAGGACCGAGACGATGGCGAGGTACCAAATGCTCACCACGATAAGCAGTTCGACCTGCCGCAGGTTCTGGGCTGAAATTTGTGTGGCTTGCGTGTAGAGCTCAAGAACGGCAATGAGCGAGAGCAATGAGGTGTTTTTAATCATCGAGATGAGTTGGTTGCCCATGGGCGGAATGATGACTCGCATCGCCTGGGGTAGGAGGATACGCCTGAAGCAATAGCTCGGGCTCATGCCGAGCGACGCGGCGGCTTCCTGCTGGCCCTCGTCGACCGAGAGCATGCCCGAGCGTACGATTTCAGAGGAGTAAGCGGCCTCGTTCAGCGTCAGCGCGATGATGCCAGCGACAAGCGCGGTGAGGAGCTTGTTTGTATCTTCTTGCCAAAACACGATGTCGGTGAATGGAATACCGATGGTGATCTTCTCGAAGATGAGGCCAAAGTAGCCCCAAATCACGATTTGCACGAGCAGCGGAGTTCCTCTGAATGCCCAAACGTACACCGCCGCAACTGCCACGAGTACGGGATTGCCAGACATGCGCATTGCCGCGATGAGTACCGCGAGAAGAGCGGCGGCGAACATGGCGATGATGGTGATGATGAGGGTGAGGCGCACTCCGGAGAGAATGCGCGGGTGAAACATGAATTCACCAATGGTCGCGAAATCAATGTTTTTGTTGGTGGCGATTGCCTGCACAAACGCCACCAACAAAAACACAATCACGACGGTACTGACCCAGCGCCAGGGGCGGCGCAGCGAGTGAACGACGTTGTCGAACTCCCTGCTCGGGGCCTGCGGCGTTGCTGCCTTCGTCATGAGCGTTCGCCTTACTCGCTTGCTGCGTTCACGAGTGCTGAGTCGAGCGCGAGTGACCCCATACCGTGCTCATCGAGAATGGCCTGGTAGGTGCCATCGTCAATGAGCGACTGCATGGCCGCTTGGAGCGCATCGGTCAACTCGGTGCGATCGTTGAGAAGACCGAATCCCGTGTATACGGGGTTGAAGCCCTGGGGGTTCTCGGGGTCTTCGACGAGCTCAAAGTACTCGCCGTCTCCTGCCGTTCGGGCGGTATAGGCCGCGACGGGAGCGTCAACGATGTAGGCCTGGGCCCTGCCCGCACGGAGCGCGGTTTGCGAATCCTGGGCGACGGGAAGCGCCTGCACATCGATGCCCTCTTTGCCACTCGCGATGCACTCTTCTGAGAGCTCTGCGAGCAGTTCGGCCTGAAGCGTTGACTTTTGCGTTGAGGCGCTGTGCCCACAAAGATCGGTGAGGGTTTCGATGTTTTCTGGGTTTCCCTTGGCTACGACGATTGCGAAACCAGCCTGAATCTCTTCAATGAAGTTGAGCGTCTGTTGGCGCTCTTTTGAATCATTCATGCCCATCATGATGATGTCGTGGCGGTCAGACTGCAGCGAGGGAATCACTGACTCAAAGGGTTGGTGCTCGACCGTGAACTCGACGCCGAGTTTAGCGCCGAGCGCGATAGACATATCAGCGTCAACGCCGATGAGGTCGTTGTCGTCGTTGACCTCGATAAATGGTGGGTATGGCACTCCCATCGCGACTCGAACGGTACCCCGTTCGGTGATCTCTTCGGGCAGGAGGGCAGAAGCGGCATCATCGGCCTCAACGTTGAAGTCGGTGGTTTGCTGCAGTGAGAGTGTCCCTTGGTTGGCCCCACCGTCGGCTGTGGCTCCTTCGTATTTTTCACCGGAGGTCTCAGCGCTACAAGCACTGAGCGCGAGCAAGGCGGTTGCTGCGACGGCGAGGGGCATGAGCGTTCTGGTGTTTCGTAACATGGGTGTTCCTTTCAAACTGAAACGGCATTGTTTCTCTGGTGGTCGGGACATAAGATCGTCGGGACATGAGGTGGTCGGGACATGAGATCGTCGGGACATAAGATCGTCGGGGCATAAGGTCATTGGGGTAAGAGATGCTCTCGGCGCGAGGTGGTGTGACGAGGCAATCGCGCCCAATCGTGCTTCAGGGCGGGTTCGTGGGCTTCGAGATAACCCTCGTACGTTTGCCTCCTGACCGCGAGCGTCGCTTCTTCGTCACGGCAGAACACGACAGCCGGGTGCAGAGCGCCGTTGTAATTATTAGCGAAGGTATAGCCGTAAGCGCCGGTTGCCGCAATGATGACGGTGTCGCCGGGAGCTGGCGCGTGAAGCGGTGCTCGGTCAACAAGAAGGTCACCCGACTCGCACTGCCTGCCAACGAGCTGCACGATGGAGTCGGGAGCCTCGGTGACGCGGTCGGCCACGACCGCGGTGAACCGGTCGTCGGTGAGCGCGATATTCATGAGCTCTGACATGCCGCCGTCGACGGCGACAAATGTTTCGAGCGAGCGTTTCACCGTGCGCACGGTATAGGCCGTGATGCCGCTCCGAGCGACGAGCGAGCGCCCCGGTTCGATGATGAGCTCGACGTCGTCAGGCAGCACCGTAGCCGCGAGCCCGCAGAGCCCATCGAGGTACTCCTCGATTTCAGGAGCGTCGTCGGCCTCTGAATAGTTCACCCCGAGCCCACCGCCAAGGTTGTAAACGTCGAAGTTGCCGACGTTCGCGATGACCCGAAGCGCCTCGAGAAAAGGCTCGACGTCGAGAATCTGCGAACCGATGTGCACGTGCACGCCGCGCACCCGTACTCGTTCGCTCCCTTCGATCCGCTCGATGAGCGCGAGAGCTGACTCGATGGGCATGCCAAACTTCGAGTGGGCTCCGCCGGTCTGAATGGAGGGGTGGGTGTCGGCTTCGACACCGGGAAGAACCCGAATGAGTACGTCTTGTGGAGTCGTCGCGTGCTCTTCGATGAGGGCGACATCGTGGTCATTGTCAACGACGATGAGGCCGACGCCTATCTTGGTCGCAAGGCTGATTTCTGCACTGCTCTTTGCGTTGCCGTGCAGCACAATGTTCGCTGCGTTCACCCCGGCTGCGAGCGCCATGCGCAATTCTCCCTCGCCCGCGACATCGACCGAGAGGCCCTCGGCTTCTGCGATGGCGTAGGCGGCGATGCAGGGCAGTGACTTGGAGGCGAAACACACCCGTGACTTGGGCCAGCGGCTGCGCAATCCATCGCGGTAACGCTGCATCGTTTCGCGCAGGTGCCGTTCGTCGTACACGAAGAGCGGGGTACCGAAGCGACCGGCGAGGTCGGTCACCGAGCACCCTCCAATGGTGAGTGCGCCCGTGTCGTCGACCCCCGCTGTCGTAGGTAACAGGCGGGCAAGGGATGGGGGTAGAGAAGTGTCGCTCATCGAATCAAACCTCGGCTTCATTGTCGGGTATCGCGGTATCTGGAGGGCCGCTTTGCTGGCCCCACTTCTTCAACGCTAGATGAGTGAGGGTGTGCGATTCTTATCGGTTTCGATAGGGTTTTGTCATGTCAGTGTTGAAACCGATAATCTTACGTGCCGACGGCAAAGAAGCCGGGCTCGCGCTACTCACGGTCGAGGAGCGTCTTGGCAGTGACGTGATGAAGGTCGAGCTGCCCCCGGGAGCTCAGAGCCCTCTCGTTCGCTCACTCGATCTTTACGACGCTTCGACTTCTGCGCAGTCGAGCGATCAAGGTGGGGGCGGGATGCTGCTCTGCCTCGTTTCGGCCGAGGCAATGCGCGAGCGAGAGGTGCAACGTGCCCTCGACTTCGCGGTCGCGAGCGAGTGCGCAGCGGTCGTGACGAAGCTCTCTGACGAGAGAGCGCGCAGCGAAATTGAAGCGAAAATTCTTGACGCGGGCCTTGCCTCGGTGGCGTTGCACCCCGATGTCGGCTGGCGTGAGTTTGACGGGCTCCTCACGACCACGCTTGGCGAACACGCACAGTCGCTCACTCTCGCCCCATCGGTTGGCGACAAGCTCTTTGCCCTCGCGAACACCGTGGCTCGGGTGTTCGGCGGATCGGTCGCGATCGAAGACCACCAGCGCAGCATTCTCGCGCACTCCTCGGTCTCTGGCCAAGCTATCGACGAGTTGCGTACGACGGGCATCTTGTTTCGTCGCGCGGGCGATGCACCCGTGAATGAGGATCGCTACCGCAGAGTGTTCGAAGCCGAGGGTCCCGTGCGGTTCATTCGATACGGAGACTATCTGCCACGGGTGGCGATCGCGGTTCGGGCGGGTACCATTCCGCTCGGGTCGATCTGGGCCCTCGATCCGCAAGCAGACGCTGAGGTCGAGGGCGCAGCGCTCGCCGAAGCGAAAGCTCAGGTGCTCGAACAGGCGGCTACGATGGCCGCGGGAACACTGCTCGAGGCGTGGAAAGCCACGAACCGATCAACGTCTCGCAGGGAGTCGGCGCTACGCCGGGTGCTCATTGCCGCTGCTCAGCAAGGAGATCGTGAAGCGCTCGATCCGACGGGTGAAGCGGCAGGGGTGATTCTTGTCGCCGAGGTCGCAGCCGGCCCGCGCTCGGCGGGGCGTATCGCCGAGGCGAGGGGCGTTTTTGCGAGGCACCTTGCAATGTATATACCGAACGTTGTTGTTTCGGCAGAAGCCAACGAGATCATCGCCCTGTGCCCCACCGAGCGCGTCGATGAGGTGCGAGGTTGGGCGCTTGAGGCGCTCGCCGACCTCTCTGCCGATACCGCGAGCGGCCTACGAGTCGGCGTGAGTGATCCGCACACCATTACGACAAGGCTGCCCTTCGCGGTGAACGAAGCGCGCGATGTCGCGAAACACTCGCGCGCCGTTGCAGAACCGGTCGGAACAGTTGCGGGGGTGCGAACACAGCTGTTTCTAGCTGCCTGCCGGGCTCAGCTGGAGCTTGACGACCGGCTGATGCTCCCCGAGGTGCGAGAGCTGCTCGACGCCGGAGAAGGGCGGCAGCAACTCGTCGAGACCTTCATCGAGTGGCTTGCTGCGGCGGGAAACGTGGGCCGAGCCGCTGAGCAGTTACGGGTGCACGAACAGACCGTGCGCTATCGTTTGCGGCGGCTGCGTGAGCTTTTGCCGATCGAAGATGCCGACCCCGACTACCTGCTCGCGCTCTGGGCGCAGTTGCGTTCAGGGCGCTGAGAGGCATTGGATCAAATCATGTACTCGAGTTCTCGATAGCTGCCGCGATAGAAGAGGAGCGGCGCTCGCTCTGGGTCGGTAGAGATGCCGCTCACCCTGACGAGAAAAATCAGATGATCACCCGCCTCAATTTCTTGTTCGATCTCACCGGCAACCCAGCCCGTACCGCCGTCGAGAATCGGTGCACCGTTGCTGGGTGAGGGGCTCCACTCGACGCCCTTCCATTTGTCAGTGCCCGAGCGTGCAAACTGGCCGCTCAAATGCTGTTGCTCGGCGCTCAAGAAATTCACCACCACTCGGCGATGCGCTCGCACCGAGCTAAGACTGCGAGAGGCGCGCGAGATCGAAAACGAGATGAGAGGTGGATCGATCGACACGCTGTAGAACGACTGGCAGGTGAAGCCAACCGGCCCGTCGACGCCGTGCGTGGTGATTACGGTCACTCCTGAAGCAAAGCTTCCCATGACATCGCGGTAGCTGCGCTCATCAAATGGCTGGGGTGATGCGGTCATGCAGAAACCTCGCTTGCGATAGCAGCCTGCTGTGTAGCGGGCTTTGGAAGGGGGAGGCGCGGCAGTTGCGAGTCGGCCCACTCGTCAAGGAGCTCGGTGCGGCGATCAAACTTGGGTGTGGGAAACGCGAGGCCGCGGGTGGGCACGCTCGCACCGAGCTCGACCAGCAGAGGGCGGAGCGTGAATTCGACAGCGAGGGTGTGCTCGTCAGAGGCAATCGTGAAGAGCGGAATGGCAGAGACCCCAGCAAGCCCTTGCGCCGGGTAACGATCGAGAAAAGCTTTGAGGAGTCCTGTGTAGCTCGCCTTGTACGTTGGCGTGGCGATGATTGCATAGGTTGAGTCGCGGAGCTGATCGAGTAATTGATCGAGTGGGGGAGATGGCCAGGTGAAGAGTGAGTCGGCGTGGTCGATGAGATCGATCGTGGGGTGAACTGTGGCGCCGGTGTGGTTGGCAACGCGTTCTGCAAGTTGCTCGGCGAGCTGGTACGTGCGGGAACGTGCTTTGGGGTTCCCGACAACAACAGAAACAGTGGACATGGGTATGCCTTTCTAGAGCCCCGCGCAGTGCGTGCGCGACGCTCGGGTGTGGGTGACGCTCGGGTTTCAGAGCAAATGGGTCATGATCCACGGTGTGGTGTCGCGGAGTGGCCGCGAGATCTCATCTCGCGCAACTGGGGCCAGTGTAGGTCGGGTTCTTTGGGCTGCGGCAGCCCCGGCGCAACACGACGTAACCATCTGTCATTTTTCGTCACATAGTGGACAGGTTCAAAACTCATTCATAATCTTTCGGTATGTCTCACATAACAATATCAACACCGTTTACGATTGCGGTAGCCCTTGACGGAGCGGGGTCTCACCCTGCTGCGTGGCGCGAGCCTGACGCCAAACCCAACGCTCTCTTTGCCGCCGATTACTGGACAGAATTGCTTACGCTGGCCGACGCCGCTGGTGTCGACTATGCCTCGATCGACGATGCACTGAGTGTGCAACAAGCCACCGCCCTCGAAAGAGGTGGGGGTGCCGCTGAATCACCCGAGCTACGAGCCGATCGAGTTACCGGACGCCTTGACTCGCTGCTCACGGCAAGCTGGGTTGCGCCACACACGCAGGGTATTGGCCTCATCGCTACCGTCACGACAACTCACACCGAGCCTTTCCACGTGGCAACCGCGTTGCAGACGCTCGATCATATTTCTCAGGGCCGAGGTGGCTGGCAGCTGCGCATCTCGGGTGACCCACAGTCAGCTGCTGCTTTTGGTAGGCGTGGCGCCCCGAATGTCAACCTCGCTGAGGTTCTTGCGGGCAGGCCCGACGAAGCCCTCGACGAACTCATTGATGAGGCCGGCGATGTTGCCCAGGTCGCACGACTGCTCTGGGGAAGCTGGGATGCTGACGCGATTATTCGCGATACTGAAACCGGCCGCTTTCTCGATCGTGATCGTGTGCGCCACATCAACTTCTCGAGTGAGCGCTTTTCGATCGCCGGGCCTTCAATTGTGCCGCGCTCGCCCCAGGGCCAACTGCCGATCACCGTACTCTCGCACTCTCCTCGGGTGCACCGACTCGCAGCCGAGAACGCAGACGTCATCTTCATTACCCCGGAGAACCCCTCGCTGCGCGCAGGAGCGTCTCGCGGGCTCTCCGTCGCAGAGATCATTGCCCAGGTGCGCGAAGCCGAACAGATCGTGAATCGAGCTGAGAAGCTTGGCGAACAACTGCGCGTCGTTGCTGACCTCGTCGTTGCATTTGATACCGACGAAGAGACGGCGGCCGCACGTGTCGAGCGGCTCAATAACATCGACGGAGAAGTTTTTGAGAGTGATGCGCTCCTCGTCACGGGCAGTGCCGCAGAAATAGCCGACACGATTGAGCGGTGGCGTGACGCGGGAGTCGACGGGGTGCGGTTGCGCCCGCTCGCGCTACCGGGTGACCTGCGTGCTATCACCGAGACACTGGTGCCGCTGCTGCGTGAGCGAGGCATTGCAACGCTTGACCCGTCGCCGAAGCCCCTGCGTGAGCGTTTTGGTCTCGCGCCGGCTCCCTTGCGGTTGCGCAAGGTCTCGAAATCATCAGAAAAGCCGAGCCTTGAGGAGGCCTTAGCATGAGCATCGCACCGTCTTCAGTAAACTCTTCGCCCCGCCAAATACACCTCGTTGCCCACTTTCCCGGGGTTAATAGCGCCACGGTGTGGAGCGACCCAGAAGCGGGCAGCCAGATTGATTTCGAGTCTTTTCGGCACTTTGCCCAGTCGGCTGAGCGAGGGCTTTTCGACTACGTGTTTCTTGCCGAGGGGCTGCGTCTACGCGAGCACGGGGGAAACATTCATGACCTCGACGTTGCTGGTAGGCCGGCGACGCTCGCGGTCTTGTCAGCTATGGCGTCGGTCACGAGCAACATTGGCGTCGTCGGGACCCTCACGAGCACTTTCAACGAGCCTTATGAGCTTGCCAGGCAGCTTGCAACGATCGATCATCTTTCCCGTGGGCGAGTGGGGTGGAACGTCGTGACCTCACCCGATGCGTTTCACGGGGGGAACTTTCGGCGCGGTGGCTTCTTGCCCTACGAAGAACGATACACGCGGGCCGAAGAGTTCGTTGCGCTCGCGAAGCAGCTCTGGAACTCGTGGGAGCCAGACGCGATTGTCGCGGATCGCACGAGCGGCATTTTTGTTGACCCTGAACGCGTGCGTCGCGTCGATCACCGGGGCCCGCAGTTCACCGTTCAGGCTGTGAGCACCGTGCCGCGCAGCCCACAAGGGTTTCCCGTTATTGTGCAGGCTGGTGACTCGCCAGCTGGGCGAGATTTTGCTGCCGCAAACGCTGAGATCATTTTTTCGAGGCATACGAGCTTTGCCGAGAGCCAAGCATTTTATCGCGATGTGAAGGGCAGGCTTCCAGGTGTCGGCCGTGGTGAAGATTCGCTGCTCATTCTGCCCGGTGCAAGCTTCGCTCTGGGCGACACCGATGCTGAGGCGCGGGAGCGTTCGCGAGAAATAGCGCTTGCACAAACAAGCCCGCAAACGGCGGTTGCTTGGGTCGAAGCGATCTGGGGTCATGAGCTTCCGGGTCTTGACCCTGACGGAGCACTGCCCACGAGCGAACCGAGCGATGGTACGCAGCGCCAGGGGCAGGTTTCGACCCGCGTCGCCGACCGTGTCGCGCGAGCCGCTCAGTTGCGAGACCGTGCCTCTCGGGAGGGCCTCACGTTGCGTGAGCTCGTTGCCGCTGAGACAGCGAAACACACCTTTGTAGGGTCACCAGAAACCGTTGCCGCCGACATCGACCGTGCGGTTCAGGAGCGAGCCTCAGACGGTTTTGTCCTCGTACCGCACCTTACCCCGGGCGGGCTCGACGAGTTCGTCGACCGCGTCGTGCCGCTCCTGCAGGAGCGTGGGGTGTTTCGTACAAGCTACGACGTTGACCCAGAGACCGGTGCGAGCCCGACGCTGCGCCAGACCTTAGGACTGCCAAAGCCGCCCAACGTGGCCTGGACCGGTGCGCGACATCGTGAAGAAGAGGCAATCGCATGAACGAGGAACACTCCGCACTCGACGAACTGGTGGTGCGTATCGTGCACCCGAGCGATTCACTCGCTGCTCCGCTGCTTGCTGATCTTGAGCGAGAATATGACGCACGGTATGGCATTGAGGTGTTGGGGGAGCCCGCAGCTGCCGAGTTAAACCGCTACCCGAACGAAGCGTTTGTTGCTCCGAACGGCACGTTTCTCGTGCTGCTTGCCGGTGGCGAGGTGCTCTCGGGAGGGGCTTTCAAACGCTACGACGAACGCACTGCAGAGTTCAAGCGCATCTGGACCCGTGCCGATGTGCGGGGCCGGGGGCTTGCCAAGCGCGTGCTTGCTGCTCTTGAAAACGAAGCCTCGGCCCTCGGATACGAGCGGGTGTATCTCACGACTGGACCGCGCCAACCAGAAGCGGTCGCGCTGTACCTCGGCACTGGCTACGAACCCCAGTTTGATACCGCACGCCCTGCCGCTGAGGTTGGCTTGCACGCATTCACGAAACATCTCGTGCCCGTTCATCGGCGCACAGGAGACCCTGGTCGCACCTTCGATCGAGATGGTGCGCCCGTTCTTACGAAGGAGAAGGCACTATGACCGCGAGTGTTGAAACACCGAGCATTGAGGCGGTGAACCAAACGACGGTTCAGGGCGCCGAGCACGTTGTACCCTTGCGGCACTGGTGGCGGTGGGCTTTCAGCGCGATCGCGGTGTTTTTGCTCGCTCAATTGGTGTGGACCTTCTTCTCGAACCCCCAATGGCGCTGGCCGGTGTTTGCCGAGTATTTCTTTAACGAAGCGGTACTTCGGGGGCTCTGGCTCACGCTGTGGCTTACTGCCGTATCGGCGGTCATTGGTTTCACCCTCGGTGGAGTGCTGGCACTCGCAAGGCTCTCAGGCTCAGCGCTACTGAACTCGTTTGCCTGGGGGTTTATTTGGTTCTTTCGGTCGGTTCCACTGGTCGTGCAACTGGTCATCTGGTTTAACCTGGGGTATCTTTTTCCGACGCTTGGCATCGGGTGGCCGTTCACGTATGACTTCTGGCTGGTCGAGTTTGATACCGTTCGCCTGCTCTCGTCAACCGTAGCCGCGATTTTAGGTCTCTCGCTGCATCAGGCAGCGTATTCGGCAGAGATTATTCGTGGCGGGCTGCTTTCTGTCGATCAAGGGCAACTTGAAGCGGCAAAAGCGCTCGGAATCCCGCGCCGTCGTCGCTTCTTTCGCATTGTGCTGCCTCAGGCTGCGCGGGCGATCTTGCCCAACGCCTTCAACGAGGTCATAGGGCTTCTGAAAGGCACCTCGGTTGTCTTTATCGTCGCCCTGCCCGAACTTTTTTACACGGTGCAGGTGATTTACAACCGAAACCAGCAGGTCGTTCCGCTGCTGCTCGTGGCTGCGGTCTGGTACACGATTTTTACGACGGTGCTCAGTATCGCGCAGTACTACATCGAACGCCGCTTTGCCCAGGGGAGTGTGCGCGAGCTCCCACCAACCCCGTTGCAACGGCTTCGCAGGGCTTTCGGCTCTCGCCGCGGAGCGCTCACTCAAAGCGCGAATGAATCGTCATAACCACTCACAGTAAGGAGCCCACCATGTCGACGCAAACGACACGAGAGCCCACCATCGATGCACCGAGCCACCCTGAACAATCCCCTCGCTCTGAACAATCCGCTGACTCTGGGCAGGCCCCGCGTTCCGGGCTCGTTGAGATAACCAACGTACATAAGTCTTACGGCGCTGACGAAGTGCTGCACGGCATCACGTTGCGCATTGAGCCAGGTCAGGTGATTACGCTGCTCGGCCCCTCAGGGTCAGGCAAGTCGACTCTTTTACGCGCGATCAACCACCTTGAAACGATTGATTCAGGGTCGATCACGATCGATGGCGAGTACATCGGTTACGAGCGTCGCGGTGACCAACTCTATGAGCTGCGCGAAAAAGAGGTTCTTGAGCGACGCACTCGCGTTGGCATGGTGTTTCAAAACTTCAATCTCTTTCCGCATCTCACAGCTCTCGAGAACATCATTGAGGCTCCTATCGCTCTGAAACGAGCCACGAAGGCTGAGGCCGTTGCCAAGGCCAGAGTGCTGCTCAAGCGCGTCGGGCTTTCTGAGCGGGAAGAACACTACCCTAGGCAGCTTTCTGGCGGGCAACAGCAGCGCGTAGCCATTGCACGAGCGCTCGCGCTAGAACCCGATGTTCTGCTCTTTGACGAACCGACGAGTGCTCTCGATCCAGAGCTTGTTGGCGAAGTGCTCAGTGTGATCAAAGACCTTGCAAATGGAGGAACCACCCTCATCATCGTGACCCACGAGATTGGCTTCGCTTCAGAGATCGCTGACTACGTTGTGTTTCTTGATGCCGGGCGTGTGGTCGAAGAAGGCCCACCCGCGAAGGTACTGCGTTCGCCTGAGCAGGCGCGCACGCAAGAGTTTCTCGATTGGGTGATTTAATCCCCGTCGCTACCCAAGCCGTTGCAACATTCACGGTTGCTCCGTAACAACCCATCACCCCGAAAGAGATCATATGTTCACCACCTCGCGCTCAAAACCCGGCGCTCTTCTCATCGCGCTCACCGCTATTGTGCTCACCGGATTGACATCGTGCAGCGCAGTTGTTTCTGATGATGCCAAAGACGGCGATGAGAGTGATGTCGCGACGGGCGCCCCTGCAGCAGCCGAAACACCGTTTGACCTGACGAGCACCAATGCCAGTGAGCGGCCTCGCATCGACGCCGTTCCTGAGGCCGTAGCGGCGCTCAAAGCGAGCGGCTTTACTCCGATACAGGAGGGAAAACTCACTGTGGCGCACTCGGCGAACGTGCCACCGCTCGGTTTCCTCGCCGAAGACGATAACCGAACCCTGATCGGGGTCGAACCAGATATCGCTCAGCTCGTTGCCGATGGGCTTGGACTCGAGTACACCCCTGAGAACGTCGCCTGGGCAGATTGGCCTCTGGGTGTTGAATCGGGCAAATATGACGTCGTTGTTTCGAACGTGACGGTGACCGAAGAACGGAAGGATCTTTTCGACTTTGCGACGCATCGAACTGATGTGCTGGCGTTCTCGGTTCGGGCTGACTCTGAGATTGATTCGATTACCGAGGCCAAAGATGTCGCGGGGCTCAAAGTCGTCGTGGGTAGCGGCACGAACCAGGAGAAGATCTTGCTCGATTGGTTTGCCGAGAACGAACAAAAAGGGCTTCACCCAGGCGAACCGGTCTACTTTGACGACAATGCGGCGGCACAATTGGCTCTGACTTCGGGCAGAGTTGACGCGCTCTTCGGGCCTAACCCAACGGCTGCGTTTGCCGCAGCGGTGGGCGGGGAGTCGAAGATTGTTGGCACACTGAACGGCGGCTTTCCCGAGAACGCGCAGATCGGGGTCACGACGGCTAAGGGAAACGGTCTCATTGAGCCCGTCGCTATCGTGCTGAACACGATTATTGAAGACGGTGCCTACACACAGGCCCTAGAACGTTGGGATCTGGGTGATGAGGCGGTCAGTGAGTCGCTCATAAACCCTCCTGGCTTGCCACGCCCGTAATCTGAACGCTCTTGCGGCCAGGAGCCGCTTCACTTGAAAGAAGAATCTGAATGCTTTTCTCATCGCACAACGCAGCAACGAATGATCGGTTGCACACACGGTTGACAAAACCGAGAACACCGACGAAATCCAAAAAGCGCACAACGCAACGACGAATGACCACGGTGTCAGTTGCTTCGGCTGTTGCTCTTGCAAGCCTTGTCGGATGCAGCTCTGCCGCAGCTCCAGCAGCCCCCGCAGCGCCAGGGGCGGCGGAGGGCAGCGGTGCAGAAGCCATATTCGATCTCACAACGGGCAATCTCGACACCCGCCCGCATATCGACCCGGTTCCAGAAGCGGTTGAGGCGCTCGCTGAAAGCGGCTTTTCGCCAATACAGGCTGGCAAACTCACGGTAGCACTGGGCGGTGCGGGGTCACCACCCACGTCATTCTTCGCTGAAGACGACGCGCAAACCATCATCGGCAGCGATGCTGACTTTGCCTCGCTTATCGCCGAAGGGCTCGGGCTTACTTACACCCCAGAAAATGTGGCGTGGGCCGACTGGCCGCTCGGCATTGAGTCGGGCAAGTACGATTTGGCGCTCACCAATATTGGCGTGACTGAAGAACGAAAGGAACTCTTTGATTTCGCCACGTATCGTGATGCAGTAATGGCGTTTTCGGTCACAGCGAGTTCTGACATTACTGAAATTTCTGAGCCTAAAGACGTCTCTGGGCTTCGCGTCATTGTCGGGAGCGGCACGAATCAAGAGAAGTTCTTGCTTGATTGGTTTGCGCAGAATGAGGCGGCTGGTATCGAACCGGGTGAGGCGGTCTATTACGAAGACTCTGCGGCAGGTGCGCTCGCGCTGGGTTCGGGGCGTGCCGATGTGAGTATTGATCCGCACGCTCTTGCAACGTTTCGAGAAGCCACACTCGGTGAAATTCGCGTCGTCGGCAGTTTCAACAGTGCTTACCCGGTCAATGGTGAGGTAGGCGCCGTCACAGCGAAAGGGAACGGGCTCATCGAACCCGTGCGCATCGTCGTGCAGTCTCTCATCGACTCTGGCGTTTACGATGAGGTGCTCGGGCGATGGGGCCAGGATGAAGAGGCCCTCACTGAGTCGCTCATCAACCCACCCGGGCTGCCGAAGCCATGAGGCCCGTTCAACGCGAGGTAGCGCTCGGTAACCCGCCAACTATCGAGCCAGAAGACTGGGATCTGAACCCACCTGTTGATGTGGTGTGCGTCGGGGCGGGCCCCGCTGCAGCGATGTTACTGGAGCGCATCGTTGCGAGTCACGCGCGCGATACGCCCGAGCTGCCTCTTCGCATCAGGCTTGTCGACCCGTACCCTCCGGGCGGCGGCCGAATTTGGCGTCGTTCGCAATCACCACTACTCAAGCTCAACTCGATGCTGCGTGATGTTGCCTTTTTTACCGATGCATCGTGCCACATTGAGGGGCCAGTTGCCCCGGGGCCATCGCTCGCTGAGTGGGTACAGGGCGTACGTGAGGGCGAGATACCGATTCCCGACGGGGCTGACGAGCTGTTGCTTCGCGAGATTGCACTCATCGCCGACGACGAGTTTCCTACCCGTCGCCTCAACAATGCCTATCTCGGGTGGGCGCTCACCGAGTCGCTTGATCGCGCTGAGCACAGCCTGCGCGCGAGCTGGGTTGCCGACACCGTCGTGGCGGTTGATGAGTCACGCGGTAGCCTCGGGCAGCACCTCGTGCACTTGGAATCTGGGAGCACCCTTGCGGCAGATGTCGTCGTGTATGCCCTCGGACATAATGGGGCTGACCTGTCGGCCGATTCAGCCTCGCTCACAAGTTTTGCTCGCCGCCACGGGCTTACGTACGTTGCTCCGGCGTTCACCGCTGATGTCGATTTTTCTCTGATTGATGCCGGGGCCGATGTTATTGTGCGTGGCATGGGGCTCGCCGCGATTGACCTTGCGGTACTGCTCGCTGAGGGTCGCGGCGGTGTCTTCACCAGGGCAACCGACGGTTCGCTCAGTTACGAACCGAGTGGCAACGAACCGGTGCTGCACTTCGCCTCGCGGCGAGGCGTGCCGTACCGGTCGAAGATTACGAGTCAGGTTGTCGGTGCCAAGGTGCAACTCGAGTACCTCGGCGCGCAGTTTCACGAGGCCATCGCCTCCCGGACCGAGCCCCTCGACTTCGACCGTGACGTGTGGCCGCTTATTGCTGCGGATCTCGTCACCGGCTACTATCGCGAGCTGTTCACCGGTCACCCAGATCGGGTGCTGGGCGACTGGGATAGCTTTGGGCCTCGCTTACGCGAGATCCTGGCGCGCGGTGATAGAGGTGAGGAAGCTCTCGCGAGTCTTGTGCAGGAATCGGTTCCTGATCCGCGCGACCGCTTCGATCTTGCATCTTTCGAGTATCCACTTCGTTTCGCGGCGCATGGTGAGGCAAAACCAAATTGTGCAGTCTCGACCGGGGTAAGCGCCGAGGGGAGCGGAGGGTCTGCTCGCACAGTACACGAGCGGGTGCGCGCTCACATCGTCGAAGACTTACGGCTACGAACCCAGCCCGAGAACAGTGCAACACAGGCCCTCTTTCTCACCGGACTCTACGCTTTTCTTTCGATTGCTGAGGTGAAACCAGAACAATGGAA
The DNA here is from genome assembly GCF_019049105.1 of Leucobacter chinensis. Lineage (GTDB taxonomy): Bacteria > Actinomycetota > Actinomycetes > Actinomycetales > Microbacteriaceae > Leucobacter_A > Leucobacter_A chinensis. The sequence goes on from NZ_JAHQZR010000006.1 coordinate 37,249, forward strand.
TGCGCTGAGTCGTACACATTCGTTGCCACGCCGTTGGGCAAACACTTTCAGTTACCTTGCGAGCGGCCCTCCTGGCCATCGACTCGAAGAGTTGGTCGCTCTTGCCGACGCCGGTGTGGTGCGCTTTCTTGGTGGCGATGTGGTGCTTGAGGCCGACGAAACCCTCGGCGTCTTTCGTGCTGAAGGTTATGCCGTGACGTCAGAACAGCAGCGTGCAGAGGTGAACGCCCGAACGCTCATTGATGCGTGGCTTCCTGAAGCTCAGGCTGCCGTGAGCGATAACACGCTACTGAGGAGACTGGTCGCGCAGCGAACGGTTCATGAATTGACGGTAGTCGACGAGCGAACGGGAGCTCTTGCGACTACGGGCCAGATCGAAGCGAGATCAGATGGGAGCCTGCCGGGGTCATACCGTCAGTTTGCGCTCGGGCCCTTCGTAGCTGGGCTTACCGGTGGCGCGTTTACCCGCCCTGGGCTCAACTCGCTCCCGTTTCGGGTTCATGACCGTTGCTCTCGTGCGGTGCTTGCAGCAGCGACCGCGGTATACGACGAAGACAACGGCGCTATTCAGGAGCTTGTGACGAGCACCGGAGTCGGGGCTGCGTAGGCGCAAGGCCTTCATGAACGGCCTTTGGTGCTGGTGACAGCAGAGTGAAGGTAAGGACTCGCGCGTTGCTCGGTGAACTTTGGGCGAACGCTCAACAAGAAAGAAAAGCGGTGGTGCGGCTCGGTTCTCACAAGAAGAGAACCGAGCCGCGCCACCGCTGTATATGCGTGCCCCAACATGGAGAAAACTGTAACAGCGTTCACGGCGCTGAAATCGTTGATTCCTCGCGGATCTAGCGAAAGGCTCGCTACTGAAGGTTCCAGTCAACCTGAACCTCGGAGCGATGTTCGTGGTCCGGTGGTGACGCCGATTGAGACTACTGTAACCCCAGCCACGCCGGAAATGATCGAGGGGATGGTTTCGGCGTACGAATCGGGGGCTTCGTTGATCTCGATTGCTCGTGAGCACCTGCTAGGCAAGGAAACGGTGAGAGATACTTTGGCGGATGCCGGTGTTCGGATCCGTCGTCAGGGTCTCGACGATGACCAGGTGACGCACGCTGTTCGCAGGTATGAGGAGGGGTTCACTAATCGCGATATTGCCCGCGAGTTGGGTGTAGGACACTCGATGGTATGGCGGGCTTTGAAGCGCGAGGGAGTGAAGATGCGAGCAAATTCAGACTCAACGTCTCGCCACACTAGAATTTCTAGGCAAACCTAAAGTGCGCTCTCACTCTGAACCTATCTTGCTACCCACCGCAGGAGTATCGTCTGCCTTATTAACTCATGTGTTGCGCTCTACCAGCGTTGGTAGCGCGCAAGGATTTCCCTGTGGTCAGTCAGAACTCTATCGATTTCTTCGGGGCCACCGAAGAAATCGGGCCAGGCGGAAGAGCCCATCCGTTCGATGTGTCTGCGTAGTTCATTTTCTACGTGCGGTACATCTCCATCCCAAGCCCACTCACCAACGTATTCACCGTCGATGGCCCGGTACCCGCGGGTTCGCTCTTGGATAAGCCCCAAGCGGAATTCGAATCCTCGGTAAGTTTGTTGAAATTCTTTGTCAGAGGGAATGAGTTTGGAGAAGTAGTCTCGTAAGTCGGTGGCGAAGAGGTGGCTAGTTGGATAGAGCCATTTGTTCGGCCAGCGAGGCAGGCCGTTGACCCAGTCGGGTTCGGCGAGGCGTCTATAGTGGAGCAACTGTGCGGCGGGGAGATGTTCGTTTGCCCCGATAGGGTCGCGTCCTTCGACCTGTGTAGCTAACATGATCAAGAGGTCATCACGTCCACGACGCACTGCCGTGACACCCATTACAGCGAGTGCGATGAAGGCGGGGAAGCGAAGCGCCATGAGTAGGCCCTGGTTAAACGTTCCAGTTGGCACGACGAGTGCCGCCTCTATTAGACGCTGCAAAACATCCGCCCACAGCTGGGCGTGGATGCATTGGTCATCGTGCCATACGCCGGTGATAAGCAACGTGGCAAGTTGATCCATTGAGCGGAAATACGACTCGTAAGTCGACTGCAGTACCTCATAAGTCACCTGACCATCCGTGCTTATCGGATGATCCTTCATAGCGGCGACGACATCATCCGTAGCGTGCATGATCAAATCGTGCAGATCGATACGCCGCACCGGATCGGGAAGATATCGCTTCAGTCTGGCCACCGCCATCGCGGTAGAGAGAGGAGGGTGCGCTAGACGCTCAAGCGCCTCAAGGCTCTCGGATAGCTCAGCGAAAAGGTCATCCGCGCTAGCAGCAGGGATCTGAAGACCGGCTCGATTCCCGATAACACGCTTTGCCGTCTCTCCTCGACTGCTTCGGCTGTCCCAGTATAAGGGGTACCGACGACTCGGTGTTGATTCTAGTGACGCGACGAGAGCGGTATCCCAGTCACCAGACCAGCCCGAGACAACAAGACCATATTCATCAAATACTTGAGCTAGAAGCCGCTTCCACTCTTCCGGATAGGCATCGAGTTCGTCGGGGGTGTTGCGACTTCCAAGATCCTTGTAATCTCCATGCAGCTTGATGAGGGTAGCTGGCGAATGTGCCAAGGGGGCCATACCGTTGACAGCTTCGGCGCGGGCAACGATCTGGGGCGAAACACCCACAGCTTCTAGCGCACGTTCCATAAGCCGGTCAAAGTTCGTAGTGATGATTACCCGGACGTATCCACGTTTGACTAGGTCTGCGATCGCTAGATGCGCCCGGGTCGGCTGTTTTAGCCCTTCCTGCTGCTCTTCTTCGTTCGGTTCAAAGAAGTCAGCGAGAAGCCCCTGTCGCGCAGCTGGTGTCGGAGCTAGCGCCTGAAGGAGTGTCGCATAGCCGAGCGGACCCTCCCCGTGCTCTTTCCACCAGCCTTCCGGATCATCCCAAGCAGATTGCGCGGCGTCATCGTCACTCTTGTTTGCCGTAGCAGCAACTCGTCGAACAAGGTCGCGCACAACACCCCAACCTGTGGGGATGCCTGCTGCGGTCGAGACTCCGGAACCGAGCAGAACCGCATAAACGCCTGGCTGGGCGTGCATCCCCGTCGTTAACGTGGTTAAAGGTGATAGAGAAGTCATGCCTTTATTTCCTTACACAAAGCTGGTGAGACAACCGAGGGATCAAAAGTGATGCAGACTTCTTTCGTTGCATCCGGGGACATATCAACCTCCGAGAGAAGCGGAATTATTGAGGATCTTCTGGGAATCTATATCCAGGGCTGAGCACATTTCAGTGAAGTGTTCAGGGTCAACTGCGTTGATGAATTCAAATGCGGCTCGTAGGACTATGATTGCTTCCCCGATCCTCACAGGCTTGCTGATGTCTGCTTCTTCGTTGTGTGACTGGCGGTGGACGAATCGTGTGACGCGTTGCCGCAAAGGGTCGTCGACAGCCTTAACTTCGAAGGCTCTACGCATCGAACCTTCGAAGTCGCCGATCTTGCTTGGGTACTTGAAAGCAAGGAAGGCCTCGAGCATTTGCCGGGCTGCGTTCGGAATGATCACGCTGGCCTCTAGCTCAGTGGGGATGTTTCCTTCTACCGCGTTAACTTGGAGAACATCCGCGACACGCCAGAAGTGGTAGTGGTACTGAGATCGCAGCTTCTTTCTGAGATTCTCATCGGTCCATGAGATCATTGCTGGGCGACGGTGCGCGCTTCCGTCCGGGAGCGTCTCGTAGCGGGCCCTGAGCTCGTAGATCGAGTAGCCCCCTTGTTTCTTCATGATGCCTCGAATGCGATCTAGCTGGTTACTCCACATACGGAAGAGTTCAAAGCTATGCGTGAGTAGGATGACCTGATGCTTGGACCCATTTCCCACGAGTGCACTCCAGAGATGACTGGAAGCACCCACAAGGATTTCCTGATCGAGGCTTGAGACAGGGTCATCAATGACCACAGTTGCGATGACGCCGCGAGTTTTTTCATCGCGCAGGCTACATAGGAAGTAGAGCAGCGAGATAGCGGTTTGTTCTCCTTCGCTCAGAGCCGTCGCGGGCTTCCCGTTGCGTTGAATGGAGTATCGATCATCTTGCCTAGAGAACACGAGTTCATCGCGTCCAAGGAGGCTCGCTACATCTCGGGTCAGTTCTTCTGCCAGGGGTGAGGCATCGAGATCAGCCACATTGAGGCGACCGCGTTCAGCCTTGATCGTTTCTTGCTCCCTCTGGAGTTCGTCTGCGAGCTCGGATTGCTCTTTGGCAGTCTGGGTGTGCTCACGATGTACGGTGACGATCGACGCGAGACGAGACTGCTCCACTCTGCGCGCGGCAGCATTGACCTCCTCTTGGTAGGAGGAAGATCTGGCGTTGTGCTGCTCGAGGACCTCATTGACTGATTCAAAGCTGATGGCGTTCACACCAGGAAGTTGACCAATGTCGATGCTGCTAAATGGTGATGCGAGCTTCTGTGCGACCTTTGCACGTAAGGCTACGATTCGCTCATTGTACTGTTCAGCTACTGTGCTCAAATTCTGCATGCGCGAATGGTGTTGTTCTTGCAGGTCGTTGTAGAGGTACCCAGGCTCCCGGGCAGCTGAGAGCGTCGATTGGAGCGATCCTTCCTCTTGCTGAAGTCTCTGGTCAAGGCTCTGGAGCTGGTCCTGGAGATTCCGGAAGCTCTCGTCGAAATGGCTTTCCAATTTGCTTCGACGATCATTGGTAATCGGGTTTGCGCAGAACAAGCACTCATCGCGATGCTCATGGAGACGAAGCCCTTGCTGCACCCAAGACTCGTTGACCGGGTTTCCGGCTAGCGACTCGAGAGCAGCATTTGTGATTGTCTGGCCGAGTGCCGTAGCGACGTCGTCCTCCAACGCGCGGAAGTTCTGCTCAGTATTTTGAACCAACGAGACCGGTTCTAGCCTTTGACCTTGCACGATGCTAAGGTCTGCTGTCATCTCCTCATCAGAGCGCTGATGGGTGGCCTCATCAATGCTCAATAACGCTTCGGCGACCCGGCGGGCATCATAGCCTCGTGAGGAGTAGCGGCCACCTGCTGCTTGAAGTTCTTGACCGATGGTCCGCGCAGTGTCGGTAGCCAGTTTTCTCGCTGCTTTATTGGCGACATCCGCAGCGTTACGTGCCTTAGGAAGATCGGAAGATAGTTCTTCAAGTCGGGCGTCGATCTCAGTGATTTGTTGATCGCGTTGAACGTTTGGTTCCCCGAGTACGAGAAGAGGGAGTGCGTCACTACGATTGTTGACGTCGAAGAGTAGGTTTTTGCGTACGAACTGCTTGTCGAAGACCCTAAGACGCGACCAGAAGGGATCCGAGCGATCTGTGACCTGTCGTCTTGTTGCGGCAGCATCGTGCACATCGACATGCAGGACGGTATCGCTTGGTTCGGTGGTCGTCATCTCAGAAAAGACGCGGGCCAGTGTGCTCTTGCCGCTGCCGTTTCCGCCATAGATTACGTTGACCCGCGCGAGATCCTCGACGCCGTTAGGCATCGACCATCCCTGAAGGATGCCCGCGTGCTGAGAGCCCTGAACTTTTGTGATTTTCCGCATCAGAACTCCATCACCTTCAACAGGGGCGTATAGGAGTTAACTGGACTGCGGTATGAGCGGATTGGGGGCATCGAGGTTCCTATCTGACGGGAACCTATGGTTGGCCGTCCACATTCAATGAATCAACATGATGACTCCACAGTGCCCGAAGCGTTGAAGAGTCACCAGGCGACACGCTGGATGTCCCGGCGTACTCACTCGATCTTGTTGAGTCGAGCCGCGTTTCTCGCTTCAAAGAGCTTGATCCTGACCAAGAGCACGAGGCTCCAAGGACCGAAGACGAGGAACTTCAGCCCGTTCCACAGTGCCCAGAAGAAGGCCAGGTAGAGCCATTTGCTCCAACCGTGCTCGATGAGCCCGGTGCAGGTGGCTGCAATCAGCAGGTAGATGACGCCGAGGAGCATCGCGGGGATTCCCCATTTGAGGCCGCGTCGGGTGCGCAGCTTGTCGAGGAGGATGTTGGTGGGCATCCAGCGGCGCAGGAACATGCGGGCGTGGATGCTGGCGTTCCAGAGTCGGTTCAGGAGCATGATGTGGGCCTCACTTTCGCACGCAGGACTATCGCGGTGTGGCTGGTCCTGAGTGGTTGAGTGCCCGAGATACTTCTCGAACGGTCTGCCTCACCCCGCGTGCGGGGATCGGCGCGTGGTTGCTCCTGCCACCATCAGGATACCCACCGCTCCAGCAAGAAGGAAGACCACGAGACCGAGGCGCTTCTACGTCGCGGTGTCTACAGCCTGCGCTCATCCCGTCGCGGCGCGACCTCTCGTATCTGGTCGTCTGGAACTTGGTTCAAGCGTGTGAGTGTGTCGCGGGTGCGTTCGTAGTCGAGGCATTGCGCGTCATCGGCGGGCACCGGCCCGAGAGCGCTTGTTGAGGTGATGCCCCACCGATCACGGTACGCGGCAACCGCGCGAACCATCTGCTTCCGGGCCTCGTGGTCGAGGTCTCCGAGCATGGCCAGCCACGGTGCAGGCTGCTCGATCGCGGCCTGGGTGAGCGCATCGAGACGTTCGCCCATGAGTTTCTCCCGCTCGTCGAGCGCTATGCGCATGGCGGGGTCGGTGACTCCCGTGGCTCGGGGCACGAGGCCTGCGATAAGCCTGGCCGCACGTCGCGGACTGGGCGGGTAGGTGCTGGTGATCTTCTGGATCCGGTACCGCAGCAGCGACCCGAGATCATCGACTCCGTCGAGGTTCCCTGCCTGCACGACCCGCGGGAGCAACTGCTCGATGTCATGGCCTGCCGATTCCAGGCGACGCAGCTCGGTGGTGAGGATCCCAAACGACTCTGACTCAACGAGTTCATCAACCGCCTCGGAGGTGAGCCCGCCTTGTTCGAGGAGCGTGGTCCAGCGGTGCTGCTGGGCTTCTTGGGCGATGGTCTCGTACTCCGCCGCAAGCTGCGCCAGCGATCCCCACGTTTCTTGCTCAGCGGTAATGGTGTCGCGCGCGGATGATTCAGCTCCGACGTGTTGCAGGATCCCGTAGAGGATGCTCCGGGCGGTCATGTGCAGGTCGTCGCGGTGCTGGTGTTCTTCGAGGTGGTGTTGGTCGGTGGCGATGTAGGCGCGGTTGGATTCCCTACCACGGGTCATGGCGACGTAGAACGATTCGCGCGTCATTTCCGGTGATGAGACGATCGCGTGCGCGGTCGTTACGGTCGAGCCTTGCGCACGGTGTGCGGTGATCGCGTACCCGAGTTCCACGTTCTCGGCGACATATGCGGCGGGCAGGGTGATCGTGGTGCGCCATTTCGAGTGTGCTCGGCGGACCGTGAGGGCTCCGTCATCGTGTGCTCGGGTCACGGTCCAGCGGTCGCCGTTCTTCACCCACCCCCGTCCGAGCGACAACCGCCGGTCGTTCTTACGCGTGATGACCAGGTCACCGCGGGATGCCTCGTTGCCGTCATGGAGCCGGGCTCCATCGAGGGCGACTTCGCCTGCGAGGATGCGATCGGTACGGGCGCGGGTGTTGAGCTGAGAGACAGTGTCAAGGGTCTCAGCGATCAACACCGATGTCTTCCCTGAGGCTTGATCGTGTTGCCAGGCTTGGTAGGCCTGCTCGAGGATCTCCTCGTACCCGCCGGGGGTGACGCGGTCGTGGGCGAGGTACGTGTCGATGACGTCGGTGTCGCCGATCCGGACTCCGAGGGAGGCGTGTTTTTCCCAGTTGTTTCGGAACCTGCGCACATCCAACAGCTCCGGCGCATCGTCCCGTTCACGCACCAGCATCCCAAACGCCCCACCCGCATCGACGGCGGCGAGTTGCGCCCAGTCACCGACCAGCAGCACCTTCGCACCCGCTGCCTTCGCATGGGCGGTGATGGTGTCGAGGGCGAGGGTTCCTGCGAGGGATGCTTCGTCGATGATGACGAGCTGACCGGCGGTGAGGTTCCAGTTGCCGTGGCGGTGTTCGTGGAGCCACTTCGCCGTGTTCTCCGTCGCCACCCCCAAATCACCCGCCAGGACTTCGGCTGCCGCAGCCGACGGTGCGAGTCCGATGACTGAGCCTTTGCCGTGGCGTCGTTCCCATGCTGTGTGGAGGGCTTGCATGGTGGTGGTTTTCCCGGTCCCTGCGGGGCCGACGAGCACATCCAGGGTGCGGCCGGAGATACCGATCTTCGCGATCGCCTGCTCCTGATCGGGCGACAACGTGTACCCGTCCTTATTCTCTGTAAGGGCGGCCTGCTCAATCCATGCAAACGGCACCGTTGGTGCAGTCCGATTCTGTGCCGCGGCAAGGAGTCGGTCTTCGGCTGCGAGGACCCGTTCGGAGGAGTACACGGTGGAGGCTTTCGGACGGAACACACTCGTGCCATCAGCCTGCTGGAACAGGGGTGGGCTTGACGCCAGCTCGGGCGGCGTCAGCCGGAGTGAGGCGTGTTCAGCGGCATCTACGATCTGGCGTGTGATGGCGTCGCGGTCCTGGGCGGTGGCGAACCGCAGCCCCATCGTTTGACGGACAGCTTCGGCATGGAGGTTCCATCGCTTCCACGTCGCCCGCCGATCACCCACCCGCTCCACCACGACCGCGGCCACCGCGTCGAGATCATCGAGCGGGATATCGTCAGCTCGCAGCAAGGGATCGGCTGCGCTATTTGCGAGGAGTGCTGCAGCCCAGGTCGGTGCGTCCTCTCCGAGTACCTGGGTGGCTCGTTCACGCCACTGTGCGGTGAGGTCACTCAGGGAGTGCTGTTGCTTCGGTGGCCGGGTCTCGAGGGTCGCCTGTTGCCGGAACTGCCACAGCAGTTTCGGGGACGGCTGTCTCCCATGCTTGGCGGTGTACTCGGTGACGAGGCGGTCTTTAACCTGCTCGATATCGCGGGTACGCGACGAGAACTCATCCATCAAGCCCTGCGAGACCTCGGTGATCTCCCACGCCGTCGACCGGCCCACACCGCGCTCTCGCGCCTCCCAACCGACACCGAGCACCTGGGTGATCCTGTCGGCGAGGACCGCGTTGTAATGCTCCGACAGCCCCGTCACTGCTGCGTGGAGTGCACGGGAATCAAGGGTGCGCCACATCCCATCCCGCACCGCCTGCACCCGGTTCGCGACCACCACATGCGTATGCAACTGCGGATCAGACGCCCGCGAATCATAATGGTCATACGCCGCCGCGATCACACCCCTCACCGGTACTTGCGCGACCGCGCCCCGCGGACCTTTCGCACCCACCCTCGTTGCAGCAACATCCCGCTCCAGCAACTCGATCACGTCCTGGATCGCGGCATGGTGCGCCTGTACGATCAGTGCCTGAATCCCTCCGTCGGCGACCGCCCACAGGGTTGAGACGGACTTCGGGACGGAGAAGGTGAGATCGAACCCCGCCACTGGCGCACCAGTCGGCTTCGCCGCTTCCTCAGCCTCAATCAACCCGACCTGGGTCGCACGCTCGCCAACGGAGAGAGTCTCAGGGAGCTTCTCGACGCGACGCTGCACCCGCTCCGAGGTGGTGGCGAAGTTCCGGTATGGGCGACCTAACTGTTCGCCGGTGTTCGGATCCTGCCCGTAACCCATGAGTCTCCGCAACTGCTCCTCAGACACCGAAATCCCGTTAATGAGATCGCCGGAGAGCCCGGAAAAGCCCGACCCCATCCATCTGCCGGGAGGGGTCCCAGATTCCAGGTAATAGCGAGTCAACGCAGACGCTGCGTCACGGTCTCCGTCACCGACTACTACCGAGTTGAGTAAGTATCGATACCCCGCATCGGCTGTCATCACCCTGATCGATACCGTCATGCAGGGCAGGTGCGGCACACTCGTTGCCGAGCTCGTATTCTTTGGCTACCGTTTCGGTTGGGGGATGCCTTTGCCCGGGATCTGCCGCGCGTGGGCGGTGAAGCCACGGGGAGTGGTCCCGTACCGCACCTTGAACGCACGGGCCGCGATCGTAGCGCTGGACCATCCGACGGCGCGCGCAGCCTCATTCACAGGTATGTGGGTCGACGCGAGGAGTTCAGCCATCCGATCGGCCCGTAGTTGGCGGAGGTACGCTGCGGGCGAGGTCCCAAGTTCGGCGCGGAACCGCCGAGCAAGCTGAGAAGAGGATAGGGCGACTGCGGCAGCGAGTTGTTCTACGCGCCAGGTACGGGAAATCTCGCTATCAAGAAGGGCCACGGCGCGAGCGACCTGACGGCTTAGCGGTGTCGACCTGGCTGCTGTGGTAGAGATTCCTGATCCCGAAGTATTCCTCACAGCTCCGCCCCTAGCGCGGAACACCTCTACGGTCATTGAGAACTTGGTGAGCTCGTCGCCAACGATGAAGCTGATCGCAGAGTCTGCCACGATGCCGTCTTGCTCCATGGCGAGAAAGAGCGTCAAATGGTCACCTTCCGCGAGTCGATAGTTCAACGGCGCGCTGCGCAGAGCCTCACCGGCGGCTGCCATGCCGATGCAACGCCCGGACGGGCATGCGTGGTCGGTATCGCAAACCGCCACCCCCGCCTCGAAGGTCATAGCTCGCGTCCACTTGTCGATTTCTAGCAGGTTCGTACCGGTCCGGCATCGTGCTCTGAGACTGTAAAGAATGTCGCCGACGAGCTGAACCATCCCTCTTACGTGATCGGGCTCGGAACAGGTCTGGGCATCTCGTTCACGGCGCTCGGGCGTTTCCGCGATAGCACGCGATTCGAGGTGGCCCAACCGCAGAACGATGGCGCTCGAAGGCAAGCGACACATGCCACCCGTCAGCAGCTTCTCGTGTTCCTGCAGCCGACGCTTTGCTTCGTGACCAAGCATGCCAGAGAACCACAGGCAGACCGTGTCAGTTGAAGCTAGTTCAAAGACCGAGCTTCCGAATGCGTGTGTCCCCGATGACCCGGTTCCTTCCGCTGAAGTATCCGAGGGCAGCGAGGATGATGCTTATGACGACCAATCCGGCCAGTATCAGTGTCCAGTCTCCTGTGGCGTCGTGGAGAGCGCCGAAAACGAGCGGGCCTGCGGCAGCGACGAGATAACCGAGGGTCTGGGCCATGCCCGACAAGCTCGCGGCTTGACTGTGGTGCGTCGTGCGCAGACCGAAGAACGACAAAGCGAGAACGACGTTTATTCCAGCAGCGAACCCCAGTACGCAGATCCAGGCCAGTGCGAATTGCGGTGCGAAGTAGATTCCCGCGAGCCCGGCGGCGATGAGGAGCGGACCCGTGACCGCGAGGAATCGCTGATCCCGCATTCGGGGGATCATGACGGCGCAGACGAGACTCGCGAGCACCCCGAGCGCGTTGAGGACAAACTGGTGAATGTTGATCTCGGAGGCGCGGATCCCGGCAGCGACCTCGATGGAGGGCAGCCAGGTGATCAGACTATAGAAGACCAGGGATTGCAGTCCCATGAAGAGAGTCACCTGCCAGCCGAGCAGGCTCGCCCATGGCGAGCGCCACGTCGCATGATGCGCCTTCGGGAGCTCAAGTGCGATGTCTTCCTCGGAAGCGGTGAGCACGGTTCGCCTGCGCAGCTGCGGCGCAAAGACACCGAGGCTGATGAGCGCAAGCCCGGCCCACATCCCCAGTGGGAGTCGCCATCCGAGCGCGGTCGCCCCGGCGAGCGGGGCGGCAATTCCCGCTGCCACCGCCGCGAATGTCGACTGCAAGGCGGAGTACCCGCCGGTGACTTGCGCGATCTTGTTCGGGAAGTCGCGTTTGATGAGTGCCGGGAGGACGACGTTGAGGATCGCGATAGATACGCCAATGAGCGCGGTCCCGACCCATAGCAAGGCCAGTGGCGGAGTGGAGCGGGTCACGAGACCTACGATGAGGAGGAGCAGGCTGATCCCGATCGTGCGTTCAAGCCCGAGGCGGTGAGCGATGCGCGGGGCAATGGGTGACACAAGCGCGAACGCCACGAGCGGCAGGCTGATGAGCGCTGACGAGAGCAACGCGCTGATTTGCGTGGAGCGTGCGATTTCAGGCAGCACCGGGCCCACCGTGGTGATAGCTGCACGCAGGTTGCCCGCGACAAGAAGTATTCCGATAAGAACCAGTAGTGCCGACGGGTGGGTACGTACCCGTCGCGATCGGGCTGATACGGGCAGGGTGTCAGTGTGAAGCATGCTGTCTTTCTTGAAAGCGGGATCCGCAGATCATTCGACCTTCGTCGGCAGTTGTGCAGGGGCTTGCAGCGATGATGAGGTTCGTGACCTCAGGTCAGGTGGCGTAGATCCAAAGTGGAGGAGGGAGTCCGCTCCGTCACTGCCGTTTCCAGTAGTTCCCCGCGTGGATGGCATTGCGGGACACGCCGGCTTGTCGCAGGCGTCGGACGAGCGTGTGAGTGAAAGATCGCTCCCCCGCGATGCCGACCAGGTCGGGAATCCGCGGGAGTCTGTCTGCGAGCACCCTTGCCGCGAATGCCGTCCCTGAGGCGCTTTGTTCGCCACGGGTTGGCACAGAGACGACCGTGACGTGGTCGGCAAATCCATTCGCTCCGGCCGCTGACACCGTGCTGGGAACGTACAGCGTTGTCGGTACCGCTGACGGGGTCTCTGCGGCGACGGCGAGAGCTGCGGGAGCACCTGCCTCATCGGCGATGAGCAACTGCCACCGGGTATCGGCTGCGACATGGTAGCGGCGCCCGTTATCGATGACATCGACTGTCGTCCCGAGCGCTGCGCCCTCCGCCCAGGCACTAAGCGGACTCTCACCATGCAGCAAGATGTCGAAATCGATCTCGAGCGCGTCCGCACGGAAACCGCTGACCGTGAGACGCCGACGGAGCGGACGGGTAAGCGCTGCGGCGAACCCCCACTGCGACGCTGCGCTCCATGGATCCGTGATCATCGGCACCATGTAGCGCCACGCCTCTTCCTCAGGCCAAGGGATCAGCAGTGTGCAGCGCTGATCCCCACCCTGGTAGCGAAATCCCTCAAGGCCGAACCCGGCCAATGTCACACGGATCACCCTTTCCCTGACAAGACGACGCTCTACGAGCGTCAACTCGCACTTGCGGCTGATGAGGAGGCGCGTATCCCCTGGCGCAGAGTGACGGCCCTCGCCGCCACGGAGTGAAGACATAGATTTCACCTTTCTCGACTAGTGACACATGTCGCCACTTGATTAGGACACCCTAACTACTACTTGATTAGGGTACCCTATATAAGAACACGAGTGCACGCCGAGCGAAGGAGAGCCAGGATGCCGCCGCGAAGACACACCCGGCAGGACGTAGTCGACGCCGCGCTAGATCTGCTGAACGAACGCGGCCTAGAAGCTGTCACCATCCGTGAAGTCGCCAGACGTATGCGGGTCAACGTGAACACCGTGTCTTTCCAAGTTGGGACCAAAGCCCGCCTGCTCGGACTGATGTCAGACGCGGTACTGGCACACCTCTCCCTGGATGACTTGCCTGAGGACGGATTCCAGCGGGCGGAGGAGATCGTCCGCCGGTACCGACACACCCTGCTGACGCACCGTGACGGCGCACGCCTCACCGCAGGCAACGCACCGATCGAGGAGCACACACGGGACTTCACCGAGAAGCTTGTGACCGCCCTTATCAGCGCGGGCGTCCCCGACAACGAAAGCGCGCACGGCATGTGGGCGCTGTTCTACTTCCTGCTCGGCATCACCCAAGAGCAACAGGCCTCGCAAGCAGCTGCCACTTCAGAAGAAGCCCCGCCCGCTGACACCCACCCGACTCTGCACCGCCTCCACCCACAACTGTTCGCCGAAGACTTCGACGCACGCTACGACTTCGGAGTTGGAGCCATCCTCGCCCGGCTCCGCCAAAGCGCCATGGCGCGAGAACAACCAATGGACAACTGAACGTCTCAGCACGATCACACGAATCCGAGCTCGCCACATGCAGCAGTTCCTTTCCAGCGATGAGTCGATGTCGCCTGATCAGGACGGATCGTTCGAAGGCATGACGTCAGCTATGCCTCACACGCCTATCGCAGGCACTTTTCGTTTAGAGCCAGGATCGCTAATGGAACCCATGCAGTTGAGCTGCCGAGGAGAAGCAACGCACTCCCAGGCTGGAAACTGCGGCATGGACTTCACTACTGGTATCCGACGACGGCTATCCGCGAAAAGACTCCTCGGCAACAGCGCAGACTGTCGCTTTTCCATCTATAGGGGGCCTTCCTTCGTTGATTGCCGATCGTGTGTGGAGGAATGAGAGCACTGGGAATCGACGAAGCCAGACCGACTCCTGGTGGCTGGTTCGAGTGAGGCGAGCGCGGGTGGTTTGAATCTGTGTCGCGGTGGAACCGTCGGCGTGGCCCGTACCTGCTGGGTGATCCTGTTCGTCGCACACGAAGGCGGACAGGCCCGAACAGCAGGGAGCCACCCGCCATGCCAGACCCCACTCCGCCGAGCCCGACGCGGCTCACCGAACTGCCCGCTCCCGTCATCTCGGAGGAGCGGGCCACCGTGTACCTCGGCGATGCCGTCGAACTCCTCCTGCTTCTCCCAGAGTCGAGCATCGACGCTCTGGTGACCGACCCGCCCTACGGGTTGAGCTTCAACGGCCATTCCTGGGACGACGCATCGGGGTTCCGTGAATCTCTCCCGCACATCGACACGTCTGCAATGAGTGCACCAGAAGTGTTCGAAACGTGGTGCACGGCGTGGGCTGCGGGAGCATTGCACGCGCTGAAGCCGGGTGCGTATGTTGCAGCGTTCGGTGGTGCACGCACGTGGCATCGCATGGTGCGCGGGATCGAGAATGCAGGCTTTGAGATCCGCGACCAGATTGCGTGGCTGCACACCACCGGGATGCCCAAGAGCATGGATCTCGCGCACGCTATCGACAAGCACCACGGCGCGCACCGCGCCGATCGGATCGTGCAGACCGCCGACCATGACGGGGTGCTCGGTGCAACCCGCACCGTCCTTTCCAGAGGCACGCCCGTCACCGATGACGCGCAGCGATGGGACGGATGGGGTACCGCGTTGCGGCCCGCATTCGAACCGATCATCATCGCCCGGAAACCGCTCGAAGGAACCGTCGTCCGTAACGTCCTCGAGCACGGTGTCGGCGGGATCAACATCGACGGAGCAAGGTTCGCAGATGACCGGTGGCCGACCAACATCGCCTTCGATCAGCGACAGGCCGA
Organism: Leucobacter chinensis; assembly: GCF_019049105.1. GTDB lineage: Bacteria > Actinomycetota > Actinomycetes > Actinomycetales > Microbacteriaceae > Leucobacter_A > Leucobacter_A chinensis. The sequence continues at coordinate 52,350 of NZ_JAHQZR010000006.1, forward strand.
CGCGCTCGACATGCTCACGGGCACCTGGCAGGGCGAGTCGCTGTCACGGAAGTTCCCCATCTTCCGTTTCGACCACAAACCCGGTGCTGCAGAACGGCCTCGCGCGTTCGGGGTGTCGCACTCGACGGTGAAGCCGCTGGGACTGATGCGCTGGCTCGTCACGCTCGTGACCCCACGGCAGGGCCTGGTGCTAGAGCCGTTCTCGGGCTCTGGGACAACGCTGCAGGCGGCCATCGAAACCCATTGCAGGGTGGTCGGTGTTGAGAAGGATCCGAGCTTCATTCCGCTCATTCGCTCGCGGCTAGAGAAGTAGGCCAAGACTCTGCATACCTATTCGGCAAGCCTCTCGTATGAGGCGTGAGACATTGCACGGAAGGACTCGATCATGGCTATCGAACCCGCTGGGAGAAACCAATCCCTTGCTCCGCGTTTCTTGTGGCTGGGGGTGACCGTATGGTCAGGCGACCCGGATGTGGAGCCGACTGTGATCGCGGATCGGAGTCCCGTGACGTTGGCGCGGACGATGGCGGTGACGATCCAGGAGATGCTTGAGGACTCCGACGCGTATGCGGGGGCGACGGAGTTCTTGCAGTCGAACCCACCGCCTCAGGACTGGGTGGAGCCCCGTGATGTGGACGACTGGTTGGAGGCGCTGCGTGAGGCGACGCCGCACCCATCGTTCTCGTTCTACCGGGTCCCCATTGCTGGTGGGGCGGATGGAACGAACCATGGCTTCGTGAACCGCTACCTCGAGCAGGCGCTCCGTGAACGCGAGCAGGCACTCGCAGAAGGACCCTCCACTCGAACCAGTGAAGGGCCAGCCATGATGCCGCTCGAGCGGTGACTCGGTGTCGGGTTGTCGTTTTCGCGCGTGTTCTTGACCTCACCACGCATGCCTGCCATAACCGGGGGCTCTTCACCGGTTCGTATGCCTACCAATAGAACGCGGCACTGCTAGAACGCGGCACTGCCGCTGTTCATATTCATTTCGCTACTTGTCTACTCATTCGTGAAGGAGTCTGCTGTCATGTCCGAAGATCAATCATTCCCGTCAACCGGACCCGAGCGACCGGGCGAGCATCCAGAACACGTTCCGGGTGCCGGGTGGGAGGCGTTCGAGGGGTCCGGGGTTCCGGAGATCGTCGCGCGCATGTTCCCACCCGAACCCCGCCAGGACGCGTTCGCGCTGCCTGATGGCGGACCGGACGCCTACGGGTTCGAGGATGCGCATGAGCAGTGGCGCGAGACTTGCCTGAACTTGGCGTATGCGGCAGCTCGTCTGCCCGAGCTGTTGGAGCGGCTGGAAGAACTCGAACAAGTCCCTCAGCAGCGCGCGCAGGTCGTGGATGCGGAGCGGGTGCGGGATGCGGTGATCGATCTTTTGGAGCGGGATCCGCTGCCGGTGGAGCCGGTCAAGGATGACTATCTCGTTACGGTCGCCCCGGCGTATGAGGGCGAGTACAACGATATGCAGTACCGGTGGGATCACTCGCAGTGGCGCAGCGACTTCATCGCGACGGCCTTGCGCCGTGACCACACTCTCCGCGACGCGCTCAGGGAGGGCGGGCCGCGTACCTCGTATCTGCCGGAGCAGTTCTCTCGCACGTGGGCACCGGCCGATCTCGCCGTCATCCATGCCCTCCGTGGGCTGGTCGATAGCGGCGGCTCCGGGCTGCGGGTGGTGCCACTGGGCCGGCAGGAACGCGAACAGTTGGAGGCGATGGTCGACGCGGCTGACCCGGATGTTCGAGTGCTGGATCCCGATGATCCTTTAGGCGGTGAGTTGTTCGCTGGTCGCGCGTCGGAGGCGCACGATTGGATGCCCGCGGGTGTGTACGAGGCGACCGGTATCGACGGAGAAAGCGAGTTCCGGCTCGTCGTCGGCCGTGTACCCGGTGTGGATGGGGCGACGGCGTCTGCGGCGTTCCCTGCAGCAGAGCACGATAGTGCGGCGATGAATCAGATCGCCTGGATCCTCGAACACCACAACGAACACGAACCTCCCGCCGGGGTGCTTCACCGGGTGAACGCGCACGTCATCGCTACCGGTCGCACGGGCGCACTGCCATCCGATGTGGGAGGGGTGGAGCCCGCGTCGCGGCTGGAACGCGGGGTGCTGCTCAGCGACCTCCTCGCGGAGCGTGAACAGCAGCTGGACAGTAACCGTGAGAGGCCGGAGCAAGCGGATCCCGGACGGGGTGTCGGGCGGGATTTGTAGCACCATCTGCTGTTTGTGTGGTGGAGGTGAGGGTGGGCGTGTTTGACGATTTGGCGCGTTTTCTTGACGATTCGGCGCATCCTGCCAGAAAACACTCGACCGGCACGGTCTCTGCAGGGTAGTGGTTGATGGGACTAGGGAATGCTCGAGAGTGGACTCTGCACCCCAGGTGTGAGCGGCACAGGTGCCGCCGCACCTTCCGCATGACACCGCACGCTGAGCATCGAGAACTGCTCGCGCTGTGTCACCAAAGGAGGTGCCCGACCGATGACCGACCCCACGCCCACGCTCCTTCCCGCCCGGCTTTCACAGCATCTGCCGGACGCGGCAGCCGCGTATGCCGCAGCCGGGATAGCGGTGTTCCCGTGCGTGCCGGTCGGCAAACGCCCCCTCACCGAGCACGGGTTCCACGACGCCACCACAGACCTTGACCAGGTCGGTGCGTGGTGGCGGAAGCATCCGGAGACGAATATTGGTATCGCCACCGGTCACGGCGTCGACGTGATCGATGTCGACGTGCACGCCACCGGCACCGGCTTCCCTGTCCTTCGAGCACTGCAGCAGGAGGACCTCATCGCCGGGTGGGGCCTGGCGGTTCGTTCCCCCTCGGGCGGCCTGCACCTCTACTATCCGAGCAGCCCCGACAGTGAGGCGAGGTCGTGGTCGCGTGGCCGAGCACACGTCGACTTCCGGGGCGCTGGCGGCTACATCATCGCCCCTCCCTCCATCGTCAACGCTGAACACGGGCAGCGGCGTTACGAGGTGATCGCTCACGGCAGGAGTCCGCGTCCCGTCGACTCGGCAGCGATCCGGGATCTCCTCACCCCGACCCCGGCACCACGAACCATGCCGAGCGATGATAGGCCGGGCCGTGATGGTTCAGTGGAGGGGCTCGTGGCGTGGGTGGGGACGCTCATGGAGGGGAATCGGAATGCGGGCCTGTTCTGGGCTGCGTGCCGTCTCGCCGAGACAGGGCTCAGTCATAGCGACTCGTATGCGCTGCTCGAAGCTGCCGCTACCCGCACCGGACTTGAGGCGCGGGAGATCGCATCAACCATCCAGTCAGCCCATCGCACCACCGCGCTGAACCCGGATGCTGCCGCATCTGATCCGATATTGGGACGCTCATTTGCCGGGATGAGGCGGTAACGGTGAACGCCCCGGACCTGCACGTACGCGCCGCAGAGGTGGGGCGGTCTGGGGTGTCACGCGGCGTGATCATCCTCGCGATCACGGGCACGATCCTCCTCGCGCTCGGCGCGTTCTGGCTCTCCTTCACCACCCTGCGGGACCTCGCAGCACTGTCGGGGATTCCTGTAGGGCAGGCGTGGGTGTGGCCGCTGATCGTTGACGGGGTGATCTTGGAAGCGACGATCTCCGTCGTCGCGCTCCGCAACTCCGCACCCGCCGCGCGACGCTTCGCCTGGCTACTGCTCGCTTCCGGTGCTGGGATGAGTGTCGCGGCAAACATCACCCACGCCGTCGTAGCCTCAGACACCCGAGTGCCCACGACAATCGCAGCCCTTGTCGCATCAGTTCCACCCTTGGTGCTGCTCGCGATGACGCACCTGACTGTCAAACTCACTCGCAACCAAGACCCAGGCCGGACTCCTGAGCCTCCTCAGGCGCTCATCGAGCGAAGATCACCTTCGACTCTGGATAAGTCCACTGCGGTCTCGATACCGGCGCTCCCGACACCAAGAATCGCGAGCAACACCGCTGCAGGGTCTTCTAGCCCGGTGCCTACACGAGCGAAGACGAAAGGTGCCGCTGGGCGTGAGCGGGCGGTCGCGTTGGCATCTGAAGGCGCCTCGAAGCGGCAGATCGCCACGGAACTCGGGGTGCATCCGACAACGGTGGGCCGGTGGCTGAACGCACCTGACCGTCGAGAGAACGGAGCACCCCATGACTGACCCGACACCCATGAACCCACACGAAGCGGCTGAGAACGCTGCTCAGCTTCGAGCCGAACTGCCAGACCCTCATTTCCCAGCAAACGACCTGCCCGAGGCACCCAACGCGTCGCCCGGTACGGTGACGCGGGAGGCGGAGCGGGCGTCGGAGTTCGCCACGCACGGCGACCCCACACTCATCAGGCAGACCTCCGTGCGCGGGCGTGCCGGGGTGGAGTGGGTGCGTCCCACGGATGTTGCTGCGCGTGCGGGTGGCGCGATCGTCGGTAAAGGTGCCGAGCTGAACACGCGGCTGCGTGACGCCACGCTCGAGGGCATCCGTGAGGGGCGAGCTCAGATCGCCGAACGCTTGGCGCGCAGGCAGCAGCAGATCGATCCAGACACCACGGTCCCGGCGCAGACGCAAGAGCTGCGGCTTGGGAGGACGGGGGTGAGCCGATGAGCGATTCCGGCTCCGGCGCTACCCGAGCACCGGACACCACCCACCACCACGAACTCTCACACTCCTCGCCGACGTCCAACTGACGTCGGATGAACACCTGACAGGCTGCCCGCTTCGAGTAGGCCTGACGGTACTCCTTTGCCTGTTGCAGGCGGTGTTCTCCGCGGCGCTGGCGGGATGAGGGCGTGTGTCGGGTGGGTGTCACACCTATCTACCGACGGATCTTCTCTCATGTCAGGAGTCACCATGACACCCCAACTCTCGCAACACCAGCATCCTGCCCCGGACTTCACCACCGGTGAAGGGCTGCGGGCGCTCATCACGGACCTCAATGAGCACAATGCGTGGGCGTCGAGCCCAGTCGCAGCCGAGCTCATGGTCTACGTCACCCAGAAGTACACGCCGATCGCGAAAGCGTGGCGGCGTGCGCCAGAAGATGCCGCATACGAGGCGTTCCTTGCGATGCGGCAACCCACCACGCTCCGCGCCGACGACCCCTGGGCGGTGATCACCCGTGCCGTCGCGCTCGGCATCGCCGCCGAAGTGCACGCGGACCGGAACATGACCAGCCAAGACAAGGCACGCCGCCCCTCAAAACGCCCCGCTGAGGAACCGATGCGGGCGGGTCACTACGAGGAGTTCTTCTACGACGTGCATCCCCACGCGCACTCCCTCTACGCGCGAAGCCATGAGGGTGAGGATCATTCGGTGGATCGGGTGATCCGCGCCACGAGCGTGTTCCTCGTCCTCACCGACTGGCCTGCCCGCCCCGTCGAACAGGCCGTGGACTACATCGCCCACCGCATCACCGGATTATCGTCATCCAGCTCGGCGCTGGAGATCGTGTCGAAAGAGCTGCACATCGCGATCCGGCTCGGCTACACCCCAGAAGCTTGGGCGGGCCTGGTGCGTCTTGTCGTCGGCACCAAAACTGGGAGGCGAAAAAGCGGCGACTATGGCCTCTTCGCTCGTGTGCTCCTCGGTGACGATGTCGCCGACCTCCTCCGCGATGAAACGCTCGTGGAAGCATCCCGCCGGATGGCGTCCGTACCTGACCTGCAGGACGGGCAAGGGGGTGCAGCATGAGTCGCGGGCATCTGGTACTGGAACACGCCATCGATCAGCTGAAGAAAGGGTCGCAGTATCGCCGCGACCCCGATGAAGACCTCGACGAGCTGTGTGACTCGATCCGCCGGGTGGGAGTGCTGAACCCGCCCGCGGTCACCGAGGACTACGTCATCATCACCGGGAACCGCCGGGTCGCCGCGATGGAGCGGATCGGGATGCGCGTCACCCCGATCTGGGTCGTTCCCGGCGTCTCGGACAAGCTCTCCTACGTCCTCGCAATCCGTGACGAGCAGACCCTGCACAAAGCGCTGAAACCGCTCGAGCAAGCAGAACTCTACGAAGAACTCAAACGCCTGTATGCGGAGGATACGGCTCGTGCGAAAGCAGGTTCGCTGTTCGGTGAGGGCGGGCGAAAGCAGGAACAGAGCGGTGGTGCCGATTCGGCACCACCGCAAGACCCCGTCAACGTCAACGACCGGAAAGCACGAGTACAGGCAGCCCGTGCGGTGACGGGTCGGGATTCTCGGACCATGCTGGAACAGATCAATCAGCTCAAACACATCGCCGCCGACGACACCGAAGACCCCTATGTGCGCCAGCACGCCGCGGAAGCGCTTCTCGAGATCAACGAGGACCGCAAGGTCAACGGTCGCTACCAGGCAGTGAAGACCCGTCAACACCTCGCACACCTCACCCGCACCGCTGAGGACCCCGATATCCCAGAGGCAGCCCGCCGTGCGGCTGTTGCTGAGCTGCGAGGGCTTTCTGGGATCGACTCCCCGGCGGAGGCGATGAAAGAGTCCGGGCTTGCGCTTGCCCGCGTGCGCGAGATCCAGAAAGCCGCCACCGACGAGACCTCGCTGGGGTGGAAGGACGTGGATCCGTTGCTGCGGGAGAAGCATGCGATCCGCAAGCTCGTCGATCTGCTGCGACGGGAGCACGGCTGGTGGGACGGCTACGACCCGGCCGAGTTCGGCCAGTACGCCGACGACGAGCAGTGGGACCTCGTCGCCACCTACATCACGTCAGCCTCGAGCTTTCTCGAGCAGGCACAAGAGACCCGCGATACCGCTCAGGGCCAGGGCTCCGAGGTTCCCGAAGAGAGCGTTGACGCCGCGGACGGGTAGCCGAGCGGTCCGGGGGTTTCTGGGTGGGCAGCGCACCTGATGGGTGACTCTGCCCGCCCTTCTTTCGTGTTTGGAGGCTTCTCATGTCTGCACCCGTTCTGGATGATCAGCAGCGCCGCAAGCGTCGCCTGATCATCGCCTTCACCGCCACCAGCCTGGTCATCGCGATCCTCGCCGGGATCGGTATCTACGGCCTCATCACCGGCCCCACACCACACGCCCCATCTGAGACCACACTGCCGGGCTCGGCCTCGACATCCCCGCCCCCGAGCGAGAAGCCCGGAGAACCGAAACTGCCGAGACTTGCCCGGACGAATGACCCGGAGGTCTATGTTCGTTCGGTCGCTGAAGCGCTGTTCACGTGGGACACGTTCACGCTGCTGACCGCGTCGGATCACCGGGCGGTGTTGGTCGAGGACGCGGACCCCTCGGGCACCGAAACTCCGGGGCTGATCGCTGATCTCGACGGCTACTTCCCGTCCGCGTCGACGTGGCGTGTTCTGGCGGAGTACCGCACCAGGCAGTCGATCAAGATCGACCGCATCTTCATCCCCACCCAGTGGGACGAAGCCGTCACCGCCTCCGGCGGGCAAATCGCAGAAGGCACCTACGCCTACACGGTCGAGGGCACCAGGGTGCGGGAGGGCGTCTGGTACGACGATCCCGTCGACAGTGCGCATGCGGTGGCGTTCACGGTGTTCGTCTCCTGCGAGCCGGTGTTCGACCGCTGCTATCTGCTGCGCCTGTCTGAGCTCGACAACCCCCTCCGATAGAACGAGAGGGACCAGTCGTGAAGAAAGCAGCCATCGCCGCGCTCGTGTTTGTTCTGCTCGCGCCGATGCTCGGGCTCCTGGGTATCGGGGTGGTCATGAACCCTGCGGTCACGAATCAGGCGAACTGTGTCGCCTCCGATGTGATGCTCGGGCCGATCCCGGATTCGCTGGAAGTGACGATGAAAGACGGGTACACGTTCACGCTGAACAAACAGCAGCTCACCCACGCCGGAACCATCATCACCACCGGCGCGAACACTCCTGAGGTGGGGCGTGATGGGATCCTCATCGCGCTCATGGCGGCGCTAACGGAGTCCACGCTCCGCCAGCTCGCGAACACCGGCACCTACCCCGAGTCCGGTAACTACCCGAATGACGGCAACGGGTCCGATCACGACAGTCTGGGCCTGTTCCAGATGCGCCCCCAGGCCGGGTGGGGCACCGTCGCCGAGCTCATGGACACCACCTACCAAGCGAAGGCGTTCTACGGCGGCCCAGACGGGCCGAACTATCCCTCACCGCGGGGGCTGCTGGACATTCCTGGGTGGCAGCAGATGGACAAGGGTGAAGCCGCCCAAGCCGTCGAAGTGTCCGCCTACCCGGACCGCTACCAGAACTATGAGCCCGTAGCCCGCACCATCCTCGATGCCCTCACCGTTCGCGGCGGCGGGAATGGCAGCGGCGCGCCTGGGGATGCGGATATCCCGGAGACGAGCCGGTTGGTGTTTCCGCTGCCGACCGGCACCTACGTGCGCACATCGACATTCGGCCCGCGCACCGACCCGATCACCGGTGAGGCGAGTTTCCACTCCGGAACCGACTGGGCCGCGTCCGATGGTACGGCGATCTTCGCTCTCGCGGACGGGGTCGTGACGTATGCGGGCATGGTCGATGGGTATTCGGGGCAGATCACGATCGAGCACACCATCGGCGGGGAGAGAGTCGCCACGAAGTACATCCACATGTGGGAGCACGGTATCCATGTCACCGCAGGTGACCGCGTCATCGCGGGCCAACACGTTGGCGATGTTGGCAGCAGCGGCCATTCGACCGGTCCGCATCTGCACTTCCAAGTCCACCCCGGCGGAGCCGGATCGCCCGCGGTCGATGCCGAGCCGTGGCTCGCTGAGCGCGGCGTCGAGGGCATCGACGCCGCCGCAGGCGGCGGCCCCAGCTGCGCGGTGTAGAACTTTACGCGGTCGCCGTCAGGCCGTTGTAGTCAGTGCTGCGTGGTAGCGGTGATGATGTCGATCGGAGAGGCACCGAAGTTATCGTGCGCGCGGATCGTGAACCCGACCCCTACGAAGAATTTACGCCGCAGCCTGGGATCGGTGGAGAGGTCGATGGATCCGCCGATGAAGGTGCATCCACGCTCACTCGCCTCGGATGCATATGCTTCCAGCAGCGCTCGACCTACTCCGCGAGATCTCACGGACTCCCGGACATGGATTCTCTCGAGAAACGCGTGGGGTGGCCGCGGGAGTTCAAAGGCTTCGAAGGCGCTGTTACCGGTGAAGTCCGAGTCGAACGATCCGGTCAACACACCGCTGATCTCTCCCTCACACCAGGCCACAAGAGTCACGTAGCGGCTCGCTGTGCGCCGGTAGAGGTAGACGAGGTTCTGGGGGAAGTCGCCAGAGCCTTCGAGCATCTGACACAGCGCAGCCCGATCTCGCCCTCGGAGTGTCTCAACGTGCATTGCGTCCATACTCCAGTGGACCACATCGGAGTCGATCGCACGCGAGACTACTGCGTTGTTCTGCACTGCCAAACGGGGCTGTCGAACTGGCTGGCTATCGGAGGGGTTGTCGAGCGGCCGTGTCGAGTCTGCGGTGGACGTATGAGAACAGGCTGAACGCGTCGTAGAAATCAGGCATGACTTCGACGTTGTCGATGCGGTTGGAGTGAGCACGGGGGTTTCGGTAATGACCGTGGATGCCAAGAACCAGATTCTTGAACCCGCGATGCTCGCTGACGTCAGAGTCATTCTCGTACCGGTTGATGTAAAGCAATGGCGGATCCTGACGTGTTCCGAACACGCCGTTATAGAGAGCATCACCCTCTCCGGCGAAACCTGTGATCGCACGAACTCGCGTTGGGATGCTCTTCGCCGCCTCCGAGATTGCGTGGAACAGCGAGCGAGTAACGAATTCCTCGGCGCAATACTTGAACAATTCCTCGTGAGTTCCGCGACGGCGAAGCTCCATGTGCAGTGTTCCGGCGAGGGCGGCTGCTTCGGTGAGCGTGCTGGCCCTCGTGCCCCGAGCGAGCTGGCCCTTGTCATTGATCCGGTATCCGTAGTGCACCATGAACTCGGAGAGTTGGTCGCGTAGTTGCCCAAAACGATTGGGGTCTCGCGTGTATCGGGCCGGTGACATCGCCTTGGTGATGAAGACCGCCACACAGTTGCCCAGACCCTGACGATACTGCTTGTTGTTCAAGGTGATGTGGAGGCTCTCGCGCTTGTTCCTTCCCTGCTCGCGTTGACTTATCCCTGCCATCGGGAGCAGCGCATCGATCTCGGAGTTACTCAGACCCGGGTACTCGGTCTGGGCTAGGACATCGGCGACGCCTTTGATGAAATACATTGGGAAGGGGTCGATCCGACGCGGTTCACGACTCGAGGTGGTCATCGCTCTCACCATCCTCCTCATCGGGGCGGTTGCGCTGGTCTGAGCTCTGTCGCTGACTCGCCTGCTGGTCGATTCGATAGAGCTTGCGTGCGAACTGGATCGCGTCGGGGGCCGAGTACCAGCCCTTGTCCCGGAGGTGTTCTTCCCAGTCGAGTTCGTCGAGCCGGTGAATGTCGATGCAGTAGTGCAGATTGTCCGCAGGGATGACGTGCCGTTCGGTGAAGTACCAGCCGTTTCGTCGTTCGACGATTCTCCGAAGAGTCGGGCGGTTTCCAGCAAGGTCTTGGGAGCGCAGTCTGGTCACGTCTGTGAGCATGCTCGCGAGTTCTTCGACCGATTGAGTTGGGACGTTGAGGCCAGTGCCAAGGTCACGCCCAGCATCTCGAACGGCGTAAACGAGCGACTGATAGAAGTCCTCAGGAGTCGTGGAGGCATCCCAAGATGTACTCGACAAGACTGTGCCATCATCTTCCTCAAGCTGGACGACGAGCGTCTCCGTTGAAGGACGGTCGATGAGGAAGCGGTAGTGAATGTCGGTTTCCCACACAGGAACCCGAACGCCGTCCGCAGTGATGAGCTGATCCTGCGTCGCCTGACGCAAGGCTCCGATCAAGGAATCGCGGGTTGTGACGTTCACTATGTTGCGGTAGACGTCGAGCTCATCCTCCAATTCCGCAAGCTGCCGATCGACCAGCGACTGATGGATGTCATCTAGAGAGTGGGCGGCCGTATCCGCGGTTTGCTTTGCCTGTTCAGCGACGCTCTCCGCGCGAGAGGCGGTGCGCTCGACACGCTCGAAGCTGCGGCGCATCCCAGCCAGCAAGAGCTCGCCTGGGATCAAAAGCAATACGACGACGGCCATGTTCGCCAAGAGGTTGCTCCACCACGCATCAGCATGCTGCAAGAGCCACGAACCGAACGCCAGCCCCAATCCGACGAGTGCGGTGACGCTCAAGATCAGCGCCCGAGGACGCCAGCTCTCGGAGGCGTTCGCAGCTGCGCTTCTGGTGCTCATGCTCCATTCTATTCCGTGACGCGCATGGGACTGAAGATGCCGCGCCGCACCTGAGAGGTGCCCACCCGCACCGCTCATGTTTGGAGACCCACATGCCCACCATCGCACTACTACTGACCGTGCTCCCTGCGGAGAACGTCTACCCGGATCTGTCCGGGGTGGGAGGTCGCAGCACCCTGATCTCCATCGTCGGCGCACTGCTCACGATCGTGCTCATCGTGTCCGTGCTCATGCTCGTGGTCTCCGCGATCATCTGGGCAATCTCGTCCTCGAACGGCAACCCCGGTGTCGCAGCGAAAGGCAAAGTCGGGGTCTTCGTCGCCCTCGGTGCCGCCGTCCTCGCCGGAGCCGGAGTCGCCTGGATGAACTTCCTCCTGAACCTCGGCGATGCCCTCTAACACCCCGTATCCCCGGGCTTCGAGTCGGGTGTTTCGGGGTCGCACCTGACGGGTGACCCCGCAGCTATCTCGTTGCGGGCCGAAGCCTGTGAAGGAGCCCCACCATGCTTGCCGTCCTCGACACCCTCACCGCCGCCGCCGCAGTCCTGCCCGCGAACATCAACATCACCCCGAACGACTCCGGCCTCCCCGGAATCGGTGCCCTTCGCACCGTCGTCGGTGCAGTGATGACGATCGGGCTGATCCTGTCCGTGCTCGCCCTCATCGTCTCCGCGGTGGTGTGGGGCTTCGGGTCAAACTCCTCCAACCCCCACCTGGCTTCCAGGGGAAAGGTCGGGGTGCTGATCTCCTGCGGCGCGGCGATCATCACCGGCGCATCAGTCACGCTCATCAACTTCTTCTGGAACGTCGGCCAGACCGTCTCCTAACCCACGACCTCTACCCGAAGAAGGGAGGGGAACCCAGTGGCTGGAATCTGCGACGTCCCCATCATTAGCAACGTCTGCGACGCCGTCGGTGAAGGGGCCGCCACCCTCGTGGCAGCCCCTTTCGACTGGCTCGCACAAGCCATCGGGCAGGCCGCGTCCTGGATCTTCCAGGGCGTGTGGGCACTGTTCGACTCCACCACCCTGGTCGATGTCACCGGGGCGGGCTACATCGGCGTGTACAACGTGATCTTCGGGATCGCGATCTTCATCATGCTGATCTTCTTCTGCCTCCAACTCATCACCGGCCTCATCCGCCGCGACCCCACCGCCCTGTCCCGCGCAGCTCTCGGGCTCGCAAAGAGCGTGTTGGGGTCGTTCCTGGTGATCACCCTCACCGCAACTCTCCTCGAGGTCGTCGACCAGCTGAGCATCGGCATCATCCAAGCCACCGGCACAACGTTGGAGGAAATGGGCGGGAAGATCGGTGTTCTCGTTGCCGGGCTCACCGCGATCAACCTCACCGCACCAGGAGCCGGGGCAATCATCACGATCTTCCTCAGCTTCCTCGCGATCTGTGCCGCTGCGATCGTCTGGTTCTCACTCCTCATCCGGAAGGCTTTGATCCTCGTCGCGGTCGTCATGGCACCGATCGCTTTGTCGGGAGCGTCGTGGGATGCGACGAAGGGATGGTTCGGGAAGTGGGCATCGTTCGTGCTCGCGCTGATCTTCTCCAAGCTGGTGATCGTGGTGGTGTTTCTCGTCGCCATCAACCAGGTCAACGCCCCCATCGATCTGGACCTGTCCTCGATCGCGGATCCGATCGCGGGGATCGTGCTGATGTTCATCGCCGCGTTCGCCCCGTACATGGTGTACAAGTTCATCAGCTTCGTCGGCTTCGACATGTACCACGTCATGTCCGCCGAACAAGAATCCAAGCAAGCCATGAACCGGCCCATGCCGCTGCCAGGGAAACCCGACGGTGCAGGCCCGCAGAAGGTCCTCGACGGCGGTGACAACAAGGGTGGCGGAAACGGTGGAGGCGGCAATGCACCGCCGCCACCGAGCGGGAAGCCATCTGCGCCTGCGGGCGGTGGTGCAGGTTCCGCAGGTGCTGGTGCGGCGTCCGGCTCCGCGGGCGCTGCTGGATCCGGTGGCGCGGCAGTAGGATCCGGGGGCGGTGCTGCAGCCGCGGGCGGTGCCGGAGCGGGAGCTGCGGCAGGGCCGATCGGGATCGCCGCGGTTGCTGGGGCGAAGATCGCCAAGGGAGCCGCGGAAGCAGGACCGAAGCTCGGCGGCGCTATTGGTCGCACCGCGGACAACCACGCCGGGGCCGCAAGCGAAGCACAGACCCCACCACCACCGCCGGATCGCTCCACGCCGCCCGCCCAGCCGAGCGCACCGCCCTCGGAAGCTGTACCGAAGACGCCTCCGGCGAAACCTGCGGGTGGGGACGCACCGCCACCGCCGAAGCCCGCACCGAAGTCCTGAACCGACTTCGCACCTGAAAGGAGAGAGAAGACGCACATCCGTCACGCGGGCGGTAACCCAGCACCGGGTTGCCGCCCGCTTCTTCGTGTCCGTACCTGACCTGCACGTACCCGACGTCGTCTTCAGGAGGAGCCACAGATGAGTACCGCATCCACGCAGAACGAGTTCGAACTGTCCCCGGTGAAGTTCTCCCGTCTCACCAAACGCGGAATCATCCTCGGCCTCTCCCTCCCACAAGTTATTGCGCTCTCGATCGCAGTCGCCGTCTTCATCGCCTCCCTGTACACCGGTGGACCCGCGGCGCTCTACACCGCACCCATCTGGGGCACCGCGATCGCCCTCACCTGGGTTCCCATCAGCGGCAGGAAACTCGTCGAATGGGTACCGATCACCCTGCACTGGCTCCTCCGCCAGGCACTGGGGCAGACCAGGTACCGGCGGCGCGTCGTCAAGCCCCGGCCCGCTGGGACGCTCGCGCTCCCGGGGGATGCGGCACCGCTTCGCCAGTACGAGGACCCCGAGACCGGGGCGGTCATGGTGCACGATCCGCACGCACAGACGTTGACTGCGCTGGTGGAGGTGACCCATCCGTCGTTCATCCTCCTCGACCCCGGAGAGCAGGAACGCCGCGTGCACGCCTGGGGACGCGTCCTGTCCACCGCCTGCCGCTCCACCCGCATCGCCCGCCTGCAGGTGCTCGAGCGCACCGTCCCCGACTCAGGTTCCGGGCTCGCACAGTGGTGGGCCGAACAGGGCAACGACGACGACTCCTGGGTCGCTCGCACCTACCGGGAGCTCATCGACCGGGCAGGCCCCGCTGGTGAACGGCACATCTCCACCATTTCGCTGTCCCTTGATATGCGGGCAGCGTCCCGCGCGATCCGCACCGCAGGCGGCAGCCTCAAAGGAGCAGCCGTCGTCCTGAGACAGGAGATGGACACCCTCACCACCGCGCTGCGCACCGCAGATCTCAAACCCACCGCCTGGTACACCCCCGGTCAACTCGCCATCATGCTCCGCTCCGCCTACGACCCGGCAATCGCCGCGACCCTGGAACGCTCAGGCGAGATCGGGCAAGACCTCGCCGCCGCAGGCCCCGTCGCGGTCGAAGAAACCTGGGACGGGCTTCGCTCTGACAGCGCCCATCACGCAGTGCTGTGGATCAGCGAGTGGCCACGCTCCCTCGTCTACCCAGGCTTCCTCGCACCCGTCCTGCTGTCCTCCGGGATTAGGCGCGCATTCACCCTGCTGTGTGACCCGATCCGCTCCGACCAGGCAGCCCGCGACATCCGCAAGAAGAAAACCGAATACATCTCCGACGCGGCCCAGCGACAAAAAGTCGGACAAATCGAAGACGCACAGCAGACAGCCGAATACCAAGACGTCCTCCAACAGGAAGCAGACCTCACCAGCGGCCACGGCGTCCTCCGCTACACCGGCCTCCTCGCCATCTCCGCCCCTACCGCTGACGAACTCGAGGCCGCGGTATCCGCGATCGAACAAGCAGCAATCCAAGCATCCTGCGAGACCAGGCGGCTCGTCGGCCAGCAAGCTCAAGCGTTCGTCGCGGCAGCGTTGCCCCTGTGCCGGGGACTATAAGCGTATGGCTACCTGTGTCCCGTTACGGCGTTTGCTCGGGCAGTGAAATTAGTTCACTCAGCCGTGTTTCAAGTTGGAGCAACACTGCGCGTTGTTGTCTATTCAGCACGTCGGCTGAGTGTTGAGCCAAAAGATCAGCGGCACCAGTTGCCTCGAACGGAGATTCATGCGCTGCATAGCTGGTGATCAATGGTGCAAACACTTTCAAGAAATGCTCCACCAGGTCAGAGATTTCGTCTTCGCTGGTGTTGTCGCCGAGTTCAGCAAACCGCCTGTTCATTGAGCTAACTGCAGGAGCGAACTCTTCGCTGCTGAGTTGCCGGTAGAGCTCAACAAGGTGGTTCATGCCTCCCTCGCCCGCGAAATGAGCAAGAAGAACGGCCTGGTCCCGATCGAAGCTTCCATACCAGGCGGGCAGGTCTTCGGTAGTGAGCGCGGTAAGGAATGGCGCTATTTCTGGGGGCGTGTCAGGAGCAGCTAGGTGAGAACGGAGTTGTTCGATGAGTGCTCGCTGTTGCTGCAAACGTTCGATCTCAGATACAAGTTCCTCGTCAAGTTGCGCTAACAGTTCTTGAGTGCCTGTTTGAGGGTCACTGATTGGGGTTTCTGGTTGGTCGAGAAGATCTGGCATCTGCTCGAGCGCAATGCCCAGCGAGCTGAGCCGTTTGATGCGCAGCACGCGGATAAGATCATGCACCGTGTAGTCACGGTACCCGTTGGCCCCACGTTCAGGTTCTTCAAGGACGCCGACCTGGTGGTAGTGGCGGAGTGCTCGAACTGTCACCCCAGCGAGCCTCGCTAGTTCGCTGCTACGCATCTGTCACCTCCTCTGAAGTCTTGTTCGTGCCTGTTGCAGTATCTGCTTCTTGTGGTTCCAGGTTACGCAAAGACCGCGCGGTCAAGCCAAGAATGAGTGCGAGCAGCCACATACTTGACAGTGCGATCGAAGCGACCTGCACATTGAAATACTCGGTCAAGATTGCTGCGGCCATAATGCCCAGCGGGGGTGCTGCGGTCATGATGGCATTCTGGGTACCCATAATGCGGCCACGCATTTCTTCCGGGATGCGTTCGATCATCAGCACCCCAATCAGGGCACCGAAGAGGCCACTTGCAGCACCGATGACGAATGCGCCAACGAAGATCACCCAAACAGTGATCAGCGAAGCGATGATCCCGAACCCAATAGCGGTGCCGATCAGCCCCACAACAAGCCAGATGCGTCGTGGTGTTTTCGTGCCTGCCACCGCGTAGATGCTGCCGCCGACGAGCATGCCTATTGCGAGAGCGGTGAGTACGAAGCCGAGCAATCCTGGCTGGTTGATTTCGGTGAAGTACACCGGCAGAACCAGTCCTTGGAGAGCCCCCAACACGAGCACAGAAAATAGGCTCAGTGTGGTTGTGACGATCAGGAACGGGTTGGTGAATAGTGTGCGCCAGCCCGTACGAAGTTGGGTCCAGGAACTCGCAGTGGTCTCATCCGTTTCGCCCGGCAGAATCTTGCCAACTTCGCGCGGTATCAGCAAGGTGAGTAGAGCCGCGCCAAGCGAGGTGGCTGCGGTAATCCACAGCACTGTCGAGCCGTCAAAGAGCACCATCAGGGTGCCAGCTGCCGCAGGGCCAAGAAGGATCGCGACAGCTCCGAGGGCTTCGCGAATTCCCATGAGTCGTTCTGAAGTGATTTGGCCGTGTCGAAGAATTGCGGGAAGAAGCGCGTCGCGTGCGGTGAGCCCTGGCACGTCACCGACCGAGCCAAGGATGCCGAACAAAATGAACCAGCCAATGTTCAGTCCAGAAATCATGTCGATCAGAGGCAGTGCTGCAATCGCGGCAGCAGAGATGAGGTCAGTGACCACCGATGAGGTGCGCCGGTTGATCCGGTCGATGACCACACCCATGGTGAGCCCCGCAATAACAGCTGGAATCGCGGTAGCGGCTGCGACGGTACCGGCCCCCAGGGCGCTTCCAGTAATTTGCAGCACGATCAGCGGCAACGCGATACCCGCTATCGAGTTGCCCAGTAACGACAGTAGATATGAGGCGAGATACGCGAAAGAGATTCTGTTCATACCTCAAGCAAAAACTATGACGTAGGGGCGGAGTCAAGCGTGGGAGGGAGCATGCCTAGCGTCCCGCGGAGCAAGTCGACACAGCAGCAAGGTTCGTACCTCTCAAACACCAGCTCTGAGAGGTAGCCACTGTGTCCCAGAACCGTTCACCGAAGAAGCTCTACTCCACCGTCCTCGTCGAAGACGGCACCGGACGTAAACACCGCAAGGCGCGTGAGCGCGCGGCCCGCCAGGTCATCGCCCGCGAGCATGCCGAGCAGCGCGCCACAGAGAAAGCGAAGCTCACGGCGGAGCGCGCGGAAGCGCGTTCCACGAACTACCTCCCCAAAAGCGGCGAGCCGGGGCCTGCGGGATTGCGTTCGTATCGACGGTTCCGGGTGCCCGCGCATCAGGACACGTCCGCGGCACTGCAGGGCGCGTACCCGTTTCTCGCTGAGGGCGGGCTCGGGTCGCAGGGGGTGTTCGTTGGGCAGGACATATACTCCGGTGGGTCATTCGTGTACGACCCGTGGGTGCTGTATCAGCGGGGCATCATCACCGCCCCGAACCTCGTCCTCGCGGGCATCGTCGGCTCGGGGAAGTCATCGCTCGCGAAGAGCCTGTACACCAGGTCGATCCCGTTCGGCAGACGCGTCTACGTTCCCGGTGATCCGAAAGGCGAACACACCGCCGTCGCAGAAGCGGTCGGCGGGCAAGCGATCGTTCTCGGGCACGGGTTGAAGAACCGTCTGAACCCACTCGATGAGGGCTACCGTCCCGCTGGGCTCTCCGACAGTGAGTGGGCATCCACGGTCGCGTCGCGTCGTCGGGATCTGATCGGCGCGCTTGCTGAGACCGTGTTGGAGCGGTCGCTGTCTCCGTTGGAGCACACGGTGATTGATATCGCGCTGCAGGCGGTGGTATCGTCTGCGTCGGTTCCGATCCTGCCGATGGTCGTCGACCGCATCCTCCGCCCTGACAGTGGTGATGATGAGCGGCTCGCTGAGGACGGTCGGATGGTCGGGCATGCGTTGCGCCGCCTGGTCTCCGGTGACCTCGCAGGCCTGTTCGATGGGCCGTCGACGGTGACGTTCGATCCGACGTTGCCGATGATCACCCTCGACCTGTCGCGGGTGGTGGAGAACTCGACTCTGATCTCGGTGCTGATGACCTGTTCGTCGGCGTGGATGGAATCCGCTCTGCTGGATCCGAACGGTGGTCAGCGGTGGGTTGTGTACGACGAGGCATGGCGGCTGATGTCACACCCTGCCTTGTTGAAACGAATGGATGCACACTGGCGACTTGCCCGCCATTACGGGATCGCGAACCTGCTCATCTTTCACAAGCTCACCGACCTCGACAATGTCGGCGATCAAGGCTCTGCCATGCGAGCACTCGCGGGCAGCCTGCTCGCGAACGCGGAATCACGGATCATCTATCGGCAAGAGTCCGACCAGATCGGAACCACTGGCAAGACTCTCGGGCTCACCGGTACCGAGCAGAAGCTCCTCCCGTCCCTGGGAACGGGCCAGGGCCTGTGGCGGATCAAGGAGTCCAGTTACGTCGTGCAGCATCAGCTCCATCCCGAGGAGCTGAGGGCCTTCGACACCACCCAGCGAATGACACAAGCGCCACGCACGCAGGTAGCGGATGCGGTTGGCGAGGCGTGATCGTGGACGAGGAGTTCGAGTCGCAGCAAAGCTCCCCAGCAGTCGTGGGTGCACCGGGCAGGCTCACCGAAGAGGAGCTGTCCCGGAACATGATGGCTCTGCACGACGGAATGAGTGGCCTCGGTACCCGGTACGACAAGCATGTCTTTCTCGCGTTCGAAGACCCGGTGACGTTCGGTGCTGGCCACTACGTCTTCTACCCGCTCGAGGGACACGCGTCGAGGTTCGCGGTCACCGAGCTGTACACCGGCACCGACTGGCGAGACGACGAAAGGGCTCCGACCTCCTGGTCGTGGGAATCAGAAGTCCACGTGCCGAGTACGGATGGTTCGTACCCGTGGATGACCATCGGTGAGGGCGAGATCGCGTCCGATGACTACGAGCAACTGCTGCGCGTGACCGAAAACTGGGCGAAGAACACATACCAGTTAGCCGAGCGCGCAGAAGCCCTAGCGATGGAAGCGGTCGATCGCGGAGACGTGGGCCGGTCGGGGCCAGATCGCACCTTCCTGGCATGAACCTTCGACGACGCCTCCGCGCACGCAAACCCGACACCCCGACCTTCAGCGAGAGCCTTCCGCGGGTCGTGCCTGCGGTGTTGCCGCAGATCCTTCTCGAAGCGGTTTCTGACACGAGCCTGGTCGTGACGGTCAACGGCGACAAACTTGCCGCCACCCCGATCACCCGTAGTGAGATCGCTGCAACAGTGACCGAGCTCGTCGCCCGGTTTGCTACGCGGACGAGGGTGGAGGTGCGGGAACTCGATGGCAGTATCCGAGCTGACATCCTCACGCCACCCGCTCCGCAGCCTCGATCTCCGTTCGCTCCGCCCGAAACAGCCGGAGCACCAGTGTCGGTTCCGAGCTTGTTGGAGTTCACAGCAGAAGGGTTCGTCCCCGGTGAGGATGTCGCCGTAGCGATCGTACTTCGTCACTCATCAGCAGATCACACCGGGAATGCCCGTGCCCTGATCGATCAAGGCGAAAAGTTCACTGTGAGGGACGAGATTGTCCTGTTGGGGCGCATCTCGGGCACGACGTCGGTCCAAACCATCGACTAACTCTGGCCCGTACCTGTTCTCTTGACCCCGCTTCTTCCGCCTCTGGGGTCGGGAAGGTGCTGTGTCGTGTCTGGACCTGTACAGGCGAAACCCGCCAACGATCTCTTCATCAACCTCGCACTCGGTGCGCTCGTCACTGCCGCCGCGTTCACCGGGCTCCTGCGTATCGCAGGCTCCGTAACTGCGTTCCTGACCGGCCTGCCGGAGCCAACCTGTGGGTTCACCTCCGGGCTCGCGGTGCTCGCGCACCCGACAGATCCGGGGGCGGCGCTCGGCGCTGAGGGGCTCAACCCCGTTCTCTATTGGATGGTCGTGTTCGTGTTCCTTGGCCTGTTGGGTGCGGCAGGGTTCTTCGTCGCGCGGGCGATCTACCGGTCTCGGTCGAAGACGGATCCGCACCGTCTCGCGGGAACGGCAACTGCGGGTGAAGTCGCACAGGTCGCCTCCGCGAAAGCTCTCGTGAAGAAATCCGCCACACTGCGCCCGTCACTCACCGAGAAGCCCAGGCCAGAGGAGGTCGGGTATCTGCTCGGGACGGCGAAAGGCGGGCAGGTGTGGGCAACGGTCGAAGACTCAATCCTTCTCATCGGCCCGCCCCGTTCCGGAAAGGGCCTACATGTGGTGATCAACGCGATCCTCGACGCACCAGGAGCCGTCATCACCACCAGCACTCGTCCCGACAACCTCACCGCCACGATGAAGGCCAGGGAACGGAAAGGGCCAGTGGCAGTGTTCGACCCGCAGCAACTCGCCCCTGGCCTGCCCTCAGGGATGCGGTGGTCTCCCGTGCGGGGCTGTCAGGACCCGCTGACGGCGATGATCCGCGCGAAAGGCCTCGCCACCGCGACCGGATTCGGCGGGGTCCAAGACGCGGGCTTCTGGGAAGGAAAAACCACCGCCGCAATCCAAGGCCTCCTCCACGCGGCAGCCCTCGACGGACGCGATGCGAAGACCCTCTATCAATGGGCGCTCAACCCCACCCTCGCAGCAGACGCAGTCCGGGTCCTCTCGTCGCATGCGGGGGCAGCGGAAGGGTGGGCAGACTCGCTGGATGCGATGGTGCAGGCCGATCCTCGCACCCGCGACTCCATCTGGCAGGGAGTTTCCCTCGCGTTCTCCGCCCTCGCAGACCCCCGCGTTCTCGATGCCGTCAGCCCCGCACCGGGTGAGGAATTCGATCCCGAAAGTTTCCTCCTCGGCAATGGGACGCTCTATCTCCTTGCTACCGGCGCTGGGGCGGGCGCATCGTCTGCGCTGGTGGCAGCATTCATCGAAGACCTCGTCGAGACCGCGAGGAAGATCGCCGCACGCTCACCAGGCGCACGCATGGACCCACCGTTGCTTCTGGCTTTGGATGAGATCGGAAACCTCGCCCCGCTCCCGTCACTGCCGACGTTGATGGCGGAAGGTGGCGGCACCGGCATCACGCCCCTTCCCGTGCTGCAGTCGCTCGCGCAGGCGCGGGAGAAGTGGGGCGAGAACCAAGCGAACGCGATCTGGGACGCCTCGATCGTGAAGATCATCCTCGGCGGAGCATCCAACAGTCGCGATCTCCAGGACCTCGCCACCCTCATCGGCGACCGCGACGAAACCACGGACTCCATCACCACCGACGCGTACGGTGCGCATTCCAGGCAGCGTTCAATCCGTCGAGTCCCGATCCTTCCACCCGACGTACTGCGGACCCTCCCGTTCGGGACCGGTGTCGTGATGCTCCGCACCGCACGCCCCATCATCACCAACCTCCGCCCATGGCCAGCACGCCCCGACGGGAAACAACTACGAGCCGATCGCAAGAGCGTCGAACAGGCATTGCAGGGCGGATCACGGTGACGGGAAGCCCTCTTTCTCAGGGTTACTGCAGTAGCGCTGAGTTCAGTTCGACGAGGGTGCGGTTGTGGAAATAATCGTCTTCTCGCAGCACGGTGATGCCTCCTGGCTCCGCGCGCAACCGCATGTGCTGGAGAGCGTCGATGGGCAGGCGCAAGAACGCGGCTGCGACAAAGGTGAGTGCTCCACCGTGAGTGGAGATGACCTGGTGTTCGCACGGCTTGTCGAGGATCTCGTCCATGGCTTCGTAGATGCGGGTTGCGAACCCGTGCATGGTTTCTGCTCCTGCAATCCCCTCATTGTGGCAGAGCCGTTCACCGGTACGAGGTGGCGTGCGGAAGCGTACATTGAGCCATGACTGCGGTTTCCCTTCCGCGATTCCGTAAGATTTCTCCCGCAGCCGCGCATCGACCACCGCTGGGATGCCCAGATAGTTGGTGATGGCCTGGGCGGTCTGCGCGGTGCGCCGCAGGTCTGATGAATACAACTCGACAGTTTCCCCGGGTGGGATTCGTGCTGCGAGTGCGGCACCGATCCGGTCAGCCGCTTGTAGCCCTTGGTCGGTGAGCTCGGAGTGGTACCAGCCTCCGACTAAACCGTTGACGTGGTGTGTGGCTTCGGGGTGGGTGACCACATACAGCGTCCTCATGCGTCTGTTTCCTGACGTAGATCTCCGGATGGCAGGGAACTGAGATGTTCGTGCGTGAGTAGCCACCCGTGCTCGGTTCGCATGAAGACGTTCGTGGCACGCCCGGCACCGGAGCGCATCTCGCCTTCTATGGCGCCTTTCCAGTGGTAGGTATAGGTCGCCACAGCTGCTTGATCGGCGTCTGTAACCCATTGGATTTTTTCGGCCCAATAGTGCTCATCGGGGATCATCGCCCAGGTGCGTTCAAAGTAGTCGCGCACCTGTGTGAGGCCGATGCAGGTTGCGTCACCGAAGAAATAGACGGCATCAGAGGAGAGAAGTTTCTCGACCTGGTCAAAGTCGTGCGTATTCGTAGCCGCCAGATACGCACTCAGAGCTTCGGCAGCCGTTGTTTCTGGTGAACACCCC
The DNA here is from genome assembly GCF_019049105.1 of Leucobacter chinensis. Taxonomy (GTDB): domain Bacteria; phylum Actinomycetota; class Actinomycetes; order Actinomycetales; family Microbacteriaceae; genus Leucobacter_A; species Leucobacter_A chinensis. The sequence goes on from NZ_JAHQZR010000006.1 coordinate 75,117, forward strand.
TTGCCTGGCGCATGAGGGAAGTTCGCCCTCATCTTCCACACCGGAGGTCCTCCGCCCACGCCGGTATGGGTGATGGTTTGAAATCCGTGCCGCTCATACAGGCGGACGTTGCGAGGATCAGAGGTGTCCAGCTCCACTGATGCACCGCCTCGCCGGGCCGCTTCAGCCAGCGCGAACGACAACAGGGCAGACGCGATCCCGCTGCCTTGGGAGTTGGGAAGCACGCCAAGAGTTTCGAGCCGCCATGCTCCTGTCGGTGGATCAGTAGGTAAGTCAGCGTGGTCGAGTCTGTCGATCCGGTCGCCGTGCAAGCGCACGATCTCGTCGATCATCCCTGGGTCGGGTTCGGGAGCATCGGGCGGCAGGAGCGCGATCACGCCCTCGCCGTTGCCCACCACGGCGACGATCCCATGCATGTGCGCATACTCGAGATACAGCAACTGTAGATCGTGTAGCCGCTGATGATAGTTCTCTTCAGGAATCACGTGGCGCGTCCACGGATAATGTTCAAACGCAGCAGCAAGACTGATTGCGCTCGTGGGGAGGTCGTCGGCGCTAGCTAAGCGGGGTGTCATTGGGAATCTCCTGGTTGTCCAGAGGCGCGGCTTGTCCGCCGTTGCCTTTATTGCCTGAAGAGCCGGGGATACCTGAGCCGACAATGGCCTGCAGCGTGGCAAGGTGCCGTTCGAACGCGGTACGCCCGGTCGTGGTGATGCCAACCCAGGTGCGCGTGCGTCTGCCCACGGTTTCTTTACGCACGGTCACCAGGTCAGCATCTGCGAGCACGGTGATGGCTTGCGAGAGTGTGGAGTCACTCACCTCCAGGAGGTTTGCGAGGAATCTGAAATCCACATCTTCCAGGTTCCGCAGCGCGGCCAGTAACGAGAACCGCACGGGGGAGTGGATGAGGGTGTCGAGGTCTTTGCGGGGATGACTCATCGGCGAGAGCTCGCAAACAGGCATGCCAAGATCGGGGTGATCGACACGACTCCGGCGAGCACCCACCACCACGGCGAAGACAGACCAAACAATTGCAGCGCGGGGTCAAGCATGAGGGTGTAAAGCGCGAACCAAGTCGCCACCGCGATGCCCATGTTCCGCAGGCCGTGGCGCGGGATCGACTCGCGATAGCGGAACGCGATCATCCAGATACAGAGCGTGACGAGCAGGAACGGTGCGAACGCCTTCCAATAGTTCACCTTGACAATGTCAAGCGAAAGCGTAAAGGCCAGCGCATACGCGGCCTGCATGACTACGAAGACACGGAACCATCGCGTGGCTCTCCGCGCATCCTGCGCAGCCTTCTCACCCACGGCGACCAGACGAGTTGCATCTTCAACAGAGAACTTGTTTTCACTCATGCAACTACTTTATTAATCCTAAAGTCGTGGTGTCCAGTCGACACGATCACGGCCCGTACCTATCCGGTAGCCCCCTCATGTCCTGTGCAGGGGTGAACCGATAGGAGTACCCGCTGATGAGCATCCGCACCAAACAGTCCCTCGCAGGGTTCGTCGCCACCGATCCGGAGCTGACGTTCACCAGCAGCGGCGACGCGCGCGTCTACATGCGCGTCGGGCAGCCTCAGGCCCGGTTCGAACAGGACGGCACGTTCACCCAGCTCGACCCGGAGTTCACCGACCTGGTGATGTTCCGCAAGTCCGCTGAGCTCGCACACGAGCAGTTCCGCAAGGGCGACAACTTCATCGCCGAAGGCGAAACCCGCACCTACACCGGCGACGACGGCATGGAGCGGGAGCAGTTCGTCGCTTCCCGGATCGGGCACGACAACAACATCACCCGCTACACCGTCGACCGCGGAGCACCCGAACGCGAGGCACCGCAGCACGAAGCCCCTGGCCGGGAACAGATGCAGCAGGTGCTCGCGCAGCGTGAAGCAGACCTGGACCCTGAACCACCCGCCGCATCCGCCACGGGCTCGACGGAGCGCGAGGCCGTTGCCCGCTAACCCGTGGGGTTTCCACGCCGGGTGCGGCGACCATCCTCACACCTCCGCCAGGTCGCCGCACCCACCTCTCTTCGCTCTCTCGCGCCGCAGCAGCGACGGCGCGTCTTTCACACTCAGGAGTAGACGATGAACAGTGGACAACCGACCCCGGATGCGCCGGGGCCAGACTTCGACGGGACGGATCTCGGCGACCTCCCACCCGGCGTGGAGGAAAAGATGCGCGAGCTCGCGAAACAGGCCTACGTCAGCGACCTCGCGGCAGCCCTCGGGCAAGTGCCACGCCCGATCAACTGGCGCACCCTCCCACCCAGCGACCTCGAACACGAACTCCTCGAACTCAACGAATGGGTGGACTGGCTCCGCCACACCTACGGTCTCCCCGCACAGGTGATCCCTCCGATGTGGCACCGCCACCCGGAACTCTTGTGGGAGCTGTCAGCGCTCAGGCAACACTGGCTGTTCTGCTTCGACCCACAAGCCAAAGGCAACCAGGCCCTCGCCTGGCACCACGACTTCGCTATCGCCCGCGAACGCCTCCGCGACTGGGTCACGATTTCCGGGACACGCCTGGACCGTGACCGCCCCACCCGCATCACCGCCTGGCCGGGAGGCGAATCAGAAGGGTGGGAGGAGCCTGACACTGCTGAGCGTGCCGTGACTGCTCGGATTGAGGACTTCCTTGCGTTCGTAGACGAGCAGGTCGCCTCCAGAACTGCGGAGCAGGACGCAGTGATCCGTCAGGTGATCGCCGATGAGCAGCGTGGCCGTGATGGGTGAGCAGCCCGCGAAGCGGAAACCACCAGCTTCGGAACGGTCCTTCGGAATCCAGGCGGTGCATCGCGACCGCCCGAACATGACTGCACTGACGGAGCTATTCGTGCGGTTCACCCTGGCAGAAGCACACGCCCGCCGGGATACGCAGCCCATTCCTATGCGGGTACGTCCGGAGGTGCTGAAGCAGGATGCTGACTGGGAACGCACTGGCGAAGGAAGGTAACATCGCAACCCGCCCAGAATGCCTGGTGGCGGGGAGAAAGGAATCAGGGATCCCCGCCATGACCTATGTAACAGACACATTCACCCCTGTATCGAGTCCGGTCGCCGAGAGCATGCTTGCTCCGGCAGTCACGTATCTGCGGGTCTCCACCAAAGAGCAGGCCACCAAGGGCGGCCGCGACGAAGGCTTCTCGATCCCCGCGCAACGAGCAGCAAACCACTCCAAGGCCGAATCGTTAGGCGCTTCGATCATCAAAGAGTTCGTTGACGCAGGCGAGTCCGCGAAAAAAGCAGACCGGCCAGCGCTGCGGGAGATGATCGCCTACGTCAAACGACACAAAGTCGCTTACTGCATCGTCCACAAGGTTGACCGGCTCGCCCGCAACCGCGCCGACGACGTCGAGATTCACCTCGCCCTGCGCGAAGCAGGCGTCATACTTGTCTCCGCGACAGAGAACATCGACGAAACCCCATCCGGGATGCTGCTTCACGGCATCATGTCCTCGATCGCGGAGTTCTACTCCGTCAACCTCGCCAACGAGGTGATGAAGGGCCTCGTGCAGAAGGCATCCACCGGCGGCACCCCGATGCGCGCCCCGATCGGCTACCTCAACACCCTGCACCGCGACGAACTCGGCCGCGAAGTGCGTGGCATCAAACAAGACCCCGACCGGGCGCGCCTGGTGAAGTGGGCGTTCACCGCCTACGCATCGGGAAACTACAGCCTCGCCAAGCTTCGCATCGAACTCACGAACAAGGGCCTGCGCTCTGTGCCAACCCCGAAACGCCCTGCGAGACCTTTGGGGCTTTCGAGCGTGCATCGAATGCTGCAAAACCCGTACTACAAGGGAGATGTCGTCTACCGGGGTGTCCGATATGACGGGGCACACGAACGGCTCGTTGAGCCAGAAGTCTGGTATCAAGTGCAGTCCGTTCTGCGCTCCCACGCCCAGTCCGGGGTCCGCACGCAAAAGCATGACCACTACCTGAAGGGCACCTTGTTCTGTGGAAGGTGTCGTCAGCGGATGACGATCATCCACGCCAAGAACCGGCACGGCAACATCTACCCGTATTTCATCTGTCTGGGCCGCAACAACAAGCGCACGACCTGTGACATGCCGTATGCGCCGATGGACCGGGTTGAGAAGCTCGTCTCTGACTACTACCAGCGCATCACCCTCACGCCAGCGATGACCGACGCATTGCGGGGCATGCTGATGCACGAGTTCGACCAACTGACCGCGGGCACTAACCAGTCCGTCCGAGACCTCACTGATCGGCGCAAGCAGATCCTTGCTGAGCAGGACAAGCTCCTGGAAGCACACCTGGCCGAGGCGCTCACGCTGGACCAGTTGAAGAAGTTCCAGACCAGGCTGCGAGCAGAACTTGACGGGATCGAGGCTCAGATCGCTGAGCACCACAACGACTACCAGGGAGCCCGAGACCTCATCGACGGAGCCCTTGATCTCGCACGAGATTTCGCCGCTGTGTACGAGCGCTGCGACGACCAGAACAAGCGCCTCGCGAACCAGACCTTCTTTACCCGCATCTACCTGAATGAAGACGACACCCTCAGTGTGGACACCGCCGCACCGTTTGAGACCATCCTCGACGAGACCACGAAGCAGCAGGCCATCACCTGGGCCGACCAGCTCGCCGCCGCCAATAAGAAGAGCGATGTTGTAACCCAAGACCTGTTTCTTCAGGCCCGGGTTACAACATCGCTCATTGCGTGCCCCCGGAGGGATTCGAACCCCCGACCTACGGTACCGGAAACCGGCGCTCTATCCCCTGAGCTACGGAGGCAAGTCGTTACAACTTTTCAAGCTTAGCGCACCGCAGTGGCCGGTGCGTAATGCTCGGCACGGCTGCTGCTTGCGAGCTGAGCGCCGCGGGTTCCCGAATCGAAGTAGACTATTGAGCTATGACACCGAAAGATCTTCAAGCAGCACTTCTCACCATCGTGACCGATGTCATTGCCTCACGAGGCAGTGACATCCAGGTAACCGAGGCCGACGTGCAGCTCGAGCGACCGAAGAGCCGCGATCACGGTGACTGGGCCTCAAACGTGGCGATGAAGTTCGCGAAGCGTCTTGGCACGAATCCGCGTGAACTCGCCGAGGGTATCGCCGCAAAGCTCGCGGAGCTCGACGGTATTGCCAAGGCAGAGGTTGCCGGCCCCGGCTTTATCAATATGACGTTTGACGCGGCGAGCGCGGGCGCAACCGCCAAGCTTGTCGTCGAACAGGGCGAAGCGTACGGCCGCAGCAACGTGCTCGCTGGCCACAACATCAACATGGAGTTCGTCTCGGCGAACCCGACCGGTCCGCTGCACATGGGGCACACCCGCTGGGCGGCGCTCGGTGACTCGATTGCTCGGGTGCTCCGTGCCGCGGGTGCCGAGGTGACGAACGAGTACTACATCAACGACGCCGGTGCCCAGATGGATAAGTTCGGCCGCTCGGTTCTCGCAGCAGCCCTCGGTGAGCCGGCCCCCGAAGACGCTTACCCGGGCGAATACATCACAAACCTCGGCAAGCGCATCATCGAGGTGCGCCCCGACCTCGGCGACCTGCCGCGTGACGAGGCACTCGCCGAAGCGAGCGAGATCGGCTACCAGCTGCAGCTCGCCGAGATCAAAGACTCACTCGAGCGGTTCAACGTGCACTTCGACGTGTTCTTCTCAGAGCGCACGATGCACGCGCCGGGCGAGAATGGTGCGCCGAGCGCGATCGAAAACGCGATGGAGCGCCTGCGTGAGCAGGGCCACGTCTACGAAGCAGACGACGCGACCTGGGTGCGCACGACGGCCTTCGGTGATGACAAAGACCGCGTGTTTACCCGCGGCAACGGAATCTTCACGTACTTTGCCGCCGATGCTGCCTACTATCTGTCGAAGATGGATCGCGGTTTCGGCGAGAAGATTTACCTGCTCGGCGCCGATCACCACGGCTACATTGGTCGTCTCAAGGCGATCGCGGGTGCCGCTGGCGATAACCCCGAGACCGACATCACGGTGCTCATCGGTCAGCTTGTTAATCTCAACGGCGCACGCCTTTCGAAGCGCGCAGGTAACATTATTGAGCTCGACGACCTGCTCGAATGGCTTGGCTCTGACGCGCTGCGCTACTGGCTTGCGCGCTACCCAGCTGATTCGCCACTCGCGCTCGACGGTGAGCAGTTGCGCAGTCGCACGAACGACAACCCTGTCTTCTACGTGCAGTACGCGCATGCTCGTTCACAGGCCGTTGCCCGTAACGCGGCGGCAGCTGGCATCGATCGCAGCGCCTTCGCGCCAGAGATGCTCGTGCACGACACCGAGAACGACCTGCTCGGCAAGCTGCAGGAGTACCCGCGCATCGTGGCCTGGTCGGCCGAGTTGCGCGAACCGCACCGCATCGCACGCTACCTCGAAGAGCTTGCCGCGTCGTTTAACCGCTGGTATGACAGCTGCCGCGTGATCCCCCTCGCCGATGCTCCCGTTGAAGATCTGCATCGTACGCGCCTCTGGCTCAACGACGCCACCGGTATCGTGCTGCGCAACGGTCTCGACCTGCTTGGCGTGAGCGCGCCAGAGCGCATGTGATGACCACGAAGCGTACCAAAAAGAGGGGGTGGATCGCGGCCGTCACGACGGTCTCGATCCTCGCCCTCCTTCTCGGAGGAACCGAGCTGGTAATGCGCCAGGTCGTGCCGAAGACGATGGCCGATCTTGCTCGTGAGGCTGTGGGGCTGAGCGAAGACCATCCCGTTGACGTTGAGGTCTCGGGGTATCTGACGCCCCAGGTCATCTTCGGAACTTTTTCGAAGGTTCAGATGAGCGCCGAGAACGTCCCGTTCGCCGAGGGCATTCGTGCCTCGGTCACCGCGAACGCTCGTGAACTCCCGAGAGATGTCACGCAGCACGAACTCGGTGAAACGACGCTCACGGCAACGTTTACCGAGCAAGAGTTGACCGAAGTGTTGAAGACGCTGAGTAAGGGCGTGGGGCAGCGGCTCGTCATTGATGGTGACCAGCTTTCGATTGATAATGAGCTCTCGCTCTTCGGGCAAAAAGTTCCGGTTTCTGTAACATTTGCACCCTCTGTGGTCGATCATCAGCTCCATATTGAACCGATCGCGGTCGACGCGGCGGGCATTTTGTCGCTCGGTGTCGACCAGCTCGCAGACTTTCCGCTCTTTGCTGATTTCGCCAATGGGCTCGATGTTTGTGTTGCGAGCTATATGCCCGCGGGGGTTCAACTCGAAGGGCTCTCGCTCTCGACGACCAAAAAGCTCTCGGTCACGCTCTCTGCCGACCCACGAATCGGAGTCGACGAAACGCTCCAAGAACCAGGCAGCTGTAACTAACGATCTGTCACACATTCCCGCGGGGCTTTGGGAATTTGGTAGCCTTATCAAGTTGTTTCGAGGCGCAAACCTCGTTCGAATGGCTTCAGGGGTCAATCCGGGCTCGCTCGCCAGAAGAACTCACCATTCTCTGGCGGCTCGATAGAACCTTATTCATGACTCATTATCGAGCGAGAGGCCTCTTGATGACCGCTGAAACCCGCGTAGACATTGATACCCGCGTTTTTCCTTCAACCGCGCGTCGCGGCAGCCAGTGCGGTCAGCTCAAACTCCAAGGAGTGAAAGCAGGCGAGCTCGTTGAGCAGTACGGCTCGCCACTCTACGTGATCGATGAGTACGAAATACGCACCCGGGCCCGTGAGACCCGCGAGGCGTTCGAACGTGCGTTTGGGCGTCATGGGGCAGAGGTTTCGGTGTACTACGCATCGAAAGCGATGTTGGCTGTCGCTATCGCCGAGTGGGTTACCGAAGAAGGCCTCGGCGTTGACGTTGCGACGGGGGGAGAGCTCGCGGTCGCGCTTGCTGCGGGAGTCGACGCGTCACGTATCGGCGTTCACGGCAACAACAAGTCTGACGCCGAAATTCGACGCGCCGTCGAAGCTGGCGTCGGATCGATCGTGATCGATAGTCCCCAAGAAATCGCACGCGTCGCGAAGGCGGCCGAGGCGGCCAAGACGAGGCAGGCTGTTTTTTTGCGCGTGAACAGCGGTGTTCACGCCTCGACCCACAGTTACCTCGCGACGAGCCACGAAGATCAAAAATTTGGTGTGCCGCTTACTCAGGCCGCCGCGCTCGCCACTGAGATTCGTTCGTATGCTTCACTCGATTTTCGAGGACTGCACTGCCACATCGGGTCGCAGATTTTTGCGACCGACGGTTTTGCCGAATCGGCAAGACGCTTGCTCAGCGTGTATGCCGAGCTCGAAGCCGGAGGCACGGTTGCTGAGCTCAACCTTGGCGGGGGCTTTGGCATCGCCTACACCTCTGAAGAAGCTGAAGAGGCGCCTGAGATTGGTGCGCTCGCGGCCCTCATCGCTGATGCGGTGGCCGTGACCTGCGCCGAATACGGCCTCAAGATTCCTCACATGTCATTCGAACCGGGAAGGTCGATCATCGGCCCGGCTGGGGTGACCCTGTACACGGTCGGCACCACGAAACCCGTGACGCTGACCGACGCAGACCCTCAAGACGAGGGCGCAGCAGAGCGCCTCTACGTGAGCGTCGATGGCGGTATGAGCGACAACGCTCGGCCCGCGCTCTACGACTCGGTGTACGTCGCACGTATTGCTTCGCGTCTCAGCACGGCAGAACCGATCCTCACGAGAGTGGTTGGCAAACACTGCGAGGCAGGCGACGTGCTCATCGAGCGCGAATGGCTGCCGGGCGATGTGCAGCCGGGCGACGTACTTGCGGTACCGGCAACGGGCGCGTACTGCTGGGCGCTCTCAAGTAACTACAACTATGTGCCGAGGCCACCCGTGGTCGCCGTGCACAACGGAGCATCACGGCTCATCGTGCGAGGCCAAACAGAGGCCGACCTCGTTGCGCAGAGCGTGATCTCCTAACCTCCCCTTACGTGACAGAAATGGAGCCCCAGTGAACGGGTACAGAGACCTTCGAGTGGCATTGCTCGGAGCAGGATCGGTTGGATCGCAGGTAGCCAGGCTCATTATTGAGCAGGGCGATGAGCTTGCCGCACGCGTGGGCGCGCGCCTCACGCTTGCAGGTATTGCCGTGCGTGACATCGATGCTCATCGAGACGTCGAGCTGCCGCGTGAACTCTTCACAACCGATGCCGAAACGCTCGTGCTCGGTGCCGACATTGTTGTTGAGCTCATGGGAGGGGTCGAGCCCGCTCGTACGCTGATTTTGCAGGCCATCGAGGCTGGAGCCGACGTGGTGACCGCGAACAAGGCGCTCATCGCCGAGTGTGGCGCAGAGCTCGCAGAAGCAACTGAGCGCGTTGGTGCGCAGCTCACGTATGAGGCCGCCGTCGCCGGCGCCATTCCTATTCTGAGGCCGCTTCGCGAGAGCCTCGCTGGTGATCACATCACGCGTGTGCTCGGCATTGTGAACGGATCGACGAACTACATTCTTGACCGCATGGATCGCTTTGGCGACAGCGCCGAGGACGCGATGAAGGTCGCTGCTGAGCTCGGTTTTCTTGAGGCCGACCCAACACTCGATGTTGAGGGGTACGACGCCGCACAGAAGGCAACAATTCTTGCCTCGATGGCCTTTCACACGAACGTGCCGGTCGATGCCGTGCACCGCGAGGGCATTACGGCGATCACGGCAGAACAGATCGAGACGGCAAAGCATGCCGGCCAGGTCATCAAGCTGCTCGCAATTGCTGAGCGAGTCGAAGCGCCCGACGGGAGCCTCGGAGTTTCTGCACGGGTATACCCAGCCCTCATCAACCGTGACCACCCGCTTGCCGCAGTGCATGAGGGCAAGAACGCGGTCTTCGTCGAGGCAGAGGCCGCGGGAGAACTCATGTTCTATGGTGCGGGTGCTGGCGGGGTTGAAACCGCGAGTGCGGTGCTGGGCGACCTCGTTTCGACCGCGAAACGGCACGTCGCGGGAGGGCCGGGCATTCAGATGTCGAACCATGCGCAGTATGAGATTTTGCCGGTCGAAGACGTCTACACCCGGTACCTCATCATGCTCGAGGTCGCCGATGAGCCAGGCGTGCTCGCCTCTGTCGCAGGTATTCTTGCCGAGCAGGGCGTCAGCGCCGCGAGCGTGGAGCAGGCCCCCAGTAAATCTTCACGTGACGGTGATGGGCCAAGAAACGCTACGCTGGTCATTGGTACCCACACCGCGCGCGAAGCGGCACTCGCTGCAACCGTGCGCGCGCTTGACGCGAGCGACGTTGTGCGGCACGTCACAAGCGTGCTGCGCATGGAGGGCAACTAAGCAGTTGTGACTCGCCGCTGCGAGTGATGCTTGCGGTGGGTCATGACCAGTACGGCCGTTCAGTGAAACGGCCTCAAGACTTGAAAGAAGAGACACGTGCCAGTGACCAAACGCATTCACGTGAGGGTTCCCGCAACGAGCGCGAACCTTGGGCCAGGCTTTGACACCATGGGCATCGCGTTGTCTGTTGGCGACGAGCTCACCGTTGAACAGCTCAGCGAGCCCGGGCTTCAGGTAACGGTCACGGGTATTGGCGCTGAGAGCATCCCGACCGACGAGTCGCACCTCATCGTGCGCTCAATTGCCCACGTCTATCAGCGCCTTGGGCGCGACATGCCCGGTATGGCCCTCACGACGGTAAACCGTATTCCGCACAGCCGGGGCATGGGTTCTTCGGGCTCAGCCATCGTTGCTGGAGTCATGGCCGCGGCCGGTTTACTGGAAGGTTCCGTCGAGCTGAGCGCCGACGATCTGCTCACCTTCGCGACCGAGCTCGAAGGGCACCCCGACAATGTCGCTCCAGCCCTGTTCGGTGGCCTCACCATCGCTTGGACGAACGAGCAAGGCCCTCGATCGAAGAAGCTTTCGGTGCACAGGGGAGTGTCGCCACTCGTGCTCGTGCCAGAGTTCACAATGTCGACCGAACTCGCCCGCAGTTTGCAGCCTGAGCAGGTGCCTTACGCCGATGCGGTGTTTAACCTCTCACGTTCGTCATTGCTTGTCGCAGCCCTCACGCAGAGCCCGGAACTGCTCTTTGAAGCGACCGAAGATCGACTGCACCAGGACTACCGCGGTGTCGCGATGCCGCGCACGAAAGCTCTCGTTGACACTCTGCGTGCCGCGGGCCACGCTGCCGTGGTCTCGGGTGCTGGCCCGTCGATCCTCGTGCTGTGCAATGGGCCAGCTGAACGACTTGAGGCAGCGGCCCTCGTGAAAGCACATGACGCAACCTGGGAACGAAAGCTTCTTGCGGTTGACACGTTGGGTGCTACAGTAGAACAGGTTTAGTACTGAGAGCACTCGCTCACCGGAACAACCATTTCCCCATCGCATCACGCGAAGAACGCGTTGCGGTGTCATGCCCGCCCAGCATATAGGGCAAACAGCGCATGCACATGGTAGTTGCAGATCGAACACAGCGATCTCCCCAGCATGCACCCCCGAAAGGATCACCGTGGAGCAGAACTCCAACGAAACATCACCGGAAACGCCAGAATCTTCAGCAACGCCCGAGACTGGCGACGGCGTAACGGCCCCGAAGCGCGCACCGCGTCGGGCTACCTCGAAGAAAGTGACGGTCGCTGAAGCAGAGCAGCCGAAGGCCGACGAAGCAGCCGCTGTCGAAGCCGCTCCGGCTAAGACGACGAAAGCTGCGGCCGCGAAGGCCGAAGCTCCTGAAGCTGCCGAAGACGCAGTGAAAGAAGCCCCGAAGCGGGTTTCTCGTGCGCGTAAGAAGGCTGCCGAACCAGCAGCTGAAGCCCCCGCAGCCGATGCTGCCGCGACGGAAACCGTGGCAGCAGTGACCCCGGCAGCGCCTGAAAGCACCGAGACTCAGGCCGAGCCTGAGGCGAAGAAGCCCGCGACACGCCGGCGCAAGCCAGCCGCGAAGGCAGAGGCCGTGACTGAGGCAACTGCTGAGGCGCCAGCAGCAGACAAGGCTGAGGAGCCGGCTGTGGCAGCTGCCGAGGCAGAAGCTCCCCGCAAACGCACGCGCCGTGCTACAACCGCGACTGCGAAGGCTGAGGCACAGGACGCCGCGGCAGCGGCAGAGGGAACCCCAGAGGCAGAGAGCCAGGAAGCGGTAGCCGCGACCAAGACCTCGTCACGCCGCGCTTCGACCACGAAGGGTGCGGCCACGAAGAGTGCAGCCGCTAAGGGCGCCGCGGCAAAGAACGCCGCGCAAAAGGGCGACGCCGATACCGCCGAGGCCCCTGAAGCCGCCGAGGCCGCTAAGGCCGATGCCAAGGCTGAGGGCGAGCAGGCAAACGCCGACGAGCAGGCAAAGAGCGATAACCGTCGCAACACTCGTTCGCGCAGTCGCGCTAAGTCACAGGATGACGCCGAGAAGGGCGACGCGCAGCAGAACGGCGGTCAGCAGAACAACGGCCAGCAGAACGGTCGTGGCAATAAGAACGACGCGAAGAACGACAAGAACGACAAGTCGGAGCAGAGCGAAAAGAACGAGCAGCCGGGCGAGGGCCAGGGTCAGCGTCAGGACCGCGACGACCAGCAGTCGTCACGCAGCCGTACTCGCCAGCGCGACCGCAAGCGCCGCGGCCAGCAGAACGAAGATCTCATCGATCCCGAGCTCACTGACGAAGACGTGCTGCTGCAGATCGCAGGCATTCTTGACGTGCTCGATAACTACGCTTTCGTGCGCACCTCGGGTTACCTACCTGGGCCCTCAGACGTGTACGTCTCGCTCGGTCAGGTGAAGCGCTACGGCCTGCGCAAAGGTGACGCGATCGTTGGCTCGATCCGCAAACCAGCCGAGAATGACAACGGCGGGCGCCAGAAGTACAACGCAATCGTCAAGATTGACTCGGTGAACGGTGCGGCCCTGACCGAAGACATGCAGCGTATTGACTTCGCCGAGCTCACGCCGCTGCACCCTGTCGACCGCCTGCGTCTCGAGACCACCGCTGACAAGGTCACCCCGAGAGTCATCGACCTCGTGGCACCGATCGGCAAGGGCCAGCGTGTTTTGGTTGCTGGCGCACAGCGCTCTGGCAAGTCGGTCGCACTGCAAGAGATCGCGGCTTCGGTGTCGGCGAACCACCCCGATGCCCACCTCATGATGGTGCTCGTTGACGAGCGCCCCGAAGAGATCACCGAGATGCAGCGCACGGTGAAGGGTGAGGTCATCGCCTCGACCTTCGACCGTGCCGCTGACGACCACACCACGGTCGCCGAACTCGCCATCGAACGAGCAAAGCGTCTCGTTGAGCTTGGCCACGACGTGGTCGTGCTGCTCGACTCACTCACGCGACTGAGCCGCGCCTACAACGCTTCGACGCAGAGCTCGGGCCGCGGCCACTCGAACCACATCGACGCTTCACAGCTCGCAGCACCAAAAAAGCTCTTCGGTTCAGCACGCAACGTCGAACACGGCGGATCGCTCACGATTATCGCGACGGTACTGACCGAGACCGGCTCACGTGCCGACGAGGTCATTTGCGAGGAACTGCGCACCGCGGCAAACAGCGAACTTCGCCTCTCGCGCGAGCTCGCTGAGCGTCGCATGTACCCCGCACTGAACCTCAACGGTTCGGCGACGCGTCACGAGGAGACGCTCCTGACCAGCCAGGAGGTTGATGCGACCTGGAAGCTTCGCCGTGCGCTCGGCGCGCAGCCAGAGAGCCAGGCGAGCGAGGCCATTCTCTCGAACATGCAGAAGACCCAGTCAAACGCTGAGTTTCTCACACTGCTGCAGAAGTCGCAGGGTGCGCTGTAGCGTAGGCCCGCCCCGACAGCACACCGAGAGAGAATTCAAGGAGAATCATGTTTGATCAGGTGCATACGCTTCTCGAAGAGCACCAAGACCTGCAAACGCAGCTCGCTGACCCAGAGCTGCACAGCGACCAGGCGCGCGCCAAGCGCGTGAACCGTCGCTACGCAGAGCTGTCGAAAATTAAGGCAGCCTATGAACAGTGGCAACAGCTCGGTGACGATCTCGAAGCGGCTCGCGAACTTGCGAAAGAAGACGACATGTTCGCCGAAGAGGTGCCCGTGCTCGAAGAGCAGCTCGCGGTGGCTCAGGAGAAGGTTCGTCGCCTGCTGATTCCGCGTGACCCCGACGACGCTCGCGATGTCATTCTTGAGATCAAAGGTGGTGAGGGCGGCGCTGAGTCGGCGCTCTTCGGTGCCGATCTGCTGCGCATGTACATGCACTACGCAGAGTCGAAGGGCTGGAAGACCGAGATTCTTGAGAAAGACGAGAACGATCTCGGCGGTTACAAGAACGTGCAGGTTGCCATCAAGGGCAACGCTCAAGACCCCTCGCAGGGGGTGTGGGCACACCTCAAGTACGAGGGTGGCGTGCACCGCGTGCAGCGCGTTCCCGTGACCGAGTCGCAGGGCCGCATTCACACCTCAACGACGGGCGTGCTCGTGTACCCCGAGGTTGATGAACCTGAAGAGGTCGACATTCAGCAGAACGACCTGAAAATCGATGTGTACCGCTCATCAGGCCCTGGCGGTCAGTCGGTGAACACGACTGACTCGGCCGTGCGCATCACGCACATTCCGACCGGCATCGTCGTTGCAATGCAGAACGAGAAAAGCCAGCTGCAAAACCGTGAGGCGGGCATGCGTGTGCTTCGCGCACGACTGCTCGCTCGCAAGCAGGAAGAAGCCGCTGCCGAGGCAAGTGCCTACCGTGCTGGCCAGATTCGTACGATGGATCGTTCAGAGCGCATTCGTACATATAACTTTCCTGAGAACCGTATTGCCGATCACCGCACGGGTTTCAAGGCCTACAACCTTGATCACGTGATGAATGGTGCGCTCGATGCTGTGGTCGATTCGTGTATTCGAGCCGACGAAGAGTCGCGACTCGCAGAGCTCGGCAACGACTAGAACGTTAACACCCAGGCTTATCTCTGGGAGCGAAAGGGCGCCTGAGGGAATACCTCCGGTGCCCTTTTCTTTGCCAAAAAACGAGCTGAATCGCCACCCGGAGCACCGCGGGCTAGAATGGCCTGTGTGAATGAGCAGCGCATCGGCCAGTCGCCGAAACTTCGAGGTGTTCGCTACGACGTTCGTGGCCCGATTCTGCAAGAGGCTGAGCGTCTTGAACGCGCCGGCGAGAAAGTGCTTCGGCTCAACATCGGTAACCCGGCACCCTTCGGTTTCGAAGCGCCTGAGGCGGTGCGTGATGCGGTGACGAATGCGCTCTCGATCGCCGAGGGCTACAGCGACTCACGCGGCATTCCTGCGGCCCGCGAAGCGGTCGCCGAGTTCATGGCGGGTGAGGGGCTCACGAGCGTCTCGCCTGATGACGTGTTTATCGGTAATGGCGTGAGCGAACTCATCTCGATCGTGCTCCAGGCTATGCTGGGCCCCGGCGATGAAGTGCTCATTCCTGCGCCCGACTATCCGTTGTGGACAGCGCAGGTAACGCTCTCAGGTGGCCGTGCCGTGCACTACGTGTGCGATGAGGCTGATAACTGGCAGCCCAATCTCGAAGAGATTGAGTCGCTCATTACTCCGAAGACTCGGGCACTCGTGCTCATCAACCCGAACAACCCCACCGGCGCCGTCTACTCAGAAGAGCTGGTGCGCAAGTTTGCCCAGCTGGCCGAGCGGTACGGCCTCGTGCTACTCGCTGACGAGATCTACGAGAAGATCCTCTACCGCGGGGCGCAGCACGTGCACGCCGCGAAGTTTGTCGAATCGACGCTCTGCATCACCTTTGGTGGCCTCTCGAAGGCATACCTCATCGCAGGCTTCCGAAGCGGCTGGATGGTGCTTTCAGGCAATCAGGAGCGGGCGCAGGAGCTGATCGAGGGCATCACGCTGCTTTCCAACATGCGTATGTGTGCCAACGTTCCCGCGCAGTACGCGATTCCCGCGGCCCTCAGCGACGATAGTTCGATCCGCGCCCTCACGGCTCCAGGCGGGCGACTGCTTGAGCAGTCGGAGCTCGCGCACCAGCTGCTCACCGAGATTCCGGGTGTGACGTGCGTGAAACCAGATGGTGCCCTCTATCTCTTTCCCAAGCTCGACCCAGAGCGGTATCTCATTGAAGACGACCGCGCGTTTGTCATCGATTTGTTGCGGGCAACGAACGTGCTCATCACGAACGGTCGCGGCTTCAACTACCCGACGCCAGATCACGTACGCTTTGTGACGCTGCCCGACACTGTTGTGCTCACCGAAGCCATTTCGCGCATTGCCGGGTACCTCGATACGGTGCGCGTCGACCACTAGATCTCGAGCGGGACTCGCACTAGGCTTCATAGCATGGGCACTCGAATGATGATGATGACCTGCACGATGCTCGGCGCCGCTGCGGTGCTTACGGGCTGTGCTCAGCCGCACCAGGACACCCTGCCTGAGGCGGAAGCAAAGGCCGAAGCTTTCATGCAAGAACTCTCTGCTGACGAAGATAATCTGGGGTCATTTTCGTCCAGGGTTACGTCGAATACCGCTCCTGAAGACGACGACGCGAACTTTAACGTGACCCTCGACGCAAAGGTGTGGCCAACGCAGGGCGTCGTTGCATGCTTCGGTAAAGGGAACGCCGAGTTTGTGCTCTCCTTGGTCGACGCCGACGGCTCTACCGTGTCGAATGGGCCGGTTGAGATTGCGTGCGATGGGACGCAAAAGACCATCGAACTCGACGAGGCCACCGAAGCGATCGGCCTCGTGAGCCTGAGCGTGAGCGCGGTTGACGATGCCGAGGCTTTTGTCGTCGGCGGAGTGCGGGGAACAAGCGTTCTAAACACTCGTGAGTGACGGTTTGACCGAAAATCTCGGGACCGTATCGCCGCGCCTGCACAGAGCGGCACGTGTCGAGAGTTAGACTCAATACTGTGAGTCGCCGTAAAGATACCGCCCCAAGGTTTCTCCCCTGGCTCGTGTGGGGCGTCGCAGAGCTCATGTACATCATCGCGATCATCAATCGCACCTCGCTCTCGGCCCTAGGCCCGACGGCGCAAGATCAGTTTTCGATCGGTGCTGCGACCCTCTCGATTTTCGCTGTGCTGCAGCTCGTCGTGTACGCGGTAATGCAAATCCCGGTAGGCCTCTTGCTCGACCGTTTTGGCGTGACCCGCGTGGTGCTCTCGGGCGGCTTGCTGATGGCTATCGGCCAGTTTGGCATGGCATTTGCAGGAGAAGTGTGGATCGCGATTGTCGCCCGGATGCTTGTCGGCGCCGGCGACGCGTTTATCTTTACGAGTCTCATGAGACTTCTGCCCGATTGGTTCCCGGCTCGCAAGCTGCCAATGCTCGGCCAGCTGACGGGCATGCTTGGCACGCTTGGCCAGGTTGTCTCGCTCTTTCCACTCTCGCTCGCTGTTGGGGTGTTCGGCTGGGCTGCAGGCTTTACCGGAATCGCGGTTGCCTGCCTGTTCGTCGTGCTCGTCGGTGCGATGACGCTACGCGATACGCCGGGTGAGCCCACGACGGTCGAGCGAATCCGTGGCAAGCGGGGCAACCTGTCTGAGCGCGCCGAACTCTTGCTCGCCGACGGCAGCATTGGTCTCGCCTCACTGCCTTCGAATACCGGGCTCATCGCCCTTCCGGTTGCCCCTGGAGCGAACGCGTTCAAGCGGTTCTTTGCAAACATGCGCGTTGTGCTCGGCATTCCAGGGGTGCGTCTCGCGTTCTGGGTGCACTTTTCGACGCCCTTTTCACAGCACTTGATGCTGCTGCTCTGGGGCACTCCGTTGCTCGTATACGGCATCGGTATGACCCCGACCGCAGCATCGACGGTTCTGTTCGGCATGGCGATTACGGGCGGTCTCGCGGGCCTCGTCCTTGGCCGGGCCACCTCTCGGTACCTCGAGCATCGTGTGCACATCGCGATGAGCGTCATGTGCGTCATCGCCGTTGCGTGGGGTGTGCTGTTGCTGTGGCCAGGTACCCCGCCGCTGTGGCTTGTGTTGACAGTGACGACGATTACCTCGATGGGCGGCGCCGCCTCAATGATCGCTTTCGAGATCGTGCGGTCACACTCCCCGCGACGCTTCATCGGGCTCTCGACGGGCACAGCGAACATGGGCGGCTTTATTGCGGCGCTCATAGCGATGCTGCTCGTTGGCATTGTGCTCGACGCGCAGGGTGCGGGGTCGCCCGAGACCTTCACGATGGATGCCTTCCGCTGGGCATTCGCGACACAGTACCTGGTGTGGATCCCGGCGCTCTGCCTGCTCGTCATTGAGCTGCGCAAAACGCTTCGGTGGAACGAAAAGAACCGCGGCTCGGGCCGCTAGATGACGTAAAAGTCGGCCGTGTCTGGCATCTCTGCAAGGGGTGCACCCCGGCGCGGCCTCGGCTTCGCGGGAATGCCCACGAGCGTTGTCCAAGGTTCGCTATCGTGCACGACAACGGCGTTACTGCCAATGGCGCTATCGTGACCGATGCTGATATTGCCGAGTACCTTTGCGCCAGCGCCGATCGTGACCCGGTCGCCAATGGTCGGGTGACGCTTGCCCTTCTCATGACCGGTGCCGCCCAGGGTGACCTGGTGGTACAGGTGCACATCGTCGCCGACCACGGCCGTTTCGCCAATGACCACGCCCATGCCGTGGTCAATGAAGAGACGTCGACCGATGGTGGCTCCCGGGTGAATTTCGATGCCCGTGAACCATCGCACGATTTGCGAGATGACGCGCGGCACAAAACGCATGCCTCTGCGCCAGAGCGCGTTGGCAGCGCGGTGCCACCAAACGGCATGAAGGCCCGAGTAGACGCAGAAGATTTCTACGCTTCCTCGGGCCGCCGGGTCATGCTGTTTGGCCGCTGTAATATCCTCGCGAATGCGACTGAACATACCCACGTTTACTGTCTTACTCCTGGTTGAGATCCTCAAACAATACGGTCGAGAAGTACCGCTCACCGAAGTCGGGAATAACCACGACGATCTTCTTGCCCTGGTTCTCGGGGCGTTTTGCGACCTCGGTCGCCGCATAGACCGCGGCGCCGCCCGAGATGCCGGCAAGAACGCCCTCTGATGCGCCGAGCGCGCGAGCGGTGCGGATCGAGTCGTCGAGGGTCACGTCGAATACCTCGTCATAAACCTCTCGGTCGAGCACCTCGGGAACGAAATTCGCGCCGAGGCCCTGAATCTTGTGCGGCCCTGCTTTGCCCTCACTGAGCAGTGGCGAGTCGATCGGCTCAACTGCGATGACCTTGACTTCGGGGTTCTGCTCTTTCAGGTAGCCGCCTGCGCCGGTGATGGTTCCGCCTGTGCCGATGCCAGCGATAAAAATATCGACGCTGCCGTCGGTGTCGTTCCAAATCTCGGGGCCGGTGGTTGAGCGGTGGATCGCGGGGTTCGCCGCATTGCCGAACTGGTTGGCGAGCACAGCACCTTCGGTCTCGGCGACGATCTCTTCGGCCTTAGCGACGGCGCCCTTCATGCCGAGTGGTCCCTCAGTAAGCACAATCTCTGCGCCGTATGCGCGAAGGAGCTTACGGCGCTCGATGCTCATGGTCTCGGGCATGGTGAGAATGACGCGGTAACCGCGTGCGGCGCCGACAAAAGCGAGTGCGATGCCGGTGTTGCCGCTCGTGCCCTCAACGATGGTGCCGCCGGGCTTCAGTGCACCTGACTGCTCAGCGGCGTCGATGATGGCGATGCCGATACGGTCTTTGACGCTGCCGGCGGGGTTATAAAATTCGAGCTTCGCGTAGATCTCTGCTCCCGCGTCTTCAGCGACGCGATTGAGCTTCACGAGGGGAGTGTTACCGAAGGCCTCGGTAATATTGTTGTATACCCGCGACATGGGTTACCTTTCGTTGTGCGATACATTGAGCGCCGAATGGCACGAAACCATCATAGCGAAATGTTATTGAAGGCCAAATGTAAACTTATGGATGGTGTCACATATTGTCATCTGAACACTCGCTTCTCATTCATGAAACGCTCCTGTCACTGAGCAACGCGTTCGAGACCGCTGGTATTCCCGATCCCCAGACAGATGCTGAGCTCATCGTAGGGTCTGTGCTGGGTGAAAGCCGGGGAAGGGTGCAGTCGCTCGCGATTATGGGAGGGACACTCGAGCCTGCACAGCGAGAGCGTATTGAATCGCTTGCGAGTGAGCGTGCGCAACGGGTGCCCCTGCAGCACCTCACGGGCAAGGCTCCTTTTCGTCATTTTGAGCTTGACGTGGGGCCAGGCGTTTTTGTTCCCAGGCCAGAAACCGAAACGGTTGTGCAATTTGCCATTGATGAGTTGCAGGCCGACATGGCGCCTGAGCCGCTCGCGCTTGACCTGTGTACGGGCAGCGGCGCTATTGCACTCGCGATGGCAAGCGAGGTGCAGCGAAGTCGAGTGTGGGCCGTGGAGAAAGACGACCACGCCAGGGCGTGGGCAGAACGCAACGTTGCGCGTCTGGGTGACGGAAGAGTGACGCTTCTGGCGGGCGATGTCACTTCGCCACCAGCCGAGATCCAACAGCTCAAGGGTAGGCTGTCGGTCATCGCGACAAACCCTCCCTACGTTCCTTCCGGGGCTATTCCGCGAGATCCAGAGGTGCGTGATCATGATCCGCAGCTGGCTCTCTATAGCGGCGAAGACGGGCTCTCGCTCATTCGCGTGATCAGCCGAACCTACCGCGAGTACCTGCGGCCTGGAGGGCTCATCGTCATTGAACACGCTGAGATGCAGGGCAGCGCGGTGCGCGATATTTTGGCTGCCGACGGATGGAACTCGGCGGCGACCCACCGTGATCTTACCTTTCGTGACCGGGCGACAACCGCGAGGGCGTGAGCGCACAGCCGCCTGCGTGACGGCAACGCGCCCACGCATCAAAAGCTTGAGTTCAGGCACTGGGAGTAAACTCTTGACCCATGGCCGAACTCTATGACTGCTCAGATGCCTCACAGCTGCTCATCGGCGCCCGTACGGCGCGCCAGGCGATTGGGCGCGGCGAGCTTATCGTGCTACCAACCGACACCGTTTACGGTGTTGCGGCCGACGCTTTTAGCCCACAGGCCGTGACGAAACTTCTCGAAGCGAAGGGGCGGGGCAGGCAGTCACCGCCTCCCGTCATGGTTGCCGATATGGCAGCGGTTGGAGCCCTCGCAGAGAGCGTTCCCGAGTGTGTGGAACGACTCGCGGCTGCGTTCTGGCCTGGGCCACTCACGATTGTTTTGCCGGCGCAACCCTCGCTGAGCTGGGATCTCGGTGATACCGGGGGAACCGTCGCGTTGCGCATTCCCGCGCAAGACGTCACCCTTGAGATTCTCCGGGAAACAGGCCCGCTCGCGGTCTCGAGCGCCAATAAGCACGGCGTTCCCGCGGCAAAGAACGCGGCCGAAGCAGACGAGATGCTCGGCGATTCGGTTGCCGCAGTGCTCGACGCGGGCGAGGTGCCCACGGGTGAATCGTCGACCATTGTTGACGCAACTCGCGTGAGCGAGGGCAAGCTTCGTATTCTGAGGCAGGGCCCCGTCAGCATCGCAGACCTCGTTGAAGTGTGCCCCGAACTCGAAGTTAGTGTCGCCCCGAAACGCCCCGCCGTGCCAGCAGCGCCAGAGCCAGGGGCGGCCGAAGCAGAGCCGACTGAAGCTCAGCCAACCGAAGCTCAGCCGACCGAGGAAGCGCCGGCAGCCGAGGCAACGGGCAACTAATTCGTGATTCCGTATCTATGGGTGGGTGCGCTTGCGGCGGCGGTAACCGCGGTGGCCTCGATCGCGGTGCTGTGGGTGAGCCGCAAATACCAGCTTGCCCCGGAGGTTCGCGAACGCGATATGCATCAGAACCCGACGCCACGCCTTGGTGGGGTCGCGATGTATATCGGGCTGCTCGCCGGAATGCTCGGTGTTGTGTGGTTCGGGGGCAATGACTTCGCGGTTGTCTTGCAAAATACAAGCCAACTGTGGGCGCTACTCATTGCCGTCACGATTATCGTTGTCGTAGGCGTTATCGATGACCTCATCGACCTTGACTGGATGCTGAAGCTCGGAGCTCAACTGGTCGCCGCCGGTTTGCTCGCATGGCAGGGTGTACAGATTCTTTCGCTGCCACTTGGCAACACGCTCATCGTTGCCTCGCCATATATCAACATGGTGCTCACCGTTTTTCTTATGGTGACGGTGATGAACGCGATGAACTTCATCGATGGGCTTGACGGGCTCGTCGCGGGTGTTGCCCTGATTGCAAACCTGACATTCTTTGTCTACACGATGTTGCTGGCGCGCGATCTTGGGAGCGCTGAATCGGTGAGCTTCGCAAGTCTCATCGCGGCGCTGCTCGTGGGGGTGTGCGTCGGCTTCTTGCCGTTCAATTGGCACCGCGCAAAAATGTTCATGGGCGATGCGGGCGCCTTGATGATCGGGCTGCTCATGGCGACGTCAACGATCATGGTCACCGGTCAGCTGAACCCCGCTTCGCTCAGTACCGACGTGGTGATTGCCTCGTGGATTCCGATCATCCTGCCCTTCGCTGTGCTTGCGTTGCCTCTCGCTGATCTGTTGCTGGCTGTTGCACGCCGGCTGAGGGCAGGGAAGAGCCCATTCAGTGCCGATAGACATCACCTGCACCACAAGCTCATCGACCTTGGGCACTCGCACACGCAGGCGGCAATGATTTTTCACCTGTGGACCCTCGTGATCTCACTCGCATGCCTGCTTACCTTTACGCTCGAGGGGTATACGATTCCCATTCTTGTTCTCGTGATTGGCTGTGGGCTGTGCCTTGTTGTCACCCTCGTGCCAGCATCGCGGGCAAAGACATTGCTACGGTTGCACTCGTAACCCCTGAGAGGAACCCCGACATGACTGAACCCACGCCAAACGCCATGCCGCAGCCAGAACCAGAACCGATCGAGCGCGAAATGCCGGTCTCGCAGCCTGTATTCGTTAAGGCCCTCAAATGGTCAGTCGTCGCGACCGTGCTCATGATCATCGTGTTTGGACTTATCGGCTGGCTGGTGAGCGAGGAGCGCGGGCTCATCGGTGGGGTGCTCGGCGCAGCTGGGGCAGGGGTCTTCTTTGCGCTGACGCTCGGTAGTATCGCATTTGCCAACCGCTTTGTTGAGAGCGACCTGTACGTGCCAATGTTCTTTGGCATCGTGGTTGGGGGCTGGCTGTTGAAGTTCGTTCTCTTCATTGTTGCGGCTCTACTGCTCAAATCTCAGCCGTGGCTTGACCCAACGATCTTGTTCATCGCCGTCATTGTCGGCGTGCTTGTCTCGCTGGCAATCGACGCTTTTGTTGTCTTGAAATCAAGAATTCCACTCGTTTCTGGCCGCTAGACAACCTATTACCCGTACAGGTTTCGCTCGCGGCGAGAAGTTGATAGTATGGGCGAGGTTCTTCAAGTGTGCGCATTATCAGCAGGTATGAAGAATCTCGTCCCATGATCGCAGTTGTGTGAGTAGGTACTCGCACCGAGAAACAGGAGACTGGCGCTGTCCGCAACCGCTATGCACCTCGTGACCTTGGCAGCTCTTCCCTTTGAGGGAGGCTTCCACCCGCCGACGATCGACGAGTTCTTCCCAGACGTCGTACTCTTCGAAGGCACCATCTTCGCGATGAACCGCATCATGATGATTCGTGTTCTCATGATGGTCGTTCTGCTCGTTCTCTTCTGGCTCGGTACCCGCAACATGCGCGTGATCCCGACCCGTGGTCAGTCGATCACTGAGATGGCACTCGACTTCGTACGCGTGAACATTGCTGAAGACCTGCTCGGTAAAGCCGATGCAAAGCGCTTCATGCCTATTCTCGCCTCGATCTTCTTCATGATTCTGGCCTTCAACATCACCGGCATCATTCCGTTCCTCAACATTGGTGTCTCGTCGGTGATCGGCGTTCCGCTCGTGCTTGCGGTTGTGACCTACATCACCTTCATTTACGCGGGTGTTAAGAAGAGCCCGAAGAACTTCTTCAAGAACTCGCTCTTCCCGGCAGGCGTTCCCAAGCCCCTGTACATCATTGTTACCCCGATCGAGTTCTTCTCGACCTTCGTTCTTCGCCCAGCAACGCTCACGCTGCGTCTGCTCATGAACATGCTCGTAGGCCACTTGCTGCTCGTGCTGTTCTTCTCGGCAACGAACTTCTTCATCTTCAACGCTGATGGCTTCATGAAGCTCTTCGGTGTTGGCACTTTCGTCGTGGGCTTTGCTTTCACCCTCTTCGAAATCCTGGTGGCATTCCTCCAGGCATACATCTTCACCATTCTCACTGGCGTCTACATCCAGCTCGCGCTGGCTGAAGAACACTAATTCGGGCTACGTCAACCGGCGTAGTTCTCTTCAAGGAAGGAAATCACTCACGTGACTGTTCTCGCAGAAATCTCGGGCAGCATCTCAACCGTAGGCTACGGCCTCGCTGCAATCGGCCCCGCAATTGGCCTTGGCATCGTTGTTGGCAAGACCATTGAAGGCGTTGCTCGCCAGCCAGAGCTCGCAGGCCGCCTCCAGGTGCTCATGTGGATCGGTATCGCGTTTACCGAGGCGCTCGCGCTCATCGGTATCGCAACCCACTTCATCTTCCAGTAAGTCTTCCAACTTTTCCTAGTCTCGAAAGGGAGGCTCGATGAATAACGCAGTACTTGCTGCTGCAGAGGGTAAACCAAACCCACTGCTTCCTGCGGATTACGACATCTTCTGGTCGGCAATCATCTTCGTCATCATCCTTATTGCATTCTGGAAGGTCTTCCTTCCTAAGTTCACCGCAATGCTCGACGCTCGCGCCGAGGCCATTGAGGGAAACATTGCAAAGGCTGACGAAGCTCAGGCCAAGGCCGAAGCCGCTCTGCAGGAATACAACGCCCAGCTTGCTGGCGCCCGCGAGGAAGCAGCTGAGATTCGCGATTCAGCTCGTCAGGATGCAACCAAGATTGTTGCCAAGGCGAAGGAAGACGCAACGACCGAACAGGCTCGCATTGTTCAGTCGGCTCAGGCACAGATCGAAGCCGAGCGTCAGACCGCGTATGTGTCACTCCAGAAGGAAGTTGGCACTCTCGCAATTGACCTCGCCTCAGGCGTCGTTGGTGAATCACTCAGCGAAGACGCAAAGGCTACCGCCCTCGTCGACCGCTTTATCGCGGACCTTGAGAACACGAAGGCAGTGGGCTAAATGGGCAGTGCTTCACGGAGCGCTCTAGCGGCGGCTCGCAGCGTTCTCGACTCACAGTCGCAGGCAGGGCTCGGTAGCGAGCTACTGCAGGCCTCGGCTGTGCTCGAGGGCTCGCCAGCCCTGGTCGGTGGGCTCACCGACCCCGCGGGTGATGCGCAGAGTAAAAAAGAACTCGTTGCAAAGGTCTTCGCCGAGGCGGGTGCGGGCACTCAGGCCGTACTGAACGCCGCAGCTGGCGAACGCTGGTCGAACACCGACGAGTTCGTTGCAGGTGTTGAAGAGCTCGGAATTCGTGCTGCTGCTTCGGTTCAGCCCGGTCTTGATGAAGAGCTTCTCGCCATCGAAACAGTGATCAGCGGAAACCACGAGCTTGAGCTCACACTCGGAAGCAAGCTGGGTGTAGCTGAGCAGAAGGTCAAGGTCGTTCACGAACTGTTCAACGGCAAGGTCTCGGCAACCGCACTTGAGGTTGTTGAGCACACCGTGGCTCAGCCGCGTGGCCGTCGCATTGGTCGTGTTCTTCGTGACTTCGCAAAGATCATCGCAGACCAGGGAGGCGCCGAACTTGCTACGGTAACGCTCGCCGCACCCCTTGATGCAGCTCGTCTCGAGCGCCTGCAGACACTACTCTCGGCCCAGTCGGGTCGTGCGGTGAAGCTGACGACCGTCATCGATCCGTCTCTCGTGGGCGGTGTGCGAATTCAGATTGGCGACAACGTGATTGACGGCAGCGTCAAAGCACGTCTCGACGATCTTCGACTCCAGCTCGCAGGCTAGCGGGTACTACATCTTTTCCGGCTTGGCCGGTTGACTAGAGGAAAAACAATGGCAGAAATCACCATCAGCCCCGATGAAATTCGCGGCGCCTTGAAGGATTTTGCGGCCTCGTACGAGCCCGCTGGTGCTGAGAGCACCGAAGTTGGAACGGTTATTGACGCAGCCGACGGTATTGCACACGTCGAGGGCCTTCCCGGCGTTATGGCTAACGAGCTTGTTCGCTTTGCCGATGGCACCCTGGGCCTCGCCCAGAACCTTGAAGAGAACGAAATTGGTGTCGTTGTGCTCGGTGAGTTCACCGAGATCGCAGAGGGACAGCCAGTAACCCGCACCGGTGAGGTGCTCTCGGTTCCGGTTGGCGAGGGCTACCTTGGTCGCGTGGTTGACCCACTCGGCAAGCCCATCGACGGACTCGGTGAAATCACCGGTATCGAGGGTCGTCGTGCACTCGAGCTCCAGGCTCCCGGCGTTATGCAGCGTAAATCGGTTCACGAGCCGCTGCAGACCGGTATGAAGGCAATCGACGCGATGATCCCCGTTGGCCGTGGCCAGCGTCAGCTCATCATTGGCGACCGCCAGACCGGTAAGACCGCTCTCGCGATCGATACGATCATCAACCAGCGTGCAAACTGGGAGTCGGGTGACCCCACGAAGCAGGTTCGTTGCATCTACGTCGCAATCGGTCAGAAGGGTTCAACCATCGCCTCGGTGAAGGGTGCACTCGAAGACGCAGGCGCGATGGAGTACACCACCATCGTTGCTTCACCAGCTTCAGACCCCGCAGGCTTCAAGTACCTTGCGCCGTACACCGGTTCGGCTATCGGCCAGCACTGGATGTACGATGGCAAGCACGTACTCATCGTGTTCGATGACCTCTCGAAGCAGGCTGAAGCCTACCGTGCCGTGTCACTCTTGCTGCGTCGCCCACCGGGCCGCGAGGCATACCCCGGTGACGTTTTCTACTTGCACTCACGCCTGCTCGAGCGTTGTGCAAAGCTTTCTGACGACCTCGGCGCAGGCTCGATGACCGGTCTTCCGATCATTGAGACCAAGGCGAACGACGTCTCGGCATACATTCCGACCAACGTAATCTCGATTACCGATGGTCAGATCTTCCTGCAGTCAGACCTCTTCAACGCAAACCAGCGCCCAGCGGTTGACGTTGGTATCTCGGTTTCACGTGTTGGTGGCGACGCCCAGGTGAAGTCGATCAAGAAGGTCTCAGGTACGTTGAAGCTTGAGCTCGCTCAGTACCGTGCGCTTGAGGCATTCTCGATGTTCGCATCAGACCTCGACGCTGCAAGCCGCCGTCAGCTTGACCGTGGTGCACGCCTCACCGAGCTGCTCAAGCAGCCTCAGTACACCCCGTACCCGGTTGAAGATCAGACCGTGTCGATCTGGGCTGGTACCAAGGGTTACTTCGACGATGTTCCAGTTGTAGACGTTCTGCGCTTCGAGCGTGAGTTCCTCGACTACGTTGCGAACAACTCGCAGGCACTCACGACCCTTCGTGAGACGAACGTGCTCGATGACGAAACCGTTGCAACGCTGACGGCTCTCATCGAGAAGTTCAAGCTTGAGTTCCGCACTTCAGAGGGCAAGGCGCTCAACGAGCAGTTTGACGCACTCGCAGACGAAGACATCAACCAGGAGCAGCTGGTCGTTAACAAGAAGTAGTTGGTCAGCGGGGTAGCCGAGGCTGCCCCGCACCACACTTCTCGATCAGTACCTCTAGACACAGGAGAGACATGGGAGCGCAACTTCGGGTCTACCGGCAGAAAATTAAGTCTGCCCAGACGACCAAGAAGATCACCCGTGCGATGGAGCTGATTGCGGCATCACGCATTCAGAAGGCAAAGGCTCGGGTTGAAGCATCTGATCCGTATACCCGTGCCCTCACGCGTGCTGTTTCAGCCGTCGCAAACTACTCGAACATCAGCCACCCCCTCATTACCGAGGCTGAGACGGTTGATCGAGCAGCGGTTGTGGTCTTTACCTCAGACCGTGGCCTTGCCGGTGCCTTTAACTCACAGGTTCTTCGTGAAGCCGAGCAGCTGAGCGAGCACCTTCGTGGCGAGGGCAAAGAGGTCGTTTACTACCTCATTGGCCGCAAGGCTCAGGGCTACTTCAACTTCAGAAACCGTGCAGCAGAACGCTCGTGGATCGGTGGTACCGAGGCACCAGAGTTCTCGACGGCAAAAGAGATCAGTGATGTCTTGCTCGAGCGATTCAGCCGTGAATCTGCCGAGGGTGGTGTACAAGAGATTCACCTCGTGTACAACCGCCTCGTGAGCATGGTCAGCCAGGTTGCTCAGGTGAACCGCCTGCTGCCACTCGAGATCGTCGAGGGTGTTGCTGCACCGACGAGCGACATCGAGCCGCTGTATGAGTTTGAGCCCAGCCCAGAGAACGTACTCGACACCGTGCTTCCCGCATACATCGAGTCACGTATCTTCAACGCGATGCTGCAGTCGGCGGCCGCAAAGCACGCCGCAACGCAGAAGGCCATGAAGTCGGCAAGTGACAACGCAGATAAGTTGATCAACGACTACACGCGCCTCGCGAACAACGCGCGCCAGGCTGAGATTACCCAGCAGATTTCAGAGATTGTGGGCGGCGCTGACGCGCTTGCCGGCTAACACACGCAACAGAGAAAGAGAAAGCAATGACCGAAACCGCTGTTCAGGCGACTGAGGCCAAGGTTGTCGGGCGTATCGCCCGAGTCACCGGCCCTGTTGTCGACATCGAGTTCCCGCACGATGCCATTCCGGCCGTGTACAACGCACTCGAAACCCGTGTCAACTTTGGTGAAGAGAGCGAAGCCTTCACCCTCGTGCTCGAGGTCGCCCAGCACCTCGGTGACAACCTTGTTCGTGCCATCGCGCTGAAGCCGACTGACGGCCTCGTTCGTGGCCAGGAAGTCATCGACACTGGCGATTCGATCACCGTTCCCGTTGGTGACATCACCAAGGGCAAGGTGTTCGACGTAGCCGGCAACGTGCTCAACCTTCCCGAGGGCGAGACCATCGAGGTCAACGAGCGCTGGAGCATCCACCGCACGCCTCCCGCATTCGATCAGCTCGAGTCGAAGACTCAGCTCTTCGAAACGGGCATCAAGTCAATTGACCTTCTGACCCCCTACGTACAGGGCGGTAAGATCGGCCTCTTCGGTGGTGCCGGTGTTGGTAAGACCGTTCTGATTCAAGAGATGATCCAGCGTGTTGCGCAGGATCACGGTGGTGTGTCGGTGTTCGCCGGTGTTGGCGAGCGTACCCGTGAGGGTAACGACCTCATTCACGAGATGGATGAAGCTGGTGTGTTCGACAAGACCGCACTGGTCTTCGGCCAGATGGATGAGCCACCCGGGACCCGTCTTCGCGTCGCGCTCTCAGCCCTCACCATGGCTGAGTACTTCCGTGACGTGCAGAAGCAGGACGTGCTGCTCTTCATCGACAACATCTTCCGCTTCACGCAGGCTGGTTCAGAGGTTTCAACCCTGCTCGGCCGTATGCCTTCAGCCGTGGGCTACCAGCCGAACCTCGCCGACGAAATGGGTATCCTCCAGGAGCGCATTACGTCAACGCGCGGCCACTCGATTACGTCACTGCAGGCTATTTACGTTCCTGCCGATGACTACACCGACCCGGCCCCGGCAACGACCTTCGCGCACCTTGACGCGACGACCGAGCTCTCACGTGAGATTGCATCACAGGGTCTGTACCCGGCAATTGATCCGCTGACCTCATCGTCACGTATTATGGATCCGCGTTACTTGGGTGAAGACCACTACCGCGTGGCAACCACCGTGAAGGCGATTCTTCAGAAGAACAAGGAACTCCAAGAAATCATCGCGATTCTCGGTGTTGACGAGCTCTCAGAAGAAGACAAGATCACCGTTGCACGCGCACGTCGCATCCAGCAGTTCCTGTCGCAGAACACCTACATGGCGAAGAAGTTCACCGGTGTCGAGGGCTCGACTGTTCCCCTCAAGGAGACCATCGAGTCGTTCGACGCGATCTGCAAGGGCGAGCTCGACCACGTCGCAGAGCAGGCATTCTTCAACGTCGGTGGTATCTCTGACGTCGAGGAAAACTGGGCTCGCATTCAGAAGGAAAGCTAGTCATGGCTACCCTCAGCGTCAACATCGTGTCGGCCGACCGTCAGGTCTGGTCAGGCGAAGCAACCCAGATCGTCGCAAAAACGGTCGAGGGCGAGATCGGTATTCTTGCCGGTCACGAACCGCTCCTCGCAGTGCTCGGTGATGGTGCAGTTCGCATCACCACCACCGACGGCTCTGTCGTGGTTGTGAACGCAGAGGGTGGTTTCTTCTCGGTTAACCGCAACTCAGTTGAGGTTGTTGCCGGGCAGGCTTCCCTCGTCGCCTAACGGCGAAACACTATTCTCATGCGTGTGCTGTTGCCGCCGTCAGAGTCCAAGCGACCTGACGGCGGCAACGCCATTTTTAGCGCAGAAAAACTGCTCTTCCAAGCAGACCTGGGTGAGACCAGGAAACGCGTTCTCGAGGCGGTCGTAGCGGTAAGCGCCGACACCCAGCGCGCACAGAAGGCCTTCAAGCTCGGCGCGAAGGCCGCCAACGAACTACAGCACAACCTGCATCTGAGCGATGCCCAGGGACTCGCTGCGATTGAGCGCTACGTCGGGGTGCTCTTTGACGAGATCGACATTGATGAGCTCGACGAAGCATCGCGTGGGTGGATCGCAGACCACGTCTTCATCCAATCGGCTCTCTTCGGTCTCGTGAGTGCCTCAGATGAGATTCCGCCTTACCGGCTTTCAGCATCGTCACGACTCACCGATGAGCTCGGGGCAACGTTAAAGAAAACCTGGCTCGAAGCGTTTGCCGACTTTGAATGGCCAGAGGCGTTCATGCTTGACCTCCGGTCGAAAGACTATGCCGCACTCGCGCCCCTGCCTGACACGGTCGAGTGGCTTACGCTCGACATCGCTCAGCGAACCGATGATGGGGGAGTGCGGGCGCTCAATCACTTCAATAAGCGAGCAAAGGGAGACCTCGTGAAGCGTCTCGCCCGCTCGCAGGCGAGCATCACGTCGCAGGCCGAATTCCTGGCGTGGGCGAATGACGAGGGCCTCGAAATCACCGAGAGTGGTGAACCGCATCACGCGACACTCGTGACGGCGCTCGGCGCTGTCTCTGCCCGCTAGCGTGTACCATGGGTGGGTGGGGAACGATGAGCGGAGAGAAGCTTGACTGAAGTAGGCCGTAACGGTTCATACGAACGCGTTGCCCTGTCAGACCATCTCGTCATTGAACTGTCCTGGCACGCAATTACCGATACTGGACTGAGGCGTGAAAACAACCAAGATAGCTACACGGTTGTTCCTCCGATCTTTGCAGTGGCCGACGGCATGGGCGGTCACACCGCAGGCGAGATTGCCTCTGACGCGGTCGCGACACGCCTCTCAGAACTGCAAGACCTCCAAGACCTCACTCCTGAACACATCGATCGTGTGCTCAGGGAGTCGGTTTTCGATATTCAAGAGCGCGTCGGCGAGACTGATCTCGGCGCTGGTACGACGGTAACGGGGCTCGCCCTCGTGAAAAATGACGACCGTGCCTCGTGGCTTGTGCTCAATATTGGTGACTCACGGGTATACCAGTTCTTCCGTGGTTCGCTTAGTCAGGTGACGACCGATCATTCGGTCGTGCAGCACCTCATTGATACCGGGGCAATTACCCCGGAAGAGGCCGAGACGCACCCGCACGCAAATGTTATTACGAGGGCCGTCGGCTTCAACGAGGAGCCGATTCCTGACTACACCGAGCTCGCGCTCATTCCTGGACAGCGCATGCTCATTTGCTCTGACGGGCTCACCAAAGAGCTCACTGATTTCGGTATTCGTCACTTCCTCTCAACGGCACGCACCGCGAAAGACGCCGCAGAGGAACTTCTGCAGCAGGCCCTCCAAAACTCAGGGCGCGACAACGTGACGGTCGTGGTCATCGACGTGCACGCCGTTGGTGATATGCGAGAGACGGGCGACCTGTCTCGCACGCGCTTGCCGCTCAACGATCCCTCAGACACCGAAGAAGTTCCTCGAATTTAGGCCTGGCGGTACCATGGAACCCATGCATACCCCCTTCGTGAAGATTTGCGGCCTCTCGACTGAGGAGACCGTCGACGCTGCGGTTGCCGCGGGAGCGAGCGCGGTCGGCTTTGTCTTCGCGCCGAGTCCGAGGCTCGTGACGGCAAATCGTGCTCGGGTGCTTATCGAGCGTGTTCCCGAGGGCATTGAAACGGTTGGTGTGTTTCGCAAACAGCCCCTGAGCGAGGTGCTCGCGACCGCAAATGCCGCGGGGCTCACCACGGTCCAGTTTCATGGGTACGAGCCGCTGAGCGACGTTGTAGCCGCACAGAAGGCTGGCTTTCAGACCCTGAGGGCCTTCGCTATTGACGAGTATCTCGCACTCGGCACAGCTGAGCGGGAGCGTTGGAACGAGGAGCGGCTGCTCATCGACGCGGTCGAGCCCGGGGGAGGCATTCCCTTTGACCCGGCTCAGCTCGGCGACGCGCGCCCGACGGGCTGGTGGCTGCTTGCAGGCGGGCTCACACCCGGCAATGTGGCCGATTGCATGAGCGTGCTGCAGCCTACGGGCGTTGACGTTTCGAGCGGCGTTGAATCGACGCGTGGGGTGAAGTCGATCGAACGCATTCGTGCGTTCGCGAAGGCAGCGCTCAGGCAGTAGCTGGGCGGTGTGCGCCTAGAACGCCACACGAATCTCGCCGACGGGTGCCCCGCCGCCAGAGACACGCAGGTGTAACTCTGGTTTGACCGCTTCGAAGGCCTCCTGCGAGATTGCGCCAACCCGGGTCAGGAGCTCGCCGGCAACGAGGTGCAGCGGCCGCTGCGAGCCATCGAGCGTTTTTACGACCGCAACGTATCCAGAGGGCGTGATGACAACGACACTGCCCTCGGCGCCGAGTTTTGAGAACACCCCGAGACGGTCGATGAGCGTTGTGTCATTCGTGCCAGGGCCGCACACAGCCCAGCCCTCAGCCCGTGCAGAGCGAAGAAGCTCATAGGCATGGCGGTGCAACGGGAAGGGCGACTGGGGCTCGCTCGTAGCCATGCGGCGCATCGCGCGCGCAAATCCGGTCAGTGATACCGCGTGGGTTGGTGCTCCGCAGCCGTCGACGGCAACGTAGGGCACCTCGCCGGTGAAGCGCTGCACGGTCTCTTTGATGGTCGTCTGAAGTGGGTGAGTGGGCGAGAGGTACGTCCCGAGATCCCAGCCGTTGACCTGGCAGGTGCGCAGCATTGCGGCGTGCTTGCCCGAGCAGCAGTGCAGCATACGCTCACGCGATCCGCCACGGCTTGCGTGGGCACGCGCTTCGGCTGCGTTCGACGGCCAAGAGGGAGGGCAGAGCAGTGCTTTGTCGCTCAGGCCACCGGCGCTGAGCATGCGCCACACAACCTCTGCGTGGCGTTTGAAGCCGTCGTGGCTTGCAAGTGACAATGCGCGCTCTTCGTCACTGGCGAGGCTGAGCCCCACCGAGTGCATCGCGAGCGACTGAAGCGGTTTCAGCGCTGATCGCGTAAAGAAGGGGGTTTCAGGCGCGCCCATCGCCACGAGGGTTTCACCCTCGGGCGAGAGCACGACTGCAGAGCCCGCGTGCCGTGACTCGATGAAATCACCGCGAGTCACGACCGCGAGCTCTGCCGATTCGGCGAATGACGCCGTTTCGAGGGGTTTGGTCATGCCTGGTATGAAGTGATGGCCTGGTCGATGACCTCGGCGACCTCAGCGATCTGCTCGTCGGTAATGGTAACCGGGGGCAGGAAGCGCAGCACGTTGCCGTGCAGGCCTGCGTTGAGCAGCAGCACGCCGTTCTGAGCGGCAGTTTGCGTGATGTGGTTCACGAGCTCTGGCAGCGGGTTCAGCGTGCCGGGCTCAGTGAGCTCGATCGCGAGCATCGCACCGTGGCCACGAACCTCTGCGATCTCCTCGTGACGAGCCTTGAGATCTTCAAGAGCGGCACCGAGCACGCGGCCAACACGCTGTGCCTCGCGCAGCGGGGTACCCTCTTCGAGCTGTTCGAAAACGGCAACGGCTGCTGCACAGGCGACGGGGTTGCCACCGAAGGTGCCGCCGAGGCCGCCGGCCGGAGCAACATCCATGATCTCTGCACGTCCCGTGACGCCGGCGAGCGGCAGGCCGCCCGCGATACCCTTGGCGGTGAGCACCATGTCGGGCTCGAAACCGAAGTGCTCGGTCGCGAAGACCTTGCCCGAGCGGGCGATGCCCGACTGAATCTCATCGGCGATGAAAACAATGCCCTTTTCGCGGCACCATGCGGCCAGCGTAGGCAGGTAGCCCTCGGCGGGAACAACGAAGCCGCCCTCACCCTGAATGGGCTCAGCAACGAGGCACGCGAGGTCGGCAGCGCCAGCGGTTTTCTCAAGCCACTGGATGGTGCGCTTGGCAGCCTCTTCGCCGGTCAGACCGTCGTGCAGCGGGAACGAGTTGGGGGCGCGGTACACGTCGCCAGCGCGGGGGCCAAAGCCCGTAGCGTAGGGCGAGCCCTTGTGGTTCATCGTCGAGGTGAGCATCGTGCGGCCGTGGTAGGCGTACTCGAGCACGGCAACGCCGGGACGGCCCGTGTACATGCGGGCGATCTTGACGGCGTTTTCAACGGCCTCGGCGCCCGAGTTCACGAGCATCGTGCGCTTCTCGCCCGAGATGGGAGCGGTCTTCGCAAGGTACTCGGCGACCTGAACGTAGCCCTCGTACGGGGTCACGGTAAAGAGCGTATGGGTGACCTTGCCCATGGCTTCGCGAGCAGCCTCGACAACCGCGTCGTTCGTGTGGCCAACGGTGGTGACGCCGATGCCGGCACCGCAGTCGATGAACTGATTGCCGTCAACATCGACGAGAATGGCATCGTGTGCGTGCTCAATGTAGACGGGAAGAAGAGCCATGACGCCGGGAGGGATCACCTTCGTGCGGCGTTCGTGGAGCTCGCGTGATTTCGGGCCGGGAACCTCGGTAACGACCTTGCGCGAGAGTGACTGAGTTGCATGGGATTCGTGGTTACTCATGTCGTAAAGTCTACTCCTTGAAACAGAGAGAACTCGGTGGGCTGAAGTCTCCTAGAATAGAACGTATGCCGAAGCCCGATTCGTTTTTTATCACGACCCCTATTTTTTACGTGAATGATGCCCCGCACATTGGTCACGCCTACACCGAGGTGGCCGCCGACGTGCTCGCTCGCTGGCATCGCCAGGCAGGCGACGATACTTGGCTGCTCACGGGCACCGATGAGCACGGCCAGAAGATTCTGCGCACCGCGACCGCAAACGGTGCCGAGCCCAAAGAGTGGGCTGATCGTCTCGTGAAGAATGAGTGGATCCCACTGCTCGATACCGTGAACATGTCAAACGACGACTTTATTCGCACGACCGAGCCGCGCCACGAAGAGGGTGTTCAAGCGTTCCTCCAGAAGCTCTACGACGACGGTCACGTGTATGCGGGCGAGTTCGAAGCGCTCTACTGTGTCGGGTGTGAAGAATTCAAACCGAAGAGCGAGATCGTTGACGGCGAGGGAGCGTTTGAAGGCGAGAAGGTGTGCTCGATCCACTCGAAGCCGCTCGAGCTGCTCAAAGAGAAGAACTACTTCTTCAAGATGAGCGCATTCGGCGACGCGCTGCTCAAGCTCTACGAAGAACGCCCCGACTTCGTGCAGCCAGCGTCGGCTCGCAACGAGGTTGTCGCCTTCGTTCAGCAGGGCCTTGAAGATCTTTCGATCTCGCGCTCATCGTTTGACTGGGGCATCCCGATTCCCTGGGACCAGGAGCACGTCACCTATGTCTGGTTTGACGCGCTTTTGAACTACGTGACGGCTACCGGTTACCCGAACGATCCTGAGACGTTCGCGCGCCGCTGGCCCGGCGTTCACATCGTCGGTAAAGACATTCTGCGTTTTCACGCGGTCATCTGGCCAGCGATGCTCATGGCGGCGGGGCTCGAGGTGCCCAAGCATGTCTTCGCCCACGGCTGGCTTCTCGTGGGCGGCGAGAAGATGTCAAAGTCGAAGCTCACGGGCATTGCCCCGAACGAGATCATCGACGTGTTTGGCGCCGACGCGTTTCGCTACTACTTCATGCGTGCCGTCTCGTTCGGGCACGACGGTTCGTTCAGCTGGGAAGACCTTACGGCCCGGTACCACGCCGAGCTTGCAAACGGCTTCGGCAACCTCGCGAGCCGCACGCTCGCGATGAACGCCAAGTACTTCGATGGCGTGCAGCCTGAGACGGCAGAACTCAGCGACGCTGACCAGGCGATCGTTGATCTTGTTGCGCGTGCCGCGACAGAGGCCGACGCGCACGTGAACGCATTCGAGATTCACGAGGCGCTCTCGGTGATCTGGGAGGTTGTCGATGCGCTGAATGGCTACATCACCGAGATGGAGCCCTGGGTGCTCGCAAAAGACGAGGCCAAGCGCGCCCGCCTTGGCACGGTTCTCGCCACGGTGACCGAGGGCCTTCGCGCCCTGGCGGTGCTGCTCTCACCCGTTATTCCTGAGGCGACCGAGAAGCTCTGGGTGGCGCTCGGGGCCAAAGAAACGCTCGGCGAGCTGCGTGAGCAGCCGCTTCGTGACGCGGGAGCGTGGGGCCAGTTGCCAGCGGGAACCCCGCAGAGCTCACTCGCGGTGCTCTTTCCGCGCGTTGAACAGGACTAGGTGAAACACCCTTCATGAATATGATCAGAAAACGCACGGGGCGCGACGGCCGAGACCTTTCTTGGCCTGAGCAGCCCGAGCCGCTTCCCATTCCGCTCTACGACAACCACACCCACCTCGAGTTTGAAGACGGGACCGAGGTGCTCGACCCCGAGACCTCGCTCGCAAAAGCCGAGGCCGTCGGGGTGCGCGGAGTCGTGCAGGTCGGCACCGACCTTGAAACCAGCCGCTGGGGTGCTGCGTTTGCCGCGCAAGACGAACGCGTGCTTGCCGCGGTTGCGCTGCACCCGAACGAGGCTCCGCGCCTCGCAGAGGCCGGGCTTCTGAGTGAGCACCTCTCAGAGATCGCACGTCTTGCGGCCCAGCCGCGCGTTCGCGCGATCGGCGAGACCGGGCTCGACTTCTTTCGCACGGGCGAAGAAGGTCGTGACGCACAGATCGAATCGTTCGAAGCGCATATTGACATTGCCAAGAGTCATGGCCTCGCGCTGCAAATTCACGATCGCGATGCCCACGAGGCCGTCGTGCAGACGCTCCTCCGTGTCGGAGCGCCCGAGCGCACCGTGTTCCACTGCTTCTCTGGCGACGCCGAATTCGCGAAACTCTGTGCCGAAAATGGTTGGTACCTCTCGTTTGCAGGCACCGTGACGTTCAAGAACGCGCCGGCGCTTCGCGAGGCGCTCACGGTCACGCCGGCATCACGCATGCTCGTCGAAACCGACGCACCGTTTCTCACCCCAGAGCCGCACCGTGGTCGCCCGAACGCGCCGTACCTCATGCCGAACACCGTGCGCCGTATGGCCGAGGTGCTCGAGACTGACCTCGAAGCGCTGTGCGTGCGCCTCGCGCAAAACACCGAGAACGTGTATGGCGAATGGGAGAACGATGAGCCAGGAGCATAGCGACGCCGTTGCCACGCTGCTCGGCCCCGCCGAGGTGCGCGAGCTCGCAGCGCGGCTCGATGTGACCCCGACGAAGAAGCTCGGGCAAAACTTCGTTCACGACCCCAACACGGTGCGCAAGATCGTGCGGCTCGCTGGCGTTACCGAACACGATGAGGTCATCGAGATCGGCCCTGGGCTCGGCTCGCTCACGCTGGGCCTGACCGAGGTGGGGGCCTCGGTTACCGCGATTGAGATTGACCCGAGGCTCGCCGCCCAGCTGCCGCAAACCCAGGCGCAGATGCAGCCGAACGCCAAGCTGCGGGTGGTGCTCAGCGACGCCCTCGACCTTGATCGCTCACACCTCGAGGGGCAGCCGGCTCCGACGGTGCTCGTCGCAAACCTGCCGTACAACGTCTCGGTGCCCATTCTCATGCACTTGCTCGAGCTCATTCCCGAGTTGCAGAGCGGTCTCGTCATGGTGCAGGCCGAGGTAGGGTACCGGATCGCCGCGGGCCCAGGCTCGAAAGAGTACGGCTCGCCCTCGGCTAAGGCCGCCTGGTACGGCGACTGGAGTATCGCGGGAACCGTGAGCCGCAAGATTTTTTGGCCGATTCCCGGTGTCGATTCGGTGCTCGTTGGCTTCGCGAAGCACGCAGAGCCGATTGGAACCGAGGCTGAGCGCGCGACCACCTTTGCGCTCGTGAATGCAGCTTTTGCGGGCAGGCGCAAAATGATTCGGCAGTCGCTGCAGGCGGCGATCCCTGGCTCAACCACCGAGAGTGTGAGTGAACTCGTGCAACGGGCTGGACTTGATCCGCAAGCTCGTGCAGAATCGCTCTCGATCAGTGATTACCTGCGAATTACCCGGGTGCTCGTTTAGGAATTCGACACCTTGTCGCGGTACCTTGTATATATGATCGGTCCGCGACGTAGCGACAGAGTGGTAGCGCGTGCGCCTGGCAAGGTGAACGTTTGCTTTCGGGTTGGCGAAGAGCGACCCGATGGTTCACATGTCATCGCGACGCTGTACCAGGCTGTCTCACTGTTTGACACGGTGTTTGCTTACCCGAGTGACACCTTCAGCTTGACGATGCTTGGCACTCACCATGAGATTCCCGGCGGCGAGCGTAACTTAGCCATGCGCGCCGCAAAACTGCTGGCTCGCGTGAGCAACTATTCGGGGGCTGTGCACCTCGAGATCGACAAGCAGATCCCGCGCGGGTCTGGCATGAGCGGCGGATCGGCTGACGCGGCTGCCGCACTCGTAGCCTGCAACGAACTCTGGCGTCTTGGCTATGATCGCTACACCCTCAAGAAGATCGGGCTCGATCTCGGCGCCGACGTCGCTTTTGCCCTTGGGGGCGGCACCGCGGTGGGCACGGGACACGGCGACGAGTTCACGCAGGCACTCAGTATCGGCACGTACCACTGGGTCATTGTGCCGAGCCGTGACCGGTTACGTGAAGACGAGGTCGTGACAGCGCTCACGAAGCACCGTGATAAGCACCGAAGCGAGCTGGGGCAGGGAACCGAGCACCCGACGGTTGACACGGCGGTGTTGCACGCGGTGCGCTCTGGCGGTACACGACAGCTTGCCGAAGTCATGCAGAACGATTTGCAGATGGCCTCGCTGAAGCTTTCGTCTGACGCACTTCTGCACCTGGAGATGGGCGAAGCCGATGGGGCGCTTGCGGGTATCACGCTCGCGACGACCTCGGCGGTGGCGCTTCTCGCTGAAGACCGCAGTGCGGCGGAGCACCTGCACTCGCTCTACAGCTCGCAGGACATCGAGTCGATCATGGCTCAGGGCCCTGTCGGGGGAGCTCGAGTGGTTGAGCGTGCGCTACGTGTGCCTCAGGCGATACGCTAGAGTCACTGACCCTGAAGGAGCCCGCCATGAACCTTTCTGGATACCTCGTTGAGACCATCCTTGTTGACCCGGTGACGGGCGAACCGGTCTTCGGGCAGCAGCAAGAGCCGCAGGAGGTCGTACCCGAGGGGGCCGAGAACCTGTTGGGCCAGGGAAGCGATGCCTCCGAGAGCGCGGCGGGCGGATGCTGCGGCGGCTCCTGCTGCCAGTAGCACCCACGCGCCGGCCGAAGTCTCAACTAGAGCAGCCGAGACCTGATAAGAAAACGCTTGCCCTCTGGTGCCTCAAGCGAGAAACCGCTGCCACGACCCACGACCGCGTCGATCGTGAGATGGGTGTGGGCCCAGAGCTGAAACTGTTCCCGTGACATCCAAAACCCGATCTCGCGGGCTTTGCCTGATGGGTCGGGACTAAGCACGAGCGTGCCAAGCAGAATGTCTTGGCCGCCGACCTTGAACTCGCCCTCCTGGTAACACATCGGCGCGCTGCCATCGCAGCAACCGCCTGACTGGTGAAACATGAGCGGCCCATGTAGTGACCAGAGCTGCTCGATGAGTTCGATCGCGCCTTCGGTAAACGAGAGCCGGCTCTCGGTCTCGCCCTCGACCTCAGGCCGCGCTTCGACGAGCCCGGCCTGGCCTTCGTTCGTCATGATGTCTTCTCCTTCGCCGCGGAAGAGGGGTGCGGATCGACGCTGCGTGCGCTGATCCGCACCCCTTCAGCTGTTAGGACTGCGCGAGCCGCAGCACGACGCGGCCGTCGATCTTGCCGGCGCGCATCTCGTCGAACACGTCGTTCACGTCGTCGAGCGGTCGCTCTGAGACGGTCGGGTGAATGAGGCCGCGCGCGTAGAAGTCGAGCGCCTCAATCATGTCTTGACGGGTGCCGACGATCGAGCCTCGAATCGTGAGGCCCTTGAGCACGATGTCGAAGATCGGGGCGGGGAAGTCGCCGGGTGGCAGACCGTTGAACACGATCGTTCCGCCGCGGCGGGTCATACCGATCGCCTGCCCAAACGCCGACGGGTGCACGGCGGTCACGAGCACGCCGTGGGTTCCGCCCGTCTCGCGTTGAATCGCCTCGACGGGGTCTTCTGAGAGCGCGTTCACGGTCACCTCGGCGCCGTGCTTCTTCGCGAGCGCGAGCTTGTCGTCGGCAATATCGACCGCGGCAACGCGCATGCCCATCGCGACCGCGTACTGCACGGCGATGTGACCGAGGCCACCGATGCCTGAAATAACGACCCACTGGCCCGGCAGCACGCCGGTCATCTTGAGTCCCTTGTACACGGTAACGCCGGCGCAGAGCACCGGGGCGACCTCGACGGGGTCAGAGCCAGCGGGCACGACCGCGGCATAGGTTGCGTCGACGAGCATGTACTCGGCGAACGAACCGTCGACCGAGTAGCCGCCGTTTTGTTGCTGCTCGCAGAGTGTCTCCCAGCCCGTGCGACAGAAATCGCAGTGGCCGCAGGCCGACCAGAGCCAGGCGTTGCCGACGAGGTCGCCGACCGCGATGTTCGTGACACCCTCGCCAATGGCCTCGACAAGGCCGACGCCCTCGTGGCCGGGAATGAAGGGTGGGCTCGGCTTCACCGGCCAGTCACCCTCGACCGCGTGCAGGTCGGTGTGGCACACGCCCGTTGTGAGCACGCGCACGAGCGCTTGGCCGGGGCCTGGTGTGGGGACGTTCTGTTCGCCAACGTCGAGTGGTTTGCCGAACGCGGGCACCTGGGCCGCGCGCATGGTGTTGGTGGTCATGATGGGTGATCCTTTCTAGGGCCGCTGCGTTGCGGCCCGGTTGCTGGGTGTTGTGGTGTTGCGTTTTGTGTGGCCTGGGGTCTAGAAGAAGCCCTGCGCGTTTTCGGTGTAGCTCACGAGCAGGTTCTTCGTCTGCTGGTAGTGATCGAGCATCATGAGGTGATTCTCGCGCCCGATGCCGCTCGACTTGTAGCCACCGAACGCTGCGTGGGCGGGGTAGGCGTGGTAGTTGTTGACCCAGACGCGGCCGGCCTGAATGTCGCGCCCAGCACGGTAGGCGGTGTTGCCGTTGCGGCTCCATACGCCGGCCCCAAGGCCGTAGAGGGTGTCGTTGGCGATGCGAATGGCGTCGTCGTAGTCGGTGAACGAGGTGGTCGAGACGACGGGCCCGAAGATCTCTTCCTGGAAGATGCGCATCGAGTTGTCGCCCCTGAAGATGGTCGGCTGAATGTAGAAGCCGCCCGCGAGCTCGCCCCCGAGATCTTCAACGCCGCCGCCCGTGAGTACGTCGGCGCCCTCTTGCCGGCCGATGTCGAGGTACGACTTGATCTTCTCGAACTGGTCGTTTGACGCCTGGGCGCCGACCATCGTGTCGGTATCGAGGGGGTGACCGCGTTTGATGAGCTCGGTTCGGGCTACCGCCGCGCCCCAGAAGTCGTCGGCAATCGACGCCTGCACGAGCGCGCGTGACGGGCAGGTGCACACCTCGCCCTGGTTGAGGGCGAACATCGTGAACCCCTCTTGGGCCTTGTCCCAGTAGGCGTCGTCGTTCGCCATGACGTCTTCGAAGAAGATGTTTGGGCTCTTGCCACCGAGCTCGAGGGTCACGGGAATGATGTTCTCTGACGCGTACTGCATGATGAGGCGGCCCGTCGTGGTCTCGCCGGTGAAGGCGATCTTGCGGATGCGCGGGTTCGACGCGAGTGGCTTGCCCGCCTCGGCGCCGAAACCGTTCACGATGTTCACGACGCCTGCCGGCAGCAGGTCACCGATGAGCTCGAACAGGACGAGGATCGAAGCGGGGGTCTGCTCTGCGGGTTTCAGCACGATGGCGTTGCCGGCCGCGAGGGCCGGAGCGAGCTTCCACACGGCCATGAGAATCGGGAAGTTCCACGGAATAATCTGGCCCACGACGCCCAGCGGCTCGTGAAAGTGGTAAGCGACGGTGTTGTCGTCGATCTGCGAGTTGCCGCCCTCCTGCGCGCGAATAGCGCCAGCGAAGTAGCGAAAATGGTCGATCGCGAGCGGCAGGTCGGCATTGAGCGTCTCGCGCACAGCCTTGCCGTTGTCCCACGTCTCGGCCACGGCGAGCATCTCGAGGTTCTCTTCCATGCGATCGGCGATCTTGTTGAGGATCACCGCGCGCTCGGCTGGGCTCGTTTTGCCCCAGGCAGGAGCCGCCGCGTGGGCCGCGTCGAGCGCAGCCTCAATATCTTCGGCCGTGCCACGGGCGATCTCGCAAAATGCCTGGCCGGTGACGGGGGTCACGTTCTCGAAATAGTTGCCCTTGACGGGTGCGATCCACTCACCACCGATGTAGTGTTCGTAGCGGCTCTTGAAGGTGACGAGCGAGCCGGGCTGGCCTGGTGAAGCGTACAGGGTCATGATGCTCTCCTTTGACGACGTTGTCATTTCGTGCCCCGCAGCGAGGTGGGGCTGCGGTATCGAGAGACTACGACCGGCACCGTTGCATCTTCGTAGCACGGGCGCCAGGAGCCGCCTAGAGAGCGTCGAGCTTTGCCACGACCCGGGCCCGTTTTGGGCTGAGCGGAGGCAGAATTTGCAGCAGTGTTTGCCACACCTCAGCATCGTCTTCGGCCCACTGCTGGGCATACTCGAAGAGCAGCTCGGGTGAAGCTGACTGCAGCATGGACTGCCTGAGCGTCATCTCGAGGTCGTGACGAAGCGCCTCGACACACGGCGCCTCAGAACCGGGCAGCGCCTCGCCGCCGTAGCCCGAGAGTGCGAGTCGGTGCGCGCCCCGGCCCAACGCCGCCAGGGTGTCATGCGCATCGACCGAGATGGTCTGCGAGAGCCGGTACGGTTTCGCGCGCACCTCGATGGGTACGCGGTGTGCTGAGAGGAGTTTGCGTAGTCTCGCGAGCTCTGCCCGGAGCGTCTCGGCGCTACCCGTCTCGCCATACACCGCATCGGTGAGGGCGCCCGAGGTGAGCCCCTGCGGCGCACCGGCGAGCGCCACCAGGATTTCAGCGTGACGACGGCCGAGCTCAAGGGTTTCTGCCCCGACGGTGAGCAGCGCTGGCTCTCTGCCGAGCACCATGAGCTGCGGTGAACGCCTGGCCGCGCGCTCGGGCTTGCGCCTGCGCGCGGTCTTCAGGCTCTCTGCCTCGACCCTGCGACGCATCGCCTCGAGACTCAGCTCGGCCTCGACGGCAGCCCTCGTCGCCTCGACGAACGGCAGTACGTGCGGCTCGGCAACCGTCTCACGGCCCGTAATATCGATCACGCCAAGAATCGCGCCGGTCTCGGGATCGTGCACCGGTGTCGCCGCGCAGCTCCACTGGTGCACCGCACGGCTGAAGTGCTCGGCGCCGAAGAGCTGTAGCGGGTGGTCGAGGGCGAGTGCGCTACCTGGGGCGCTCGTGCCAACGGCCCGTTCAGACCAGTCGGTTCCCTCGGCAAAACCCATGTCTTCGGCGAGAGCGCGGAGGCGTCGATCGCCGTCGATCCACAGCAATCTGCCCTGGGCATCGCCGACCGCGACAATAAATCCCGAATCTTCGGCCTCGCGAAAGAGAATTCGCTCAAGCATCGGCAAAGCCGTTGCGAGCGGATGCACCTCGCGCAACGCCGCGAGCTCGTCTGCCGTGAGGTCTGGGCTGCTCGGTTGCGCCTCGGGATCGACGAGGTGATCGAGTGAGCGCTGCCACGAGTGAAGAATGATTTCTCGCATCGGAGTGAGCACCCCTCGGCGGGGCCTGGCGGGGGTGCGTTCGACCCAGGCGTCGCCACTGAGAAAGCGCTCGTAGGCGTGCTCAATCTCGCGACGGCGCTGAGACGTCGACTCGCCCTGACGCAGGGCACGCCACTCAGTGAACACCAACGACTCCTTCGGTTTGGTTGAGGCGAGTCTACGGTGTTTAGCAGGGGGTTACCAGGGAATGTTTTTGGGCTTGCGAACGCTCGAAAAATCGCACCTGAGAACCCCAAAAAAGCCTATTTTCTGCCGAAGTGCTATGCTAAAGAAGTTGCCTGTGAAAACTGGTTGAGGCTTTTGGTCTCCTGGTAGACACAGATGTTGCTCACGCCCTGTGCGTGGTTGATCCACCATATTTGGGCGAGGCACGATCGCGGGCAACCGATACCGAGTGATACGAATGACTAAGGATGATACGTGGAATCTAACAAGAAGAAGGTAGCAATTATCGGAGCCGGCCCGAGCGGCATGGCCCAGATGCGGGCATTCGAATCTGCAGCGCGTAACGGCAAGGGTGCGGTTGATATTGTATGTTTCGAAAAGCAGGCTGACTGGGGCGGACAGTGGAACTACACGTGGCGCACCGGCCTCGACGAGCACGGCGAGCCCGTGCACTCAAGTATGTACCGCAACCTCTGGTCGAACGGCCCCAAGGAGGCCCTCGAGTTCGCCGACTACACCTTTGACGAGCACTTCGGTCGCGCGATCTCGTCGTACC
This sequence comes from Leucobacter chinensis, assembly GCF_019049105.1. GTDB lineage: Bacteria > Actinomycetota > Actinomycetes > Actinomycetales > Microbacteriaceae > Leucobacter_A > Leucobacter_A chinensis. Next base: position 119,776 of record NZ_JAHQZR010000006.1, read on the forward strand.
CACCCCGCCCGGTGCTCTGGGACTACATCGCTGGTCGCATGGAGCAGTCGAAGGTGCGCAAGCTCGTGCGTTTCGAGACCGTCGTGCGCTGGGTCGACTTCAACGAGGCCGACAACACCTTCACGGTTGCGAGCGAGCACCTGCCTACCGGAGCGACGACGCGCGAGGTCTTCGACCACGTGATCGTAGCGAGCGGGCACTTCTCGTTCCCGAACACCCCAGATTTCGAGGGGATCGACACCTTTCCCGGCAGCATCACGCACGCCCACGATTTTCGCGGGGCAGAGTCGCTCGTCGGTCGCGACGTGCTTGTCGTGGGGTCGAGCTACTCGGCCGAAGACATCGGCAGCCAGGCCTACAAGATGGGTGCACGCTCGGTAACCGCGAGCTACCGCACCGCGCCCATGGGCTACGACTGGCCGGAGGGCTTCGAGGAGCGCCCCGGCATCGAGCGCTTCGAGGGCAAGACCGTGCACTTCATCGACGGCACCTCGCGTGAGTTCGACGCCGTCATCTTCTGCACCGGCTACGTGCACAAGTACCCGTTCCTGCCGAAGGAGCTCGCGCTCTCAGGCCCGAACACCGTGTACCCCGAGGGGCTGTACCGTGGCGTCGTGTGGCAGGATAACCCCGGTCTCTTCTATGTTGGCGCGCAGGACCAGTGGTTCACGTTCAACATGTTCGACGCGCAGGCCTGGTACGTGCGCGACCTCATTCTCGGCGACGCCCCGATGCCCTCGGCCGACGAACGCGCCGCATCGATCGCCGAGTGGGCTGAACGCTTCGACGCGCTCGAGACCGCAGAAGACGAGGTCTACTTCCAGAGCGACTACGTGCGCGACCTCAACGAACAGACCGACTACCCGATGTTCGATCTCGACGAGGTCAACAAGATCTTCGTGAGCTGGATGAACGACAAGCGCGAAGACATCATGGGCTACCGCGACCGCTGCTACCGCTCGGTCATGACCGGAACCGTCGCAGCGAACCACCACACCCCGTGGATGAAGGAACTCGACGACAGCCTCGAACGCTACCTCGCGACCGACATCGACAACGACGACCTGTCACCAGAGCAGGCTTCGCTGGCCGTATAGCGGATCGCCGGGCTTAGCAGCGTGGTCGCCCCGATCCCGCTGAGCCGGTAATCTAACCGCGCCCCAGAGCACCCCGAAGTTCTTTGACTTCGGGGTGCTCTGGCGTAAGAATGGGGGTATGGACGATGCAGTTATTCTCACCCCAGATCTTGCCCGCGCTGCCCGCGCGTTCACGAAGGTGTCACCGAAGACCATCGCCGAGGGCGCGGGCCTGACCAGAGACGAAGTTCGCAACTTCGAGCGCGGCAAGGCCGACCTCGAAGAAGCCCAGAAAGCGCGTCTCGTCGAGTCGCTCGAGAAGTACGGCGCGCTCTTCATTCCCGAAGACGAAGAAGCCGGCTACGGTGTGCGCCGCAAGTTCACGCGCACGACGCTCAAGCGCCTCAACACCTGGGAGGGCGAGGGCGGCCAGCCGCAACCGGCCGACTAACCGCGTGCCTGCCTGCGGCCCCGCGGTTCTGCGGGGTTGCGGCCCTGCCGGTCTGGCCCTGCCTGTCTGTCTCCGCGGTTGCCTGCGGAGTTTCCTGCCGGATGTTCGTGTTTTTTGCGTCTACTTGACGCAAAGTTAGGGTGTTGAGCGCAAAACACCCTGCTTTTCGTCAAGTAAACGCGTCGGCGCAGCCACCTGACCCGCTGAGCGCAGTGGCCAGACGCGTATGGCGCATAATCCAGAGGCTAGAGCCGCCAGCGCAGCGCCCGCAGCGGTGCTACGCCTCGAGTTGCTCCGAAAGCTCGAGCCAGCGCTCCTCGAGCGTTGCGGCCTCGGTCTCAATGTCGGTGATGGTGGCCATCTCGGCACCGAGGCGCTCAAAGTCTGACTGGTCGAGCTCGGCGAGGGCGGTGCGCTTCGCGTCGGCATCTGCCGAGAGCCGCTGCATCTTGCGCTCGATCGACTGGAGCTCTTTTTCGAGCGTTCGGCGCTCGGCTCCTGACAGTAAAGGTGACCCGGTCCCTGAGCCCGATCCGCCAGCAGAGCCAGGGCCGCTAGACGAGGCCGAAGCGCCAGCCGAGCCTGAACCGCCGGCAGCCCCGGAGCCGCGTGCCGAACCCGTGCCGCCAGCGCTCGCCGCAGCACCAGCGGAGGCGGGGGCCGTTGCCTGGCCTTTTGCCTCGGCCGCGCGCAGCGAGAGGTACTCGTCGACGCCGCCCGGCAGGTGGCGCAGGCGCTGGCCGATGAGGGCGTACTGCTGGTCGGTGACGCGCTCCAAGAAATAGCGGTCGTGAGAGACGACGATGAGCGTGCCGGGCCAGGTGTCGAGCAGGTCTTCCATGGCCGAGAGCATGTCGGTATCCATGTCGTTTGTGGGCTCATCGAGAATGAGCACGTTCGGCTGGTCAAGCAAGACGAGCAGGAGCTGCAGGCGGCGCTGTTGGCCGCCCGAGAGATCCTTGACGCGAGTCGAGAGCTGCTCTGAACGGAAGCCGAGTTGCTCAAGCAGTTGGCTGGGCGAGAGGTCTTGGGCCTTCGATCCGCTGCCAACCGTGTAGCTCTGGCGCAGGCGCCCGACGACGGTGCGCACGGGCTCATCGAGGTGCTCTTCGAGTTCATCGATGCGCTGCGTGAGGGTACGTACCTCGACGGTCTTGCCGCGTTTGACGGTGCCGCTCGTGGGCTCGAGGGTGCCCGTGATGAGACTCAGCAGGGTTGACTTGCCCGAGCCGTTGACGCCCAGAATGCCCGTGCGCTCGCCCGGAGCGAGGCGCCACTCGACGTCGCGCAAGACCTCGCGATCGTCGAACGAAACACCGACGTCGACGAGGTCGACGACGTCTTTGCCGAGCCTCGCGACCGCGAGCGACTTGAGGGCCGTGGCGTCGCGCACCTCGGGAACATCGGCGATGAGTTCGTTTGCGGCCTCGATGCGAAACTTCGGCTTTGCGGTGCGGGCCGGGGCTCCGCGGCGCAGCCAGGCGAGCTCTTTGCGTGCGAGGTTTTGGCGTTTCTGCTCGATCGTGGCCGCCTGGCGGTCGCGCTCGACGCGCTGCAGAATGTAGGCCGCGTAGCCACCCTCGAAGGGCTCGACGATGCCATCGTGCACCTCCCACGTGGCGGTGCATACCTCGTCGAGAAACCAGCGGTCGTGCGTGACGGTGAGTAGCGCACCCTGGCCTGCGGGCCAGCGGCGTTTCAGGTGCTCGGCAAGCCAAGCGATGGCCTCGACATCGAGGTGGTTCGTGGGCTCGTCGAGCATGAGAATGTCCCAGTCGCCCGTGAGGAGTTTTGCGAGTGAAACACGGCGGCGCTGGCCGCCAGACAACGACTCGACGTTCGCGCTCCAGTCGAGATCGCCGAGCAAGCCCGCGATGATTTCGCGGGTGCGGGTCTCGCCAGCCCACTCGTACTCGGGTCGATCGCCCACAACTGACTCTGCGACCGTTGCGCCGGGGTCGAGCGTGTCTTGCTGGCTGAGCACCCCGATCGTGACGCCGCCTCGCATGGTGACCTTGCCCTCGTTCGGCTCGACGAGCCCCGCGAGCATGCCGAGCAGGCTCGACTTGCCGTCGCCGTTACGGCCGACGATGCCGATGCGGTCGCCCTCGTGTACCCCGACGGTGATGCCCTCGAAGACGGTGCGGGTTGGGTAGCGTAGGTGTAGGCGTTCGCCGCCGAGTAGGTGTGCCATATCGCTCACAATCGTAGCCGCTTGGTGGGCGGCCCGCTGGGAAAAGCGGTGCGCTACTCGGTCGCTTCGAGGTCGAGCGAGAGTTTGCGCAGTAACTGGGTCAGTCGGTCGCGCTCTGCCCGCGAGAGCCCCGCGAGCAACTGCTCCTCGGCGTCGGTGAGGCGCGTGATGGCCGCGTCGACGAGCGTGAGGCCGTGCGCGGTGATCTCGACGAGCACGCCGCGCCCGTCACCGGGGTCGGGAAGGCGGTTCACGAGGCCACGCTTGACCATACCGTCGATGCGGTTCGTCATGGTGCCGCTCGAAACCATCGTTTCGCGCACGAGCACCTTGGGGCTTTTGCGGTAGGGCTCACCCGAGCGGCGCAGCACCGAGAGCACATCGAACTCCCAGGCGTTCAGCTCTGAGCGCTCAAACGCGTTCGAGCGTGCCTTTGCCAAACGCTTCGAAATTCGCGTGATGCGCGAGAAGACGCCGAGGGGGTCGAGGTCGAGATCTGGGCGCTCGCTGCTCCACTCGGCCACGATCTGGTCGACGATATCTTCTCTCTTCATGAACCTATTATCGCAAGTTTTCCTCTCAGTTCGTCGTGCGGGCTGAAATCTGGCAGAATAGTGTGGTGCCGAATTTTGGCATGATCCGCCTTGGTGTAATGGCAGCACGACAGCCTTTGGAGCTGTTAGGTCTAGGTTCGAATCCTAGGGGCGGAGCGGCACCGGGAGCTCTTGGTGTGAAGTCACCTGAAAGGGAACGCATGTCACAGCGGCCTTCAGACGGTCTTGCCGTTGTTATCCTGGCTGCGGGTCAGGGAACCCGCATGAAGTCGTCACTGCCCAAAGTCTTGCACCCCATCGCTGGCCGCTCGCTTATTCAGCATGTTCTTGATGTTGCCGGCAGCCTTGGCGCCGAGCACGTGCTCGCGGTAGTGCGGCATGAGCGCGAGCGAGTTGCCCAGGCGATCGCCGAGCACGCTCCCGACACGATCATCGTCGACCAGGATGAGGTGCCCGGCACCGGGCGTGCGGTTGAGCAGGCCCTGCAGGCATTGCCCGACGATTTTGACGGTTCAGTGGTTGTGCTCTCTGGTGACGCTCCACTTATCGACCACGATACGTTGCAAATGCTCATCGACGGCCACCTGGCTGAGGGTCGCAAGATGACGCTGCTCTCGGCGCTGTTCGACGACCCGACGGGTCTTGGCCGCATTCTTCGCAGCGACGACCAGCGCATGCTCGGCATTGTCGAAGAGAAAGACGCGACCGATGAAGAGCGTCGCATCACCGAGGTTAACGGTGGCATCTACGTTTTCCACCGTCGCACGTTGCAAGACACGCTCGCGACGATCGATACGAATAACGCGCAGGGCGAGAAGTACCTCACCGATGCCGCGGCTCGCATTCTTGCGTCGGGCGGAGCCGTTGATGCGGTTGCGACGACCGATACCTGGCTCATCGCTGGCGTCAATGATCGGGCGCAGCTCGCCGACGTGGGCCGTGAGCTCAACCGCCGTATCGTGCGCAAGCATCAGCAGGCTGGGGTCACGATTCAAGACCCATCAACGACGTGGATCGAAGCCGGGGTCTCCATCGGAGCCGACACGCTTATTCTTCCAGGCACGTATCTGCACGGCGCCACCTCGATCGCTTCGAACGCGATCGTTGGGCCAGACACGACTCTTGTTGACACGGAGGTGCGCGAGGGTGCGCACGTTCGCCGTTCAGAGGTTCACCTCGCCGTGATCGGTGAGGGGGCGAGCGTGGGGCCTTTCTCGTACATTCGTCCGGGCACCGAGCTTGGCGAGTCGTCGAAGATCGGCGCGTTTGTCGAGGCGAAGAACGCCAAGATTGGCGACGCCTCGAAGGTGCCCCACCTGAGCTACGTGGGCGATGTCACGGTCGGTACCGACTCGAACATCGGGGCAGGCACGATCGTCGCGAACTACGACGGCGTGAAGAAGCACGAAACCGTCGTGGGCGACGGCGTGCGCATTGGTTCGAAGAACGTGCTCGTCGCTCCCGTGACGGTGCACGACGGGTCTTACACTGCGGCTGGTACCGTGGTGCGCAAAGACGTTCCGGCCGGGTCTCTCTCTATGGGAGTTCTGCCGCAGCGACACATTGAGGGCTGGGTCGCCGACAAGCGCCCAGGGTCGAGTTCAGCCAAAGCGGCTGAAAGGGCAGGAGAAACACAGGAATCATGACCGCCATCAAGCTCGCCGGTGAAAAGAAACTGGTACTCATTTCGGGTCGTGCGTACCCGGAGCTTGCGCAAAATGTTGCGGCAGAACTCGGTGCAGAGCTCGTTGAAACCGATGCGCGCACCTTTGCAAACGGTGAAATCTATGCGCGCTTCGGTGAGAGCGTGCGTGGAGCTGATGCGTTTGTAATGCAGTCACACACCCACCCCATTAACGAGTGGCTCATGGAGCAGCTCATCATGGTCGATGCGCTCAAGCGGGCCTCTGCGAAGCGCATTACCGTTGTTGCGCCCTTCTACCCGTACTCACGCCAGGACAAGAAGGGCCGCGGTCGCGAGCCGATCTCGGCCCGTCTCATCGCCGATCTCTTCAAAACGGCCGGCGCTGACCGCATCATGTCGGTTGACCTTCACGCCTCGCAGATTCAGGGCTTCTTTGATGGCCCCGTCGATCACCTCTTTGCGATGCCCGTGCTGCTCGACTACTTCCAGAAGAAGCTCAGTCGTGAAAACATCACGGTGGTCTCGCCCGACACCGGGCGTGCCCGTGTGGCTGACGTGTGGAGCGACAAGCTCGGCGCGCCGCTCGCGATCATTCACAAGCGTCGCGACCCGAACGTGGCCCACAAGGTGTCGGTTCACGACATCGTTGGCAACGTTGAGGGCCGCTGGTGCGTCATGGTTGATGACATGATCGATACGGGTGGCACAATCGCGAAGGCTGCCGAGGCGCTCAAGAACAATGGTGCGCTCGGCGTAACGATCGCGGCAACGCACGCGATCTTCTCAGGTAAGGCGACCGAGATCTTGAACGCCGACTTTATCGACGAGGTCGTGGTGACTGACACGTTGCCGGTGCCGCCAGAGAAGCAGTTCGAGAAGCTGACGGTGCTCTCGATTGCCCCGCTGCTCGCACGTGCGATCAATGAGGTCTTCGAAGACGGTTCGGTGACGAGCATGTTCGAGGGTGCTGCCTAGCCAGCCTTGACTTCCCATGAGATGGCGCCCGCTCGAGAGTGGGCGCCATTTTGTATGCTCAGCCCAGATGGTGGTTGCTGAGAGAAACGGTATCTGCAATGGTGGTGGCATGATCACGCGTAAGGCAACCCGCGAGGCCCAGTCGGTTCTGCAAGCAACGATCGAGCTGGTGGCGAGTTGGAACTCGGTTCCGGTGCAGGGGCGCATTGCCCGTGCTGTGGGGGTCGAGATTCCCGAGGGAGACGTTCGGGCGCTGTACATGATCGGGATGTCTGACGAGTATCTGCAGCCGAGTGCTCTCGCCGACATGCTGCAAATGACGAGGCCGACCATGAGCAAGGTGCTCACGCGGCTGCACGCGGCGGGTCTCATTGAGCGGCACCGCGTCGAAGCCGATCGTCGGGCGCTCGCGGTGGGGCTCACCGAGCAGGGGCAGCACTCGTTTGGGCTTCTCGTGCAGGCCGGGGTAGACATGGTGAAGAGCTCACTCGAGGGGCTCACGAGTGCCGAGGTTGCGCAGGTGACGGGCGTCATGACCGAACTCTCGAAGGCGTTGCATCGCAACTAGGTTTTCAGCATGCCATGCCCGAAATCATGTAAGATGCTCATGTACTTCGGCGAGGGATGCACCAGCATCCGTTATCGACGCGGGATCGCTCTTCTGGGCAAATTCGTGTGAGCCGTTACATCAAGGGGTCACACCCCGGAAAGAGAGAAACTCATGTCAGCAGACGTTTTCAAGCTTGTTGCAACTCCCCGCGAGAACTTCGGTAAGGGCGCGGCTCGTAAGCTCCGCGCACTCGGCCAGACCCCAGCGGTTGTCTACGGCCACGGTGCAGAGCCCCTGCACATCTCGGTCGACGCTCACGCGCTTTCGCTCATCGTGCGCTACGCAAACTCGGTGATCGAGCTCGACATCGACGGCAAGAAGCAGCTCGTTCTCGTGAAGGACGTTCAGAAAGAGGCAGTGCGCCATTACGTCGAGCACGTCGACCTGCTCATCATTAAGAAGGGCGAGACCGTTGAGGTTGAGGTTCCTGTGACGGTTGTTGGCGAGCCCTTCAATGGCGCGACCATGCTGCTCGAGCTCAACACCCTCGCACTCAACGTTCCTGCAACCTCGATTCCTGAGGTTATTGAGATTGACGTTGAGGGCCTCGAGGCAGGCACCCGCTTCCTCGTACAGGACATCAAGCTTCCCGCTGGCGCAAGCGCTGTTGACGATGCTGAGGCCCTCGTGGTCAACATCGTTGAGGCACGCGTGAGCGAAGAGCCTGAGGCTGCTGCCGAAGAGGCACCTGCTGAGGCAGCAGAGTAACGCAAGCCTTTCCGAAAAGCTCCCGGGTGTAAGCCCGGGAGCTTTTTCGTTGCCCGTGACTCTGAGCGAGACACGGTATCGTTAGGGAGTGTTTTGGCGAAAGAGAAGAGGAACTGTGGCGGTCGACGCGTGGCTGGTTGTAGGGCTCGGTAACCCCGGGGCAAAGTACGAGTCAACCAGGCATAACGTGGGCCAGATGGCGCTTGACGTGCTCGCCGGCAGAATTGGCGGATCGTACTCGGCTCACAAGGCGGGAGCGCGGGTGCTCGAGGGCAGGGTTATGCCCGGGGGCCCGAAATACATTCTTGCCAAGCCCAACAGCTTCATGAACCTCTCGGGCGGCCCGGTCTCGTCGCTCGCGAAGTTCTATGGCATCGCGCCTGAGCGCATCATCGTCTTGCACGACGAGCTCGATATCGAGGCCCACACGCTGAAGCTCAAGAGCGGCGGCGGTCACGGTGGCCACAATGGCCTGCGCGACATTGCCAAGGCGCTCGGCACCCCGGACTTTATTCGTGTTCGCATCGGTGTGGGTCGCCCACCCGGCAGGCAAGACCCTGCTGATTTCGTGCTCTCGCCCTTTGCTGCTGGTGAGCGTGACGATCTTGGCGTGACGCTCGAACTCGCGGCCGATGCCGTTGAGCGCATTGTCGATGCCGGCCTCTTACAGGCCCAACAAGAAATTCATGGAAAGGGCAAAGCGTGAGCCTGAACGGTCTCGATCTTTTACTCGCCGAATCTTCGTCGTTTGCGAGGGCGCTCGAGTATGGGCGCGAAGACGTTGACTTCTCGTGCCGTGAGGGTGTTCGCGCCCCGCTCATCGCTGGACTCGTGCGCAGGCTTCGTGGCGAGAACGATCACGGCGCACACCTCGTCATTACCGCGACGAGTCGCGAGGCCGACCGCGTGCGTGCTGAGCTCGCAAGCCTCATGCCTGAGGCTCTCACGACCGAGTTCAGCGCGTGGGAGACTCTTCCGCACGAGCGGCTGAGCCCCTCAACCGAGACGGTCGGTAAACGCTCGCGCGCGCTACGCCGCATTCGCGAGCACGACGGTTCGGGCTCGCCCCTCATCGTTGTGGCGTCGGCGCGGGCCGTGCTGCAGCCGGTTTCGCCACACGCTGCCATGGCAGACGTGCTGAAGCTCACACTCGGGCGCGAAGATCACACGCTCGACGAGATCCTCGAGCGGCTCGTGCAGATGGCCTACACGCGCGTCGACATGGTGACGAGGCGCGGTGAGTTCGCCGTGAGGGGCGGCATCGTCGATATCTTCGTGCCCTCGCTCGACCACGCCGTGCGCATTGACTTTTTCGGTGATGAGGTTGACGACATGCGTCACTTCGCGATCTCTGATCAGCGCTCGGTCGGCGAGCCGGTGCAAGAGATCGAGATCACCGCTGCGCGTGAGTTGTTGCTCACCGACGAGGTTCGGTCGCGTGCCGCTGAGCTGCTCACCGAACTGCCCGAATACTCGGCAATGCTCGAGAAGATTAGCCAGGGTATTCCGGTCGAGGGCATGGAGAGTCTCATGCCGCAGCTCGCGCCCGGGATGCAGCCGCTCACGGCGTTGCTGCCAGAGGGCGGATCGGTCACGGTCATCGCTCCCGAGAAAGTTACCTCGCGCGCGATTAGTCTCGCCGAGACGAACCGAGAGTTTCTCGAGGCTTCGTGGAGCGTCACGGCTGCCGGGGGAGAAGCGCCCATTCAGCTCGCTGAGAGCGGGCTTATCTCGCTGCCAGAGGTGCGCAAGGCCTCTGCTGGGCGACCGTGGTGGACCATCTCGTCGTTTGCGACCGAAGAAGACGACTTTGGCGAAGACATCGTTGTCGCGGCCCAGGTGCTTCCAGAACCAGCGCCGGGCGAACTCGCGACCGAGTTCTTTGCTGGGCATCTGCGCACGCGCTTAGCCTCTGGCTGGCGTGCCGTCATCACGGTGCAGGGGCCGGGGCTCCAACAACGCGCGGCCGAGTTGCTGCTCGAGCAGGGACTCGCTGTCGAGCAGCGCGAGAGCCTCGCCGAGGTTCCCGCGAGGCCTAGCGAGGCGCTCGTGTACGTCGTGACTGGCGTGAACTGGAGCGGTTTCGAGTCGGCAGAGGCAAAGCTTGTCGTGCTCAACGAGGGTGAGCTCTTCGGGCGCTCGCTCGCTGACCGCGCGGGGGCGCCCGCGAAGCTTGCGGGCCGCCGGAGCAAGAACGTCGTTGATCCGCTCAAACTCGTCAAGGGCGACTACGTGGTGCACGAGACTCACGGCATCGGCCGTTTCGTCGAGCTCACCCAGCGTATGGTGCCCACCGGTGTCGGCAAGGGCGCGGGCAAGGCCCAGCGCGAGTACCTCGTGATTGAGTACGCGTCAACGAAGCGCGGCATGCCCAAAGACAAGCTCTTCGTGCCAACCGATCAGCTCGACCAGCTCTCGCGCTACGTCGGTGGCGAAGAGCCGACGCTCTCGAAGATGGGCGGCAGCGACTGGTCAACCGCCAAGACGAAGGCTCGCAAGGCGGTGCGCGACATCGCCGTTGAGCTCGTGAAGCTCTACTCGGCGCGCATGCAGGCGAAGGGGCACCCCTTCCAAAACGACACCCCCTGGCAACTCGAACTCGAAGAGGCCTTCCCGTTTGTCGAAACCGTCGACCAGCTCACCGCTATCGATGACGTCAAGCGCGACATGGAGAAGCCGATTCCCATGGATCGCCTCATCTCTGGCGACGTGGGCTTCGGCAAGACCGAGATCGCGGTGCGCGCGGCATTCAAAGCCGTGCAAGACAACAAGCAGGTTGCGGTGCTCGTGCCCACAACACTGCTCGTCAAGCAGCATTTCGAGACGTTCCAGGACCGTTTCGCGGGGTTCCCGATTCAGCTGCGCGCCCTCTCTCGGTTCCAGACCGACAAAGAGGCCAGAGAAACCCTTGAGGGCCTTGCTGCGGGCACCATTGACGTCGTCGTGGGCACTCACCGCTTGCTCTCTGAGAAGGTTAAGTACCACGATCTTGGGCTTCTCATTATCGATGAGGAGCAGCGCTTCGGTGTCGAGCACAAAGACACCCTCAAGAAGCTCAAACACGGCGTCGATATTCTCGCGATGAGCGCGACCCCGATTCCACGAACCCTCGAGATGGCGGTGACGGGTATTCGTGAGATGTCGACGCTCGCGACCGCGCCCGAAGAACGGCACCCAATTTTGACGTTCGTCGGGCCGAGAAGTGACCAGCAGATTGCTGCCGCGATCCGCCGCGAAATGCTGCGCGAGGGCCAGATTTTCTTCGTGCACAACCGTGTCTCATCGATTGGCCGCGTCGCAGCGCGCCTGCAGGAACTCGTGCCCGATGCGCGCATCGCGGTCGCGCACGGCAAGCTCTCTGAGTCACAGCTTGAGCAGGTCGTTATCGACTTTTGGGAGCGCAAGTACGACGTGCTTGTCTCGACGACGATCATCGAGACGGGACTCGATATCGCTAACGCCAACACGATCATCATTGACCAGGCCGACAAATACGGGCTTAGCCAGTTGCACCAGTTGCGCGGGCGCGTGGGACGAAGCCGTGAACGTGCCTACGCATATTTCTTGTACGACCCCGAAAAACCGCTCACCGAGACCGCGTACGAGCGTCTCGAGACGATCGCCAAGAACAACGAACTGGGCTCCGGCATGCAGGTTGCGCTCAAAGATCTCGAGTTACGCGGTGCCGGCAACCTGCTCGGCGGCGAGCAGTCGGGCCACATCGCGGGCGTCGGGTTCGACCTCTACCTGCGTATGATCGGCGAGGCCGTGAACACGTTCAAGGGCGAAGAGGTGCAGCAAGACCGCGAGCTCATTCTTGAGCTACCGGTTGACGCGCGCATTCCCGAGAGTTACGTCGAGAGCGACCGGCTGCGCCTCGAGGCGTACCAGAAGTTCGCAGCCGCGGCGCACCCACAGGCGCCAGAGGAACACATGGGACTCGTGCTCGAAGAGCTCACCGACCGCTACGGCACCCCACCCGAGCCCGTCGAGAAACTTGCACAGGTATCAGCGCTGCGTCGCCGCGCCCAGTTGCTCGGCATGACGAAGGTTATCGCCGCCGCTGGGCAGCTGCGCATCGAACGCGTTGACATGCTCGACTCGCGCCGCATGCGCATGGCCCGCATGTATCCCGGGGCGCAGTACTCGAAGGAGACCGGGGTGCTGCAGGTTCCGTTGCCGCGCCCCTCGTCGAGCCCCGTGGCGAAGCGAGGCAGCACCGAGGGTGACGATATTCTCACGTGGGCGAGCGACGTGATTCGTCATCTTTTCGAGGCGGATCCCGCCGAAGCCTAGCCGAGAGAGCCTGGCCAGGCTAGCGTGGTCAACAAGAGGGAAGGGAACTCATGGTTTCTCAGAGCATTGCTCAGCGTGTTGGGCGAGAGCGGGACGCATTGGATGCCGCGGTCGAAACGATCGCGCTCGCGTTCTCGGGTGATCCGACCTGGGCTCCGCTGCTCGTGCCAGACCCAGACGACCTCGCTCTTTCGACGACCTACTGGGGGCTGTTCGTGCGCTCAGCGGCAGAGCGCTACGAGATGACCTACGCGATCGATGGTTCGGCGGCGGTGAGTGTCTGGCTGCCGCAGGGAGGCGATGAACTCTCTGCCGACGAATCGGCCGGGTTCGAACACTTCGCTACTTCGCTCCTCGGCGAGACCGGATACGAAACCTTGCTTGAGATCGGTGAGCGCTTCGAAGCGGCGCACCCCACTGAACCACACAACTACTTGAGCTTGCTCGGGGTTCACCCCTCGCGAAGGGGCGAAGGCATCGGTATGCGCTTACTCGCCGAGAATCTCGCGCACTTTGATGCGCTCGGCGAGCCGACGTATCTCGAGTCGTCAAACCCCGCGAATGATGCTCGGTATCTCGCCCTGGGCTTTGAGCCACACGGAACCATCGCGTTGCCCTCTGGTCTTACGCTCGCGACAATGTGGCGTGACCCGCAGGCGGCATAAGGAAAGCCCCCGGTGATGAGCCGTCTTGCGACGGCCACACCGAGGGCCTGACACGGTGACTGGTGAGCCAGTCTCGTGTTCACACTACTTCGAGCAAACCTCGTTGATCTTGGTGAAAGCAGTGTTGAGCTTCTCGCTCGCGGGGGTAACCTCGGCCTCGAGCTTCTCGAAGTTTGCCTGAATCTCTTCGAGCTCAGCCATTGCCTCGGGGTCGGTCATGTCCATGTCGGCCATTGCTGGGAAGTTCATGTCGCCAGCGGTCTTGAGCAGTGAGGTAAGCGCGTCGTTCGCTTCTTTCACGGTCGGCGCGAGTTCGTCGTTGGTGATGTCTTTCGTGAGCTGCTTGAGCTCATCGCTGATCGGTGCGAAGGCTTCATTGATGGTGCCTCCGTTCTGCACAGCATCTTCGAGGCTCTTGTCGAAGCCGTCACCGGTGGTGATGGGAGACTTCTCAAGAATGGTGCACGCCTGTGCTGTGCTCTGGCCGCCTGCGCAGGCCGAGAGGGTGAGCATCATGGCTGCTGCCGCGGTAACGGCAGCGAAGCGTGGCATCCTTTTCATGGGTGTCGATATTCCTTGCGTACGCGTACATGGTGTGCGCCCGACATCGGTCGAGCACCGTGACAACGCTACAGGAACTTCCCCCACAAAAGTATAGACTTTCGAATATTGAAGCCTTCAGTGCACTTCGTGCTTCACGCGGTACGATTCGAGTGTGAACGACAACACCGCTCCCGAATCGCGGCTTGGCGGGGTCGAACGGGCCAAAGCCGTCGTGCAAACGATGCTCTCTGCTGAAGGCTGCGCCTGGCATCAGGTTCAGACCCACGAGAGCCTCACCAAGTACCTCGTCGAAGAGGCCTACGAAACCGTAGACGCCATCGAACGGGGAAGCGCGCAGCACGTCGCTGAAGAGCTTGGAGATGTGCTGTACCAGGTTCTTTTTCACGCTTCTCTCGCTGAACGCGATGGCGAAGGGTACTCGTTTGACGAGATTGCTGGGGCGCTCGCCGACAAGCTCATTGCGCGGCACCCGCACGTGTTTGGCGATGCCGGTTACATGACCGAAGCCGAGCTCAATGCTGAGTGGGAGCACCTGAAGGAGGCTGCTCAGGGGGCGGAGCGCGGCTCCCGCCACCCGCTCGAGGGGGTTCCGGCAGGCATGGCGAGCCTCGCTCGCGCGGCGAAGGTCGTCGAGAGACTACGTCGCGCTGAGTTGCTCGAAGCCGTAGCCGAGCCCGTGCGCGACGAGCGGGCGATCGGTGATGCGATGATGCGGCTCGTGCACGAAGCGAACGAACAAGGAATCGACGTAGACCGGGCGATGCGCGCCGCGACGAAACGTTTTGCCGATGAGCGGCTGCCCGACGCGGCCGCGTGAGTGTTGCGTGAATCGCCTGTGCGTCACACGATGACGCCGAGTTGCCTCGCCTGGGCCACTGCCTCGTGCCGGCTCGAAGCGTCGAGCTTTGCCATTGCACTCTTCAAATAGCTCTTGATCGTGCTCTCGGTGAGGCCGAGCACATTGCCGACCGTGAGGTTCGAGTAACCGAGTGCGACCTGCGTGAGCACATCGATCTCGCGCGGTGAAAGCTGAACCGTGAGTCCCGCAGGAGCCGGCATCGAGTCAGGCGCCGCGGTGACCCCGAGGTTCGTCAATGATTGCTCGAGATCGTGGAGGCGCTGGCGCAGGGCGCGGTCGCGCACATCGGTCGCGAGGCGTCGTAGCTCGGCGTGATGCTGCCTGAGCCCTTCGAGCAGCGGGCCGGGAACGGTTGGTTGATCGAGCAGCTGTGCTTTCAGCCTGCGCTGAACCTCGTCGTGAATGCTGAGCTCACGCGAAAAACGCTGGGCGATGGTACTCGTGGTCTGCAGAAACGAGGTGCCGGGCTGCGACGCTCCCGGGCTGTTGCTCTGGCGCGCGCCGCCATACAACACTGCTCTAACCTCGCCATCAACGACGACGGGAACCGCAATGAGGGCTCTGATGCCCTCAGAAAGAATGGGCACGTCATAGTCGTGTGTGATGTGCATCGACTGCTCGTAATTCGTGGTGAAACGAGGTCTCGCTTCGACGAGAGCGCGACCCCCGAGCCCGCGCTCTGCAGCGACACGAAGGCCATCGAGGTTTGAGGTGCGGTTGCCCTCAACCGCTGAAACCGTTGCGATACCGCCGATCTGGTACCCACCAAACACGATGGGAAACTGCGTTGCCGCTGCAAAATCTTTCACCGCCTGCACCAGCAACGTTTCGAGCGCCTTGGCGTCGAGGTTGTTCTTCATTGGACTACCTACTTTCGAGGGTACTCCCAACTTACCCGCGTCATTACTATCAGACAAATGCTCTTTGGGCAGGCTTGAATTCACTCATTTCAAAGGAGAAACCAGTGTCAATCGCATCAGCACCCTCGCACACCGCCACAGCAACCCCCGGCGCTGCCTACCGGCCCGTGTGGCAGCGTAGCCAGGAGGACCCCGAGGGTTTCTGGCTTGACGTTGCCACTCAGGTCCAGTGGAAAACTGAACCGACGCGTGCCCTCGATGAGCGCGGCGAGTACGAGTGGCGTTGGTTTCCCGGCGGCGAGCTGAACGTCTCAGAGAACGCGCTCGATCGCCACGTTGATGCGGGGCGGGGCGATAACGCGGCCCTCATTTACGACTCAGCGATGACGGGAACGAAACTCACCTTCACGTACCGCGAACTTCGCGATGCCGTTGCGCTCTTTGCGGGAGTGCTTCGCGACCAGGGCGTTTCGAAGGGTGATCGCGTGCTCATCTACCTGCCGATGGTGCCGCAGGCGGTCATCGCGATGCTGGCCTGTGCGCGCATCGGAGCGATCCACTCGGTGGTTTTTGGCGGGTTTGCCGCGAACGAACTTGCCGTGCGCATTGCTGATGCAAAGCCGAAGGTCATCGTGACGACAGCCGGCGGGCTCGAGCCGGGCCGCGTCGTCGAGTACTTGCCACTCGTATCGCGGGCGATCGAACTTGTTGGCGACGACTGCTCGGTCGAGTCGGTCATCGTGCGTCAGCGAGATGCTGTGCCTGGCACGGCTGCCGAGTACAACGAGGGTAGTAGCGCGTCGTGGCACGACTGGGAAGAGCTTGAAGCAAAGAGTAGCCCGGCTGCTCCGGTGAGCATGCGCGCAGAAGATCCGCTCTACATTCTCTACACCTCGGGCACGACCGGGAGCCCGAAGGGCGTTGTGCGCGACAGCGGTGGCTACACGGTGGGGCTGCAGTGGGCCATGCAGAACATTTACAACTTTGGTCCTGGCGACACGATGTTCACCGCCTCTGACGTGGGCTGGGTCGTAGGCCACTCGTTTATCGTGTACGGGCCACTCATCGCGGGTGGCACGACGATTCTGTACGAGGGCAAGCCCGTCGGAACCCCCGACCCCGGTGCTTTCTGGAGAGTGCTCTCAGAGCACGGGGCGAAGCTGCTCTCAACCGCGCCGACCGCACTGCGCGCGATTCGCCGCGAAGACCCAGAGCTTGAGTACCTGAAGCGTTATGACATGTCGAAGCTCGAGGCGATCTACCTCGCTGGCGAGCGCATGGATCCTGAGACCTGGCACTGGGTCAACGATGGACTGCGCGTGCCGGTTGTCGATCACTGGTGGCAGACCGAAACGGGTTGGATGATTTGCGCCAACCCACTCGGTATTGAAGAGTTGCCGGCAAAGGCCGGCTCAACGACGGTACCCATGCCCGGCTTCGACGTGCATATTCTCGACTCGAACGGTAAACGCATCACCGAGCCCAACGTTGAGGGCAACATCGGCATTCGGTTGCCGCTCGCTCCGGGGGCACTCCTTGAGATCTGGGGCAGTCGCCAGCGCTTCATCGACTCGTATCTCTCGGCGTTCAAGGGCTACTACTCGACCGGTGACGCCGGATACTACGACGAAGACGGCTACCTGTTTGTCATGGGCCGCACCGACGACGTCATCAATGTTGCTGGCCACCGCCTCTCGACCGGCTCGCTCGAAGAGGTGCTCACGCAGCACAGCGCCGTGGCCGAGTGCGCCGTTATCGGTGTGAGTGATGAGCTCAAGGGCCAGCGCGCAGCGGGCTTCGTTACCGTCAAGCACGGCGTCAGCATCGATGATCAGCAGCTCGCGACCGAACTCATCGCGCTCGTTCGCGAGCACATTGGCCCCGTCGCATCATTTCGAGACGTTACGGTCGTTGAACGACTGCCGAAAACCCGCTCGGGCAAGATTCTGCGCAAGACCATTCGCCAGATTGTCGACGGTGAGCCCTACACGGTTCCCGCGACAATCGAAGACCCAACGGTTATCGATGAGCTCATTACCTCGCTCAAGCACACCGTTTCGGCCCCACCAACGCGCGTCGTGACGCTCCCGTAGCGCGTGCGCGGTCGGGGAGTTCCGATCCACCCCCCCCAAAAAAAGTACTGACAGGCAAGGAGGCCTCGATGTCATATCACCCGTCTGATCAGGAGAGCAAAGGTGCTCACCCGATCGACTACGAACAGTTCCAACACACACCGGAGTTTCAAGAGCTCAAACATCGGTTGCGCCGATTCGTGTTTCCCTTAACCCTCGCCTTCATGGTGTGGTTTATCGGATTCGTGATCTTGGGCGCGTACGCTCACGACTTCATGGCGAAGCCCTTTTGGGGGCTGAACGTCGGCATCTGGCTCGGACTCGGGCAGTTCGTGACAACCTTCGGTATCACCATGGGCTACGTTCGTTTCGCGAACACGCAGCTTGACCCCCGCTCTGAAGCGCTTCGCGCGCAGCTTGAGAGCATCGAGTCGGGTCAACAGGTACAGCGGGAGGTCACCTCATGATGCACCTCGTGAATGGCGCAAATGCCGAGCAGAGCCCCGTGCTCAACATCACCATTTTTCTCGCCTTCGTCGCGGTCACCATGGTGATCGTGGTGCGGGCCGGGCGTACGAACAAGAGCGCTGCCGACTTCTACGCGGGAGGCCGCTCATTCTCCGGGCGCCAAAACGGCCTCGCGATCGCGGGCGACTACCTCTCGGCCGCATCGTTCCTCGGTATCTGCGGTGCTATCGCGATCAACGGCTTCGACGGCTTCATGTACTCGATCGGATTTCTTGTCGCCTGGCTTGTTGCCCTGCTGCTCGTCGCCGAGCTCATGCGCAACACCGCGAAGTTTACGATGGCCGACGTGCTCTCGTTCCGCCTCAGGCAGCGCCCTGTGCGCATGGCGGCAGCACTCACCACCCTCGCGGTCTCGTTCTTCTACCTGCTCGCCCAGATGGCTGGCGCTGGTGGGCTCGTCTCGTTGCTGCTCGGTATTAACGACAAGATAGGCCAGTCGCTCGTTATCGCGGTCGTAGGCGTTGTCATGATTCTCTACGTGCTCATCGGTGGCATGAAGGGAACCACCTGGGTACAGATCATTAAGGCGGTGTTGCTCATTGCCGGTGCAGGCGCGATGACGGTTTGGGTGCTCGCGCTCAAAGGGTTTAACTTCGCGGCGGTGCTTGAAGCCGCGGTCGTAAACCCCGAGAATCAGCACGGCGATGCGATTCTCGCGCCCGGGCTGCAATACGGTGCGCACCCGATCGATTTCGTTTCGCTCGCGCTCGCGCTGGTCTTAGGCACGGCGGGGCTTCCTCACGTGCTCATGCGGTTCTACACGGTACCCACGGCAAAAGAGGCGAGACGCTCGGTGGTGTGGGCCATCTGGCTCATCGGTATCTTCTACCTCTTCACCCTCGTGCTCGGCTTTGCGGCCGGTGCCTTCGTCGGGCCAGAAACGATCGCTCAAGCGCCTGGTGGGCAGAACTCTGCCGCACCGCTGCTCGCGCAGTTCCTTGGCGGGCCGCTCCTGCTCGGGTTCATTTCTGCCGTGGCATTCGCGACCATTCTCGCGGTTGTCGCGGGGCTGACGATCACCGCCTCGGCCTCGTTCGCGCACGACATCTATAACAGTGTCATGCGCAAGGGGCAGGCATCACCGCAGCAGGAGGTCAAGGTTGCACGCATCACCACGGTGGTCATTGGCGCACTCGCGATCGTCGGTGGGATCGGCGTGCAGGGGCAAAACATCGCCTTTCTTGTCGCGCTCGCCTTTGCTGTCGCGGCCTCGGCGAACCTGCCAACGATTCTGTTCTCGCTCTTCTGGTCAAAGTTCACGACCCGCGGGGCTGTTTGGTCGATGGTCGGCGGCCTCGTCACCGCGGTCGGGCTCATCGCCCTCTCGCCGGTGGTTTCAGGCAACGAAACCGCGATGCTGGGTGCCGGGGTCGACTTCGCGATCTTCCCGCTCAAGAACCCGGGAATCATTTCGATTCCCGTTGGCTTCTTGCTGGCGTGGATCGGCTCCGTAACCGACCCAACGCGCGAATCGAAGGCGCTCGCAGCCGAGATGGAGGTGCGTTCACTCACGGGCTTTGGTGCTGAGCCGCCCGTCAAGCACTAGGAAAGTGAGTACGAGGGTGCCCCGAGCAGGTTTGTCCCGGGGCACCCTCGTATGGTTTGTTCGGCCCGCTCGCTCGTGAAAGAATAGTGAGCATGGCAAAGACGGTAAACGCCCCACGTGGCATGCGCGATTTCCTTCCTCAAGACAAGGCGCGTCGCGAGCATGCGCTCAGCGTTATTCGCGGGGTCTACCGCGCTCACGGCTTCGACGAGATCGAGGCCCCGATGCTCGAGGACTACTCGCGGCTGCACGCAGGCCTCGGCGGCGACAATGAGAAGCTCTCGTTCTCGGTGCTGAAGCGCGGTCTCACTGCCGACGACTTTCATGCGGCTGCCGATGAGGGCGTCGAACGAATTGCCGACCTGGGGCTACGCTTTGACCTCACGGTGCCGCTCACGCGGTTCTATGCGACGAACCGTGCGCAGCTGCCGCCGGTGTTTCGCTCGATCCAGATCGCGCCAGTGTGGCGCGCTGAGCGCCCACAGAAGGGGCGATACCGTCAATTTGTGCAAGCCGACATTGACATCATTGGCGAGCCCGGGCTCATGGCCGAGATCGAGCTGTTGACGGCCTCATCGCAGGCATTCGCTGAGCTTGGCCTCACCGACGTGACGATTCGAGTGAACGACCGTCGGGTGCTCTTCGGTCTGCTCGCGCACTGCGGCTTTGAAGCCGAGGTGCATGACCGTGCGCTGATCACGATCGATAAGCTCGACAAGATTGGCGCCTCAGGCGTTGTCGAAGAGCTTGAAGAGCTTGACGCAACCGCCGCCGCCCGCATGGGCGAGGTGCTCGAGGCTGTTGCCCCGAAAATCGCCGGCGAGGGCATCGCGCTTACCCGTGAAGAAATTGTTGCCGCGCTTCCCGAGGGCCTCGGTGGCGAGGGCGTCACAAACCTTGTTGATCTGGGCGAGGCTCTGGAACACGCGATTCCGAGCAACGTGACCCTGCGCTTCGACCCCACGCTCGTGCGCGGCATGGGGTACTACACGGGCACGATTTTTGAGGTCGCCCACCCGGCTTCAGGCAGCTCGGTTGGCGGCGGCGGTCGCTATGACGGCATGGTCGGCCGGTTCCTCGGTCAAGACGTGCCCGCGGTCGGCTTCTCGATCGGCTTCGAACGCGTCGTCGATCTCATCGAGCTTCCTGAAAATGATGGTCCAGCCTCGATCGCACTCGTCTACGACACCGATGTGCCGAAGGCACAGCTCATGAGTATCAAACGAGAGCTCGTCGCTGCGGGGCACCGTGTGCGCCTTGAAAAGCGCGTGAAGAACATGAAGGCCATGCTTGACCGCATCGCGGGTGAGGGCTTTTCCGAGTTCGCAAACGTGCGCCCCGACACCCTGAGTGCGAGCGATCTCGATGTTCGTTCACAGGGTGATCGCTAACGCCGTCACGGTAGAGTAATTATTGGCGCCCAGGGCGTTCAACCCCGATGTAATTTACGAGGAGTTCATGGTGGCATATATCGATGCAGTCATTGCACGAGAAATTCTTGACTCGCGAGGCAACCCGACCGTTGAGGTTGAGGTCGCGCTCAGCGATGGAGCAGTGAGCCGCGCAGCGGTTCCCTCAGGCGCCTCCACCGGCGCCTTCGAAGCATACGAGCTGAGGGATGGCGACAAGGGCCGCTACCTCGGCAAGGGCGTGCAAAAGGCTGTCGATGCGGTTCACACCGTGCTCGGCCCCGCGGTAGACGATATTGCTGCTGATGACCAGCGTCTCGTTGACGCGGCACTCATCGCCGCCGATGGAACTGAGAACAAGAGCGAGACCGGTGCAAACGCGATTCTTGGCGTGAGTCTCGCGGTCGCACAAGCCGCAGCTGACTCAGCTGGTCTGCCTCTCTACCGATACATTGGTGGCCCCACCGCGTGTACGCTTCCCGTGCCGCTCATGAACATCATCAATGGCGGTGCTCACGCAGACACGGGTGTTGATATTCAGGAGTTCATGGCTGTGCCGATTGGCGCCGAGACCTTCTCAGAGGGTCTTCGCATGGGTGTTGAGGTGTACCACTCGCTCAAGTCGCTCATGCAAGAGAACGGCCTCGCGACCGCGCTCGGTGACGAGGGCGGCTTCGCCCCAGACCTGCCCAACAACGCTGCGGCACTCGACCTCATTGTGCAGGCAATCGAGCGTGCCGGTTACAAGCCCGGCACCGACGTCGCTCTCGCGCTCGACGTTGCATCGACCGAGTTCTTCTCAGAGGGTGCCTACCAGTTCGAAGGTGAGTCACGTTCGTCAGACGACATGATCGCCTACTACACCGATCTCTGTGCGAAGTACCCCCTCGTGTCAATTGAGGACCCTCTCGATGAGAACGACTGGGAGGGCTGGGTCAAGCTCACCGAGGCGCTCGGCGACAAGGTGCAGCTCGTTGGTGACGACCTCTTCGTCACGAACCCCGCACGCCTCGCAGACGGCATTGCAAAGGGCGCTGCCAACTCGTTGCTCGTGAAGGTGAACCAGATTGGTACCCTCACCGAGACCCTCGACGCCGTGCAGCTCGCGCAGCGCTCAGGCTACACCGCGATTCTCTCGCACCGCTCGGGTGAGACCGAAGACGTCACGATTGCTGACCTTGCGGTTGCGACCGACTGCGGCCAGATCAAGACGGGCGCCCCTGCGCGTTCAGAGCGTGTTGCGAAGTACAACCAGCTGCTGCGCATCGAAGAAGACCTCGGCGATGCAGCACGCTACGCAGGCCGCGCAGCGTTCCCGCGCTTTCAGGGCTAATAGACCGTGAAGCGTCGGCGCGAGGAGCGTGTCGCCCGTGAGCCTCGTTCACGCGGCGACATGCGCCTGTGGTTTCAGAGCCTCAAGATGAGTGGCCTCACCGCCACCATCTTGAGCCTCGTGCTGATCGCTGCGGTGGTACTCGCGCCCAGCTTTTCGACCTACCTGCAGCAGCAGCGTGAAATCGCTCAATTGCAAGAGAGTGTCGAGCAGCGCCGCGCATCGCTCGATGAGATCGAGCAAGAACAACACAAATGGCAAGATCCCGTGTACATTCGGGCACAGGCCAGGGAACGCCTTTTCTACGTGATGCCCGGAGAAGTGCAACTCACCGTGATCGAAGACGGTGTGATCATTCCCGAAGACGAAAAACTCTCGGTGAGTACGGAGCTCACCCCGACCGAGCGCCGCTGGACCGCGGAGTTCGCAGCCTCGGTTCTCGGCGCTGGAACAACGACCGCTGAGCCCGAAGAGCTCCTTACCACCCGCTAACGCCACCGCGCGAAAGGAACGATCGTGCAGCTTGACGATGCAACGCAGGTAGACATTGATACCGTGAGCGAACAGCTCGGCCGCCAGGCCAGGGGAGTGGTCGGCATTGCCGCGCGTGACTCAGCTGGCATTCCCGCGGTCGTCGCGACCGCTCCGAGGCTCGAAGACGGTACCCCGTTTCCGACGTTCTATTACCTCACCCACCCCGAGGCCGTGAAAGCGGCCTCACGGCTTGAAGCCGAGGGCAAAATGGTTGAGTACAACGAACTGCTCGCGAGCGATGAGTCGGTCGCCGAGGCCTACCGTGCTGCGCACGCGTCGTACGTCGCCGATCGCGACCAGGTCGCCGAGGTTCCTGAAGTGCAGGGCGTGAGCGCTGGCGGCATGCCGACGCGCGTTAAGTGCCTGCACGCACTCATCGGCCACGCCCTCGCTGCCGGCCCCGGAGTGAACCCAATTGGCGATCTCGCCATTCGTGATTCTGGCCTTGTGCTCTAACCAACTTTGCGCAGTCGGTCATACCGATACGCGGTGATTCCTGCGAGTTTCGTCACAACGTTCCTGTGGCGAAGACAACGGGCGCCTGTGATCTGGGCGTAACCAGCTCATGATCCGCCGCTGTTTCGTTCTCAGGAAATCGTGATCTGAGCTCGGTATGCCTTAGGATAGTGGGGTTAGGCGTATACCAAACGTCTGCAGCGCTCAACGAATGTTTCGAAGGGCGCCCCTCTGAATATCACACGCAAGGAGAATAGCCTCGTGGCTAAAAAGATTCTGATCGTCGGTGGTGGTTACGCAGGTTTCTACACTGCGTGGAAGCTCGAGAAGTGGCTCCGATCGGGCGAAGCTGAGGTCACGATTGTTGACCCGCTGCCGTACATGGCCTACCTTCCCTTCCTTCCCGAGGTTGCAGCAGGCTCGATTGAGCCCCGTCACGCCGTCGTAGCCCGTCGTCGTCACCTCAAGCACACCGCAAACATTGCAGGCAAGGTCACCGGCATCTCGCACGCGACCAAGACCGCGACGATCACCCCGAACGTTGGCGAGCCCTACGAGTTCGAGTATGACCAGATCGTCATCTCGACCGGTTCGGTTTCGCGCACCTTCCCGATTCCCGGTATTGCCGACAACGCAATCGGTATGAAGACGATCGAAGAGGCCATCGCCATTCGCGATCGCATGGTTGGCAACTTTGAGCGCGCCGCACTGCTGCCGAAGGGCTCGCCAGAGCGCGCACGCCTACTCACCGTGACGGTCGTTGGCGGCGGTTTCGCCGGCATCGAGTCTGTTGCCGAACTGCGCTCGTTCGCCACGAACCTCCTGCGACGTTACCCCGAGATCACCTTCGACGAGACGGCGTTCCACCTCGTTGAGGCTATGGGCCGCATCATGCCCGAGGTCTCGCAGAAGACCGCCGACTGGGTTGTGAAAGACCAGACCCGTCGTGGCGTGACCATTCACCTCGACACTCAGCTCTCGTCGGCAGTCGACGGCAACATCGAGCTCTCGACGGGCGAGAAGTACGAGTCAGACCTCATCGTCTGGACCGCTGGCGTTATGCCTCGCCCCTTCCTGCGCGGCACCGACCTTCCCATCGGCCCTCGCGGGCACGTCGTCGGCAGCCCCACGCTGCAGATCACGACCGAAGACGGCAAGGTGCTTGAGGGCGCTTGGACCGCTGGCGACACTTCGCAGACCCCCGACATCTCGTCGACCCCTGGCCCCGGCGGCTTCTGCGTGCCGAACGCTCAGCACGCTGTGCGCCAGGGCAAGTTGCTCGCGAAGAACATCGTCGCCGTGCTGCGCGGCGAGGCTCCCGCAGAGTACAACCACAAGAACCAGGGCGCCGTCGCAGGCCTCGGCATGAACACCGGCGTGTTCCAGTCGGGCAAGATCGCGCTTCGCGGCTACATCGCCTGGCTCGCACACCGCTTCTACCACGGCCTTGCCATTCCCGCGTGGGAGCGCAAGTGGCGTGTGTTTGGTGGCTGGGTTGGCCACTTCTTCCTGGGCCGCGACATCGTGAATATCGAGGCGTCGCTTGAGCCGCGCGCGATCTTCGAAGAGTTCGCGTCACGCCCCAAGGCTGACTAGCGCCTCGAAAGCTTAACGAACGCCCCTCGAGCTTTGGCTCCGGGGGCGTTCGTGCGTTTGCGCGGTCTTCTTTTGCGCGGCCTTGCGTGGCCTCCCGCGACTTTTCGCGGTCTTGCGGGCTTTGCGCGGCCTTTCGCGGTCTACTTGACGAAAAGTAGGGTGTTTTGGCGATTACACCCTGCTTTTCGTCAAGTAAACGAAATTTTCGGCGGATCAGGCCGGCACCCGAGGCTGGCCAGCCCGGAACCCGAGGCCGGAACTCAAGCTCAGTACCAGAAACGGCCAGGCCAGCACCCGAGACCGGCCAGCCCGCACTAACCTAACGTCGCGGCGGTGGCCCCGCTACAGTTCAGGCGCGTGCGCCGAGAGGAACTCGTACATTTCGGTGTCGTCAACGCCCGGAAACGAGCCGGTGGGCAGCGGCGAGAGAATGTGTGCGTGCATGCGCGCGCTCGGCCAAGCCGACCCCTCCCAGCGTTCGGCAAGGGCGTCGCTCGGTTTGCGGCAGCAGTTCTCGTCGGGGCAGGTCGAGGCAGTGCGAACGTGAGTGTCGCGCCCACGGAACCACTTTGCGTCGTCAAACTTCACGCCACAGGTGATCGAGAAAGCGCCCGAGTTGCCGAGGTCGCCAATCTGGCTCGTCTCCCAGTAGGTGCCCTCGGGGGTGTCGGTGTACTGGTAGAACTCGCTCGTGCGGTTGCGGCGCTTGAAGCCCGTTCGCCCGGCCCAGTAGCGGCACACGACTTGACCTTCGAGCGATCCGCTTGCGTCGACGGGGTAGGGAAGATCGTTGTTTTCGTAGCCGCGCAGCAGCGCCCCGTGCGCGTCGGCGCGGTAAAAGTGCACTTGCAGGTCGAGGTGCTTCGTGGCGAGGTTCGTGAAGCGGTGTGCCGCGGCCTCGTGCGTGACTCCGAAAGCGTCACGCAGGTCTTCGATCGCGAGGTTGCGCTCGGCCTTCGCGTTTTGCAAAAATGCTGCGGTCGCGGCCTCCGGCATGAGACAGGCTGACGCGAAGTAGTTGATTTGCAGCCGTTGCTCGAGAAACTCGGCGTAGCTCGCGGGAGGGTTGTGCCCGAGCACGCGGTGCGCCATGGCCTGAAACGCGAGGGCACGCAGGCCGTGCCCTCCGGGAATCGAGGCCGGCGGAAGATAGATGCGCCCGTTTTCAAGATCGGTGATGCTGCGCGTGTTCGAGGGCAGATCATCGACGAAGATGAGCGTAAACCCGAGGGACTCGGCAAGCACGGCGACGGTGCGGTGAGTGACGGCACCGCTCACGTGACCGACCGAGGCCATAAGATCGGTCGCGAGTGTTTCGATCTCTGGCAAATAATTGTTTTTTTCACGCATGAAATGGCGGATCGAGGTGTTCGCTCGACGAGCTTCCTCTGGCGTTGCGCTGGCAGCCCGCGCGCGTCTGAGCAGTTCGCGATGCAACCCGACGAGTGATTCGAGGGTTTCGTCGGTGAGGCCACGCACGTTTCTGATCTCGGGGAGGCCAAGGGCGGTGTAGTGCACACCCTGCTGAGAACGTTCCAGCTCGATCTCGAAAGCACTGCGGCGATCTGGCGCTTCGTCGCTGAGCAAGACAGAGAGCGTGGTGTCGAGTTCGCGTGCGATGGCCTCGAGGAGTGAGAGTTTTGGCTCACGTCGGCCGTTTTCGATGAGCGAGAGTTGGCTGGGGCCGACACCCACTTTGGCGCCGAGCTGCTCGAGGGTGAGACCTGCTTGGGTGCGGTAAAAGCGAATGCGTTTTCCTCTGATGAGGTGGTTCGAGTCGCCAAAAGCGTCTTGGAGTGCGCTCGTAGGAGTCATATTTTTACTATAAAGCAATTTTTGCAAAAATTGACAACCGATTTTGCAGGGTTTGCCAGTATCGGTCTGAGAATATTGAAATGTTCACCCGGATTTCACATGACGTTTGATCCGGAACTAATCACGAATACAGTTCATGGGCAGAGGAACCAGTATCTATATGAGCATTGCTGAGCTTGTTGCAGAGCACGCGACCACGACCAATCCTGAAATTCTCAAGTGGGTGACTGAGGTCGCTGAGCAGACTGAGCCCGCTCGCATCGAATGGTGCGACGGTTCGCAGGCAGAGTGGGATCGCATCGCGCAAGAGATGGTCGATGCGGGAACGCTGATTCCCCTTAACAAAGACCTGCGCCCGGGGAGCTTCCTCGCGCGTTCACATCCGGCAGACGTGGCGCGTGTTGAAGACCGCACCTTCATCTGCTCAGAGAACGAGGCCGATGCAGGTCCCACGAACAACTGGCGCGCTCCCGCTGAGATGAAGGCAGAGCTGAAGCCTTTCTTTGATGGTTCAATGCGCGGCCGCACGATGTACGTCGTGCCCTTCTCAATGGGCCCCATTGGCGGCGCGATCTCACAGCTTGGTATTCAGCTCACCGACTCGCCATACGCTGTGCTGAACATGCGCATCATGACCCGCATGGGTCAGGACGCTCTCGACGGCATCACCCAGGGTAGCGAGTGGGTGCGCACCGTGCACTCGGTCGGCGCACCCCTTGAAGAGGGTGAAGAAGACGTCATGTGGCCGTGCAATGACACGAAGTACATTACGCACTTCCCAGAAACGCTTGAGGTTTGGTCATACGGTTCGGGCTACGGCGGCAACGCGCTGCTTTCGAAGAAGTGCTTCGCGCTTCGCATCGCGAGCGTCATGGGTCGCAGCGAGGGTTGGATGGCAGAGCACATGCTGCTGCTGAAGCTCACGAACGAGGCTTCGGGTAAGGCCTACCACCTCACCGCTGCGTTCCCCTCGGCCTGCGGCAAGACGAACCTTGCGATGCTCCAGCCCACGATTCCCGGCTGGAAGGTTGAGACGATCGGCGACGATATCTCGTGGCTTCGCCCCGGTAAAGACGGTCGCCTCTACGCGATTAACCCAGAGGCGGGCTTCTTTGGTGTTGCTCCTGGCACCGGTGAGTCGACGAACCCCGTGGCAATGGAAACCCTCTGGGGTCACACGATCTTCACGAACGTCGCACTGACTGATGAGGGTGACGTGTGGTGGGAAGGTAAGACCGACGAGGTTCCCGATCACCTCATCGACTGGCTCGGCAACGACTGGACCCCAGACTCAGAGAGCCCCGCGGCTCACCCGAACTCGCGCTTCACGGTGCCGATTCAGCAGACCCCGACCCTCGCAGATGACTGGTTCGAACAGGATGGCGTTCCCATCGACGCGATCCTCTTCGGTGGTCGTCGCGCAACCAACGTGCCGCTCGTCGCTCAGTCGCTCTCGTGGGAACACGGTGTTTTTATGGGCGCGACCATCTCTTCAGAGAAGACTGCCGCTCAGGAAGGCAACGTGGGCGAGCTTCGCCGCGATCCCTTCGCGATGCTGCCCTTCTGCGGCTACAACATGGCCGATTACTGGGGCCACTGGCTCGAGATGGGCGAGAAGCTTGGAGACAAGGCGCCCAAGATTTTCCAGGTCAACTGGTTCCGTCGTGACGAAGACGGCAGCTTCCTGTGGCCAGGCTTCGGCGACAACTCGCGTGTGCTCGACTGGGCTATGCGTCGCGTCGAGGGCGAGGTCGAAGGCCGCGAGGTCGCAATCGGCCGCGTTCCAGCCGACGGTGAACTGAAGCTTGAGGGCACTGACGTGACCGGCGAGCAGCTGGAGAAGCTCTTTGCCGTTGACCCCGCCTCGTGGCTCGAAGAGTGCGGCCTCACCGACGAGTACTTTGCTCAGTTCGGTGATCGCCTGCCAGCCGCGCTGCAGGGCCAGCTCGACTCACTGCGCGACCGCCTCTCGGCGTAACCGCCTGACGCTCACGAGAACCTCAGCAAGCTTGGTGGGGTAGGCGAGAGCGCCGCCAGCAACTTCCGACACACTCGTCGGAGCGTAAGGCCCCGGGTACTGCCCTACCCGGGGCCTTTGCTGTACCCATCGGCACGCCGTTCAGCAGCATGGGCCGGGAACACTCTAGAATTGAGTGAGCGCATGCGCCCCCATAGCCCAATTGGCAGAGGCGGAAGACTTAAAATCTTTTCAGTGTCGGTTCGAGTCCGACTGGGGGTACCGAAAACAGTACGAAAGAAGTGGCGATATCGTGACCACTCTCGCCGCATCATAACCGACCCTTGTCGGTGTCGCAGGTCGTCGCTACACTCAAACGTGAGGGCAAGACGTGCGAATATTCACCAGATGGTGAAGACGGCTTGCTTTAAAAGTGAGGAAGCTGATGCAAGAAACACAGCAGATCAAGCCGAGAGCGTTGGTCGTGGCGGTCGCCGTGGCAGCGGTTACTTTTGTTGCGGGCTGGGCATTTGGAACGTCATCGGTATTCAACGCTGCCGAGCCCGAGCCGACCACACCGAAGACGGTATGGCTCGAAGGGGCGTTGTCTGAGCCGGGAACGGTCGTACACGTGACGGTCGATGATCAGACGGGCGATGTCGTCTCTCTACGACTCGATCAGTAAACGTGTATTCGGCGGCGTTTGAGTCGTTGTGAGCCGAAGGGCTCTTCAACCACTTCTTGCTGCCGGTTTTCGTGAGAAACGCCAAAAGGGGTGCGCTTTGTGCTCGCATGGGAGGTTGTCGCCTAGAATCAGGCCATGGTCTTCTCTCTCGACGACGCGAAGCTGCGTGACCGGGCGTACGCAGAGCCCTGGCGGCTGAACCCTGACGGTTACTGGGGCGGCATGAATGATGCCACGCAGGAGTTCTCGGCCCCGCTCGTCGCGATTCAGCTCGACGCGCTCACACACAATGCGCATGACCTCTTGCGGCGGGCCGGTGGGTTGCCGATTCGGGTGGCATCGAAGTCGATCCGCGTTCGCGAGGTGCTTGAGACCGTCCTGCGGCTGCCCGGCTACCGCGGAGTGCTCGCGTACTCGCTCGCAGAGGCGGTGTGGCTCTCAGCGACCATCGACGACGTGCTCGTGGCCTATCCGACGGCCGATCGCGCGGCAATCGCGGCGCTCGCTGCCGACGAACAAGCGGCAAGTCGAGTCACGGTCATGATTGACTCGGTCGAGCAGCTCGACCTCATCGACTCGGTCGTGCCGCCAGCGGGGCGTCAAACGATTGGCGTCTGCCTCGACTTCGACTCGTCATGGCGGCACCCGCTGCTCGGCAACGTCGGGGTCTTTCGCTCGCCGGTACACGAGCCCGAAGAGCTACGCTCGCTCGCCGAGACCGTGATCGCGAGGCCGGGCTTCACGCTTGTCGCCGTCATGTCATACGAGGCGCAGATCGCCGGCGTGCAGAACGCGCCAAAGGGTAATCCCATCATGGGAACCGCGATGCGCGTGATTCAGGCCAAGAGCGCCGACGAGCTGCGCGAACGACGAGCGCGAGCGATCGGTCTCGTGCGAGAGGTCGCCGAGCTTGAGTTCGTGAACGGTGGCGGCACCGGGTCGGTTGAGAGCACCGTTTCTGAGCCCGCGATCACCGAGGTTGCCGCGGGAAGCGGGCTGTACGGGCCGCACATTTTTGACCACTATCAGCATTTCACCCCGGCGCCGGCCGTCGGCTACGCCCTCGACGTCGTGCGCAAGGCGACTCCAGAGACCGCGACGGTCTTTGCAGGCGGGTGGATCGCTTCGGGGGTCGCTGGCCCCGATAGGCTGCCGCAGCCGGTCTGGCCACGCGGGCTCAGTTTTGCGGGCCGCGAGGGCGCAGGCGAGGTGCAGACACCACTCCTGGGCGCCAACGCAGCGGCGCTCGGGGTCGGTGACCGCGTGTGGATGCGGCACGCGAAGTCTGGCGAGGTGATGGAGCATGTCGCTCAGGTCGCACTCGTTTCACAGGACGAGAAGGTTGGTGAGGTGCCAACCTATCGAGGCGAGGGAAAGGTCTTCTCATGAGCGCAACGTGGCGCAACTGGGCACGCACAGAGCGGTGCACGCCCGCACTCTCGATCGCACCGAACACGGTCGAACAGGTTCAGCTCGCTGTGCAGCGAGCCGCCGAGACGGGGCACGGGGTGAAGCCGATCGGCGCATCACACTCGTTCACGGCGATCGGTGCGACCGACGGGATTCGCATCGACATGAGCAACCTGCGCGGTCTCGTGAGCGCCGATGTCAAACGGGGCAGGGTAACCTTGTGGGCGGGTACGCACCTGTGGGAGCTGCCGGGCATCCTCGATCCTCTTGGCCTCGCGCTCGCGAACATGGGTGACATCGACCGGCAAACGATTAGTGGCGCCACGCAGACCGGAACCCACGGCACGGGCCTCGGTCTCGGGGGTCTCGCGACCGCGATCGTCGGGCTCACGCTGGTGACGGGGGAGGGCGAGGTGCTCGAGATTGACGAGAGTGACCGTGACCTGCTCGACGCAGCGGCGCTGAGCCTCGGCGCTCTCGGAGCGATCGTGACGATCACGCTGCAGTGCGTGCCGAGTTTTTTGCTTCGCGCGCAGGAGGGAACGGCCCAGCTGCGAGAAGTGCTCGACAACTACGACGAGCTTGCGCGCAGCACCGACCACTTCGAGTTCTTCTGGTTTCCGCACACCGACACGGTGCGCACGAAGTTCAACACTCGCTTGCCAGAGAGCGCGGGCATCAGTGCACCGAGCGCCTTTGCGCGTTGGCTCGATGAGGAATTCGTGAATAACACGTTGCTCGGGGCAGTGGTCAACGTCGAACGGGTTGTGCCAAGGTCGATTCCCACGATCAATAGGCTCATCAACGGCGTTTCGTCGGTGCGTGACTACACCGACCGCTCGTACCGGGTGTTCATTACGAACCGGCGGGTGCGCTTTCGCGAGTCGGAGTTCGCGGTTCCCCTCGAGGCCGTGCCGCACGCGGTGCGCGACATCGAGCACATGATTTCCCGCAAGCGGTTCAACATCTCGTTCCCGATTGAGGTGCGTAACGCTGCCTCCGACTCCCTGATGCTCTCGACCGCGAGCGGCCGCGAGAGCGGTTATATCGCCGTTCACCGTTTTTACAAAGAGGATCACCGCCTCTACTTCGCCGAGGTGCAGGCGATCATGCGTTCGTATGGAGGCAGGCCGCACTGGGGCAAGATGCACTCGCTTGACTCGGCTTACTTCGCTGATCAGTACCCAAGATTTGGTGAGTTTGCGGCCGTGCGTGACCGGCTTGATCCGCATCGAGTCTTTGCAAACCCCTATCTCGATCGGGTGCTTGGGGTCTAACTCACAGCGAGAACCAAATGAAAATGAGGCCCGAAGTCGTAGAATGGGCGCATGGACACCTCATTGGTATTGCTCATTGTTCTTGGGCTTGTCGTCGTGCTGGGGTTGTACGTTGCTGCAACCTACAACTCCCTCGTCAAGCTGCGCAACCGTGTCGAAGAAGCGTGGAGCGACATTACGGTGCAGCTGAAGCGCCGAGCCGACCTGATTCCTAGCCTCGTTGAGACGGTGAAGGGTTACGCCTCGCATGAGAAAGAGGTGTTTGACCAGGTCACGAGAGCCAGGGCAGAAACCGTCTCGGCTCAGGGGCCCGTAGAGGCCGCCACGGCCGAGAATCACATGCAGCAGGCGCTGAAGTCGATCTTTGCGGTTGCCGAGGCCTACCCGCAGCTGCAGGCGAGCCAGAACTTTCTTGAGCTGCAGAGTCAGCTCGTTGACACTGAAAACAAGATTCAGGCTGCGCGACGTTTCTACAACGGCGGTGTGCGCGAGCTGAACATCAAGATTCAGACCTTCCCGAACAACCTCTTCGCTCGCATGATGGGCTTCACCGAGCGCGAGTTCTTTGAAGTTGAGAACGTGGCGGCAATTTCGGAGCCACCGCGCATCGAATTCTAGGCGCTTATGTACTCGGCGATTCGTCGCAACAAGATCAACTCCTTTCTCATCATTCTGAGCTTTTTCGCGCTCGTGGGTGGGCTCGGGTGGCTTGCGGCAACGATTTACAACGACATGACCATCGTGGTGTTCACCATGGTGTTTGCGCTCGGTTACGCCCTCATCCAATACTTCACCGCTTCCAAGCAGGCCGTCTCGATGGCGGGGGCCGTGAAGATCGAAGAGGCCGATAACCCGAGGCTGTATCGCATCGTTGAAAACCTTTCGATCGCGACGGGCACCCCGATGCCCGAGGTGTACATCGTTCACGACCCCGCTCCCAACGCTTTCGCGACCGGGCGCGACCCCGAGCACGCGATCGTCGCGGCGACCACGGGATTGCTCGAGATGATGAACGACGCAGAGCTCGAGGGGGTCATGGCGCACGAACTCGGTCACGTGCGCAACTACGACATTCGTGTCTCGATGATCGTGTACGGGCTTGTTGTCGCGATTGGCATGCTCGCCGACGTGTTCATGCGCATGGCGTTCTTCTCACGCAATAACAACAACCAGAACCCCATCGTGTTCGTGTTTGGGCTCATCGCGATGCTCATCGCGCCCCTCATCGCGGGGCTCGTGCAGCTCGCCGTCTCGCGCCAGCGGGAGTACCTCGCTGATGCGACCGGCGCGCTCACGACGAGGCACCCAGAGGCACTCGCGAGTGCCCTTCACAAGCTCTCGACCTACGGGCAACCGTTGCAAAAACAGAGTTCGAGCATGGCACATTTGTGGATCGCAAACCCGCTCAAACAGAGTGCGATGCAATCGCTATTTCAGACACACCCACCCATCGAAAAGCGCATCATGAGGCTTCTCGACATGGGCGACAAAATGTAACGGATTTCTCACGTTCGGGGAGTATGGTTGATGTGTTCAGTGGCAGAGGTTGTCACAACACATCAAAGTAAATGGAGAGCTGTTAAAAGTGACCGAAAACGTTGCAATGCAAACGCGCACCGAGACCGACTCGCTCGGTAGCGTGGAAATTCCGGCAGACGCATATTGGGGCGTGCACACCGCTCGTGCGCACGAGAACTTCCCGATCACGCTTCGCCCGATTTCGGTGTACCCAGCCTTCATTCGCGCCTTTGCGTGCGTGAAGCAGGCAGCGGCTCGCGCCAACCTCGAGATCGGGGTGCTCGACGCGCACCGTTCGAACCTCATTGACCAGGCCTGCGAAGAGATCAAGAACGGTGCACTCATCGACGAGTTCGTCGTTGGCGTGATTCAGGGCGGCGCTGGCACCTCGTCAAACATGAACGTGAACGAGGTCGTCACGAACCGTGCGCTCGAGCTCGGCGGCTGGGCAAAGGGCGACTACTCGCAGATTCACCCGAATGACCACACGAACAAGGGCCAGTCGACCAACGACACGTACCCCACCGCAATTAAGATTGCCCTCGACTTCTCAATTCGTGCTTTGCTTGAAGAGATCTCACTGCTCTCAGAGTCGTTCGAAATGAAGTCGAAAGAGTTCGCTCACATCGTCAAGGTCGGCCGTACGCAGATGCAAGACGCGATTCCTATGACCCTTGGTCAGGAATTCAACGCCTTTGCCGTTACGCTACGTGAAGATATCGAGCGCATCAGCGAGGCTGTCCAGCTGCTCCACGAAGTGAACATCGGTGCAACCGCGATCGGTACGGGCCTGAACGCAGACCCCGGTTACCGCGACGCGGTGATCCGCCACCTTCGCGATATCACGGGTGTTGAGCTCACGAACGATGGCGACCTCATCGAGTCGACCTCTGACACAGGCGTCTTCATTACCTTCTCGGGCGCACTCAAGCGCACCGCGATGAAGCTCTCGAAGATTTCAAACGACCTGCGACTGCTCTCATCGGGCCCGCAGGCTGGCTTCGGCGAGATCAACCTTCCGGCACGTCAGGCGGGCTCATCGATCATGCCAGGCAAGGTGAACCCCGTCATTCCCGAGGCAGTGACGCAGGTCGCATACTCGGTTGCAGGCGCCGACGTCACCGTCACGATGGCGGTCGAAGCGGGGCAACTGCAGCTCAACGCTTTCGAGCCCGTCATTGCACACTCACTCTTCCAGTCGATCACCTGGCTTGAGCGTGCTTGCCGTACGTTCCGCGTGAACTGCGTCGATGGCATCACCGCGAACGAAGACCGTATCGACGACATGATGGCCCGCTCGGTCACCGTGATCACGGCTCTCGCTCCTGTGCTCGGCTACGCCGAGTCGGCGAAGCTCGCGAAAGAGGCTCTCGCAACGAACGGAAACATTCGTGACCTCGTGCTCGCGAAGGGTCTGCTCGACGAGGCACAGCTCGATCGCCTGCTTGAGCCTGGTCACCTGACCGGCGCTGCTGGCTTCGACAAGTAAGCTGCGCTCGCTCACGTCGCAATATGCTGGCCCTCGTGAGGGCTGAACTGCTCCCCGGCAGCTGGTGACTCCCACCGTCATGAGCTGCCGGGGAGTAGTTGTATGTGTACGCGGTTCAACCGAGGCGAGGCCGAAGCCCGCCCCAACAACTATTGCGTGATTTTGTGGCTTGAAAGCCCTGAAACCGGGTGAAAATGGTGAAATATCAGGCAAAGGTTCGCGCGCTCCTCGAGGCAAGCCTCCGGGGTAAGTCACGGGGCTAGCCAGGGGCAAATCACAGCGCGAGGCGGGGCGGAAGGTGGACCCGCAGCAATACGAAAGCCCCGCCCCTCAGGAGAGGGGACGGGGCTCGGGGCTGGAGGTTGTCGCGGGCAGGTACTGCCGCGATCCGCCTACCTCGCCCAGCGCGGCAAAGCCGGCAAAGCCAAGAGCTCTACTCGACGATGTGCGAGGTGAGCGCGCCGATCTTTTCGATCGTGACCGTGACATCCATGCCCGGCTTTAAATAGAGCGGTGGTTTGCGCGAACGGCCTGCGCCACCGGGCGAACCGGTCGAGATGAGGGTTCCGGGCATGAGCGTTGCGCCCTCAGAAATGGTTGAGATGAGCTGCGCGACGGTGCGAATCATGAACGCGGTGGTTGAGTCTTGAACCCGAAGGTCGTCGACGTCGCAGGTAATCGCGAGGGTTTGCGGGTCGGGAATCTCGTCGGTCGTGACGACGAACGGGCCGACGGGCGTAAAGCCGTCAAACGACTTACAGCGCGACCACTGAGGTTCGCGAAACTGGATATCGCGGGCCGTGATGTCGTTGATCGCGGTGTAGCCGAAGACGTAGTCGAGGGCCTCTTCGGGGCTCACGTCGCGGGCAGGCTTACCGATGATCACACCGAGTTCGGCCTCGTAGTCAATCTCGACGCTGATGTCGGGGTTAATGACCACATCGCCATCGTGTGCGGCGAGCGAGTTGGGGAAGAGCGTGAAGAGAACCGGGCCGGCATCGTTATCGAGGCTGAGCTCGCTCGCGTGCTCGTCGTAGTTAAGACCTACCGCAAGCGTGATGGGCGGGCGCATTACTGCGGGGGCAAGCTTGGCCTCGGCGACCTGCGACCAGGCCTCAGAGGCCAGTGCCGCTGCGGCACGCTCAACTTCAGCGCGCGCATCGGGGCCAGCCTCGATGAGTTGCTGCAGATTTTTGTAAGGCATATCCAACGCCGACATCGGGGCGAATCGTTCACCCACTACGACGGCAAGCTCGAAGAAATCGTCTGAACCAGTGTGAATATGTGCAAGTTTCATCGCCTCTAGGTTACCCGAAATGGCGAGCTCGTGGCTTGTGTGATTCCTTACAACGATTCAGGCTTTTCCTATCAGCGAACAGGGGTGGGCGAGTCTACCCAATCGGGTCACAATAGAGGTATGACAGAATCAGCACTCACCAAACCAGAGATCGAATTTCCTGAGGGCCCCGCTCCCACCGAAATCGTGATTGAAGATCTCGTTGTTGGCACGGGCGAAGAAGCCAAGGCCTCATCGAAGGTCAAGGTGCACTACCTCGGCGTTGAGTACGAATCGGGCGAAGAGTTCGACTCGTCGTGGAGCCGTGGCGAATCAATCGACTTTCCTCTGAGCGCCCTCATTCAGGGTTGGCAGGTTGGCATTCCCGGCATGAAGATCGGTGGCCGCCGCAAACTCGTGGTTCCCCCGGCGCAGGCCTACGGCGAACGCGGCATGCACCCGCTCGCTGGCAAAACGCTTATCTTCGTGATCGACCTGCTTGGCGTCTCGTAAACCAACCATCCGTTTCGGAGCAGCGCCCCACACCGAGGCCCGGTTCGCTTTGTAGCGCGACCGGGCCTCGTCGTTGAGCGGCTCTGTGTCTAGCATCTGGCCCGGTGAGTGCTATTCTCGTAACCTGTGATGTGGCGCAAAACCTTGCGCCCGGGCAGTATATGCGAGAGGGACGAGCGTGACGCAGCCAAACGTTGCAACACCAGACAGTAATACCCCTGGGGGGCTAAAGGGTCGAATCGACCGGTACTTTGAAATTTCTGCACGCGGATCAAGCTTCGGCTCTGAGGTTCGCGGCGGCCTTGTCACCTTCGTGACCATGGCCTACATCGTTGTCCTGAACCCGATTATTCTCTCGGGCAAGCCTGACGTGGCTGGTAACGAACTTGCCTTTGATCAGGTTGGCGCGGTCACCGCTCTGACCGCGGGTGTCATGACCATTCTCTTCGGCGTTGTGAGCCGCCTGCCCTTCGGTTTCGCCGCGGGCCTCGGCATCAACGCTTTCCTCGCGTTCTCGGTCGTGGGCCAGGTGACCTGGCCCGAGGCCATGGCCATCGTCATGATTAACGGTGCGCTTATTGTGTTGCTCGCCGTCACTGGCCTTCGTCGCATGATCTTCAACGCGGTGCCCGTCGAGCTGAAGCTTGCGATTACGGTCGGTATCGGCCTCTTTATCGCCTTCATCGGTTTCGTGAACTCGGGTTTCGTGACCTCAACGACCCAGAACTCGCCTCCCGTTGGTCTCGGCATTGGTGGCTCGGTCGCGACCATTCCGACACTGCTCTTCGTTATCACCCTGCTGATCACTGGCGTGCTCGTTGCACGTAAGGTCAAGGGTGGCCTGCTCATCGGCCTGCTCACCGGAACCGTGCTCGCTGTGATCGTCGAGGCCGTCTGGCACCTCGGCTCGGCACAGGAGAACCCTGGCGGCTGGGGGCTCACGATTCCGTCGCTCTCTGGCTCGCCGTTCAGTGTTCCTGACCTGAGTCTCATCGGCGCCGTCAGCTTCGACTTCGGCAAGGTCGGCGTGATTACGGTTATCATGCTTGTCTTTACCCTGCTTTTCACGAACTTCTTCGACGCGATGGGCACCTTCACTGGCCTCTCGCGCGAGGCAGGTCTCGCCGATGAAAAGGGCAACTTCCCGCGCCTCAAGTCGGCCCTCGTGGTCGAGGGCGTTGGCGCCGTCGCCGGTGGTTTCACCTCATCGTCGTCGAACACCGTGTTCGTTGAATCGGGCGCAGGCATCGGCGAAGGTGCGCGCACCGGCTTCGCGAACATCATCACGGGCCTCATGTTCATCGCTGCGATGTTCCTGACCCCGCTCACCGGCATCGTTCCCACCGAGGTCGCGGCCGCAGCGCTCGTGATCGTTGGTGCGCTCATGATGGCGCAGATCAAGCACATTGACTTCAGTGATTTTGCCGTGCTCCTGCCGGTCTTCCTCACGATTACCGTCATGCCGATGACCTACTCGATTGCCAACGGCATCGGTGCGGGCTTCGTCTCGTGGGTCTTCGTGCAGGTGCTCGCGGGCAAGGCCAAGAAGGTTCACTGGCTGCTGTGGATCGTCGCGCTCGGCTTCGTCGTTTTCTTTGCGCGCGGCCCAATCGAGTCGCTGCTCAGCTAACGAGAGCATAACGAGATACGGCGAGGGGCCGCGGTCGAAAGATCGCGGCCCCTCTGCTGTATTCGGCGGTACGGGTCTGGGGCCTGGCGCTCGTGAGCGGGGGGAGGGCTTGGCCCGATCCGCCGCTAGAGCTGGGTTGGCACGTGGCCCGCGAGCTTGCCCTGCAGGCGCTCGACGGTTTCGGGTGCGCCCGCGATGAAGAGCGTCGTGCCCGCTGGAGCTTCAGGGGTGATGCCGCGGGTGAGGGCGCCGGCCTCGGTTGCGACGAGGGCTGCCGCGGCCCAGTCCCACGGCTGAATACCGATCTCGTAGTAACCGTCGAGGCTGCCCTTTGCGACGAGGCACAGGTCGTAGGCGGCGCTGCCGATGCGGCGAATGTCGCGCACGTGGGCGATGAGGGCGCTGAGTGCCGCGGCCTGCATCGTGCGCCGCTCAGACGTGTAGCCAAAGCCGGTCGCGATGAGCGAGGCCGCGAGCGTCTCGGGCTTCGAAACGCCGATCGCTTGGCCGTTGAGCGTTGCCCCACCGCCCTCGCTCGCACGAAACATCTCGCCCGTTGTCGGGTTGAACACCACGGCAGCGACAGCCCGACGGCCGTCTTCGTAGGCGTGCTCGTCTGCAACCGTTGCCGCGATGCTCACGCAAAAAGCCCCGATCCCGTACAAATAATTGACCGTGCCGTCGATCGGGTCGATCACCCAGGTGATGCCGGTCGTCGACTCGTGCGCGTGCCCTTCTTCGGCAAACACCCCGTCGTTTGGCCGTTCGCGGCGGATCGCGTCGACGATCATCTGCTCGGCTCGACGATCGGCCTCGGTTACGATATCGACGCTAGAGCTCTTCGTATCGGCCACGCCCACCCCCTCGGCTTTAAGTCGCATGATCTCGGCGGCGGCTTCGCGGGCTGCGGCCTCGGCGATGTTGGTGAGGGAAGTGAGGAGGGCGGGTGAGAGATCAGGGGTCATGCCATTAAGCCTACGCCGCCAAGCAAGTTGGGCTTTTCGAATGCAGGTGTTAAGATAGCAAGGTTGTTTGCCGTATCAATCGGCCGCGGATCGAGAGAGCTCATGCCACCCTGGCATCGGCGCCGCGCAACGAGAGAAAGGATCACCCGCATGTCACTCGCACCTGACGTGAAGAAGGCCATCATCGAAGAGTACGCAACGAAGCCGGGTGATACCGGTTCGCCTGAGGTGCAGATTGCGATCATGTCGCAGCGCATCAAGGATCTCACCGAGCACCTCAAGACCCACAAGCACGATCACCACTCGCGCCGCGGTCTGCTGCTCATCGTTGGTCAGCGCCGCCGCATGCTCGCGTACCTGCACGATGTCGACATCGAGCGCTACCGTGCACTGATCGAGCGCCTCGGCCTGCGCCGCTAAGGCTTTCGCCTCACGTTTTTTAAACGCCCCTGCCGCTGATGCGGTGGGGGCGTTTACATTTCTGTTGGCCATTCCCGCCGAATAGCGTTTGTTCCCAAGCGAACATGATGAACGGTTGGTGGCGATCAGGCGAATGTTCGGTAAGCAGTGGCCAGGGCTCTGTTGATCACGGGTTGTGCGGTGTTGCGAGCCGTTAAGGTGACACCATGAACAGCGAACTA
Source organism: Leucobacter chinensis (assembly GCF_019049105.1). Taxonomy (GTDB): domain Bacteria; phylum Actinomycetota; class Actinomycetes; order Actinomycetales; family Microbacteriaceae; genus Leucobacter_A; species Leucobacter_A chinensis. The sequence goes on from NZ_JAHQZR010000006.1 coordinate 159,883, forward strand.
TGCCCGCCTGACTCGCCCCCATCGACGACCGCTGACGAAGAAAGTCATCGGTCGAAGCCTGAAATATCAGGGGGGTTCGGCTCTGCCATCGCGTTGATTAGAGCCTATGCCGGAACGCTCGGCCCGCGTGAGGGCGCGGTTGCTGCAGTGATTTTGTCGCGGCCGCAAGAGATTACTCAGTGGTCAACCCAAGAACTCGCGCAGGCCGCGGGTACCTCGGCCGCGACCGTGGTAAGAGCTTGCAGGAGTCTAGGGTTTCGTGGGTTTCAGCACCTACGCCTTGAGCTTGCTCGAGAATCGGCTCCCGATGGTGCCTTGCCTGATGATCGCGTGAGTCTCGTGTTTGATAGTGCGCGTGAGTCACTCAGGGTTGGGGGCGATTCGGTAGATCGTGAGGCTGTTACAGAGGCGGCGGTTTTACTGAGCGGCGCTCGTCGGGTGCTGTTTGCTGCCAACGGCTTCTCGGCGCCGCCTCTGCAGGATGCAGCGCTCAGGTTTGCCACGCTCGGACGCCCCGTCGAAGCACCACTCGATATTTTGGCGCAACAGTTCACGGCACGCACACTCGGTCGAGGCGATGTAGTGCTTGCGCTTACCCACTCAGGAGCAAACACGCATACCCTTGCCTCCTGCCGAGCAGCAAAAGCTCACGGTGCCACGGTTATCGCCGTCTGTAGTTATACTCGGGCGCCAATTCCTGAACTTGCCGACATCGTTATTTCTACGGGAGCTGTGGGGGTTCGGCATGCGGTTGATCCGTTCTTTGTGCGCTTAAATCATTCTGTAGTGATGCACGCGTTACTCAGTGAAACTGAGTCGCTACTGACTGTGCCGCTGGGGGAGCAGCTCGACATGCGGGAAGTTGTGGCCGAGGCTCTCACCGATGCTCCAGATGTAGAGGGAGGCGAAAAAGCAACACCGGTCGTTGTTCCGAAAAATCTGTAGCTATTCAGCCATAAGGGTTTCATGGTCGGTTCAAGACGTGTTCATACGTAAGACACGTTGCCGCTGAATACTGCTCATGTAATACGTTTCACGAACTGTGAAACAAACGAAATACTGAGTGTGTAGGAAACCGATTACCGTGAATGAACTGCCCATCGAAGGCAGCTATAACGCTAGAACTATTACCCGGGATGACGAACGAGTGTGGCTCGTGCGCTCAGCTGCTCTTGACGGGCTCACTCCCAAAGGCGAGCAGGCATTGCGCGAGGCCGGTGTAGACCTCATCATCGACCTTCGCGAGACGAGCGAACACACACCTCATACGCACCGTCTCCCAATCATCGAGATGCCCCTCTACCGGGAGGCGCCACCGACTTCGGGAACGCTTGAGGGTATTTACCTCGGGCTGCTGCGTGACCGTGGTCATGAACTTGCGAGTGCGGTTGCGCTGATCGCAAACCACCCTGGGGTTGGTGTCGTGCACTGCACCGCGGGTAAAGATCGCACCGGGCTGGTGGTTGCTCTCGCAAGGCTCGTGGCGGGCGAAAGCCGTGAGGCGGTGGTAGCCGATTATGCGCTCTCGGGCAGGGTGGTGCGGCCCGCACGAGCAACGATTGCTGAGAGACAACTTGCCGAGCTGATGCTGACTGACCACGAACGTGCTCACGCTGAACGGTTGCACCTTGACAGTCCCGCTGAGGCGCTCATGCAGGCGATTCATTATGTAGACGAACACGGTGGGCCAGCCGATTATCTCGTTCGTCACGGGCTTACCGAGGCGCATATTGAAGCGCTCATCGCGAAAGCAGGTCTCAAGAACAAGACCCGGGCTACGGTGCAAGCAGAGACAGGGCAATCATGATCGTCACGAGCGCCCAGCTGAGGCTCCTTCACGTGAGCGACGTGCACGCGACCGAATCTGGGGCGCTGTACGGTGAGATCGACACGCTGAGCCGGCTTGCTGACGTGGCCGAGTACGCGCGCGCCCAGGAGCTTAATGTAGATGGGGTAGTCATTACGGGTGACCTCATTCAGCGGGGCAACCAGGGTGCATACCCACTTGTCGATGAAGCTTGTCGCAATATCGAGGCGACTCTCGGGGTGCCCGTGATGACGGTTCTGGGGAATCATGATGACCCAGAAGCAGCCACGAAACTCCGGGGTCACGAGGCCGGCCACACGGGTGTGACCCAGGTCTGTGGCACACGCATCGTGCGGCTTAACTCGCAGACTCGAGAGCTTGGCGAAGAGCAGCTTGATTGGCTGAGCAATCTGCTTTCCACCCCGAGTGAGCGCGGTACCGTCATTGCACTACACCACCCGCCTGCCGCTTCGCATATGCCGGTGTTACGCAAGCAAGGTCTCCGTGATGCGCGGGCGTTCATGCGGGTCATCGACGGTTCTGATGTTCGGGCGGTGCTTACGGGCCATTTCCATCATTCGCAAAGTGCTGTGATACGCGGTATCCCGGTGTTCACTGCACCGGCGCTCTCGTATCACCAGGTGATGCACGCTGGCCCGACCCATGTTTCAGGCCATAATGCCGCATGGTTTTCGCTCGTACAGTTGTCACCCCATGGAGTGCAGAGCACTCCGATCGAACTTTCTCCCGGCGCTCCTGTCTTCACGCAGGTAGCGACGGGAGCATAGGCCAAAATTCATCCCAACCACAGAAAGAGAATCATGTCTTTGTCTCGCACATTTGGCGTCGTCACGTCACTCACGGTCGGCGTACTCGCGCTTACCTCGTGTTCTTCTGAAGCCCCAAGCGAAGTACCCTCAGACGCTTCAGGGTCTGAGCCAACGAGCATCACGCTGTATACCTCTGAGCCACAGGAAAAGATCGATGGCATTGTGGCAGCTTTCAACGACGAGCACCCCGATATCACTGTCGAGGTGTTTCGCGCAGGAACGGGAGACCTCACAGCACGCATCGCGGCTGAAGAGAAAAGCGGTGAGATCGGTGCTGACCTGCTGCTCGCGGCAGATGCCCCAACGTTCGAAACATACGCTGAGCGCGACTTGCTCATGCAGTACGAATCGACAGAAAACGCATCGATCATGCAGGAGCTTATCGACCCCGAACACTTCTATGTCGGCACTCGGCTCCTGCCCACAGTGATTGCGATTAATACGAACGAGATCACCGACGCACCTGCTTCCTGGGCAGATCTCACCGATAGTGCATACTCTGGAAAAATTGCCATGCCGAACCCTGATGTTTCGGGTGCGGCAGCGTTCAACGCGGCTATCTGGCTCGATGAAGAAACACTCGGTCTTGACTGGCTTGAAGCGCTTGCCGCAAATAAGCCACTCATCGTCGATAGTAACGGCCCCGTTTCGCAGGCCGTTGCCGAGGGCAGTAGCCCTGTCGGTGTCGTCGTCGACTCACTCGTGCGCGACCTTGCCGCGGCTGGCTCACCGATCACCGCAGTGTACCCAACAGAGGGAGTGCCGTTTGTTTCGCAGCCGGTTGGTATCTTCGCAAACACCGACCAACCCGAAGCTTCCAAGCTCTTTGTCGACTTTCTGATCAGCAAGAAAGGACAGGAAGTGGCGGTTACGCAGTCATACCTGCCGATTCGCGAAGACGTTGCGAGCCCTGAGGGTGCCCCCGAGATTTCGAGCATCACCTTCTTGAACCCTGACCTGCAAAAAATTCAGGCCTCACAAGCAGACGCAGTAGCAACCTTCAATGACCTCTTCCAGTAATGTCCTCGTGACCTCGGGGCAGGCAGCGACGCCTCTGCCCCGAGGTCGTGCGGTTTCAACACTGCGTCCTGGCGGCATCGACGTTTTGCGTGTGTCGCTCTGTGCAGTCATCGTTGCCCTGGTGGTACTCCCGGTCGCCGCCATCGTGTGGCTCGCAGTAACTGGTGGCGGTTGGGCGGTGCTCGCAGAGCCTGCAGTGGCAACCGCTGCCTTTAACTCGCTCGTCTCGGCTGGTCTCTCAGGAGTGCTTGCCGTCATCATTGGCACTGCTCTCGCGCTCATCATTGAGCGAACCGACTTGCCGTTTCGGCGTACCCTTCGTCTCTTTGCTTTGAGCCCTATGCTTATGCCACCATTCGTCGGAGCGATTGCGTGGTTGAGCCTGCTCGGCCCGAGCTCACTCGTGAACCGGTGGTGGGCTGGGCGCTTTGGAGATCCGCTCTGGAATCTCTATGGTGGCGATGGCGTTATCTTCCTGCTCACCGTGCACAGTTTTCCTATCGCCATGATGATTGTGGGTCAAGCTCTGCGGCGCATTCCGGCCGACCTCGAACAGGCAGCACGAATTGCGGGATCTTCTGCGCCGCGAGCTCTCTGGGACGTTACTGTGCCGCTTTTGCGCCCCGCAATGCTGTCTTCTTTCACGCTGATTGCGGTCTCAAACCTCGCAGATTTCGGTATTCCCGCGATCATCGGCTTGCCTGAAAAATACACCACCCTCTCAACGCTTGTGTACCGGTACCTCCAGTCGGGCACCGTAGACGACCCTCTCGCCGTCGTTGCAGCAATAGGGGTGGTTCTGCTCATCGTCGCGCTCATCGGGGTTGCCGTTACCGCATTGCGAGAGCGTACCCGAGTAGAGCTTGACGCACAGGCGGCGGCACCCACGCAACTGCCACTCGGAAAGGCGCGGTTGCCGCTGGCGATCGGTACTGCTGTGGTCGTGCTCGGGGTCACACTGCTGCCGCTTGTCACGCTCACGATCCAATCGTTGCTGCCCGCTCCTGGCGTGCCACTGACCCGTGAAACGATAACCCTGTCGAGCTTTGAACGCGCGCTTTCAGCCTCGGGCACGCTTACGGGGGCCACGAACTCGCTCATGCTCGCGTCTCTGGCTGCCGTGATTTGTGGAGTGCTCGGGCTCGTCATCGGCACACTCGTTACGCGTACAACCTCACGCGACAACTCGGGATTACTGGGCTTGTCAATGTTGCCTCAGGCTATCCCTGGTCTTGTGATTGCAGTTGCATGGCTTGTCATTGCGCCGCGAATTGGTCTCTACAACACGCCGTGGATTATTCTGTGTGCCTACCTCACCTCCTTCCTTGCTCTTGTCGTGCAATCGGTGAGCGCTCCGCTTTCGGCCATCCCTTCATCGGCAGAAGAAGCCGCGCGAGTGTCAGGGGCAACGCAACTCCGCGCGCTATGGGACATCTCGTGCCGCATCGCTGTACCAGCAGCGGTATCGGGCGGGATTCTTGTTGGGCTTACCGCGGTTCGAGAGCTCACGCTCTCGGTGCTGCTGTTATCGCCAGGCGCCCAGACCCTCGGCGTCGTTATTTTCAACCTGCAACAGGCTGGTGCCTACAATGCCTCGTCGGCGTTGTCGCTCATCGTTGCACTCGTCGGGCTCGCAGGCCTAGGCCTCACGGCGCGAACCACCAAGTAGAAGGAAGTCATGTCAACCGTCATACTCGACCAGGTCAGTCTTGCCTATCCGGGAGGCACTCTCGGTCTCGCTGACATTGATCTCAACATCGGCGATGGCGAGTTCATCGCACTCGTTGGGCCTTCAGGCTCAGGTAAAACCACTCTGCTGCGCACCGTAGCGGGGTTTGCAACCCCGACCCTGGGCGAGGTGCGCATTGACGATACGATCGTCGCATCGTCAACACACAGCGTCGAACCCGAACGCCGTGGGCTCGGTATGGTATTTCAGCAGCATGCCGTGTGGCCGCACTGGAACGTGGGTCGTAACGTTGAGTACCCGCTGCGCAGAGCGGGCGTGCCTCGCGCCGAACGGTTACAGCGGGTCACTGAGACCCTCGCTCTCGTTGGTCTGTCGGGGTACGAAAAACGCAACCCGGCAACGCTCTCTGGCGGCCAGCGGCAACGTGTCGCGATAGCCAGGGCGATTGTCGCCAGGCCACGCGTGCTGCTTCTTGATGAAGCGCTCTCAGCGCTTGATGAACCGCTACGGGACCGGTTGCGTCTCGAACTCCGTCAGCTCACCCGGGAACTTGGTCTCACGGTGATTCACGTAACTCACGACCGTAACGAAGCACTCGCGCTCGCTGACCGTCTTGTTGTGCTTGAGGGTGGCCGTATCCAGCAGCAGGGCACTCCTGCCGAGGTACTGCGGGCGCCTGCCACGACCTTCGTCGCGAACTTCATCGCCGACGCGACGCTCATTGAGGGTACGGTGAGCCCGAAGGGCTTCACTGCCGATGATCACCCGCTGACGCTTGCCTCTGCTGCCCTCGAAATGCTCGGTATTTCCTCTCCACCTGCTGCTTCGAACGCTGCGGCTGAGCTAGCCGTGCTTCCCGAGCACGTGCGGATCACGGCTGATCCCGCGGGTGACGCTGTCGTCGTATCATCGCTCTTCGGCCGTGATGGTGACGACCTCGTGGTTGACTGGCGAGGCCTGCGGTTGCGAAGTCGCGCGCATGGGGTGCGCTGCGAGCGCGGCACCCACGTGCGCGTCGACATTGAAAGAGCGTTCGTGGCGCTCATCGGGGAAGGGGCTGATAGTGCTGCAGCAGCACGGAGCAGCTCTCAGACGAAACATGCTCTCACCCCTGAGCCTCAGGGAGTCGTCATATGACCCAGATCACCTGCTCAACGATAGCGTTGGTGCGTCATGGTCAAACGAACTGGAATGTTGACCGACGTATTCAAGGCCGTACCGAGGTGCCGTTGAATGACAACGGCCGCGCTCAGGCGCGTGCGGCAGCTCGTACTCTCGCGAGCGCCGAGGTTGCCGGTGCACTCGCGGCTACTGCAAGGGCTCTTTCGGTTGTGGCGGAGGTCGTTTCTTCACCCCTGGGACGTGCCATTGAAACCGCTGAAATTATTGCAGAGACACTTGCTCTAGCAGCCCCGTCTGTGAACAGAGGGCTTATAGAGCGCGATTTTGGTGCGGCCGAGGGGCTCGGTGTGGCTGAAGCTGAGGCCCGCTGGCCAGGGCTGCGAGTGCCAGATGCAGAGCCGCTTGACACGCTCTCGAATCGATCCGCCGAAGTATTTCAGGCCCTCCTCGAAACGTCGCCTGGAGCGATTGTTGTTGCTCACGGTGCGATGTTGCGGTGGGGGCTCGCGCACCTGTGCGGAACCGAGATGCCGCGCATTCTGAACGGTGAAGTGTGGCTGCTCACCCGTTCTGCAACAGGGCGGTTTGAGGTCGTCGCACCGGAGCCTTGCTGAATCGGGGCCTCAAGCTTTCGCGTGGCCTGTGCGGGGCGGCAGCATGACGCGATAAGGGCACCGACTTAAACGCGAACTGCCCGCCCCACAGAAAGCGGGGCGGGCAGTTCGAGGCGAGCAGTGCGCGCCTTGGGTGATCAGATTAGATCTTCGACGAAGCGTCTTTCAGAACGCTGCGCAGGATGCCACCGATCTCGGCAAACTCTGCTGGGCCAATGGTCAGCGGAGGTGCGAGCTGGATGACTGGGTCTCCACGGTCGTCGGCGCGGCAGTAAAGGCCTGCCTCCCAGAGAGCGGGTGAGAGGTAGTCGCGCAGGAGGCGATCTGATTCCTCTTCGTTGAAGGTCTCCTTGGTCGTCTTGTCCTTGACAAGCTCGATACCGAAGAAGTAGCCCTCACCGCGCACGTCACCGACAATGTCGATGTCGAGCAGCTTCTCGAGCTCGGCGCGGAACAGCGGGCTGTTTTCGCGCACGCGGCCGTTGAGGTCCTCTTCCTCGAAGATGTCGAGGTTTGCGAGAGCCGCAGCAGCAGCCGCGGGGTGACCCGCGAAGGTGAAGCCGTGGTAGAAGGTGTTCTCAACCGAGTTGAACGGCTCTGAAACCTTGTCAGAGACGATCATGGCACCGAGGGGAACGTAGCCCGAGGTGATGCCCTTAGCCGAGGTGATGATGTCGGGCTCGTAGCCGAGTGCCTTCGAAGCGAAGAAGTCACCGACACGGCCGTACGCACAGATGACCTCATCTGAGACGAGGAGCACGTCGTACTTGTCGCAGATCTCGCGAACGCGCTTGAAGTACCCGGGAGGTGGCGGGAAGCAGCCGCCCGAGTTCTGTACTGGCTCGAGGAAGACGGCGGCGACGGTGTCTTCGCCCTCGAAGAGGATGGCCTCTTCAATGCGGTTCGCTGCCCACTGGCCGAACTCTTCGATGTTCTCTGAAGGAGCACCCATTTCGTCGGCACGGTAGAAGTTCGTGTTTGGCACGCGGTGGCCGCCCGGGGTAAGGGGCTCGTAGAACTTCTTCATGTCGGGAATGCCGGTGATGGCAAGGGCGCCCTGCGGGGTGCCGTGGTAGGCAACCGAACGCGAGATGACCTTGTGCTTCATGGGCTTGCCCTGGATCTTCCAGTAGTGCTTCGCAAGCTTGAACGCCGACTCGACTGCTTCGCCACCACCGGTGGTGAAGAAGACCTTGTTCATCTGGCCGGGAGCGTAGCTCGAGAGGCGCTCTGAGAGCTCAACCGCTGCGGGGTGAGCGTACGACCAGATCGGCATGAAGTCGAGCTGCTTCATCTGCTTAGCAGCAGCCTCGACGATGCGATCGCGGCCGTGGCCAGCGTTGACAACGAACAGGCCAGCGAGGCCGTCGATGTACTGCTTGCCTGCAGCGTCGTAGATGTGGTGGCCTTCTGCGCGCGTGATGACGGGGATGCCGTCATCGAGCACCTTCTGGCTCGTAAAGTGCGGCCACATGTGCCGCTTGGCTTTGGCTTGGAGCGCAGGAACGTCCTGCGGCCCCGTGGGATCAAATGCCATGGTTATCTGGTACCCCAATCGTACTTTTGTTTGGTCAGTTCGAGATATACGAACATTTCGGTAGAGACGACCTCTTCGATTGACCTGATCTTGTCGTTCAGGGTCTCGATGAGGCCCGCATCGTCTTCGCTCACGATTTCAGCCATGATGTCGAACGATCCGGCGCTCAGAAACAGGTATGCAACCTCAGGGAGTTCTGAGAGCTTGGCGGCGACCACCCTGGTATCGCCGGTCACACGCATGCCGATCATTGCGGTGCGGCCGAAGCCGAGTCGCATAGGGTCGGTGACTGCAACGATCTGCATCACGCCGGCATCGGTGAGCTTCTGCACGCGTTGCCGCACAGCAGCCTCGCTGAGACCCACGGATTTCCCGATCTCGGCGTAAGAGCGCCGGCCATCGACCTGAAGGTGCTCGATGATGGCCTTTGACTTTTCGTCGAGGGGTGGAATGGGTTTTGCGTTTCTCACAGTTCTGATTCTGACACTTTCAAACCGAAAATGCAAAGGATTCCGCAGTTATGTGGGTTTGATAGTGACGAAATCAGTAGTTCTGCCATTTTTTGGCCCTGGTGAACGCGTGCGGCTTGGGCGAGGTAGGAAAGGGTGCGGATCCGTGACCTTTTGCCCGCTTTTTCAACGAAATTCGTCGTCTGATCAGCGTTTGTAACGAATCCGACATGAATTGAAGAAAAGACGTCTTTACTCTCGCGCGATGGAGGGTTCTCAGCCTATATTGATCTCAACCGGTTGGGCAATGTTGCCTACCGGGTTCGTGCGAGAGAGCACTACCACTTGACAAAGGAGTTATTCGTGGCAATGCGTGAACCTCAAGATTCGATGATTCGTGACCTCGTGAACCTTATTCGGGGCCAGAGTATGAGCCGACGCACACTGATGCGTGGGGCCGCCCTTGGCGCGGCCGGTATCGGAGCGCTCAGCCTTACCGGTTGCTCAAGCTCAAAACGCGGCGAAGATTTTATCGTGTTCGGCAACTGGACCTTCTACCTCGACTATCTGCAAGAGAGTAAAGAGTTTCCGACGCTCGAGGCTTTCAACGAACAAGCTGGTTTCACCGTGAAATATCTTGAAGAAATCGATGACAACAATACCTTTTACGGCACGATTAAAGATCAACTCGCGACCGGTAAAGACACCGGTTATGACGTCATCGCTTTCACTGACTGGATGAATGCCCGGCTTATTAGAGCAGGACAAATTCAGGAGTACGACTACAACAACATGCCGAATGTGACCGCGAACCTCATTGATTCGCAGTGGGATGCGCTTGACGCCGACGAAGGCCGTAAGTACACAGTCCCGTGGCAGCTCCCGGCATCGGGGTTTGTGTGGAACACCGAAGAAGTGCCGAAGGGAATCTATGAGCTTGAAGATTTTATGCGCCCCGAGCTGAAGGGCAAAGTCGGGGTGCTCAGCGAGATGCGCGACACCATGGGCATGATTATGCAAGCTCAGGGAGTGAACGTGACGGGTGAGTGGGGTGATACTGAGTTCGATAAGGCACTTGAATGGCTCGATGACGGCCTGAAGAGCGGACAGATTGGTCAAGTAAAGGGCAACTCGTACACGCAGGACCTCGAGCGTGGCGACACCCTGGCGGCGATGGCATGGACCGGTGACGTCGTGATGATGAACACCGACAACGGTCCACTCTGGACCCTCGAGGTTCCCGAGTCTGGCGGAATGATTACGGCTGACTCCATGACCGTTCCAAACGGGACCAGCCAAGAAGCGAAGGCCAAAGTCGAAGAAATGATTGACTATTACTACGATCCGCATGTTCAAGCACAAGTAGCCGATTACGTGACATTTGTGCCTCCCGTCAAGGGCACCCAGGAAGCCATGCGTGAGCTCGGGCTTGAGAGCGCTGAAAACCCGCTCATTTTTCCCGATGATGAAATGTCGAAGCGGCTCGTCAACTTTCGTACGCTCACGCCCGAAGAAGAACAGAAGTATGAAACTGCCTTCCAAAATGTGATGGGACTTTAGCCATGGGCAAACATGAATTTGCTACCTCCGGTGCCGATTTGCAGCTCGTGGGTATCGAGAAACGATTTCCGGGGTTCACCGCGATCGAACACCTCGACCTAACGATTCCGGCTGGCTCTTTCTTTGCGTTGCTTGGCCCTTCAGGCTGCGGTAAGACCACTACGCTGCGACTGGTTGCCGGACTTGAAGAGCCGTCAGCAGGCACAGTGCTTATTGGTGGGGCAGATGTGACCTCACTCAAGCCATACAAGCGTCCTGTGAATACGGTTTTTCAGTCGTATGCCTTGTTTCCGCACATGACGATACTTGAGAACGTGGCCTTCGGGCTTAAGCAACGTGGCATCTCAGACTCCCTAGGTAAAGCAAAGGCAGGCCTCGAACTGGTTGAGCTGGCGCACATGGCCGAGCGTAAGCCTGCCCAGCTCTCGGGTGGTCAGCAGCAGCGCGTGGCGCTCGCGAGAGCCGTGGTTAACAGACCGGAACTGTTGTTGCTCGATGAGCCTCTTGGCGCGCTTGATTTGAAGCTGAGGCGGCAAATGCAACACGAACTCAAAGCGATTCAACAAGAGGTCGGGCTCACATTCTTACACGTGACTCACGACCAAGAGGAAGCGATGACCATGGCCGACACGGTCGCGGTTATGAACAAGGGGCGCATCGAACAGATGGGGGCTCCTGAACAACTCTACGAGCTTCCCGAAACGGTGTTTGTGGCGAACTTTCTCGGGCAGTCGAATCTGTTTACCGTCTCGGTTACCGGTGAGAACGAGAACGTTCTGCATGCAAAGCTCGGCCAATCGAGCATCTCGCTTCTGAAATCCCGGAGTCAGCGTAGCAGCGGATCGATCACAGTTGGCGTTCGCCCCGAAAAACTCAGGCTGCACGACAACGCTCCCGAGCCTCAGGCCGGCGTGAACGTGCTTGGCCCCGGCATCATCACCGACGTCTCTTTCATCGGGGTGAGCACGCAGTACACCGTGAGTTCAGAGTCATTCGGTGAGGTGCAAGTGTTTGCGCAGAACGTCGCGGCCGGGCCCGCGGCGTCGCTCGGGCAAGAGGTGCACGTGAGCTGGCTCGCCGATCATACCTTTGGCTTACTCGATGACCCAACATCGACCGGCCAGGTTGAGCAGGGGGCCTCGACCATGATGCTCTCGCAGCTCGCGAAGCAGAAGTAGGGCGGGAGGGCTTGACATGGCATTCGCTGCTTTTTCAACAAATACGAAGCAGGTAGACCAGGGGCCGGGCAAAAGGTCGTGGATCGCGCTCGCGTTGCTCGCTCCAGGGATCGCCTACATGCTGCTTTTCTTCGTCACGCCGTTCGTGCAGCTCATTATGACTTCTTTGCAAACGCCCGCAGGCGGTATCGGTCAGTACCAGGCGGGCCTTGAGTTCGCGAACTATGCCGCAGCGATGGGCGAGTACTGGCCGCAAATTCTGCGGTCATTCGCTTACGCAATTACCGCTACCGTTATCGGTCTCGTCATTAGCTATCCACTCGCCTACCTCATCGGGGTTCGCGTACGGTCTCGGCCGCTTTTGCAAGGTGTGCTGCTCATTCTCGTGATCGCCCCATTTTTCATTAGCTTTCTGCTGCGCACGCTCGCCTGGAAATCGATTTTGCCGGGAGAGCTCATTGGCACGCACTTCTCGGTGATCTTTGGCCTCGTCTATAACTTCATTCCGTTTATGGTGTTGCCGATGTTTGCCTCGCTGCAGTCGCTTGACCTGAGGCTCCTCGAAGCGGCTTCTGACCTCTACGCGAACCCTGTTACGACGTTTCGCAAGGTGACGCTTCCCCTCTCGATCCCGGGGGTGGTGTCGGGAACACTGCTGAGTTTTATCCCCATGTCGGGTGATTACGTGAATGCTTCGCGGGAATTCTTGGGCAGTACGAGTACGACGATGATCGGTAATGTCATCGAGTCAAACTTCTTGAATACGCAGAACTACCCGATGGCAGCCTCACTATCAATCCTGCTTATGATCATCATTCTGGTGCTCGTGGCAACGTACGTGCGCAAGAGCGGGGCGGAGGATCTGCTGTGAACCGATTGAATCTTGGAAAAGCGTTTATTCCGGTGGTGGGTACGATCGTGCTCATCTATTTACTCCTACCAATCGCACACGTCATTCTGTTCTCCTTCAATGATGCGGGCCGTAACAACATCACGTGGCGCGGTTTTACCCTCAGCAACTGGCAGAACCCATGCGGGGCGCCACAGGTGTGTCAGGCGTTCACAAACTCGATAGTTGTCGGGCTCGTGGCAACGATTGTCGCAACGGTTCTGGGCACGATGATCGCGATTGCACTCGTGCGCTACCGTTTCAGATTCCGTTCGACCCTGAGCCTCATGCTTTTCACGCCGATGGCAACTCCAGAGGTCGTGCTCGGCGCTGGCCTCGCGGCGCAGTTTTTACTTGCGGGCGTGGAGAAGAGCCTTGTGACCGTGGTGATCGCGCACATCATGTTTTGTATTTCCTATGTCGTCGTTGTCGTCAAGGCACGGGTTTCAAGCCTCAACCCCGCAATCGAAGAGGCAGGGGCAGATCTTTACGCATCACCCGGAAGGGTGTTCTGGAAGATCACGCTGCCCATGCTGACGCCTGGCATCGTCGGTGCTGCACTCCTCAGTTTTGCGCTGTCGTTTGACGACTTCATCATCACGAACTTCAACGCAGGAACGGCAACCACCTTTCCGAAGTTCATTTATACTTCGGCGCTCAAGGGGGTGCCCGCACAGGCGAATGTACTCGCCTCGATCGTCTTCTTTGGAGCCCTTGTGCTTGTGATCGTTGTGCAGAGCATCAACATCAGTAAGCAGAAAAAGTTGCGAGCGCTTGCGGCTTAGCCGCTTGGGCCCCGTAGCGATGAGTGTCGTTCGGGGCCCAAACCGTGCACGGGTTTCTCTCGCTGGTGAAGCTTTGCAACCGGGTAGGCTAAGAACATCATGATTGACCACGAACTATCGGCCCGCATCGCAGATGTGCGCAGCACCTATCGAGATATCGAAAGTGTGCTTGACCTGGAAGCCATCGACCGCGAGATTGCTGAACTGGAGCAGAAAGCTGCGGCGCCCAACCTCTGGGACGATCCAGAGGCGGCACAGGCAGTCACGAGCCAGCTGAGCCACAAGCAGGCACAGGTGAAGAAGGTGCGTGCCGCTGGTGCACGCATTGATGACGTTGAGGTGCTCATCGAGCTCGCAGAAGAAGCCGATGACGAGGGCACCGCGCAGGAAGCGAAAGACGAGCTTGCTCAGATTGAGCAGGCGGTGCAGCAACTTGAGGTGCAAACGATGCTCTCGGGCGAGTACGACGAGTACGCCGCCGTGATGACGATTCGCGCGGGTGCAGGTGGCGTCGACGCTGCCGACTTCGCCGAGATGCTGCAGCGCATGTATTTGCGGTATGGCGAGCACAATGACTACCGCACGACAGTCATGGAGACGAGCTATGCCGAAGAGGCGGGCATTAAGTCGACGACGATTGAGTTCGACGCTCCCTTTGCCTTCGGGAGCCTTTCGGTCGAAGCGGGAACGCACCGGCTTGTGCGCATGAGTCCTTTTAACTCTGCGGGAAAGCGTCAGACGAGTTTTGCGGCCGTCGAGGTGATTCCGCTCCTGCCCGAGGCAGAAGAGGTCGACATTCCTGAGTCTGACATTCGTGTCGACGTCTACCGCTCTTCAGGGCCCGGTGGGCAGTCGGTCAACACGACCGACTCGGCCGTTCGCATCACCCACATTCCTACCGGCATTGTCGTCTCAATGCAGAACGAGAAGAGCCAGATTCAGAACCGCGCTGCTGCGATGCGCGTGCTGCAGTCGAGGCTGCTCATCGTGCAACGTGAAGAAGAAGCAGCGAAGAAGAAAGAGCTCGCGGGAAACATTACTGCGAGCTGGGGCGACCAGATGCGCTCGTACGTGCTCGCGCCGTACCAGATGGTGAAAGACCTGCGCACCGAGCACGAAGTCAACAACCCGCAGGCTGTCTTCGACGGTGACCTCGAGGGCTTCATCTCGGCGGGAATTCGGTGGCGTTCGATGCAGCAACGTCACGGCTAACCCGAGACAAACCTGAGCGTTGTCCCGAGGTGGCGCGCCGCCCACAAATTTTAAGGGGCACGAGCGTACTATCGAAGCGTCATGATTCTGTTTGAGAACGTCGTTAAAAAGTACAAGGGTGCGAAAAAACCTGCGCTCGATGGCATTAACCTCGATATTAACCGCGGCGAGTTCGTGTTTATCGTGGGTGCTTCGGGCTCGGGCAAGTCGAGCTGCTTGCGCATGATGTTGCGTGAAGAGAAAGCCTCGAACGGCACGGTTCACGTGCTCGGCCAGAACCTCAATAAGATTTCGTCTCGAAAGGTTCCCTACTTTAGGCGCAACCTCGGCGTTGTCTTTCAGGATTTTCGTCTACTCACCAATAAGAACGTTTTCGACAACGTCGCTTTCTCGCTACAGGTTATCGGCAAGTCGCGTGGCTTCATTCAGGAAGCCGTGCCTGACGTGCTCGAGATGGTCGGGCTTTCGCACAAGGCTAAGAGTTTCCCTCACGAGCTGTCGGGCGGCGAGCAGCAGCGCGTCGCCATTGCGCGTGCAATCGTCAATAAGCCCGCAATTCTGCTCGCCGATGAGCCCACGGGCAACCTTGACCCCGCAACGAGCCTCGGCATCATGCAGTTGCTGCGTGCGATTAACGCAGCAGGCACGACGGTCGTGATGGCGACTCACGAGGCAGTCTTTGTTGACATCATGCAGCAACGCGTGATCGAGCTTTCTCAGGGCGTTGTCGTGCGCGACGAGATTTCGGGCGGGTACGGTACAACGGCCGCGATCCCCCTCAAAGATGCTCTTGACGGTAGGCAGCAGGTGCTGCGCGCGAGTGAAGAAGCGGTTCGTGCCGCGCTCTCGCCCCAGGCTCCCGTGGTCCCTGCCGAGGCTGCAGCACCCGAGGGTGATGCCCTCGCTGAGCTCGCCGACTCGAACGATCTGCTTGATGCTGTGGCGTGGCCAGAGGTCGATGGAGAGCCGCAGGGTGGCCGCGAGTACCCGGGCTTCACCGACGTGACCGCAGCAGCAGGACTCGCCCAGGAGACCGAAGCGTTGCCATACGAGCTGCCCGACGAGGCCACGAAGATTGCGGCTCCCGACCCCGCACCCTCCGCCGAGGAAGCGGGGCAGCCGGAGCAACAGGAGCAGCCCGAGATTCCTGCCTTCTTGCAGCCCTCTGACCCTGCCTTCGACCCGGCGGCACTCGCTGAGGCCGGTGGCTTCGCTAAGCAACTGGGCATTGAAGACGAGAACGACGATGAGACGAATGTGGGGCCCGTACGATGAGACTTGGACTCGTAATGAGCGAGGTCTTTCAGGGCCTCCGTCGCAACTTCTCAGTCGTGGTCTCAGTTATTCTTGTGACCTTCGTCTCGCTGACCTTCGTGGGCGCGGCGATCATCATGCAGTTGCAGGTGCAAGAGATGAAGTCGTTCTGGTACGACCGTGCGCAGGTCGCCGTGTATCTCTGCACCGACTTTGATGAGAGCCAAACCTGTGGCGGTACAGCAACCGACGATGAGCAGAAGCAGGCGATTGAAGACGCACTCGACTCTGAAGCTCTTGCGCCGTACGTCGAGGAGTTCTTCTTCGTTGACAAAGACCAGGCCTACGACGAGTTCACGAAGCAATTTGACGGGAACCCGATCGCTGAGATCACGACGCCAGAGCAGCTCAACGAGACCTACTGGGTGAAGTTGAAAGACCACTCTGACTCGAACGTGATCATTGAGACCTTCTCAGGGGTTCCAGGTGTGCAGAGCGTCTCTGATCAGCGCAGCTTGCTCGATCAAATCTTCACGGTGCTCGCCATCGCGAGCTACACCGCAATCGGTATCGCCGGGCTCATGCTCGTGGCGGCCATGCTGCTCATCTCGACCACGATTCGACTCTCGGCCTTCTCGAGGCGCCGAGAGATCGGCATCATGCGCCTCGTCGGCGCTTCGAACCGTTTCATTGAGACACCGTTTGTGCTCGAGGGCATCATCTCGGCGCTCATTGGCGCGTTGCTTGCTGGCGGTGCCTCGGTCGCGCTCGTGAAGTTCTTCGTGCAAGATTATCTGGCGGTGACCGCGCAGTTTACGTCGTACATCACGGTTTCTGATGTGCTCATCGTGCCACCCATTCTTGTGGGCGTCGGCGTGATTCTCTCGGCAATCGCGGCGAAGATCGCGATCACGAGATACCTGAAGGTCTAACGCTTCGCGCGCCAGCACGCTATGCTGATGTGTTGTGCCTCGCGAATGAGGGGCACCCAAGAGCCGTACCGTGAGGTGAGAGAAAGGGGTGACCATGCCCAAAGAAAGCGGAACACAGCTGATTGCTTCAAACAAGAAGGCTCGGCATGACTATCACATTCTCGATACCTACGAGGCTGGTCTCGTGCTCACCGGCAGCGAGGTGAAGTCGCTTCGCATGGGGCGGGCCTCGCTCGTCGACGGCTTCATCTTTATCGAAAACGGTGAGGCTTGGATGGAGTCGGCGTACATTCCCGAGTACCTGAACGGCTCCTGGACCAATCACCGCCCCCGTCGCAAGCGTAAGCTGCTCTTGCACCGTCAAGAGATCGATAAGCTCTGGGGCAAAACCCGAGAGGGCGGCATGACCATCGTGCCGCTAAAACTGTATTTCGTTGACGGCCGCGCGAAGGTCGAGATCGCCCTCGCGAAAGGCAAGCGCGAGTACGACAAGCGGCAAACGCTGCGTGAGCAGCAAGACAAGCGTGAAGCTGAGCGTGCAATGCGCACCAAAAACCGCATGGGCGAGTAAAACTCTGCTACCATGATGTGCCCAGGCTGATGCTTGGTTATCTTGAAAACTCCATAGCGCTGATGAATATCACCCGCAGGTTGCCTTCATGGCACTACGCCAGGGGCCGATCGGTTTCGACACGTCGTGTGAGACCGTGGGAAGCGGGTCGAGGAGGCGAAGTTATCTCGTAAACGCTCTTCGCAATCACTAGGTGCAAACGCTAAGCGCACCGACTTCGCTCTCGCTGCCTAAGCGCGAGACCCAAGTCCGTCAGGCCGGGTTTGCCTTCGCCCCGGATCCTGGCGTCATTTAGAGGGCTTGCTCACGTGCTGAGTCTCAGGGCACGTGGGGACTTTTTCTGAGGCTGGGCCTGTCATCCTAGGTGTTCGTTACAAAGGATGGGGCCGAGTAGAACGCTTCAACGAACTACACTCGTAGAAGACACGGAATTTCCGAAGTGGACCCGGGTTCAATTCCCGGCGGCTCCACTGGGTGATACATCAGCGCTGTGGGGTTTTCGTCTTGCCCTGTCGAATCATGGCCGAGAGCGCACGCCAACCGACGAGCATGACGCCGAGCGTTCCCGTTGCGACGAGCACGAAAGCGAACGCCGTGCCGGCTCCCGTGAGGCTGCGCAACAGCATGCCGATACCAACGGTCCCGATCCACAACGGCAGCCCGGTGCGGATCGGCGCGAGTGGAGCCCTCCACGCGAGACTCGCGGCCCAGCTCACTGCGAGGCCGGCGAGAAACGGCCATGCGGTCGTGAGTACGCCGCCAATGCTCATGCCCATGGTGTGGGAGTTGCGGCCGAGCGCAGCGAAAATGCATACGAGCACGGCGTCGAGCACGAAAGCAGGAATGACTGAGCGGGCGTTCATCGGTGCGACTCCTTGGCGTGAGCGATGAAAGAAACGGTTGCGTCGTGCAGGTGGCCGTTCGTGGCGAGAGAGCTGAGGTTCCACGCTGAGGTGGCACCCTCGATGTCAGTAAAGGTGCCGCCTGCCTCGGTCACGATGGGAACGAGAGCCGCGAGATCGTACGGCTTCACATCAAACTCGCCCACAATGTCGAGAACGCCCTCTGCGAGCAGCATGTATGACCACATGTCTCCGTACGCTCGATCGCGCCATACAGCCCGTGTGAGGTCGAGGAGGGGGCTGAGGTAGCCCGCCTGCTCCCACTGTTCAATGCTCTGGAAACTGAGCGAGGCTTCATCGAGTGACGAGACCTGTGAGACCCCGAGCTGTGTGGGGGCTGCGCCGCGCACAGACTTCCATGCACCGTCGCCTAAGGCTGCAAACCAGCGCTGTCCAAACGCGGGCGCCGAGACGACACCAACGACGGGCTTGCCGTCGACCGCGAGCGCGATCAGCGTGGCCCAGTTGGGTACGCCGCGCAAGAAGTTCGAGGTGCCGTCGATCGGATCGATGATCCACTGTCGGGAACCCTGGTCGACCTGGCCGGACTCCTCGCCGAGAAAGCCGTCGTCTGGGCGGTGCTGCTCGATGTGCGCACGCAGTGCGGCCTCAACGGCGGTGTCGGCATCGGTCACGAATGAACGGTCTGCTTTTGTTGCGACGGTGAAGTCGGCTGCTTCGAACCGAGGCAGCGAAATGCTGTCGGCAAGGTCGGCGAGTTGCTTGGCAAACTCGAGATCTGCGGCGTATTGAGCATGGTTTTCGGTCACACCGTAAGCCTATCGAGAACACGCCGAAGGGGTGAATTTGCACTCTGAAAAATAACCGTGATAGAGTTTCATCTTGTTCAAGAGAGAACAAAACATGCGCCTCTAGCTCAATGGTAGAGCAACAGACTCTTAATCTGTGGGTTCCGGGTTCGAGCCCCGGGGGGCGCACCAACTAGCCGCAAGATCACACCGATCTTGCGGCTTTTTTGTTTCTCTCACGGTATTCAGAGCTCCTTCACACATCACGTTTGATGGCGAAGGTACTCTTCCTAGCTTGAAGCATGCTTCGAATGATTAGATGACTGAGAGAACAGGGCAGAGGCGCCTCTCCTAACGCTTTAGCCGGTGACGTTCTTCTTCTGAGTGCTTACGGAGTGCCGAGAGCACAGCGCCACGCACGATGGCCCACAGAATGATCGCACTGATGATAAAGCCCAAGAGCCACATCGTGATCGAAAAAATCAGCATCAATGTTGCATCGTCCATATGACTAATCTAGTGTTTCGTTCGTGTCGGGGCGAGGTCGGCTCTCGCTGGGACAATGACCTGTTGCCTCGAAACGAACCGAAGAACACTCTTTACTTATCCATAGTCAGTGGTCGAAGCGATCTCGGAGCATGGTGAGACCAGCAAGCCGTGCGTACTCTGAGCTTGTATCATGGTGTGACCCACCTGAGAGGAACGATGCCCTGTGACCCACTCACGGCCCGCCCCGTCGCACCTGCGAGCAGTGCCTGAATCGGTGACGCCCGAGCGAAAGGTCGACCTTCAGCGTGCCGAGCATGCCGTGAGCGAGTTACTTGAAGCACTCGGCTACGACTCGGGCTCAGAGGCCTTTGCTGCGACCCCGGGACGGGTAGCTTTGTCGCTCGCTGAGCTGACAGGAGGGCGCCCAGAACCGATGAGCGTGTTCGTGAACGATGACCACATGCAGGGTCCCGTGAGTGTGCGCGATATCGCCTTTGTCTCGCTCTGCGAACACCATCTGCTTCCGTTCCAGGGCAGCGTGCACATCAGTTATATACCGGGCGAACGCATCGGAGGGTTCTCGGCCTTCGCGCAGGTGGTTGAGAGCTTTGCCCATAACCTTGGCTTGCAAGAGACGTTGACGGTTCGGGTCGCCGATTACCTCATGCAGCAGCTCGAACCCTTGGCTCTTTCAGTGACGATCGAGGCTCAGCATATGTGTATGGCCGCTCGTGGCGTCAGAGCACGAGAAGCTCGTATTGTGACTCGTGAGCTCAGGGGCGAAGCGGCTCAAGACCCGGCTTTTCTTTCTTTCTGCGCTACAACGGGCATGCTCGGGGCAACCGACGGCGGTTCGTCACGGGGGTGACTGGCCGCCGCCGGTTCTTTGTGTTGCGCTTGTCCCCTTAGTCGGTGCTCTTGACTGTTGCGAGTACACGGGTCGCGCCACGTGGCCTGTTTCGAGCGAGCATGATCGTCGCGACGACGATTGCGAGCAGCGAGGCAACAATGACCGAGAGGCGAGCGGTATTCGTATCGATCGGATCAGTGAAGCTGAGCTCGGTGATGAGCAGTGAGACCGTGAAACCGACGCCGGCGAGGCAACCGATACCGATGAGATCACGCATGTTCACCTCTCCCGCGAGGCGCGCCGGGGTGAGCTTCGTGAGCAGCACTGTTGTGAGTACGATGCCGAGCGGCTTACCGACCACGAGGCCCACGATGATGCCGTAGGCAACGGGGCTCGCTGGAAAGTGGTGGTCGCCCATAACCGAGACGCCCGCGGCGAAGAACGCGAACACCGGAACCGCAACACCCACCGAAAGGGGCGTGAAGCGGTGCACGAACGTCTCTGAAACTTCGATGTCTCGCTTGGTCGAGACGGGCACGGTGAAGGCGAGCACGACGCCAGCGACGGTTGCGTGAATACCTGAGGCATGGAACAGTGCCCAGACGACGATTCCGATGGGCAAGAGGATGATCCACGGAGAAATTTTGGACTTCACAAAGAAGCCACCGAACATCTGCACGAGAATCGCGAAGAGCGCGATGGGAATGAGCGAGAGCAGCAGCGCGCCCCAGTTGAGGCCGTCGGTGTAGGCGACGGCGATGATGCCGATCGCGATGAGGTCATCGACCACAGCGAGGGTCAGCAGGAAGATGCGCAGCGTTGTCGGGATACGCGGGGCAATCAAGCCGAGCACGGCGACGGCGAAAGCAATGTCGGTTGCGGTGGGAACGGCCCAACCGTGCAGGGTAGGGGTGCCCCAGTTGAACGCGACGTAGATGAGCGCGGGAACGGCTACACCTCCGAACGCTGCGGCGACGGGCACGAGCGCTGTGCGAGGGTTGCGTAGGTCGCCCGAGACAAACTCGCGTTTGAGCTCGAGGCCCACGATGAAGAAGAAGATTGCGAGGAGGCCGTCAGAGGCCCACTGGCCGACGGTGAGGTTGAGCCCGAGTGATTCTGGGCCGAAGCGGAAGTCGCGGAGCCCCTCATAGAAGCCCGAGAGTGGGGTGTTCGCGAGAATGAAACCGAGCAGGGCTGCGCTCACGAGCATGACGCCGGCGGTGACGTCACCGCGCATCCGTTCGGTCATGCGGGCAATGAAGCCGGGTGAAAAGTGCTCGCCAGAATTGGTTGTTTCGGTTGGCAAGGGAAGACTCCTTAGTCAATACATCAGGGTTTACAAAATGATGTCGACCAGACTTCCCGACTCACCTAAGTTTCTACTCTAACGCACAGTTCGCGTGGTTTTGGGTGCGTTGAGCGAAAAAAGTTGATGACGTTGGGGCAGCGTCATCCCTGCAACTTCAGCTAGCGATCGGTTTCGGGCGTATCTTTTGCGACCGAGCCGATGGCCAGAACAACGCCCAGGATCCACACGGTCCATACGATGTAGCGACGCCAGTCAGCGGGCATCGATTTGGTCTGCTTTGAGACGCCGTACACACCCGTCAGCGCGCTCAAGACTCCGAGGTTCGTGACGTACTTACCGATCTTCATGTCGCCGCTCTCTCCTTATAACCTTCAGGGTGGTGTTATGCCAGCGTAACGCCTGAGGGCGACTCTCGGCGAACTTCTTCTCATGCACCGGTGCGGTAAAACGTGTCAGATACCGCTTGATGCGCCGAAGCGGTATGCGGCGCGTAATAGACTGTCGCTATGTCAGAGATCGATATCAAACCGCGCAGTCGTGACGTGACCGACGGTATCGAGAAGGCCGCGGCACGCGGCATGCTCCGGGCCGTCGGAATGGGTGATGAAGACTGGGACAAACCCCAGATCGGTATCGCTAGTTCATGGAACGAGATTACCCCCTGCAACCTAAGCCTTGATCGCCTCGCGCAGGGCGCAAAAGAAGGCGTGCATGCGGGCGGCGGTTATCCGCTGCAGTTTGGCACGGTCTCGGTGTCTGACGGCATCTCGATGGGCCACGAGGGGATGCACTTCTCACTCGTCTCACGCGAGGTGATTGCCGACTCGGTCGAGACGGTCATGATGGCAGAACGTCTCGACGGCTCGGTACTGCTTGCCGGGTGCGATAAGTCGCTGCCTGGCATGCTTATGGCTGCTGCACGCCTCGACCTCGCGAGCGTGTTCCTGTACGCAGGCTCGATCGCCCCAGGCTGGGTCAAGCTCTCAGACGGTACCGAGAAGCAGGTCACGATCATCGACGCCTTCGAGGCGGTTGGCGCCTGCAAAGCCGGCACGATGTCAGAAGACGACCTCAAACGGGTCGAGTGTGCGATTGCCCCGGGCGAGGGAGCCTGCGGTGGCATGTACACCGCCAACACCATGGCCTGCGTTGCTGAGGCGCTCGGCATGAGCCTGCCCGGCAGCGCCGCGCCTCCGAGTGCAGACCGCCGCCGCGATTACTTCGCACACCGCTCGGGCGAGGCGGTTGTCGAGATGCTGAGGCAGGGAATTACCTCACGCGACATTCTCACGAAGAAGGCATTCGAGAACGCGATCACGGTCGCGATGGTGCTCGGCGGATCGACGAACGCCGTTCTGCACTTACTCGCGATCGCTCGCGAAGCAGAGGTCGACCTGACGCTTGACGACTTCACCCGCATTGGTGCGGTGACGCCTCACCTCGCTGATATGAAGCCGTTCGGGCAGTACGTTGCCCAAGACTTCGACCGGGTTGGCGGGATGCCCGTCATCATGAAAGCGCTTCTTGACGCAGGCCTGCTGCATGGTGATGCGCTCACGGTTACCGGTAAAACGGTTGCCGAGAACCTCGCTGGCATCGACACAGCGATTGATGGCAAGGTCATTCGCACCTTCGATAACCCGTTGCACGCTAATGGCGGGCTCACGGTGCTCAAGGGATCGCTCGCGCCAGACGGGGCAGTGGTCAAGACCGCCGGCTTCGATGCAGAGCTCTTCGAAGGCCCTGCCAGGGTGTTCAACCGCGAGCGTGAAGCAATGGATGCGCTAACCGAGGGACACATCTCTGCCGGAGATGTCGTGGTCATTCGCTACGAAGGGCCGAAGGGTGGCCCAGGAATGCGCGAGATGCTTGCAATTACCGCGGCAATTAAAGGCGCGGGTCTCGGCAAAGATGTGCTACTTTTGACTGATGGACGTTTCTCGGGCGGCACAACCGGCCTGTGTATCGGCCACATTGCACCCGAAGCATCAGATGGTGGTCCCATTGCTTTGGTGCAGGACGGTGACCCCATCCGGGTCGATATCTCCGCACAAACACTCGAAGTTCTGGTAGACCCTGACGAGCTCGAAGCCCGCCGACAAGGCTGGGCCCCTCTACCACCTCGCTACACAAAGGGTGTGCTTGCGAAGTACTCGAAACTGGTGCGCTCTGCATCAGAAGGTGCGATTACCGGATAGAGCATGCCCAAATTACCGTCAACAACGTTTAGGAAAGCAAGAGAGATGACTCTGCAATCGAGAAACACACAACCGGGCGAACGCATATCTGGCGCTCAGGCCGTGGTGCGCAGCCTCGAATCACTCGGGGTCACCGATGTATTTGGGTTGCCGGGCGGCGCGATTATTCCCGTGTATGACGCCCTCATGGACAGCACGAAGCTGCGCCATATTCTCGTTCGACACGAGCAGGGCGCGGGCCACGCGGCCGAGGGCTACGCGGCGGCAACCGGCAAGGTCGGGGTATGCATTGCTACCTCGGGCCCTGGCGCGACCAACCTCGTGACCGCGATTGCCGACGCGTACATGGATTCGGTGCCGATGCTCGCGATCACCGGCCAGGTGTTTTCAAACCTCATGGGTTCTGATGCCTTCCAAGAGGCCGACATTGTGGGCATCACGATGCCCATCACCAAACACTCGATTCTCGTGAAGAGCGCAGCTGACATTCCGAACGCGATCGCCGAGGGGTACCACATCGCCTCGACCGGTCGCCCGGGTCCCGTGCTCGTCGATATCACCAAAGATGCCCAACAGGACGAGTTTGATTTCCAGTGGAATCCTGTGCTCGACCTGCCAGGGTACCGCCCCAACACGAAGGCTAACTCGAAGCAGATTCAGGCTGCTGCAGAGCTGATCGCTCAGTCGAGTAAGCCCGTCTTCTATGTCGGCGGAGGCGTCATTCGAGCGCACGCCGCTGAAGAACTTCGCACGCTCGTTGAGCTCGTCGGAGCCCCGGTCGTGACGACGCTCATGGCTCGCGGCGCATTTCCCGACTCGCACGAGCAGCACCTTGGCATGCCAGGCATGCACGGAACCGTGCCGGCGGTTCTCGCTTTACAAGAGGCCGACCTGCTCATCACGCTCGGAGCTCGGTTTGATGACCGGGTGACCGGCAAGGTCGACCTGTTTGCGCCAAACGCGAAGGTGATCCACGCCGATATCGACCCCGCCGAGATCTCAAAGATCCGCATCGCCGATGTGCCCATCGTGGGCGACGTGCGCGACGTCATCACTGACCTCACCGGCGCCGTTGAACGCATTAGCCGCGACGATGGCCTCGCAGACCAGAGCGAGTGGTGGATCGAGCTGAACGAGAACCGTAAGCGTTTTCCGCTCGGCTTCCAGAAGACGACCGACGGCCTCATGTCGCCGCAGCAGGTCATTCAGCGCATCGGTGAGATGACGGGCCCGGAGGGTATTTATGCCTCGGGCGTTGGCCAGCACCAGATGTGGGCTGCTCAGTTCATTAAGTATGAGCGCCCGAACTCGTGGCTCAACTCGGGTGGCGCAGGCACTATGGGCTACTCGGTTCCAGCAGCCATGGGCGCGAAGGTTGCCGAGCCAGAGCGCACGGTATGGGCGATTGACGGCGACGGCTGCTTCCAGATGACCAACCAGGAGCTCGCAACCTGCGTCATCAACAACATTCCCATTAAGGTTGCCGTCATCAACAACTCGTCGCTCGGCATGGTGCGCCAGTGGCAGACCCTCTTCTACAACGAGCGGTACTCAAACACGCACCTCAACACCGGCCACGGCACGGTTCGCGTGCCCGACTTCGTGAAGCTCGCAGAGGCCTACGGTTGCCTCGGCATTCGCGTCGAGCACGAAGACGAGATTGATGCGGCCATTCAGACGGCGCTCGACACCAATGATCGTCCGGTCATCATCGACTTCGTCGTGAGCGCCGAAGCCATGGTATGGCCGATGGTGCCGCAGGGCGTCTCAAACAGTGCCGTGCAGTATGCGAAAGACCACAGCCCAGAATGGTTCGAGGAGGAGTAACCCATGGCTCGACACGTATTGAGTCTTCTTGTTGAAGATAAGCCAGGCCTCCTCACCCGAGTAGCAGGCCTGTTCGCACGCCGTGCGTTTAACATTGAATCTCTCGCGGTAGGCCCCACCGAGGTGCCCGGCCTGTCGCGAATTACCGTCGTCGTCGATCAGGACGAAGTCCTGCTCGAACAGATCACGAAACAGCTGAACAAGCTCGTCGAGGTGATCAAGGTTGTTGAGCTCGATCCCGAAAGCTCGGTACAACGCGAACACATGCTCATTAAGGTTCGCGTTGACAACCAAAGCCGCTCACAAGTACTCGAAGCAGTAACCCTGTTCCGTGCTCGGGTGGTCGACGTCGTACCCGATGCACTCGTCATTGAGGTGACGGGTGACTCTGGCAAGGTCGGCGCGTTCTTGAACGTGCTTGAACCATTCGGAGTGAAAGAAATCGCACAGTCTGGGCTCATCGCAATCGGGCGTGGCGCAAAATCGATTAGCGAACGAGTATTTAAGTAAACTGATTCGCGGTGACGCGAAAACACCACCACTACTAAGGAGACATTCAAGTGGCTGAGATTTATTACGACAACGATGCCGATCTGTCGATCATTCAGGGTAAGAAGGTAGCCGTCGTCGGTTACGGTTCGCAGGGCCACGCTCACGCGATGAACCTTCGCGATTCGGGCGTTGAAGTTACCATTGCGCTCAAAGACGGATCAAAGTCGCGCCAGAAGGCTGAAGAAGCAGGCTTCACGGTCATGAACGTCGCCGACGCAGCAGCGTGGGCCGACCTCATCATGATTCTTGCACCTGATCAGCACCAGCGTCACATCTACACCGAGTCGATCAAAGACCAGCTGACGCCGGGCAAGACCCTCGCGTTCGCACACGGTTTCAACATTCGCTACGGCTACATTGACGCTCCCGAGGGCGTTGACGTCATTCTCGTGGCTCCGAAGGCACCGGGTCACACCGTACGCCGCGAGTTCGTCGCAGGCCGTGGCATTCCCGACATCATTGCGGTTGAGGTTGACGCGACCGGCAGCGCTTGGGAGACCGCAAAGTCATACGCAAAGGCCATTGGCGGCACCCGCGCAGGCGTTATCAAGACCACCTTCACCGAAGAGACCGAGTCAGACCTCTTCGGTGAGCAGGCAGTACTGTGCGGCGGCACCTCACAGCTCGTGCAGTACGGCTTTGAGACCCTCGTTGAGGCTGGCTACCAGCCCGAGATCGCGTACTTCGAGGTGCTTCACGAGCTGAAGCTCATCGTTGACCTCATGTGGGAGGGCGGCATCGCCAAGCAGCGCTGGTCAGTTTCAGACACTGCTGAGTACGGCGACTACGTATCGGGCCCCCGCGTCATCGATCCGAGCGTCAAGGAGAACATGAAGGCCGTTCTCGCAGACATCCAGAGCGGCGCATTTGCGACCCGCTTCATCGAAGACCAGAACAACGGTGCTCCCGAGTTCCTCGAGCTTCGCAAGAAGGCAGAGGCCCACACGATCGAGACCACCGGTCGCGAGCTGCGCGGGCTCTTCTCATGGCAAGACCAGGACGAAGATTACGTTGAGGGTAGCGCTGCGCGCTAGCCTCAACGTAATCTCAGAAGGCTCAGCTTTTTGTGCGGATCGTGTGCGATCCGCACGCGTTGAGGGTAGCGCTGCGCGCTAGTCGTCTGCGCCTCCGGGACACGGTAGGCTAGCAACGTTGGCTCTCACAGAGCACTTCTCGTGGGGTGCGGAGGAATCCGCACCCCACGTTTTTCTTTTCTGCGGTCGCAAAACCGCCTTCTTTGACGACGAAGTGAGGAACCATGGGGCAGGTGCATCGTGCGAGCACGATTCGGGCGGTTTTACTGCTGGTTTTGGGTGCGACCGTAACGCAGTTCTCGTCGATTATTGCGATGCAGCTGTTTGACGATCTTGGTGTGCTTGGAACGAGTGGACTCCGCATGGCACTTGCCGCGGTTGTCTTATTGCTTGTTTTTCGACCCAAGGTGCGTGGCCGTACGATGGCAGAGTGGCTTCCCATTGTCGCCTTTGGCGCTTCAATGGCGGCCGGCAATATTTGTATCTACTTTGCGATCGACCGCATTCCTCTCGGCGTCGCAACGACGATCGATTTTCTCGGACCCTGCATCGTTGCGCTCTTTGCTTCGCGGAGTGTGATGGAGGGCGTGCTCGCACTTGTCGCTTTTGCGGGCGTCGTGCTCATCGCTGGTTTTGGTGGCCCCTTCGACACGCTGGGCCTGCTCTTCGCCGGTGGGGCTGGGCTGAGCTTCGGGCTCTACACCCTGCTCGCCGTGCGCGTCGGCAAGAGCATCGGTGGGGTCTCAGATGTTGCCCTTGCGGTGCTCGCGGCAGCGGTTCTCACGCTTCCTTTTTCGGTTCCCGCCGGTATCGCGGCAGAACCAGGTCAGTGGCTTATGCTGCTCGGTTCAGCCATTCTCGGCACAGCGATCCCGTACTCGGTCGACACCTTGGCCGGCAAGCTGACGTCTGCGCGCATCGTCGGTGTGCTCTTTGCGTTTGACCCGGTCGTTGGCACGATTCTTGGCCTGCTCGTGCTGGGTCAGGTCATCTCGGCGAGTGCCCTCGTGGGCATGCTGCTCGTGATTCTTGCCGGGGCCGGTATCGTGTGGTTCTCGGGCAAGGACGCTGAATCGCCCGACGCTTTCGTCGGGGGCTGAACGCGTTACTGCGTTTTCGTTGAGCCCTGATCGTCTGCTTCAGGCGCGTCGCTCTCGGCGTCTTCGTCTTCTGGGGCAGGGGCTGGCGGATCTTCTAGGGTCGCCGTTGCAGCGTGAGCGACCTTATCGACTTCATCTTGGGTGTAGCCGCAGTGCTTCACCGCTTCGCTTTGCCAGCGTTTGGTGAGCCTGTCCTTGCCAGCTTCGTGGGCCTCAGCAACGCTGCCGGTGAAGATGCGACCGTCTGCTGACTCCTTGTTCACGTCGGGCACCGTTTCGCAAACGTGAAACACCGAACCGTTCTTGACCCAAAAGACTTCGTCTTTTCCGGTGAGCTGAAGCATGATGTTTTCTTCTTCAGCGTATTGCTCTTGTGAGGGCCCGCCATCCCACTCGATGCCAGTGAGGGTCGCGATGAGAACCAGCGCGAGCCCCGCGAGCCCGCCTGCGACAGCCTTTTGTTTTCCGTTCATGTTCTTGTCGAGCAGAATAAAGATCACGAGGGGCAGAAACGCGATCACCGTCATGATGGCGCCGAGCTGATTTTGCACGAAGAAGGCAAATGCGTTTTCTTTTGACGCCGGAGAGAGGCGATTTGCCTTCTTCCACATGAGGTTGCCCGCGATCGCGAAGAGTGCGATTGGGACGAGCATGACGAGCAGTAGCCAGAGCTTCTCGTTCGCTGTGGGGAGCACCCAGATGATCGTTGCAACCTCGGCGATGATGGCGATGGCCCACGAACCCCACGCGATGAGGCGCGAGGTTTTCGCTTTGCGCGCAGCCTCTTCAGTGGGGGCCCACACCGGCCCGTCTGCTTGGCGGGGCGAGCGGGGAATGTTTTTGCCATTCTTCGACTGCGCCTCTGACGCTCTGACGACCTTTTTCTTCCCTGGCGAATCGGTCATGGGTGCTCCTAGACAAGGTGGGCAATAACAGCCCGAACGGTGTACTCATGCTTGATCATACGTTACGGGTCACCTGTCTGCTAGCCGCTGCGCGGTCTGCACGCACAAGCTTGTGCCCAGACGGTGCTAGTACACTCGACACCGTGACGAATCCAGAGCCCGTAGAACCACGCGTGAGTGGTCTGGCGGCTGGGTGGACCGTGCAACCCGAGTCTGCGCCAGCGCCCCCAACCCTCGCTCCCGAGAATGACGCGAGCGAAGTCGACTCCGGTACCGAGACCGAGCGTGTGAGCAACGTTGTGCTCATGCTGCTTGGCGTGTTCGGCGGCCTCTACTTGCTGTATACCTGGGGATGGCTTGAAATCGCGAAGGCGTATTCGTCAATCAACCAAGCTGCTGCGAGCGGAAGCGGTATCGTCGGGAGTTTCTTGCAGCAGTTTATTTTCTGGCTTGCTCCCTTTGCCCCACTTGTGTGGTTCGTGACCTCTCTGAAACTCACGAAGAAGGCTGGACATCTCGCGCTCGCGGTAGCGCTCATTCTGGGTGTGGTTATTCTTGTTCCACTCCCAATGCTCTATGGAGGTGGCGGGCAATGACCAAGGCACAGGGTGCTGCGGCACACGGGTCCACTGAGCAAGAGGCCGACGCAAACGCGCTCGGCTCAGCGCTCGACTCTGAAGGCGACTCAGAGCTCAACGCTCAAGAGGTCGAGGGCGAAGGTGCTGTTGCCTCGAAGCTTTCGCACACGATCTGGTTTTGGGTTGGGTTCATCGCGGTTATCGGACTCTATGCCTACTCGATCTCTGCGGCGATCGGTAACTGGATTGGCATGGATCAGCTGGCCACGATTCTCGCTGACGGGCTCTCTGACATTGGGCGCGTATGGCTTGTCGTTGGCGTTGCGGTGCCTGCGCTGGCGTTGCTCGTGTCGCTACTCATCGGAGTGGGGAAGAAACGCTCGACAAAACTTCTGCTGATGGTCGCTGGGCTCACGGTTGTTGCGGTGTTGCAACTCGACATGATGCACCTCGTGCCAACAACGACGTATTTGGGTTAGGGCTTCTCGGTTCGCGACGTACAATAGAGCTTGTGCCCGTATTCAGCGGGAGGCTCAAAGTAACTGAATGAGGATATACCGTGGCGAAACCGGTCGTGTTGATCGCAGAAGAACTCTCACCAGCAACCATCGAGGCCCTCGGCCCTGACTTCGACGTCGTGCACGTTGACGGCACCGATCGGGGCGCGCTCAAAGCAGCGCTCGCCGATGCCGACGCGATTCTCGTGCGCTCGGCGACGCAGATGGACGAAGAGGCCGTCTCATGGTCGAAGAAACTGAAGGTGATCGCACGCGCCGGCGTTGGCCTCGACAATGTTGACATTAAGGCGGCAACTGCTGCCGGCGTTATGGTCGTGAACGCGCCGACCTCGAACATCACGAGCGCCGCCGAACTTACGGTCGCGCACATTCTTGGGCTCGCGCGCCACCTGCCGCGTGCGCATCAGTCGCTCGCTGACGGTGCATGGAAGCGCAGCTCGTACACCGGCGTTGAACTCTACGAGAAGACCGTTGGCATTATTGGCCTCGGCCGCATTGGTGCTCTCGTCGCCGAACGCCTCAAAGGCTTTGGCGTTGACCTCATTGCGTATGACCCCTACATTACCGCGACCCGCGCAGGCCAGCTTGGTGTGCAGCTTGTCGAGCTTGATGAGCTTGTCGCTCGCGCAGACTTCCTCACGATCCACATGCCTCGCACGCCAGAGACCCTCGGCATGATCGGTGCCGAGCAGCTGAAGGCGATGAAGTCGAGCGCGTACGTGGTCAACGTTGCGCGCGGTGGTCTCATCGACGAGGCGGCCCTGCAGGCAGCCCTCGAGGCCGGCGAGATTGCTGGCGCGGCGCTTGACGTGTTCATGGAGGAGCCTCCGGCCGATCAGCGCCTGACGGGCCTCCCGAACGTGAACGTGACCCCTCACCTCGGTGCCTCGACGCACGAGGCTCAGGAAAAGGCCGGCGTTTCGGTCGCGAAGTCGGTGCGCCTCGCGCTCGCCGGTGAACTCGTGCCCGACGCCGTGAACGTTGCCGGTGGCGTTATCGCGAAAGATGTGCGCCCGGGGCTGCCGCTCACCGAGAAGCTCGGCCAGGCGTTCGCGCAGCTCGCCTCGGGCCGCGTCACCTCGATCGATGTCATCGCCCGCGGTGAGATCGCTGCCCACAACGTCAGCGTGCTCGAGCTCGCTGCGCTCAAGGGCTTCTTCACGCAGATCGTGAACGACCCCGTTTCGTACGTGAACGCCCCCTTGCTCGCTGAGCAGCGTGGCATTCAGACCCGACTCATCACCGAGACCGCATCAGAAGAGTACCGCAACGTCATCACGCTGCGCGGTGCTCTCGAAGACGGCTCGACGGTTTCGATCTCGGGTACGCTCACGGGGCCGAAGCAGATTCAGAAGATCGTTGAAGTGAACGGCTACGACCTCGAGCTGCCGCTCGCTGATCACCTCGTTATTCTGAGCTACGAAGATCGCCCCGGCATCGTCGCGGCCTACGGTGTGCTGCTCGGCGAGGCCGGCATCAACATTGCGGCGCTGCAGATCGCTCGCGACGACAAGCAGAGCATTGCGCTCAGCGTGCTCACCGTCGACTCACCCGTGAGCGACGAGCTCGCCGATTCGTTGCGCGACGCTGTTGGCACCCCGCAGGTGCACGTGATCGACATTATTGAAGACCTCTAAGGCGCGTGGCCTCGCGGCCTAGCGCGCGGGGTTTTGCAAGGGGCGGGTTCGGGTGCGGATCCGCCCCTTTGTCGTCTGCGCACGATTCGAGACGCGCGCGGGCTCACCCGGTAACCCTGCTTCTGGGGCATCTTTCAGGAGTACTGCTATTCTGGCTGTGCGAGCGTTATGCTCGCTCGCATATGACGCAAGCACGCGGGTAGCGAGCTGGTCACCGGTGGCAAATCCCTCACCAGAGTACGTGAGTGGTTTTCTACTGTTGATCAGCGCCCGCTTGATGCGACGCACTGGTGTGCGCCGCGAGCGTGCTGAAACAGTTAGGAGTGCCCGTGGAGGGTCCAGAAATTAAGTTCTCAGAGGTCGTTCTCGACAACGGGAAGTACGGTTCACGCAAGATTCGCTTTGAGACCGGCCGCCTCGCGCAGCAGGCTCAGGGCGCGGTTGCCGCGTACCTCGACGATGAGACGATGCTCTTGTCGGCAACGAGCGCATCGAAGCAGCCGAAGGAACACTTCGACTTCTTCCCGCTCACCGTCGACGTTGAAGAGCGTTCGTACGCTGCCGGCAAGATTCCCGGCTCATTCTTCCGCCGTGAGGGTCGCCCCTCGACCGAGGCGATTCTCGTGTGCCGCCTCATCGACCGCCCGCTGCGCCCGTCATTCGTTGACGGCCTGCGCAACGAGGTTCAGATCGTTGTGACCGTGCTCTCGATCGCACCCGGTGAGTTCTACGACGCACTCGCGATCAACGCGGCATCGGCGTCAACTCAGATCTCAGGGCTGCCCTTCTCGGGACCGATCGCGGGCGTTCGCCTCGCGCTCATTCCGGGGCAGGGCGGCGAGGCAGGCCAGTGGGTTGCGTTCCCGAACGCAGCGCAGCTCGAGCTTGCCGTCTTCGACCTCATGGTTGCTGGCCGCATTGTCACCGACAAGAACGGTGTCGAAGACGTCGCCATCATGATGGTTGAGGCTGAGGCAACCGAGGGCAGCTGGAACCTCATCAAGGGCGGCGCAACGCGCCCCGACGAGGCCGTTGTAGCTTCGGGCCTCGAGGCTGCAAAGCCCTTCCTCGCTCAGCTCTGCAAGGCACAGTCAGAGATGGCTGCCCAGGCTTCACGCGAGGCGCAGGAATACCCCGTGTTCATGCCCTACACCGACGAGGTTCTCGCGGCGGTTGACGCGCTCTCACGCGCCGAGCTCACCTCGATTTACCAGATTGCCGACAAGCAGGAGCGTCAGGATGCTGACGACGCGCTCAAGGCAAGCGTCAAAGAGGCTGTCGCGGCCAAGGTTGAGGCCGGCGAGTTGCCTGAGGGCGCTGAAGAGCAGGTCTCAGCGGCGTACAAGTCGGTAACGAAGGAGATCGTTCGCGGTCGCATTCTCACCGAGGGCCAGCGTATCGACGGCCGTGGCCTGCGCGATCTTCGCTCGCTCGACTCAGAGGTGCAGGTTCTGCCTCGCGTGCACGGCTCAGCGATCTTCCAGCGCGGCGAGACCCAGATCATGGGCGTCACCACGCTCAACATGCTCAAGATGGAGCAGCAGATCGACTCGCTCTCGCCGGTCACGTCGAAGCGTTACATGCACCACTACAACTTCCCGCCGTACTCGACCGGTGAGACCGGCCGCGTTGGCAGCCCGAAGCGTCGCGAGATCGGCCACGGCTTCCTCGCAGAGCGCGCGCTCGTTCCGGTTCTTCCGACCCGCGAAGAGTTCCCGTACGCGATTCGCCAGGTATCAGAGGCGCTGAGCTCGAACGGCTCGACCTCAATGGGGTCGGTTTGTGCTTCGACCCTGTCGCTGCTCAACGCTGGTGTGCCGCTTCGTGCGCCAGTTGCCGGCATCGCGATGGGCCTCGTCTCAGACGAGGTTGATGGCGAGACCCGTTACGCAGCGCTCACCGACATTCTCGGTGCTGAAGATGCGCTTGGCGACATGGACTTCAAGGTCGCTGGTACCTCAGAGTTCGTGACCGCGATTCAGCTCGATACGAAGCTCGACGGCATTCCCTCAGACGTGCTCATCTCGGCACTGTCACAGGCGAAAGAGGCGCGCGAGACGATTCTCGACGTCATGAACCAGGCGATCGACGCTCCCGACGAGATGGCTCCCACCGCGCCTCGCGTCATCACGGTGCAGATTCCCGTCGACAAGATCGGCGAACTCATCGGCCCCAAGGGCAAGACGATCAACGGTATTCAGGACGAGACCGGCGCCGACATCTCAATCGACGACGACGGCACCGTCTACATCGGCGCGACCGATGGCCCGACCGCCGAGGCTGCGCGCGCGCAGGTCAACGCGATCGCTAACCCGCAGAATCCCGAGATCGGCGAGCAGTACCTCGGTACGGTCGTGAAGAACGCGACCTTCGGTGCGTTCATCTCACTGCTGCCGGGTAAAGACGGCCTGCTGCACATCTCAGAGGTGCGCAAGCTCGTTGGTGGCAAGCGCGTTGAGAACGTCGACGACGTGCTCTCGATCGGTCAGAAGATTCTCGTTGAGATCACGAAGATCGATGATCGTGGCAAGCTCTCGCTCGCTCCAGTGCTTGACGACACCGCAGCGGGCGCTGAGGCAGCCGACGAAGCGAAGGAAGAGGCTGCAGAGTAGTCTCGCGTCACTTTCCACTGCGAACCCCGTCACGATGCGCTCGTGGCGGGGTTCGCTGTTTGTAGGCAGCTGCCCAGCGCGTGCTCTTCGCCGATGCGAAGGCCCGGCCTGGGCGCGAGGCGGGCAAGCCTTTGAGGGTGAGCGGGTAGGGTTGCAGTGTGCAAAAACCTATCGCTCTTCCTCTTGAACACCCTGAACTCACCGTTGAACTCTCTGGCGGTCTCATTCGCCGCACGGTGCACCCGAGCGGGCTGCGAGTGCTCACGGAGCACATGCCTGGCGCTCGAAGCGCGAGCATCGGCTTTTGGGTCGGTGTCGGGTCGCGTGACGAGCAAGCTGAGCGTGGCGATGCGCCTGCGAGCCTTGGTTCGACGCACTTCCTTGAGCACCTGCTCTTCAAGGGAACGCCCTCGTTTGACGCGTACGGCATCGCCACAGCCTTCGACAAGATGGGCGCAGAGCATAACGCGATGACCGCGAAAGAGTACACCTGCTACCACGCGAAGGTGCGCGACGCGAACGTTGAAGAGGCGACGCGCATGCTCGCCGATATGGTCACGAACTCGCTCATTGAAGAGGGTGAATTTGAAACGGAGCGCGGGGTCATTCTCGAGGAGCTCGCGATGGCGTCAGACGATCTGGCCGATGTCGCGGGCGAACGCTTCTTTGAGGTGGTCATGGGTGACCACCCACTCGGGCGCCCGATTGGCGGTAACCCCGAGACGATTAAGGCCGCGCGCCGCGATGACGTCATGGCGCACTACCTTGAGGCCTACCGTGCTGGCACCCTCGTTGTCACCGCGGCTGGTGCGGTGGATCACGACGAGTTCGTCGAGCTCGTCGCGCGTTCGCTTGAGGCCGCGAGCGACGCCCGCTGGCACACCCGTGAGAGCGGTGCGCCCGCGCCGCGCCGTTCACGTGAGCGCGGCGCAGACGGAGAGGGGCAGGGGCTCCAGGCCTCTGAAGCACGCGAGACCTTTGTGACCGAGAAACCCGGTGAGCAGGTGCACCTCATGATTGGCGGGCCTGGTTTCCAGGCGGGCGCCCCCGAGCGCTTTGCCTACGGCATTATGAACTCGGTACTCGGTGGAGGAATGTCGAGCCGACTCTTCCAGGAGATTCGTGAGAAGCGCGGGCTCGCGTACACGGCGTACGCTTTTGGCGCCTCATACAGTGATGCTGGACTCTTTGGCATGTATGCCGCCTGTGCTCCCGAGAACGCTGCGCAGGTAGTGCAGGTCGCACACGAAGAGCTTGAGCGCGTCGCAGCAGAGGGCGTTACCGAAGAAGAGTTTGAACGCACGCTCGGTCAGCTCGCAGGCTCATCGGCCCTGGCGCTCGAAGATAGCGATACACGCATGGGGCGCCTCGCGAAGGCCGAGCTTGGCACGGGCGAACTGTGGGATCTCGACACCTCGCTCGAGCACTTTGCCGCGGTGACGCATGACGAGGTCAAGCGCGTTGCCGCGCAGCTCGCCGCTCAGTCGCGCTTCACGGTCGCCGTGGGCGAGACGTCACGTACGACGCTCTAGCTGCTCTACGGCGAGGCCAGCTCCAGCGTGGGCTGGCCCTAGCCTCGGCGCAGTCGCGAGAAAGCCTGACGAGCCCTGCGGCTCGCCGAGTTCGATGCGCGGGTCATGAATGACAGCGGCTTCGAGACGAAGAGCCCGTGCATGTGCTCAATGAGTGTCTTGGTATCGGGGGTGAGCTTGCCCTCGTAGTCCTGAAAGCGGCCTCGGCGGTAGAGCGACCCGATTTCAGAGCCGTATACCTTCGTGTCGCCAGCGCTGCGGTAGCTCAGGAAGAACACTTCGTCGCTTTCGCGCAGTGCGAACCAGTGTGGCTCAGCCTCGATGAAGGTGAGCGTTCCGTCGGCTTCTAAACGGTAGCGACCGGTTTTCGGGGCGGCGACGATCTCTTCGGGGGAGTGTGAGACGTGGCGCAGCAGAATGTTCGACCATGCCATGTCTTTGGGTACGCGGTTCCAGGTATCGTTAATCGCCGCGACGTCGATGTCATCGTCGAAACCGAGAAACGCGTAGATGTGTAGCGCGTATAGCGGCAGGTTCCAGAACTCAGCCGTCGTGGCGTTTGAGATCATGGCGCAACCGCTAAAGCGAGGGTTGGCCTCGCCGAAGAAGAGCTCACCACTGTCGAGGTCATGCAAGATATCGACCTCGAAGAGGCCGAGATACCCCTCGTTCTTGAGTACCTCGCCGTAACGTACGACCATCTCGGTGGCGCGACGCCGCTCTGCTTCTGGCAACACGTCGGGGTAAAACTCGAGACCGCTCGACGCGCCCTTGTGAATGGCGATTTCGGGGTGGCCGATGATGTCTTGCAGGAGTGGTCCTGCGATGACGCCCTGGGGTGTTACGACCGCGTCCATCGCGAGTGAGCGGTGCGCGATGCGTTTCATGACCTTGAGGGTCTTGCCAAGAATGTGTTCGCTCGCCGCGGCGAAGTCGTCTTCGCTACGAATGAAGTAGGTCCCGGCTCCGGCCTCACCGTAGTCGGTCTGTACGACGAGTTCGCGCCCAAGATCGGCATCGGCTGCAGCCTGTATGAGTTCGGCGTAGCTTGCCACCTCGGTAATGACGTGGGGCACGTTGACGAGGCCGGCTTCCTCGCTCCACTGTGTCGTAAGCAGTTTGGAGTCGAGCCGCACGCGCTCAGCAACGGTTATCGAGACGAGGTCGTAGCCGAGCTCGGCGCAGAGATCTTCGGTCTCCTGATCGTGCATAAAGTACACGATGACGCGGGGGCGCAAGTGCGACGGTGTCTTTTCGGCAATGAAGTGCTGCACC
Organism: Leucobacter chinensis; assembly: GCF_019049105.1. Classification (GTDB taxonomy): domain Bacteria; phylum Actinomycetota; class Actinomycetes; order Actinomycetales; family Microbacteriaceae; genus Leucobacter_A; species Leucobacter_A chinensis. Next base: position 197,400 of record NZ_JAHQZR010000006.1, read on the forward strand.
TCTGGGCTGCGCAGGAGCCAGAGCACGGAGTCTTCGTGACTCAGCGGGGTGCGTGGGCGTTTGCTCGGCAGGAACACCCTGTCGCTGCGCACTGGCCAGAGGTCTCTGAGCTGAATGGAATAGAAGTTCGCGACCCATTCCTCAACCCCGAGCAGGTGGCTCGCGGGCCGGTTGATGTAAAAGATGGGCTGTTCGTTAGCGGCTAGGCGCTCTGCGATGCGCGAAATCTCATGCATTCGGTCATCTTATCACCGCAGACTCGGCCCCAGTTTGTCGGCTACGCTTAGGGGTATGCAGACACGCGTAGCCATTGCCGGAGCCAGCGGGAGACTCGGAAGCGTCATGAGCGAGGTGGTCGAAGAACACCCCGATTTCACGCTCACCGAACGCCTCGGCAGAGCCTCTGCCCCCGAGGCGTGGCACAACGCCGACCTGATCATCGACGCAACCACCCCCGAGTTGTCACCCACGATTGTGCGGGAAGCTCTTGCCAGGGGGCAGCGAGTCATCGTCGGGACGAGCGGGTGGGACGATGAGCGCCTTTCGGAGTTGCGAAACGATATCGCCGAGACACCGGGGGCGAGCGTCATCGTCGTTCCGAACTTCTCGCTCGGCTCGGTGCTCGGCACCGCGCTCTCGACGATCGCCGCCAGGTACTTCGACGCCGTTGAGATCATCGAGACTCACCACCCCAAGAAGATTGACTCTCCCTCGGGTACCGCGGTGCACACGGCGCAGGCGATCATGCGAGAGCGCGAGGGTAATCCCGTCGACGCGCCGTTTGCCGACCAAGCCGCGCGTGGGCAGCAGACGCAAGGGGTTCCGATCCACAGCCTCCGTCTTGCGGGAGTGGTCGCGAAGCAAGAGGTGCGCTTTGGAGGCGTCGGCGAGACGCTCACGATTACGCACGACACCGTCTCGAGTGATTCGTACCGTGCCGGCGTTCGCGCCGCGCTCGAGGCATCGCTCACCCATGAGGGCCTCACGGTTGGCCTCAACGAGATTCTGGGAGTGTCATGAACCAGCGCAAGAGTGCCCTCTTTGGGGTGTGGATCATGAGCGTGCTGCTCGTGCTCTACTTCGTCTATGCGGTGCAGCGGGCGATCGCTCTGTTCCAATCGGGCACCCTGCTCGCCATCACGATGGGCGTCGCGATGCTCGTGTTGCCGCTCATCGGTGCGTGGGCGCTGCTGCGTGAGCTGCGTTTTGGTCGCGAGGCAACAAGGCTCGTCGACGAGCTCGATCGCACAGGGCGGGTTCCCGTTGAAGAGGTCGAAACATTGCCCTCGGGTCAGCCCGTACGCGAGCAAGCGAAGGGGCTGCTCGAATCATACGAGGCCGAAGTGACGGCGAACGAGCAGTCGTGGGAGGCCTGGGCCAGGCTCGGCATTATGCAGGACGCCGCCGGCGATCGAACGAGCGCGCGCGCATCGCTGAGGCGAGCAATTTCGTTGCGCAAGTGAGATCAAATTGTGCGGATCGGTCATAATCTGAGCAAATTTTCAACTGATTTCGTTGCTTTTTCTTTTGCACTAGGACTATATGGTTTGAACGCATAAGATTAACGGTTGGTACAGACGCCACCCTCATAAGGGGTGGTTCATTATGGGCAAACTTCATTGCAGAAGCACATTCAGAAAGTCTTGAGTAAATGACCACAAGCGAGCAACAACATCAGCCGCCAACGCGCGCGCTCGATTCAGTGACCGGTATTAGCCGTAAGGGCCTTGAATCAGGCACGGTGGGTGTTTTCGGCGCCGTTATCATCGGCCTCTCGGTGTGTGCCCCCGCGTACACCTTGACCTCGGCGATTGGGCCAGCGGCTCAAGAAGTCGGCTGGCAGACCCCCGCGATCTTCCTCGCGGGCTTTATCCCAATGTTGCTCGTGGCTCTCGGCTACCGTGCTCTCAACGCGAAAATGCCAGATTCGGGCACCTCATTCACCTGGGCAACGAGGGCTTTCGGTCCCTGGGTTGGCTGGATGGCTGGGTGGGGCCTCATCGCGGCAACCGTGCTCGTGCTCTCAAACCTCGCCGGCATCGCCGTCGACTTTCTCTTTGAGACCCTCGACATCGCGCTGAGTGGTGGGGGAGACATTGCTGCCTTGTCGGGCAACGTCTGGATCAACATTCTCACCTGTCTCGTGTTCATGAGTATCGCGACGTTCATCTCGTACCGCGGCATGACCTCGACCAAGATTTTCCAGTACATCACCGTCTTCTTCCAGGTCGCCGTGCTCATCTGGTTCATTCTCGCGATGTTCTTCTTCGCAGAGCCAAACCCCGACACCGGTGTGCGCAACGCCATGGAACTCTCGTGGTTTAACCCGCTTGAGATCAGCTCTTTCTCGGCCTTCTCGGCAGGCCTCGCCGTCTCAATCTTCGTGTACTGGGGTTGGGATACCGTGCTCACGCTCGGCGAAGAGACCCGCCCATCGAAGGGCCGCCTCTCGACCGAGGGCAAGGCAGCCATGATTCTCGTGGTCATCATTCTCGTGATGTACGTTGGCACCGCGGCTGCGACCCTCGTCTGGGCTGGCGTTGGCGATGGGCCGCACGGCCTCGCAAACACCTCGATCGCAGAGAACGTCTTTGCCGCAATCGCGCACCCCGTCATGGGGCCCTTCGCGATCCTCTTGACGCTCGGCATTTTGCTGAGTGCGTTCTCATCGATCAATACCACCGCGATCTCGCCCGCGCGCACGCTGCTCGCGATGTCGCACTACGGCGCGATCCCCAAATCAATCAAGAAGATTCACCCCAAATACAAGTCACCCTACGTGGCGCTGCTGCTCTCGTCGGTCGTGGCCTCGGTGTTCTACGCGATCATGCGCTTCATCAGTGAAGACGTGCTCTGGGACACGATTACGGCGCTCGGCATGATGGTCTGCTTCTACTACGGTGTGACGGCGCTCTCGAGCGCATGGTACTTCCGTAAGACCGCTCACAAGGAGGGCCAGGGTGCGCTCTGGATGCGCGTCATTCTTCCCGGCCTCGGCGGCATCTTCCTCATCATCACCTTCGTTCAGACGACCATCGACTACCTCGACCCCGCTGCGGGATCGGGTTCGAACATCGGCGGTATCGGTCTCGTCGGACTTATTGGCACCACGCTCATTCTGCTCGGTGTTGTGCTCATGCTCATCTACTCGAAGAAGGCCCCGGCCTTCTTCAGGGGCGAGACGCTCAAGCGTGGTGACGACAGCCAGGAGTTCGTTTCGTTTGACGATGGCATCAAGGGCTAGCTGAGAAGGTTTGCCCCGCGGGCGCTTTCAGCGCCAACCCTTCTGCGCAAGGAGCCCCGGTATCGACTTCACGGTCGTGCCGGGGCTCCTTGCGTATGCTGAGGAGTCTCGAGTGCACAGCCTGACGGGTGCGCTGGCGGGGTAGAATGATCGGTATGCCACACGTACCAACCCCTTACGAAGACCTGCTGCGTGACGTGCTTGAGCACGGTGCCCAGAAGGGTGACCGAACCGGTACCGGAACGCGCAGCGTGTTCGGCCGCCAGATGCGTTTTGACCTCAGCGAATCGTTTCCGCTCATCACGACGAAGCGTGTGCACCTGAAGTCGGTTGTCGGCGAGCTGCTCTGGTTCTTGCGTGGCGACAGCAATATCCAGTACCTCACCGACAACGGCATTCGCATCTGGAACGAGTGGGCCGATGAAAACGGCGAGCTCGGCCCGGTTTACGGCGTGCAGTGGCGCTCGTGGCCCACGCCGAACGGTGAGCATATCGACCAGATTTCACAGGTCATCGAGGCGATTCGCGAGAATCCTGATTCGCGCCGCCACATTGTCTCGGCGTGGAACGTCGCCGAACTTGACAACATGGCCCTGCCTCCTTGCCACGCGTTCTTCCAGTTCTACGTCGCCGACGGCAAGCTCTCGTGCCAGCTGTATCAGCGTTCTGCCGACATGTTCTTAGGCGTTCCCTTCAACATTGCGTCGTACGCGCTGCTCACGCTGATGGTTGCGAAGCAGACGGGACTCGAACCGGGCGAGTTTGTGTGGACGGGCGGAGACTGCCACATCTATGACAACCACGTCGAGCAGGTGCGAGAGCAGCTGAGCCGTGAGCCATACCCGTACCCGCAGATGGCGATGGCCGAGCGTGACTCGATCTTCGATTACGAGATCGGCGACTTCGAGGCCATCGGCTACGAACACCACCCAACCATCTCGGCTCCGATCGCGGTATGACCATGAGAATCGCAATGATTTGGGCGCAGGCTGCCGGGGGAGTCATCGGCAAGAATGGCACGATGCCGTGGCACGTGCCAGAAGACCTCGCACACTTTAAAGAAACGACCTTGGGTGCCCCAGTCATCATGGGAAGGCGCACCTGGGAGTCGCTCCAAGATCGCTTTCGCCCCTTGCCAGGGCGACAGAACTACGTCGTTTCGCGCACCCTTGGCTTTCACGCTGAGGGCGCGACGGTCGTGTCGTCGCTTGAGCGTGCGCTTGAGATGGCGAGAGAAGCAACAACCGAAACCGTGTGGATCATGGGGGGTGGGCACCTCTACCGCGAGGCGATGCCCCACGCTGATGAACTCGCAGTGACCCAGCTCGACCTTGAGGTGACGGGGGGCGACACCTTTGCCCCCGAGATCGGGCCCGAGTGGATGCTGCTTGAACGAAGCGAGCCGGCTCTCTCGGCGAAGGGCACGGGCTACGTATTCGAACGCTACGTGAGGCGTTCGCAAGGGGTTCAAGTCGTCGCGTAGAACCGCTGGCCTCGTTTCTTGGGGTGCTCTGGGCCCGTAAGAATGCACGAGAAGCGAAACCCCAGCCCAAAAGTCGGGTACCCTAGAGAGGTGTCTGTGAAAGAGAATCCATTTGGCCAGGTACTGGTCGCGCTCATTACTCCCTTTGACGCCCAGGGCGAGGTTGATTGGGCTGCCACCGAGCAGCACATTGAAGACTGCATCGTTCGTGGCGCCGACGGCATCGTCGTCACTGGAACGACGGGTGAGACCTCGACGCTCACCGACCCCGAGAAACTGAAGCTGGTCGAGGTCGCGAAGTCGGTCTCATCGGGCCGCGCCAAAATCATCACCGGCGGCGGATCAAACGAGACCGCGCACGCGATTGAGCTCTACAAGGCCAGCGAGAAGGCGGGCGCTGACGGCGTCATGATCGTGACCCCGTATTACAACAAGCCGACGCAGGCTGGGTTGCTCACGCACTTCCGCATGGTTGCCGATGCCACAGACCTGCCCGTGATTCTCTACGATATTCCCGGTCGAACGGGTGTGCCGATCCGCTACGAAACGATTCTGCGGCTCGCAAAGCACCCGAACATTCTGGCGGTCAAAGACGCGAAGGGCGACTTCAGCGAAGTGAGCCGCGTGCTCAACCAGACCGATCTCATGTACTTTTCAGGCGATGATGCGAACGTGCTGCCGCACCTCGCGATCGGAGCCAGCGGCCTCATCGGAGTGACCGCAAACGTCACAGCATCGCCGTACCGCGTCATTATTGACGCGGTGAACCGTGGCGATCTGCACGCTGCTCAGGCAGCGCATCAGCAGTTGGAGCCGCTCGTTCGTGCCGTCATGACGCACGTGCCCGGCACCGTTGCTGCCAAATACATTCTGCACGGCCTTGGCCGTATCTCAAGCCCCCGGGTGCGCCTGCCTCTCGTTGGTCCTGAAGAGTGGGAAGCCGCTCTCATCGAAGACGAGCTCGGTCTCGTTGGCGAGCTCGCAGGGCTTGATCTTTCAAATTTCCGCCCAGACCGAAACGCCGCTGCAGGCGGTGCACTTCCAAAGGTCGCGGGCACCACTCGATAGGAGCGAATCTCACTTGCTACGTCACGCGTACGACCCACCAGCACTCACGCCCGGCACGCTTCGGGTCATCCCCCTAGGGGGGCTCGGAGAGGTCGGTCGCAACATGACCGTCTACGAATTCGACGGCAAGCTGCTCGTCGTTGACTGCGGCGTCCTGTTTCCAGAAGAGCACCAGCCCGGTGTCGACCTCATTCTTCCCGACATTACGAAGATCGAAGACCGTCTCGACGACATTGTCGGCGTCGTGCTCACGCACGGTCACGAAGATCACATCGGCGGGGTGCCGTACCTGCTCAAGAAGCGCCACGACATTCCGCTCATCGGCTCGAAGCTCACGCTCGCGCTCGTTGCGGCGAAGCTCAAAGAGCACCGCATCAAGCCAGTACTGCACGAGGTCGTCGAAGACGAGCGCATGCAGCTCGCACCCTTCGACCTCGAGTTCATTGCCGTGAACCACTCGATTCCCGATGCTCTCGCGGTTGCCATTCGCACCCCCGCCGGCCTCGTGATTGGCACCGGCGACTTCAAGATGGATCAGCTGCCGCTCGATGGTCGCATCACCGACCTGCGAGCCTTTGCCCGCCTCGGTGAAGAGGGCGTCGATCTCTTCATGACCGACTCGACAAACGCTGAGGTTCCCGGCTTCACGCCGCTTGAAAAAGACATCGGGCCCGTCATCGAACAGGTCATTGCCCGTACCGAGGGCAAGGTCGTGGTCGCGAGCTTCTCGAGCCACGTTCACCGCGTTCAGCAGGTGCTCGACGCAGCTGTCGCGAACGGTCGCCGGGTCGTGTTGCTCGGCCGTTCAATGGTGCGCAACATGAAAATTGCCGCCGACCTTGGCTACCTCGAGGTGCCCGAGGGGGTTCTCGTCGACCTCAAGAAGAGCGGCGAGATTCCTGACAACCGCATCGTCTACATGTCGACCGGCTCGCAGGGCGAACCCATGGCGGTTTTGAGTCGCATGGCCAACCAGGAGCACCAGATCGAGGTAGGCGAGCGCGACACCGTGATTCTCGCGTCGAGCCTCATTCCCGGTAACGAGAACTCGGTGTACCGGGTCATCAACGGCATCATGCGCCTTGGCGCCCACGTCGTGCACAAGGGCAATGCCAAGGTGCACGTTTCGGGCCACGCCTCGGCTGGCGAGCTCATGTACTGCTACAATATTGTGCGGCCAAAGAACGTCATGCCCATTCACGGCGAGTACCGTCACCTCGTTGCCAACGCCGAGGTCGCGATTCAGACCGGCGTGCCTCAGAACCGTACGATCATTGGCGACAACGGCACCGTCGTTGACCTCGTCGATGGGGTCGCGCGCAAGGTGGGACAGCTCGATATCGACTTCATCTACGTCGACGGCAAGAGTGTTGGCCGCGTGACCGATGAAGACCTTCGTGACCGCCGCACGCTCGCCGAAGAAGGCTTCATCTCGGTCGTGACCGTGGTTGAACCGGTGACCGGGCAGATCGTGTCAGGCCCCGACGTGCACACGCGCGGTGTTGCCGAAGAAGAAGAAGTGTTCGCTTCGATCACGCCCAAGATCGCTGCGGCGCTCGAGCAGGCCATGAAGGAGGGCACGACCGATCAGCATCAGCTAGAGCAGATCACCCGTCGCACCATCGGCCGCTGGGTTGGTACGAAGCTTCGTCGTAAGGCGATGATCGTGCCGGTGGTTGTGCTCGTCTAAGGAGACTCGGTATGAGTGAGAAGAAGCCCGTCGCTCCTCTCGAAGAGGTTGCGCAACGCCTCAAGGCGAGCAAGCAACCAGTGTTCTACGTGAGTCGCACCGCCACCCACCTCGTGGGTGTCGAGGCCTTTGTGCCTGGGCTCTCATTCATCACCCTCGTTGACAGTTGGAACGCAACGCATCCCGCGGTTTTCGTTCCCAGCAACATTCCCAACCCAGCACCGCGGGGCAACATCTCGGTCGTGAACTGGCTGCTTAAGAACCCTGAGGTGATCTCGCATATGCGTGCTCGAACACCAGAGGGTTTGAAGCCTCAGGTTCTGCTCGCCTTCTTCGACGAGACCTCAGAGGCGCTGTGCCGTGAGATGGGACTTGAGCTCATCATGCCCTCGAACGCCTTGCGCCATAGACTCGACTCGAAGATGGTGACCACGCAGCTGGGCGAGAGCGTTGGCGTTATGAGCGTGCCAAACGTTATCACGCGTGTTGCGAGCTGGGCAGAGCTTACGAGGGCCGCTACCGAGAACGGCCTCGGCGATGATCTCGTCGTGCAAACGGCCTACGGGAACTCGGGTGAGACGACATACTTCATCGACGACCAAGAGCGCTACGAGGCTGTGGCAGCGAAACTGCGTGATGTTGACGTCAAAATCATGAAGCGCATCAACCACTTGCCGCTCGCCGTCGACGCAATTGTTACCGGCAACGGAACCGTGGTGGGCCCTATCCTGAGCGAGGTCACTGGGCACCGCGAACTTACCCAGCACGCTGGCGGCTGGTCGGGTAACGAGATGTCACCAAACGTGATGAGCGCTGAGGCTCGCGCCAAGGGCGTTGAGATGGTGCGTCGCTTCGGCGACGGCCTCGCGCAAGAGGGGTACCGGGGTACCTTCGGCATCGACCTGCTCATCGACACTGATACCGACGAGGTGTACCTCGGCGAGCTCAACCCTCGCTTGACGGGAACGATGAGCATCACGAATATTCCTACCGGGGCATTCGCCGCGCTTCCGCTCATCGCGCTCCACATCGCCGAGTATGCGGGCCTCGATGTGGGGGTTGATGCTGCTGAGCTGTGCGAGGCATCGGCTGCGGCCGGCGCTTCGAGCGAGGAGTGGAGTCACATGATTATTCGTGCGACCGGCCCTCGGCCGCATCGCATTCTCCAGGCTCCGTTGACCGGTGTGTACCGACCGGTTTCGGGTGCACCGAGACTCGAGTTCGTTCGTGAGGCGCGTGACTGGCATAGCCTGCAACCGGGTGAGGTGTTTTATCTGAACACCGTCGCTGACGGGGGCTTCAGCACACGGGGTACCGATCTCGGTATCGTGTACGCGAGAACGCGGGTGCAAGATAATGAGCGCAACCTCACGCCTGAGGCGCGCGAACTCATCGCCTCGGCGCATGCACTGTATCGCATGTCGGCGTTGAGCGGCGTACAGAATTTCGTTCGTAAGGCACGGCTCGCAATCGCCATTGCCACAAGGCGATAAACTCGGTCTGAGAGGCGTAGCTAGGGTGCTGCGCCGCCTAGGGCAGGAGCGTTCGATGCAACCAGAGTCACGACAGACCCCTCGATTTAACTCTCCCGCTGGGCCCGTCGAGGGGTGGATCGACGGCGCCGTAAGACGTGCCACCGGTATCCCGTATGCGACCGCTCTTCGGTGTGAGGAGCCGACTGCGGTCGAAGACCGTGAAGAGCTCCTGTTCGCAACCGAGTGGGCTCCGGCCTGCCCGCAAAACCCCGCTCCGCTTTTGGAAGAACGACTTGGCTACCGGCCAGATGAGCTTCAATACGATGAAGATTGCCTGCGCCTCTCAGTGACAATGCCAGGCGAAGAAAGTGACGAACCGCTTCCCGTGCTCGTCTGGATTCACGGAGGTTCGTATGTTTCGGGCGCGGGCGATATCGGTTTCATGGACCCCGCGCCGCTCGTTGCTGACGCACAGGTCATCGTTGTCACCGTGACCTATCGGCTCGGGGTGCTCGGCTATGTGGGCGGTGGCTCGCGGCCAGCAAACCTTGGTGTTCTTGACCAACTGCTCGCTTTCGAGTGGGTGCAGCGCAACATTGCAGCGTTTGGGGGAGACCCTGAGAACGTCACGGCGTTCGGCGAATCGGCGGGTGCCGATGCGGTGCTACACCTCATGGCGATCCCTGGGGCCCCGAAACTCATGAGGCGAGCTATCGTGCAGAGCGCTCCGCTCGGCTCGCTCACGGCAGACCGGCCCAAGATGCATGAACAGATGGTGCCTACGCTCGCTGGAGTGAACGAGCACATGACAATCGATGAGGTGCTTGCGCTTGAGAAGGTTGCCGCCAAGGCCGCGGCAGGCTTTGGCCTCAGCTCTGCGATGCCCTACGGACCGCAGCCAGGGGCCACACCTTTTGAGCCCGGGGTAGGGCTGACCGAGGCACTCGCGCGCGTTGCGCCAGAGATCGAGCTCCTCATTGGCCACACGCAAGAAGAGGCCCGCTTTTTCTTAGAGAGCGTTCCAGTTCTTGCGAAGCTCGGCAGAGTTCCGCTCCTTGGCGGTGCCTTGCAGGGGTTCGCAGCCCGCGCCCTCACGAAGTCGGCGTACGCAAAGCCTGCTCGTGAGCTGGCAGCGACCATGCGAGCCGCTGGAGGGCGTGTGAGTCGCTTCGTGGTGACATGGTCGGCTCCGGGAAACCCTTTTGGCGCCTGCCACACCGTTGACCTCGCAATGCTGTTTGGCGACGAGCGTGCCTGGCGTGACGCCACGCTCGTTCGTGGGGCGAGCTGTGCCGAGATCGAGCAGAGCGGCCGCATCGTGCGACGTGCTTGGGGCGCGTTCGCACGGGGCAGGCACCCAGAGCCTCGCGACGGGGTGGCGGGAGTGATCCGCTTCGAACGGGCCTAGCGGCTCCCGTTAGCGACGGGCAGTTACCTTCGCTGCAAGGCGTTTGCCGACCCCGAGGAGCTCGTCGAGCTCGTCGCTCTTGATGATCTTGAGCACGATGCCGTAAACGAAGAGCATCGTGAATGAGATGATGAGGCACGTCGCGAAGGCGGTTCCAAACGAGCGCACGGTGAAGGCGCCCTCCTGCAGCCCTCCGAGCATCACGAGCACGATGAAACCTGCGATCGCTGCGAAGAACGCTGCGAAGCACGTCTTGATCAGCGTCGTGAGTAGGTTTCTGCCTGTGAGCCGGCCAATTTGACCGCGTAGCACGAGGAACGTTGCTGCGACCTGCCCAAAGGTGACGACGCCCTCAGAGAAAGCGAGCACGTAGGGAATGAGATAGGGCGGAAGCGTCATGCAGAAGAGTGCGCCAAGGAGCGCAACGGCCGAACTCACGACCGCGATGTAGAAGGGGCGCTTGGTGTCGCTGAGGGCATAGAACCCGCGGTTAAATACGAACAGGAGTGACTGCGCGAGCATGCCGATCATCGTGATGACGAGTAGGGGCGCGAAGATCTCGAGGTTATGGTGAGGCGCTTTGGGCTGCAGCATGCGCATGATGGGCATTGCGAGAATGCTCATCGTCGCGATCACAAACACCATCGCAAAGATTGCGGTTCCCGTCGCCTGGGTGAGGTAGCCCTTCATTTGGTCGATACGGCCAGCGTGCACGCTCTCACTCATGCGGGTGAAGTTCGCGGTCACGAGAGACATGACGATGACCGAGTGGGGCATCACCGCGATGGTTCGCACGAACTCCCAGCCACCAGAGCCCACGACATCTGAACTGTTCGCGAGGTTGAGTGCGAGCGTGTAAATGAGGCCCACGAGCTGCGCGACGAGTACCGTGAGGAAGAGCCAGAACGCGACCTTGCCCATGGTGCCGAGCCCGATGCCGCGAAAGCGAAAGTCGAAGCGAAAACGCAGCCCGATCTTCTTCCAGAACGCAAAGAGAATGAGTCCCTGAACGGCCACGCCGAGGGTAGCGGATCCCGCGACAAGCGCGATGGCGAGCGGATCCCAGCGGTCAAGCGGTGCTCGGCCCGCAGGGTCAGCGTCGTAGAGCATGAGGAAAGCCACGAGCCCTGCGATGTTGATGACGTTAGCGAGCACGGGTGACCACGAGTAGGGGCCGAAGAGTTTCTTGGCGTTGAGAACCTCGCCAACGACGGTGTAGAGCGAGAAGAAGACGATCTGGGGCAGGAGCCACCATGCGAACAGTACCGCAAGGCGAAGCTGCGCTTCATCCCACCCAGCGCCAAGGAATGAGATGAGGGCCGGAGTGACGATCGCGACGACCGGTAGGAGCGCCAGCGTTGCGACGATCGAGAGGGTCACGAGCTTGTTGATGTATTTTTGGCCGCGGTCTTCGCTGAGTGCGGCCTTCGTGATTTGCGGTACGAGCACCGCGGTCAGCGCGCCCGTGATGATGAGAATGTACACTGTGTTGGGAATCTTCATCGCGGTCCAGTACGCGTTATTCGCGAGCCCTGTCGCACCTATGGCGTGCGCGAGCAGCATGACGCGAAACACACCGAGGAGCCGCGAGGTGAGGGTTCCCGCCGCGATGATGACGCTCGCGCGGCCTGTGCGGTTGTCGCTCATGCTCCTTGCCCCAGCGGTGAATGATGCGCGGGGTGTGCGGTTGCGTAACTCATCATCACAACAGGCTACCGTCACAATCATGTAAAGAATCGGGGCACGCCGCCAGAGTGAGTCGCGTTGTCAGGGGCATCTCGTACCCTATAATCATGGCTTCTCCCTCTTCATCTGGCTCTGCGCGCAAAAAGCAGACAAACTCGCGTGCGAAATCTTCTGCGCAGTCGCGAGCGAAGAAGCCTGCCGCAAAATCATCGGCGAACGCCACCACTAAGATCATTCGTGATCCTGTGCAACGCCCCAATATCCTTGTTCGGGTATGGATGGCACTTGCGCACGGAACGGGTGCTGTCTGCCGCATGTTCCGTCTCGAGCGTCTTGAACCAGAACTGCGCAAAGACGGTACACCATTCTTCCTCGTGCTCGCGGCCATTGTTGGTCTCGTGTTCGAGTGGTTCCTCATCGGTAACTCCGTTGCCGACTGGGTACGCATTCACACGATGGGCGGCTTCGTGGGCCGCGTTTCATTCGTCTTTCCCATTGTGCTCCTGGGCTTTGCCTTCTGGCTCTTTAACCACCCGACGGGCACACACGATAATCGCCGCATTGCGGTAGGACTCATGCTCGCACTCGTCTCAACGACGGGGCTCGCACACATTTACGGGGGCAAGCCCCACCCGGGACAGGCCGATGCGGCAGCGTTCAGTGAGGCTGGCGGTGTGCTCGGCTGGGTGATTGGTCAGCCACTCTCGTACCTCACGGTGTGGGTTGCGACACCAGTGTTGAGTCTCTTGGCACTGCTTTCGCTCCTCATCATCACGAAGACCCCTCCGGCACGAATCGGTGCTCGAATTCGAGACCTGTACCGTTACCTCGTGGGCGAGACCTCGGCCGTGACCCCCTCTGAAGACGAGGTTTCAGAGGTTTCTGCTGAAGCAACGAAAGCGCTCGAGAAGCCCGCCGAGAAGCCCAAGAAACCGAAGAAAGATGCTCGAGGCGAGGTGCTTTTCGACATCGAAGAGTTTGAAAACGCCAATACCGAGAGCCTGCCGTTTTGGCGTCGTAACCCGACCGGGCGAGAAGAAGACCCCGAGTTTCATGCGAAGCCTCCGCTCTCGCCCCGCGGCACCGCCGAACCGGGCGACGTGCCCTTTGATTCTGCCCTCGTCGACAGTGAAGAAGCTACGCCTCAACCCAAAGCGCCCACGCCGCTTCCCCCACAGCGTTTCACCGCGTCGCCCGTTGCAACACCTGACCCTGTGACGGTCGAGAACCAGCAAAACTCGACCGACCTTTCTGATGTAGAGCCCGTGGTTGAGCGATTGCGGGCTGCGACTCCTCTTGAAGATCTCGAAGAAGACGGCACCGACGACACCAACGTGGTCATCGGGGCGGGCGAATCGATCGCGCTCGGTGAATTTCAACCCTTTGCGCAGCCGGCCCAGGAGACCGGCCCGCAGATGCACTACGACCTGCCTGACCAGGGCATGCTGAAGCTCGGCGAGCCACCGAAGATGAACTCCGAGGCCAACCAGGCCGTCATCGAAGCGATCGATGAGGTGCTGAAGCAGTTCAACGTTGACGCCAAGGTCGTTGGCTACTCGCGCGGCCCGACAGTGACACAGTACGAGATCGAGCTCGCACCCGGCGTGAAGGTTGGGCGCATCACGGCTTTGACGCAGAACTTTGCCTACGCCGTTGCCTCAGACAAGATCACGATTCTTGCCCCTATTCCAGGTAAGAGCGCGATCGGCATCGAGATTCCAAACCGCGACCGCGAGAACGTTGCTCTGGGCGATGTGTTGCGCTCGCAGAAGGCAATGTCTACTGCGCACCCCATGGCGATTGGCGTGGGTAAAGATGTTCGCGGTGACTTCGTACTTGCGAACCTTGCGAAGATGCCACACTTGCTCGTGGCGGGTTCAACCGGCTCAGGTAAGTCGAGCTTTGTGAACTCGATGATCACGAGTCTGCTCATGAGGGCAACACCCGCAGAGGTGCGCATGGTGCTCGTCGACCCGAAGCGCGTTGAGCTCACCGCCTATCAGGGTGTGCCACACCTCATTACCCCCATCATCACGAACCCGAAGAAGGCCGCCGAAGCGCTGCAGTGGGTCGTGAAAGAGATGGACATGAGGTATGACGACCTCGAAAGCTTTGGTTTTAAACACATAGACGACTTCAACCGTGCGGTACTCGACGGCACCGTCGCGGTGCCCGAAGGCAGTCAACGCGTATTGAAGCCGTACCCCTATTTGCTCGTGGTCGTCGACGAGCTCGCCGACCTGATGATGGAGGCTCCGCGAGACGTCGAAGCCTCAATCGTGCGCATTACCCAGCTAGCCCGTGCCTCTGGTATTCACCTGGTGCTCGCGACACAGCGACCATCGGTTGATGTTGTGACCGGCCTCATTAAAGCGAACGTGCCGAGTAGGCTCGCGTTTGCTGTGATGTCGGGCGTTGACTCGAAGGTGATTCTTGACCAGGTGGGAGCTGAAAAACTTATCGGTCAGGGTGACGGTCTCTTCTTGCCCATGGGGGCTTCGAACCCGGTGCGCGTTCAGGGTGCCTGGGTTGACGAAAACGAGATCAAAAATGTTGTCGAGCACGTGAAACAGCAGGCACGTCCTGAGTATCGTAAAGACGTTGCCGCAGCGATTGAGAAGAAAGAAATCGACCCAGATATCGGCGATGACCTTGAGCACCTGCTCAAGGCGGTCGATCTTGTCGTCGGCCTGCAGTCGGGTTCGACCTCGATGCTGCAGCGCAAGCTTCGTGTCGGCTACCAGAAGGCCGGTCGCTTGATGGACCTGCTCGAAGACCGTGGGATCGTGGGGCCAGCCGATGGTTCGAAGCCTCGAGAAGTGCTCGTCGGCGAAGAAGAACTCCCGAACGTGATCGCTATGCTCACGGGCGAGGAACCTCCGGCAGCGCAACAGCCTTCCCCTCAGCAGCCGCAACAGCCACCGGCTCAGCAACTCCCGCCGCAACCACAGGCCGAGGCTATGCAGGAGTCAGTTGCCCACGAACCCGTTGCGAACGACTACGGTGCTCCCGACCCCCGCTACGATGATCCGCTCGCTGCACACCAGCAGGGGCTCGAAGAAGTCGACGGTGAAGACGATGGTGACGAAGACGCCTGGGGGCTCACTGGCCGTGACGGCGGCTGGTAATCATGGTCAAGTGGTCGTTTGGTCACGATGAAGCAGGTAATCTAGGCGCATGAACTCTCAGCCCGTGAGCAACTGGAATATCGCGAATATCATTACGATTGTTCGCATTATCGCGACTCCCTTTTTTCTCTGGATGTTGCTTGCCGATGCGGGCCAGATGGGTGCGCTTCGCTGGGCCGCGGCTGTCTTTTTTATCGTCGCCATCGCGAGCGATGCGCTTGACGGCTATCTCGCGCGTTCGCGAGGTCTCGTCACCGATCTCGGGAAACTGCTTGACCCGATCGCAGATAAGGTACTCACGGGGGCAGCCTTCATCGGTCTCTCGATGCTTGGCGAGCTGTTCTGGTGGGTCACTATCATTGTGCTCATTCGTGAGGTAGGCATCACGATCCACCGTCTGCTGATCTCGCACGATGTCGTCGTAGCCGCCGCTTGGATGGGAAAGCTCAAGACGGTGGCACAGGCGGTCGCAATCGCCCTTGCGCTCTTCCCGTTACCTCAACTCATCGGTGACTGGTTCGTCTGGGTGAACATCGTGACGATGACCGTTGCCGTTGTACTCACGATCGCGTCTGGCCTCGACTATGTACTCACGCTCATGAAGCGGAAGCGCTTGCCATGAGTCAAGATGATGAGGTCGCTGCCACACTGCTTGAGGTGTGCGCCGGGCAATCGCTCACGCTTGCCACCGCCGAATCACTGACCGGAGGCATGCTTGCCGCCGAGCTCGTCGCCGTTCCCGGAGCATCACGTGTGTTTTCTGGCGGGGTGGTTGCTTATGACACGGCCTTGAAACACTCGCTGCTGGGTGTCGATGAGCGACTCCTTGCAGAACACGGGCCTGTGCACCGCGATGTGGCTCTTGCCATGGCTGAGGGGGTGCGGCATGCCTGCGCAGTGCGGGGTGTGCCAGCGAGCCTCGGGCTCGCGACGACCGGGGTTGCCGGCCCGGACCCCGATGCGCAAACGGGGCAGGGAGCGGGAACCGTGTGGATTGCCTGGGCGGCAGAAGGAGTCGCAAGAGCGCAGCAACTTCTGCTCACGGGCTCTCGGAGCGCGATTCGAGAAGGAACAGTGCAGGCAGCTCTGAGGTTACTCCTGCTAAACTTGAGTGATGGTGGCTCAGATTCAGGGTTTTCTCGGGAATAATCATGGAGATTCGCGGGTTGTACTCACTGACACTCGTGCAGAATGGAGTGGAGCGAACGGCAAACGAGCCAGCTGCTCGCGGTAAGAACATCGTGCGCTAAACTAACGCACACGACTAAGGAGGTTCCAGATGGTGCTCATGCGTGAAGAAATCGGTGACGTACTTCGGGACTTTCGCTTGCAAAAAGGGCGCACACTGCGTCAGGTTGCTGGTGAAGCGTCGGTTGCTCTCGGCTACCTCTCAGAGGTTGAGCGTGGCCAGAAAGAAGCATCGAGCGAAATTCTTGCCTCGGTCGCTGAAGCTCTTGATACGCCACTCTCGGTGATTCTTGGTGAGGTGAGCCAGCGTCTCGCGGTTGTCGAAGATATTAACCTGCACGTCTCGGTTCTGCCCGATACGGTGCCAAGCGGCCTGATCTCGGGCTATGCCCCCAAGCTTCTCGCTACGAAGGCCTAGGTCTTCGCGGGTGAAGTTGAGTGAGCTTTCTCTCGCTCTTGCTGAAGAGTTCGGTGCTGCCTATGGTGGCGTCTTGATGCGTGATCACTGGCTCGGTGCTCTCGGGTGTACCGGTGAGCAGGCGCTAGAGCGTGGCGAAACGCCAAAACGTGTTTGGGAGTCACTTTGTGATGAAATGCAGGTGCCCCTCGAGCGCCGGCATGGGCGCGGCATGCGTGAGCCGAAGCCTTAATCACCTGCGACACGCCGATGGGTGTTCGAAACTGTGTTCGATTCCTGTTACTCTCCGTTAACAGGGTGAGTATTCACTATGGTGCGAGCTTTTTCCGGTATTCCGCGTGAATGTCGGTGGTGCAAATTACCATCATTGGTACATCACCCAAGCCTTGTCGCTTTCAATTGTGAAAGCGGCAGTCTGTAGGCAGCAACCCCAGGGCGGTGCATACCGCCCGACGTTTTAGGAGAGCACCACATGGCACAAAATAAAGACCGTGCAAAGTCACTCGAGTCAGCCCTCGCGCAAATCGACCGCCAGTTCGGCAAAGGCTCGGTCATGCGGCTCGGCAGCGACGAGCGCGCACCGGTTGAGGTTATTCCCACGGGTTCGGTTGCCCTTGACGTCGCTCTCGGGGTTGGCGGGCTGCCACGAGGCCGAATCGTTGAAATTTATGGCCCTGAGGCCTCGGGTAAGACGACGCTGACCCTGCATGCAATTGCCAACGCGCAGCGCCAGGGCGGCATCGCAGCGTTTATTGATGCTGAGCACGCGCTCGACCCTGACTATGCACAGAAGCTCGGTGTCGATATTGATGCGTTGCTCGTTTCGCAGCCCGATACCGGTGAGCAGGCCCTTGAGATTGCCGACATGCTCATTCGCTCGGGCGCTATTGACCTCGTCGTGATTGACTCGGTTGCGGCTCTCGTGCCCAAGGCCGAAATTGAGGGTGAGATGGGCGACAGCCACGTGGGCTTGCAGGCCCGACTCATGTCGCAGGCGCTGCGAAAGATTACCGGTGGCCTGAACCAGACCAAAACCACGGCGATCTTTATTAACCAACTCCGTGAAAAGATCGGCGTCTTTTTCGGCAGCCCCGAGACTACTGCCGGCGGTAAGGCACTGAAGTTTTATGCCTCGGTGCGACTCGATATTCGTCGCATTGAAACGCTGAAAGAAGGCACCGATGCGGTGGGCAACCGTACTCGCGTGAAGGTCGTGAAGAATAAGATGGCTCCTCCTTTTAAGCAGGCGGAGTTCGATATTTTGTACGGCACCGGCATCTCTCGCGAAGGCTCGCTGATCGACTTCGGCGTTGATCAGGCCATCATTAAGAAGAGCGGCGCCTGGTACACCTATGAGGCTGACCAGCTTGGCCAGGGTAAAGAAAACGCGCGTCGCTTCCTCATCGAGAACCCTGAGATTGCTCAGGAGATCGAAGACAAGATTCTTGGCAAGCTCGGTATTGGCGGTGCGACTGAACCAGAGGTCGATAATGTTGCCGACCTGAGTGAGAAGCGCGGCGCCTAGCCACGAGATAGCGAAGAGCAATGGTAGTGAAGTTTGTGCCGGTAGAACCTGTGCCGAGCGAGCCGAAGCGGCCAGAACGAAGCAATCTGGCAGAGGTCATTGACCTTCGCGCAAAAATTGCAGAGGTTGAGGAGCGGGAGACCGCTCCTCACACCGATGCTCTCGTCGATGCGACAAAAACGTTAGCCCGTAAAGCGATGTCTTCTGGTGAGCTCAGGGCGGCGCTCCGCAATAAGGAGCACGACGAAGAGTCGATCGAACACGTCATTGAGTCGTTCGAACGACGACACTTTCTCGACGATGAAGCACTGGCCGTGGCAGTGTGTGACAAGCTTCGCCGCACCAAGCACGCGAGCAAGGGACACATCGCTCTCAAGCTTGCAGAGCGCAAGATTGATCGCGCGGTCATCGATGAGGTGCTGAGCGGCTTCGACGATGATGAGGAGCTCGAAACCATGCGAGAAGTGGCCCGAGAACGCGCCAGGAAGCTGAGTGCGCTCGACCGGGTGACTGCCGAACGCAGGCTCATGGGCTTCATGCAGCGCCGGGGTTGGGGCGGCTCTCAAATGATGACTGTGGTTCGTGAAGCGCTTGATGCCAGCGAAGGCTTAGTAGAATAGGCCATTATGACCGTCAGCACAGATACCTACGGCGACCTCACGCGTCCCGTTGACATCACTCTTTCTCCAGCTGCCAGGCGCGCCGATGGCAGCCCTCGCAGTTATACCGTGCGCACGCACGGGTGCCAGATGAACGTGCACGACTCAGAGCGCCTTTCGGGGTCGCTTGAAGCAGCCGGGTACGTGAAGGCAACCGATGTTGAGCAGGCCGACGTTGTGGTCATTAACACCTGCGCGGTGCGTGAGAACGCGAGCAATAAACTCTACGGCCAGCTCGGCCAGCTCGCAGAGACGAAGCGCCACCACGAGGGCATGCAGATTGCCGTTGGCGGTTGTCTCGCGCAGAAAGACCAGCACACGATCGTTGAGAAAGCCCCCTGGGTCGACGCGGTGTTTGGCACCCACAATATGGGTTCGCTTCCCGTGCTGCTTGAGCGTGCAAGACACAACGCCGAAGCTCAGGTCGAGATTATCGAAGCGCTCGAGGTCTTTCCGTCGATGCTGCCGACCAAACGTGATTCGGCCTCAAGCGGTTGGGTTTCGATTTCGGTCGGTTGCAACAACACCTGTACCTTCTGCATCGTTCCAAGCCTGCGCGGCAAAGAAAAAGATCGTCGCCCCGGTGACGTTATGAATGAGGTGCAGGCGCTCGTCGACGATGGTGCCATTGAAGTCACGCTTCTTGGCCAAAACGTCAATACGTACGGCGTCGAGTTTGGCGATCGCCAGGCCTTCGGCAAGCTACTTCGCGCGATGGGCGACATCGAAGGGCTCGAGAGAGTGCGCTTCACGAGCCCGCACCCCGCAGCATTCACCGATGACGTCATCGAGGCCATGGCCGAAACGCCGAACGTGATGCCCCAGCTTCACATGCCGTTGCAATCGGGTTCAGATAGCATCCTCAAGGCGATGCGCCGCTCATACCGAAGCAAGAAGTTTCTCGGCATTCTCGACCGCGTGCGCGAATTGCTGCCGCACGCAGCGATCAGCACCGACATCATTGTTGGCTTCCCGGGCGAAACCGACGAAGACTTCGAAGACACCATGAGGGTCGTTGAGGCTGCCCGGTTCACAACCGCGTTCACCTTCCAGTACTCGATTCGCCCTGGCACTCCTGCGGCCGAGATGGAGAACCAGGTACCCAAAGCCGTTGTGCAAGAGCGGTATGAACGGCTCATGGCCCTTCAAGACCGCATTTCGGCAGAGGAAAATGCCAAGCAGGTCGGTGAAGTGGTTGAGGTGCTCGTCGCAGAAAACGACGGCCGTAAAGACGACGCACGCAGACGCTTGAGCGGCCGTGCTCGCGACTCGCGTCTCGTGCACTTCGAAGTACCCGAGGGCTCAGAAGCGCCGAGGCCCGGCGACATCGTGACCGTTCGTGTGACGAGCTCGGCACCGTACTTCTTGATCGCAGACGCCTCAGACACGTACGAGCTTCGCCGCACCCGCTCAGGCGATGCGTGGGATCGCAGCCAGGCAGACAGCTGTGGCGCACCAACACCGTCAACGGGAACCGGCCGCGCAGTGAACCTCGGTTTGCCGACGCTCAGGGTTCGCTAAATGGCGGCTCAGGGCACGCTCTGGGCCGTTGTTGGCGCTACAG
The DNA here is from genome assembly GCF_019049105.1 of Leucobacter chinensis. Taxonomy (GTDB): domain Bacteria; phylum Actinomycetota; class Actinomycetes; order Actinomycetales; family Microbacteriaceae; genus Leucobacter_A; species Leucobacter_A chinensis. The sequence continues at coordinate 217,936 of NZ_JAHQZR010000006.1, forward strand.
GAACCGGTAAATCAGCGCTCTCGCTCGACCTTGCTGAGCATCTTGGCTCCGCCGAGATTGTGAACGCCGACGCCATGCAGTTTTACCGGGGCATGAACATTGGCACGGCGAAGGTTCCCGTCGAAGAGCGCCGGGGCATCCCGCACCACCTCTTCGATGCGCTCAGCGTGACCGAAGAAGCAACCGTCGCCTGGTACCAGCCAACGGCCCGTGAACTCATCGCTGCAACGCTCGCGGGCGGCAACGACGTCATCCTCGTCGGAGGCTCAGGCCTCTACGTCTCAAGTGTGCTCTACGACTTTCAGTTTCCGCCACGAGACGAGGCCCTGAGGCAACAACTCGAGCTGGAGTACGAGGCGAGCGGGGTCGATCCGCTCATGCGTCGATTGCAAGCCCTCGCTCCGCAGGTCGCCGAAACGGTCGACTCGAGAAACCCGCGCAGGGTCATTCGTGCACTCGAGGTTGCCCTGCTTGGCGAAGACGCCCAGGTGCAGCTACCCAAGGCGCCAGAACTGTGGCATGAGAAAACCCGCGTTATCGGCGTGCACACGCCCCGCGAAATGCTCGTTCCGCGCCTGGACGCGAGAGTCGTGAATATGTGGTGCGACGGGCTCATCGACGAGGTGCGGGGGCTCATGGGCGAGGGCATCGAAGACGGGCAAACGGCCTCGCGTGCGATCGGATACCTCCAAGCCATTGCCCAGATGCGCGGCTCGATGACCGAGGCCGAGGCCATCGAACAGACGCAGGTGCTCACGAGACGATACGCGCGAAGGCAGGTCAGCTGGTTTAAGCGCTACCGCGAGATCGAGTGGATCGCTGCCCCCGACCTGAGACTCATCGACGACATCGCCGAGAACGAGGGCCGCGAATGACAACCCGGCAGCAACCGCGCACGACTCAGCGCGTCACGGTAGCAGGAACCCACTATCTCGTCGTGTTAGACGAAGCGGGCGATTGCCCAATCACCGCGAGCGAGCGCGCGGCGTTGCTACAACGCGAATCAGGAACGGCGCCAGCGGCAATCGTTCGTGCCGTGCGAAGCGAACACCTGGAGCAGGGGCGAAGCGCCCTCGCAGAAGACCCCGCAGCGGCCTGGTGGTGCGAGACAGTGAGCACCTCGGGAGCACCACTCGCGACAAGTGGCGGCGGCGTTCTCGCGGCTGTCGCGGCTCTCGATGCGTGGGGGAGTCTGCGTTTCGAGGACCGTCGTGACGCGATTCCGATGGCAACCCCAGACGGCATACGCGACGTCCTGGCGGGTCGCTCGGGTTACGCGGTCGACCTCGGTAGGTGGCGCTTCGCAGGACAGCCAGAGCCCGGCAGCCCTCATACTGTGCGCATTGGCTCTGAGCGCATCGAAGTGGTTGCGCACCTCAGTGATGCGACCCCTGAGCGGGGTCTGCGAACGGCGTTGCTTGCGGCAGATGAAGCACTCGGGAGCCCAAGAACCGTGCACGGGGTAGGGCAGGCTCGCGCCAGCGCCCTGCTAGAAGGCGAGATGCTTCCCTCGAGCTGCCTCGTCGCAGCAGCCACCGCGCTCACTCTCAGGCATCGTGGTGGGTTAGAAGCGCCCCATCACTGGGCAGTTGAATTCGACGAGGCAACGATCGGGGTGCGCATGTTCGCGACCGAAGAAGGCGAGCATGTCTCGGTGAACGCGCCCGTGCACGTGCTTGGCGAGCCTGAGGGACACTAATCGGCTGCCCGCGAAGCCTGTTCCGGTGGTCCGTCTGGCAGCGCGTCTGGCTGAGCACGGCTGCGTAACCGGAGACGGAGATTTCGCACCGCGATGCCGATAGCGATGGCAAACAGTACGATGACGACGATGAGTGACCAGGGAACAGCCCAAACCACGACCGTGATGCTCTCGGCCTCGGTGTTGAGCGCCCCGAGGTTTTGATCTCCTGACCTGAGCGAATCAACCGTGAAGGTGACCCAAACGGGGCCGATTTGCGGCACCTCGGCGAGGTCGCTTGAGAGGGTTGTCGCGCCCCCGCGCAGCAGCTCTGCGGTGGGCACGGCATCGCCTTTCGCGCTCCACAGCCCGAAGAGGCCCACGGCTTCAACCCTGGTCGTTCCCGAGACGCGAATGTTGCCGGTGTTGACGACGGTCGCGGTCGTGAGAAGCGGAGCGAGCCCAATGGGGCTCACCGGTGAGCGGTAACGGCCCTCGAACGAATCGACCGACAGCTTCGGTTCGACGGGGCCCGCGACCCGAACATGCGCGCGGGTTCCGACGGCGTATCGAACCTCAGTTCCTGCATCGGTGCCCTCGGCATCGTTTGACGGCGCATCGAGCACGGCCACGACACCGCCTGAGTGATCGCCCGGCTCAGCATCGCCAGGAATCGTGAGGGCTATGGGCACCACGAGTGAGCTTCGCGGTTCGACCGTGACCTCAGTGGAGTCAATGCTGAACCATGAACTCGGGGTTCCTGGCGTCTGTTCATCATCGGTTAAGGTGAAATCGTTCTCTGGGGTTTGCTCGGCGTCTCGCACCGCGAGCGTGACGGTGAGCGGAGTCTCGGCGTGGTTTCGTACCGCGATGTGGTCGTGGTACGTGAAGCCCGGTTCGACGATGTAGCTGAGCTCGCCTCTTCCGTCAGGCCCTTCCTCGGTCGCGGGAACCACTGACCAGGTGCTGTGAGGCGCGGTCTCGGCTGGGGCGGTCGTGTCATCGGCGGTCATTGGCATGGCGCCTGCTGGCGCAGCAATGCAGATGGTGAGGGCCGTGGCCAGGAGAGCGGTGAAGAGCTTGGGGCGCATGAGTGGTTTCTGTATCGTGAAGCTGTAAAGGGAGGTGCCCCGTCCGGCCTGTGAGGTCGGGCGGGGCACCCGTGTGTTGCGGTAGGCAGGGTTAGATCACGGTGATGAGTAGCACGCCGGTGTACTCGCCGATCGCGGTTGTGGTGGGTGCCTCGATCGTGAGATCTGCGCCGAGCACGGCGGTGCCACGTGAGTGCTGCGCGTCAGCCTTACCAAGCGCGCTCCACCCCTTCACTCCGTTGCCTGTCTCAAAACCGGGATCGACCTTCGCGCCCGCGCTCACGGTCTGCCCGTTCGAAGCGCTCACGACCGTGGGTTGCCAGCCGAGGTGCTTACCGTCGAGGGTTTCACCCACGGGTGAGACGAAGTTGCGCAGTCGGCCGCTTGCCGACCAGCCGAGGTCGCCCGAACGCGTGTCGGTGACGGTGATGCCGCCGACGGCGCCGTGTGAGACGAGCCGATCGGCCTGTTCGGTGAGGGCGAGCGGATCCATCGTGACGCGGCGGTGCGCCGCGTCAACGCTGAGCGTGAGCGCTCCCTCGGTTGCTTCGTGCGCTACCGTGATCTCGGGGCCAACACCCGGGGTGTTGCCGTGATCGTCAACGTGGATGTCGACGGGAGTGCTCTCGGCGAGTACCGCGTGGTTCTCACCGTAGACGACTGCCTTCACCTGCTGCTCGGCGGTGACGACGAAACCGTAGGTGCTGCCGTGGGCTTCGGGAACGATTGCCCACTCAGCCGAGGTGTTCGCCCGAGTGAACCAGTGCAGGTGGTCAGAGACCTCGGCCGGGCTCTGCGTCGCGGTGAGTGTCGCGACATCACCCGTGTGGTAGTGGCCGGCAGCCCCGGTGACGTTAAGCTCGACGTCAGTAACGGGCTCGGTAGCCTGCGCTTCTTCGCGAACAATGAAGGTGTAGTGTTCGGCTGGCGTGGTCGTGACCTCGCCAGAGGCGACATCGGTGACCTTTGCGGTGACGTCAAAGGAGTAGGTTCCCTCGGCGGTGAACCCCCAGTTCGAGTGTTCGTGGTAGCCGATGCTCGTGAAGCTGGTGATGTTGCTCGAGGTGCTTACGAGAGGGGCATCACCCTCAGCGCTGTGCCACATGGCGAAGTCTCCGGGCCCCTCGAAGTGTGAGATGGTGCGTTCGACCTCGACCGAGTCGGCCGCGAAGCTGTTGAGGTCGAAGCCGAATCCAATGAAGAGTTGCCCGGGTGAGTAGCGCTCTGGCGCGAGGTAGAAGGTGTCGGTTTGGCTAACCCCGAGCGCCGCGATCGCGTCGGAGTTCGCGGTGCGCTCGGCGACGCTCGGCTTTACGTGAAAAGCGAGGTCGCCCGCCTTCACGACGCCGAGGTCGTCTGAGTTCACAGCCAGGGTGGGCTCGCCCGAATCAGCTTTGGTGAGCCACATGAGGTCTGCGTGGCCACTCGCGACGATCGTTGGGTCTTCTGTGGGTTCTGCCGCATGGGCCGCTGTGCCACCGACGAGGGCGGCGAGCAGCGCGAGGCTGAGCCCTGCTTTGAGCCGTGGCCCAGAGCGGGTGAGTACTGATGTCATGTGCTGACATCCTTTCTATGTGATGCCGGGAGATCCTTCCGCCCGGCGGGGTTTGTTGCGAGCCTCGTTACCGTCTCTTGACGGTGTGCCGTGGGCGCAGTGAGGCGGCGCCGAGAAAGGCGATTCCGAGTGCGAAAAGCGCGACCGCGATTGCTCCCGTCTCGATCACCCAGCGTTCCCTCGAGCCCGTTTCGGCGAGACTCAGGTCACACGGTTTACCGTCTGGGGTTTGGCCGACGACGGTTGTGACGTCGTGTTCGCCGGCAGCCTGAGAGGGATCACCGTCGCCAACGAAGAAGGTGAGCACGGTGCTGGCTTTCTGCTCGGTGCCGCCGATGGTTGTGCTGAACGACATTGCCGCTCGGTAGGTGCCAGGCTCGGTGAATGCCCACACGCCGTGTACGTGAACCCCCGAGGCGCCAACGGCGATGCTCGTGCTTCGTGGAAACCCGCTCACGGTGCCAAAGAATCGGTCGCCGAGCCCGCCCCATGAATCCATTGAGTAGACGGCCATGTCACCCGGCCCGTCGAGTGAGTCGAGCGTGAGGGTTACGGGCCCCTGGGTTTTGCCAGCGATCGTGGGGTGCTGCGTGTTCCAGCCGAGCCAGGGCACCTGAGCCTGCTGCGTCAAAGGAATCTGCCAGATGTCACCGGTGCCGAGAAAGTCGAAGGTACCGCCGGGCGAACGGGTCTTCGCTGCATCGCCGAGGTGAAAGATGAGACGGGAGGGGTCGATCCACTCGCCTGAAGCCGAGCGATCGTCTTTGACCCGGGCCTTGAGCGTGCCGCCGTCGTAGACGGGGCCGAAGTCGAAGTGGCCATCAGTCGCGACGCTCACCGATTCTGCCGAGATCGCCTCGGTGACCTCGGTCGCGAGGCACTGTTCTTCGGCCTGACCCGACCGGGCTGCAGCGGCACCTGCGCCAGCTTCTGCGCGCTCCTCGGCCGCCGGCGCCTCGGCAGCGGGTGCTTCGGTGGCCGGTTTTTCGGCCGTGGTCCCGTTGTCGGTTGGCGTGGGAGCTTCAGGCAGCGGATCGGGGTCGGGTTTCGGCGTGGGCTTTGGCTTGCCCTGTTGCTCTGGCTGGGGGCAGGGGCCTTCGGGTGCGTTGCCGCTCACGGTGAAGCAGTAGGTGCTCGCCTCGCTCTCGACGGTCTCGCCCGATGGAAGCTTCGCGCTCGCGGTGAAGGTAAGCGCATAGTCACCCGGGGCCGTGAATGCCCAGTTGGCGTGACTGTGCGCGCCGGCGAACTCGGTCATGCTGCGAAGTGAGGGCTCTGACGAGCTGAGTAAGCGCTCGGTTCCGGTGGGCGAGCTCGCGAAGAGCTCGACGTCACCTGGGCCATCGATGTCGCTCAGCTCGAGGGTGATGGTGTCGCCCTCGAACAGTCCGGTTGGCACGGTCTCGGTCTCCCAGCCCGCCCAGAGCGTTTCGGGCTGGTAGCGCTCTTGGATGAGCCAGATTTCTGAGCCTGCGTCGCCTATGAACTCGTACTCGGGGGCCTCGGGAACGGTGCTCCGTTGCCGATCGGTGAGGTGAAAACGCACGTTTGTCGGCTCAAAGAGCTGGTGCGGGCCGCTCTCGACGTCGGCCCTGGTTTTGAGCTCAAGTGTGTCGTTTTGGTAGCGAACGCTCACCGCGTCGGTGTGCTGGCGGTCAAGCACGGTGATGCTCGCGGCTGCTCGTGCTGGTGTGGGAGACGCCTCGGGTGAGGGTGAAGGCGAATCTGCCTCGGCGGCTACGGCGAATGGTGCGTGGCCGATCACCATGGCCGCTGATATCGCGAGTGCGCTCAGGGAGAGAAGTAGTGATTTGGCGGCTGTGCCCAGGCGGTGTGGGGTGCTCATGAAGGGAGAACCTCGGACTCTCTAATGTCTTATTGAGAATGATTATCATTACTGTATAGTGATGAAAGTGAGAAATGCAAACCCCACTTCTGCAAGCGGCCGCGGAGGGCGCACACGCCCCGCGGCCGCTCTGGCAACCCTCGTGGTCGGCGCGCTGCTTGCATTTACTGGCTGCGCGAACGAGCCACCGAGTGGGACCGAGGCCGATGAACGGCCCGTGCGGGTCATTACGACGACCGGTATTCTCGCCGACCTCGTGAGCAACGTCGGGGGCGACCGCGTCGACGTGAGTCAGCTGGTTCCCGACGGCGCCGATCCGCACAGTTACGAACCCACGCTCGGGAGCGTGCGAGATGTCGTGTATGCCGACGCCGCCTTCACGAACTACCTCATGCTCGAAGAACAGAGCGTGGTGCGAACCGTTGATGCGAACCTGCGTGACGGGGTGCCGAATATCTCGCTCGCCGAAAGCGCTGTGAGGTATGCCGCTGAGGTGATTCCGCTCGTTGAAGACATCTCGCTCGACACCGTCTGGCTGGGCACGCGGGTGGTGGGGTCAGGGGCCGAACTCGGCGCCGACCGCAGCTCGCGGGTGCATTTGAGTGCTCTCGCGCTTGACGGTCCCGGCCAGATGTACGCGTACCTCACGGGAACGTTTGGCGAGACCACGCGCTTTTTCACGTGCGATGGCGAGGGGAAACCCTGCGAGAAGAATCGTGACGGCGAGGGCATGACGCTGCCGCCCGACGCGCACACCCACCTCAGCTGGGCCTTCACCGAGCCGGGAATTTACCGGCTGCAGCTCGAAGCCTCGCTCACCAGGGAAGATGGCGGCGAGCGCAAACCACTCACCCGGGGCGAGGTCACCTTCGCGGTTGGCGTTGACCCCTACAGCCTCAACGGCACGCGAACGATCATCTCGCGTGGACACAGCGATATCACGGTTGATCTTGCGCGCGGTGAGCTCGGGCTCGCGGTCGACGACGCGGGAAGCGAGGGAGAGCCCAGCCAGACCGAGTACTCGCTCGACGAGGTCGTCGTTGACGTGCCAACCACGGCGCTGCACGAGGTTCCGGGCGACCCGGCCTACCGCTTTCTCGGCAGAGCAGGGCAGACCATTTATCAGCTGCCACAGGCCGTGCTCGGTAAGCACGTGCACGGCGAGATTGATCCGCACCTCTGGCACAACGTGAAGAACGCGATTGCCTACGTCGAAGTGATCAGAGACACGCTCAGCGACGTCGACCCGGCTGGGGCTGAGACCTACCGCGCACAGGCGGCACGATACCGTGAACGGCTTGAGGTGCTCGACGACGAAGTGCGTGAGACGATCGAATCGATTCCCGCCTCCCAGCGAACGCTCGTGACCACCCACGACGCGTTCGGGTATCTCGGCGCGGCTTACGGCGTGCGCATCGCAGGTTTCGTCACCCCGAACCCCGCGACCGAGCCGAGCCTCAGCGATCGAAAACGCCTCGGCCAAACCATGCGCGACATGCACATCAGAGCCGTGTTTCTCGAGCCGAACCTCGCTGCGCGATCGGCGACACTCACCGAGGTCGCGAAAGAGCACGGCGTGAGCGTGTGCCCGATCTACGGCGACGCCTTCGACGAGCGGGTCGACACCTACATTGACATGATGCGGTTCAACGCCGCTTCGCTGAAGCGCTGCCTCGGTGGCGCGGGCAGTGAACCCCAAACCGACGAGACAGGAGCTCCATGAATAACGCACGCCACGAACCATTGAGGGGCGGCATGAAACCCCTGAGGCGGATCGCGGCCGTGGGCACCGCACTCACGACCGCCGTCGTGCTGCTGTTCGCGGGAAGCGCCGGTGCTCTCGCGACCGATGGTAGCGATGAACCAGGCATCGAGCCAGGGCAGGAGTTCGCGAGTGAGCGCGTCATCGTGAACGAAGGCCACCTCGATTTCGGGCCGACGCTTGGAACTGGCGAGTGGCAACTCAACATTCATGATGACTCAGGCCCGGTCTCGGTGTGGCGTGACCTCAGCGACGTGGTGATCGAGGTGAGCGAGGCAGCGAGGCAGGTAATTCCTGACGACGCCACGTTCTCATTCCTCGGCGAGAAGGCGGGCAGTGAGGTATACGTGATTCCGCAAACCCAGCGCGAGGGTGTCGTGTGGCTTGGGTGGAACACGCAGGAGCCGAGCGTCACCGAAGAAGTCGCCCGAGGGGTGAATCTGAAACTCCTCGATGTCGCGGGGCCCGGCGACATGACCGTCTTTCAAGTGAGCGGTAACTTCAGCACCCCCGAGGTGCTCTGGACGTCGCGCGAGGCCTCGCCGCAGCAGGCCTGGCTCGAGCTCGGTGCTCACACGCACGCAAACTGGGTGTTTAGCGAGGCGGGTGAGTACCTCGTTCGATTCGAAGCAGAGGCAGAGCGAACGAGCGGTGAAGCACTGAGGGCAGAGGGGGTGCTGCGCTTTGCGGTGGGTGACGGGGCCGACTCTGAGGCACTCTTTGCCGCGACGGCAGACGCGACGCCTGGTGCGGACCCGGCTGAATCTCAGCCCGCAGCCACCTCGCGAGCCGGGTATGCCTGGGCGCTCATCGGCGGCAGCGTCGTCGTTATCGCGCTCATCGTTCTGGTGACGTGGCGTCAGGCGAAGAGTATTCGGGCTGGGCGACACGGCGACGAGGCTGCTGGGGTCGGTCGATGACGGGGGAGGCTCGGGCGGCGCTTGAGGTGACCGCGCTCAACGTTTCGCTCAGCGGCCGGGCGATCTTGCGAGATGTCTCGCTCTGCCTGCACCCCGGAGAATTCGTCGCTTTGCTCGGCGCCAACGGGGCGGGAAAGACAACGCTCATGCGCACGATCTTGGGCCTGGTGCCCGCGACGAGAGGCCGGGTGCAGGTTATGGGTAGCCCCGTGCAACGCGCACGAAAGGCGATCGGCTACGTTCCGCAGCGACACGAGTTCGCGTGGGATTTTCCCATGAGCGTCGAGCAGGTGGTGCTCACGGGGCTCACGGCGCACATTGGCTGGCTGCGAAGGCCCGGTGCCCGTCACCGTCGATTGGCCGGCGAGGCGCTCGCAAGGGTCGGGCTGCAAGCCCTCGCAAACCGTCCCATCGCTCAGCTCTCGGGCGGTCAGCGTCAGCGCGTACTCGTTGCGAGAGCGCTCGTGACCGACCCCGCACTGTTGTTGCTCGACGAACCGTTCACAGGCCTCGATATGCCGAGCCAGGAGGTACTCACCGGGGTGTTTACGGCGCTCGCCGCCGAGGGCTGTGCGCTGCTCATGACCACCCACGACCTCATCGCGGCGGTGCACGAGTGCTCGCGCCTGTGCCTCATCGACGGAACGGTTCTCGCCGACGGGGTTCCAGAAACGCTCGGAGACCCTGCGCTGTGGCAGCAAGCCTTTGGGCTGGGTGATCATAACCCGCTGCTCCAGGCGCTCGTGGGCGCCGTTCACCACCGAAAGGAGGCCATGGCATGCTGAGCCCCGTCGATTTCATTCACGACCTACTCAACCCCGACCTCGCGTTCTTGCCGAAGGCCCTCGCGGTCTCGCTCATGTCGAGCATCGTCGCGGGAGTCGTTGGCACCTTCGTCGTGCTGCGGGGCATGGCGTTCATCGGCGATGCTGTCGCCCACGCCGTCTTTCCCGGTCTCGCAATCGCTTTTGTCTTGCAGGGCAACCTCGTGCTCGGAGGAGCGATCGCGGGGGTCACGACCGCGGTGGTCGTCGCGGTGTTCGCCCAGCGCCAGAAGTTGCACGAAGACAGTGTCATTGGCGTCTTCTTCGTCGCCGCCTTCGCGCTCGGTATTGTGATCATGAGTAAAGCTCCCGGTTACGCCGGCTCCCTGCAACAGTTTCTCTTCGGCGCGATCACGGGCATTCCCGACGAAGACGTGCTCGTTATCGCGGTGAGCGGGGCTTTGCTGCTCCTCATCATTGTTGCCTTTCACAAGGAGTTCGTCACGGTCACGCTCGACCGCGAAACTGCTCGGGCCGCAGGCCTTCCCGTAACGGCGCTCGACATCATGCTTTACGTCGCGGTCGCGATCACGGTGGTGATCTCGGTGCAGGTGATCGGGAACGTGCTCGTGCTTGCCCTGCTCATCACCCCGGCCGCGACTGCCCGGTTGCTCACCGAGAGGCATGGGGTCATGATGCTGCTTGCACCCTGCATCGGCGCGTTCTCGGCCATTGTAGGGTTGTACCTCTCATGGAGCTTTGATCTCGCGGCGGGAGGCGCGATCGTGCTCACCGCGACCGCGCTTTTTGTGGCAGCGTGGATCATTTCGCCAGCCCGGTCGAGAGCGCAGCGCCGGGCCGAATCGCGCAGTGAGCCGGCCGGCGATACGGGGCAGCGAGCCGTCACCACGATTCCCGGTGCCGAGGGGCTTCCCGGTGCCGAGGGGCTTGGCGCGGGCGAGGCGAGGGCATGACGGTAACCGCGGCCCGCGCGCGCCGTACGATCGGCATCTCGGTGCTCGGGATTGGTGCGGCCCTCGGTGCCGCGGTGCTGCTCAGGCCGTCCCTGAGCCTGCCCACTCGGCTGCAAGACGCGGTGACCCTCGCGACCGGCGTCTTTCTCGAGTCTCTTGCCTTCGTGTTTCTCGGTATTCTGCTCGGGGCCATTGTGCAGGTCTGGGTGCCGATGAGCCTCTGGCACCGGGTACTGCCTCGCAGGCCGGTGCTGAGGCGTGCGGTGCTCTCGCTGCTCGGGGTGCTCATGCCGGTGTGCGAGTGCGGCAACGTTCCCCTTGCACGAGGGCTCATGCAGCGTGGCTTTACGACCGCTGAGTCGCTCACCTTTTTGCTCGCGGCGCCGGTGCTCAACCCCGTGACCATCGTCACGACCTACCAGGCTTTCGGGTGGCAAGACGGTATTCTGCTCGCCCGGCTGGGTGGCGCATTCGTGATCGCTCAGTGCATCGGCTGGGTTGTTGCACACGTGCGCGATGAACGACAGTTGCTCACCACGAGCTTTCAATCACAGTGTGAGCATCAACCGCACGAGGCTCGGCAATCGAGCGTTGCCCGCGCGGTTGGCATCGCGGTGACCGAGGCGCGGGTTCTCCTGCCGGCGCTGGTCATCGGCTCGGTGCTCGCGGGTGCGATTCAAGCCGGTGTTCCACGAGCCGTGCTGCTCGGCATTGGCTCGCACCCAGTGCTCTCGGTCGTTGCGCTCATGCTGCTCGCCTTCATCGTTTCGCTGTGTTCGAGCATTGACGCGTTCTTTATTCTCACGTTCTCATCGACCTTCTTGCCGGGCGGCATTGTCGCCTTTCTCGTGTTTGGGGCGATGCTCGACCTCAAAATGCTGATGCTACTCAGCACGACCTTTCGGCCAAGGCTCTTGGTCTTTATGGTGCTCACGGTGGGCCTCGCGTGCCTCTCACTAGGATGGGGAATCAACAGTGTCTTCGTATGAGAGTTCGCACGCACATCAGCCAGCGCCGTGGCTCGTGTCGCGTGGTATCGCGGTGGCTCACTGCCTGCTCGGCTCGATCGCCACGATTGCGCTGGGCATCAGCGGGAAGCTCGGCTGGTACGTTCACCCGCGGTACTTCGCCTTCACGATGGCGATGTCGGCCCTCGTGCTCATTCTCGCGCTCATCGCTCTGATCTGCGCCGCTCGGTCACGCCATGGTATTTCTGCTCCCGATACGCATGAGCCACCGGTCTCGCGCCTTGTGGCGGCGATCTCGTTCACTACCCTTGCCGTGGTGTTCGTGGCGCTCTTTCTCGTGCCCCCGGCAACACTCTCGAGTGCTGCGACCGAGGGCCACGATGTAGCGCTTGACGCCGGTGCGCAAAGCGCCAGGAGTGAGGGCTCTCAAGACACCCTGCTCGGCTACGTCGTCGCCGACACTGACGACCCCGAGAACATCTTCTTCGTGACCCGGCTACGCATTTCGTGCTGCGCTGTTGACGCAACTCCCGTGGGCAGCCCCGTATATTTTCCGGGCTGGCAGCGGGAGTTTGAAGCCGAGCAGTGGGTCGAGGTGCAGGGCTTGTTTGGAGCAAACCCGAGCGCCACGAACCGCCTCGAACAGGTCATCATTCCCGAGAGCGTCAGCGCGGTCGAAGAACCGAAAGATCCGTATGTTTACTAACCTTCGTGCCATTGCACTCCTCAGTGTACTGACGCTTCTCGCCGGTGCTCTCGCCTTCGTGACGGCAACGCAGGCGCCCGGCGTGATGAGCGTCTCGGTGAACACGCGCAGCGCCACCGAACGGCCCGGGCAGTTGCTCGTGCTTACGCTCAACCGAGTGCCTCAACCGCTCACCGAGGCCGACGTCACCGTGACACCCGCTGTCGCCTTCACCGCGCGCAGCGAGGCAAACCGTGTCGAGGTGCAGTTTGCTGAGGCGCTCGATTACCACACCGAGTACACCGTCGAGGTTGGGGTCACGGGGCTCGACAACGGGTCTCGAGCAACACTCACCGAGCAATTCACGACCCCGAAGGCGAGCCTCGTGACGCTCGTTCACGCTGAAGAGTCACCCGACCGTTTGCTCAGGCACACGCTCGACCCTCTGAAAGGAGCGGTGGGCATCGGTGCTGAGCACAGCGAGGTGGTGTTCGAACACCCGCACATCGACGACTACGCGGTGCTCGGCGACCGCATCGTCGCGGTGACGCTCGTCGACGGTGGCGGGGCACAGCCGGTGCTTATCGACCCGGCGACGGGAACGGGCGAACCGCTCAGCAGCGAGCCGTGGCCCTCGCTCACGGCGCTTCAGGCTGACGCGCAAACCATGACGATCGGGTACCTCGTTGGAGCCGTTTCCGACACTGAATCGCACGGTCGCGAGCTCCCCAAGGCGTTACTCTTGCAAAACCTCGCTGCCGGAACTTCGATGCCGCGTCAGGTGACTGCGGGTCAGCGTGCGTCTGGAGAGCCCATAGGTATCGCGCGGTGGGCGATGCTTCCGAAGTTTTCAGCGGTCGCGGTTGAGCGCGACGATGGGGCGGTATACGTCGTGCCGCTTGAACACACCTTTGAGGCGAAAGCCGAGCCACTCTTGGTGTCTCGTGACGCCTCGGTGCTTGGCGTCTCGCCAGGGGGCACCGAACTCATGATCGAGCACGACGGGCATACCGTGAGTATCGACCTCGAAGCAATGCTTGACGGCGGCGACGAGGGAGCGACGAGTGCGAGCTTGCCCGAGCGTGAGCTGAGGCAACGCTTTGAAGCGCAACACCCCGAGGTGCGCGTGGGCGAGATATGCATGTCATCGAACGATCGACTCGCCGCGATCGAGCTCGGTGCTGCTCGGGGTGGGCAGGCAACAACGGTCGTCGTTGACGCTCGCGACGCCCAGCAACGCGCATCGGTGCTGGGCGCTAAACCGGGGTGGTGTCGTTAGGGCCTGGGTACCTTCATCGCAGTGAGTCGTCGACTCGCTCGGCACAGATCACGTGAAAGCCCTTCTCGCGCGCATACCGTTCGACCGAGAGGAACGGGAAGGTCTCGGCGATCCACCGCTGCAACGATTCTGCGCCGAGGTGCTTGCCCACGACGAGATACGCGAAGCCCCCAGTCACGAGACGGGGGAGCCACTCACCGAGAATCTCGTGCAGCGCGTCTTTACCCACGCGAATGGGCGGGTTTGAGCGGATCTCTGCGAAGCGCAGTCCCTCGGGAACCGCTTCAGGCGCACACACGTGAACGTTGTCGAGACCGAGCGTCGCCGCATTGCGCTGCGTGAGATCGCGGGCCCGCTCGTTGACATCGATGGCCCACACTGGCTCGTCTGCGAGGTCGAGCGCGGCAGAGAGTGCAATGGGACCCCACCCACAGCCGATGTCGAGCACGGGGCCTGACTCGGCGGGAGGGGTGTGCTTGAGAAGCACTTCGGTGCCACGGTCGAGGTGATCGGGGCTGAACACCCCTCCCGCGGTGTCGAGTTGTACCTCGCGACCGGCGAGTGAGACCGTGATGCGCTGCGACTTTTCAGGGCTCGCGGGGCTGGCCGAAAAGTAGTGGTCAGAAGAAAGATTCATGATGAAACCAGTATCTCACCATCTCGTTCGCGTAGACTCTGCCTCAGATGACGAAAAACACTTCTCAAGATCACCAGTCTCAAGAGCACGATGACGAGTTCGACCAGGCCGCAGCTCAGGCCGCCAGTGAAACGGCACACGATGACGTGCTCTCACGCGTGCTGAGCCGAGCAAACGGGCCATCAAGCACCGTATTTCGCGACCTCACCCAGGCAGAGGCGCTCGACACCGAAGAGCATGATGCCTTCGACGATGACATGCACGCGATTCGCCTCGAGCGCGAGCAGCGAGCCTCGCTCAAACGTGTTGGCGGGCTTTCGACCCAGCTCGAAGATATTTCAGAGGTTGAATACCGCGAGGTGCAGCTCGAAAACGTCGTGCTCATCGGGGTGTACTCGCAGGGCTCGTTGGCCGACGCCGAGAACTCGTTGAGGGAGCTCGCGGCACTCGCTGAGACTGCCGGAGCAAACGTGCTCGACGGTGTACTGCAGCGCCGCCCGAACCCCGACCCCGCAACGTACTTTGGTAAGGGCAAGGCCGCAGAGCTTCGCGACCTCGTCGCCTCGTTGCACGCCGACACCGTTATCGCCGATAGCGAGCTTGCGCCCAGCCAAAGGCGCGCGCTTGAAGACGTGGTGAAGGTCAAAGTGCTTGACCGAACCGCCGTGATTCTTGACATCTTCAGTCAGCACGCGCAGAGCCGCGAAGGCAAGGCGCAGGTCGAACTCGCGCAGCTCGAATACCTGCTTCCACGTCTTCGTGGGTGGGGCGAATCAATGTCGCGTCAGGCCGGTGGCCAGGTTGGCTCAGGAGGCGCGGGCATGGGGTCGAGAGGCCCCGGCGAGACGAAGATGGAGCTCGACCGACGCAAGATTCACACGCGCATGGCGAAGCTCAAACGAGAGATCGCGGGCATGGCTCCAGCTCGTGAGACCAAGCGCGCCCAGCGTAAGCGCGGCAAGGTGCCCTCGGTCGCCATCGCTGGCTACACGAATGCTGGCAAGTCATCGCTCGTGAACCGCCTGACCGGCGCGACCGAGCTCGTGCAAAACCAGCTGTTTGCGACGCTTGACACGGCGGTGCGCAGCTCAGAGACACCAGACGGGCGAACCTTCACCTACGCCGACACTGTTGGCTTCGTGCGCAACCTGCCGCACCAACTCGTTGAGGCTTTTCGCTCGACCTTCGAAGAGGTTGGCGATGCCGACGTGATCTTGCACGTGGTTGATGCCTCGCACCCCGACCCTGCCGCTCAGCTCGAGACCGTGCGCGATGTGATTGCAGAGGTCGACGCAAACGATATTCCCGAGATCGTCGTGTTCAACAAGAGTGACATGATCGATGAGACGACGCGTCTTGTGCTGCACGGCCTCGAGCCCAAGGCCGTCTTTGCCTCGGCCAAAACGGGCGAGGGCATCGACGACATTCGGGTACGCATTGCTGCCGCGCTTCCCGAGCCCAAGCACGACATTGTTGCGGTCATTCCCTACGACCAGGGAGGGCTTGTCTCTGAGCTGCACGAGCAGCACCGCGTGCTCTCGCTCGAGTACGAGCAGGAGGGCACGAGAACCCACGCGCTCGTCAGCGACCAGATGCTCGCGCGGCTTGCGCCGTACCTGCGCGACGAGTCAGGCGAGACAGACCGCTAACTGGTGCTGCCTGGCAGAGAGGTTACGGGTGACCCGTCTCGCTAGTCGAGGCGGGTCAGGTAGAACTCTGGCTCTGCCGGCGTGCCACCAACCTTGCACTTGAACCAGCCGTTACCCATGGCATCGCTCGAGGCTGGGGCCTTGAAGAACCAGGCGTTGCCTTCGCGCTTCTCGATGGCCTTATGGCTCTGCCAGTCGGGGGTGAGCCCCGGGAAGAGCCGGTCTCCCTCGGCGACGCAGGCGTTTCTCGCCGTTTCCTGGGTGAAGGTTGCCTCGACGGCCTCGTCGGTGTCTGTACTCGGGGCGTCCGCTCCCTCGCCGTTCTGCTCGCCATCGCCTTCATCGCGCTTGGCGGTATCTTCTGGCTCTTCGTTGACGTTTGAAACGTCTTCCTGCGAGGTCTGGCTTGACTCTGTGGGCGCCTGCGCGTCGCCCTCTGGCGCCTGGGCCGTCTTCGCGCCGAGGTTGGTAATCGCGGCAATGAGGCCGAGGAGAGCCAAAACGATGATGGCGAAGGTGAGGCCATAGGCCCGTCTCTTCTTCGGCGCGACCGGCTGCTCAGCGGCGGTCGGGAGAGCGCCCTGCGATACCGGGCCGTTTCCGGCCGCCGGGCCTTCGCTCTCTGGTCCCTGACTTGGTTGCGTGTGAGGGTTCATCGAGTCAGACATCTTTTCTCCATGGGGTCGCTGTGCATGCGGGCGTAGCAGGGAACCCTGATTCTGGGCCTCGTTACGCTGTAAGCATGCACCTCTAGTGTACTGCGGCGGTCGCGGCTAGGCTTAAGGTCCCGGCGCGCTACGAAAGCGGGGAGGGTCTTTGCTTCGGCGCACGGGTAAGCGTGAAGGAGACTGTATGCCGCACAAGGATATTCCGAGACGCCAAGATATCGAGGCCCTGGCCTCGGCTCGAACGCCTCACTCGGTTTCGATTTACACGCCATCTGGGCCTCTGCCTGAAGACGCAGAGAAAGCCCGAATTACCCTCAAAAACCAGGTTCGAGATGCCGCAACACAGCTGAAAGAGGCCGGTGCCCCGGCAGGCACTATCGAACACCTCGAGCGCGTGCTCGACGGGTTCATGAGCGACGCACCGTTCTGGAAGTACCAGGCGCAGTCACTCGCAATATTTATCACACCAGACGATGTTCAGAGCTACCGTCTACCGAACCGCTTCACCGCGACCGTAGACGTGGCTGATCGGTTTTACATCAAGCCGCTCATGCGCACGATTACTTTTCCACAGTCGGCTTTCGTACTCGCGATGGCCCAGAACTCGGTACGTCTCATTCGAGTGACGGCTGATCAGCCCGGCGAGGTGCAAGAAGTACCAGACATGCCGACCGACATGGAGTCGTTCTTGAATCGCGACGTGCCTGAGCGTCAGAAGTTCGATCGTGGCGAGCACGACGACGCGGTGCGGGTGCAGCAGTTTGCCGCAGCGATCAATAAAGCGGTCTATCCTGTCGTGCGTGCCACGAAACTGCCGCTCATTCTTGCCTCGGCAGACACCCTTGCAAACGCCTATAAGCGCGCAAATGCCTACGAGTACCTTGCGCCTGAAATGATCCACGGTAATGTCGAGGGGGTCTCGCCTGACGCGCTCGCCGAGAAAGCGCGGCCAGTGCTCGATGCGCTCTATGCGGCCGAGATTGCAGAGGTCGTCGACCACTTTAAGGCACGAGAGGGCCAGCTTATGGGGTCGAAAGATCTCGAGACGGTTGCTCTCGGTGCGAGTATGCACGCGATCGATACGCTGCTCGTCGACTTTGACCAGCGCATTGCGGGAACCCTGGCTGATGACGGTACGGTGACGTATTCAGAAGCCGACGATGCTCAGAACTACGGTGTGGTTGACGAGATTTTGCGGCGCGCACTCGTGGTGAACGCGCGCGTGTATGCCGTTCGTGCTGCCGAGATGCCCGATGGGGCGACGGTTGCCGCGACATTCCGGTTTCCGGTTTCGTAGGGGCGCGTAGCTCCCTCGCATCCCGGTGCTGGCCTTAAACCGCACCAAAGAAAACGCCCCGTGGCACACGTTCCGTGCCACGGGGCGTTTCTGTTGTACAGGGCTCTAGAGGGAGCGGAAGACTGCCACGACTTTGCCGAGCACCTCAGCAAAGTCGCCGAGAATGGGTTCAAACGCACTGTTGCGCGGCAACAGCCACGTGTGCCCGTCACGTTGGCGAAAGACCTTCACGGTAGCCTCACCGTCGAGCATCGCCGCCACGATGTCGCCGTTCTGTGCGTTATTCTGCTCACGCACGACGACGAGGTCGCCGTCACAAATGGCGGCGTCGATCATTGAATCGCCGACAACCTTGAGCATGAAGAGGTTACCGTCACCGACGAGATGCCGGGGCAGGGGCACAAGGTCATCGACGTGCTGCTCTGCAGTAATGGGAATGCCAGCAGCGATTTGCCCGACGAGGGGAACGAACGCGGTTTCTGCTGGCTGTTGCTCATCGTGGTTGTGGATCGAATCGTGCACACTCGCGAGTTCGGTCAGGACTTCGAGCGCACGTGGTCGCTTTGGATCGCGGCGAATAAAGCCTGCGAGTTCGAGCCTGCCGAGTTGATGCGTGACGCTCGAGAGCGAGGCAAGCCCAACCGCATCACCGATCTCGCGCATGCTTGGCGGATACCCCTGAGTTTCGACCTCCCGTGAGATGAACTCGAGAATGGCGAGCTGTTTTTCTGTCAGCACTTTCTTGGGGTCGCGCTGTGCATCGGTCGCCATGAGCCTCTCCTCGATCAGCAATGTCGGTGGTGTGGTGTTGGGTGTCTCTTAGTAGCTCACCGTAGTTGGTTTCGCGCAGTGCCGCAAACATGTGTTCGAGTGTTTGGCAAAAAATATTCGAATACAGCTCCAGTGAAGTCTTGCAAAAGTGAAAAATAGAATGTATGTTCGAAACAGGTGTTCGAACCCCAGTGGTTTCGAACGGAAGGAGATAATCATGAACGCTACGGTGTACGCGACTGCATCGCACATCGAGACGCAGGCTATTGCGCAGCGCACGACCCTTCGTCTTACCCGCCGCGGGCGACTCGTCTTCTCAGCGATGGCCGCCAGTGTTGTCGTTGCAGGCATCGCCCTTGGTGCACTGTTTTTTCCTTCGAGTGCACAGGCCTCGATCGAAAACACCGATCCCGTTGCTTTTGAGTACATTGTTGCTGAACCTGGCGATTCGCTCTGGTCGCTCGCGCAGCGCATCGCCCCGGGGGTTGACACTCGTGACGTTGTCTACGACCTGAAGCGCCTCAATCAGCTAGAAGGCTCTGACATTGTTGTCGGCCAGGAGATTGCGGTACCGCTGAACTACACCGAGTAGTGCGAGCGGGCCTTGGCAGGCTGGGCCTCCTTCTCTCCAGGCGTGCTCTGTTCTCACGGCGATGTGGGGCAGAAACCCCGAAGCAACACTCTGAGGCAGGCACTCTGTAGAATGACAGCTATGAGTGCAACCCCACGCGTCGCAACGCTCACGCGCGAAACGAGCGAATCACAGATTTCCATCACCGTAAACCTCGACGGCACTGGCCGCTCCGAGATTGAGACGGCCGTTCCTTTCTTTGATCATATGCTCACCGCATTTGCGAAGCACTCGCTCACCGACCTCACGGTAAAGGCGCACGGCGACGTGCACATCGACATTCACCACACGGTCGAAGACACGGGCATTCTGCTCGGTCAGGCCATTCTCGAAGCGCTCGGCGACAAGGCAGGAATCTCTCGCTACGGTGATGCGCTCGTTCCGCTTGATGAGTCACTCGCGCAGGCTGCTGTCGATATCTCTGGCCGGCCATACCTCGTGCACTCGGGGGAGCCAGAGGGGTTCGAGTTTCACCTCATTGGCGGCCACTACACCGGGTCAATGGTGCGGCACTTCTTCGAAGCTCTCGTGCTGAACGCGCGCCTCACAGCGCACATTACCCTCGTCGCAGGGCGCGATCCGCACCACATTGCAGAGGCCGAGTTCAAAGCATTCGCACGCGCGTTCCGCGTGGCAAAGTCACTCGACCCGCTCGTTGAGGGGATTCCCTCAACCAAGGGCAAGCTCTAAGCCAATAACCTCAGCACGAAGGAACACTGTGACACAGGCAAAGCTCGAACTTCTTCCGGCCATCGACATTGTGAACGGCAAAGCCGTCATGCTGCACCAGGGCGTTGCAGGAACCGAGACCGACTACGGGAGCCCGCTCGACGCGGTAACCGAGTGGGTGAAGCGCGGGGCAGAATGGGTGCACATTGTTGACCTTGATCGTGCCTTCGGGCGCGGGTCGAACACCGAACTCATTCGCGAGGTCATCGACCGCACAGGCGAGGTAAAGGTTGAACTCTCGGGCGGCATTCGCGACACGAAGAGCCTCGAGGCTATCCTTGACATCGGCCCAACGCGCGTGAATATTGGCACCGCGGCTCTTGAAAACCCCGAGTGGACCGCCGAGATTATTGCCGAGTATGGCGACAAGATCGCCGTGAGTCTCGACGTGCGAGGCGAAACGCTCGCGGGCCGTGGCTGGACTAAAGACGGCGGTAATATTTGGCAGGTGCTCGACCGGCTCGAAGCGGTGAACTGCCCGCGCTACGTCGTGACCGATGTGACGCAAGACGGTACACTCCAGGGCCCCAACGTCGAACTGCTGGCTGAGATCTGCAAACGCACCGAGAAACCAGTCGTTGCCTCAGGCGGCATTGCCACACTGGCCGACCTCGAAGCTCTGCGGGGGCTTGTCGCTTCAGGGCTCGAGGGAGCGATCGTTGGAACGGCGCTCTATGACGGGCAGTTCACGCTTGAAGAAGCGCTCACCGTTGCAGGCCGCTAGGGCGCATAGAAAGGCGTACAGAGAGCAGTAGCATGGCGATCAAAAAGCTCCCCTCAACGGGCGATATGCCGAGGTCAACCGGTGTTCCCGAGAGTCTCGTTCCGGGAGGTGCTCACGACTCGGCGGGGTTCACGTGGGAAGGACGAACGTTCGATCACCACGGAACCGCATTTGCCGATGACACTGGTGAAACCCCTGAGGCAGTGAGCAACGCGATTACCGCGGTGCGCGACTGCGTTGCAAAGCTTACCGAAGAAGTCGATGCTGAGAAGCAGGCCGCCCTCCTCAATGAGCTTGCAGAAGCCCAGGCCAACGTTGTTGCCGTTTGCTCGGGCGAACGCTTCCTCATCCCGCTCATAACCGAGGCGGGTGATTTCGGCCTGACGCCCGAGGGCAAGGTTGTCGAAAAGTCGCAGGAACTTTCCATCGTGACGGTGAAAGCCCCTGACGGCCGCGGGGCTATGCCGGTCTTCACCTCGGTTGCCGCGATGCAGGCGTGGAACGCCGAGAGCCGACCCATTCCCGTTCCCGGAGCTCAGGTTGCCCTTGCCGCCGCACAAGAAGAAACCGACCTCGTCATCATCGACCCGGGCCAGGAAGCGACTGAGTTCGCCGTCAGGCGACCGTTGCTTGAGGCCTTTGCCCTCGGCACAACCGTGCTGCCCTCGTGGGCAGACCCTGAGGTGCAAGAAGCGTTTGCTGCGTCGGTCTCTGACGAGCCTCACGTTCGCCACGTTGTGCTCGCGCCCGGTGACCCAGCTGGCCGTTTGCGGGGGCCAGAAACATCGGTCGGGCTCGTGCTTGAGCCAGGTCTTGATCAGCAGACACTACAGCAGTTGCTCGGCAGGCTGCAGCAGCGTTGGGCAGCGAACGAACGCATCGCTCGTTCGGTTGACGCGCTCGGGGTGAAACTGCACAGCGCTTAGTCCCCGCGTTTGGCACAGATCGTCGGGCTCTGCGCGACGAGGATCGTGTGCCGAGTGGCGAGAGGGTATGTCCTGTGCCGTTACCCGAAAAACGCGAGCAGCGTCACGTAGCACGCGGTGCCGACGAGCACGCTCCACATGGTCTTACGTTTCGTCAGGTAGTGCACGGCGATGGTGACCGCGAGACTCGCGACCGTGATCCACCACGTTGCCGGGCGGGCCGTGAGCTCACCGAAAAAGGTGACCGCGGCGAGAATGAGCATGATGCCAACGGGCATCCACTGCCCAAGCTTTTTCACGAAGGTCGCTTTGCGAAGCTTCGAGAGAATCGCGAAGGGGAGGGCTCTCAAGAGAACCGTGATGCCTCCGGCGATCGCGATCGCCACGATGAAATAGACCGTTTGCGTCACTGGGTGCTCCCATCGTTCGGAGCATCTTCGTCGCTCACCCTCGGCAGGCCACCGCGGCGTAACAAGAGGTAGCGCGCGGTAAGCAAGACGAAGAAGACCGAGAGTGCAACGATCATTGCGCTATCGGGTGTTGCGACGAGAGCAAAGGCGACCGAGACGCCCGCGAGCAAAGTTGAGGTGAGCTCGCGTTTGCCGCGAAAGGCGTCGAGCGTCATGACGGTGAAGAGCGCTACGAGGGCAAATTCGAAGCCTTCGAGCGTTTGGGGCAGGGCGCTCGCGAGCCACACGCCAAGCAGCGATCCGCCAACCCAGTAGCTATGGCAGGCGATCTGCATCGAGAGTAGTCGCGGGCCCGAGTTCTGTGAGGCGGGCACCATGACCGCCGTCGCGTACGCTTCGTCAATCATGGCGTACACCGAGTAGGCGCGGCCGATGCCCGGTCTCGTGAGATGCACGGGAAAGGAGAAGGCGTAGAAGACGTGCCGAAAGTTCACGGCGAAAACAGTCACGGCGATCGTCGCGAGTGAGGCTCCTGCTGCCAGGAGGCCGACCATGAGAAACTCGACCGAACCGGCAAAGATGCCGATCGAGAGTGCGGGGGCGACCCACCAGGGCAACGCCGACTGTATGACGAGAAAACCGAGGCCGATGCCGAGCGGGAGGATGCCGAGACCGACCGAGAGGGAATCACGAAGACCCGCCCTGATCTGTTCAGGGCGGGTCTCGGGAGCATCGGAGAGTGACAAGACGGGTTAGGAGACCGGGCCGGTCCACTTCTCGCCGGGGCCCTGGCCAACGGCGTCGGGAATGGGTGAGGCCTCGCGGAAGGCCAGCTGAACCGAGCGCAGGCCATCGCGCAGGCTGCGCGCGTGCGAGTCGCTGATCTCGGGGGCGGCCGCGGTGATGAGCCCGGCGAGCGAGGTGATGAGCTTGCGTGCTTCGGCAAGGTCAGTCTGGTTCTCCGGGTCGTCTGCGAGGCCGCACTTGACCGCGGCGGCGCTCAGCAGGTGAACCGCGGCGGTCGTGATGACCTCGACGGCGGCAACGTCGGCAATATCGCGGGTGGCGTCGGCCACCGTCTCTTCGTATGAATCCTGATCTACCGTCGTGGAATCGGGAACCTGCTGATCGCTCATAACTTCCTTTGGTTGGTTCTTCGGCGGGTTTCTGCTAAAGTAGTGGAGGCTCTCGGCGTTCTGCCGAGATGGAAGAGGAGATTCTCCCACCCGCGCCTCTTATAGGGTACCGGGTTGTTCGCACTCCGTCAGATTCTGACAGCATAAAGGGTGTGGGTGTGGCGGCGTACGCGCGTGGCTGCTCCGGGTCAATTTTTCCACCTGCGTTAGCAGGAGCCACCGGAACTAGATCTAAGGAGCCCGCGATCAGCGAAACCCGCATCAACGACCGTATCCGCGTCCCAGAAGTCCGCTTGGTTGGCCCCAAGGGAGACCAGGTGGGCGTGGTGCCGATCGGTACTGCCCTGCGCCTTGCGCAGGAAGCCGATCTCGATCTCGTCGAGGTTGCCCCGAACTCAAAGCCGCCCGTTGCCAAGATCATGGACTACGGCAAGTACAAGTACGAACAGGCCCAGAAGGCGAAAGAATCACGCCGCAACCAGGCCAACACTGTGCTTAAAGAGGTTCGCTTTCGTCTGAAGATCGACACGCATGATTACGAAACAAAGTTGAAGCGTGCCGTTGGTTTTCTCTCGCAGGGCGACAAGGTGAAAGCCATGATTCAGTTTCGAGGCCGCGAGCAGCAGCGCCCCCAGATGGGTGTCGACCTGCTTCACAAATTTGCCGAAGAGATCGCCGAGTACGGTGTAGTCGAGTCATCGCCCCGCATTGACGGGCGCAACATGGTGATGGTGGTTGCTCCGCTCAAGAACAAATCTGAAGCAAAAGCAGAGCAGAACGCTCGTCGCGCCGAGGCAAAGGCAGCTCGCCGTGAGACCAAGTCTCACGAGCAAGAAGAGGCCTCAGCCGAGTAAAGACTTGAACGGCCTTGCCGTTCACACACCGTGACCGCGAGTTTCGCGGAGCACACAACACAAGGAGAAACCGATGCCGAAGCAGAAGACCCACTCCGGAGCCAAGAAGCGTTTCAAGGTCACCGGAACTGGGAAGATCATGAAGCAGCAGGCAGGCATGCGCCACAACCTCGAGGTTAAGGCTTCGAAGCGCAAGCGCCGCCTGAACGCTGAGACCGTTCTTGCCCCGGGCGATGCGAACCAGGCTAAGCGCCTTCTCGTTCGCAAGTAGCACTCGAAGACATCCACACACTTAAAGGAAACACACCATGGCAAGAGTAAAACGCGCCGTCAACGCTCAGAAGAAGCGTCGCACTACCCTTGAACGCGCCTCGGGATACCGCGGCCAGCGTTCACGCCTGTACCGTAAGGCGAAGGAGCAGCTGCTCCACTCGCACGTATACAGCTACAACGACCGCCGCAAGAAGAAGGGCGACTTCCGTCGTCTCTGGATTCAGCGCATCAACGCCGGCGCTCGCGCAAACGGCCTCACCTACAACCGTTTCATCCAGGGCCTCGGCCTCGCGGGTGTTGAGGTTGACCGCCGCATGCTCGCAGAGCTCGCGGTAAACGACCAGGCAGCATTCGCCGCCCTCGTTGAGGTTGCCAAGAAGGCTCTTCCCGCCGACACCTCGGCACCGAAGGCCGCGTAACTCACGCCGAATTACGTTTCTCACTATGCCCCGCACGGTTTCGTGCGGGGCATAGTGCTTTGTGTGGTGGATCATCGCGTCCCGTGCCCCCTTGCGTCGTCTGCGCCCTTGCCTGCGCCGGTGGCTGTGTTTTGAAAGGCAGGCCGCTGTGTTTCGAAACATCGGCCGCTGGCACCCTTTCAGCTAGGGTAGATGCGTGAACCACGACATTCTTGATAACCCCAAAGCCCCACGAATCAAACGCCTCGCTCAGCTGCTGACGAAGAAGCAGCGGGTGATCACCGGAACGTTTCTCGTCGAGGGCCCGCAGGCCGTTGAGGAACTGCTCGCGCACCGCCCGGCGGAGGCCGAGACGGTCTTCGTGCGGTACGACGGTTCGGGGTTTCCGAACATTGAGCGCCTCGCCGAGGAGCAGGGCGTCGAGGTCTTGCTCGCAACGCCCCAGGTGATTGCCGCGCTGAGCGACACCGTGACCCCGCAGGGCGTTGTGGCGGTTGCGCGCATGGCCGAGGCTGATCTCGTGTCAGTGCTCAAGGATGCCAAGCTCGTCGCGATCATGCACGAGGTGCGCGATCCCGGTAACGCCGGAACGGTGCTGCGCGCTGCCGATGCTGCTGGCGCCGACGCCGTAGTGTTTGCTGGCGAGAGCATCGACCCGTGGAACCCCAAGGTCGTGCGCTCGACGACAGGTTCGCTCTTTCACTTGCCGGTCGTGACCGGTGTCACGCTCGAAGAAGCCATCGATGCGGCAACCGCGTCGGGGCTCACGACGATCGCCGCCGACGTTCGAGGCGACGACCTGAGCCCGAGCGACGAGTCGCTCGCAGGCCCGGTCGCCTGGGTCTTCGGCAACGAAGCGCACGGCCTCAGCGAGGCCGACCGTGCTCGCGCCGAGCGCTCGCTGCGCCTGCCGATCTTTGGGGCCGCAGAGTCGCTCAACCTCGCGACGGCCGCATCGGTGTGCCTGTACACGACGGCTTTCGCGCAGCGGCAGGCTCGCTAGTCGCCCCTCGGGCTCGCCCGGGCACGCAATCTGGCGGATCCGCCGCGTTGTTCTGTGCGTGAGCGACGTTTTCGGCGCTCGGCCCTGCGTTGAGCTGCGTTTTTCGGCGGATCGCTGCGCTTTGTGTGCGTCGCTGCGCTTTTTGTGCGGTTCGGCCTCGCTTTGTGCGGTCTCGGCCGCGGTGCTCGCTCATTTTGGTGCTACTTGACGGAAAGCAGGGTGTGCGGCGAAAAACACCCTGCTTTCCGTCAAGTAGACGCGAAAAACGCAAACACCGCCTCGCAGCCGGCCCGCGCACATGAAACTGCCCCGGGCAGGAAACCCCGCCCGGGGCAGTGATCGACCAGACAAGAAGCCGGCCGATCGGGCGCCTACGCCTTGAGCAGCGTCTCGCCGAGCATGCCGCCGGGCTTCCAACCGGGCAACACGGCGAAGACGGCCGAGCCGACGTGGGTGATCCACTCGTTCATGATGTCGAGCTCGTCGAGGCGCTTTTGGATCGGCACGAACTGCTTGAGCGGGTCGGCCTGGAAGCAGACGAACAGGAGGCCCTGCTCGTCGCCGTCGTCGTAGTTCACGGCGCGGCGGTAGATGCGCTCCTTCGGATCTTCTGAGCGGGCGCGGCGAATGTGCGCGTAGTTCGGGATAACGTGAAAGCCGAGCGAGTCTTTCGCCTCCCAGTCGGGCTCGTCGAATTCCTCTTCGCCGGTGAGCGGGGCGCCGACCGCGAGGTCGCGGCCCATCGCCTCCTCGCGGGCGCGGCGGTCGACGCGATCCCAGGTCTCGAGCTCCATGCGAATGCGACGAAAGACCATGGCGGTCCCGCCGGCGAGCCAACCATCAGCAACCCACACGAGCTCGTCGAAGTCGTCGTCTTCGGGCGAAGGGTTCGTCGTGCCATCGACTTGCCCCATAAGGTTACGCATGGTGCGGTGCTCTGGCTCGGTTCCGCGGGCACGGCGAAAGCCGTCTTGACGCCAGTGCGGATCGGCGAAGGTTCGCACGCTCTTGAGTAGCATGCGGGCCGCGTGAGCGAGGGTTGTCGGGTCATCGGAGGCGAGCTGCAGCACGAGGTCGCCACCCTCGTAGTCTGGGCTCAGCTCGTCATGCTCGAAGGCGGGGAGGGGGCCGAGCCACTCTGGCACGGTTGCGCTAGAGACGCGTTTCACGAGCTCGGGACCAACGCCAACCGTTACGGTCAAGAAAGCGGGAAGCTCGGCAAGCTCGGGCTCGGTGTCAGCGAGCGGTGAACGACCCTCGGTGAGCGCCTCGATGTCTGCAGTGAGAATTCGGAACATGCGCTCGAGTGCCGCAGCGTCGGTGCTCTTCTTGAGGGTGAACGCGAGGTACCTGAGGTGCGCGGTGGGAGCAGTGGTGATGCCTGCCTGGTGCGGGCCTGTTGCGCTCACGAGCTCTTCGCCGAACAACCGTTCTTCAGGCGTCCCGCCCGCAAAAAGCGGACGGGACGACGCGGCGAGCACCGCGGGGGCCGAGACCCCCGCGAGTGTCGTACCGAGCAGAGCGCGCCTCGAGAGGCTAGTCATGGCTCTCCTCTGAATGGCTCTCTTCGCCCTCGTGATCGCTGTGGTCACCGTGGTCGCCATGATCTGCGTGCTCATCGTGGTCAGCGTGTTCGAGATCACCGTAGTCTTCATCGGCGCCCGCGAACTCGCGCACGTCAAGGTCGAGCGTCATGGTCTCACCGTTCGAGAATTCCAGGGTGAGTGGCAAAACCTCGCCTGGGAGCAGCTCTGAGTCGAGTTCCATGAGCATGATGTGGTGTTCGCCTGGCTCGAGCACGTAGCTTTCTCCCGCGGGAATCACGAAGCCCCCGTCGATCTCACGCATGATCATCTTGCCGTCAACCATGGTGGTCTCGTGCAGTTCGACAAGGCCAGCGCGAGGTGACGAAGCGCTCACGAGCGTGACTTCTTCGTCGGAGGTGTTCTTGAGTGTGCCAAACACGCCGCTCATGCCGTCGGCGGCCTTCGCCCAGGGCTCGACGAACTCAATGCCCGACTCGGTCTTTGCGACATCTTGCTGCGATGCCGCTGGGGCCTTCTCGGTATCTTCGGCCTCTGTCGCGCACGCGGTCAGCGAGAGCGGCAGGGCGAGGAGCGCTGCGAAGGTGAGGGCACGGGTCGTAAAGGTCTTATTCATAAGAGGTGTCATCCTTGAAAATGGTGCTGCCTATAGCCCGCACGGTTAGCGTGCGGGTGGCAAAGAAAAAAATAATAACTAGAGTGAGCGTTTGCTCTTGCGCCAAAACATCACACCGGCGAGCACGACGATGCCCACTCCGGCAACGGCCATTCCGGTGATGGCGACGGGGGAGAGCTGTGACGCATTGTCTTCGCTCTTCTCAGCGTCACCCTCGTCGGCCTGGCTCTCTTCTTGGTCGGCTCCGGCTGAGGCCGTTTTCTCTTGTAGCGCGGTGAGATCATCGCTCGTCACATCGCCCACACCGAAGAAAAACTCTCCGGCAATGCGGTGTCCATCGCTTGAAACGACCGTCCACACGGCGCGGTATGCGCCATCGTCGAGGTCGCCGAGCGTGAGCACAGCGTCGCGGCCAGTGACCTCAGGAAACCCGAAGTCGAGGTCGTTCCCGTCGGCGTCGCTGACGGTGATGATGCTCGTGCCGGTGCCCGCATCAAGCAGCTCGTTGTTGTACGAGAGCGTGATGGTTTCGGGTAAGGAGTCGAGAATCTCGCCGTTGTGCGGTGTCTGGTCAACGAGCACGTCGTGCGCGTTGGCTTGTGACTGGCCGAACAGGAACATTGCGGGAATGAGTGCGAGTGTGAGCGCGGTGAGTACCATCGTGCGCACTGAGAGCAGCCGAGCTGCGAGGCCCCGGTTGCCCGGGTGTCGTAGAGCGGGGTGCTTCATAGTCATCGTCATGCTTGAGTCCTTAAGAGAGTTGAAGGGTGCAAGAACCGTTCAACTCGGGAGGGCCTCGGTGTGTGATGTGAAAAGCGAGACGGGTTGAATGAAGCGTGGCTGGTACCGACTGCGTCTTGGCGACGGTGGCACGCGGAATGAACGAGGCCTGTAGCTGCCCCATGGGCCAGAGCACGCGGGTGAGTACCCTTGCGAGCCTGGTGAGGGCAACGTCACCGTGGCGAATGAGAACGACGGTAATGACTGCGGCAACACCGTGTGAGAGCCACATCGCAATGTCGGCGCCAGCCTGTGCGGGAATAACCGGCACGAATGACTGGACCATACCGAAGTGCTCGGCGTGGGCGGGAAGCGGCTCATTGGGGCCGCCACTCGAGACACCGAGGTAGACGAAAATCCAGTGGAAGATCGCTTGAGCGGCAGCGATCGCCGAGAACGTGCCGGCGATGCCAAAGCGCTTATTCGTGAGGAATAGAGTGAGTGGCAGGGCCAAGATGGTGGCGCCGGCGAACGAAATAACCGCCGGAGTATTACCGCCTGCGAGTACGTGCGAGAGCGCCGCAACAAAAACGGCAGAGAACGACACAATGAAGGCGCGGGCTACCCGTGCCTTGCGTTCGTTCTGGCGTACCTCACTCACGCTCTCCAGTATACGTGCAACGTGCACCGAGATCTGAGTGAGAGCCTTGTAGAATAGCCTTGTGTCAGAAGTGAATCCAATTCAGGCTGAGGCCGTAGACGAGGCGACCCAAGCGGCCCTCGATGCGGTGGCTCAGGCCTCGTCAACGTCAGAGCTCAAACAGGTACGTCAGCAGCACCTCGGCGAGCAATCACCCATCGCGCAGCTGAACTCGCAAATGCGCTCGGTACCGAAAGAGGAGAAGGCCCAGACGGGCAAGATTCTCGGTATCGCACGCGGCAAAATCGAGGGCGCTTTCAAAGCCCGCGAAGCGATTATCGGCGAAGAAGAAGCACGCCAGCGACTCATCGACGAGACTGTCGACGTCACCGCTGCGCCCGTGCGCGGCCGCATCGGTCGTCGTCACCCGCTCGCGCAACTGCAAGACCGCATCGCTGACATCTTCGTCGGCATGGGGTGGGAGGTCGCAGAGGGCCCCGAGCTCGAACACGAGTGGTTTAACTTTGACGCACTGAACTTTGACCCAGATCACCCGGCCAGGGCAATGCAAGACACCTTCTTTGTTGAGCCGGCCGATCGCCACCTCTTGCTGCGTACCCACACCTCACCGGTGCAGATTCGTTCGCTGCTCGAGCGCGACCTCCCGGTGTACGTGATTGCTCCGGGCCAGGTGTACCGCACCGATGAGCTCGACGCGACGCACACCCCGGTCTTTCACCAGGTTGAGGGCATCGCGATCGACCGCGGTCTGACGATGGCTCACCTGCGCGGCACGCTCGAACACCTTGCGCGTCAGATGTTCGGCGAAGAGGCGAAGATTCGCCTTCGCCCGAACTTCTTCCCGTTCACCGAACCATCGGCCGAACTCGACATTTGGCACCCCGCGGCAAAGGGTGGGCCACAGTGGATCGAGTGGGGTGGTTGCGGCATGGTCGATCCACAGGTCCTTCGCGCCGCAGGCATCGACCCCGACGAATACCAGGGCTTTGCGTTTGGCATGGGCATTGAGCGTACCCTGCAGTTTCGCAACGATATTAGTGACATGCGTGACATGGTTGAGGGCGATGTTCGCTTCACCCAGCAGTTCGGAGGTTTGGTGTAAATGAGAATTCCAATGAGCTGGCTCGGCGAGTACGTAGACATCGCCGAGGGGGCAACCCCTGAGACTCTGCACGCCGACCTCGTGAAGGTGGGCTTTGAAGAGGAATCGGTGCGTCGCTTCGACGTGACCGGACCCGTCGTGGTTGGCGAGGTGCTCTCGCGCGAACCCGAAGAGCACTCGAACGGCAAAGTCGTGAACTGGTGCCAGGTGCGCGTTGCGCCCGAGGGCACGAACGCTGCCGACGGTGGCGAAGACGTGCGCGGCATTGTGTGTGGAGCGCATAACTTCGAGGTTGGCGACAAGGTTGTTGTGACGTTGCCTGGGGCAGTACTGCCCGGTGATTTCGTCATCGCCGCCCGAAAGACCTACGGGCATGTTTCTGACGGCATGATCGCTTCGCAGCGTGAGCTTGGACTCGGTGATGACCACGAGGGAATCATCGTTCTTTCGCGGCTCGGCCTCGACCCCGAAGTTGGGACCGACGCGGTAAGCCTGCTCGGCCTCGACGACATCGCCGTTGAGATCAACGTGACTCCTGATCGCGGCTACGCGTTCTCGGTGCGAGGCGTTGCGCGCGAGCTCTCGCACTCGACCGGAGCTGCTTTCCGCGACCCTGCAGCGGCTCCTGCTGTTGCCGACGCTTCTGGCTTCTCGGTCACCATCGCCGACGACGCCCCAATTCGTGGGCGTGTGGGGGCGACCGGGTTTGTGACGCGCCTCGTGCGTGGTGTGAACCCCAATGCTGTGACCCCGGCATGGATGGTGGCCCGCCTGCAGCTGGCCGGCATTCGCCCGCTCGGCCTCGCGGTCGACATCTCGAACTACGTCATGCTCGAGATCGGCAACCCCCTGCACGCGTACGACTACGCGAAGCTGAACGGCGGCATCACGGTGCGCCGCGCCGCGCAAGGTGAGACGCTCGTCACCCTCGACGGTACCGAGCGCACGCTGCACCCCGAAGACCTGCTCATCGCCGACGACTCGGGGCCCATCGGTCTCGCTGGCGTGATGGGTGGCGAATCAACAAAGACCGATGAGACGACGACCGACATCCTTGTCGAGGCGGCGCTCTTCGATCCGGTATCGATTGCGCGCAGCTCACGCCGTCATAAGCTGCCGAGCGAGGCTTCGAAGCGCTTTGAGCGCGGAGTCGATCCGCTCGTTGCTCCCGCTGCCGCACAGCGCATGGTCGACCTGCTCGTCGAACTGGGCGGCGCAACCGCGACCGAGGTCGGTTCGTCGATCGTTGCTGAGACTTCGAACGAGGCGATCGCCCTGCCACTCGGCGCGGTCAACGGCCTCATGGGCACCGACTACTCTGACGACGAGGTGCACGACGCCCTCACAATGATTGGCTGTGAGGTGACCCGCGAGGGCGAGACGCTGAGCGTCACCGCTCCATCGTGGCGCACCGACATTACCCGCAAGGAAGACCTGATCGAAGAGGTCGGCCGCATTGTGGGTTACGACCGTATTCCCGCGGTGCTGCCGACGGCTCCCTCGGGCCGAGGCCTCAGCCGCGAGCAGCAGCTTCGCAGGCAGGCCGCCAACGGCATCACCGCTGCCGGGCTGAACGAGGTACAGAACTACCCGTTCGTCGGCGATGCGATGAACCGTGTGTTTGGCTCGCCAGTGGCTCCTGCCCCCGACGCCGTTCACGCGATTCGCCTCGCGAATGCGCTCGATGGCGAAGCCTCATACCTGCGCAAGTCGCTGCTGCCGGGCCTCGCTCAGGCTGCACACCGCAATCTCTCGCGTGGCGAGACCGATCTCGCACTGGTTGAGTTTGGGGCGGTGTACCTGCCACAGGAGGTTCTCGGTACTGACGAGGTGCCACCGCTTGGCACGCTCCCCTCGGCAGAGACGCTCGCAGCGCTCAACGCATCGATTCCTGAGCAGCCGCTGCACGCCGCGGTGTTGCTCGCAGGTAACGCATGGCCGAAGCAGCCCGGTGAGGCCGCTCGTCCGTTTGACTGGGCCGACGCGCTCGACGCGGCGAAGCACCTCGCCGCTTCGGTGCACACGACGCTCATCGTGCGTCAGGGCGCTCACCAGGCCTTCCATCCGGGCCGCACCGCTGAGCTCTTCATCGACACGGCCGATGGCCTCGTTTCGGTTGGTTTCGCTGGTGAGATGCTGCCAGAACTCGTGAGCGAGCTGCACTTCTGGGGCAGGGTATCGATTGCCGAGCTCAACCTCGGTCTCATGATCGAACACGCACCCCGTGAGCCCAAGGTCGGTCCACTCTCAACCTATCCGGCGGCGACGCAAGACCTGACGCTCCTGGTAGCGACCGATGTCGCTGCTGGCGAGGTGCTTCGTGCAGTGACCGAGGGATCAGGGCCGTTGCTTGAGAGTGCCCGTCTCGTGGCAGACTTCCGCGGGCAGGGTGTTCCTGAGGGCGAGAAGGCGATTACGCTCGCGCTTCGCTTCAGGGCGTCAGATCGCACGCTGAAGGCTGAAGAAGCGAGCGAGGCCCGAAAGCAGGGCGCGCTCGCGGCCGAACAACAGCTTGGCGCGTATACGCGCGAAGACTAAACCGTGAAACGGCCGAGCATTCGTGTTCGGCCGTTTCGCTGTCTGCGGGCAAAGCGATGAGCCCGTTGTTCGCCGACAAAGAATCATTTTGTGAATAGCCAC
Source organism: Leucobacter chinensis (assembly GCF_019049105.1). Classification (GTDB taxonomy): domain Bacteria; phylum Actinomycetota; class Actinomycetes; order Actinomycetales; family Microbacteriaceae; genus Leucobacter_A; species Leucobacter_A chinensis. The sequence goes on from NZ_JAHQZR010000006.1 coordinate 250,868, forward strand.
TCCCCAGACTGGGGAATAGGGAATAATGGGTCGAGAAGGAGGTGTCGCATTGGGCTGGTTCTCACGAATCTTTGGAGTTTCGAAAAAAGGGTCTTCCTCAGCAAAGCGGCGCCCAAGACGCCTGCCTGAGAAGGTGCTCGCACCGGTTGAAGAAATCGTTGAACAGGGCGTGCTTGTTGACGGTGTTGCGATTCGCATGAGCGTTAAGAACAGCATCATCATGAACGCGTTGAAGCGCAATGTTGACTACCAGGTAGACGAGATTCATGATCTTGTGCGCGAGCAGGCGTTCGCCCTTGTCGAAGAGCGCGAGCGCGACGCAAAGCACATTGCCCGTGTGCGCGACGAGATCAAAAAATATGGTCGCAGCGCCTGGCAAGAGACCGAGTACAGCTCACGCGACATGAAAACGCTCAAGCATCGCGAAGAGGTGTACGAGGGGCTTGCCCGCGAACTTCGCTCGCTCGCAGAGCAAGACGAGTTCGTGCACCGGTCGGCCGAGCAAGCGCGTGAGGCCGCATGGCGCGAGATTGGTGACTCGCTGAAAGAGCGGGCGTCGCACCCGTACTACAGTGGCGGATCATCTCCCGAATACCAGAGCGCACGCGACGACCGCATTCGTGAGTTTATCGACGAAGACCTGACCGAATTGATCCGCTCACAAAAGGGGTCGGCTGGCGGCTTCTTCAAACGCAAGTCGGCAAGTTCGAAAGACCACTAGCCAAGGTAGGTAGCCCCATCGGCGAGAACACCTGGGTCGCGCCGAATGAGCCCCGCCATAAACCAGCATGATGCTTTGACTGGTCGGCCCCTCACGAGCTCGTGGCCGAGCGCATGCCGTGCGAGCACTCCCGAGAGTCCCGTGCCCCGTAACGACTCATCGACCACCGTGTGATCAAAGTTCACTCCGTCGGGCGCGAAGCGGCGGTAGTGTGCGATGCCGCGTACGGTATCGGTCTCGTCAAGCAGCACAAACCGCTCATTTGCTGCCTCGTGCACGATGCGAAAGCCTGCCTCAAGTGCTGCTTCTTCGCTCACAAACCTCGTCATACCGACAGGATATAGTGGAGCGTGTTGTGATGGTAAAGGTGAGACGTAAGCGAAACGTGGCGGGCTTTGGCGCGGCGCTCTGTGCTACCGCCATAGTTCTGACCCTGAGTGCCTGCAGCCAGGAACCCGAGCCTGAACCCGAACCGCTCACTCTGTCGCAAGCCGGTGAAGCGTATGCAAGGGTGATTTGTCCCGTGAACGAGGCCTGGGACGAGGTTGACGGACAAGTTGACGATATGCGTAGTGCGCTCGTCTTGCAGCCTGCTGACCTGGCACTCCGCGAAGAACTTCTCTCATCGTCGCTTGAAGATCTTGCGAAAACGAGCAAGCGCGCGGCCGACAAACTTGCCGATCAACGGGACGTGATGCCCGAAGCAGCGCGTGAGCCGGTCCAGAAAATGATCAAGACCTTGCGCGATGATGCTGAGCAAGCCCGTGACGTGTCAGAACTGCCAGCGGCGAAGATCGTAGAGCACGAATGGCAGGGTGTCGAGGCGTCTACTGAGGCCACGAATGAGGTGCGTCAAGGACTCGGAATCGAAGCTGGGCAATCGCTGGCATGCGCTGAAGAATAAGCCGTAAGATTGGCGTATGACCACGTCAATTCCACATATTCCAACCCTTCAAGATGCAAAGGCGAACGAGGCTCAGAGCAGAGCTCCCTATGCCGAAGCATTGCAAAAGCACGTTGCGAAGAAACCAACCCAAATCATGGTTCCGGGGCACTCTGGTCGCGGTGACGATATGGGGGCAAGGCTCGCCTCGTTCTTCGGAGAGCGGGCCGTTGAACTCGATTTGCCGCTCATGCTGAACGGCATCGACCTGGGGCCAGACTCGCCAATGCAAGAGGCCCAGCAACTTGCGGCTGAGGCATGGGGTGCAAAGCGTACCTGGTTCATGACGAACGGAGCCTCGCAGGCGAACCGCACCGCGGCAGTCGCAGCGCGTGGGCTTGGCGAGCGCGTGCTGGTGCAACGCAATTCGCACTCGAGCTTTAGTGACGGAATCTTGCTCACGGGCCTCATTCCTCGGTTTATTACCCCGAGTATCGACGAAGAACACGGTATTTCGCACGGCGTCACCCCGAGCGAAATTGCGGCAGCGCTGCAGAGCGCGGTCGAAGAAGACCGTCCGATCGCGGCGGTGTACATCGTGAGCCCGAGCTACTTTGGCTCTGTTTCAGACGTGAACCGTATCGCTGAGGTATGCCACCGGTACGAAGCAGCCCTCATCGTCGATGGTGCCTGGGGCGCTCACTTTGGTTTTCATGAAGACCTGCCCGAGTCGCCCGTGCGCCTTGGCGCAGACCTCGTGATCTCGAGCACGCATAAGCTTGCGGGCTCGTTCACGCAGTCGGCGATGCTTCACCTCGGGTACGGTCCTTTTGCCGACGAACTTGAAACCCTCATTCAGCGTGGGGTGAATATGACGGCATCGACCTCAGCGAGCGCCTTGCTTATGGGGTCGCTCGATATCGCCCGCCAATCGATGGTCGCTGAGACCGAGCTCATTGGCCAGTCGATCGAACTCGCGCGGGAGTTTCGAGAACTTGTCGAGGCTGACGGCCGCTTCTCGCTCATCGATACCGGGTTCTCTGAGTTTGGTGACATCGTCGATAACGACCTGCTGCGCGTAGCAATCGATGTATCGAAGCTGGGCCAGTCAGGGCACTGGGTGCGAGACCGACTCATCGAAGACCACAGCGTCTACTTCGAGATGGCGACCGCAACCACGATCGTCGCGGTGCTCGGGGCAGGGCACCTGCATCCTATTGCCGACATCATGGCTTCTTTGCAGGCAGTAGCCGACGAAGCCCAGACGCTTCCTCCTGCCACGCTCTCGTTCCCTCCACTGCCAGAGCCCGGCGACCTTCGCACGCTGCCTCGTGATGCTTACTTCGGTGAGTCAGAGATCGTCTCGGCCGATGAAGCAGTGGGGCGTATCTCGTGTGACTCGCTCGCGGCATACCCTCCTGGCATTCCCAATCTCATTCCGGGTGAAGAGATTACCGCTGAGACCGTCGCGTTCTTGCAAGCGGTCGCGACCTCGCCGACCGGGTATGTGCGCGGTGCTGTCGACCCCTTTGTCACCCGCTTCCGGGTACGCCGCATGTACGGCTAGTTGCAGGTGTTCACGCGCTTCAGGTGGCGCTGAGAAGCGCCTGAAGCGCTGAACGACATATAAGAATGCCCGCCCCGCGAAACGCGTGGGGCGGGCATTCTTATACAGTGTTGTGTTGGCCAGAACCGTCTCGCAGCCTAGCGGCCGCTGAACGAAGGCTTTCGCTTCTCGACAAATGCTGAGGTGCCTTCGCGCATGTCGTCGGTGCTGAAGCAATCGGCAAAGAATTCAAGCTCCACCTGCAAGCCGTCGAGGGTTGAGAGGTGGGCGGTTGCGTTGATCGAACGCTTTGCCTCGGCAACAGCAAGGGGTGACTGCTTTTTCACGAGCTCAAGGTACTCGGTTGCACCCGAGAGGAGTTCTTCTTGTGAGGCGTAGACCCTAGCTGCAAGCCCGTACTCTCGTGCTTCCTGCGCCGTGATGTGGCGTGCACTCAAAATAAGGTCTTTAGCGATTTGCGGGCCGACTGCCTTCTGCAAACGAACGGTGCCGCCAAACCCTGGGATGAGGCCGAGTGCGACTTCAGGCTGGCCGAAGAGAGCTCGTTCCGAAGCAAAAATCATGTCGCAGGCGAGTGCAATTTCGCAGCCGCCGCCGAGGGCAAAACCGTTCACCGCGGCAACCACGGGAACGGGAAGAGCCTCGAGGTGTGCAGTGAACGTTTGCGCACGGCCCGCGTAGGCACGCACATCATCGGGGGTCATCGTGCTCATTTCAGAGATATCGCCACCAGCGACAAACGATTTTTCACCGTCGCCGGTGAGAATGACTCCACGAATAGACCAGTCGGCCTTGCCCTCATCGTTAACCTCACCGAGTCGGCTGAGGTGTTCGGTGACCTGCGTGAGTTCGCTGATCACTTGCTGCGAGAGCGCGTTGAGCGCCTTGGGCCGTGCAATGGTGATGGTGAGAATCTCATCTGCAATGTTTAGACGAAGTGTCTCGAACGCAGAAGTCGACAGTGACGAGGCGATCGATGAGGGCAGTGACATGGTTAATCCTTTTTCTCGAAGAGGTTTCCTACAAGCTGTGAAGCACCGATAACGACGATGAGTAGAACAAGCATCACGATTGAGATTGCGACGATGTCAACTGGAGTGCCGGCGGTCGAGTACTGAGCCGTGCCAACGTGTGTCTGTGGCTCTGCTGCGAGTGCTGGAGTCGCCACGAAAAGGGTTGCAACGACGGCGGTAATCGCCGCGGCGATGCGAGTGCGAATCTTCACGAATGCTCCTTAGGTACAAACGGAATTGATGACAATACCTGGCCAGTCTATCGTGAGAAGCGGCGTGTCGGTGGCCCAGGCTACTCTGGTGTTCTCACCCACCGAGAACTGACGGAGGAAGACGTATGTTTCTGTTAGAAGGCGACATCATCGTCAGTGCGAGTGATATTACGCAGGCCGGGAGCTGCGAGTTTGCTTTCTTGAGACGTTTCGATGCGATGCTTGGGCGTGATGTTACGGTGCCGCGTCTCGAAGACCCGATGCTCGACCGTGCATCGAAGCTCGGCGATGAGCATGAAGAGCGGCAGCTCGTGCGATATCGAGATGAGTTTGGTCCCGAGAGGGTGCAAGAGATTGCCCGTCCCGAACCGTTCACCAGGGCCGGTATCGAGCAACGTGCGGCTGAAACAAGGGCCGCCTTGCAGAGCGGCGCAGAAATCATCTTCCAAGCGACTTTCTTTGACCCGGCGCTTCGGCCTGCCACGAGTGCTGCTGAGCCCACGATTGGTTTTATCGGCTTCGCAGACTTCTTGAAACGAGAGGCCGACGAAGCTGGACGGCCAGCGTGGCAAGTGCAAGACACCAAGCTGGCGCGAACGGCGCGAGTTCCAGCGCTGCTCCAAATTGCGGCCTACGGTGAGCAAATCGAACGAGTCGGAGCACACACCACAGCTCACGCTGTTCTGCTGTTAGGTGACGGCTCACAGAGCGAGCACCGTTTGAGCGAGGTCGCACCGGTGTACCGGTCAAGACGGGCCAGACTCATGGAGATCGTGCTGCGTACCTGGGGGCGTGGCGAAACCATCACCGAGTGGGGCGACCCTGACGTGTTTTGTTGTGCAAAATGTGAGGTGTGTCAGCCCGAGATCGAGCGCACCCGTGACCCTCTGCTCGTTGCAGGCATGCGTCAGGGGCAGCGCCAAAGGCTCATTGAAGGGGGCGTTAAGACCATTGATGAGCTTGCAAGCCTCAGGCCAGATACCGAGGTGCCCGGGGTCGGTTCCGCAGTGCTCGAACGGCTCCGGGTACAGGCAGCGGCACAGGTGGCAAGCGAAAGCGGCGAGGCGCCTTCGGTGACAGTGCGTGAGGCTGCCGCACTCAGTGCGATTCCTGAGCCAAGCGAGGGAGACCTGTTTTTTGATTTTGAGGGCGATCCGATGTACCAGGAGCGCCTAGCCGACGGAACACCCCGGTGGGGGCTTGACTACCTCTTCGGCATGATTGATTCTGATGAGCATTTCACGGCGCTCTGGGCTCATACGCATGATGAGGAGCGAGCCGCGCTCGAAGCATTTCTCGATCTGGTTGCAGAGCGCCGTGCTGCGCACCCTCATATGCACGTTTACCACTACGCTCCGTATGAGCGAAGCCACTTGCTCAGCATTGCCGCGAGGCACGGGGTTCGTGAGGCTGATGTCGATGTGCTTCTGAGAGACGGGGTGCTCGTTGACCTGTATCCGATTGTGCGTGAGGCGCTTACGGTCGGGAGCCGTTCGTACTCGATTAAAAAACTCGAGCCGCTCTACATGGGTGACGAACTGCGAGACGCTGAAGGGGTGACTGACGGTGCGCAGTCGGTCACCGAGTACGCCGAGGCCAGACGCATGCTCGAGTCGCCTGAAAGAAGAGAACGCGACGAAGCACAGCGCATTCTCGATGGCATAGCCGACTACAACCGTTACGACTGCGTCTCGACCCTCAGGCTTCGCGAGTGGCTGCGCGCTATCGCTGCAGAGCACGGCGTCGGGGCAGCGCCTGTCACTGAGCCCTCTGTCGAACGTGACACACCTGAGTCAGAGGTGAGTAAGCTCGGCGAGCGACTCCTCGCACTCGCCGCAGCAGAACAGGAACCCCGTGAAGCGCGCGCCTTACGTCTCGCAGCGAGCGCCATTGACTATCACCAGCGTGAACAGAAATCATTCTGGTGGGCTCACTTCGCGCGGCTTGTCGACCCCATCGAAGACTGGGCCGACACCCGTGACGTGTTTGTCGTCGAGCCTGGGAAGCATCGAGTGCTCGAGACATGGCACACTCCACCACGAGCGAGAAAGCAGCGGCGCGTCATCATGCTGGGTGGTGTGCTTGCGCCCGGCAGTAGCTTGAAAGAGGGGCAAAGCGTCTTTGCTATCTATGCCGCGCCCGCGCCGTTCGCTCGCCCTGGGTCACCGCTCACCGAGCGAGGGGCTCGCCAGGTGACGGTTCTTGAGCGTGACGGTGACCGTGTGGTCGTGCAAGAGACCCTGCCAGATGAGACTGCCGAGTGGCACGAACTGCCCATCGCGCTCACCCCGGGCCCACCACCCAATGCGGGGGCGCAGAAAACAGCGATCGAGACGTGGGGCAGCGCGATCGCTGCGGCAACAGAGCAGGGAGAACCCGTCTCTGACCCGGTGTTTGACATGCTGCGGCTTGCCCCTCCGAGATTTCTCGACCGGCCCGGCCCGGTTGCGACCGATGACCCGCTTGCACTTCGTACCGGAGGCGGAGACCCAGAGGCTGCGACAATTGGTGCTGTGGTGGCCTCGCTTCGCTCGCTCGACCATTCGTATCTTGCGGTGCAGGGACCTCCCGGCACGGGAAAAACATACCTGGCCTCGAGAGTCATCAAACAGCTGGTCGAGCAAGACGGCTGGCACATTGGCATCGTCGCCCAATCGCACAAGGTAGTCGAGAATGTGCTCGACGGCATTATCTCGGCTGGCCTTGACAGCGATCTCGTGGCCAAGGTTCCCCAGGGCGGTCGTATTCACGATGAAGCCGAGGCGCCAGAATGGCGGGTGCTGCGAAGCAACGGCCATGCAGCATTTCTGTTCGAGGCGCGTGACGCGGGTCGGGGCGCAGTTATCGGCGGTACTGCATGGGACATGAGTCATGAGGGTCGCATCGAACCTGGGTCCCTCGACTTGCTCGTCATTGACGAAGCCGGGCAATTCTCCCTTGCCCCAACGATCGCGGCATCTCAAGCGGCAGCAAACCTGTTGTTGCTGGGCGACCCGAGCCAGCTTCCGCAGGTCTCTCAGGGCAATCATCCCGAACCGGTCGATAGCTCGGCGCTCGGGTGGCTCATCGGCGACCACGACACGCTTCCTGAATCACTCGGCTACTTTCTTGAGGTAACGCGTCGCATGCGGCCGGAACTCGCTAGCGTCGACTCGGCGCTGTCATACGAGGGCAAGCTCCATGCGCACGAGAGTACTCTCGACCGTGAACTTGACGGGGTCGGCCCAGCAGGGCTCACCTGGCACCCTGTTCCTCATCGGGGCAACGCGACCTTCTCGCCAGAAGAGGCCAGTGCCGTTGCGGCGCTCGCAGCCACGATGGTTACGGGCACGCTACGGTATGCCGGCGCAGAGGCTCGCGCCATCACACAGGCCGACATTATTGTCGTCGCTGCCTATAACGCTCAGGTAGAGTGCGTCACGAAGGAGCTTGAGCGAATGGGGCTCGGAGCAATTCGTGTCGGCACCGTCGACAAGTTTCAGGGGCAGGAAGCGGCCCTCGCGATTGTCACGCTCGCTGCTTCGAGCCCCTATGACGTGCCTCGAGGGCTCGACTTCTTGCTTATGCGCAACAGGCTCAACGTGGCGATTAGTCGAGCACAGTGGGCGGCACACCTGATCTCGTCACCGAGTCTTAGCGGGGTAGGACTCCCCGCTTCGGTTGCTGAGGTGACAGCGCTGTCTGGTTACCTTTCACTCATCGAACGAGCGCACCTCGCCCCCGAACTAGGCGTGACGAGGTAGCCTAGAATCATGGTTCATGTACAAGGCCCAATGAAGACGCCGCCACCAGGACTCAAACGCCTCGAAAGCCACGGTTTGCAAGCTGCTGAACGCTCGCACATTCCCGCGTTCGAAGTGATGCGCATTACCGGCGAAATCGCCGAAGCGCGCGCCGCTGGCCGAGACGTCGTGTCATTGTGTGCCGGCGAGCCCAGTGCGAGACCCGCGCCCAACAACATCACGGCGGCGGGGTACACGAGCCCGCTCGGCACGATCGAGCTTCGCGAAGCGATCGCTGGGCACTACGACCGCTGGTACGGTGCAAAGGTCGACCCGGCCCGCATCGCCATTACGACCGGTTCGTCAGGGGCCTTTCAGCTCGGGTTTCTCGCGGCGTTCAATCCGGGAGACCGGGTGGCGCTCGCAAGCCCCGGTTACCCGGCGTACCGAAACATTCTGACGGCTCTCGGCATCGAGGTCGTTGAGTTGCCGACAACCCTCGAATCCCGGTACCAGCCAACACCGGCAATGCTCGACGCGGCTGCCCGCGACGGTGGCCCGCTTGCCGGGCTCATCGTTGCTTCACCCGCAAACCCCACCGGTAGCATGCTGACGCGCGACGAGCTGCGCGCACTGCACAGCTGGTGTGCGCGAAACTCGACACTCTTCGTGAGCGACGAGATTTACCACGGCATCACCTACCCAGAAGCGGGAGCGATTGACCCTCGCGGCACCTCTGCCATGCAGTTCGGCGATGATTCGCTCGTTATCAACTCGTTCTCGAAGTACTGGGGCATGACCGGCTGGCGCCTCGGCTGGGCAATACTGCCCGAATACCTCGTTGCGCCCTTCGAAGCGCTGGCAAGCAACTTCGCCCTGAGCGCACCGTCGCCAGCGCAGGAGTTTGCGCTCGATGCGTTTAGCGAAGAAACCTACGCCGAACGTGAAGCGGTTGTCGCCGGCTTCGCACGCTCGCGCGAACTCATTCTCGAGGCCGAAGCGAGCCTCGGCTGGGGAGCCTCGTCGCCCGCTGACGGGGCCTTCTACTATTACGCCGACCTTGGCCCACAACTCGAATGGTGTGGCGACTCAGTCACCTACGCCAAACGATTGCTCGACGAGGCCGATGTCGCGATCGTTCCCGGCGTTGACTTTGACCCCGAGGCTGGCAACCGCACGGTGCGACTGTCATTCGCAGCGGGAGTTCCCGCCGTGGAAGAAGCGCTCGCACGCATCATTGCTTTTCAAGACAAGGTTGCGCGCTAGCCCAATCATCCTCACGAAACCCAAGACGAATGGAGAACCATGAAGCGGGCACTGCTCATCGTTGATGTGCAAAATGACTTTACCGAGGGCGGCGCCCTTGGCGTAGAGGGCGGCCACGAGGTCGCACACGGCATCGCACAGCACCTCGCCGATGAAACCGTGCGTTACGACCTGGTCGTCGCCTCACGCGACTGGCACCACGCCAACGACGACAACGGCGGTCACTTCGCGGCGCCGGGCGAGGCACCAGACTTCGTTGACACCTGGCCCGACCACTGCGTGCAAGGAACCGAGGGGGCCGAGTACCATAAGGCGCTCGATCTCGAACGCATCGATGTGCACGTGCGAAAAGGCATGGGCATTCCCGCATACTCGGCATTTGAGGGCGAGACCACCGACGGCCGGAACCTGGTCGACGTGCTCAAAGAGGCGGGTATCACCGACCTCGACGTGGTCGGTATCGCCACCGATCACTGCGTTCGAGCGAGCGCGCTCCACGCACGCGAGGCGTCACTCAACGTGCGCGTGCTCACCGGCCTGATCGCGGGCGTCGCCCCAGAACCCTCGGTCGCAGCCCTCAAAGAGCTCGCTGAGCGCGGCTGCACCATCGAAGCCGCCTAGCTGAAGCTCTGCAGTATGTCCCGCTAGCCCTTTTTCGGCGGGGCATACCGCAGCTCGAAGATATCGATCGACCGAGAGGCGAGTTGCAGCGCCGGCGAGCTATACATGCCGATCGTACGCAGCTCGAGCAACTCTTCGCGGCTCGCCTCGATGCCGAGCAGGGTGAGCTCGACCAGCTTGTCGGTCTCGGTTTGACCCGTCAACGCGCCCGGCTCGCGCGATCCGCCGTCGAGCGAGGTCGCGAGCAGGAGCGGCGCGATTGCCGCTGCCGAGGCAACCTTCGCCTGCTTGATGACCGACTCGCTGAGATCGCCACTACCGTCGCCACTGACATCGGCCTCGGTCACCGCCTGATCGATCGCGTGCTCGGCTGCAATGAGCAACTCTTCGTGCAGCGTATGCAGCTCTTCGAGGTGCCCGTCAGAAGCCGGGTCAGCCGGCTTCAGTGCACGCACGAGCGGTGGCAGAGTGAAACCGTGCACCAGGAGCGATAGCGTCGCAGCACCGAAGGCGATGAGAATAATGTGGGCCCTAAACGGTACGTTTTCTGGAATAGTCTGCGCCGCAGCGAGCGTCACTACGCCACGCATCCCGCTCCACCCGAGCAAAACACTACCTCGCCAGTCGAGGCCTTCCTCGCGCGCATAGTTCATATCGGCTTCGACGCGGCGGCTCGCGCGGGCGAGCCAGGAGGCATACTGCATTTCTTTCGTGCTGGGCTCGGCATCGTCGCCGTTCTCGTAACGGTCTTTATGCGAGCGTTTGGCTCGCATGATGCGCTCTTGCATTGCCTCGTAGCGCTCGGTGCTTTTGCGCACCTGCCACACGACGGGAAACATTGCGATCATGCGAATGGCGACGAGCACGACGAAGACCAAGAGTGCGAGCAACGCGACGTGATGAATAGGGAAGCTCTCGTCTTGCACCTCGTTGATGAGGGCGTGGGTTTCAAGACCCATGATGAGAAACACGCCGTTTTCGAGCACGAACTTCACGGTGCGCCAGTTCATGCGCTCGTTAATGCGCGAGGTGGCCGAGAAGTGCTGCGGTGCGTGGTGCCCGGTGTAGAGACCGGCGATGACCACCGCGAGCACGCCAGACGCCCCGAGCTCTTCAGCCGGAATAAAAGCGATGAACGGCACGATAAACGAGATCATCGTGTCGTGAACCGGGTTCGAGAGGTGCGAGCGGATCCACACCGTGGCCGCGCCAACGACAAAGCCGACGGCGGTCGCGACGGCAACCGCGTAGACAAAGCTGCCCAACGCGTCCCAGAAGAAGAATGAGCCGGCCATGGCGGCGATCGCGGTGCGCAAGAGCACGAGCGACGTCGCATCGTTCAAGAGACTCTCGCCCTCGAGAATTGTGACGAGGCGGGCTGGCATGCCGACGCGCTTACCAACCGAGGTTGCCGCAACCGCGTCTGGCGGGGCGACGACTGCGCCGAGCGCGATAGCGGCGGGCAGCGGAATCGCGGGAACGATCCAGTGCAAGAGGAAGCCAATAATGAGCGCCGTCACCACGACGAGCACGAACGACAACCAGAAAATAGGTTTTCGGTTGCGGCGCAGGTCGATCACCGGGAGGTTGACCGCGGCGCCGTAGAGCAGGGGAGGGAGAACTCCAATGAGAATGATCTCTGGGTTGAGAATCGTCGGTGGTACGCCGGGAATGTAGCCGATGCCAATGCCGATGAGGAGTAGCAGAAGCGGGGCTACGATACCGATTCGGCTCGCGAGCATTGAGGTCGCGGTCAGCAGCACGAGGCCTCCGACGACGATGAGCAGTATCTCCATGACCGTAGTTTACGGGGCGCCCACGCCTTGTACCCGGATGAATATGCCAGAGTTAAGAGGTGAAACCTTTCAACTGGGACGACCCGCAGCTCGCAGACGACGTTATTGGAGTGTTCTCGGAGTGGGTTCGTGAAACCCGCGGAATTGATCTGTACCCGGCGCAAGAAGAGGCCGCACTTGAGCTTGCGGTGGGCAACAACGTGATTCTCGCGACGCCCACGGGAACCGGCAAATCGCTCGTCGCCCTCGCGGCCCACGTGATCGCCCTCGCCGAGGGTAGGCGCACCGTGTACACGGCTCCCATTAAGGCGCTCGTGAGTGAAAAGTTCTTCGAGCTTGTGGCGACGTTCGGCCCCGAAAAGGTGGGCATGATCACCGGTGACGGGGCGATCAACGCCGACGCTCCCATCATTTGCTGTACCGCAGAGATTCTTGCGAATATCGCCCTGCGCGACGCCGATGCCTGGGGCATCACCCAGGTGGTGATGGACGAGTTTCACTTTTACGCAGAGCCTGACCGTGGCTGGGCCTGGCAGGTGCCGCTGCTCATCATGCCGAACGCGCAATTCTTGCTCATGTCGGCGACGCTCGGCGACATGACCGATCTTCAAGAAGACCTCAGTGAGCGTACGGGGCGAGAGACGGCGCACGTCACGAGCGCCGTGCGTCCCGTGCCGCTCAGCTTTCGCTACGAGACAAGCAGCATTCACGAGTCGGTCGAGAAGGTGCTTGGCGATCGTGAGACGCCCGTGTACATCGTGCACTTCGCGCAGGCTCAAGCCGTCGAGACGGCTCAGGCGCTCGCGAGCATGAAGCTCGTCACGAGAGAAGAACGCGACGAGATTGCCGAGCACCTGGGCGCGTTCCGTTTTTCAGCGGGCTTCGGCCAAACCCTCTCGCGACTCATCAGGGGCGGCATCGGAGTGCATCACGCCGGCATGCTGCCCAAGTACCGAAGGCTCGTCGAGACGCTCGCGCAGAAAGGTTTGCTCAGGGTTATTTGTGGCACCGACACCCTCGGGGTTGGCATCAACGTTCCGATTCGCTCGGTCATGTTTACCGCGCTTACGAAGTTCGATGGGGTGAAGATGCGGCTGCTCTCGGCCCGCGAGTTTCATCAGATCGCGGGCCGCGCGGGTCGGGCGGGCTTCGACACCGAGGGCGACGTGATCATTCTCGCGCCAGAGCACGAGGTCGAAAACGCGAAGGCCGTTGCCAAGGCTGAGGCTAAGGCAGCGAAGGGTGGCAAGGCCGCGAAGAAGCCCGCGAAGAAGTCGGCACCGCAGGGCTTCGTGACGTGGAACGAAGCGAGTATGGAACGCCTCGTCGCCAAAGAACCCGAAGCGCTCGTGAGCCGCATGCGGGTGAGCCACTCCATGGTGCTCGCCATCATCGGGCGTGAAGAGCAGCGCGAGGGCGAGGCGCTCGAGACGATGCAGACCCTCATTTTTGGCAGCCACGAGCCGAAGGCTAAGCAGTTCGCCCACGCGAGAACCGCGCTGCAGATCTTGCGCACGCTGAGACAGGGCGGTGTGGTGACGCTCGAGCAGGGCCCCGGTGGGCAGAATCTCCTGAGACTCACGGTCGAACTGCAAGACGGCTTCGCCTTGAACCAGCCGCTCTCACCGTTCGCGCTCGCCGCCATCGAACTGCTCGACGAGGCCGCCCCAGATTATGCGCTCGATGTCATCTCGATGATTGAGGCGACGCTCGAGGATCCGCGGCAAATCTTGCGTGAGCAAGAGCACCGCGCTCGCGGCGAAGCGGTCGCCGAGATGAAAGCCGAGGGCATCGAGTATGACGAGCGCATGGAGAAGCTCGAAGAGATTACCTACCCGAAGCCACTCGAAGAGCTGCTGACCGCGGCGTTTGAGGAGTATGCCGCCGAGGTGCCGTGGGCGAGGGACTATGAGCTTCGGCCGAAATCGGTCGTGCGCGACATGATTGAACGGGCCTTCGGGTTTCGCGATATGGTCTCGGCCTACGGGCTCGGGCGGGCCGAGGGAGGGGTGCTCCGGTACCTCAGCGACGCGTTTCGCGCGCTCAGCCAGACCGTTCCCGACGAGAAGAAAACCGAAGAGCTCGACGACCTCATCGACTGGCTCGGCGAGCTCGTGCGGCAGGTCGACTCAAGCCTCATCGACGAGTGGGAGCGGCTGCAAAACCCCGAGGCCGTGCTCGAAGCCGCCGACTCGGTGGGGGACGTCGAATCGCTTGCGCCGCCCGTGCGAAGCATCGTGCACAACACGAGGGCGTTTACCATGATGGTGCGCAACGCCCTCTTCATGCGGGTGCAGCACTCGGCCTTCGACCGGGTTCGCGAACTCGGTCAGCTCGACGGCCCGCACGGATTCTCAGAACAGCAGTGGGACGAAGCGCTCGAGCGTTACTATAACGACTACGAATCAATTTCGGTCGACGGTGAAGCGCGCTCGCCGAAGTACTGTGTGATCGATACCTCGCGGGCCGCAGAGGGCACCTGGCAGTTTCGGCAGGTGCTCAGTGACCCAGAGCAAAATCACGACTGGGCGATCATGGGCGAGGTCGATCTGCGTGAGTCAGAAGAGCAGGGCGAGGCCGTGATTCGCGTGCAGCGTGTTGGCGAAATTTGACAGTATCCTTAGAGCCATGACGAACGCCGAAGCTACCCCCAAGCAACCGCTCGACGCCGAACGCTTTGCTGAGATTGCCGACCATACGCTGCTCGCAGGCGGGACCACGATGCCCGAGCTCGACCGTTTCCTGGCCGAGGCGAGGGAACTCGGCGTGAAGCGCGTTTGCGTGAGCCCCTCGCTCTTGCCAGTCGACAAGCATGGCCTTGAGATCGTGACGGTGATCGGCTTTCCTTCGGGAGCTCACCACGCCGAGATCAAGGCTGCCGAGACGACGCGTGCCGTGCGTGACGGCGCCGACGAGATTGACATGGTCGTGAACCTGGGCCTCGTGCACGTGCGCGACTACGCCGCCGTCGAGGCCGAGGTGCGCATGGTTCGTGAGGCCTGCGGCGGCAAGGTGCTCAAGGTGATTCTCGAGACGGCAGAACTTGCCGACGACGAGATCGTTGGCGCATCGCTCGCGGCAGCGCGCGGTGGGGCAGACTTCGTGAAAACCTCAACCGGCTTCAGCAAGGCTGGCGGCGCGAGCGTGCACGCCGTTTCCCTCATGAGCGGCGCCGTCGGCGACACGGTCGGGGTGAAGGCCTCGGGCGGGGTGCGCACGGCGAGCGAGGTCGAGGCGCTGTGGCAGGCGGGAGCGACCCGCTTTGGCGTTTCGGGAACCGCGTCGATCATCGCCGAGCTGCGAGGCGAAAGCCCCGCCGAATCGAGTGGCGGGAGCTACTGATGCGCCTCGGCATCATTGACGTCGGATCAAACACCGTACACCTGCTCGTCGTCGACGCGAGACCAGGCTCGAGCCCGGTTCCGTATCACTCGCAGCGCTCGGTGTTGCGGCTCATGCGCTACCTCGCGCCCGACGAGTCGATCACCGAAGAGGGCGTCGCGCTCATTCTCACGTCACTGCGTGAGGCGGTCGCACAGGTCGAAGAGATTCAGGTCGACGATCTCATCGTGACCGTTACGAGCGCCATTCGCGAGGCCGCGAACGGCGAAGAGGTGCTCGCCCGCGTCGAACGCGAGACGGGACTTCGGCCCCAGGTACTCTCGGGCGAAGACGAGGCTCGCATCACGATGCTCGCGGTGCGCCGCTGGCTCGGCTGGTCTGCAGGCGAGATTCTGCTCTTTGACATTGGCGGCGGATCGTTCGAAATCGCCCAGGGAGCCGACGAATACCCCGACGTGCAGGTCTCACTACCGCTCGGCGCAGGGCGCAGCACCATTAATTACCTCATCGAAGACCCGCCGCCGCAGGAAGCGATTCTCGACCTTCGGGAGCACGCGACCCAGGTGTTCACCGAAGTGCGCGACACCACCTTTGCCGAGCGGCCGAAGCCAAAGCGGGTTGTCGGTACCTCGAAGACGATCCGCTCGCTTGCCCGGCTCATTGGCGGGCCGCCAGACCCAGACACGGGCGATCTCGCGCCGCTGCACTACGCGGGTCTCAGGGAGTGGGAGCCGGTCATGGCTCGCATGCCCTCTGACGTGCGCAAGTTTTTGCCCGGCATCACGCCGGAGCGTGCCTACCAGATCATGGCTGGCGCGGTCGTGCTGCGCTCGGCCATGAAGGTGTTCAAGGTGCCCACGCTCACGATTTCGCCCTGGGCGCTGCGCGAGGGCATCGTGCTGCGATACATCGACTCGCTCGATTCGACCGGGGCAGAGCCGCCGCTGCAAAGCTCGATGCAGCCCTGATCAAGCCGCGAATCGCCGATGGCCGAACGCGTTTTGCGTTCGCTGGGGCGTTGCGCTAATATTATTTCTTGGTGCTCCTCGGAGCAGTAAAGATTTCGCCTCGCGAGATCGCCATTGGGATATGGTGTAATTGGCAACACAACGGTTTCTGGTACCGTCATTCTAGGTTCGAGTCCTGGTATCCCAGCGATTGATGCCCTTGATTTTCTGAGAAAATCAAGGGCATTTTTGCTTGTAGTGGGCAGCTCAAGCGCCGCGATCGGGGCTCAGGGGTGGCAGCCAGCTGCGATCCGCCGGATCACAACGCGACGATCGTTACTCGTTAGCTGCCGAGCCCGCTGGACCACGTTCGGTGAGCTCTTGCTTTGCCTGGCTTGAGACGGACGATGCGCTACTTAAGCCGCCGATACCGAGAACTCAGAGCAACCGGGGCAAAACCCCGATGGGTATTGAGAGACTTGCTTCCACCGTAGTTTGGGTTGCTCAGAGTGCTTCATGATGCAACCTCGTTAGATTTTGGTTCCGTAAATCCTAAAACGGCGCTGGGTAACTTGGATTGGGCGGTTAGCGTCAAGTACAGCGAGCTTTTCTTTCTGCTCGTCAACAGAAAAACCCGGCGCATCCCAGGGAACGAGCGCAAGGTAGGTGACTAACGCGGTGACATCTTTGAACTCCATTGTCCCGCGCCAGTCGTCTACGACGTCGACTCGGAGTCCGGCTGCTTCGAAAGCCTCAACGTACTGTTGTGAGCTTACGTGCGGATACTCATACGGTTCGCCAAACCACTCATGAATTTCTTCAGCGTCATGCCCATCGACCTGCTGCGTGAGGAGTCGTCCTCCTGGAGAGAGTGTGCGTGAGGCCTCCGCCACATCGATCGATTCGTGGCGGGACATGATGAGATCGAGGCTGTTGTCAGCGAAGGGCATTCGCTGGTCACGCTCTGATTCGTACCTGTGCACCTCAACGTCCCAGGCGGCGAGTGCCTCTCTCGCAACGGGGATATTCGGGTCCCATCCCTCGGTGGCGGTGACCTGCTTGCCTGACCAGTCAACTTCTTTGAGGAGAGCGCGTAAGCGCTCTCCTCCGCCCGTGCCTAGATCTGCGACCACATGGGCACTCGATAAGGCCGATCGGCAGTCTTCTTCGAAGTTCCACCAGGGCTCGTCGGCATGCAAGCGCCCTTCGAGTGCCGAGAAATCCCAGCCGATCATCTTCGACTGCTCATGCGCCAGTTTCCATGCGTTAAACACTCGTCTAGCCTATGTGTTTCTGTTGCGCTGCTGCAAGCCCTCTGTCAGAAGGCGCAGAGGTGGTGGAATTCGTGAAAAGTGTGGCAGCCGTTTGTTGGTCGCACCTTGTTTACCGGTGCTCTAGAGCTATTCAGATGTGTCTGGGAAAGTATGGGCAGCCGGGCTCCCGTGCGCAGTGAGGGGAGCCCAATCTCGATATAAGGGGTTCTCAACTTGGGCTGATAAGGAACGCCACTGTTTAGCCCACATTGAGCGCGTTTGGCTTGGTGGCCACGGTGATGTGCGTAGCTCGAGCGGGAGAAGGGGATCCGCTCTGATGGCCTCTTCAAGAGCGTCTGCAAGTAGAAGTAGGCGAACAATGGGCGGTGTGTGCGCCTCCAAGCCGGCGTGCCGAGTGGTGGTATCGAGTGTGGAGTAGGCTGCGAGAACCGGCTGGCTTGGCCATAGTGTTTCGGCAATTTCGAGGGGTGCACTGATTCCTCTGAAGTTGAGGTCCTGAGTTGTCGCAGTCGAAAGGTAAGGTCTCATGTCCTTAGGTAGCTCATTCTCAAGGTCGTGAGGGCTTATGTAGAGGCCCGCTGAAATGGCGACAGCCCCGAGGCCATGGAGTTCGCGTCTTAGCATGTCGCGGTTTGTTCGTTCCTGTTCTGGAACGCTCACGGCGATGAGTCGCCATTGTTTGTCCCATGGCGCATCGCCCCTATCTTGGGCGGAGGCTAGAGCGAGGCTCATGCGATCTTGCTCTAGCCTGATCCTGCCGACGTCGGTAAGGGTGAGGGTTCCTGCTCGTCCTCGGCCAGCCTGCTCAATATCGCCGTTAGCGATTAAGCGTCGGATCGCTAACCGTACCGGCTGATCGCTCAGGCCGACAAGGTTCGCCGCCTCATAGATATCAGCTAATGAGGCTGAGCCTGTAAAAGGTAGAAATGCCTCAATGATGGTGCGTGGTGTGATCTGTTGTTTCATCATCTAACGTTGAGTTCCATTCTGGTGTAGCCGTTGAATCCGTATAGGGCTGCGAGTGGCCCTAAACGTTCGTGGCCTGTGGCTCTGAACCCATGGCGCTCATACAGGGCGCGAGCTCGAGGGTTTTCATCGATGACGGAAAGTTTGACAGTTTTCGCCCCTGCTTGTCGAGCCTTGTTCGCAGCCGCCTCGAGGAGGGACGAACCGATCCCTCGTCCGCGAGCCGTTTGGCCAACACAGATGCCGTCGAGCACGAGTGCGTCAGGATCCCCTCTGCGTTCGAGAAGTGACAGTACGAAGCTTGCACGAAGTGCAGCAGGGATTGAGAGCGACTGTCTGAGGTTGGCCCAGCTGAGATTAGCGGCACCGGTTTCGCCTTGATGAAAGCCGCAGATACCCAAGATGTGACCTTCTTCACGAGCGACGAGCATGTGAGTTTTGCGGAGTGCGTTTTGTAACGTTGCAAGCCCAGTTGCTTCGTTAATGAACCCATGTTGAAGCTTGCGCCCAAAAGCCTCCCAGTACAGTGCACTGACGCTGCCTCGCTCTGGCTCAGTGAAGCCCTCATTAATGCGTACATTTCCCATAAAAGTAAATATATCGAATATAATACGACCGTGAAGAAAAAGATACTTAGTTGTGTTGTGATTCCTCTGTTGAGCTTTGCCGTGGTTGCGGCGATCCTCATATCTGTTGCGTTAATTGGCAATAGTTTCCGCTTCACGCAAAGAGCTGTGACGATCCCCGGGCCCGATGGATTGCTCAACGGGGTGCTGACATTGCCGCGTGACGAGGCAGCCCAGGGATTAGTCGTTATGGTCCATGGCGACGGGCCAGTAGACGCGACCCAAGGCGGCCTCTACTCGCCATGGTTTGAGGGGGCATCGGATGCAGGCTTCGCTACACTTTCTTGGAGCAAACCCGGCGTCGACGGTTCATCGGGTGACTGGCTTTCTCAATCGATGAGCGATCGAGCGGAGGAAGTTTCAGCGGTGATCGACTGGGCCAAGGCGCACAATGATGTGCCGTCAGAAATGATTGTGCTTTGGGGAGCGAGCCAGGCAGGGTGGGTGCTGCCCAAAGTGGTCTCAGGACGACACGATATTGACGGTGTGGTCGCTGTCGGCACCGCAATTAACTGGCTTCGTCAAGGGCGGTTTAACCTCTTAGCTGAGTTGGATCACGAGGGCGCGACCGCCGAAGAGCGAGAATGGGCCATCGTTGAGAGTGACCAAACTCTCGATCTCCTTGAGAAACAAGCTACATATGAGGAGTACCTCATTGCCGCCGACAGTGCCGAGCTCATGGAAGAAGCCCGTTGGGGGTTCGTGCTTCAAAACTTCGAATCTGATGCAACTGGCGACCTCGTTGACGCTGCTGGTTGTTCGATACCGTGGCACCTCATGGTCGGCACGCAAGATCGCAACGTGGACGTCTTAGAAACAGAACAGGTCTACCGATCGATATTCGGTTCTGAGCTCACTGTGAGCCACGCAAATGGTGCCCATTCCTTGGCCCGAACCGTGGTTGAAGACAACGGTTTTGTTGGCCTCGTCACAGGTATTTTCTGGCCACGGGCACTGCTGGCGCCTGAAGTTATTGACGATTACGGTTCGTTCTTATCCCGTCTTGCACAAGACTGACGTTGTCTATGGGATAACTGCGCATTCACAACAGCAAGTATTGCTGGTTTCAGGGTGTAAGTAAGGGCCTCCAAAGCAGGGATAGTGTCTGAGGTAAGTGGAGTTTATAGCTTCTTCTCATGAGGTTGGGGTGCGGTGCATAATGTTTTGCGCTTTCTCCCAGCGCAAGGGGAATTCTTGCGCCTCGGAAGTGGCGCGGTGGTGGTGGATAGCTTTTGAAATGCGGCGCTTCGCGCCTTATCCCGGCGGGGCATTTTCGACCGCTTGGAATTTGCGGCGTCCAGCAAGCACGAAAACTATCTGAGAAATGCTGTCACGGGTAGTGGCACTTGAGACTTAAACCCAGCGTGAACGCAAATCTGTAGTCTAGTCATTGGGTTGGGAAACAATAACGAGTTTTTAGCTCGCCTATGAAAGGTCCCGATATGAAGAAGTACTTTGTAAGTGTTGCAGCAGTTGTGTTATTGCTTTGCACGGCTTGCGGCAAATCGAATCTTCAAATGAACCCAGATTCAACCCAAGATCGTCCGGACACCATCGAACAGCAATCAGTTGAAGTAGGCTCTGAAAGCTGCAAGGCTTCAACGCTGGAATCGATCGATCTTCTCGACGCAGCCCTTGACCGTACGGATAGAGCTTCTTCTGAAGCGGAGATGCAAGAACTTGCAGAAGAGGTGGAAACTCTGTTTGGCGATGCTGGCGAATCTATGGGAGTGAATTGCAGCCAGGCAGAAGCAGGTGGAGCCGTATCGGAACTTATTCTGTGGTCTTCTAAAGCTGCTAGTAGTCGCCCTCTGCAAAGTGCTGCTTTCGCTGAGGGCTTCTTGGCTGGAATATGCAATGTTGACGTGGAACTTACGCCCCCTGCTCAAATTGCATGCTCTCAATAGCATTCTTGTTGGAAGTCGTTTTCACTAGTTTCCGCTATCGCTGTAATTCAGTTCCGGTGGATTAGAGATTGCAAGTCAACATCCGATGCGGGCGTGTGGCGCTCACTCCTAAAGCCTCGATCTCGGCAGCGGTAGCCACGTTCTCATCCATGCTGCTTTCTGTCCGCCACAGTGAGACAGGAGTCGGAAGAAGCTCGATGCCTCGCAAATGACATAGTACCGTCCTTGTTGCCCTGGTCTTTTCGGGGCGTTTTCTCTGCTTTTAGCAGCACTTGGGTCTTTACTCGATCGGTGACCGTCCGGGGTAGAGGCCTCAGGCGGCCGCAAACGCGTACCACGAGACCACGCCAGCGATCGCGATCGCGGGAAGCCAGACCAAAACGAGCAGGGTCGCCACCTTCAGTCCACGGGCAGGTCGCGGTGAGCGGTAGATGGCAGCGGCGGGGTAGACGAGGGGCAGTAACAGCATCATCCAGAGCTTCACCGTGCCCACAAGCGAGGTCGGGTTAAAGAAGCTGCCGAGCATCATCCAGATCCACGAGCCGAGAAAGAAGCAGGTGATGAGCCCCAACACCGCGATGACGGTTATTGCGGTTCGCGACACGAGCCAGGCGCCGTTTGTGGTGCGCTTTGCGATGGCGACGTGGTTTAGCGCGGCGAAGACGAGCATCGAGAGTGGCAACACGAGCTTTCGTATGACCGGTGCACCTTCGCTGCCGCCGCTTGACAGGAGAAAGATGCAACTGAAAACGAGCGCCGCATAGAGCAGAGCTGCGGCCACGGTCACGAAGCGTTGCATGGGAGCCTTTCTCTGGTGCTGTTTTGAGTGTAGCGGTGGGCCGCGATGATGACACGAACAAAAAACTCTCGCGTGATCGGGGCAACGGCGGCCGCTGCCCCTGCGGGTGACAATAAAGAGCTGGGCCCTGGCAGCCGCCATTGCCCGAAGAACTTCAGAAAGGCGCCATGACCGAGATTTCACTCACCACGCTCACCGACGAACTTCGAGCCGAGGCCGTTGCCGAGGGTGCTCTCCGAGCCTCTCGAGTACTCAAAGGAGACGGCCGTTTGCGGCAGGTCGCGATCGTGCTCTTGCCGGGTGGCGAGCTGCCCGAGCACGGCAACCCTGGCGAGGCTCGATTGATCGTCATGAGCGGATCGGTGCGCTTTATCGAGGCCGCAACCGAGGTAACGCACGTGCTGACCGCCGGTGATTACTTTGTCGTGCCCGACGCGTTGCACAGCGTCGAGGCCGACGCCGAGAGTCTTTTGCTGCTGAGTTTCGCGCCAGTGCAGTAGCCAGGTGGGTTACTCGGAGGCCGTCGCGACCGCCTGCTCGTCGCGCAGGGCGAAGGCGTTGCGGTGATAGTCGATCATGCCGTCGTGTTTCATGCGGGCGAGTTCGCGTGACACGGCGGCTCGGTCGGCGTGCAGGTACTGGGCGAGTTCGCCCCGTGAGAGCGGAATCGTGAACTGGCTTTTGCCTCGCCGCTGCGATTCAACGAGTAGGTAGTTCGCGATGCGCCCTCGCAGCGAACGGTGCCGCAGGATCTCAAGCTTGGTGCGTAGTCGCTCCTGCTTGTGCAGCACCGAGTTGAGCAGGTTCGTGTGCACGATGGCTTTTGCGGGGCAGGCGACCGTCGGGTCTGAGAGCCTCGCGGGGTCGAGTAGCAGCACGGTTCCCGCGGTCGCACCGATCACGGCGCGCTCTCGTGGTACCTCGGGAGCGGCCCAGGCCCTCGGCTGCCACCCCTCGCCAAAGAGATCGCCCGGTTCGATGACGTCGACCAGGGTCTGATCGCCGTTGGGATGCTGCCTGACATCAAAGCCAGTTCCGCTCACGAGCACTCCGTAGTGGGGGCGTGCCCCCTGGCAGGCCAGCACCTGCTCATCTTTCTCGAACGAGAAGGCCTGAATGCCGAGGCACGAGGTCGCGCAGGTGAACTGTTCTTCGCTGAGGCCGGCAAAGAGCAGGCTAGCGCCAGCACTGCCTGCCTGCGCCTGACGGCCACCCGTTGGGGGCCAGAACTGTAAGGGGGCTGCGCGCATTGTTCCTTCCCGTTGCCGTGGCAACGAAGTTGCCCGTTGCTCACTGTCACACTAAGTGTACAAACTTAGCCAAGCCTAAGTTGCAGCAGATGAAAAGTGACAGTGAAAGGTAACTCGTGAAGAGTCCCGCAACAAAGAACATATCGTTGAGCCTCTCGGCGCTCGGCATCGTTGGCGCACTCCTGCTCACCGGGTGCAGCACCCAGAGCGAAGAGCCTAAAACGCCGAAAGAGCCGGCGGCCGAGGTCGAAGCCCCAGCCGAGGTGCACGTCAGCGGCCCAGCCTCGCCACCCAGCCTACCCATCTTGCGCATGATCGAGACTGACGCGCTCGGCGAGACCGACATCGTGTTCGAGCGGTGGGAGAGCGCCGACCAGCTGACCGCCGCTGTCACCGGAGGCACCGAGTTCGTTGCCGCACCGCTCACGACGGGTGCAACCCTCGCGCAGGGCGGGGCAGACCTGCAACTGCTGAACGTGAGCGCTTGGGCGGTCATGGGGCTCGTTACCAACGACGACGCTATTGAGACGATCGACGATCTTGCGGGCCAGACGATCCACGTCGCAATGCGGGCTTCAGCGGTCGACTACACGATGCAACTCGTGCTCGCGGCCCACGATCTCACCGACGACGTGACGATCGAATACGTTGATCCGCTGAACGGCCCCGAGCAGTTTCTCGCAGGCCAGATTTCGACGCTCGTCACGGTCGAGCCGCAGGTGACGATGCTGCTCGCCAACAGTGAGGGAGCGCGCAGCGTCGTCGACTTCGAAGCGGAGTGGCGCGAGCTCACCGACTCGGCGCTGCCGTTGCCGACAGCGGGAACGTTCGTGAACGGGACCTTCGCGGGCGAGCACACCGAAACCGCCAAGGCGTTCCGTGAGGCATACGCCGAGGCTGCCGAGTGGGTCGCTGAACACCCAGACGAGGCTGGGCAGCTCGCGAACGAGAAGCTCGGCATGCCGGCTCCCATCGTTGCAGCGTCGATTCCGAAGATCTCGTGGGAGGCGCAGGGCGCAGCCGAGGCGAAGCCAGCGGTTGAGCTCTACTTCACCCAGCTCTTCGAGACCTGGCCAGAGAGCGTCGGCGGGGCAATGCCCGAGGCGAGCTTCTACCTGCAGTGATGAAGCGTGCAACCGGCGGCGCGGCGGGCGGGCTCAGGCCCTCTGCCGCGCCGCTCGCGTGGTCGCTGAGCGGTATCGCACTTCTCGCGGGAGCGTGGGCGCTCGCCGCGCGCAGCCTGCCAGAGATCATTCTGCCGGGACTCGGCACGACCCTTCGGGCCTTCGCTGCCCTCGTTTCTGAGCCTGCAACGTATCTCGCGCTCGGCGAATCGCTCTCGACGTACGTCATCGGGCTCACCATCGCTGCCGTGCTCGGGGCACTACTCGGTCTCGTTTCTGGACTCAATGCGAGTGCGAACGCAGCGCTCGCACCGCTGTTTGCCCTGTTGAACGCCGTGCCGACGGTCGCGTGGATGGGGCTCGCGATGATCTGGTTCGGGCTGGGAGCGGGACCCACCGCCTTTCTCATCGTCGTCACGACGACGCCGATTCTCGCGGCGGCGCTCCGCAACGCGCTTCGCGAGCGCGATCGGCGATACGAAGAGCTTGCCGAAGCCTACGAGCTGGGCCGGGGCGAGCGGCTGCGCCACGTGACGGTTCCACCGCTTGTCGGGCCTGCCCACGCGGCGCTCGTCTCGATGGCGGGGCTCGGGTGGAAACTCACGGTCATGGGCGAATTTCTCACCGCCTCGCGCGGCCTCGGCGAACAGCTCGTGA
This sequence comes from Leucobacter chinensis, assembly GCF_019049105.1. Taxonomy (GTDB): domain Bacteria; phylum Actinomycetota; class Actinomycetes; order Actinomycetales; family Microbacteriaceae; genus Leucobacter_A; species Leucobacter_A chinensis. Next base: position 275,561 of record NZ_JAHQZR010000006.1, read on the forward strand.
TCGCGAAGGCGCACATGCAAACGAGCCGCGTGATCGCGATCACGATACTGCTCGTGCTCGTGTGGGTGCTCGTCGAAGCATTGCTGCGCGTCATCGCGAGGTGGTGCGCACCGCGGCCGAGCAAGCGAAGCGCCGCGGGCGTGGGCAGGGGCGAGAGCCCGGCTGCGGCTGGGGGAGAGCGGGCGGGGGCGATCCGCTGCGAAGGTATCGCACTCGGCCATGACGGCGAACGAATCGCGCAAGAGATCAGCTTCGCGGCCACACCGGGCAGCGTCACCGCGATTTTAGGGCCCTCAGGCATCGGAAAATCGTCGCTCTTGCACGTTCTGGGCGGTATTGCCGAGCCGTTCGAGGGCGCAATCGAGCGGAGCGAGGGGCTGCGTTGCTCGTACGTGTTCCAGGACGACCGGCTGTTGCCATGGCGCAGCCTCGGAGAAAACGTGGCGCTGTGCGCTGGGGTTTCGCTCGAGCGGGCATGCGATCAACTCGCGCAGCTCGGGCTCGGCGACGCCTGCGCACGCATGCCCCACGAACTCTCTGGCGGAATGCGTCGTCGCGGAGCGCTCGCCCGCGGTTTTCTGCGCGACGCCAGCCTCCTGCTGCTCGACGAACCCTTCGCGGGCCTCGACGTGCGCAGGCGCGTCGCCCTCATCGAAGACATCGAGCGCATGCGACGGCTGAGCGGAAAAACCATCATCTTTGTCACGCACGACGTCGAAGACGCGCTGCTCTTGGCAGACCAAGCTATCGTTCTCGGCGGATCGCCGGTGGCGAGCGTGGCCGCGCGAGTCGACCTGACCCCGTTTGGTCGGGAGCGAGCGCTCGAAGACCCAGCGATGGCCGAGCCGCGGAGTCGTTTGCTCGCGGCACTACTCGACGAGAACATCGCGGCGGGCGTCACTGAACATCACACACTGAAGGCATAAGGGCTTGAGAGGAAGACCGAACATGACACATCGAGAAGAACCGTTGCGGCTGAGCATCGAGAAGGCCGAGGCGGTTGTTACCGCGCTCGCCCCGCACGAGGAAGCGCTGCGGGAAGACGCGGCGAGATCTGACGTAACCGGAGCGATTGGCGAGCAAACGCTCGACATCGTGCGGGCGGCGGGCGGCTATCGGCTCTCGGAACGAGCCGAGATGGGGGCCTCAGGGCTCGTGCGATTTGGAATGGGGCTTGCGAGTCTGCACCCCGCCGCGGCATGGAACGCGGTCGTATCGCAGACCAACAGTCTGCTCGCGCAGACCTTCGCGGCGCTGAGCGGGTTTACGCTTCCTGAAGACCCTGACGTGCAGTGGTGCGGCGTGTTTTCGAGTGGTGAAACGAGCGCGCGGCGCAGTGAGAGCGATGCGAATACCCATCTGGTGACGGGCACCTGGCGGTACGCCTCAAACAGCGATCTCGCCGAGTGGGCGCTGTTGAACATTGCGCACCCCGAGTTCGGCCCGGCGTTCATCGCGGTTCGGCGTGATGAGCTTCAGCTCGGCGGCTCGTGGAACGCTCTTGGGCTCCGCGCAACCGGCAGCCACACGCTGACCGCGAGTGAACTCGCGGTGCCCGACAGCCACCTGCTTCCGGCAAGCGTGCTCTTTGCCGACGCCCCAGACGCGCCCTTCGGGCTGCGCGTGCCAAGCCGCCTGCGCACCGCACTCGGGCTCTCTGCCGTGATGGTTGGCGCTGCAGAGGCGATGACCCGTGAACTCGTTGGTTCGATCAGGGTGAGCTCTGAGCGTCAGCGAGCGGCCGGCATGCCGGGCCGCGGTCTCGATAAGCCCGGTGTCTCACTCGCGATCGGAGATACTGTCTCTCGGGTTGAGGCGGCGAAAGCGGTACTCTGCTCGGTCGCCGACAGTCTCGACGCGACCGTGAGTGACGGCTCGCCGCTGTCTGCCACGCAGCTCACGGGCGCTCGCATGATGCTGAGCCGCGTCACCGAAGACATCGCTCAGGCCGCCCACGAGGTGAGCCTCATCGCGGGGTCGAGGGCGTGTCTCGAAGGCGATGCGGTGGGCAGGCTCTGGCGTGACACTCACATGGCTGCCCGTCACGCGGCGCTTGCGCCAGCAATGGGCTTCGACCTCGGTGCGAAGGGGCTTGTGGGGCCGGGCGACGGCGACGTTGCGGCGGCCGTGGGGCCGCTTGCGCCAGGGGTTCGCTGATGCGTGGCTCTGTGCCGGTGAGCGAGGGGGTGTTCCTGACGCGCTTTCGGCGTTCACAGGGGTAACTCGCGCACGGTTGATTTGAAAGCTGGGGGCGCCGGGCCGTGAAGGCTCGGCGCCCCTTAGCGTTACTCTCACGAGCGTTACTGGCTCTGGTGAACCAGGGCAGGCGAAGAGAGGAACGAAGCCCGATGCATGACCGTGCCAGAGAGCAACCCGCGAGGCGGCGTGATGCGCATCGTCGTTGATCCGCCCCGGGGTGAGACGAACATTTTCGAGTTGGAGAGCTGGGCTCCCGGCGCGACCGTGCGTGATCTGCTCGACGCTTTGCGCGCGCACGGCATACGTGGCTGGCTGAGCGTGTCACTCGACGGTGTTCCGTTGACGCCGCTGCTGAGGCTCGCTGATCTTGCCCTGGTTGAGGGAGCACGCCTCTCCGAACACCCTGTGAACGCGGTGCGGCCTTTCGCCGGCTGGGTGCTCTCGGTCGCTGCGGGCTCCAGGGCCGGCGCTGTCGTGGGTCTCGCCAAACATCGGGTGGTGACCGTGGGAAGCGACCCTGGCTGCGACCTTGTGCTTGAGTGCCGGGGCGTGGCAGCCCGGCACTGCACCCTGGAACGTGAGGCCGATGGGGTGCGCATTCGTCATACCGCTGAGGGGAAAGAGACACTGGTCGACGAAGCCTTGGTTGGCTCCGAGGGACTGTTGCTGCGAAGCGAAGCCACGATCACGGTGGGGCAGACTCGCTTGAGGGTGCGACCCTCGCTGCGCGAGCAGCGAGCGCAACTCCCCGAGCTTGAGAGAAGGGGAGCGGAGGGGGTGACAGTGGCGTTTAGCCGTTCACCCGTGGCCCGGCAGGAGCCTGCGCAGCAAGTGCTGGAACCGCCTGAACCTCCAGTCGAACGTGAGGGGCGTACCGCGAAGCCGGCCGTACTGATGCTCGTCGCCCCGATCGTCATCGCCGGTGTCTTCGCGGTGATGCTTGGCGACGCTCGTATGATGCTGTTCGCCGCATTCGGGCCAGTGACTTCGTTGCTCGGATATCTGGGCCAAGCCTTCAAAGCTCGTCGCAGCCGTGGGGAAGTGAAGCAGCAGGAGATTGATCGCGTGGCACAGTTTTTCGGTGCTGTACATAAGGCCGCCACGATGCATCGGAGGGGTCTCGAGTCACTCGCCCCTGACCTCTCGGTGGTATTGCGGCGGGCGATGATGCCGAGCGTTGAACTGTGGAAGCGCCGTGCCGGAGAGCCTCACTTCGCCACGGTAAGACTCGGGGTAGGCGATGTGGTCTGGCGACCGCCGCTTGGGAAAATGGGAGGGCGCTGGAACGACAGGCCCTCGCAGGAAGCCCCGGTGCTGTGCCACAGGCAGCACGCGCTTCCCATCACCGTTGACCTCGGCGAACTGCAAAGCGGCATGCTCGGCATCGTGGGCGACAGGGAGACCTCGGTGGCACTCGTGCGCGGTATTCTCGCTCAGCTCGCGGTGCACTGCGGGCCGGCAGATCTCCTTACGGCGGTGGTGAGTGACCCGCAGCATGAGCGAGACTGGAGCTGGGTGAGCCTTTTGCCCCATGCTTCCCGCGGCAAGCATTCAGGGCAAGCCTTCTGGTGTGTGTCGGGGCCCGAGGCGGCGAGAACGCAATTTGCGCAGCTGTGCTCGCAGCAGCAAGCAGAATCGACGCGCGTGAGCATCACGATCATTGATACCGACACCCTGCGCGAAGCAGGGTGGGCTGGCATGCGACAGCTTGTTGCGCTTCAGCCCGGTGAGAAAGTACGAAATATCGTGCTGGTTCTTGCCGAGAGTGGCGACGCCTTGCCAGCGCAGTGTGAGACGACCGTGAGCATCGGGCGCGATGGAAAAGCTTGGCTTCGGCAGGGCACTTCGCACAGCGAAATTGAGCCTTTTACCGTGAGCGGAATGGGCGGGAACGAAGCGCTCGAGTGTGCGCGCTCGCTCGCGAGGTTGCGCGACCCTGAACAGCAAGAGGCCGCACACACCATTCCAAGCCAAGTGAGGCTCGCTGAGGTGCTCCAGGGTACGCAACCGCGAAGCCATGCTCAGAAACAAGCCGTGCAACAGGTAACGGTCACGGTGCAGCGGGTGCATGAACTCTGGAGCACGAGTGAGGGTGTTGGGGCCCCGGTGGGTATGCGTGCCGGGGCGATACAGCACATTGACCTGGTGCGCGACGGACCGCACGCTCTGGTGGCCGGAACCACTGGGTCTGGAAAGTCAGAGTTCTTGAGAACGCTCGTCATCAGTCTCGCACTGCACCACAGCCCCGAAGAGCTGAATTTCATACTCGTTGATTTCAAGGGTGGGGCGGCGTTTGCTGACTGCGAGCAGCTACCGCACACGGTCGGCACGCTCAGCAACCTTGACGCACAGCTCGCAGCGAGAGCGATTACCGCGCTCGAGGCAGAGATCGTGCGACGGCAGCGGCTCTTCGCAAGCGCCGGTCACACCATCGACACGCTCGACGCATACCGCGCAACGAAACCCGCAGAGCCGATGGCGCGAATCGTGCTCGTGGTCGATGAGTGTGCGATGCTCGCGCAACAGCTGCCCAGTGTTTTGGCCTCGTTCGTGAGCATTGCCGCGGTCGGAAGGACGCTTGGCATTCACCTAGTGCTTGCGACCCAGAGACCCGCTGGAGTTGTGACCGAAGATATTCTCGCAAACACGAACTTGCGGGTTGCGCTTCGGGTGCAAAGCCCCGAAGATTCGCTGCAGGTTATTGAATCCTCTGCCGCAGCGAACCTCTCCCGGCACCAGACAGGCAGGGCACTGCTTCGCTTAGGAAGGGGCGAGGTGGTCGAGGTGCAAACCGCAATGGTGCGCGGCAAAGCGACCCGTGAGGTCTGTGAAACCGTGAGTGTGAGCGAAGCAGATCCGTTTAGGCCCGTGTCATCTGAGAGAGCCACCATAAAGAACAGAACGGAACAGCAGCGTTCAGCGGTCGAGCAAGGAACAAAAAAGCCGGGCAGCGCCGATGGCGCGCAACACACGATTTCGGTGATCGCCCTCGCCGCCGAGCGCCTTGGGTTGGGTCGACCCCGCAGGGTATGGCCCGAGCCTCTGCCCGGCCAGCTTTGCCGAGAACAGCTCGACCTCGCTGCATCGACTGAGAACAGCGTTGAGGCACCGCTTGTGGTGGCGCTCGCTGATGATCCGCCTCGGCAAAGGCAGTATGCGGGTGGGTGGCACATGACCGAAGGAAACCTTCTGCTACTTGGGCTGCCAGGGAGTGGAACGAGTAACGCGCTCGTGCAGCTGGCGATGGCGTCACTGCATCGTTCACGGCAAAGCCCGTGTCAGCTGCTCTTTCTTGAGATGGGCAGAGGCACGTTCGATGCTTTTGATGCATCACACGCTACGCGCACGCTTGTGGCGTCGGGGCCCGACGCGGCTGAGCAGCGCAGCCGGCTCATTCGCTTTTTGCATCGCGAGCTGCAGGCTAGGCAAGCGAGCAACCGGGAGCACGAACCGATGCTCATCTACGTCGACGGTTTCACCGAGCTCAGAGAGGAGTACCAAGACCATGATGGGCAGATGCTGCTCGACATGTTTATGCGCGTTTATGCTGACGGGCCAAGCGTTGCGATGCACACGGCGATGTCGGCGCACCGCGCGGCCTCGGTTCCTGCGGCGATTGATGCGCTCACCAAACAGCGGTGGGTGTTTCGCCTTGCCAACGTTCACGATTATGCGGCCTTGGGTATTCGGCCCGCCGATATGCCCGCTGATACCCCTGGGCGATGCATCGATACGGCGTCTGGGCACCACCTACAGGTCGTGAAACCGTCGAAGAACATTGAGGTCACGGTGCGAGCGCTCAATGAGGGGCGGCGAGGCCAGAGGCCCCCAGACCCGGCGGCCGTCATGCCTGGCGAAGTGATGGCTGCGAGCCTCGAAAGGATCTTCAGGCTGAGTGGGGAATCGATCGAGCTTCCTGTAGGCATCGACGAAGAGACGCTCGCCGCCTTCGTGGCGAGGCTGAAACCAGGACAGCACGTACTCGTTGCTGGGCCGTCACGGTCGGGTAAAACAACGTTTCTTGGGGCGCTTCGAGAAATGTGCGAGAGAGCGCTGGCTGTGTTTGTCGTCTGCTCGCATTCATCACCGCTCAGGGATATGGGCGATGCACGAGTCGCGGTCACGACCGAAGCGATCAGCGGGCTCGTGCGGTTTCTTCGAAGTCAGAGCACCCCGTCGCTTCTCCTCATCGATGATGCCGACGAAATCGATGATGAGTGCGGCGAATTAGAGCAGCTCTTGCGACAGACTCCCGTGGGCCTCACGATCATTGCCGCGGGGCACAGCTCGAGGCTGAGGCAACGCTACGGTCACTGGAGTGCCGGGGTGCGCGACTCGCGGTGCGGCCTGCTGCTGCAACCAGACGCCGATTACGACGGTGAACTGCTGGGCGTTCGGCTGCCGCGCTCGCCGCCTATCGCGATGACTGAAGGAAGGGGCTACTGGTGCGAGCAGGGTCAAGCGACGCTCGTGCAGAGCATGCGTTCGGGCACTCCGTGAGGCACGGGTGGCGGTCTTGCGAGCGTTACTCCCTAGCGAGTTGAGGGGCGGCGCTCGTCAGCACGTGCCTGGGCCGCGAGGTATGCGTTGTACTCGTCGAGCTCGGCGTCTTCAGCCTCCTGGCGACGCGATGCCGTCTTCATATCGCGGTTGCGCCACTTCGAGAGGGTCACCGCAAGAACGATGAGCAGCGGAATCTCGCCGTAGCTCCAGGCGAGGGTTCCGCCGATTGATTCGTCGGCCGCCCGCGTGAGATCCCAGCCCGAGGGGTCACCCGAGTACCAAGAGAAGAGGTCACCATCGCCGAGAATGAGAATGAGACCAAAGAGCGCGTGAATCTGAATTTCGACAAATACCTCGACAAGGCGCACGGCATACGAGGGCGTTCGCGGCAGAGGGTCTCGCGCCCAGAGTGGCGCCGCCGCGATGGTGCCGAACACCAAGATTGCGGTGAGCAGCATCGCGTGGCCGCCAGGCAGCGCGAGCACGAGGCTGATGGCATCGGTAAAGTACAGAGCCGGGAAGAAAATGAGCGGAACCACGATGACCATGATCGGGTGCAGCAGCACGTATGCCGTGCGCGAGCGGTAGGCGCCGAGCGCCGCCCGCAAGATCGAGCCGCCAAGACCCGTGTGCGGCATAGCCTTCAGCAACAGCCTGCCCGGTGAACCCATGAGCAGAAGCGGGGGAACAAAGACGAGAAGGGTGAGCTGCTGAAAGATGAGCACCGAAACGAGTGAATCAGCGAACCCATTCATCGAGGTGCCGGTCACGAAGAACCACACGGCGCAGCCGAGCAGGAACGAGATGCTTGAGGCAGCGTTCCACTTCTTCCGTTTGCGCCTGAGCGAAACGACGCCCGCGAGATACACAAGGAACACAAGCACCGAGGCCCAAGCGAGCGGGGTGATCGTGTCGGGACCGATCCTGACGAACTCTGCGGGGTCGAACATCGGCGCGATGTTCGAACGCGTCAAAACGGACATTGCTGCCAGGAACGGCGTCGCGGTCATTGAGGGCAACCCTTATTTTCTTGCGGCTTCTGATCCACCCAGATCATGCGGATCGCTCACAGTGGTTGCTTTTCGTGACCAGCGCACAAAGCGCACTCTGGTCACGATCGAAGGCCCTGCCGCGATGAACGTCCGTGGCATAACCCGAGGGGTCTCGGTTCGGAACACGACAGAAAGGAATCACCGGGTGAAAACGGTTCACCCCATACTTCCCGCCGTAGTCAGCCCCAACCGTAGCAGTCTCTGTAAGGGCATGCCAGCCGGGCACCGCGGCAGAGCGGGCTTTAGAGCGCCTCTGGCTCAGCTGCTGGGCTGCCGCCTGCCGCTTTCTGGTCACGCTTCGGCACGATGAAGTCAAAGAGCCACGAGAATACGAAGGCGTAGACTAAGAAGAAGACCATGAGGCCGATGTCGAGCAAGAAAGCCTCGACGAGCCCCACGCCGAGCAGCAAAGCCATGGCCGGCACCAGGAACAGGACGAGGCCGGCCTCGAAGCCGAGCGAGTACGCGATGCGGCGCGGCACCGTTCGCGTTTGTGATGGCTGGCGCCGCTCCCACGCCTCAAAGAGGCTCGTCCAAATAAAGTTCCAGGTCATGGCGATGACCGACGACACCACGGCCGTCGCCATCGCGCTCGAGCCGCTATGGCCGAGGGCTGAAAAGGTAAATGCCACGAGTGAGATGGCGAGCAGCTCGAAAACGAGCACGTAGACGATTCGACGCACGATGGGCGACATGGTTCCTCCCGAGTGTTGAGCATGGGAAGTCCTTGCGGGTTCACGTCCATGGCACATGAAACATGGTGTGGCTGAGCCACGGGCGAAGCGCTGAGGCGGTTCGTTCAGGAAATCTTAGCAACGTTCTGCTGGGCACGTGCACAGGCAAGCGTCGGCAAAACCGGGGCGACGCGGGCGGGCGATTAAGCGGTTTGCACGAGGTGCTCGGTCGCTGCTCCCGGCGCTGTAAAGCGGGCGGCAACATCGTGAATGAGAGCTTGCAGGGCGGCTCCCGCGTGGGTCGGTGCCATGTCGGTGCGCCTCGCGAGGCTCACTGTGCGAGTGAGGTCTGGCTCGACGAGTGGGGTGACGCGAAGACTTGGCCGGTCAACCGTGATCATCGCGGGCACGACCGCGACGCCGAGGCCGCGTTCGGTGAAGCGCAAAGCGGCGTCCATCTCAGCGCCCGTCAGCGCAACACTCGGCGTGAGGTCGGCTGCCATCATCGCGGTGTCGATGGCTCCGCGAAGGTCGTAGTTGTCGGGAAACATGAGTTGCGGAACGGTTGCGAGCTCTCGAAGGGTGACCCGCTGCTCGCTCTCAAACGGCGTGGGGAGTGCGCCACCTGAGACAACGACGAGACGCTCGAGCAGGAGTGGTTCGAGCTCGAGCACCGCGCGGTCAGCTCCAGAAGAAAGACTTGTCACGATGAGTGCGAGATCGAGTGACCCCTCGATGAGCGCCGAGATGAGGCTGCGCGAACCGCTCTCGACAATCTCTAGGTCGATGCCCGGGTGGCTCGCCTGAAACTCCGTGAGCACTTCGACCACGAGGCTCGTGCACAGCGTCGGGGTTGCCCCGAGGCGAATGCGACCGCTTCGAAGGCCGGCGAGCTCGGCCATTTCGTGGTGGGCCGTGTCGGCATCGGCGAGCATGCGGCGTGCGATGGGCAGCAGTCGTTCGCCGGCAGCAGTGAGAGTGACATTGCCGCGCACCCTGTTAAAAAGCTCAATGCCGAGGTTCTGTTCGAGCGATGCGATCTGCCTGCTGAGTGACGGCTGGGCGAGGTGCAGTTGGTCTGCGGCCCGCGTAAAGTTGCCGGTTTTGGTGATCGCCACGAAACCACGCAGCTGTTCAAGATTCATATCAATAGCCTAAGCGTATTGTTCTCATGAAAACAATGCATTGGAGTAATTAAAAGATCAGATCTAGCGTGGGGGCCATGGAAAAAGAGACACCACAACCAGAGAGAATGATGACCACCGCGGTGCTCGTCATTGGCACCGGCGGCGCGGGGCTTCGCGCGGCCATCGAGCTTTCAGAACAGGGAGTGCAGGTACTCGCGGTCGGCAAGCGTCGCAAGCACGATGCGCACACCACCCTCGCGGCCGGCGGCATCAATGCCGCGCTTGGCACGATGGATCCTGAAGACAGCTGGCAGCAGCACGCGGCCGATACGCTGCGCGAGTCGTACATGCTCGCTGATCCGCACATCGTCGAAATCGTCGCCAAGAATGCGGCGCAGGGAATCGACGATCTCGATCGCTGGGGCATGCCCTTCGCACGAGAGGAAGACGGGCGCATCAGCCAGCGCTTCTTCGGCGCTCACCTCTACCGCCGCACCTGCTACTCGGGCGACTACACGGGCCTCGAGATTCAGCGCACCCTGCTTAGGCGCGCGCAGGAGCTGCAGGTTCCCATCATCGACAGCGTGTACATCACCCGCCTGCTCGTAGCCGACGGGCGAATCTTCGGCGCCTACGGCTTCGACATCGTTGACGGAACCCCCGTCGTCATTCACGCTGACGCTGTTATTCTCGCGGCCGGTGGCCACACCCGCATCTGGCGTCACACCTCGAGCCGACGCGACGAGAACACGGGCGATTCGTTCCGCCTCGCAGCCCTTGCCGGCGCCAGGATTCGCGACGCCGAGCTCGTACAGTTTCACCCGTCGGGGCTGCTCGAGCCCTCAGACGCTGCTGGCACCCTCGTCTCAGAGGCGGCCCGCGGTGAGGGCGGCGTGCTGCGCAACAGCGAGGGTGAGCGCTTCATGGAGCGCTACGATCCCGTTCGCAAGGAGCTCTCGACCCGCGACCGCGTAGCACTCGCGAACTACACCGAGATTGCCGAGGGGCGCGGCACCGAGAAGGGCGGCGTGTACCTCGACGTGTCGCACCTGCCGCGCGAGCAGATTCTCGAGAAGCTGCCCCGCGTGTACCGCAACCTCATCGACATGCAGATGCTCGACATTACGAAGGAGCCCATCGAGGTCGCACCGACCGCTCACTATTCAATGGGTGGCGTTTGGGTGAGTGCCGACGAGCACCGCACCGGTGTTGACGGTCTCTGGGCGATCGGCGAGGCTGCGAGCGGCCTGCACGGCGCAAACCGTCTCGGAGGCAACTCGCTCATCGAACTGCTCGTCTACGGCAGGCTCACGGGTGGCGACGCCGCGCAGTATGTGCAGGGGCTCACCGAGGTGAAGCGTGACCCGGCCATGGTGCACGAGGCGCGTGAAGAGATGCAGGCACTGCTCACGGGCGGCGGCGAAGAGAGCCCGAGGCTCTTGCAGCGCCAGCTTCGCGACCTCATGACCGAGCACGCTGGCGTCGTGCGAAGCGAAGAAGGGCTGCTCGAGGGCCTGCGCAAGCTCGCCGAGCTCGAGACCCGCGCGGGGCACGTGACGGCTCACCCCGACATCGCAGGCTTCGACGACCTCGCCCACGCTTTCGACCTCTACGGCTCGCTCCTTGCTGCCCGTGCGACCCTCGAGTCAGCGCTCGAGCGACGAGAGACGCGCGGCTGCCACAACCGCTCAGACTTCCCTGAGCAAGATGATGCGCTGAAGGGCAACATGGTCTGGAGCCCGTCGACCGGCGTGGTCTTCGAGCCCGCGGCCGAGGCCCCCGAGTGGCTGAACAAGCTCGCAAATGAGTGGATCGACGACTCGCCCGAGGGCAAGCTCGCCGAGTAACAGACCGTTCCCGTGCGAAAGTTCCTCCTCAGAGCGTTCGCACGGGAACATTTTCATTCGTGCGGCTAGCGTGTGATGAGCACGACGACAATCGAGACACCCGAGGAGTGACATGTCGCCGAGAACCCTCTTCCGCATCTTTGCCAACGTCGAGATGGTGACCTGGGCGGGACTTATCGTGGCCCTGGTGCTTCGGGCTACCGGTGTCACCGCTGCCGCCGTACCGATCGCGGGAGGCGTTCACGGGTTCGTGTTTCTCGCGTATTGTGTCTCGACGGTGCTCGTGTGGGTGAACCAGCGTTGGCGAGCCAGGCTTGGCATCGTGAGTCTCGTTATCTCGGCGGTGCCTTTTGCGACCGTTCCTCTCGAGATAGCGATCAACAAGCGCGGGCTGCTCAGCGGCCCGTGGCGGCTTGCTCCCGGAGGCGACGAACCACGAGGCCTCATTGAACGTGCGCTAGCGCTCGTCTTGCGCAGGCCTCTCGTCTCGATGCTCGTGCTCATCGCGGTCGTCATCGCGGTCTTTTTCGCGCTTCTATATGTCGGGCCGCCGGTCTCTCGCGATTAGTCGATGAAGCCTCGCGCCCGTGCCTCATGCACGGCCTTTGATCGGGTGTCGACCTGCAGCTTGGTAAACAGGTGCGAGAGATGGCTCTTGACCGTCGCCTCGGTCACAAAGAGTGCCTTGGCAATTTCACGGTTGGTCGCTCCCGTGGCGAGAAGTGCGAGCACATCAATCTCGCGCTCGGTGAGTTTGGGCGGCGGGTTACGCACCCCGTGCAACACCCGCGTCGCGTGCTCGGGTGAGAGCACGATCTCACCGCGCGCTGCTCGCTCGATTGCCTCAGCGATGCTTTCTGGCTCGGCATCTTTGAGAAGGTAGCCGGCGGCCCCCGCCTCGATGGCGCCGATCACCTCGGCGTCGCGATCGAACGTGGTGAGCATGAGCACAATCGGGGCATCGTCGAGTGCGCGCAGTTGTTTCGTCGTTTCAATGCCGTCGATTCCGTCACCGAGCCGTAGGTCGCACAGGACGACTGCGGGGGTGAGGTGTTGCGCAAGGCTGAGCGCTTCTTCGCCCGTTGCCGCCTCGCCGACGATCGTGAGTGAGGGGTGTGCACTCAGGACGGCCCTCAGCCCGCTGCGTACGACGGGGTGGTCGTCGACGAGAAGAACGGTGATGCTCATAATGACCCTTTCGAGGTGAGGCGGTGCATGGGAAGAAACGCTGAGAGCGCCGTGCCTTCGCCCGGCGTGCTCTCGATCTCGAGACCGCCGCCCAGTTCGCGCAGTCTCGTGCGCATGAACCGCAGACCGAAGCTCGCGGTGCTGCCGTGGGGCTCATCGTCTCGTGCGGCCCAGAGCTCGTGATTGAAGCCCCGGCCGTCGTCGATGATGTCGAGGCGAACGGTGTCACTCGCGTCGATAAGGCTCACGACAACGCGTGAGGCTTGGGCATGTTGCCGAACGTTCGCGAGGGCTGACTGGGCGGTGCGCAGCAGTGCGATTTCGGTCTCGGGCGGCAGCGCGGGGAGGGACTCATCGACCGTGAGGTGTGTCGCCAGATCGGCTTCTTCGGCGAGTCGGTCGAGCATGCGACGAAGTGCTCCCGGGAGGGCACCCTGCTCGAGCTCGACTGGGCTGAGCGCTGCGACGATACGCCTGACATCGGCGAGGCTTTCGCTCGCGAGGGCTTCGATTTGGCCCAGGGCCTTTGCCGTGCCACTCGTTTCATTGAGCGGATCGCCTGCCGCGTGCGCGATGAGTTTGACCGATGAGAGCGACTGCGCAACGGTGTCGTGTAGATCGCGTGAGATTCGGGTGCGCTCTGCGATTGCGCCTGACTCGCGCTGAGCCTGGGCGAGTTCGTCTTGCAGAGAAGCCATTTCTCGTTGTGCCTCGGTGAGCGTGCTCACGAGTCGTTCTCGTTCTTCGGCATCGTGCAACAACTGGAGGTAGCCGCGAGAGATGCCGAGCGCGAAGGTGCCGCCGACGAGGGGGCCAACGATGTTTGCGAGCGAGATGGTGCCGTGGTGGGCGAGTGGGGCGCCGACTGTGACGATGAGAACGCACGCCGAAAAGGTGAGTGCAGCGCCGAGCGAAAAGAGGTGGCCGGCGAGCAACCAAAGAAGGAAAGCGAGCCAGACGAACTCGGGCGAGAGTGCGACGGTGGCGACCCAGATGAGGGCGAAGCTCACGAGCCACCAGGTGAGGGGAGCGCGCCCGGTGTCGCCAGTGGGAAGAAAGCCGCCTGCCGCGTGCCATGCCAAGAGCGTGAAACCGGCGGCGAGAGCCCAGCCGATGGGTGTTCCCGTCTGCACCGCCCTCATGATGCCGACAGTCGTGAGCAGCAGGGCCATCCCGTGCTGCCCGAGCTCCATGGCTCGCACCGTTCGAGCAGACGGTGATGAGTCGTCTGGTTCAAACGGTGCGAGCGGAGTGCGAACGAGGGCCATAGCCCTATTCTCTCGCCTTCTGCGCGGGGCTACCAGGCCACCACACCTTCTCACCCACGATGCTGAACACCGCGGGAACGATGACCGTGCGCACGACGAGGGTATCGATTACGACGCCGAGGCCCACGATGAGGCCGAGCTGGCCGAGCGTGACGAGTGGGAGTACACCGAGGGCGGCAAACACCGCGGCAAGAACGATGCCCGCGCTCGTGATCACGCTGCCGGTATGGGTGACGGCCTCGACCATCGCGTTTCTCGTGCCGAGTGTCCCGGCCTCAGAACGGGCACGGTGCACGAGAAAGATTGTGTAGTCGATACCGAGCGCCACGAGAAAGAGGAAGGAGAGCAGCGGCACCTGTAGGTCGAGCGCCTGCTGCTCGAAGAGCGTGCGACTGAGCCAGGCTCCCGCTCCCACCGCCGCGACCGCGCTCGCGATGTTGATGACGATGAGCAGGAGCGGAGCGACGAACGAACGCAGCAACACGAGGAGCACCAAGAAACTCACGGCGAGAATGAGCGGTGCAATGACGAGCAGGTCTCGTGCGTTGCCGTCGCGCGCATCGACGTCGGTTGCCACCGCGCCGCCGACAAGGGCGTCTGCCTCAGGCACCGCGTGCACGGCCTCGCGCAGCTCACGAATCTGTTCGAGGCTCTCGGTGGTACCGGGAACGTGCTCGCTCGTGACCATGACTTTGACCATGCCGGCCTCGCTCGGCTCTCCCACCGGGTGAGCACGGACGATGCCGTCAACATTCGCAGCGGCCTCGACGACCTGCGGGGTGGTATCGGTCTTCGCGACAACCCAGATGGGCTGCGCTTCGCCAGCGGGAAAGTGATCGCTGAGCGTTTCAAGCCCCTCGGCCGATTCAGACTGCACGCGAAACTTTTCAACCTGGTTGAGCCCGACGCTCGTTCCAAGAAGCCCCGTCGTCATGATGCCGAGCAGGCCGAGCCCAGCGACAAGGCTCACCACTGGGCGACGACTCACCGTGGTAGCGATCACTCGCCAGGCGTTGCGTTTTGCAGGCGCAGACGAGCCGGAAGTAGCCGGGTGCGGCACGAATGGCCAGAAGATCTTGCGACCGCTGAGCGAGAGAATGGGAGGCAACAGGAAAAGCACGGCGCCGAGCGCGATCGCGAGACCGAGCGCCGACGAGATGCCGAGCCCCTGGGTGCCTGGAATAACCGCGAGCAGGAGCGTGAGGAGCGACAGTACGACGGTGACATTTGAGGCGAGGATCGCGGGCAGCGTTGCCCGCCAGGCTTCCTGCAGCGCGGTTCGGTGATGCTCGTGCCGCGTGAGTTCTTCGCGGTATCGAGAAATGAGCAGGAGCGCGTAGTTGGTGCCCGCGCCAAACACGAGCACGCTAATGATGCCCGCGTCAAACTGCAGATTCCAGGCGCTTCCCGCGGCCGCGGTCACACGACCGGCCAAGCCATCGGCAAGGGCGACAACGACCAGCGGAATGAGCCAGAGCACCGGCGAACGGTAGGTCACGATGAGCAGCACCGCGACGATGATGATCGTGACGAGGAGGAGTGTGAAGTCGGCTCCGTCAAAGGCCGAGGCAATATCGGCGCCAAAGGCTGGCCCGCCAGTCACGAGCAGTGTCACCTCGTCTGGGGAAACGGGAGCGATCGCCTCACGTATCGAGCCGATGGTCTCGGCCGTCTCAGCGTTCGAATCGCCCGTCGTGATGGGCACGATCATGAGGGCTGCTTCACCGTCAGCACTGGTAAGGGGCCCGGTGATCTCATCGGCTGCGTAAGGCTCAAGCACCGGTGAGAGCAGTTCGATCCCTTCCAACTGCTCTTCGCTGAGGGGGCCTGCGCCGTTCGCGGTAGCGACGACCATAACGCTCTGCCGGTCTGCGTTCTCAAACTCGGTAAGGAGTGCGGCGACCTTGGCTGACTCAGAGTCTTGAGCCGACGAGGCATTGAGCGATGGCGCTGTGCTCGAGCCGAATAGGCCGAACAGTGCGATGAACACGCCGAGCATGACGGCGAGTGACAGCCACGATGCCCGCGGGGTTGCAATGAAGGCTGCGCGTCTGGCGCGAGGGGGAATGTTTTTCATACCTTCCACCTCACCAGCTGAGCGGCGATACCTCATCGGGGGTGCGGCGGGTTTTCATCTCAGCCAAAAGGTTGAGACGGTCGCGGGCTGCTCGCGGCAGAACACGGTAACGTACCCGTATGACCCGAGCCGAAAACGCGCACAAGGCACCGCGTACCCGCATCGTCGACGCGCTCATCGCGTTGGTGCTCTGGGCCGCTTCGACGCTCTCACTGCTCGTTTTTGCTGATGGTGGGTTCTCGCTGCGAGCCATCGTGATCGTTGGAGGGCTCTCGGCGCTACTCACTCTTCCCGTGGCGTTTCGGCGAAGCCACACTGTTGCATCGAGCGCTTTGGTCGCGGCACTCTTTCTCGTGCAGGCGGCTATCGGCTTCCCGCTACTGCCAGCAAATGTCTCGCTGCTCATCGTCGTGCACGCCCTCGCGTACTATGCACCGAGGTGGGCGAGCCTCGGCGGCCTCGGGCTTGCATACCTCGGCGTCGTCATCGCCTTCTTCCGGTACGACTCGCTGCTCTTCGTCAACGAGATGAACACGCTCATGCGTGCCATGGTGTGGCTGCTCACGGCAGCGCTCATCTCGGCGGCATGGCTGCTGGGCAACGTGCAACGGTCGCGCGCAGCCCTTGTGCGCGAACTCACCGAGCGGGCGAGAAGGCTCGAGTATGAGCAGCAGCAGGAGCGGGCGCTCGCCGCAGCCGAGGAGCGCGCCCGCATCGCCCGCGAGATGCACGACATTGTTGCGCACTCGCTCTCGGTTATTGTGACGCAGGCAGACGGTGCGCGGTACGCCGCTGTGAACCAGCCCGAGATCGCCCCGCAAACGCTTGGAACCATTGCCGCGACGGCCCGCGAATCGCTGCAAGAGATGCGGAGGCTGCTTGGAGTGCTGCGCCAGGACGAGGTCATGGCGATGGGCCCAGCGCCAGACCTTGCGACGCTTGATTCACTCGTCGCCGAGCTTGCAGCCTCTGGCCTCAGCGTGAGCCTCGCGAAGGGAAGTACGCGTAGCGCTCCGCACCGCTTGCCAAAGGGCGCCGAGCTTGCGGTGTACCGCGTGGTGCAAGAGGCGCTCACGAACGTGCTCAAGCATGCCGGGCCAGGGGTGACCGTAGCGGTAAGCCTCGATTGGGAACCGAGGGGCCTGCTCATCGCGATCATTGACGATGGCCGTGGCGCTGGCGCAGACCCGACGCCCGAGGGCGGAGGCCACGGAATACGTGGCATGCAGGAGCGTGTGGCACTCTATGGTGGAAGCGTCGTCGCGCAGCCGCGTCTTGGCGGCGGGTTTGCGGTGCACGCCTGGGTCCCGTTTGAAGAACGGTAACCCCGCCGTCAGTGACGAACCGCGACGAGCAGCGACGAGCAGTGAGGAAACCGAGATGAGCGACGACACCACCGGGCAAGAGCGCACCCCCATTCGGGTTGCGCTTGTCGACGACCAGCAGCTCGTGCGCGGCGGTTTTCGCATGCTCATACAGTCTCAGCCCGACCTCGAGGTTGTCGCAGAGGCCGCCGATGGCCGCGAAGCGCTCGAGATACTCTCTCGCGTGACGGCCGATGTCGTGCTCATGGACGTTCGCATGCCAGAGGTCAACGGGATTGAAGCGACATGGCAACTGCTCGAACGCGGCGAGGCCGCACCGAAGATCATCGTGCTCACGACCTTCGATCTTGATGAGTACGTGCTTGACGCGATCCGCGCCGGGGCAAGCGGGTTTTTGCTCAAAGATGCCGCTCCAGAAGAGCTGCTCACGGCGATTCGGCGGGTGCACCGCGGCGACGCGGTCATTTCGCCGGCCATGACGAGGCGACTCTTGCGCCACGTGCAGCCGATGCTGACAGCGCCGCGTCAGGACGCTCCGGTGTCAGGTGAAAAGGAGGGCCGTGCCGCACTGCAAGAGCAGCTGGCGAGCCTCACCCAGCGCGAAATCGAGGTGCTCAACCACATCGCGCAGGGGCTCTCGAACCAAGAGATCGCCGAGGCGCTCGTCATCTCTGAGCCAACCGTGAAAACGCACGTTGCGCACCTCTTGCAAAAGACCGCCTCGCGAGACCGAGTGCAAGCGGTCGTCTTCGCTTATGAGTCGGGTCTCGTCGTTCCCTGACCCCACTCGGGGTTGCCGGTGGTACCAGGGTGCCGGGGTCGAGCGCGGCACTCATCCCTGAGGATGATGCTGCGAAACACGGCCCCATAAAGTTCATCACTGCGGCCGAGAGACCCCGCTATCGCACTCGGCGAAACTGGAATCTGACACACTCAGGAGGATTCCATGGCACAGTTGCAGCCCACCACGCTTCGCGAGAGCGCCCCGTACCCGGCGGTGCGAGCGCAGGGCCTCGCGAAGCACTATGGCGCGGGTGAAACCGCCGTTGAGGCGCTTCGCGGCCTCGACATCGAGTTTGCATGGGGCGAATTCAGCGCCATCATGGGGCCCTCGGGTTCGGGCAAGTCAACGCTCATGCACACGCTCGCCGGCCTCGACACCGCGTCGGGCGGCAAGGTTTTCATCGGCGGTAAAGAGATCACCGGGCTCAAAGACGCCGAGCTCACCGCGCTGCGTCGCGAGCACGTTGGCTTCGTGTTTCAGTCGTTTAACCTCGTGCCCACCCTTACCGCCGAGCAGAACATCCTACTGCCGTCAGAACTCGCCGGCACGAGCGTGGACCGGGCATGGTTCTCGAACATCGTCTCGGTCTTGGGCCTCGAGGCTCGCCTTGCGCACAAGCCGTCAGAGCTCTCGGGCGGTCAGCAACAGCGTGTAGCCATCGCGCGGGCTCTGCTCCAGAGGCCCGACGTGATTTTCGCCGATGAGCCCACGGGCAACCTCGACTCACGCTCGGGCGCCGAGGTGCTCGCGCTGCTTCGCCGCAGCGCGCGTGAGATGGGCCAGACCATCATCATGGTCACGCACGATCCGCTCGCCGCATCGTATGCCGACCGTGTGATTCTCATTGCCGACGGTGCGATCGCTGGGGAGCGTCGCGAGGCGAGCCCCGAAGAGATTCTCGCCGCGCTCGGAAGCCTGGGGGCGTAACCGATGAAACTCGTTACCCTCGCGGGCCTCAAAGCTCACTGGTCGCGGCTCGTCGCCGTTGGTGTTGCGGTCATTCTCGCCGTGGCCTTCATGGCCGCAACGCTGCTGCTTGACGCGTCGTCGAAAGCAACCCTCAAAAGTACGGTCGGTGCATCGTATGCTGCCGCCGATGTCGTGGTCGAAAACACGACCCAAGAAGGCGCGGGGTTTTCGCTCTCTGCAGACACCGTTGATACCGTGACGCAAACGCCCGGCGTCGAACTCGCTGCAGGGTACGTCGAGACGATGGTCGCCATCGAGAGCGACGCGGGCGAAGTGCCCACGGCAATGCTCCGAGAGCGGTTACCAGACAAGTTAGAACCCGGTGAGGTCGCTGATGGCAGGCTGCCCGAGCACGCGGGAGAGGTCGCGATCGATGCAGACTCTCTGAAACGTCTCGGCGTGGGCATGGGTGATGAACTGCGGGTGAGGGTCGAGACTTATGGCGATGACGGGGCGGCGACCACTTCGCGCTACCCGCTGACCATCGTAGGCATCACGAAGCCGTCACAAAACCCGGCACCTGCGGGGCTTGTGAACCTGATCGCAACCGTCGAGGGAGTCGAAGCGACGGTTGGCGTGACCGACCCTCAGCGGGTGCTCGTGCTGCTCGATGAGACAACGACGAAGGCTGACTTTGCCGCTGCGCTCGGGCAGCTCGAAGTGCCGATCTTCAGTGAAGAAGAGGGCGAAGAGCCCGAGACCGAACTCGTATACCCCCGTGTCTCGACACCAGACGAGATGGTTGATCGAGCCGTCAACAGTATGACGAATGACACGGCCATGCTCACCGCCGTGCTGCTCGCCTTCGCGGGCATCTCGCTCTTTGTGGCGGGCCTCGTGATCTCGAATACCTTCTCGGTGCTCGTCGCCCAGCGCTCGCGAGAGCTCGCACTCTTGCGCTGCGTCGGGGCTTCGTCGAGGCAGGTGCGCGGTGCGGTACTCGTTGAGGCACTCGTCATGGCGGTCACCGCTTCGGTTATTGGAGTTGCCCTTGCTTTTGGCCTCATGTCGGGGCTTGTATGGGCTGCCGGTGCTATGGGAATTGCCGGCGGGGTCGGGGTTTTTGCGTGGTCGTGGATCGCGATCGTTGCTCCCATCGTCGCTGGCGTGCTCGTCACCCTCATCGCCGCCCAAGGCCCGGCCCGCGAGGCCACCCGTGTTGCGCCGCTCGAGGCGCTTCGCTCGCGAGAAGCAGAAACCGGCACGCGAAGGGGTAGCCGGGTGCGATTCAGCCTCGGCTTGGTGCTTGTCCTTGCGGGGCTCGCCGTGGTGATCGTCGGTGTGCGCTTTGATGACCCGATGATGTCGCTCGGCGCGGTGCTTGCCGGATCGGCTGTGAGCGCTGTGGGGCTCCTGATGCTCATCGTGTTCATTGTGCCTCCCATCGCGCAGCTGCTCGGACGTATCTTCTTTTCGAAGGGTGTTCCTGGCAAACTCGCCGCCGCCAACTCGGTGCGCAACCCGAAGCGCACGGCCGCGACCGCGAGTGCGCTGCTCGTGGGGGTTACTCTCGTCGCGACCGTCTACACCGGGGCCGAGGTTGCGCGCACCACGCTCTCTACCGAGCTTGAAAACTCATTTCCAGTCGACCTCGTCGTTGTGTCATACCCGCAGGATCTCCCTGGCGTTGAACTGCGAGAAGACGGTGAGGCGCAGAGCGAGGCCGAAAAACAGAAGGCCGAGGAATCGTTCGGCGAGGTCGTGAAGTACCTCTCTGAGTCGAGCGGGGTTACCCGCGTTACCCAGGCTCAGCTCCAGAGTTTGGGCGAGGGGAGCACGCCTCCGTTGCTTGAGCTCTGGGGCATCGACAGCGAATCATTTTCGCTCGTGACGCGAGACAAGAAAGCAGTGCTTAAGGCCGGTGAAGCACTCATCGGGTCAGAGGTTGAATCGCCAACGGTCGATCTCGTGGGGCCCGCGAGCGAGGTCACCGTTCCAGCGTCACACGGGGGAGCGCCAACCTCGACCGCGGTTGTAACGCCGGAGCTCTTTACCGAGATCGTTGGCGACGGGTTTCCCGAACGGTTCGCTGCCCTCATCACCATCGAAGACGGGCTCACGAACGAGCAGCTCGTGCAGTTGCGCGATGAGCTGTCGCACATAGTGGGGGTGAGCTACGTCGAGGGCGAGGTCTTCGAACGCCTCATGTACGATTCGATCATCACGACGCTCCTGCTCATTGTCACCGGGCTGCTCGCCGTCGCCGTCATCATCGCGGTGATTGGCATTGGTAACACCCTCTCGCTCTCGGTGCTCGAGCGAACCCGAGAGAACGCCCTTTTGCGGGCCCTCGGGCTTACGAAGGGGCAGCTCAAAGGCATGCTCGCGATCGAAGCGCTCATCACCGCATTCGCCGCATCGGTGCTCGGGGTGCTGCTCGGCGTCGGGTACGGCTTTGCCGGGGCAACGGCCGTTCTTTCGCCGTTCGGGCACGTCGAGTACGTGGTGCCGTGGGTGGCGATCGCCGTGATCGTGGTCGCTGCCCTACTCGCGGGTCTCGCTGCCTCGGTGCTGCCGGCGAGGCGCGCGGTTCGGCTCTCACCCGTCGAGGGTCTGGCGGTCGTCTAACGACACCGCTCGAAGAGCGAGGGTCCGCACCGATCACCGGTGCGGACCCTCGTGCGTTCACGCGTGAATGCGTGAAGCATGCACGTCGTTATGCGTCTTTCTTGCGTCCTGTGAGCAAGCCCCAGATGAGCAAGACGACGATTGATCCGCCGATTGCGAGCGCCCAGCTTTGCAGCGACCAGAAGTTCTCGAGCGATGCATCAAAGATGATCGAGCCGAGCCAGCCGCCAACGACCGCTCCGATGACACCGAGCAGGAGCGTAGCGAACCAGCCGCCCCCGTTACGGCCAGGAAGAATCGCCTTCGCGATTGCTCCCGCGATGAGCCCCAGAATGATGAATGAGAAAAAGCCCATGATGTTACCCCTCTCTTTCGCACACGGAATCCGCCTTGGACCCCGTGTGGTTTCAGTGTTTCGTAGCTCAGGGCGAATGGGTAGGGGGTAGCGCAAAATGTCATCGAAATGATGCAGTTTGCCCGCCTAGAACGGGGTATATTTCTCGAATACTGACGAAAAAGATCGCTCAGCGTCTAGATTTCGAGGCGTCCGACCGAGGTGATTGGTGCAACCTTGCCGTCGGCCAGTTGGTACTGGCAGCCAACGATGCTCAGTGAGCCGTCGGCGACGGCATCGCTGATAATGCGCGAGCTGCGCATGAGCGCGTGAATGGTCTCGTCAAGGTGACGACGCCCGACCGCGTCGGCGTCGATGAGTGAGGCATCAACGTAAGGGGTTTCTTTGTGCTCGCTGAGCCACTCCTGCTGCACGGCAGGCTGAATGTGTTCGAGCTCGGCCTCGATCGCGGGAGAGAGCTTCGTGGGCGAAGCGCTCGTTTGGTCGATTGCTGCTGCGACCGCGCCGCATGAGCCGTGAGCGAGTACCACGATCACCGCGACACCGAGCACGGCGACGGCGTACTCCATCGTCGCGGTCGTGTTCGCGTTAGCGATTTGACCGATGTTGCGCACAACGAACAGGTCGCCAAGGCCGCAGTCGAAAAGAATCTCGGCGGCGACTCGCGAGTCTGAGCAGCCGAGAAAGGCCGCGTTCGGGGCTTGGCTGTCGGTAATCGCGTGACGCCTTGCTGCGTTCTGCTGCGGGTGCAGCAGCGATCCGCTCATAAATCGTTCGTTGCCCTCAGCGAGTGCTTGCCAGGCTTCTTGCGGTGTTACTCGTACGTGAGTCATGCGGCTTCCTTACTGTGCTGCGTCTCGCAAGAGTGTACTCCCCCTGGGGCAAGTCGCGCGGCGAGAAAGCCGCCCAGCGCCGTCATGAGCCCAAAGAGTGCGAAGAGGAGGGCAGGGCCCCATGAGGCGCCGCCCGAGCGGGCGAGCGAGAGCTGGGCGAGAAACGGCAAGAAGCCGCCGACGACCGCTGCGAGGTTGTAGCCGAGGCTCACGCCCGAGTAGCGAAGCTCGGTGGGGAAGAGTGAGGTGAGGGTGGTGCCGGCGATACCATACGCGAGGATCACGCACGAGAGGGCGAGGCATACGGCAATCACCGCGGCAACCGGTTCGCGGGTGTCGAGGAGCCAGAAGACCGGCAGCGCACACAGCGCGGTTGCAAGACCGCCCCAGAGGGTGATGCGGCCGGGGCCAAAACGTTCAGCAAGTCTGCCGCTCAGGAGGGTGACGAACACCTGGAACACGGCTGCAATGAGTGTCGCGTTGACCATGAGCTGGCGGTCGATGCCTCGCTCTGAAGAAGCAAAGTTGACCATAAAGGTGTTGACGAAGTAGAAGCCACCCACACCGAGCATCGAGACGAGAATGGCGACCGCGAGACGTCCGGGAGCACGGCGGAAGACCTCGAGGGCGGGAATGCGCACGGGCTTCTGCTCGCTCAGTAGCTCGAGGAAGGCCGGTGATTCTTCGATCTTGCTGCGCAGCACGACGACGACGGCGAGCAGCGGGAGTGCGGCGAGGAAGGGCAGTCGCCAACCCCACGCATCGAATGAATCACTGGGTAAGAGCAGTACGAGCGCGAAGGCGCCGCTCGACATAAACGTCGCGATGGGTGACGAGAGCTGAACGAGCGCGGCAAATCGGTTGCGGTGCTCTGCCGGGGCATGCTCGATGGCGACGGTCATGGCACCGCTCCACTCGCCGCCAACCGCGACGCCCTGCAGAAGGCGAAGGAGTACGAGCAAGAGGGGCGCTGCGACGCCGATGGCAAAGAAGTCGGGAAGGAGGCCGATGAGCGCTGTCGCTGAGCCGATGAGGGTGACACTCATGATGAGGGCGGGCCTTCGCCCCATGCGGTCGCCGATCATGCCAAACAGTACGGCTCCTGCGGGGCGTGCCACGAAGCCGATGCCGAAGGTGGCGAATGCTGCGAGTGAGGCGGCCCAGGGGTCGAGCTCGGTAAAGAACAGGCGGTTGAACACGAGTGCCGAAGCAAGGCCAAAAAGGTAGTAATCGTACCACTCCATCGCGGTGCCCGCGAGGGCAGCAAACGCAACTTTGCGTGCCTCTGTGAGGTTGAGCTGTTTATCGGTCACTGGGCGCTCTATCGCTGCCGAAAAAGGTCATGCGCTCGAGTCTAAAGCAGACAGTATTCCGAACAGGTGCTGAACGCTCTCTGTCGATTTTGCGAGGGGGCGTGACTTTCACAGTCGATGCGCGTACATTACGAATGAAAGACCTCATGAAAGGGCACGTTTGAAACTCATTAGCTACAACCTGCGCAAGAACAAAGCCGCGCGAGAGTTGAGTGTCCTAGCAGAACGGCACGACATCGACGTGCTGTGCCTGCAAGAGGCAGACACCGAGTCGCTCGCTCCCGAAATTGGTGAGCTGCGGCTCATCTCGGCCACGACGCAAAACCGACTCGGTCTTGCTCTCTATGCCAGGCACGAGCGCTTCACGATTCATGAGGCGCGTTCGTTCTCGCTCAAGAAGTCGATGCACGACCGTATTCTTCAGCCAGCGCACGAGCGGTTGCTTGCCGCGAGGGTGACCGACACTGAAAAGGGTCACGACTTCGTTGTCGCCTCGTTTCACGCAGCCCCGCTGACCGCGCTCAACTCGCTGCGTCGTCACCAGATCAACGCGGCCCTCGAGCGACTCGATCTCCTGGGGCCCGGCCTGCCCTCGCTCATGGTGGGCGACTATAACTACCCGGTGTTTCAGCAGCGGCTCATGCTCGAGATGAGCGACCTCGGTTACGACCTCAGCCTCAGCGATGCTCGAACCTACGCCAGGTATCGCATGTTCACGGGTCACTACGACTTCGCGACTTCGACGGGCTTCGCTGTCAACGGCGTGAACACGTTGCCACAGGGGGTCAGTGACCACCTGCCAATTCTCATTGAAGCAGAACCAAAACTCGTTCCTATTGCTGCATAAAGCAGGTATTTCACATCTGATGTTGCATAACCCGTCATCACAAGGTTAGGCTTACCTAAGTTAGTGATTGCGGTGCAGCTTTCACTCAGTGACCAACGCCGGTGGCTCCTCCCACCGGCGTTTTACTTGTGAAAATACGAAGGAGCGATGTGACGATTCGAATGAACAAGTTTGCGGGGGCTACCGCCCTTGCACTGACCGCTGGGCTTGTGCTCTCAGCGTGCTCGAACACTGCCGACAACTCGGCAAACACCGATGACGCCAAAGATAAGGCGCCCGCCACGGTAACGATCACCGATAACCACGGTGAAGTTGAAGTTCCCGTGAACCCAGAGACCGTTGTCGCGCTTGACAACCTCGTCTTTGACACCCTTTCAGACTGGGACATCAAGCTTGCCGCTGCGCCCAAGGGCGTCATGGGCTCGGCGTGGCCCGAGTACACCGACGACGAGAGCGTTGCTGACGTGGGCAACCACATCGAGCCAAACCTCGAGGCCGTCGTTGCTGCTCAGCCCGACCTCATCATTGGTGGCTACCGCTTTGGCTCGTACTACGACGACCTGAAGGCCCAGAACCCCGACGCGGTGGTCATCGAGATCGCACCTCGCGATGACGAAGAAGAGTTCTCAGAGCTCAAGCGCCAGACCGAGATTCTCGGCCAGATCTTCGATCACGAAGATGAGGCAGCTGAGCTCACGAAGCAGCTCGACGACGCCATTGCTGGCGCAAAGGATGCCTACAACGGCACCGACAGCGTCATGGCCGTCAACACCTCGGGTGGCAAGATTGGCTACCTCGCTCCGGTCGTAGGCCGCGCGCTTGGCCCGGTCTTCCCGGCACTTGACCTCGTCGCAGCGCTTGAGGCTGAGGGCGATAACGACCACAAGGGTAACGACATCGGCGTTGAAGCAATCGCGCAGTCAAACCCCGACTGGATTCTCGCGCTTGACCGCGACGCTTCGTTTGCACCTGAAGATCGCGAAGAGGGATCAGCGCCGGCTGAAGAGCTCATCAAGAAGTCTGAGGCACTTGCGAACGTGACCGCTGTGAAGGAAGATAAGGTCGTTATTCTCGACCCCAACTTCTACCTCACCGAGGGTATTCGGGCCTACACCACCCTCTTCAATGAGATTAAGGATGCCTTCGCTAACGCATGAGTCATCGAATGAAGCCCACCCAGCCGGGTGAAGCACAACCGACCGGGGCGTCCACCAACACAGGTGGGCGCCCCGGTCGGGGGTTTACGCACCAAACGGGCGGAAAGCCGGTAGCACCAGAGCTCAAACCTCGCAGGCGTTCACCGCTGTGGTTCATTCTCGCGGTGCTTGGAACGCTCGCGCTGCTCGTCGCTTCGCTCTCGGTGGGGGCCTTTGACATTTTGGGCGACGAGTTTGGTTCAGAGATGTTCTGGATCACGAGGGTGCCGCGCACGCTCGCTCTCGTGCTCTCAGGCGCTGCGATCGCGACGAGCGGTCTCGTGATGCAGATGCTCACGCAAAACCGTTTTGTTGACGCAACCACGTCGGGAACGACGGAGTGGGCGGCGCTCGGGCTGTTGCTGACCGCCATCTTCTTTCCCAATATGGGGCTCATGGGGCGCATGATCACCGCGAGTGTGTTCGCATTTGTTGGCGCCATGGTCTTCATGCTCATTCTGCGCCGTATCGTCATTCGCACGACCCTCGTTGTTCCCCTCATCGGCATTATGCTTGGCGCGATTATTAGCGCCCTCACGACGTTTCTTGCGGTGCAATTCAACCTTCTGCAGATGGTTGGTACCTGGTTTATGGGCAGCTTCACCGAGATCGTTCGCGGTCGGTACGAGGTGCTCTGGGTGGTTGCGGCCGTAACCGTGTGCGTCTTTTTGATTGCCGATCGCATCACCGTCGCCGGCCTTGGGAAAGACGTGGCGACGAGCGTGGGGCTTCGCTATGACGCGATCGTCGTTGGTGGCACCGTGCTCGTGGCCATTGCCGCTGGTGTGACGGTTGTCGTGGTCGGCTTCTTGCCCTTGCTTGGGCTCGTTGTGCCGAACGTTGTGTCGCTCATTCGTGGCGATAACGTGAGGAGTAACCTGCCCTGGGTGTGCCTCGGCGGTATCTCGCTCGTGACGGCCTGCGATCTGCTCGGCAGAACGATCAACATGCCCTTCGAAGTGCCGGTTTCAATGGTGCTTGGTGTCGTCGGTGCATTCGTGTTCATCACGCTGCTGCTACGGCAGCGGAAAGCGTAGGGTCTCATGACCAGTATTGTGCGACTTGCGAGCTCTGGTGATCTCCCAGAGAGCGCAGAAGCGTCATTACCGTGGTGGCGAAGGGCGCTGCCACTCACCATCGTCTATCTGGCGGCGGCCCTTTTTGCCATTGGCATCGTTGTCTACGGCAACCCCGTTCCTTTCGGTCAGCCCGGTTTCTGGGTCATCGTGCAAACCCGCCTCGGGTCACTCGGAACGATCGCGCTGGTCGCGGTGGCTCAAGCCGTCGCTACCGTCATGTTTCACACGGTCACCTCGAACCGTATCTTGACCCCATCAATTCTTGGCTTCGATGCCCTCTACGTGCTCAGCCAGACGCTCCTCGTGTTTTTCTTCGGCACCTCGGCGTCGAGCATGGAGGGAATACCGAAGATCATTGCGCAAAGCGCACTCATGGTCGCCTTTGCGACCGTGCTCTACGGCTGGCTCTTCTCGGGGAAAAACGCGAACCTGCACCTTCTGCTGCTCGTTGGCATTGTGCTTGGCATCGGCTTTGGATCGATCTCGACCTTTATGCAGCGAATGCTCACGCCGAGCGAGTTCGATGTGCTGAGCGCACGGCTGTTCGGCAGCATCAGCAAGGGCAACACTGATTACCTTCCCATTGCCGCCGTCATTGTTTTTGGCATTCTTGCCTACTTCTGGTCACGACGCCGCACCTTCGATGTCGTTGCGCTCGGTCGTGACGTATCGGTTGGCTTGGGCGTGCGATACCAGCGTGAGGTCGTGACGACACTCGTGCTCATCGCGGTGCTGGTTTCAGTCTCGGCCACGATGGTCGGCCCCATGACCTTCTACGGGTTTCTCGTCGCAACCCTCGCGTATCAGTTCGCGAAGGGCGACACCCACGGGCATATTTTGCCCCTCGCGATTGGCATCGCACTCGTGACGCTTCTGGGCGCTACCTTTGTTCTGCGTCACATCTTTTCGGCGGCTGGCCTCGTCACCGTCATCATTGAATTTATCGGCGGTCTGCTCTTCTTGATCGTCTTGTTGCGAAAAGGAATGCGTTGATGAATGCAGCGACTGCGACCGGAATCGAACTTCGTGGAATCTCGAAGAACTATGACGGCAGGCACGTTCTCGGGCCCATCGACCTGACAATCGAGCATGGCGGTGTGACCGCCTTGATCGGCCCGAACGGCGCCGGCAAGTCGACGATGCTCACGATCATTGGTCGCTTGCTCGACGCCGACAGTGGGCGGGTGACGGTCGGTGGCCTTGACGTGCGTCACACGAAGTCGAAAGAGCTCGCGAAGGTCGTCTCGATCTTGAAGCAGGAGAACCATTTCATGGCGCGCCTCACGGTGCAGCAGCTCGTGACCTTCGGCCGCTTCCCGCACTCTGCGGGCCGGCTCACCGAGACCGACCAACGGGCAATTCACGCGGCGATCGCCTTTCTTGACCTCGCGGGCATGGAAGATCGCTTTATCGACGAGCTCTCGGGCGGCCAGCGCCAGCGAGCGTTTGTCGCGATGGTGCTCGCGCAAGACACCGACTACGTGCTGCTCGACGAGCCGCTCACGGGCCTTGACATGCGGCATGCAGTCGGCATGATGGGGCAGGTTCGAGCGGCCGCTGACGCGCTCGGCAAGACCGTCGTGCTCGTGATTCACGACGTGAACTTTGCCGCGGCCTACGCCGACCGTATTATCGCTCTTGCCGAGGGGCGCGTCGTTGCGAGTGGAACGCCCGAAGAAATCATCACCCCCGAGGTGCTTGAGCGTGTGTTTGAAACCCCGGTTGAGGTCGTCGAACACCACGGCAAACGGGTCGCGATCTACTACCGCCACCCGGAGGCCTAGAACCGGCGAAGGAGCGCTGGAAAGTGGGCAGCGGATCGGCCTAGTCTGCGGCCCGAGCGGCTAGTCGAGCGGGAGCCGGTACGTGAGCAGGGTGAACGAGCTGCCATCGCTGCGAAACACCTCTTCATCGCGCTCGCTGAGCCTCGTGAACCCAAGCCGTTCGTAGAGGGCAATCGCGCCGCGCATCTCGGGGCCCGTGTTCAGCAAAACTGCGTTTGCGCCACGCGAGCGCGCAAGTGCGACCGTCGAGGTCATGAGGTATTCGCCGATCCCGCGTTTTCGTGCAGACTGTCGCACCGCGAGCAGCCGTAGGTCGAATTCACCCTCGGCGGCAAGCCCGGTGATCGACTCGCCAGGGTTGCCTGTCGTGACGGTGCCGAGCAACTGTCCGGTCTCGCGTTCCTCGCACACCCACACCTGGTGATTCTCGGCTCGTGACTCGACATCGGCGATGTCGGCGGCATAGGTCTCGTCGATCCACGAATAGTCGCCAAGATAGGCGTCGAGACACAGCTCGCGCACCGCCTCGATTTCGTGGTCACGCATGCGCCTGAAGCGCAACTCATCGCGGGTGTTGGTTACTTCGTTCACTTGCTCATGGTACCGGCCGCTGCCCGTGCCTGCCAGCGCCCATCGTGGTACGAAATGGCGATTGGGTAGGCAAAGCACTCGGTCACGAGTTGTGTTGTGAGCACCTCGGTGACGGGCCCCTGCGCACTGATGCGGCCGTCGGTAATCAGCGCCGCGTGCGTGGTCGATTCGGGGAGCTCTTCGAGGTGGTGTGTGACGAGTACGGTTGCGAGCTCAGGGCGCGAACGGTGCAACTCGTCAAGCGTCGTCAGGTACTGTTCGCGTGCTGCAACGTCGAGGCCCGTCGAGGGCTCGTCGAGTAGCAGCAGGCTGGGGTTCGAAAGGAGTGACCTCGCGATGAGTGCACGACCGCGCTCGCCCTGAGACATGGTGGGCCAGGTCGCATGCTCTTTGCCTTCGAGCCCCAGGAGCGCGATGAGTTCGCGGGCGCGTTCGACTGTCTCGGCTTCGGGATGCCAGCGGGGAACCCACTCGATGGTGCCGGTCGCCCCGGTGAGCACGACCTGCTCGATCGTGAGCGATGAGGTGAGCGGGTGCCTGGGGTTCACGTGGCCGATGCTGCGGCGCAACTCACGCATGTCGACTCGGCCGAGCTGCTGGCCGAGCACGTGCACGGTGCCGCGAGTCGGGTGTTCGTTCGCCCCGCACATGCTGAGAATGGTGCTTTTGCCGGCACCATTTGCGCCGATGAGTGCCCAGTGTTCGCCGGCACGAATCGTGAGGTTAATGTCGCTCAAGATGTCGCGTGCATTGCGTACGAAGGCAAGATCGGTGAGGGTGAGCACCGCTTCGGTCGTGGGGGTGGCCTGGGCTTGAATCATGAAGCAAGCCTAACAACTCCTCAGACAAGTGCGAAATGTGTGGCTGGAGCGCGCGAATCACCGTGTGGATCACCCCGCTCACGAGGCTCACGGGAGAGTCGCCCGTGGTCGCGCAGCTCGGTGGGCGATAATAATGGTGACGCTGCTCGCCTGAGCTGGCGCGACACACATCGACAGCAAGGTGGTGCCCCATGACACAGATGCCCCGCGCATCACTCGCAGACCGGGCGGCAGCGCTCCTCGAAGAGCGCATTCGGGCCGGCGAGTGGCAGGTCGGTGAGCGTCTGCCGGGCGAGACCACCCTCGCTCCAGAACTTGGCGTTGGGCGCTCGACGGTTCGCGAGGCGATTCGTCAACTCGCGGGCAAGGGGCTTGTGCAAAGCAGGCAGGGCTCTGGCGTATACGTGACCGCGCTCGAAACGCAAGACGAACTCACCGAGGTGCTCGCGAGGGCCGACGTGATCGCGGTCATCGAAGCTCGCATCGCGATCGAGTGCGAGGCGGCCTCGCTTGCGGCGGCTCGCAGAAGCCCCGAGGCGCTCGCGGTCATTCACCAGGCGCTCAACCACCGCCACCCCGAGATTGACGAGCTTGAGGCGTATGTCGACGCCGACATGGAATTTCACCGGGCGGTCGTGCTCGCGGCCGACAACCCGGTATTGCTCGAAATGTTCGATGCCTTCGTGCCGCGCCTGCGTGGCTCGATGATCGAGATGCTGCGCATGACCGTTGACTTTGATACTGAGCTCGACCACGAGCGGCACCAGCGCGTCACCGAGCGCATCGCCGAATCAGACCCCGAGGGGGCAGCACGCGTGAGCCGCGACCACCTTGAGGTGCTGCGTCGCGAGGTCTGGCAGTAGCTTGAAAATGTAGCCTCTTGGGCTTTCGCGCGGCGCGATCCACACCCTGCTTGACCTTGACGTAACGTCAAGCTTTACAGTGATCATCATGGAATGGTCAATACAAGAAATCGCGAAGCTTGCCGGCACAACGAGCCGCACCCTGCGTCACTACGACGAGATTGGGCTGCTGCAGCCGTTGCGCATCGGGCCAAACGGCTATCGGTATTACGGCGAGGTCGAGCTGCGCACCCTGCAACGCATCATGCTGCTGCGTGATCTTGGCATGGCGCTCGATGCGATCGGGCGCGTTATTGCAAGTGACCTCGAAGAACGTGAGGCGCTTGCGATGCACCTCACCCTGCTCACCGAGCAACACGACCGCATCGCGCAGCAGATCGCCGGGGTGCAACACACCCTTCAGGCGCTCGAAGGGAAGGAAGAACTCATGGCAGAGACCATGTTTGAAGGATTTGATCACGCAGAGTATCGTGACGAGGTCGAGCAGCGCTGGGGCGCGAAGGCTGCGGCAGCAAGCGAAGCGTGGTGGTCTGGACTCTCTGATGCCAACAGACACTCGTGGCAGGCCCAGGTCGAAACACTGAATGCCGATTGGCGAGCCGCCTTCGAAGCGGGAGAAAAGCCCAGCGGCACTGTGGGGCAGGCGCTTGCGCAACGTCACGTCGCCTGGCTCCGATCGGTGCCGGGCACCCCGATGCAGTCGGCTGGGGCCGCGAAGTCATACATCGAGGGGCTCGGTGAACTGTACGTGTGTGATGAGCGTTTCGCAGCAAATTATGGTGGTGCCGAGGGCGCAGCGTTCGTGCGAGATGCTCTCGCTGAGCACGTGCGGGGCGGTCTTGCATAAGCGCGTGGCACCCTAGCCCTCGGCCCGCCCGCACGCATACGATAGAACCGCAAGCGGCGCGTGGCCGAGGGGTCGCGGGAACGGAGTGACTCGATGATTGAGCGGCACGAGGCGAAGGCCCCGGCAGGAACCTTCGTGGGAACGCGCGATGGCGACGCAACGGTGTGGCGTGGCATCAGATATGCAGAACCTCCCGTGGGCCAGCTGAGTTGGCGGGCTCCGGTTGCCAAAGCCGACGACCCAGGCGAGGTCGAGTGCTTCGAGTACGCGCCGGTGTGCCCGCAACTGCCGAGCATCATGGTGACGTTGCCCGATGACATCCTGATGGGGCCAGACTGTCTCGCCCTCAATGTTTGGGCGCCACGTGAGAGACCCGGTGCCGAAGCGTTGCCGGTCATGGTGTGGGTGCACGGCGGCGCCTACATGTTTGGCGCCTCGAACCAGCAGGAGTATGAGGGTGCGCACCTCGCGGCAGCGGGCGACGTCATCGTTGTGAGTCTCAACTACCGGCTCGGCCCCTTCGGGTTTCTCGACCTCACCCGCTGCGGTGAGCCTGGCGATTTCGACGCGAACCTCGCGCTGCGAGATGTCATGCTCGCCCTTGAGTGGGTCAAGCGCAACATCGCGGCCTTTGGCGGTGACCCAGACCGGGTCACGCTCTTTGGCGAATCGGCCGGGGGAGCGATTGTCACGACACTGCTCGCGGTGCCGAGCGCCGAGGGCCTCTTTCACCGCGCCATTGCTCAGTCGGCTCCCGCGTCGAGCGTGTACGGCCCCGACCGCGCCTTTCAGATCTCGCGGAGGCTCCTCACGGCGCTCGGCATCTCAGCGAGAGACGCGGCCGAGCTGCGCGACGTGCCCGTCGACGAGGTGCTGCGCGTCGCAAACGACATTCACGACCGCATTCCGAGCGAGGTTCCTGGCACCCTCGCCTTCGTTCCCGTCATTGATGGCGAGCTGGTTCCCGAGTCACCGGCAGAGGCTCTGCACGCAGGCCGGGGCCTGCCCGTGCCGCTCATTATCGGCACGAACCACGACGAGGCGGCCCCATTTCGCTTCATGCGCACCCCGTTGCTCCCTATCTCCCGCGAGAGTATCGAGCAGATGCTCGAGGGCGTGCAGCAGGCGCACCCAGACCGCCCCGTGCCCTCGATCGACGAGTTGCAAGAGATCACTGAGGGCATGCGGCTGCAAACGCTCGGCGTTGGCATCGCGCGCGACATCGGCTTCAGATTGCCTGCCCTGTGGATCATCGAGGGGCACTCCCGTATCGCACCGAGCTGGCTATACCGCTTTGACTACGCGACGCCGCTGCTCGTCGCCCTTGGGCTCGGCGCGGCTCACGCGACCGAGCTGGCCTACGTGTGGCGCACCCTCGACGCACCCTCGAGCGAACTCATTCTTGCGCTCGGTGGCAAGCGCACCTCCCGCAGCATCTCTGCGCGCATGAGCGGTCGCTGGGCAGCCTTCGCGCACGGCAAAGACCCGAACCCTGAGACTGAAACTGGCCCGGTCTGGCCTCGGTACGACGAAGCAGAGCGTGCAAGCCTCATCATTGACCGCCTCGACCGGGTCGAGCACGATCTCGATGCTTCGCTGCGTGACGGCTGGGGCGACGGCGTACTCTCATTCTCATGACGGGGCATGACGACTCGAAGGGGTTCTTGCGTCGGTACGCGCCCATGATTTACGGCCCCTCAGCCCTCTTCTCGATGGGCGAGGGTGCGGTGGTGCCGGTTATCCCGCTCATTGCCATCGAGCTCGGCGCGAGCCTCGCGACGGCGGCGCTCGCGGCCGCCGCTCTTGTTGTCGGTCACTTCGTTGGCAATTTGCCGGCAGGGTGGCTCGTGGCGAGGCGCGGCGAACGGGCGACGATGGTCATTTCTGGCTCACTCGCGAGCCTTGGCGTGCTCGGCATGGCCTTGTCGCCCTCGCTCGCCCTCTTCATGCTCGCCGTGTTCTGGGTAGGGGTGTGCGCAGCCGCCTTCAGTATCGCCCGCCATGCTTTCATGACCACGAATGTTCCCGTGACGCATCGGGCAAGGGCCCTTTCGATGCTTGGCGGGGTGTACCGCTTTGGGGTGTTCGTGGGGCCCTTCATTGGTGCCGCGGCGATTTCCCTCCTTGGAACGAACCGAGCCGTCTGCTGGTGGTTTCTCGTGGCGCTCGCCGCAACGGTGCTGCTCGTCGCGCTCGGTCCCGACCCCGAGGGGCGGCCCCTCGCTGCGGCCGGTCCCGGCGTTCCCTCCGCTCCTGCCCAGCGGCTCGAGGCGGCTCGTCCCGGCGTCTTTCGCACGATAGCCGATCACCGTGAGGTGCTCGCGAGGCTCGGGAGCGCGGCCGCCTGCATGGCCGCGGTGCGGGCAGCACGTCAGGTCGTGTTACCGCTCTGGGGCGAATCAATCGGGCTGCAGGGCAGCACGATTCTCGTCGTGGTCGGAGTCTCAGGCGCGCTCGATTTCGGGCTCTTTTACCTCTCGGGCCAGGTTATGGACCGGTACGGCAGACTCTGGGCCGCCGTGCCCGCCCTCGTCACCATGGGGGTGGGTTTCGCGGTGCTCTCGGCCACGCACGACGCCGGGGGCGCTGCGACCTGGTTCACCGCCTGCTCGATGCTCGTTGGCGTGGGCAACGGGCTCTCGAGTGGCATTCTCATGACCATCGGCGCCGACCTCGCGCCTCAGAGGTCTCCCGGCCCGTTCCTGGGTGCGTGGCACACGATTACTGATGGCGGATCGGCCGCGACTCCCGTGCTCTTTTCAGCCCTCGTCGCGGCAAGTAGCATCTCGGTGGCGACCGGTGCGATCGGTGTGATTGCCCTCGCGGGGGTGCTGGGCTTTGTGCGCTGGGTGCCTCGCTACGTACACGAACGCTAGGAGAGAATGAAGCGTCAGTTGGTAGGCTTGGCGCATGAGCCAGACGCCAGAGAACGAAGCAGTACAACAGAAGATTGACGAGCTCATTGAGGTTGCGGGCATCACCGAAAACCAGGCGCTCATTCGCAGCATTGTGAGCACGGGCATTGGCCTCGGTGAAGACGGCGCCGATCGCTTGAACCTCAAGATCACCTCGGCAGCGGTTGAGGAGATGCGAAATGCCTTCAGGCTTTTCGCGCCGCATCGTGGCGAGCATAAGGTGACGATTTTTGGGTCGGCTCGTACCCAGCGTGAAGATCCGCTGTGGTTGCTCGCTGAAGAGGTGGCCACGAAAATGGCCGAGCACGACTGGTTTGTCGTGACGGGAGCCGGTCCCGGCATCATGGAGGCGGCTTCGCACGGTGCTGGTGAGCAGCACGCCCTCGGCGTCTCGATCAGGCTGCCCTTCGAGGAATCGCCCAACATGGTCATTGCTGCCGATGACCGTCAGGTCTCGATGAAGTACTTCTTTACCCGCAAACTCATGCTTGTGAAGGAGTCACGGGGCTTCGTGTGTCTGCCCGGCGGCTTCGGCACCATGGACGAGCTGTTCGAACTGCTCACCCTGCAGCAAACCGGCAAGATGATTCCCGTGCCCATCGTGCTTGTCGACCACCCCGACGGTACGTTCTGGTCACGCTTCAAGACCTACATCGAACAAGAGCTTGACGCGGCCGGCATGATTTCGCCCAATGACCTTGACCGGGTGCTCATCACGAGCGACGCCGATGCCGCTGCCGACGAGATCACCGGCTTTTGGCGCAACTACGATTCGCTGCGCTGGTTCGGCACAGAACTCGTGTTGCGACTGCGGGCCGAACCCACTGACGAAGAGGTTGCCTCGCTCAACGAGCAGTTTGCCCACCTCATCGCCGATGGCAGCTTCGAGAAGACGACCGCGAGGCCCGCAGAGGTGCGCGACAACGACGTGCCAGAGGCGCCGCGGCTCGTGTTCACGCCGGCCCAGCGCCGCATCGGCGAGCTGCACCGCATCATTCGGGCGCTGAACGCGCTCGAGAGTGCGCCTCAGCGTGCTGCGAAGCCCAGCCAATAAGCCGCGCAAGCGAACCACAGACCACGATTCAGGTGCCGCAATCGGCACGGTTTTACGAAGGAGAGACTGCCCATGACCGATGACCTCACCAAGAAGCTCTCGGCGATTGTCGACCGCGATTTTGAGCAGACGGTGAGCGAGCTCGAAGCGCTCGTTCGCATTCCCTCGGTGTCTTGGCCGGCCTTCGACCCCAAGCACCTTGACGAGAGCGCTGCGGCGGTTGCCGAGATGCTGCGCGAGACCGGCGTATTCGAGACCGTCGACGTGCGCCGTGCTCGCGAGGGCGACACCGAGGTGTGGGGCAAGCCCGCAATCGTCGCGCACCGTCCCGCAAAGAATGGCAAGCCGACCGTGCTGCTCTACGCGCACCATGACGTGCAGCCTCCCGGCGACGACGAGAAGTGGGAGACCCCTCCCTTCGAGCCGACTCGCAAGGGCGATCGCCTCTACGCGCGCGGCGCCTCAGACGATAAGGCCGGCGTGATCTCGCACGTTGCCGCCATTCGCGCGCTCGCAGAGACCGCGGGCGACGACTTCGACCTCGGCATCGCCATGTTCATCGAGGGCGAAGAAGAGTGGGCCTCGAAGTCGTTCGGCAATTTCTTGCGCGAGAACAAAGACCTGCTTACGGCCGACGCCATCATCGTCGCCGACTCAGACAACTGGGACACCGAGACGCCCGCCCTCACGGTCGCCTTGCGCGGCGCCGCGGCCTTCAACGTTCGTGTTGAAACGCTCGCCCACGCCTCGCACTCGGGCATGTTTGGTGGAGCCGTTCCCGACGCGATGATGGCCGCGATGAAGCTCTTTGCTACGCTCTGGGACGACGAGGGCGCGGTCGCCGTCGAAGGTCTCACCGAGGCCGACCTTGATGTACCCGACTTCTCAGAAGATGAGCTACGCCGTGACGCCGCTCTGCTCGACGGGGTCACCCCGGTCGGCACCGGCAAAGTGCTCAGCCGCATCTGGGCGAAGCCTTCGATCTCGCTCACAGGCATCGACGCTCCCTCGATCGCGAACGCCTCGAACACCCTCGTGCCGAGCGTGCTCGTGCGCCTCTCGGGCCGCGTTGCTCCGGGGCAAGACGCGGCCGAGGCTGCTGAGGCGATCCAGCGGCACCTGCTCGCAAACGCCCCGTTTGGTGCGCACGTCTCGTTCGAAGACACCGACAACGGCCAGCCCTTCCTCGTCGATACGAGCGGCTGGGGCGCCGAAACGATGCGCCAGGCCATGGCCGACGCCTGGGGCGTCGAACCCGTTGACACGGGCATTGGCGGATCGATTCCCTTCATCGCCGAGCTCGTCGAAGAGTTTCCCGGCGCGCAGATTCTCGTGACGGGCGTCGAAGATCCCGATACTCGCGCGCACAGCCCGAACGAGTCACAGCACCTCGGCGTGCTGCGCAACGCGACCCTCACCGAGGCGCTCTTCATGGCGCGCCTCAATGAGCGCACGCTCTAGGGCTTAGCACGCAAGGCTGCCGGCAGGGCAGGGCAGGGCAGGGTGCGGGAGCGGGGCCGGTGTGGCTTCGCCCCAGCTCTTACCCTCGCACCCTGTCCCTGTGCCTGCCCCTGCCGCCCGGTCCTGCTCACAACCAGCCTTGATCCGCGAATGGCGCGCACTCAGCCTTGATCCGCGAAATTGTTTGCACTTTCGCGGCAAAATCAGGCGAAAACGGGTAGAAATTGCAAACAATTTGCCGCGCAGCCACGAAAACCAGGCAGGCACCGCCCGAAGGCTTCGAAGGCCCCGAATGTCACGAAAGCCCCGGAGGCCCCGAAGTTTGAAGCCCTAGGCCTCCTCAGCCTCGTCGCGCCAGCCCTTCGCCACATCGACCCAGCCCTCGGCCCCCGAGAGCTGCTCGAGCTCGTCGAGCCCCATCTCGACGGCAGAGGTCGCCGTTCCAGCCGCGGGGTACACCGAGCTGAACCGGCGCAGCGACTCATCGAGAAAGATGCGTGCCCCCGACGCGGTCGCGAAGGGGCACACCCCGCCGATTGGGTGCCCGGTTAGGGGCAGCACGTCGTCGGCCTTCAGCATGCGGGGCTTGCCCCCGAAGGCTCGCTTAAACATGCCCCCGTTCACCTTCGCGTCGCCAGCTGCGACCACGAGTACCGCGGCCTCTGGCTCAGAGGGGTCATAGAACCCGAGCGTTTTTGCGATCCGCTGCGGATCGGTGCCGACCTTTTCTGCCGCAAGTTCGACGGTCGCGCTCGACTCGGCGAACTCGAGAATGGTGCCTGACCAGCCTCGCTGCGTGAGGAAGTCTTGAACGTGTGCGGTGCTCACTATTGATCACTCCTGTGTGAAGATGTCGGTTGCTTGGTGTTAGCTATCCTAAACGGTTCTGCGAGGTGGTAACGAGCACCCCTAGCGCCTCCACAGCATCATTTGTTACGGTGAGAGTGTTCGCCACCACCCACGGCTGAACTCGTTAGGGCCCGCGTTCTGCGGGTCTTGGCACCGAGGCTTTACCACCCCTAAAGCACCCCGCACTGTCGATGGAGACAAGCATATGAAGGCAGCTGTAACCCAAGCATCCCTGGCTCAAGCACTGCGCGAACGACTCGATGAGGTCGCACTTGGCGGGCCCGAGCGTTCGCGAGAACGGCACCTCGGGCGAGGCAAACTGTTGCCGAGGGACAGGGTTGCGAGGCTGCTCGACGAGGGAAGCCCATTTCTTGAGGTTGCTCCGCTTGCCGCCGAGGGGCTATACGGGGGTGAAGCGCCGGCCGCCGGGGTGATCACGGGCATCGGGCTCGTGCACGGCCGCCAGGTGATGGTCGTGTGTAACGACGCCACGGTGAAGGGCGGCACCTACTTCCCGATGACGGTCAAGAAACACCTCAGGGCGCAGGAGATCGCGCTCGAGAATCGGTTGCCGTGCCTCTACCTGGTCGATTCGGGCGGCGCTTTTTTGCCCATGCAAGATGAGGTGTTTCCTGACCGCGAGCACTTCGGCCGGATCTTCTTCAACCAGGCACGCATGTCGGCCGAGGGTATTCCGCAGCTTGCGGCCGTGCTCGGCTCGTGCACGGCGGGCGGGGCCTATGTCCCGGCGATGAGTGACGAGACGGTCATTGTGAGGGAGCAGGGCACCATTTTTCTTGGCGGCCCGCCTCTCGTGAAGGCCGCGATTGGCGAGCAGGTTTCGGCCGAAGAGCTCGGCGGCGGCGAGTTGCACGCGCGCGTCTCTGGTGTGGTCGATCACCTCGCCGATAACGACGAGCATGCGCTCGAGATTCTGCGTGACATGGTGCGCACGCTGCCCGATGCGCCGAGCCCGGCCTGGGCGGTGCAGCAGCCGAAAGCCCCGGCGGTCGACGGGAATCTCACGAGCGTTGTTCCGGTCGACGTGAACGAACCGTACGACGTGCGCGAGGTGATCTCGCGACTCGTTGACGCGGGCAGCGTGAGCGAGTTTAAACGGGAGTACGGCGAGACGCTGGTGACGACGTTTGCCGCGATCCACGGACATCCGGTGGGCATCGTGGCCAATAACGGCGTGCTGTTCGCCGAGTCGGCACTCAAGGGGGCTCACTTTATTGAGCTGTGCGATCAGCGGGGCATTCCGCTGCTCTTTCTGCAGAACATCACGGGCTTCATGGTGGGCAAAGACGCTGAGGCGGGTGGTATCGCCAAGCACGGCGCGAAGATGGTGACGGCGGTCGCGACAACGCGCGTGCCGAAGCTCACGATCATTATTGGCGGATCGTTCGGCGCCGGCAACTACTCGATGTGCGGCCGAGCCTACTCACCAAGGTTCCTCTGGTCATGGCCCGCGAGCCGCATCTCGGTGATGGGCGGATCGCAGGCTGCCCAGGTGCTCTCGACCGTCAAAGAAGACCAGTTGCAGGCGCGGGGCGAGCGTTGGAGTCCCGAAGAACGCGCTGAGTTCGAGCGGCCCGTGCGCGAGCAGTACGAGACGCAGGGCGAGCCGTACTATGCCACGGCGAGGCTGTGGGATGACGGCATACTCGACCCCGATGAGACACGCGACGTGCTCGGCATGGCGCTCGACGTCGTCTCGCGAACCCCGCTGCCAGAGCCCCGCTTCGGCCTCTTTAGGATGTGACCGCCATGTTTCATACGGTATTGATTGCCAACCGGGGCGAGATCGCGAGGCGCATCATGCGCACCCTCTCGGCCCTGCACGTGACCACCGTCGCGGTGTATAGCGAGGGCGACGCTGGTGCCGCGCACGTGCGTGAGGCCGATAGAGCGGTGTGCATCGGGCCAGACCCCGCAACAGCGTCGTACTTGCGAGCCGACGCGGTCATCAAGGCCGCTCTGGAGACCGGGGCCCAGGCGATTCACCCGGGCTACGGATTCCTCTCTGAAAACGCGGCCTTCGCAGCCGCCTGCGCCGAGGCCGGTCTGGTGTTCATCGGGCCAGGTACGAGGGCGCTCGACATGATGGGCGACAAGGTTCGTGCCCGTGAGCACCTTGCCGAGGCCGGCGTGCCCGAGGTTCCGGGCTTCGCCGACACGACTCCCGAGGGGCAGCGGCTGAGCGACGCAGAGGTTGCCGATCGTGCGCAAGAGATTGGCCTACCGCTGCTCGTGAAGCCGAGTGCCGGCGGTGGCGGCAAAGGCATGGAGATCGTTCGAACGCTGGACGATTTGCCCGGCGCGCTCGCGTCGGCGAGGCGGGTCGCGAGCGCGGCGTTCGGCGATGAGACGATGCTGCTTGAGCGGCTCATCGAGCGGCCCCGACACATCGAGGTGCAGGTGTTCGGTACGGCGGGTGGCGAGATGCTCGTGCTCGGTGAGAGAGAATGCACGTTGCAAAGGCGTCACCAGAAGGTCATCGAGGAGGCTCCGAACGCGGGAGGCATCTCGACCGAGACGAGTGAGCGCATGGCGCTCGCCGCAGCTCGGGCCGCTGGGAGCGTTGAGTACGTGGGGGCAGGCACCGTCGAATTCTTGGTCGATGCCGATGAGCCCGAAAACTTCTTTTTCATCGAGATGAACACACGCTTGCAGGTTGAGCACCCCGTGACCGAGGCGGTGCTGGGCATCGACCTCGTCGAGCTCCAGGTACGCACCGCTGCTGGCGAAGACATTCTGCAATTCCTCGAGGCGAGTGGGGCGCGCCTCACCGAGGTCATCGACCCAGAAACCGGCGTGAGGGCGGCCTTTTCGCTCGAGCCCGTGGGGCACGCGGTCGAAGCGCGAGTGTATGCCGAGTCACCCGAGCGGGGCTTCCTGCCCTCGGTGGGGCGTGTGCTCGCGTGGCAAGAACCACGCGGGGTGCGCATTGATGCTGCCGTGGGCGAGGGCGATGCCGTCTCGGCCTCGTACGATCCCATGATCGCGAAGGTGGTCGCCTTCGCCCAGACCCGCAGTGAGGCTCTCTCGAGGCTCGACCGGGCTCTCGGTGAGACCACCGTGCTCGGCCTAGAGACGAACATTCGCTTTTTGCGCGCGCTGCTGCAACACGAGCGCGTGCGTGCTGGCGAGATCGACACCGGGCTCATCGAGACGATGCTGCCCTTTGCCGCGCTTGCCCCAGACGAGCGCGTGCTCGCCGAGGTAAGCCGCGCTGCCACCCCGCCAGGCGAAAGTGTTACGCCGTGGGGCAGACTTCACGGCCGATTCCAGGTTCGCGGGGCAACGAGCGCGGGGCTCGAATGCTTCACGCTGCTCGATGAAGCCGGCGGCGAGCACGAGGCAACGCTCGGCAGCGATTCGAGCGTGGTTGTCGTTCAGGAGCCCGTGGTTGAGGGCGAGAGCGGGACAGCACCCGCGTTTTGGGCGGGGCGAGACGGCGCTTCGTGGCGCTTTGTGGTGCGCACCCGCAGGGAGCGAACGCTCGCGGCACTCACCGAAAACGTGAGGGCCGTTGCGGGCCACTGCGAGGCTCCCATGCCAGGCCGCGTCTCAAACGAGCACGTGGCCGAGGGCGCCAGGGTCGAGCAGGGGCAGCCCCTCGTGTCAATTGAAGCAATGAAGATGGAACACCCCGTGCTCGCACCACACGCAGGAACCGTGAGGCTCCTGGTCGCACTCGGCGACCAGGTGAGCCGGGGCCAACAGGTGGCGCTCGTCGAAGCTGACGGGTACGCAGAAGATGAGGAGACCCCATGATGCACGACCTCAGCGCCGAAGAGCGCGAACTCGCGGCCATGGTGCGAGACTTTGCCGACACGGTTGTCGCGCCGCAATCGTACGAAGCAGACCGCACGAAAACCCTCTCGATGAGCGTCGTGGCCCAGATGGGCGAGCTCGGCCTCTTCGGGCTGCCCTTTGATGAGGCTTACGGCGGCCAGGGCGGCGATTACTTCGCGCTGTGTCTCGCGATCGAAGCGCTCGGAAGGGTCGACCAGTCGATCGCGATCACGCTCGAAGCAGCTGTGGGCTTAGGCGCCATGCCCGTGTACCAGTTTGGTTCAGAGGAACAGAAGCAGGAGCTCTTGCCTGACCTCCTGTCTGGCACGGCGCTCGCGGGGTTCGGGCTCACCGAGCCCGAGGCCGGCTCTGACGCAGGTGCAACGCGCACGAGGGCGGTGCGCGAGGGCGACGAATGGGTGGTGACCGGGAGCAAGCAGTTCATTACGAACTCGGGCACCCCGATCACGAGGTTCGTGACGGTGACCGCGGTCACAGGCGAGCGCGACGGCAAGCGAGAAATCTCGACGATCATCGTTCCGAACGGCACCCCTGGCTTCACGGTCGAACCCCCGTACGACAAGGTTGGCTGGCACGCCTCAGACACGCACCCGCTCACCTTCGACGAGGCGAGAGTCCCGTACGACAACCTGCTGGGGGCCGAGGGGCGCGGGTACGCCCACTTCTTGAGCACGCTCGCCGAGGGACGCATCGCGATCGCGGCGCTGTCGACGGGTGCTGCCGAGGGATGCCTCGAAGCGGCAACCGAGTACGCGAAGCAGCGCACGGTGTTCGGCTCATCGCTCGCGACGCGGCAGAACGCGCAGTTCACGCTCGCGCGCATGAAGCAGCGGGTGCACGTGGCGAGGCTCGCCTGGCAGCACGCGGCGAGGCTTCGCGATGCGGGGCGCCCCTTCGCGACCGAGGCCGCTATGGCGAAGCTGACGGCGAGTGACGCGGCGATGGACAACGCGCGCGACGCAACCCAGATTTTTGGCGGCAACGGCTTTATGAACGAGTTCGTCGTTGCCAGGCACTACCGAGACTCAAAAATTCTTGAGATCGGCGAGGGCACGAGCGAGGTTCAGCTCATGCTCATCGCGAGGTCGCTTCAACTCTCAGAGAGGGCATGACCATGACCGAGATTGTTCAGCGAGGCCTCTTCTTTGAAGAGTTCGAACTCGGTGCGAAATATCAGCACCGGCCGGGGCGAACAGCCACCGAGGCCGACAACGTGCTCTTCACGACGCTCACGATGAACACGCAGGCGCTGCACCTCGACGCGGCTTTCGCCGAGACGCAGGAGCCCTTTCGCGAGCGGCTCGTGAACTCGATGTGGACCCTCGCGACCATGGTCGGCAGCTCGGTCGCGCAACTCACGCAGGGAACGCTCGTGGCGCAACTCGGGCTCGGCGATATTCGATTCGTGCACCCGCTCTTCGTCGGTGACACGCTCTACACCGAGAGCACGATCCGCGAAAAACGTCTTTCGGGTTCCAGGCCCGGCAACGGCATCTGCGTGATCGAGCACACCGGCCGCAACCAGGACGGGGTGATTGTCGCGACCGCGCGACGAACCGTGCTCGTGCTCTGCGCGCCTCAGCCCGGGGCGCCAGGAGACGGGTAATTTCGATGTTCAGAGACACAACAGATACGAGGGAGAACAGTGATGATGGAATTTAACTATGGCCCGGCACTGCTTTTTTGCCCGGCGGATCGGCCCGAACGGTACAGCAAGGCCCACGATCGTGCTGATGCCGTGATCATCGACCTCGAAGACGCGGTGCTGCCCGAGGCGAAAGAGGCGGCGAGACAGGCGTTGCGAGACAGCGATCTCGACCCTGCTCGCGTGATCGTGCGGGTGAACCCGGCTGGAACCGACGCGTTTCGTGCCGACCTCGCCGTGATTGCGCGCACCGCCTACCGCACCGTCATGGTGGCGAAGGCCGAGAGCGCCATGAGCCTCGACGAGGTGCCGCGAAGCTACGAGCTCATTCCGCTACTCGAGACCGCCCGAGGTGTGCAGGCAGCCCCCGAGATTGCAGCGCTCGACAACGTGACGGCACTCATGTGGGGCGCAGAAGACCTCGTGGCATCGATTGGCGGCACCTCGAGTCGCTTCGCGAACGGCGAATACCGCGCGGTTGCCAGGCACGCGCGTTCTCGGGTGCTCGTGGCGGCGGCTGCCGAGGGCAAAGCCACGATCGACGCGGTGTTTATGAACATTCCCGATCTCGATGGGCTTCGCGCCGAGGCCGAAGATGCCGCGGCATCGGGCTTTCGGGCGACCGCCTGCATTCACCCAAACCAGGTGCAGGTGGTACGCGAGGCGTACCGGCCAAACGCCGAGGCGACCGGCTGGGCCGAGCGTGTGCTTGAGCGTGCCGAAAGCGAGCACGGCGTGTTTCGCTTTGAGGGGCAGATGATCGACGAGCCGGTGCTACGGCACGCGCGTGCGATCATCACCCGCGCGGAGGCGCCGAAGAACAACTGATCACGCCTCAGGCAGCCTGCTTGAGCTGTGTGCTGAGCCCTATGAGTGCCCAGCGAACAGCTCGAGCAGGTG
Source organism: Leucobacter chinensis (assembly GCF_019049105.1). Lineage (GTDB taxonomy): Bacteria > Actinomycetota > Actinomycetes > Actinomycetales > Microbacteriaceae > Leucobacter_A > Leucobacter_A chinensis. The sequence continues at coordinate 320,317 of NZ_JAHQZR010000006.1, forward strand.
GTCGACCTCGGCCTCGGTTGTGTCGAATGAACACATGAGGCGAACCTCTGATTCGCCTCCAGGCCAGTCGTAGAAGGGGTAAACGGCTCTTGCTCGCTCGGCAGCCTCGGCCGGTACCCTGGCGAACACCGCGTTCGACTCTGCCGGGTGCAGCAGCGCGAACCCGGGTTGCTCTGAGGCGAGTGAGGCGAGACCAGCGTGCAAGCGTTGGGCCATGGTGTTGGCGTGAGCGGCCGAGGTGATCCACAGGTCTCCCTCGAACATCGCCACGAGCTGAGCCGAGAGGAACCGCATTTTTGAGCCGAGCTGCATGCTCAGCTTGCGCACGTATGGCAGCCCAGGCACGAATTGCTCATTGAGGGCCACGACGGCCTCGGCGCCAAGGAGCCCGTTTTTCGTTCCGCCGAGGCTCAGGAGGTCGACCCCGGTGTCGGTGATCAGCGTTTTGAGCGAAGCCTCGAGGTATGCGGCAGCGTTGCTGATGCGTGAGCCGTCAACGTGCAGTGCCATGCCGAGGCCATGGGCCTGCTCTGCGAGCGCGGCAATCTCGTCGGGGGAGTAGCAGGTGCCGAACTCCGTGGTTTGCGAGATCGAGACCACGAGCGGCTGTGCCCGGTGCACCGTGCCCCAACCCCAGGCCTCTCGCTCGACGAGCTCGGGGGTGAGCTTGCCGTCGGGGGCTTCGACGCCCAAAAGTTTGAGGTTGCCCACGCGCTCGGGGGCACCGCCCTCGTCGACGTTGATGTGGGCGCTCGTCGCGCAGATGACCGCGCCCCAGCGGGGCAGTGCAGCCTGGAGCGCTACGACGTTCGCACCCGTGCCGTTGAATACGGGCAGGGCGATCGCCTGCTCGCCGAAGTGACCACGCATGACCTCGGTGAAACGCTCGCTCCACGGGTCATCGCCGTATGCGGGGGCGTGGCCGCTGTTCGCGTCGATCACGGCTTCGAGCACCGCCGGGTGGGCACCCGCGTAATTGTCTGAGGCAAAACTCTTCATCGTCGTCACCCTGCAAGCCTACGCGAGGTCGATTGCTGTGTGCGAGCGAAAGCCGGGGTTCTGTTTCGGTCGCGGTGAGGCTCACCAAAGGAGCGGCGCGACCACAATGTCAGAGGCGTGAGATACCGTGTTGCTATCGAAAAGAAATGAGGTCACATGCAAACGGTGCTCATCGTGTTGTCGGTTGTTAACCTGCTCATGCTCGGTGCCCTGATCGCCCTGGTCGTGAGTCGTACCGGCGGTGGTAAGGAAGAGTCGGCGGCTGGCGAGGTCGCCGAAGGCTTTCAGCGAGTGAGCGCCGAATTGCGCGCCGAGTCGACCGCGCAGCGAGCCGAGCTGCAGCAGGCGCTCTCGCTTTCGCAGCAGGAAATCACGGCGCGCGTGCAGCAGGGCAGTGAGGCTCAATCTCGCGAGCTCGCTCGTGAGCGTGAAGCACGCGTGGCGAACAACCGTGAGTTGAGGGAGCTCCTTGACCAGTCGCTCAATGAGCGGCTCGTGAAGACCCTCAAAACGGCGCTCGACGAGAACGCGCAGCGGGTTCAGGCGCTCACCGCGAGCAACGAGGCGAAACAGGAAGAGCTCAAGCAGTCGCTGCGCACCGAGCTCGACAAGCTTCGTGACGGCAACGAGAAGAAGCTTGAACAGATGCGCCTCACCGTCGACGAGAAGCTGCAGGGCACCCTCGAGAAGCGACTCGGTGAGTCGTTCACGCTCGTGAGTGAGCGGCTTGAACAGGTGCAGAAGGGGCTCGGTGAGATGCAGAACCTGGCCTCAGACGTTGGCGGGCTCAAGCGCGTGCTCACGAACGTGAAGAGTCGCGGTGGTTGGGGTGAGGTGCAGCTCGCGAGGCAGCTTGAAGACCTCATGACCCGCGAGCAGTATGAAGAGAACGTCGCCGTCAAACCCGGCTCGCAGGAGCGGGTTGAGTTTGCCATCAAGATGCCAGGCCGCGACCGTGATGAGCCCATCTACTTGCCGATTGACTCGAAGTTTCCTCAGGAAGACTATGAGCGGCTGCTCGATGCGCAAGATGCTGGCGATCTCGAAGCCATCGAAAAAGCAACGAAGGTGCTCGAGCGCGTGCTGGTCGATCAGGCCAAGCTCATTTCAACGAAGTACATTGAGCCGCCATTCACCACCGACTTTGCCATCATGTATCTGCCGACCGAGGGTCTCTTTGCCGAGGCTGTGCGCAGGCCAGGGCTCGCGAGCAAGCTGCAGCAAGAGCTGCGCGTCATGATCATGGGCCCGACAACCCTGGGCTCGATTCTGACGAGCTTGCAGATGGGCTTTCGCACACTCGCGATTGAGAAGCGTAGCTCTGAGGTATGGCAGGTGCTCGGCGAGGCGAAAGCAGAGTTCAAGAAGTACGGCGATGTCTGGGACAAGCTCGGCAAGCAGCTCAAGACCGCTCAAAACACAGTTGAGATGGCCGGGCGCCGCACCCGCGCCGTTGAGCGTAAGCTGCGCGATGTCGAGACCTACGAGGTCGAGAGCAGCAGCGAGCTCTTCGAGGGGCTCGTCGACGATTTGGCCGACGAAGCCCTAGCAGGCGAGGGGGCGCAGGCCGCGCTCGAAGCAGACTCGTCGTCAGAAGAGTAAGAGGACAAGCCGAACCTGCTCACTCGAAACTGAATTACCCGGAGAAGACATCCCACCCGAGTTTGATGATGAGGGCCGTAACCACGCACACGAACACAATACGAATGTAGCGAGCGCCGCGCGACATGGCGGTGCGAGCACCGAGAAAGCCACCAACTGCGTTTGCGATCGCGAGACTGATGCCGAGCTTCCACATCACGGCGCCCAGCGGAATGAAAAACACTAGGGCGCCGAGATTCGTGGCAAAGTTCACGATCTTTGCTTGCGCGCTCGCCTGAAGAAAATTCAGGCCGATGCAGGCGACCAGTGCAATCACGAGAAACGTGCCAGTGCCGGGGCCCAGCAGGCCATCGTATGAACCAATCACGATGCCGATGGCGAGGCTGATGAGCAGCCGTCGCTTGCCAGTGTGCTTGATTCGGGTGACCGCACCGAGCGAAGGTTTCAAGAGCGTGATGAGTAGCACGACGATTAAAGCGATGACGATGATCGGCGTAAATACCTCGGCTGGCAGGGAAGCGGCGAGTGAGGCTCCCGCAATCGCTGCGCAGAAAGCGGCGATTGCCATGGGCGCGACCTCGCGAGGTTTCGGGCGGAGCTTTCTCGCGTAGGTGATGCTGCTCGTCGCCGTTCCAAACACCGACGCCAGCTTGTTCGTCGCGAGCGCCTGCACCGGCGAGAGGCCGGGCACGAGGAGAAGGGCGGGCAATTGGATGAGGCCGCCGCCGCCGATCACGGCATCGATCCACCCCGCGGCAAAAGCGGCGAGGCACAGTAAGAGTAGCGCCCACCACTCAAGACCGGCAATGTCGAACGCTACGGCTCCATAGGGCACGCCAACAGGCATCATTACGCTGATCTCGTTCATCACTTCTCATGCTACTCGCATGCCGCGACACGCCCGCGCGAGCGGCTACGGGGTTTCGATTTGCGCAGCCTTTTAATCTGTGTAAAGATTATCTCTGTTGTTCCAAACAGAACAGCAGGTGAGGCCCCATCGTATAGCGGCCTAGTACGCCGCCCTCTCACGGCGGTAACGCGGGTTCGAATCCCGCTGGGGTCACCACAAAGAAAAGGAATCGTGTTTCGACACGGTTCCTTTTCTGTTTTCATTGCAGAACTGTCAGCGTGACCGCTGGCCGAGCGTGATCGCCAGAGAGCAGGGTGAGTCTCTCGGCCTCATCGGGTATGATCGTGAGGGTGAAGGGGAGTATCCCAGAAACACCGCGTCGTCAGTACGTGATCCTTGGTGGAGATCCGGTGCGGTGCGACAGGCTAGGCCTGTCGGGGAGAGACCTTCGGTGCAAAACCGAAAGGCTTCACAACCGTGACCTCTGTTCTCCCGCTTCCCTTTGAAATCATCTCGATGGTCGTGCTCGTCGGCATTCTCATCGTCGACTTGCTGCTCATCATCAAACGCCCCCACGTGCCAACCATGCGCGAGGCGAGCCTCTGGGTAGGCGTCTACGTGCTGCTTGCGCTGGTGTTCGCCGGCTGCATGTTTTGGTTGGGCGACGCTCAGCACGGCACTGAGTTCTTGGCGGGTTGGCTCACCGAGTACAGCCTGAGTATCGATAACCTCTTCGTGTTCGTGCTCATTCTCTCGAGCTTCAAGGTGCCCTACGAGTACCAGCAGCGTGCGCTCATGGTGGGCATCGTGCTCGCCCTCATCTTTCGTGGAATCTTCATTCTCGCCGGGGCGGCGCTTATTCAGCGCTACATCTGGGTCTTCTTCATTTTTGGTGCGTGGCTCGTGTGGACGGCTTGGCAGCAGGTCAAGCCCGAGCAAGAGGGGCCCGTCAAAGACGGCCTGCTCGTGCGCCTCGTCAAGAAGGTCTTGCCGTACACCGACGAGTACGACGGCGGCCGCATGTTCACCCGCATCGATGGCAAGCGTTACGTCACGCCCATGCTGCTCGTCTTCGTCGCGCTCGGCAGCACCGACCTGCTCTTCGCCCTCGACTCAATTCCCGCGATCTTCGGCATCACGCAAAGCCCCTTTATTGTCTTCACCGCAAACGTCTTTGCACTCATGGGCCTCAGGCAGCTCTACTTCCTGCTCGGCGGGTTGCTCGAGCGGCTCGAGTACCTCAAGTACGGCATCGCCGCGATTCTCGCGTTCATTGGCGTCAAGCTCGTGCTGCACGCCCTGCATGAGAACGAGCTCCCGTTCATTAACGGTGGCGAGGCCGTTGCGGTTCCCGAGATCTCGACGCTCATGTCGCTCGGTTTCATCGTCGTCGCGATGCTCGTAGCGACGATTGCGAGCCTCGTGAAAGTGCGTCGCGAAGACCGTGAGAGCGGATCGCGCCGCGGCCGCGGCGCACCTCGCACCTAGCGAGTGCTAGAATCTTCGGTATGGTACAGCGGCTTCTTCATTGCCGCGACAGGTTCTAGCTCACTGGCCAACCCTGTCGCGGGGCATAGTTCTGGCTAGAACGCTACGAATATGAAGGAAAAACGCATGACTGCAACTGCGAAGCCGTTGACGCTCGCTGAGAAGCTCTGGAATGATCACACTGTTGTGAAGGGCGAGAACGGCGAGCCAGATCTCATCTACATCGACCTGCACCTCATTCACGAGGTGACGAGCGCTCAAGCATTTGATGGGCTGAGGGTCGCCGACAGGCCTCTGCGCCGGGTCGAGCACATGATCGCGACCGAAGATCACAACACGCCCACGATGAACATCACGCGCCAGATCGCTGATCTTACGAGCCGCCTGCAGGTCGATACCCTGCGCAAGAACTGCGAAGAGTTCGGTGTTCGCCTGCACTCGCTCGGTGACGCCGAGCAGGGCATTGTGCACGTCGTTGGCCCGCAGCTCGGCCTCTCGATGCCAGGCATCACGGTGGTGTGTGGTGATAGCCACACCTCGACCCACGGCGCTTTCGGCGCGCTCGCCTTCGGCATCGGCACGAGCGAGGTCGAGCACGTTATGGCGACACAAACGCTGCCGCTGAAGCCATTCAAAACGATGGCCATCAACGTCGAGGGCGAGCTGCGCCCCGGCGTTACGGCCAAGGATATTATTCTCGCTGTCATTGCCAAGATCGGAACCGGTGGCGGCCAGGGCTACGTGCTTGAGTATCGCGGCTCGGCGATCCGCTCGCTCTCGATGGATGGCCGCATGACCATGTGCAACATGTCGATCGAGGCAGGCGCCCGCGCAGGCATGGTCGCTCCTGACGAGACGACCTTTGAGTACGTCAAGGGCAAGCCTCACGCGCCGCAGGGCGCCGATTGGGACGCGGCGGTGGAGTACTGGAAGACCCTCAAAACCGACGAGGGCGCAGAGTTCGATGCAGAGGTATTCATCGACGCGAGCGCACTCGAGCCATTCGTGACCTGGGGCACGAACCCGGGGCAGGGCGTACTACTCAGCGACACTGTGCCGCATCCCGAATCGATTGAAGATCTGAACGCAAGGTCGAACGCCGAGCGTGCGCTTGAATACATGGACCTCGAGCCCGGCACACCGATGAAAGACATTCCGGTTGACGTCGTGTTTATGGGGTCGTGCACCAACAGCCGCCTCGATGACCTGCGTGAATTCACGAGCATCATTAAGGGCAAGCAGAAGGCCGAGGGAGTGCGCGTGATGGTTGTGCCGGGATCAGCCCGCGTGCGACTCGAAGCCGAGGCCGAGGGCCTTGACAAGATTGTCGAAGAGTTCGGTGCCGAGTGGCGCTTCGCTGGCTGCTCGATGTGCCTCGGCATGAACCCCGACCAGCTTGAGCCGGGCGAGCGCTGCGCCTCGACCTCGAACCGTAACTTTGAAGGCCGCCAGGGTAAGGGCGGTCGCACACACCTTGTCTCACCACTCGTTGCCGCAGCGACCGCGATTCGCGGCACGCTTTCGAGCCCGTGGGATCTTGAACAGGATGCCGCACAGGGTAACCGCCACGAGAAGCAGGGAGCATAACCATGGAAAAGTTTGTGACCTTTGACGGTGTAGCGGTACCTTTGCGCCGCTCGAACGTTGATACCGACCAGATCATTCCCGCCGAATTCTTGAAGCGGGTCACGAAAACAGGCTATGACGACGCGCTCTTCTCGCGCTGGCGTGACGACGAGACCTTCGTGCTCAATCAGCCGGCATACGCTGGAGCACAGATTCTCGTTGCTGGCCCAGATTTTGGAACCGGCTCTTCGCGTGAACACGCCGTGTGGGCGCTGCGCGACTACGGGTTCAAGGTCGTGCTCTCATCACGTTTTGGTGACATCTTTCGAGGCAACTCAGGCAAGCAGGGGCTGCTCGCGGCCCAGGTGAACGAGGCCGATATTGAGAAGATCTGGCAGGTCATTGAGGCTGAGCCCGGAGTGAAGCTGACAGTCAGCCTAGAAGAGCGTGAGGTTCGTGTAGGTAACCTTGTGGTTCCGTTCGATATCGATGACTACACTCAATGGCGTCTCACTGAAGGGCTCGACGACATTTCTTTGACGCTTCGCAACGAGCAAGCGATCACAGACTTTGAGGCAACACGACCAGCGTGGATGCCGAAAACGTTACCCGCACATACAAGCTAGGAGTTTGCGTGACCAACGAAGACAAGGCTGGCTTGCAGCTCGACTCAAAAAAGGCGGCTGCACGCGTAGGCCTCACCTCTGATGAGATCATCATCAATGGTGGGAGCCCCTTGAAGGGGCGCATCAAGGTTCGTGGAGCTAAGAACCTCGCGACCAAGGCGATGGTCGCATCGCTGCTTGGCAACTCAGAGAGCGTTCTCACGAACGTTCCGAACATCTCAGACGTACGAGTCGTTGCGGGGCTGCTCGCTCTGCACGGGGTTCTCGTGACCCGCGGCGAGTCAGGCGAGTGGCGCCTCGACCCCACCAACGTTGAGGTTGCCCATAAAGCCGACATTGATGCGCACGCCGGTTCGTCACGCATTCCCATCCTGTTCTGCGGCCCGCTGCTGCACCGCCTGGGTGAGGCCTTCATTCCTGACCTGGGCGGCTGCCGCATCGGCGACCGACCCATTGATTTTCACCTCGACGCGCTCCGTGCCTTTGGCGCAGTGATCGAGAAGCAGCCCATGGGCATCAGCCTTGAAGCCCCCAACGGGCTCAAGGGCGCCAACATTGAGCTGCCATACCCCTCGGTTGGCGCAACCGAGCAGGTGCTGCTCACGGCGGTGCTCGCTGAAGGCACAACCGAGCTTCGCAACGCGGCCATCGAGCCAGAGATTGTCGACCTCATCTGCATCCTGCAGAAGATGGGCGCGATCATCAGCATCGAGCCAAATCGGGTGATCTTCATCGAGGGCGTTGAGAAGCTGCGAGGCTACCGCCACGACGCGATCTTCGACCGAAACGAGGTTGCGAGCTGGGCCGCAGCGGCTCTCGCGACGAAGGGCGACGTATACATCGAGGGCGCGAAGCAGGAAGAGATGATGACCTTCCTCAACGTCTTCCGCAAGGTTGGCGGCGACTTTGACGTCGAGCACGACGGCATTCGCTTTTACCACCCTGGCGGCGATCTCAAGCCCGTCGTCATCGAGACCGACGTGCACCCTGGCTTCATGACCGACTGGCAGCAGCCACTCGTTGTCGCCCTGACCCAGGCGATCGGCACCTCGACGATTCACGAGACGGTGTACGAGAACCGCTTCGGTTTCACCGATGCGCTCAACAAGATGGGCGCCGACATCACGGTGTACAAGGAAGGTCTCGGAGACCCCTCTCGTCGCGTGAATCGTCGTGAGTTCGAGCAGGCCGCCGTGATCACGGGGCCAACCCCGCTCACGGGCGCCGATATCGAGGTTCCTGACCTTCGAGGTGGCTTTAGCCACCTCATCGCCGCGTTAACTGCGACGGGGCAGACAAAGGTCACCAACCTCGGCATCATTTCGCGAGGCTACGAAAACTTTATTGAGAAGCTTCGCCTGCTCGGCGCTGACTTTATTTACGAGGGCTAAGGGGAGTCATACCCCGTCAAGGGGTACCCTCGGGCGATAATGGATGTCATGGTAGAAACGGTCAAAATACGGAGCCGATGGTCAGCTGAAAAAAAGAAACCCAGTTTCTTTTGGCTCCTGGCCTCACTCGTCCTGCCACTGTGGAGCCTCATGGTGCAGTACCGTTTTACGCCGAACTCGAAGATTCCCCAGAAGGGTGCCTTCATTCTCTCGCCGAACCACTACAGCGAGATTGACCCGATCGTCATCGGCGCTATGACCTGGCATATGGGTAGGTTGCCGCGCTTTATGGCGAAGGCGAGCCTGTTCAAGATTCCCGTGGTGAAGTGGTTGCTCAACGCCTCGGGGCAGATTCCAGTCGACCGTTCAGGCATTGTCGGCAGCACCGGTGACGGCAACCCCATGGGTGCTGCGGCCGAGCTCATTCAGCGCGATGCCTGCGTGATCATTTACCCCGAGGGAAGTCTCACCCGAGACCCAGACCTGTGGCCTATGCGTGGCAAGACAGGAGCGGTCAGGCTCGCCCTCGAGGGAGGTATTCCGATCTATCCTGTTGCCCACTGGGGAACCCAAGAACTCATGCCGCGCTACGGCAAGAAGATTCGCCCCTTTCCTCGCAAACGCATCACGATCGCAATCGGCGATCCGCTCGATCTTTCTGAATTCGAGGGGCAGCACATCGACCAGAAAACGGTCACGCGTGCAACCGAGAAGCTCATGAACGAGATCGCGAAGCTACTCGCAGAGCTGCGTGATGAAGAGGCGCCCGAGACCAGGTGGAACCCGAGCGCACGTGGGCAGAGTGAGACGGGCCGCTTCGGCGGCGAGCCCACTGACCCAACGGAGCGCGCCGGTGAGTAATAAAGCAGAGAAGAAACCGCAAAAGCCGGCCCAGAGAAACGCCGGTCGCAAGGTCGCCGTGATCGGCGCGGGTAGCTTCGGCACAACCTTCTCAAAGGTACTCGCCGATGCGGGCAACGACGTGACCGTTTGGGCAAGGCGCCACGAGATGGCGCAAGAAATTCAGGTCGGTAAACGCAACAGCCAGTACCTGCCGGGCATCAACCTGCCAAAGACGCTCAAAGCGACACAAGATTTGCAGGAGGCGCTGCGCGGGGCGCAGCTTGTCTTCTTGGCGGTGCCGAGCTCATCGTTTCGGCAGACGCTGCTCGACATCGAGCCGTTCTTGCACCACACCGCAGTGCTCGTGAGCCTTATCAAGGGCATTGAGCGCGAGACCAACCTGCGCATGTCGGAGGTTATCGAAGACACGCTGCACCTCGAGCCAGAGCGCATCGCGGTGGTGTCGGGCCCGAACATTGCGCTCGAAATCGCCAAGGAGCAGCCGACCGGGGCAGTGGCATCGTGCGTCGATGAGAACGTAGCCCAAGAGGTCGCCATTGCCTGCACCACGAGTTACTTTCGCAGTTACGTCAACACCGATGTGGTGGGAACCGAGCTCGGTGGCGTACTGAAAAACCTCATCGCCCTCGCGATCGGCATCGTCGATGGTGTGGGGTACGGCGAAAACACCAAGGCCGCGATTATTACCCGTGGCCTCGCCGAAATGACCGAGTTTGCCGTTGGGCTCGGCGGCAACCCGGCCACGATGTCTGGGCTTGCTGGTGTTGGTGACCTCATCGCAACGTGCCAATCACCGCTCTCGCGCAATAACACTGCTGGCCGTCTCATCGGTCAAGGCTACTCGCTCGAAGAGACCCGCGAGCAGATGTCGCAAACGGCAGAGGGAATTACCTCGGTTGCGCCCGTGCTCGAGATCGCGAAGGAACGGGGCATCTCGATGCCGATTGTTGAGCAGGTGCAAATGGTGTTGCGCCAACAGATGAAACCTGAGAATCTCGGGCCGCATCTCGCGACCGAAGACGGGGTGCCGACCCCAGAGCTTATGCTTGGAACGGGTAAAGAGTCCATTTGGAAGCGTATTGCGAAGAAACTCAAGGGGGAGTGATCGTGGTGAAGAAAACACGCGTTGTCATTCTGTTTGGCGGCCGTTCAAGCGAGCACACCGTAAGCTGTGTCACCGCGACGGGTATTCTGCGGGCCATTGATCGCGAACGTTTTGACGTTATTCCGGTCGGTATTACTGAGCAGGGTAGTTTTACGCTCGTCGACGAAGAAAGCATGACCTTCACGCTCGACGAGAAGCCGCTGCGCACGCTCGACGACAACGGCACCCGAATCGTCTGGCCTGAGTCGGCGAACACGCGTGAACTGCGTGTTATCGCGCCGCACGGGGGAGTGCAGTCGCTCGGCGAGATCGACGTTGTCTTTCCGATGCTGCACGGCCCCTGGGGCGAAGACGGTACGGTGCAAGGCTTTCTCGAGCTCACCTCGATTCCTTACGTCGGTAACGGCGTGCTCGCCTCGTCGGTGTGCATGGACAAGCACGTATCGAAAACGCTGTTTCAGGCCGCCGGCATTCAGGTCGCACCCTGGCGCACCGTCACGCGTATGGACATTGAGCGCAACCCCGAGCTCACGGGGCTCTTCGACGAGCTCACCTACCCACTGTTTGTCAAGCCTTCTCGCGCTGGCTCGTCGGTTGGCGTGAGCCGCGTGACAAGCCCCGAGGGGCTTCCCGAAGCCCTCGACATCGCGTTTCGAGAAGACCACATGGTGCTTGTCGAATCGGCAGTCGTGGGCCGCGAGGTTGAAATTGCCGTGCTCGAAGGCAAGCAGGGCGAGCTGCCCCGCGCTTCAAGCGCCCTCGGCGAGATCGTGTTTCAGGGCAAAGATTTTTACGACTTCGAAGCGAAGTACCTGGGCTCTGATGGTGTGCGCCTCGTGTTGCCAGCGCCCGTCACCGAAGCTGAGCTCGCGAGCATCAGCGAAGCAGCGATTCTCGCGTTCACGGTCGCGCAGTGCAACGGGCTCGCGCGCGTTGATTTCTTCCTGACCGAAAACGGCCCCGTGCTCAACGAGATCAATACGATGCCGGGCTTCACCCCGATCTCGATGTACCCGCAACTGTGGCAGCACTCGGGGCTCGCCTATGCTGACCTCATCACGGAGCTCATCGACCTAGCGCTCGACACCAAGCGCTAGGCATCGCGGCTACTCGTTTTCGGTCGGTGCTTCTTCGGTGGGAGCCTCTTCGGCAGGAGACTTCTTGGCGGGAGCGTCGTCAGTTGGCTCTGTTGGGCTCTCGTCAGAGGTACCGGTGAAGTCCAGGCTGTCGCTCACGTTGGTGCACTGACGCACCTGCGGCAGCTGCGATACAGAGGCGCCAAACTCAGCAATGACTGAGCCACTTGAGAGATTCGAATCGATGATGATTTCGAGGCCGGGCTCGCGGCCATAGGCCTCGAACCTGAAGAGTGGCGCCTCAGAGTCGTCCATGATCCAGTCGATGCCGTTCACGCTGACGCACTGGTCGGTCGTAGGGCCAGAGGGCTCGATGCCGCAGTACAGCAGCACGCCCGCTGGGTCGCCCCACGCTCCGGTTGACTGGGCGTTCGTGTTGCGGCGTTTGAGTTCGCCAATTTCGTCGGGAAGTCGCACGATCACGTCGGCGCACGCCGGGTCATTCGCATTCTCGGCCGGGTGCATCGGCACCTCGCGAACGGAGCAGCCGGTGAGAAAACCCACGAAGAGGGTTGCTGCACCCGCAGAGGCCAAGAGGGTGGTGAATGATCTGTGACGCACGTCTCAACCTTAATTCATAAAGCTGAACCGTTTCATGAGCTAGCGTTGAGGGTATGACAGACACGGTAGGAGCGCTCGGCGAGGCCGCGGTACTCGCCCGCATTTTGCCCCATTTTCGAGGCGGATCGTCGGTAACCCTCGGGCCCGGTGACGACTGCGCTGTGGTCGAGTTTTCGGGGGCTTCGGTTGTGACCACCGACACGATGATCGAGGGTCACGATTTTCGGCTCGACTGGACTCAGCCCGAAGAACTTGGCTGGAAACTCGCGATGACGAATCTCTCTGACGTCGTCGCGATGGGCGCCTCCCCGGTCGCGCTCACAATTGCGTTCGCGTGCCCCGACGACACTGAGGTCTCGCTGCTTGAAGGCATCGCACGGGGAGTGCAGAACGCGCTCGATCTCGCAGCCCCAGGGTGCGCTGTGGCGGGCGGTGATCTCGCACACGCGAGCGAACTCGTGTGTGCTGTGACAGCCCTGGGCGATCTTCGAGGCGAAGCCCCGGTAAAGCGCAGTGGTGCACGGGTTGGTGATCAGGTCGCGTACGCCGGTGAGCTCGGCCTCTCGACTCTCGGGCTGGCCGCTCTGTTCGCTCACGGGCCCAGGGCTAGGGAGTTCGCGCCGCGCGAGGTGCGAGCGCAGCTTACCCCGGTCACCCCGATTGCCTCAGGGCTCGAAGCGAGCGAGTTTCATGCGACCGCGATGATGGATGTTTCTGACGGGCTGAGCCTTGACGCTGCGAGGCTCGGCCGGGCAAGCGACGTCACGATTGATCTTGACGGGGCTGCGCTTACACGACACTTTGGTGTGCAAGACGGAGTCGTGGTGAGTCTCCGCGCGCTCCTCCACAGCGGCGAAGACCACGGCTTTCTCGCGACCTTTCCCGAAGGGAAGCCCTTGCCTCCAGGGTTCTGCGTGATTGGCGTGGTGCGTGAACGCGGTGAGGCGCTGCTCGTTAACGGTGAGTCAGTGAAGCCTGCGGGGTGGGATCCGTTTCAGAACCGATGAGTGAGAGAGCAACGAGCAGGTCTGCCCGGTCGTAGGGGTCGTGCATGTCGCGCCCGAGGAGTTCGCCGATGAGTTTGATGCGGCTCGCTACGGTGTGACGGTGCACTCCGAGCTCGGTCGCTGCGGGGCTATTTTGCCCGTGATGCTCAAGCCACACCTCAAGGGTTGCGGTCAGCATCTCGCCGTGCCTGGCATCGTGCTCACTGAGTGGCCAGAGTAGCTCTCGGGCGCGCTCGGCGGCGCTTTCGCTCTCGCGTAACAGCGACGTGACGCCCTCGCTCATTGCCGCCTCGAAACTGTGCACGACCTTTTCAGAGCGGTCGATTTTGGCGTAGCGGTACGCACTTCTCGCTTCGGTAAGGGCAATGTCGATTTCGGCGAGCGGATGGCGCTTCGAGAGCCCGGCAGAGATGCCGAGCGACTGGCAAAAGCTACTGAGACGCGCCCGGTGCTTCGGCGGGGTCACGAGAATAAGGCCCTCGTCGTGCGCGCCGAGCAGCACTTCGGTGAGTTGCGATGCGAAGGTTTGTAACTGCTCGAACCGTTCGTTCGAGAGCGAAGAGGTGTCGCCGAAGAAGAAGAGTGTCATGTCGTGCTCGGGAAGGTGGTGCTGAAACGCGCTACTCACCTCGTGGGCAGTCTCGGTCTCTCCGCTCAGGAGGAGCGTCAGCACCGCGCTCTTCAGTTGCGAGCGGCCTGACGAGAGCTGCCGATGCTGTTCGAAGTGCAGTGCGGCGAGCGTTGCCACCTGCTCGAGCGCGCTGTGCTCTGCGTGGTCGAGTGGCTGCGTGCTCTCGACCGCGATGATGCCCTGCACCCCAGCGATGCCACCCACGGTCTGTAAGTGAACACGCTCACCCTCGTGCTGCCTAGTGACGTTGGCGCGTATTCCGCGCTCTCCGATCTCGCTGATGGCGGCGACGATCCACGGCGCGCTCGTGTGCTCGCGACCGGCCGCACCAGAGGCATGAATGAGGATCCCCCTCGCATTTGACAGGGTGACCCAGCGGCCGAGGCGGGTTGCCAGCTCGTCGATCGCGGCGGTGAGCCCGAGCCGGCGCAGCGCGGCGCGCGAGATGGCTCGCTGGGTTTCGAGGCTCCAGCGTTCGCGCTCGAAGCCGATCGCCGCGATCTGGCGGGTCGCGAGCTGCGTGATCGCGATGAAGGGGGTGTCGTAGGGCACGCGGAAGAGGGGGAGGCCCATCTCGTCGCAGGCGGCGATGAGTGGATGCAGAATGCGGTCGTGCATGATCTCGACGGCAAAGCCGAGGGCGCTCACGCCTGCCTCTTGGAGCCGCTCGACATAGTCACGGGCCTGTTCGTCGCTCAGCTCGGTTGTGAACTGGCTGCCAGTCGTGAGCAACACGGTGCGCGGAGTGAGGAAGGGGGTGGGATCGGTGAGCTCGCTCGAGTGCACCCACTGCACCGGGGTTTCGGCCGCTTCTTCGCTCTGGCCGGCGATCATGACGAGACCGAGTTCGTAGCTCGACATGATGTCGCCGAGCGTGATCGTGTGCTGGTGTGTTGTGGGGGTGGTCGTGAGCATGTGGGTGGGCCTCCGGCGTGTCGCTCGTGACTGAATTTCGACACCGGCGTCGCAATCGACAGGGTGTCGTAATAATTCTATCGTTTTCGACACTGTGGCGCATTGGTGTGTGGCTGCCCTGGTCGTACGCTGGTCGTGATCAACAACTCATACTCACTAGGGAGGTCATCATGACTGAAATTCTTGGCGGACCATCACTGCCACAGGAGCGTAAGCTCGTCACCGCTATTCCTGGCCCGAAGTCGCAAGAACTGCTCGCACGCAAGAACAGCGCAGTCGCAGCCGGCGTCGGCGTTGCCCTCCCGGTATTCACCGTTGCCGCTGGCGACGGTGTCATGGTTGACGCTGATGGCAACTCGCTCATCGACCTCGGCTCGGGTATTGCTGTGACCGGCGTTGGCAACTCAGCACCCCGCGTGGTTAAGGCGGTTCAGGACCAGGTTGCAAAGTTCACCCACACCTGCTTCACCGTGACCCCTTACGAGAGCTACGTGAAGGTAGCTGAGAAGCTCAACGAGCTCATTCCCGGTGACTTCGAGAAGCGCTCAGCGCTCTTCAACTCAGGCGCAGAGGCTGTGGAGAACGCGATCAAGATCGCTCGCCACTACACGAAGAAGAACGGCATCGTCGTCTTCGACCACGCTTACCACGGCCGCACGAACCTCACCATGGGCATGACCGCAAAGAACATGCCCTACAAAGACGGCTTTGGCCCCTTCAGCTCAGAGGTATACCGCGTACCCACCTCGTACCCCTTCCGCGACGAGCTCTCAGGCGCAGACGCGGCAGAGGTAGCCATCTCGCAGATCGAGAAGCAGGTTGGCGCAGCGAACCTCGCAGCGATCATCATCGAGCCCATCCAGGGCGAGGGCGGCTTCATTGAGCCTGCCGCAGGCTTCCTGCCGGCACTCCAGGAGTGGGCAACCGCTAACAACGTCGTCTTCATCCTCGACGAGGTGCAGACCGGTTTTGCTCGCACGGGCAAGATGTTCGCCGCTGAGTACTCAAACTTCGCAGCCGACATGGTGACCACCGCAAAGGGCATCGCTGGCGGCCTGCCACTCTCGGCAGTAACCGGCCGTGCAGAGATCATGGACTCGGCTCACGCGGGCGGCCTCGGTGGTACCTACACCGGTAACCCCATTGCGTGCGAGGCAGCACTCGCAACGATCGAGACCTACTTCGAAGACGGTCTGCTCGAACGTGCACAGAAGATCGAAACGATCATCACCGACTTCTTCGCCGAGCTGCAGAAGACCGACGATCGCGTTGGCGACATTCGCGGCCGCGGTGCCATGATGGCCGTCGAGTTCGTCGAGTCAGGCTCGAAGAAGCCTAACGCAGCACTCACCTCGCACATCGCGAAGTTCTGCGCCGACAACGGTGTGCTCACGCTCACCTGTGGCACCTACGGCAACGTGGTACGCTTCCTGCCAGCACTCACCATCTCAGACGAGCTTCTGCTCGAGGGCCTCGGTGTCATCGCAGAAGCAATGAAGGTAAGCGCGTAACCCGCGCTTCGAAGAAAGCAGATACCAATGGCACTTACCGCAAAAGAACAAGAGCTGCTGGGCCGCGTACAATCTGGCCTCAGCATTGCAGGTGAATGGCAAGACTCGGCATCGGGTCAGCTCATCGACGTCATCGACCCGGCAACGGGCGAGGTCATCAAGCAGATCGCTGACGCGACCGTTGAAGACGCGGTGCGCGCTCTCGACGCGGCCGTAGCGGTGCAGGGCGAGTGGGCGGCAACGCCAACCCGCGAGCGCTCGAACATTCTGCGTCGTGCGTTTGACCTGCTCATGGAGCGCAAGGAAGAGTTTGCGCTGCTCATGTCTATGGAGATGGGCAAGCCCATCGCCGAGGCACGTGGCGAGGTCGTGTACGGTGGCGAGTTCCTGCGCTGGTTCTCGGAAGAGGCCGTGCGCGTACAGGGCGACTACCGCAACAACCCCGAGGGCACCGGCACCATGATCGTGTCGCACATGCCTGTAGGCCCGTGCTACTTCATCACGCCGTGGAACTTCCCGCTCGCAATGGCGACCCGCAAGATCGCTCCGGCACTCGCTGCCGGCTGCACCGTGGTCATCAAGCCGGCTCAGCTCACCCCGCTCACGACGATCTTCTTCGCGCAGTTGCTCGAAGAGGCTGGCGTTCCCGCCGGCGTCGTGAACGTCGTGCAGACCTCGAAGTCGAGCGCTCAGTCGAGCGCGCTGCTCTCAGACACCCGTCTGCGCAAGCTCTCGTTCACGGGTTCAACGCCCGTTGGTGTGAAGCTGCTCGAAGCAGCCGCTCAGAACGTGCTGCGCACCTCGATGGAGCTCGGCGGCAACGCCCCCTTCATCGTGTTTGAAGATGCCGATCTCGACCGCGCGGTCGAGGGTGCGATGGTCGCGAAGTTCCGTAACATCGGCCAGGCCTGCACCGCGGCAAACCGCTTCATCGTGCACGAGTCACTCGCCGATGAGTTCGCGTCACGCGTCGCTGACCGCGTTAAGCAGCTCTCGGTTGGCCGTGGCGCTGAAGAGGGCTACGACATCGGTGCACTCGTCGACGACAAGGCCGTGGCGAACACCGCGCGCCTCGTAGCCGATGCGGTCGATACCGGCGCAACCGTCGTTACCGGTGGCGAGATCATTGAGGGCCCCGGAAACTTCTTCCAGCCCACCGTGGTCGACAACCTGTCACCGCAGTCGGCCATCATGCGTGAAGAGATCTTCGGGCCTCTGCTGGGCATCATTCGCTTCAGCACCGAAGACGAGGCCGTTGAGATCGCAAACAACACCGAATACGGTCTCATCAGCTACGTCTTCACCGAGAACATTCACCGCGGCCACCGCATGATCGAGAAGCTCGAGAGCGGCATGATGGCGCTCAACACGGGCCTCGCATCAAACGCAGCGGCTCCGTTCGGCGGCATGAAGCAGTCGGGCATTGGCCGCGAGGGCGGCTTTGAAGGAATCCAGGAGTTCCTCTCGAAGAAGTACACCGTTCTTCCTCGCTAGGTTCTTTCACTCCTTAGCACAGGGCGCCGGTGTGAGTCATGAAAAAATGATTCACACCGGCGCCCTTCTGCGTGTAAGATGAAACCGGTGCCAAGTATTGGCAGGGGGATGCAATTCGTATCATTCTGTTGACTTGCGCTGAATAGTTACAACCCGCTTTTGCTCGCGAGAGTGCAGGCGGCTGAATGAATTGATACACCCATCTTTAGTGCTTTACCTTTCACCGGCTCTCGTTCCGCCGTGTTAGAGCGCATCGTCTGCGCTCCCGCCGAACGCTCGCTGAGGGTTGTCGCTCACACTCGTTTTTTAGACCCCGTGGCGACGCCGTCGGCTCGGTTTATCGGATCATCTGTGATCCACAATAGTAAGTAAGGAATGACGACATGGCTACAGGCACCGTCAAATGGTTCAACTCTGAAAAAGGCTTCGGCTTCATTGCACCCGATGATGGTTCAGCCGACGTGTTCGCACACTTCAGCGCGATCACGGGTTCGGGCTACCGCAGCCTCGAAGAGAACCAGAAGGTTGAGTTCGAGGTAGAGCAGGGCCCCAAGGGCCTTCAGGCAGCTTCGATTCGCGCACTCTAAGGCGTGACTGACCGCGCGGCGGGCAGCTGAGTAACCCTCAGTTGCCCGCCGCGCTGTTTTGTTTGTGGGGCAGGGGGCTTTAGCCCTGAGGGTCCTCGGCATCGTCTTGCTCGCGGTCGCTTCGCTCGGCCCACCACAGCGTCGTCTCGCCGTACTTGCGCTCCTTGAAGAGCGTCAGGCCCTGCGGCCACTCTGGCTCGCCGTCACGGGTGCTGCGCTCGACCATGACGAGGCCATCGCGAGACACGAAGGGCACGATTGCCGCGAGGTGCTCTGCGAGCATGCCCTGAGAAAAATCATATGGCGGATCGACGAACACCACGTCCCACACCCCGTCAGCAGCGCCCTCAAGCGATGGGGCCGCGCCGTCGAGAAACGCGCGTGCGGTTTGCCGGTGAACCCTGATCTGCGTGGCCGAGTCACCGCCTAAAGCAGTCACGAGCCGGCCGACGTTGCGTTGTACGATCTGCGCGGCTGGTGGGTGCTTCTCGACGAGCTCGACCGACGTTGCGCCGCGGCTCGCGGCCTCACAGCCGAGCGCCCCGCTGCCGGCGAAGAGGTCGAGCACCCGAACCCCGTCAACCATGTTCCACGCCTCGAGGGCCGAAAAGATTGCCTCGCGCACGCGGTCGCTCGTGGGCCGTGTGCCGGCCTGGGGCACGTCGAGCCTGAGCGAACCGGCCTTGCCAGAGATGATGCGAGTCATACAGGCATGGTACCGGCTCGGGGTGACAAAGCCGCGCGTGTCTCGCCGCGTCAGGGGAGAGCGGTGATGGACGAGAGTCTTCAAGCGGGCTTCTCGCAGAGCCAGGGCTCAGAACGTGGCCCAGAGTAACTCGCTCTCTCTGCTCTAGGTAGATAGACTATATAACTGTTGTCGGAGATGGGTGACGAAACGTTGCCCTGTGAAGAAGAGTGGAATCATGTGCGTCGTGAGTGCGGAAATTGTGGGAACCAGTAAGGCATGACCGACAGCAAGATCAGTTCGCACAAGCAGGGGCAGACGAACGTGAACGAGCCATCCGGCTTTGAATGGTTTTGGCTCAAAACACGCGCCTTCCAGTTGAGGGCTCAGGGGTTCACGGCCCAGATGGGCCGATACTGGATCAAACGAACTGACCTCGACCGTCGATATAACCGAGATGTAAGCAGGCCAGTGCGTCGTCGGGCCCATCGATGGGGTTTTCTTCCCGAGACCGTGCGAAATCTTGACATCTCAAAAGAAAACCTCTCAGCCTTTATTTCTGAGCGCGATTATGCGTTTGTGCAACCTCTCAACGGGAAATATGCCAAGTGGGTGAGAGATAGAGTTTCAACCCTCACAGTCTTTGCGCCATTCACTGAATGGTTTGAGCCGGTGCACTACCATTTTTTGCGACGAGACAACCAACTGCACGTCATCGCGTTGAGCGACGAAGCGCAAGAGTATGGACCATCTCTTGAGAGTCTCAAGGGATTTGTGCGCGATCGAGGCTCTTTGAGGCTCTGCTCAGTCGCTTGGGGTCGTGGTGAGCAGGGAGAGCTTGTCATCGTTGATGAGCACTTCCTGTGGCAAGGCCGTCGATATAGTGATGACCAGTTCTTTACACTTATTTCCCGGCTTGTATCGAAGAACTTCTTTGTTCTGACAGAACATGCTGAGCCGGCGAAGCCCGCCGAAGAGATCCATATCACCATGATGAACCCGGCAGGCTCGGGACCCAGGGTTGCTGAAGCCCGCCTGGTGATCTTTGACGAGCTTGACAGCCGCGATCAGCTTCATAAGACGGCAGAAACCGCAGGTATAGCCGAGACGCTGAACCGAGACGAATATGTCAGCGTTATTGACCATGAAACAGGCTCCTACGAACGTTGGCATCGCCTTGATGCAGGAGCCCTTGTCAATGAATGTCCCTCGGTCGATCTGATTCCAACATCGGGCACTATTTCGTGCTGGGAAGAAATCGTTCGCAGGCTTGAAACACTGGGCCGATTTGCGCCCCAACTTGAGTTTGTGCAGTACCGCATAGTTCAGACTGGCGACGGGCCGATCATTACGGGAGTCTCAGCCCGCCCCGCTTACAGTCACCACACGCCGTATTCGCCCGATACGGTTGCGTTTCTTCGTGACCGTATCTCGCAGAAAAAGACAGAAACGATGTCTTTGAAAACTCGTGTGATGAAGTGGATGAGAAACGCAAAATTCACGACGAGAAAATTCTTTGCTCTGGCTGTGTACCCGAAGGGTATCGTGCCATATCAGTCGGTGCGGTGGTTGGGCGATATGCGCCGCGACTTCACACAGACCAGCGGGATCTCGGTGAAAACGAAACTATGGGCCTACAGGCATGGTTTTCTCTCGTACCGGGTGCCACAGTATGGCATTACCCCAGAAAACAGAACGAGCTTCATCTCAGATCTCGAGTACCGCTGGCTACGGCACATCAACACGAAATATAGGTACTGGCTCGAAGATAAGATCAGCATCAAATATGTTGCTGCAGACTTCAGCGAGTACTTGCCTGACTACTATTTCTATACGAGCATGCAGGGGGCCAAAAACCATGTGGTGCCCATGATGGATTGCCCCGAAAACGCCGAGCCCTCGTTCGAAGGTATTTTACGATTGGCGCGAGAAAAGGGAGTTCTTGCGCTTAAGCCAGACGAGGGCTCTCACGGAGAGGGTTTCTACCGCCTGAGCTACGATGCGCGGGGCTACTCGCTGAACAATGAACCGGTGACCGAGCAAGCGGTACTCGATATTCTTATGAACCCGAAGAATCAGTACCTCATTACTGAGTTCATCGAGATGCACTCTGAGCTCGCACGTATTTACCCAGACTCAGTAAACACGATTCGAATGATTGTGTTTAAAGCAGACGGGGTGACACCGACGATCGGTAACTCTTATTTGCGCATTGGGTCGAAGAAATCTGGCTTTGTCGACAACACCTCTGTCGGCGGTATGCTAGCCGAGATCGATACTGAGACTGGTGAATACGGTAATGCACAGGTGCTTGATCACGGTAAAGTCACCCCCTGCCCGAATCATCCAGATACCGCGGTGTATATCGCTGGCACCATTCCCAACTGGGAACTCGCAAAGCGCGAGGTCTTGCGCATTGCGAGCTCAATTCCTCAACTTGAATATTTCGGCTTTGATGTTGCCATCACCGAGTCTGGGTTTAAGCTCCCTGAAATCAACAGGTTTCCTGATTACCCCCGCATCGAGCGTCTAACTGAAGAAACCACTGGGTACCTCCTATCGAGATTGCAGCAGAAAAAGCGCACCTTTGGCTACGACGTCAAACCAGCACGAAGACTGATCTCATTACCCAAGCGTGAGGCACGATGAAAACCATTCTGAGCATGCTGCTGCGGGTTGTGATGACGCTGCAGTACACGATTCTCAAACGGTGCACGCGTGTTGACCCTTGTAAAATCGTCTTTTTAGGCCGTCATTCAGACACCATCCCGAGAGATTTCGCGATGCTCAAGGATGAACTTGAAAGCCGGCATGCTGACGTGAAGATTGTTGTGCTTACTCAGCGATTCGAAGGAGGGTGGCGCGCGACCTTACGGTTCACCCCTGTTCTTTTGCGCAGTGTGTTTCATCTTGCGACCGCTAAGGTATGCATGCTTGATTCGTACTGGCCCGCAGTGTCGCTACTCAATCACCGCGAAGAGCTTGTGGTGTACCAAATGTGGCATTCCCTCGGAAAAATGAAGAAGACGGGGCTACAAGCGGTCGGTAAGACCCAGGGGCGGTCTCGCGCTCTTGCCTCGAGTTTGAGAATGCATGAGGGGTATGACTACGTTGTGGCTGGCGCGCCTGTCTGGAACGAGGCCTATTGCGAAGCCTTTGGCGTTGAAGAAGCACAGCTCCTGAACATCGGTTTGCCACGCGCCGATTATCTCATTAACAGTAGGGAATCGATCGCGCAGCGGGTGCTTGCTCGCTACCCTGAACTGCAGAGCAAACCCGTCATCATGTATGCCCCCACGTTTCGACGATCGAGCACTCCTTCTCCTGGAGCCCAGCTTCTCGCAGAGGCGATCGAGCGAGACAAATTTCATCTGCTTATTCGCAGCCACAAAGATGATCATTTATTGCTCCCAGAGGGTGAGTTCTTCACGTGCCCTGACTTCACCGGCCCAGAACTTTTAACTGTCGCTGATGTGCTTGTCACTGACTATTCGTCAATCGCTCTTGAGGGTGCGCTTCTCGATCTGCCTACGTACTACTTTATGTATGACTACGATCAATATATGCACGAGAGCGGCACTAACATCGATCCGGGGAAAGAGATGCCTCGGTCTGTGTTCCGCGAGGCTAACAAGCTTGCCGCAAGTTTGCTTGGTGAGTATCCCACGGCCGATTTGCGGCGTTACAAAGAGAAATTTGTATTTCCTAATCCGGGGAGTTCGACTAAAGCATTGGTTGATCATATTTATCGAGAGGGGGGTCTGTGCGCGATTTCTTGAAACGCAACCTGCGCCGTGCCAAGCTCTGTTACCTGTGGATCACACGAATCCTCCTAGCACCCAATCGATTTGGCGTTCCCTTCGTCAAGAAGGTTCGGTATGCAATCTTTGGTGGGTTCGTGAGCGACCAAGTGGCGCTCTATAGCCTCAACAGAGCGAAGAAACGTGAGTACCTCTCAGAGTTCGACTGGTATCGCTCTCGCTCAATTAATGAACCCTTCGACGCGATGCTGAACAATAAGCTTGTTGCGGCAGAGATCATTCACCACAGAGTTCGTGTGCCGAAGACCTTCTTTGTGAAGAACAAGCATCGGCTCTTTTCGTATGAGCAGCCCGACGCTCTCTCTTCAACAGAGCAGGTGCTCACGGTTTTGCGGCGAGAAGGCTCGCTTTTCATGAAGCCCATCGGGTCTGGCCGGGGGCAGGGGGTCGCTCGACTCGATTATGAGGCAGACAGCTATCTCATTGATCGCCGACCAGCAAGCGTTGCAGACATTGACGCGTTATTCGCTGCGTCTGATGGCTGGTTCCTCTCGGAAAGCGTCGAGCAACACCCGATGCTCTCACGTATATACCCACACACGACGAACACGATTCGCCTCATCACGGTTCGCGACCCTCGAAGTGGTGAACTCTCACCCATGTTTGCCGTGCTGAGGATCGGAACTTCTGAAACTGTTCCGGTTGATAATGGAAGCCGGGGTGGCCTGGTCTCAAAAATTGATGTTGATTCAGGGAAGCTGTCAGAGGCTCGCACGCTTTGGAACCATGATGTGTATGAGTGTCACCCTGATTCTGGGGAGCCTATTCAGGGAACAGCGTTGCCAGAGTGGCCAGCGATGTTGAAAGAGGTACTCGCGGCTGCTCGAGAGATGCCCTACCTGCAATTTGTTGCGTGGGACATCCTGTTGACTTCTGAAGGGCCGTGCGTGATCGAAGCCAATACGTCTTCGGGCGTGAACATTATCCAAATCTGGGGGCCGCAAAGAAACGCTGAGCTTGGAGAGTTCTATCGAGCCCACGGAGTAATCGCGTGAGCCATACTCGGTACGTCATCATGGCTAATGGAAAAGGAATGCGTTGGGGCGGTCACCTCGGTATCCCGAAACATCTCATCACGATCAATGGTGAGACATTGCTTCACCGAATTACTCGCCAAATTCTTGAACGGGAGCCTGACGCTGATGTGATTATCTCTTCGAGTAATCCTGCGTATGAGACAGAGGGCGCTCGGCTACACGCCCCCAAAGTGAACGAGCTTGAGATAGACAGATTTGCGCCTGAACTCATCACTGACAATGTATGTTTCTTGTACGGTGACACCTGTTACCAAGACAGTGCGGTCGAGAAAATTTTGAGCGACACTGTTGATGAGATCGCATTCTTTGGTGACCCTACATCAATCGTGGCGGTGAAGTCGGCTGCGCCGCAGACTCTGCGTTATCATTTGGCTCGAGTTCGAGAGCTATTTCTGGCTGGCGAGATCACATCATGCATTGGTTGGCAGGTATATCAGTCATATGAGAGCCTCCCGTTCTCTGAGAAACAGATATCACACAACTTCTATCGTCTCGATGGTGAGACCGCCGGTTTTAATTCACCAAGCGATCTTGAAGCTTTTCTAAACCTGCCCATGTAGCTGTTCTGTTTCAAAAAATGCATTTCGAATCGTTTATTGAGGCTTCTCGGCAAAGCTTCATATGCTCCAGGGGTAAGTACCTAGGTTTGCAGCGTTCTGATTAAAGTTAAAGGGTAGCAAAAAATAGTGCCTTCCAGCAGCAGATAAAATCATTTGTATTTGCGAGGCTTTTTAAAGCGTCCGACTTCTATCACCGATAGAGGCTAGGCTAAGTTGGTCTCGGGAAACATAGCGTTCAATACGGCTGATGCGGCATCTCTGGGCTCCCCGATCCATGGGTAGTGATGCATGGAAATCATTGGGTTCTGGTTGACTTCAAGAACGGAAGCTTTCCCTTTCGGACTGTCGGGTAAGAGAATATCGAACCCGGCAATTAATAGCCCTGGGATTGCGCGAGAAGCATTTTCTGCTAGCGTGATTTGCTCCTCTGTGAGAGAGTCGGTCGCGTCCATGGCATCTCCTCCGGTGTGGAGGTTGGCAGTACCTCTGAGGAAAACAATCTCACCCGCTTTAGGAATTGTGGACAGTGTTCTGCCTTCTTTTTGAAGGTGCCTATGCACACTTCCGTCAATCGTCAGTTTCTTGTGAATGAAACGACGAGTCTTGTTTTTCGCCTCAACAAGTTCACTTATGTTTAATATTCCGTCACCGCATACGTTTGCGGGGAATCTTCGGGTTGCGGCAACAACCTTATTGTTGATGACTAAGACCCTGTGATCATTACCAGGATGGAAACGTTCTACGAGAACTTCATTTTTCATACTTGCCACAGTTTCGAAGGCTTGTGAAAAGTCTTCCCAAGTATCTATATCAACAAATACGCCGGTTCCTTGTAACCCGTTCTTTGGCTTTACTACGACGGGTACTACTGGTTCCGCCCACGCCCAGGCTCGCTTTGCATCGTGTGATTCAAAGACTGCGTTCTCAGGGGCATTAATACCTGAAGCGCGTAATAGCCTACTCGTTATCTCTTTAAGGTCGGAACATTTGATTGCGAGTTCGGTGTTTAGGCTGTTGGAACCTAGTCGCCAAAAGTGTTCTATATCTCCGTGGCGCATGTTTAGACGCACACCACTGCCTATCGTTGTGACTTCGATGTCTCTTCTGAAAGCTTCGGCTGCTACAACGCTGTTGTTGTAGATATTTGGCTTTAAACCGAGCGTACGCATCTTTGCACGTGTCTCTTGGAGCGGGTAGTTCACAGAAGAAGCCTTCTTTCAATATCGCAGCACTTGCAAACTTACTCAGTATAAATCCCTAGCCATATGATTGCTTAACTTCTTAAACGCTACATTCCAATTTTGTTTCTATTCGGATGAAGATTACCTCATGCTTGCTAATCGGCATTCCTCAGGCGTGGCCTGAGCGTGACGGTCGAGGATGCCTTATACGACATCATTTAGATCGAATTCATTGCCTATTTGTCCGCTAAAATTGGCAATTTGGTCAATCGACCTGGCCTTATAATGCTGTGTGTGGATAAGTTCTGAATTTTCAAGTTCCGAAATGAGGCTCAAAGAAAGCGTGTCGTCTACAGGCATCACTGTGGTCACGTCGCATTACAGCTTTGTTGGGGTTTCAGCTGGGAACACTGGCTATCTGCGCAGGTCAGCTGGACAGCGCATGTTCCCCTGGAGATGAAGGGTTCACAAGGTGAGAGAAATGGGCGATCTTAACCGTTCTCCGACCCTTCAGCGTTTGGCTTTCAATTAAGGGAACCGAAAGCGTGTTCCTATGCATATAGTTACGCAGGACACTCCTTGACGAGGAACTGTGCGTTCCAAGAAAGTCTTCAGAATACAGAGAGCTCATGGAGGCATGACTGCCCCCTTTGCTTGTAGCGATGTATAAGCTCGATAAAGCATTCTTTACTGTCTCTAGGTGGTTTTCATAGCGTTAGTCAATCGTGATGGGGAAGACATCAAACCATTGTCGTTTCTCAAGCCAATATAAGCACTTCTCGATAATGCAGGGGGGCGTTATGGAAAAACTTACCCGCATTCCATAATTGCTCTTCCTGAAGTATCTGGAACGACTATGAAATCGGTTAACCCTCTTAACGCTAGTGAAAGTGGAACTTATATGAGAGAGCGCGCGAGTGTTCGAGGTCGCTGGCTCAGTGAAGAACTAACGTTGTTGCGGCATGACAGAATCAGATCAGTAAATGTCAGCATGATCTTTATATCCTTGCCCAGCGTGACCTGGAAAGTGGCATTGCATGCTTCATCCACGATCTTCAATCTAAACACCTCATCGCTCAGCTCAGTATTCGCCACCGTTCGCTGATGCCTGTCAGAAACCTGTTTGTAAGCTATGACAAGCAATAGACATTGAAACGAATATTGCGCTGGGGCAGAACCTATTATCGGGACGTAAGCGGTTCTGCTAGGAGTAAAAACTTACGAACACGGAGCCCCTCATATTATTTTCGGACTTCAAAGCTCGTAAGTTCACTTGTTTCCGCTGGCTCTGCCGCAACAGAAGTTGGTACCGCACCTTCCGGCCCTAGAATGGCGAGACGTACGAGAGCCGCTACATCGTCGCTCCGGCCTTGGGCAAATGCGGTGACTGTACGTTTATCGAGATTTTTAACGTGCCCGAGGATGCTGAGGCTTTTAGCTTGACTCTGTATCCATCGGCGATAACCAACTCCAGTAACACGGCCACGAACAGTAAAAGTGATTGCGATATCGCTATTTTGAGTCTTTTCAACCTGAAGACCCGAGGCATGAGCAGAAGCCTCCATGAGCAGCTGAGAAATCTGAACTTTGTTGCCCCACATCGGGTATTGGGCACTACCCATAGCGGCTGCCGAGTTCAACTCGATAATGGTGCAGCTTTGATCAGCGGCTGGGAGACGGTGATCTTCAATGAGCATGTCGACCCCGCAATAATCTAACCCGGGAACCGCATCAACCGCTTTTATTGCTAGCTCTTGGATTGAGGGGTGCAATTCGTCAAGTATCTCGATACTGTCTCCACCGAGAGAGAGGTTCGCTGAACTCGCAAGGAGTACTTTTTCGCCCATCGCAGGAACAGACGCAAGAGTGTATCCAGCGAGTCCGAGTTGATAGTGTAAGCCCGGGTGTGAAATCTTGATTGGGCTCATGCGACGTTGGGGGTTCGCTCGAAGAGCTCTGTTCTTATAGAAAACTAAGTCAGCAACGGTATGCAATCCATCACCAACGACGTTCGCAGTGCTACGCAAAACGCCCGCTACGACCTGTCGATCGATTACAACTATTCGATAATCATCTCCCGTTACGTGCCTTTCAATGATCAGGTCATCGTCACGCAGCTTGCTTATAGCATGAAGATCGAGAGCCTTTTCGAGCTCCTCTCGATTTCTGATGTTCGAGACAACACCGATTCCTTTAAACCCAGCGACGGGCTTACAAACGACTGGGTAGCCTATAGAGTCTGCGAAGTCCAGAGCAACGCTACGGTCTTCTATGGAGAATACCCGACCTAGAGGTACCGGAACTTTTGCCCGCTGGAGCAGAACACGCGTGGCTTCTTTGTGATTAGTCGCGGCTCTAGCTACGGCGCTCGTGAGAGGCGACATGCTTGCTTTGAAGCTTAACGCTTTCCCGCTCTCATGTGTGACAATAAGTGCCGAGTTCGGGTAAAGCGTGCACTGGAGACCAAACTGAAGTGCATCACGTATGAGCGTGTAACTCGGTGTACCAAGACGTGGCAGGTGGCTTACTGCGTCTAAATCAGTATAGGTGTTTGGCTCTTCGCCGTTGTGTAGAGGAACGCTTGGAGCAGGCTCAACTGCGTATTTTTGAATTCGTTCATGCTCTGAGAGGTAGAACTCCTCGAGCGACGAGTAAGTTGTTGTCTCGCCACGCGTGAGATTGCGTAAAGCTCCCTCTAAAGCGATCATAATCAACTCAGAGTTATACTTAGATTTTTTGCTGGAGTTCCTGTGCTCAAGTTCGATGTCAATACAGCCGTCAATATTCTTCAATACATCAGCCAAGTTATCCTCTGCGATTTTCAGGCCTGGTAAGCCCTTCAACGCACTTTCGGCTGCGTCCCATGCTGAGCTGGTAAGTAAGATATGTTGTCCCCCATACTGGAGGTCGTTTTGCATGTAGGAAAATATCTCTTCGCCCTCTTGAGAACCTTCGAGTAGGACAGCGATCGAGCTAGGCAAACCTGCAATGTCATCACGGCGCAGACGAACTAGTCGTACCGTTCGAATCTCTGTGGCGTGCGGCGAGTGACTAAGCGCCGTGCTCGCGGTTGCTTCATGCATTCTTGTTGTCCTTAGTGTATTCAACTGCAGTCGCCCGATCGTTCAGGAGATCGCCTGACATGAGAAGTTCCATTAGTGCTGCCAATAGCGTTGAGGGGCCGGAGCAACGGGCTGTAAGAGTTCCATGAACGGAATCAACAGATTCCACGTTGAAAGTGGCCCCGTGTTCTTCGAAAATGAAGGGTAGTTCGGTTTGCGCGATCTGTGGGTGGCGTAGCCCCTCGACAAAAATACTTTTGTTAATGACTTGCCGGGGAGCTTCGAGCTCAAGTCCTACGCTGTCAGCTTCAAAGTTAACTAGTGCTTTGGCGATATTTTCGGCGGGAAGCGTTGTGTCAGGGAGGATGAAAGAATCCATCCTCGGTCTTTCCGAAAGGCTAGTAACGCGGGTTGCGGGCTTTTTGAAAATCCCTTTTTGCTTGACAACTACTTCAACTGTTGCACATGAAAGGTCCGGTATCGCAGATGCGGCCTTCAAGATCACTTCCCTTGTTGAAGAGGAAACGAGTTTCTTTGCATTTCTAAGTGGGATCTCAGAATCCGGATCGAGCTCGACAATTGAGACTATCTCTCCCTGTAATACAAAGGCCCTAAATATTAGTCCTGAGAGTTGTTTTTCAACTAAGAACCTTGTGGACAATGGTGCTACTTCATTACCGTTTTCGTCGAAATCGAACGCTAATTTGGTGGCGGCGTAGGCTGAGATGAGTGGATTGCTACCGGGAGCCCGGTCGGCAGCATCGCGACGGCGGAGCATTTCTAGCGCTTGCCGAAGCTCTTCGGAAGAGCGGATATTCTTTATCGTGGTCGCAGGATTTTCACCCACCATCTCCTTGACGGTAACAGGGTATCCGATCTTTTTTGCCCACTTGGCTGCCCTCGTGCGACTTCTCCATGTAAAGGTCGCGCCTTTAGGCTTGGGTACAGAGGAACGTTCGAATAATGCCCGCCTTAAGCGGCGATCCTGGGCGAATATAACAGCAGGTAATGATGAAGAGTTGGGCACGCCATGAGCGAAACTAATCCTCTGTTCTGATTCGAGTTCCTTGCCAGCTAGCATCACCTGTCTTGGTAGGAGCAAGAGGTCCAGGTCGAGACTTAGCGCAGTTTGATGGATCAAATATCCGTCATAGAGAAAATGTGGAAGTTTTACTCTGCCGACCTGGAACCACTGTGTAGGAGTATCTTGTTTTGTCATGTTTCTTTAAAAATCTTTCACAGTTAGAGGTAGACGCTGCGCACCCTAGTAGCGCCAAAGGGCAGGCTTAGGTAGCTGGAAGTCAAATGCTAGCTTAGCGGGAAGGGGCAGCTGCGACTATATACAAAGGACTAGCGCTTTGGCTCTCAAGTGCTGAGGCATTGCCTTACGCATAGCCACAGTCTTGTTTTATTTAGAGAGGAAGTGGAATCCGGCCGATAGGGGATGTTTCCAAGCGACATCAGAATCAATCGAACATTGGAGAATGCGTGAAACTTCCTTGGCGAAATCTGAAACTTCATTATCGCCACCACCCGCAACGAGAACCTTTGTTGAAAGATTAAGATATCCCTGCATTGCATATCTCTGGCTTGCCTGCCGGATTTTATTCTTTTGCATCATGCTTATTTTGCCGGAATGAGGCATGTGGAACTCTCGCCTGACAGGATAGCCGTGGGACGGTATGGGAGTGAGCGTGACGGCTTCTGCTATGCCAGTCTTGAGTGGGCCTGCAATATCTGAAACGTTAAAATTTAAACTTTTTATCCCCGGCGTTCTTAACCGTTTTGATTCTGGGAAGTATGCGTTCATCATGGCGCTGGGAACATCGCGCCCAATACCCGTTGTCGGATACATGTTAAGCGCGATGTGTGCACGATAATTAAGTTCGATGACTGTGTAATCCTCCCCCTTAGGCTTACTGGGGTTAAAGAGGATGTCTACACCAGCAGCTGCAAGTCCAGGGATCGCTAAGACGCTCTGGATTGCAGCCTGCTGTATATGTTCGGGGAGAGTATCCGTACAATCGATCACATCTCCACCGGCACTTGCATTAGCTTTTCCTCGAAGAGGTAGCACAATATCCTTTTCGAGAACGGAATCGTATGTATAACCGTGGTTTTCGACGAAAGAGTCAACCTCGAAGTCCATCTTGATCGGTGCGGTCGAAAGGAAGGGATTCTTTTGCCGGAGTAGATTCTTTTGTTGAATTAGCTCTCGGACAGTATGCTTACCGTCACCAACGACATGCGCGGGGACTCTGTAAACTGCTGCGACGTATTTGTCTTTGACGACATAGACCCTGTAGTCATCGCCTTCAAAATGTTGCTCAAGTACGAATTTTTCGATGCCTTGAGTGTCCAGCATCCAGTCGTAGGCTTTACGTAACTCCGCTTCGTCCTTGATCCCGACGAGAACGCCTTCACCTTTTGAGCCTCGCAACGGTTTTAAAACGACCGGAAAGCCGAACGCCTGTGCTCTTTCCACGACTTCTGAAAAAGATGTACTAGTCGCTTCAAAAGATACGGTTTCGGGTGCACAAACCCCTGCAGCTCTCAAAGCATCTGTTGTTGCTTTCTTATTACCAACTATTTTGGCTGCTTCACGCGTTGTTAACGGCGAAGGTTTTGACCCATCGAAGACTATGTTCTGATGGCCGTCAGACACCTCAATAAATCGAAGCCGGGGATGGGCGATTCTTACCTCGAGACCTCGACGCCAAGCTTCGAGAGCGATGCAATAACCGGAGAGTATAGTGCCGCCAAACGCACTCTGTACGACTTCGGGCTGAAAGTAATCAGGCCATTCAAAACTCATTGCTTATCTCCCTAAAATCGTACTTCTGTTTCAAAACGTCATTACTACTGTAATGTTAATCATTCCTGGCCTTAGGGGGGTTTGGCATGACCAGAATCAGAATTTCTCTCGTTGGTGATGTGTTAATTCATCAGAGCCTCCTGAAAAAGGTGGAAGAGAAAGACAATTACACTTACTATTCTCACTTTCACGAGATAGCGCCGTTGATTCAAGAAGCGGACGTCTCTGGAGCGAATCTGGAATCAATCACTGCGGGTGCAGAATATGGACTTTCAGGTTATCCAAAGTTCAACGCACCGGTCCAACTACTCGATGGCTTGCAGGAATCAGGATTCGGCCTGCTTAATGTCGCAAATAATCACATGCTTGATAAAGGCGAGAAAGCCCTCCTAGCTTCTCTAACAAACATTCAGGAAAAAGGGCTCCAATACGTCGGAGCAAGTCCGGACAGCTCGGTTTCTACTCCAGGAAGAATTATCAACGTTGGTGGGGTGAAAATAGGTTTTGTCTCGTTTACTGATGGAGCAAAACTGCGTTTAAACCTGATCGACAAGAGCCAGGTGAACTATTTTCCGGGTCAGAGCGAGCCTATCAATATGATTCGTAAGCTTAATCCCATTAAGAAAGCACTCGCGGAGATTAAAGAGGAAGTTGATTTCCTTGTCCTCCAGCTACATTTTGGAGAAGAATACCTACGTTTCCCAAGCGCCTTTCAAAGGGAAATGGTCGCCGCTTTATGCGAGACCGGTGTTGATGTTATCGTGGGCCACCACCCCCACGTCCTTCAACCGTCAGAATGGATTGAGAACTCAAGAGGTAAAAATGTTCTGGTGATGTATTCTGTGGGGAATTTTTTCTCGGGGCAGCTCGGGATTCACCGACAAATCGGAGGTATTTTCTCGGTAGAGTTTGAGGCTCAAGAAGCTGAAGGGAAAAGAGTAATATCTGATGTCACGCCAGATCTAGTCTTAACTTTTGTTGATCACAAAGCGGACTATAGAGTTCGTCCACTTGAGACGGTGGTTCGAGAGCGTAAACGAATAATGTCCGCTGGACATGGACTTGTAGATTCGGCAGCTTTGATTGGCCGAGTGAAAGAGCATGCAACGACTTACATTCCAAACCTGAAGGTTCAATAACGCAGAAGGAACGGGAAAAATTCAGCTCTGGGCTCTGCAATTCCTCAAGTCTGTTGATGGGGCGACTTATCAGGGGCAGGGCATCCGTATTTCAGATGCTAAAGGTCCTCAAAGCTGGTGATTTATGTTTTGCTGGTCGCTGGTCGGGTTGAATTAAGGATTTTATTGTTGAAAGAAGCGCTTGAACACAAGGTGGAAAGCACGCGCTGAGAGCGGGTGCTTTTGGTGGTGTTTCGCGGCGCCTTACCCGAGAACATAGATGCTAGTCGATAGGTGTCGATTACCTAAGGTTTGTAAGTAGCCTCACTGCTTCGCCTGTCGACATAATTGCCTTGCTTGGCACAGTAATCTTGCAGGGTTCATCCGGCGGCGTCAGGGGCGGTCGGTATCATCGACTATATGCAACAGGTCACGCTCGACAGCCAGCTCTCAGAGCTTCTGCCGCCGAAAGAGGCGCAGGCCATTGAGCGTGCCTTCGGCTATTCGACCGTGGCCGACCTGGTGCTTCATTACCCTCGCCGTTACGACCCGAGGGGAGCGCTCACGCCCATTCGTGGCTTGCCGGTCGGTGAACATGTGACCGTCATTGCCGAGGTGGTCCAGGTGACCGAACGGCGCATGCAGCGGCGAAATGGCTCGATCATTGAGGCCACGATTACCGATGGCAAGGGTGAGATGAAGCTCACCTGGTTCAACCAGGCGTGGCGCAAAGAGGCGCTGGCACCCGGCCAGCGAGGCCTCTTCTCGGGCAAGGTCACCGAGTACCGCTCGACACTGCAGCTGGCGCACCCCGAGTACCAAATCTTTACCGAAGAAACGACCATCAGCGAAGACGAGGCCGAGCGTG
This sequence comes from Leucobacter chinensis, assembly GCF_019049105.1. GTDB lineage: Bacteria > Actinomycetota > Actinomycetes > Actinomycetales > Microbacteriaceae > Leucobacter_A > Leucobacter_A chinensis. Next base: position 353,797 of record NZ_JAHQZR010000006.1, read on the forward strand.
AAGCGCTCGTCTCGAGCTGGCGTTCTGAAGTCGTGCCTATCTACCCGGCCACAGGCAAGGTCTCGTCGTGGGATATCCAGCGGGCGATGGAACGGGTGTTGACGCTGTTGAGCGTGGTCGAAGATCCGCTGCCCGAATCCATTCGCGACGAGGCCGGCGCCCTCTTTGCTGCCGAGCACGGCGGAATGGAGGCCACCGCCGCTCCAATCATCGATTTTGGCACTGCCATGCAGTGGTTACACCGGCCGGCAGACATGGGCGAGCAGCGCCTCGCGAAAGAGAGCATGCTGTTTCGGGAGGCCTTCGAGCTGCAGCTCGGGCTACTCGATGCGAAGCGACGCGCAGGCTCCCAGAACACTGCGGCATGGCCGAAGCAGCAGGGCAAGATGCTTGAAGCCTTTGACTCCGCGCTCCCTTTTGCGCTGACCGATGACCAGGCCGCCGTAGGGCTTGCGATTGAGCACGGCCTCGCACAGACCGAGCCTATGCACCGTTTGCTGCAGGGTGAGGTTGCCTCGGGTAAGACGCTCGTGGCGCTGCGGGCGATGCTGCAGGTTGCCGACGCCGGTGGCCAGTCGGCCCTGCTTGCGCCGACCGAGGTGCTTGCAAGCCAGCACCTGCGTTCGATTACCGAGACGCTCGGGCCCGAACTCACCGAGGTGCTTCGGCCGACGCTGCTTACCGGTCAGCTCTCGGTTCCCGAGAAACGACGCGCGCTGCTCGATATTGTCTCGGGCAACGCCAAGATCGTTGTTGGCACTCACGCACTCATGAGCGCGAACACTGAGTTTCACGACCTCGGCTTCATCGTCATTGACGAGCAGCACCGCTTCGGGGTTGAACAGCGAGACGCGCTGCGCAAAAAGGGCAAACGGCCGCCGCACGTGCTCGTGATGACGGCGACGCCGATTCCGCGAACCATCGCGCTGACCGCCTTTGGCGACCTTGACGTTTCGACGATTCGGCAACTCCCGCGCGGTCGAATGCCGATCGTGACGCACGTCGTGCCGACCGACGAGCAGCCGCGGTGGGAACACCGTGCCTGGCAGCGCGCTGCAGAAGAGATCGAGCGGGGGCGGCAAATTTACGTCGTGTGCCCGGCAATCTCGCCGACTGAGCAAGAAACGGGCGCTCACCCGGCGGCCGGCGACGCGGGGCAGGGAGGCGCGCCTGGTGGGGCCAGTGGAGCAGGCCTGGCCGGCGCTCCTGGGGCAGGCGACGTTCGTGAGCAGCGGCCGCTCGCCAACGTCGAAGAGACCCTGGCAATGCTGAGCGGGGTGGCCGAGTTGCGGGGTGTGCGAATGGCGGCGCTCACCGGAGCGATGGCTGCCGATGACAAAGACGCCGTGATGAAAGACTTTGCTGCGGGCAACATCGATCTGCTCGTCGCCACGACCGTCATTGAAGTTGGCGTGAACGTGCCAAACGCCTCAATGATGATCATTCGTGACGCGCACCGTTTCGGCGTCTCGCAGTTGCACCAGCTGCGCGGTCGCGTGGGGCGAGGTGCACACGAGGGCCTCTGCTTGCTCGTGACCTACGCGCCGCAGGGCAGCTCGTCACGCGAGCGCATTCAGGCCGTCGCCAGCACAAACGACGGCTTTGAGCTCGCCGAATACGATCTGCAGGTGCGGCGCGAGGGTGACCTGCTCGGGGCCCGCCAGTCGGGCACCGATACCGGTCTGCAACTCCTGCGAGTGCAAGAGCACGGCGAAATCATCGCCGGAGCGAGAGGCATTGCGATGAGGCTCCTTGACCGCGACCCTGAGCTCGCGAGCGTTCCCGCGCTTTCCGGGCTCATTCGTGCCGGTCGTGAAAACGACATTGAAAACCTGACAAAGTCCTAGGCGGCTTGTGTAAAACACTGAAACCATATGCATCTTTCAGACACGGCCCAGTACGCTAGAGGCATGAGCAGGATCGCAGTAGTTCCAGGTTCCTTTGACCCAGTGACGCACGGGCATCTCGACGTGATCCGTCGAGCCTCGGCCGTCTTTGACGAAGTTCATGTCGTTGTCGTTCACAACCCAGACAAAAACGCCATGCTTCCCATTACCGAGCGCGTAAAACTCATTGAAGAGTCGGTTGCGGCAGACGAAGAGCTGCGTGGCCGAAACATCAAGGTGACCTCGTGGTCGATGGGCCTGCTCGTCGACTACTGCCTCGAGGTCGAAGCGAACGTGCTCGTCAAGGGCATTCGCTCGCAGATCGACGTTTCGTACGAGACCCCCATGGTGATCATGAACCGTTCGCTCGCAAACGTCGAGACTGTGTTCTTTCTCACCGAACCGCAGCACGCCCACGTCTCGAGCTCGCTCGTGCGCCAGGTCGCTGCCCTCGGCGGTGACGTGACCCCGTACGTGCCCGCTCCGGTGAAGGCAGCGCTCGACAAACTCCCGCGCCGCTCGCTCTAAGGGGCCTGGCTGGGCTGGGCTCTGTCCGGGCCCTTGGCTCTGGTTTCTGGGCCCTGGCTCCCGCCTGCCCATCAAATTGTTTGCACTTTTGCCCTCGAAACGCCCGTTTTTCGCCTGAAAGTGCAAACAATTTCGCGCAAGGCAGCCAGGGAAGCCACCGCAAGCACCGCGTGGCGCGCGGCGGGCACCCAGGCATGTCAGTTACCCTTATTGTGTGACTGAAACAAATCGCGTGTACCTCGAGAACGTTCGCGACCTCATGCACCGCCCAGGCGAGATGCGTGAGCGTGAGCGCGATGTCGTGACCCCCGAGCACTTCGGGGAGGGGCTCGCCGTCGTGCCAGAGGGCGAGACGATCCACCTCGATATGCGACTCGAATCAGTACACGAGGGGATTCTCGCTACCGTCGTCGCCGACATTCGTTATGTTGCCGAGTGTGGGCGTTGCCTCACGGAGTTTGCCGCCAAGGGAAAAGTCGATTTTACTGAGCTCTTCGCGTATACTCCTACTGAGGCCGACGAGTACGGGGTTCACGGTGATCACGTGAATCTTGAACCCCCGCTCCGAGACGCGATAGTGCTTGCACTACCGTTTCAGCCTGTGTGTCGCCCCGATTGCCTGGGGTTGAACCCCGAAACGGGAGAAAAACGCACGGCTGAAGAAGTGGCTGATGCCGAGCAGATTATTGATCCGCGGTGGGCAGCACTCGCTGAGTTTCAGGCTGACCATGAACGTGTTGAGGGTGAAACCGCCCCCAACGAGAACAAGTAAGAGGAAAACACTATGGCTGTTCCCAAGCGCAGAATGTCGCGCTCAAACACCCGTCACCGCCGTTCGGCGTGGAAGGCTGAGGCACCGAAGCTCGTGAAGACCGTTGAAAACGGCCGCACGGTTTACAGCCTCCCTCACCGCGCACGCGCGGTTGAAGACGCACAGGGCAACGAGCTCTTCCTTGAGTACAAGGGCCGTCGCGTAGCTGACGCGTAAGTCTTCACATGGCAGGGAACAATGACTTCCCGCCGATGAACACAAGAAAGCCGCAGGGCTCGCAAAGCGAACCAGGCGGCTTTCTTGCGTCATTCGGCGTTACCGTGCGTCCCGAGCTGCTCGATCTCGCGCTCACGCACCGCTCGTGGGCGTACGAGCACAAGGCCGCCCCGCACAACGAGCGGCTCGAGTTTCTCGGCGACTCGGTGTTGGGTCTCGCGGTGACCTCGCGTCTCTACGCCGATTTTCCGGCGCTTACCGAGGGGCAGCTTACGATGCGTCGTGCGGCTATCGTCTCGAGTAACGCGCTCTCGGGCATTGCCCGCACGATTGGTCTTGGCGAGCACATCAAGCTGGGCCGCGGCGAGAAGCGCTCGGGCGGTCGCGAGAAAGACTCGATTCTCGCCGACACCGTCGAGGCGATCATCGGCGCCGTGTACCTCTCTGAGGGCCCCGCTGCAGCCGACCGCTTTGTGCGCGAGCTCACCGATCCGCTCTTCGCAAACATTGAGCACCTCGTTGTGCTCTTTGACCCGAAGACCACGCTGCAAGAAGAGGCGGTCGCCCGCGGCGAGGGCTTCCCGTCGTACACGGTTGAGGGCTCTGGCCCGAACCACGAGCGCCTTTACACCGCGAAGGTCACCCTGGGCGGCTTTCATGGCGAGGGCACCGGAACGAACAAGAAGGCCGCCGAGCTTCTCGCGGCCCGCAGCGTGATCGAGCAGTTGCGCGCGGCTGGCGATCTTCGCACGGTTGCGCAACACGCGGCGGATCATTCCCAGGCCGAGCCCGCCGCCTCACCGCAGAAGGCCCGCTAGCCCGATGCCAGAACTCCCTGAGGTAGAGGTCATTCGGCAGGGGCTCGCGCAGGCCGTGAACGGTGCGCGGGTCGCCTCCGTCGATGTTCTTGATGTTCGTGCTCTGAAGCGGCACCAGTCAGGTGACGCATCGCCAGAGCACGACTTTGCGGCCCGGCTTACGGGCGCGACGCTCGGGGCTCCGGCTCGCCGCGGCAAGTTCTTGTGGGTGCCGCTTGATCCTGGGCCTGCTGGGTCTGTTGCGCCGACTGCTCTTGACGCGACTGCTCTTGACGCGACTGCTCTTGACGCGACTGCTCTTGACGCGACTGCTCTTGACGCGACTGGAGCTGCGCCGACCGAGCAGATGCCGGCTACGGCCGCGCCAACAACGGCGTTGCTTGGTCACCTCGGCATGAGTGGGCAGATGCTCCTGCGCACGCTTGAGCAGCCCGATGACCGACATGTGCGCGTTCGGGCATGGCTCGACACTCGTGAGCACGGCGAGCTGCGACTCGACTTTTGCGATCAGCGGCTCTTCGGGTCACTCGCGCTCGACGAACTCGTCGCGACAGACGACGGTGAGGCCGCGGGGTGGGGAAGCGAGCACGCGCTGATTCCGGGCCAGGCGGCGCACATCGCGCGCGATCCGCTCGATCCTGTGTTTGATGCTGAGCGAGTGCTTGAGCAGTTCGCACGTCGCCGAGTGCACGTGAAGAAGGCCCTGCTTGACCAGCGCATCGTGAGCGGTATCGGCAACATTTACGCCGACGAGGCGCTCTGGCTTGCTCGGGTACACCCCGAGACGCCCGCGGCCAACCTGTCGCGGCAGGCGGCCCGGAGGCTGCTCGACGCGGTGCACGGCGTGCTTGAAAAGGCGCTCGCTGAGGGCGGCACGAGCTTCGACGAGCTGTACGTGAATGTGAACGGTGAATCGGGGTATTTCGCGCACTCGCTCAACGCGTACGGTCGCGGTGGAGAAGCGTGCTCACGCTGTGACGGCGTTATCAAGCGGATCCCGTTCGCTGGCCGCTCGAGTCATTTTTGCCCGAGGTGTCAGCCGCGGCGCTGAGCACCAGAGCAGCTCGCTTCGGTATCATTTACTGATGCCATTCTCTGCTTTTCAAGATTTCGTTGCGCTTGTCAACGATCGATACGGTGCACCTGGAGACCCTTACGCCGAGGAGCAGAACAGCGATTACGAGTCAGGTACTGTGGCGCTTGGCGCGAATGTGTGGCGCATCCGTACGGCGCGAGTGACGCCCAAGAAACCGGGTGCCTTTGTCGCCGTATGGTGCCGCGATGAACAGGGCGAAACTCGTCCGTTCGATTCCTCTGAGAACGTCTCAGGACTGTTGGTCTTTGTGCGGGGAGAAGATCAGCAATTTGGTGTATTTCGGTTCACGAGCGACGTGCTCGAACGTATGGGGATCACTCGCTCTGAGCGTCATCCGGGGAAGCGAGGATTTCGTGTCTACCCGAGCTGGAGTTCTGGGCTGAACCGCAGCGCTCAACATGCACAGCACGATCAAGCTTCGTCGTTCGAGATCTTGCGCTAACGGCATGAAACGCGCAACCAGCGCATGGAAACCGACAACACCGACTGACCCTATTGATGAGAAGGCCTCAGCGGTAGGCTGACGATATGGCCAGGCCAACATCACAATCAGCATTGCTCGATGCAGCGAAAACGCAGTACACGAAACTCATGTCTCTTATTGACTCGATGAGTGACATTGAGCGGAGCGTGCCGTTGTCGTATGGGCCTGATTTCAAGAAAACAGAAGCGCACTGGACACGAGATCAGAGCCTCCGTGACATTCTCGTTCATCTGTACGAGTGGCATCAGCTGCTGCTGAACTGGGCGAACTCGAATCTCGCTGGTGAGGCTTTGCCGTTCCTGCCGAAACCGTATACGTGGAAAACCTACGGTGATATGAACGTGGAGCTTTGGCGCAAGCATCAAGACACCTCGTACGACGAAGCCCGCCAGCTGCTCGAAGAGAGTCATCGGAGTGTGGTCACACTGATCGAAGGCCTCTCAAACGAGGAGCTATTTGAGAAAGCGTTCTTTCCCTGGACAGGGACGACGTCGCTCGGTTCATACTGCGTATCTGCAACTTCGAGTCATTACGACTGGGCGATAAAGAAAATTCGAGCACATATCAGGGCGCAACAAGCGCTTAAACCGGCGTAAAGAGAACGACACCAGTCGCCCAGGTGATACTCTATGTGAGTATTTTGGGGCTTGCTGCGCTGACGCGTGAAGCGCAGCCTGTTGAAACCACGCACGGAAGGCGATCAACGTGATTATTTGGCGAGGATGGGGTGTGCTCGCAGCTCTCTATGCGTTCGCAGCGATGATTCTCTTTACGGGCGTTGGGTCTCAGATCCTGCCCTCGGAGGCGTTGCCGTTCTCTGCCGCCATCGGCCTCGCGGTCGCGGCAGTCGCGACGTGGTTCACGGGGATCGCCCTCAACCAGTCTGGTCCCCAAGGCAAAGTGGACCTGTGGATCGCTGAACGTAACTATCAGCTCACTGAGCTGGTTGAGACGGGCCAGTTTTCACTCGGCCCAGGGCAGCCACAGCCGCAGAGCCTCGAAGAAGCTCGTGAGATGGCTGCAGCACTTTTCGAATACGAGAAAGCTGAGCTCAACAAGACCGCGTTTAACCAGCACACTCTGTTCTGGATCCCATTGCAGTACATTTCTTTCGGCTTGGCGGCAATCGCCGTCACGGTGCTTATCAGCAGCCTATTCTGACGGCGCGTAATTCGTGCTTGCCGGAACACCGCTCATCTTGCAGCTTTTCACCGTGCTCACGCAAGCGTTATGATCGTGACTTTCGTGAGCCGCGTGCCCTCCGGCGAATCTTTCGTGCCATCAGTTGGCTCACGATTGCGCTTGGAATGAGTAAACATACCCCTCGAACAACATCACCCATGTGCAAGGGGTGGCCTCTGCGGTCGAGCTCTTTGCGCGCAATCAGTGCACCCGGGAGCATGATCGGTAGGGCAGTAGCAACCCCCGCGGTATACCGTCGTAGCGAAGCTGACGCTGCGAGGTGGGTATAAACGTGGGCCTCAAGCCCTGCCAGTGCTGCACGGTACATTGAAGAGCGGCCACCGGTTTTTTGCCCGCGCCAGCACGCGGCGGTGACAATCACCGCCATGATCGCAACCGCTGCCCACGACTGGTGCTTATCAATGCGCACAGAGTCGATGTTGGTGCGGTCAGCTAAGTCGTCACACGTGGCTGGGAACGCTAAGGCTTCTTCGACATCATGAATGGCCCAAGCGGCGAACAGCACTGTTGGCCCGACAAGTCTCATATAAGCATCATAGGTGCTGGGCGATGGCCCTCGTCAGCGAGCGATTGAGCGTCAGGACACCGTGCCTCGTTACCTTGTGGCCGACTCCGGTCGATCGACCGCGAAGGCGAGGTGGGGCATAGTGACGCCCCGGTACTGCTTTTCGAAGCGGCCGCGAACCGTCATGCCGAGCCTGATGGCGACGTTCATTGAAGCGAGGTTCGTGTCGCGTATTTGCGCCCACACTCGTTCTGCATCGAGCTGATCGAAAGCGTAGTCGCGGCACGCGCGCGCTGCTTCGGTCGCGTAGCCGTGATGCCAGTATGTTCGGTTGAAGAGGTAGCCGACTTCGATCACGTCTTGGTCGAGCATGTGCTGCCGGGTGAGCCCGCACTGGCCGATCATCTGGCCGGTTGACCGTAGCGTGACCGCCCACAGCCCAAAGCCGTGGGCGTTATATCGCTCGGTCATGCGCAGCAGCCAAGCATCGGTCATGGTCTCGTCGAAGGCTCCCTCGTAAGCGGCCATCGTTTGTTCGTCCTGGAGTATTCCGCGAAGCGCGGGAAGGTCGTCTGCCGTCATCTCTCGCAGAGCAAGGCGTGAAGTCTCAAGGTGCATACGGCTATTGTTTCAGGGCGCGCCCCGAAAAGCCGGGTTCGACGTCTTTTAGGGCACTGTGGCGCTCGCCGCCGGGCGTACCCGCGTTTACTTGTCGAAAAGCAGGGTGTTATGCCGTAAACACCCTGCTTTTCGTCAAGTAGCGGCGATCACGCCCGTTGCGGATCGCCTGCCCAGAGCCCATTGCGGATCGCCTGCCCAGCGCCTGCCTAGCGCCCGCCCGACGCCGGCACCGCCGGGTAGCACACGATCTACCTCGCGCGCCGAACCCGGCCCTCGTCCCAGACCGGCACATCTGACTCGGTGACCTCGCCGTCCTCACCGAAGACGAGGTAGCGGTTGAAGTCGCGGGCGAACCAGCGATCGTGGGTTACCGCGATCACGGTTCCGTCGAAGGCGCGCAGGGCCTGCTGCAGCGCCTCACCTGAGACGAGGTCGAGGTTATCGGTCGGCTCGTCGAGCAGCAGCAGGGTTGCGCCGCCGAGTTCGAGGAGCAGGATTTGCAGTCGCGCCTGCTGGCCGCCCGACAGTGCCTCGAAATGCTGCTCTGACGCCGCCGCAAGCTCGTAACGGGAGAGCGCCTTTGCGGCCTGCTCGCGGGGGAGGCCTTGTCGGTGCTCGTCGCCGCGGTGCATGATGTCGAGCAGCGTGCGGCCGAGTAGATCGGGGCGCCCTTGGGTCTGGGCAAACCAGCCGGGGCGCACGCGCGCACCGAGTTTCGCGGTGCCCTCGTGCAGCACGGGTTCGATAATGACATCGGTTCCCGGCCGGTTCTCGGCCTCGGGGTCGGTGCCGCCCGCGGCGAAGAGTCGCAGCAGGTGAGACTTGCCAGACCCGTTCGAACCGAGCACCGCAATACGGTCGCCGTACCAAACGTCGAGGTCAAAGGGCAGCATGAGCCCGGTGAGCTCGAGGTCGCGGCACACGATCGCTTTCTTGCCCGTGCGCCCACCGCCGAGCCGCATCGCGAGGGTTTGCTCGCGTGGCTGCTCCTGAGGAGGGCCGGCTGCCTCGAACCGTGCGAGCCTCGTCTGGGCGGCGCGGTAGCGGCTCGCCATGCCGTCGTTATATGCAGCCTTTTCTTTGTACATCTGCACGAGGTTCTTGAGCTTCTGGTGCTCTTCATCCCATCGCTTGCGGAGCTCCTCGAATCGTTCGAAACGTGCAGCCCTGGCCTCGTGATACGTGCTGAACGAGCCGGGGTGGGTCCACGTGGTGTTGCCTGCCGCGCCGAGTTCGAGGGTGACGATCGCGGTCGCACTCTGGGCGAGCAGCTCACGGTCGTGGCTGATGAACAGCACGCTCTTCTCAGACGCCCGCAGCCTCTCTTCAAGCCAGCGTTTGCCTGGCACATCGAGGTAGTTGTCTGGTTCGTCGAGTATGAGCACCTCGTCGCTGCCACGCAGCAGCGCTTCGAGCGCGAGTCGCTTCTGCTCGCCACCCGAGAGCGACTGCAGCGGGCGTTCGCCGCACCGCTCGAAGGGCATGCCGAGCGCCGCGGTCGTGCAGACATCCCAGAGCACTTCGGCATCGTATCCGCCCGCGTCGCCCCATGCGGCGAGAGCGCGAGCATAACTCATCTGCACGGCCTCATCGCGGTTCGGGTCGTCGTTTTCGAGGAGGCGGTTTTCGGCCTGTCGGGTGCGCTCTGCGGCCTGCTGAACCACTTCGGGTGAGAACGAGAGCAGGAGGTCGTGCACGGTGCCAGCGGTGAAAAACTGGGGCATGACACCAACCTTTCCACCGCTCGATACAGCACCCTCGTCGGGTGCGGTTTCGCCCGTGATGATGCGAATGAGGGTTGATTTGCCGGCACCATTAGCGCCGATAAGGCCAACTTTTGCGCCGTTGCCGACGCGAAAATTGACGTCGCTGAGGAGTGGTCGACCGTCTGGCAGTGTGTAGCTGATGCCAGCGAGTTCGAGGTGAGACATGGGTACTGCTTTCTTCCCACGAGTGTGGGTAGCGAAGAATGATTGCGGATCAGAGCGTGCGTCGGTACCGACGCACGCAGCGTCGGGTCGCGTGCGCGGGTGGCCGTCTGAGCCCGAATCGATCGGGGAAACCGGGGAAGTCGGGGAAGCCTGGCAAGTGGGGCAAGCCAGGGAAAACGAGTACGCCGGGCAAGCGGCAAGAAAGGGGTGGCCACGAGGCCTCCTGTGTAGCGTGCCGCGAGCGATAATCAGGCTCGTGGCGGTCTGACGGGGGTCAGGAAGGGTCAGAAAAGACACCCTCCGAGGGGAACCCTGCGCGGATGAGACGCAGGCCCGTTAACCAAATGCCAGTCGGTACACGCTTCGACCGTATCGCACTAGAGTGTCCCGGCGCCAGGGCGAACTGCCAGATGCCAGTTTTCTGGGGCACGTGCTTTCAGAGGGATGAGCTTTTGGTATTGTCGGCCGCATGCTTGTCGCGCCCGAAGTCGCTGTCAGGAACAACGCAAGGCTGGGCAAACGCTGATGAGAGCTGGGAGCCAAGGCTGCACCGGTCAGGTCTCGTCGATACGCTACGGTCATGAGCGTTATCACTTCAACAGCAAGGTTTATCAGTTGGGCTGGCTTGACCGCAGCAGGAGCGGTGCACGCCGTTTGGGCGACGGGCTCGTCGTGGCCCGCGAAGAACACGAAGGCGCTCGGCAGCGCGACCGTGGGCAGCACCAAGGCGACGCCTAGCCCCGGTGCGACCGCGGCTGTTGCCGTGGCAGCGCTCAGCGGCGGTGCCATCGCGGCGGGAGGCCTCGGTGAGGGGCGAACCGCCGTTGGCCTGAGACGGCTGATGGGGCTTGGCATGATCGCCCGCGCGGTTGCCGGTGGCGACGCTGCGCTGCGGGCATTGGGGCTCGCAAAGCCCAACGCGACGTTCACCGAGCTCGACCGTCGCTACTACCGCCCGCTTTTCGGCGCACTCGGCGTCGCGCTGCTGCTTGGCGCCAAGAAGAAACGTTGAGCGAGCGCTCCCTCACACGCTGAACGTGCCCGGGAGCTTTCCCGCGGTGCGTTCGTAACCGTCGACGAAGCCGAGCTCTCGCTCGTCGAGCGCGGCGCCGATCCGCTCGATCGCGTGCGCGATGAGCCGGTGGTCGGCGGCGCTATCGCGGCGGATCATCGCCGGTTGCGAGCTGCATGAGCACTCCGTTGATCTCGGGTAAGGCCTCGCTGCGAAGCTGTGAGCGGCGGTGAATGATCAAGAGCACACCAGCGACAAGGAGCCCGAGAGCCGTGAGCGTGAGGGCAGCAACGCCAACCGCGCCGGTTGCGCCCAGTGTGCCAATGACCCCGATAACCCCAGGCTTTGCGGGTACCACTTGCTCGGCGCTTGCCTCGCTCGCTGTGACCTCCGAACCGTCGGGCAGGGTGCCGGTCGCCGATGCCTTGTTGACCAGCGTCTTGCCCCGGTGCGCCTCATCAATCATGAGGTGCGTGTGAGCGGTGGCGTGCTCTCCTGGCTCCAGCACCCCAGGGGTTCCGGGCCAGTCGATATCGAGGGCCGTGAGCCCCGGCATTTCATCGGTGAATGTGACGTCGCTGAGCGAGACGTTGCCGGTATTCGTGGCCGTGAGCGTGTAGCTCACGCGATCGCCACTCAGTGACAGTGCTGCTCGTTTGGTCAGCGAGAGCCCGGGGGCCTGCTGCGTGAGAAGCTCTGCGCTTGCGGTCGTAGTCGCGGTGATGCCCTTGGCAGTACCGGTTGCGGTCGCGGTGTTGAGCACCCCTCCAGCATCGATGTGCGCCTGCTCAAGTTCGAGCGTCGCATGGGCGAGCACTGCTTCGCCCGGTTTGAGCGTTCCGGGCTCACCAGGCCAATAGCCGAAGCGAAGCGCTGAGAGACCGTCAAGCTCGTCAGACACACTGACATCGTGCAGCGTAACGCCCCCAGTATTGGTCACGGTGAACTCGTAGATGACCTCGTCACCGACGCCGTGCGCATCGCCAGCATCGACAGTCTTCGCCAGCGAGATGGCCGGTTGAGTCGTGAATACGAGTTCGCTGCCAGCGTGATGTGTCGCCCGAGTGAGGCCAGAGAGACTGAGCCCGCTCACCACGGCCTCGTTCACGAGAATGCCCTCGTCGATGTGTTGCTGCGTGAGCGAAAGCTTGGCTGTTGCGGTGACCTGCTCACCGGGAGCGAGCTCTCCCTCGGCTGCGGGCCACTCGCCAAACGTCATGTTTGCGAGACCCTCAAGCTCATCGTTCAGAGCGATATCGCGCAGTGTCAACGTACCCTGGTTGGTCACCGTGTAGGTGTACAGCACGGTGTCGTCGGCAACCGCATTGGCTGTGACGCTTCGATCGAGCACTTCGGGAGTAACCCGCAGGCTGATCGCGGCGGTGCCGGGCACCACGGTGATCGTCTTGGCATCTGCGGTCACGGGTTCTTCGCCAGCTGACGCGCCAACCCGCTGAGCGCTCACGGTCGCGGTGTTCGTGACCGTGCCGTCGTCGATGTGCTGCTGCGAGAGCGCTAGTGTCGCTGTGCCCACCGCTTTCTGGCCGGGGGAGAGCGTTCCTGCTTCGCCCGGCCACGCAATGTCGAGGCTCGGCAGACCGTCTAACTCGTCGGTCATCGTCACTCTGTCGAGCGTCACGTTGCCGGTGTTCATCGCGGTGACCGAGTACTCGATGGTGTTAGTGGCGACGTTCATCGTGCCGTGCTTCTCGAGCTGCACGTCTGGCAGCTGTGTGAAGACGACCTGGGCCGAATCGTCGTCTTCGGTTGTCTCGCCTGTTGCGGGGTGCTTTGCGCTTGCGCTCGCGCTGTTCACAAGAACACCTGCGTCAAGGTGTTCTTGGGTAATCGTGATGCTCGCGGTCGCGATCGCCTGCTCGCCAGGGGCGAGCACCGCTTCTTCACCGGGCCACGTGATGTCAAGGTCGCTGAGCCCCGGTAGGGCGTCGGCGAGCGTAACATCGCTGAGCGTCGATCGGCCCACGTTCGTCATCTCGAAGCGGTAGTCAGCCTGGCTACCCACCGCGCCTCCATCACGCACGGTGACGGTCTTGTCGAGGTCGATGACCGGGGTATTGTCGAAGACAACGAATGCGTCGTCATCATCGCGAATACTCTTGCCTTTCGGGGTGAGACCGGTAGCGACCGCCTCATTTTTCAAGACGCTCGCATCGATGTGCGCTTGCGTGAGCTCGAGGCTCGCGGTTGCGCTGACTGAATCGCCCGGGGCGAGTCGGCCTGGAGCGGTGGCATCGGGCCATGCCTCGAAGGCAATGTCGCTCATGCCAGCAAGCGGGTCGTCAATGGTGACATCGCTCAGCGTCAGGGTGCCCGTATTGGTGACCGTAAAAGCGTACTTGACGGTGTCGCCCGCTGCCGCCTGCTCAGGGTCAACGCCCTCAGCGAGCATGGCCGACTTCTCAATGGCGAGCGTTGCTATGCCCGCGAGCGGCACGGTCGCTGCCGCCTCTGCGGTAACCGGATTTGGCGTTGCCGATGAGGTTGCCGAAACCGTTGCCGAGTTCGTCGCCGCGCCCTGATCAAGCTGTTCCTGCGTGAGCGCAGAGGTCGCTGTTGCCGTGACTTCTTGGCCGGGCGCGAGCTCGCCGGGGCTCGGCTCATCGGGCCAAGAATCGAAGCGGATCTCGCTGAGCCCCGCGAGTTCATCGCTGATCTTGATGTTGTTGAGCTGGGTATTGCCGGTGTTGCGTACCGTGAACTGCCACAGGATTGGCTGGCCTGGTAGCGGCACTTTCGGCGCGATGCCTTGCTTCGCGAGCTCAACGCGCGGCTCAAGGTTCTGGAATCCGAAGTCTTGCGCATCAGCAACACCACCGCGACCAAGCTCGATGAGCCCAGAGACGCCGTCGCTGCCGTTGCTCGGTGATACGGTGTTTTGCCACTGACCAGTCGTGGGTGGCAGGCTCGCGGCGTCGACGCTCACGACAATGGCGCCAGAAGTGAGCTCTGAAAAACGGTATTCTCCGTGAGCATCAGTTTTCACGCGGTCGATTACTTGATCACCTCGAGTGAGTACGACGGTGACTCCGCTCAGAGTGTGCTCTGTCTCATCGCGCAGCCCGTCACCGTTTGCATCGTTCCACACGATGCCTGACACCTCGGCAGCGGTGACCCGAGCGAGGGCAGGCTTAGCTTCTGGAAGCACCGTGCTTGCGCCCTTGAGGCTTCCGCTCACGGTGCCAGCGAAGACATCGCCACTGCGTGATTTCGGGGCGCTGAGCGTGAACGCAAGCCGGCCGATGCTCTCTGCTCCAGAGACGAAGTCTGCTACGACCACGCGCAGAGCAGTGGCCCCTGCGATCTGCTCAGGGGTTGCCTGCTCGTAGTCGATCCACCGGTATTCGGCGGCGGGAGCCGTGGGACGTGGCACCTGGCGCACACCCGAGTCAGTCGTGAGCTGTAGCGTTGCACCAACACGGTCGTTTGCCGTGAGCGCTGCCTCTGCGAGGGTGATGGGGCCGGTTACGCTCGTACCGCGCTCATCGCCATTGTGGGGCAGAACCGTTATAAACGAGCTTTCGCCTTGACCCTGGGCAAGAAAGTTGAACCAGTCGATCTCGTACTCTACTGTTTCACCGGGGTCGAGCTCTGGGGTGACTGCTTCGATTTCGACCTTCGTTGCCGGGGCCTGCGTGGCTTTGATGCCCGTGGGTATCCAGGCGACAGAACCGTCGGCATTATAGATTTGGTCGGCACGCACGGCGGCTTCGAGGTAAAAGTACCCGTCGTCACTCTGCGGCGCGATTTGAGACGTGTTGACGTCGATGACGACCGGCGAAGCGACGGTTTGTAGCGAGTGAAGCGGCAGTTTGTAGAAGAACGTGAGGGGCATGCGACCCTGGTCATCGATCTCGCCGAACTCCCAGCGCCACGCCTGGGCGTCGATGCGTGAGAAGTCAATGGTTGAGAGTACGAGGTTTTCAGGCAGGAGCATTTCGAGTTGCAGCCCCGTGATCTTGGTCTGCTTTGCGAGCTCGCTGTCGGCTTCTGGGCTGCCCTCGACCTTTCCCAAGCTGGGCAGCGCGGTGTAGCGAACTGCCTGGCCGGCGATAATGGGGTCTTTGCTGCCCACCGGCTTATGGGAGCTGTCGAGCCCGACGCCAGAAATGCCCGGCGATGCCGTGCCCGCACGAACCGTGAGCGATTCGGCCGTGTTGCCGGTGTACTCGAGGTGTTCTTCGTGCTGGGTCTTCGCGCGCACCAGCCCATGCGTATCAATGACACCGGTATCGGGCATGCCGTTGACGTAGTCGCGGGCTACCTTCAGCTGCGTTTCGGCCGAGATCTTTGCCTGGCCTATTTTTTCAACTGGTTCGCCGTTGTTAGGCACGTACGCTTCAACGAATTCGTAACGCAGGCCATTGATCTGCGATCGATCGCCATCGTATGACTCGAGAGGCACCCAGTTGAGCGTGAGCGCGTTTGCGCTGTCAGGCGCGGTAGCATACTGCGGGCCTGCCTCGTCGGTCACGAACACTCGATAGTCGGCTCCTGGTCGAAGCACCTCGCCTAGCTCAGGTTTCAGCTTTCCCGGGGCGACGAGTGAATACTCAGCGGCATCCCAGAACTCAAAGAAATTCAGCTCTTCGGTGGGCGGTACCTCAGAGGTCGTAGCGTTGTGCTCTTTGAAACCGTAGGGCTGAAAATCGACCCGGTGTATGAACTCGTACCCGGGAAACACTATGCGGTTGAATCGAACGGTGTTGTTTTGATCGACCCGCTTTGCCGCCCCCGAAACCTTTGGTTCGAAGAGCGTTGGTGGGCGCGGCGCGTTGTCTTTCTGCCGATACCAGCCCGTTGCGGTCGTCTCTGACTTACCAGTGTCGCTGAGCGGCTGGCCATCGACGGTGAGCCAAGGCTGCTCAGACGACGGGGCGACAGACGTCGAAACATTGATTGGTTTCTCTGAGGCTGACGGCACGAGTCGCGTGGGTATGTAGATTGAGATTTCGGCCGAGCCGGAGCCCGCAAAGAACTGGTCGTCGTTAAGTTTCTCGCCTTCGAGCACAAGTTCGAAGGTGCCAGCAGCGGTGTTGATCTTTTCGAGCCTGGCGGTAACGCCGTAGGTCGGGGTACCTGAGATCTCGACCGCATGGGGAAGCGTTGCCTGGTCAATACCGTCACCGGTGAGGGAGTACTGGCCCGAGATGCGAACGGAGTCGTTGTTCCACACCACCGGCCTCGTGCCGGCAACGGTAACGGCTTCGTTGCGCACCGAAACCGTAAATTTGTTTGCAATCGCAGGCTCAGCCTGCTGCCCGAAATCAACGTCCTGTCCTGCTGCTGTGGGCGATCCGCCACCGCTCGAATTCAAACGGTTGCGCAGGTCAACCTGGTGCACACCGACCGACGTGACGGTCTGCGGTGTTCCTGTCGTGCCGATTTCACGGGTTGAGTTGCCGTCACTGACCGAGACGGTGGGGAAGTATTCGACCCCAACCGCATCGGTGATGCGTTTCGGGCCCCCGCTAATGTTCGTGAGGTCGACCACCTGAACCCCGGCGTCGGCGCGGTCTGAAGCGATCTTGACGGTGAGTAGCCGGCTGCTCTGCGAAAGTGAGTAGGTCGATACGTACCCGTTTTCGCCCCCGGGGTTGTGCAGCCCGGAGAGGTCGAGTGATGATCGATCCCAAGCCCAGCCTTCGGGAAGGAGCTGGGTAATGACTCCGTCTTGCAAGCCGGTCAGTGTCATCGTCCAACCGAAATTGACGAGGTTGCCGAGCCCCACGAGGCCGTCGTTCGTTTTTTCATCGCCCGGAGCGACACTCGTGCCGTCGTCGACAACTCGCAGTTCAAAGTCGCTCACCGACCCGGTTGCTGCAGCGGCTGGCGCGGCTCCTGGCCCTGCCGCAACGAAGCCCGTGAGCACGAGCAAGCCAGTGAGCAGGCTCGCTACGACCCTTGCGGTTGCCAAACGAAACGATGTTTGTGAGACCACTGTATTCCCCCGAATTGCCCCTTGATGCGCAGACCATGATGTCGCGCCACACTTTATGTTATACGTGCGACTACCTGCGGGGCTAGTCTCGGGGGTGAGACAGGGCGCGGTTTATGCCACCAGCCCGGGAAGATGGATGGGTTTCGCGAGGGCTGCATCGGTGACCGGCTGCTGGCACACGAGTACCGGGGCACCTGACGTTTGGTGCACGAGCGGGGGAAGGCCTGCGAGCACGGCAGAAGGGTATGGCGGGGCACTCAGCCGAAAGAGGGGGCGGCCGTTGCTCCCCAGCAGCACGACAGCCTGCATATTGCCAGCCTGCGTGGTCACGACAGGAAACACGATGACGGCGTGTACCTCAGAAAAGCTGACTCGCTTTGCGCCTGGGAGGGGAATGCGCGAGCGCACCTCGGTGCTTTCAACGACGAGTGCCTGAGCGGGCCAGATGAGCGTGGCCACGCCAAAGAACACCGCGCCAATCGCGCCTACGGTGGCGCACACGGTGCCCGTGATGCTGCCAACGCCCACCGCGAAGCCAAGCCAGAGCACGCCGACGCTCATCACGGTCATGGCTAAGCCGAGAGCGACCATGATGAACACACGCTTGGGTGAGCTGCGATAAGAACCGGTGCGCAGCGGCGCTGCTTGTTCGAGACGCGGATCATTGAGATACGACAACAGCTGCATGCTTGGTATCGTACGGTTCGAGATGGGAAAGTGCTAAACGGCCGCGTCTCGCGGCATGCCACCAAGAAATGGTGCGGCATCGAGCCCTGGGCGCTTCGACTCGTTCATGCGCTTGCGAAACGACTCGTCAATGCTGCCAACGTACAGCCAACCGAGTAGCATCTCGCCGTCGTCGAGGCCGTGAGCCGCGCGTACCTCTGGTGCGTTGGCGAGCAGACCCGTGCGCCACATGACACCCCAGCCTGCCTGCCAGAGAGCGAGCTCGAGCAGGTGGCCCGCTCCTGCGGCCGTTGCGAGCTGCTCCCACTCGGGAACCTTCGGGTGCTCTTTGGGGCTCATGACGAGCGCGATAAGGAGCTCTGCGCGAAGTGGCTTGGTGTTCACTTCGCCCGGGTCGCGGTTTACGCCACCGGCAGCGTCGAGGGCCTCGCCGAGCCTGACCCGGTCGTCGCCTCGCAAGGTGATGAGTCGCCAGGGCCGCAGCGACTTGTGATCGGCGACTGGGGTGACCGCCGCGAGCAGCCTCGTGAGCTCTTCGTCGGTTGGCGCTTCGGGGCCAACCTTTGAAACGGAGCGCCTCTGGGCCATTGAGTTGAGCACCGGGTCATCGAAAAACTTCATGGCATCATTCTCGCAAGCGAGTCTGAACGAGGCAACGGTCGTCTTTAGTGCAATACGCTGTTCTGGTGCAAACAACCCGGGAGCGTGAGTGACGAACGAACACAGTGGTGAGGGGCCTCGCGCCGACAGGCTCTATTCGGCCCTGGTGAAGCGAAACCGCGAGACAGAGCAACTGCTCCCTCCCGAGGTGCAACGCCACATCGCGCCAAACGGGCTCAGGCAGGTGCTCGCGAACGCGCTCCAGTCATCGGGCGACCAGGCCGTCAATGCCTCGACCGTTTTGCCGTGGCTCTTTTCGGCTCTCGGTGTGCCGCCGGCGCTCACGGGACTACTGGTTCCCATACGTGAGTCTGGCTCGATGCTGCCGCAGGCGGCGCTCACCCCGCTCGTCGTGCGGGTGCGTTACCGCAAATGGATTCTCGTCGTGGGTGCCCTCATTCAGGCGCTCTCGGTCGCAGTCATGGCGGGCACGGCCGCGCTCGGCTCGGGGCTCACCGCTGGCTTAACGATCATCGTGGCCCTCGCCGTCTTCTCGTTTGGGCGGTGCCTCGCATCGATCGCCTCAAAAGACGTGCTCGGGCGCACCATTCCCAAGGGTGAACGCGGCCAGATCAACGGTCTCGCGACGACCGCGGCCGGGCTCGTTGCCATCACGCTCGGCCTCGCGATCCGCATTATTGGCGGCGAAGAGCTTGCGGCTGGCCAAATCGCGTGGCTGCTCGCTGCCGGCAGCGTGCTCTGGCTCGGGGTCGCTCTCGTCTACGCAGGCATTCGTGAACCCGCGGGCGAACCGGGCCAGCATCGCGAGGCAAAACCCGAGAGTGACTACGCCCACCACTGGTTTCGACAGATGCTCACGCTGCTCTCGAGCGACAAACTCTTTCGCCACTTTGTGACCGTTCGCGGGCTGCTGCTCGTCTCGGCGCTCAGCCCACCATTCGTGGTTTCGCTGTCGATTCAGAGCGGATCAGCCAGCCTTGCCGGCCTCGGCGGCTTCATCATCGCCTCTGGCGTTGCAGCGTTGCTCGGAGGCAGGGTGTTTGGCAAGCTCGCTGACCGGTCGAGTGGTCGTCTTATGAGTGTGGGCGCAGGAATCGCCTCTGGCATTATCATCGTGACGGTGATCGTAGTCTCGCTGCCGGGCTTTCACGCCGACGGTTTCTTTGGCAACCTGCTCTTCATCGCGGTGTACTTCATGATCACGCTCATGCACACCGGGGTGCGGGTTGCCAGGAAAACCTACGTGGTCGACATGGCCGAGGGCGACAAGCGCACCGCCTACGTTGCGGTATCGAACTCTGCCATGGGCGTCATCTTGCTCGCCGTCGGTGGGGTGAGCTCGGCGCTCGCCGCCGTGCACACGGTATGGGCGCTGCTCTTTTTGGCGTTGCTCGGGCTCGTTGGCGTTTTCGTTGGAGCGCGATTGCCGAAATAGCGGCTGACTCACTTCGTGGTACCCACAGGGTAGACACCTTGTCGCGACTGGAATACCGTGAAAGGTATGCAAACGTGGGTTGGTTGGGCGCTCTTCGGTGTTGGAGCCGTGTCGTTTATCTTCGCAGGGCTGCATTTTCTCACACTGCAGCGGGGTCGACTTATTTCGTACCGGCATCGCTCACCGCTGGTGCCGCGTTGGCTCTTGGCACTGTGTGGGCTGTCAATCGTGACCTACACGGCTGGTGCCGCCCTCGTTACGAAAGCAGACACCGTGTGGTGGTGGCTCTTTCACCTGGTTCTTTGTGTGTTCTTCCCGGTGTGGAGCACCCTATGGGCACATAACTTTCGTGTTCTTGAGCGGCTGGAAGCCCCGAAAGATTCATGACCGGGTCATGGTTCAGCGCGTAGCATGATGGGGTACCCGAGCAACAGGAGAGCACCGTGGCACCTTCACCCCTGATATCTGTCGACGAGCTGAGCGAGGCGTTGCGTGGGCCGAAGCCGCCCATGTTGCTCGATGTGCGCTGGTCGTTGCAGCAGCCAGACGGGAGCGAGGCCTATCGCGAGGGGCACTTGCCGGGCGCTGTATACGTGTCGCTTGATGACGAACTCTCAAACCTTGCAGGCGAGGCGACAGAAGGACGCCACCCGCTTCCAACGACCGAGGCGTTGCAAGCGGCTGCTCGCTCCTGGGGCTTGAACGATGGCGATGAGGTCGTCGTCTACGACGACGTTTCGGGGCCAGCTGCCGCACGTGCCTGGTGGCTTTTGCGCAGGAACGGCGTGCACACGGTTCGTGTGCTCGATGGCGGTCTGCAGGCCTGGATTACGGCTGGCGGCCGGCTCGAAGAAGGCGAGGTGCGCCCGCGTAGTGGTACGGTCACCCTCGTGCCGACTCCTGAGGCGGCCCCGGCGATCGATCGTGATGCGGTGCCAGGCTATGCTGCGAGCGGCCTGCTCGTTGACGTGCGTGCTCCAGAGCGTTTCTCGGGTGAATCAGAGCCGGTCGACCCCGTTGCTGGCCACATTGATGGTGCCGTGAATCTTCCCATGTCACGCCTGACCCGAGACGGTGGCATCGCCGAACCCGCGCTGGTTCGTGACGAGCTTGATCGTCTTGGCGTTCACCTTGACCGGGAGGTTGCCCTGTACTGCGGCAGCGGTGTGACCGCTGCGGGTGCGGCCCTGGCGCTCGAAGCGGCAGGCCTGCGCGCTGTCGTGTACCCAGCGTCGTGGTCGGGGTGGATCGCGCAGTGAACGACCTGCCCGTTCCCTCGAACCTTGCGGGAGAGCCCGAGCCAGATACCCCGGTGCCGCCCCTCGTGTTGCCGGGGTAGACCCGGCAACGGTTGGGCCGGTGCCCGATATCGACCGGCTTGTCATGTGTCACGGTGACGCTTGTGCTCCGAACACCCTCATCGATGATGCGGGCAACTTTCTCGCTCACGTCGATCTCGGTCGCGTTGGTGCGGCCGACCGCTGGGCAGATCTTGCGGTCCTGACCATGTCACTTGCCTGGAACTACCGCGATTACGATGAGAGTATCTTCTGGCGGGCCTACGGGGCCCAGCCAGACTGGACTCGCATCGATTTCTATCGCAGGCTCTGGGACGCGACCTGAGATGATTTGTTACTGGTGTTCCCTGCGAAAGACGAGCAGGGCGTCACGAACGAGGTCATGGGGGTAGCGATCCCACGCAATCTCGGTCCTGGTGACGGGGCTCAAATGCTGCGAGAGCAGCGCTGAGCAGTCATCAATGAGTGGGGTGAGTTTGTCGCCGCTCTTGAGATCGGCAACGTTCCACACGACGTACCCGCCCGGCGCGACGACGCGTGCACACTGAGCGGCCACGAGCTCGAGTTCTGTGAGGTAGCGCGCGTAGTCGCCCCCGTCTGCTTCATACGCGGTGAGCGGATCGGGCTCTGCGCCATGGGCCGCCATGTAGGGCGGTGAAGTGAGCACGAGAGCGATCCGCCCACCGACGAGATCCCGGGGAACGAGGCGAAGGAGCTCGCGTGCATCGCCCTCGATAGCCCTCGCATCTGGCCCGAGGTTCGCGAGCGCCTCGACACGCTCCGGTAGCAGCTCAATACCGAGCGCCGTGCGGCCGAGCTCGAGCGACCTGGTGAGTGTCGTGCCGAAACCAGCGAAGGGATCGAAGACGAGATCGCCGGGCTCTGAGAACGTTTTGAGCGCATAGTCGGTGACCGCTTGGTGCATGTGCACGTCTTCGTCTGCGTGCGCGGGACGGTGTGCGATGAACTGTTCATGCGTTACCGCGAGTCGTGTGTCGAAGGCGTTCGTGTGACTGGGTGCGATGGTTGAGGTCATCACCGGTGGGGTCATGCCCAGAAGTGTATCGAAGAGTCGGTGTAGTGGAGCTTGAGCCCGGGGGCGTTGGCGCGGCGGGTGAAATGCGCCAGAACCCCGAGATTTTTCTAGATCATAGAAATTCTGCGTTTCTTCACCCCCAAATTGTGCTCTCGGGGCTGTTTGTGGGGTGCAGAGTGAGAAGTACCCCGTTAGATCACCGAGGTCGTGATCAGGTCATCACTACAAAGGAGTCACCATGACTGCATTCCAGAACGACATCGAAGCCGTAGAGGCTCTGAAATCTGAGCAGGGTTCTGCTTGGGCAGAGATTAACCCCGAGTACGTTGCTCGAATGCGTGCGCAGAACCGTTTCAAGACCGGTCTTGAAATCGCCCAGTACACGGCCGACATCATGCGCCGCGACATGGCTGAGTACGATGCAGACTCATCGGTATACACGCAGTCGCTCGGCGTGTGGCACGGTTTCATTGGTCAGCAGAAGCTCATCTCGATTAAGAAGCACTTGAAAACGACGAACAAGCGTTACCTGTACCTCTCGGGGTGGATGGTCGCCGCAATGCGCTCAGAGTTCGGTCCGTTGCCCGACCAGTCGATGCACGAGAAGAACGCCGTTCCCTCGCTTATTGAAGAGCTGTACACCTTCCTGCGCCAGGCTGACGCCCGTGAGCTCGACCTGCTCTTTGAACAGCTCGACTCGGCTCGCCTCGCTGGCGATGAGACGACCGCTGAGTTTGTGCAGTCGCAAATCGACAACTTCGAAACGCACGTTGTGCCGATCATCGCCGACATTGACGCGGGCTTCGGCAACCCTGAGGCGACGTACCTGCTCGCGAAGAAGATGATCGAGGCGGGGGCCTGCGCGATCCAGATCGAAAACCAGGTTTCAGACGAGAAGCAGTGTGGCCACCAAGACGGCAAGGTCACGGTTCCTCACGAAGACTTCATTGCAAAGCTCAATGCCGTACGCTACGCGTTTCTTGAGCTCGGCATTGAAAACGGGATCATCGTGGCCCGCACCGACTCGCTCGGCGCGGGGCTCACGCAGAAGCTCGCCGTATCAAACGAGCCCGGTGACCTCGGTGACCAGTACAACTCGTACCTCGATGTCGAAGAGATCTCAGAGTCTCAGCTCGGCAACGGCGACGTCGTGATCAAGCGTGACGGCAAGCTGCTGCGCCCGAAGCGCCTCGCTTCGAACCTGTACCAGTTCCGTGCTGGAACGGGCGAAGACCGCGTCGTGCTTGACTGCATCACCTCGCTCAAGCACGGTGCCGACTTGCTGTGGATCGAGACCGAGAAACCGCACGTTGAGCAGATCGCTGGCATGGTTGACCGTATTCGCGAAACCGTGCCAAACGCAAAGCTGGTCTACAACAACAGCCCGTCGTTTAACTGGACCCTGAACTTCCGCCAGCAGGCATACGACGCCATGCTCGAAGGCGGCCAGGACGTTTCGGCCTACGATCGCGACCGCCTCATGAGTGTCGAGTACGACGAGACCGACCTCGCTCGTCTTGCCGACGAGAAGATTCGTACCTTCCAGCAAGACGGCTCGGCTCGCGCTGGCATCTTCCACCACCTCATCACCCTGCCGACCTACCACACGGCAGCGCTCTCGACCGACAACCTCGCGAAGGGCTACTTCGGTGACGAGGGTATGCTCACCTACGTTCGTGACGTGCAGCGTGAAGAGATTCGCCAGGGTATCGCGACGGTCAAGCACCAGAACATGGCCGGTAGCGATATCGGTGACCGTCACAAGGAGTACTTCGCGGGTGACGCGGCGCTCAAGGCCGGCGGTAAAGATAACACGATGAACCAGTTCGGCTAAACACCGCTGACTGACCTAAAAGAGGGCCTGGCTTTTCACGAAGCCAGGCCCTCTTACTGTGTGCAAACGCTTGAGCATGCCACCGCCATGCGCTCTGGGGCTATGCAAACCGTTCAAAAACCGTGAGACTGGAGACATGTACACGAGGGAGTTGGCCGAGGCCGCTATCGCGCACCTGCGAGAGCGGGGCTGGCAGTGTGAGCCTGTGAGCGTCTCAGAGACACCGCTGCCAGAGGTGCTCGAACACGCCTCAGACGAGCTCATCACTTGGGTCTCTACCTTCTCGTACCTCGCGTCTCCCGACGAGACGGTCTGGTTTTTGGCACGAGACGACTACGGGCCAGAAACCGACGACACCTTTAGCTGGGACGCCTTCGAGCGGCTGAGCATCAGGGAAGCCGTGTCTGAAGCTGAGCGGAAGGGCGTCACTGCCTTCTGGCGTGGTTACCTTCCGATTTTGCTCTCGGTTCGAGGTGGCTACGAGTACCTGGCGCTCGCCGCAGACGGCTCGGTCGTGCACGGCGAGGCTCCCGACTTTGAGGCAACGACCACGGTGGCCGAATCGCTGCACACGTTTCTCGGAGCCATTGCGGGCGAAACCGAGGGGCTTCCTGAAACCCAGACCCCGCTTTCTGAATCGTTTGAGCGGCTGCTCTTTGGGGTGGTCTCGCGCAGGTGACTCGCCCTGGGGCGTCAGGCCCGGTTCTCGGTGAGGTCAGTGCTCTGCCGACCGAAATGCTCTGCTCACGGCTCGTGCGAGAACGCCCAGTTGCATCCACAGGGCAAAGCGATAGAGCGGGCTCATGATGAAGCCCACGAGCGGTGCGGGTTTGCGCCCGGCGGGTCGTTCCCACGCGTGAGTGATCGTGAGCTGCGTTCCCGAAGCTGCGGGTTCGAGCGAGAAGCTGATGAGCCGGGCGTTACTCTTTGGCTTGTCGGGAAACTCGAAGCGCCAAGCGAGTGTGTGCTCAGGCTCATGCAGCACCCGGGTCGCCAGTTGCTTCTCGAAGCCGGCTTTCTGACGTATTGGTTTGCCGCTTGGCAGGGTGGTGAGTTGCGTTGTGATCCACTGCTGGGGCTGTGAAGGGCCATGCCTCGTGACGGGCGTGATGCTTGCGACGAGCTCCTGCCACCGCGGCAGATTCTCGGGCGCCTCGAGGAGTGCCCAGACCTCACTCGGTGGAGCGGGGATGAAGGCGGTTGCTCGACCACGCAGTTTGCGGGCCTCGATCGTGGTGCCGGTTGCTGGGCCGAGGCTGCTCGCCGCGTGTTCGAGGGTTTCAAGTACCGCCTCGGGTGAAGCATCGCAGCGCCGCATGATCGCGCTCGCCGAATGGTTATGCTCTGCGCAGAGCGTTGCGAGCACGGCGCCGGGGTAACCCGCTGGGTGCTTGGCGTCGGCGCCCTGCAGTGCCGCCAGTGCTTGGTCGTTCCACTCGTACCCGCCGGTTGAGTGGAAAACGATGGGGCCGGGAGTCTCGCTCGCTGTAACGCCGATCGAGGCGAGCTGAGCTGCCTGTTCTTGGGCGACCGCGTCACGCGCGGCCTCGAGGGTGACGCCGTTTGCGCGGAGCGCCTGGCCAGCGATGCCTTCGTCGACCGTAAGTGCGAGGAGTAGGTGCTCTATCGTCGCGGTGCGAAGCCCGACCCGCGAAGCTTCTTCCATCGCGGTGATCGAGAGGGCCTGCGATGCGGCGAGCATTCGTGTGAGGCGGCTCACGCGTTTCTCCGCGGCATCGGAATGCTCTGGTCAACCTTCTTCGCGTACTTCTTGTGTGCCGCCTGGCGGGTCACGCCGAGCGCCTCTGCGATGTCGGGCCAGCCCATGCCGTCGCGCAGGGCTGCCTCGACTTGCGCGAGTTCGAGGCGGTCGGTGAGGCTACGCAGGGCAGCGACGGCCCTGAGGCCATCACGTGGGTGCGTCGTGTCTGCCGCGGCTTCGGCAATGTGGGTTGCGTGCATGTTGTCAACCTACGTTGCTTGGCCGGGTTTTGTCAACTCTGGTTGCTCGGGCTAATCTGCCCTGAGCGCTTTCACCTCGGCCGCGAGGTTCGCCCTGGCGCGCCCCTCCCACAACTCATGCGCCGGAACTGTCGCGTAGATGCGCTCACGCTCAAGATAGGCGTCAAGAATGCGCGAGCGCCCCTCCCGAAATTGGTCTTCGGGTACGTGCGCGTACTCGCTGCGCACGGCCTCGCGATACTCGGTGTAGCGAGAGGTGGGAGCCGCGAAGATCGCGAGGTCGGCATCGAGCAGGTGCCGGGCACCCTCGTTCCCGGCAGCGCCTGCGCCGCCCGGTATCGTCTCGATCACGAGCTCGCCGACGAGCTTCGAAAGCTGCGGATCAAGGCCAGCCGAGTCGAGACGAGCGACCGCGAGGCCCGCTGAGTCCCGTTCATCACGGTTGCCGCGGCCCGTGTATACGGCATCGTGAAACCAGGCCGCGAGCAGCGTTTCGACCGCGATTGCTTCGCCACGAATTGAGAGCTGGTCGAGCGCGAGCAGCACGTCTTCGAGGTGCGTGAGCGTGTGGTAGGCGCGGTGAGGCTCGGCCCAGCGATCGATGAGTTCGTCGCCGAGCGAGAGCCAGCCCTCGATCTGCGGCGCTGATCCCTCGGCCGCGAGCAGGGTGGGCAGCCCACGCCACTCCTCGGCGAGGTAAGCGAGTCTTCGGGCCGGCCGCAGCGCCTCGCGGTCGCGTGACTTGACTCGAAGGCCCGAGCCGCGCAGCCGGTGCACGAGTTCGCGAGGGTCGACGGCAATAGCGCCCGCGGCAATGAGTGAGGCGTAGCGCGTCTCGGGAACGTCGTAATGATCGAGGTCGAAGCTGCGTCTCGCGAGCCCCGAAGCGCGAGCAAACTCGTGCAGTTCGGCGTAGCTCGAATCAGAGACCAGGTGGCTCCACAGCATGCCGTGGGCGGGCCAGAGCGGTGCGTCGATGAGTATGGCCATGGGGCCAACCCTACTCTGTGAAGGAGGCCACGCCAGCGCCGAAATCGGCCGTAAAGGGGTCAGCTCGCGATACGCTGTACCCAGATCAACCGCATGAAGGCCGCTGCGACCGCAGGCGGTATGCCGAGTAAGAAGGAGGGTGCGTGTACCTCAAGTCGCTCACCCTGAAGGGCTTCAAGTCGTTCGCGCAGCCCACGACCTTCGAGTTCGAGCCGGGGGTGACCGCGATCGTCGGCCCGAACGGCAGCGGCAAATCAAACGTCGTTGACGCCCTCGCCTGGGTCATGGGCGAGCAGGGTGCGAAGACGCTGCGCGGCGGCAAGATGGAAGACGTGATCTTTGCGGGCACCTCGACTCGTGGGCCGCTCGGCCGAGCCGAGGTGAAACTCACGATCGACAACAGCGACGGGGCGCTGCCCATCGAGTACGCCGAGGTGACGATTAGCCGCATTCTCTTTCGCAATGGCGCGAGTGAATATGCGATTAACGGCGAGGGGTGCCGCCTGCTCGACGTGCAAGAACTCCTGAGCGACTCCGGGCTGGGGCGCGAAATGCACGTCATCGTGGGGCAGGGGCAGCTCGACGCCGTGCTGCGTGCCACACCCGAAGACCGGCGCGGTTTCATCGAAGAAGCCGCCGGCATCTTGAAGCACCGCCGCCGCAAGGAGCGCACGCTGCGCAAGCTCGAGGCGATGGAGACGAACCTGACTCGGCTCAACGACCTCGCTGGCGAGATCCGCCGTCAGTTGAAGCCCCTCGGCCGTCAGGCAGAGGTCGCCCGCCAGGCCCAGCACATCGCTGCCGAGGCACGCGACGCGAAGTCGCGTTTGCTCGCCAACGAGGTCTTTCACCTGCGCGAAGAACTCAGCGAACTGACTAAGGATGACGCCGCGAGGCATTCAGAGCGCATTGTTTTGCAAGAGCAACTCGAACAGAAGACGCTCCGGGTGAAACGCATCGAGCAAGAGCAGCACGGCGATGATGTCGACACCGCGCGTCGCGTGACACTCGACCTTGAGCGCGTGCAACATCGGCTCCAGGGGCTCTACAGCCAGGTGCAGCAGCGCCTCACCTTTCTCGCAACGCAGGCCGATACCGGCGAGCAACTGCAGGGCGTCTCGCAGCAGGCGATCGAAGAGGCCAATGCAGAGGCAGAGCGCTTAGCGGCACTCATTCCCGATGCTGAGGCGGCCTCAACCGAGGCGCAGCAGGCCACACGTATCGCGGCGCAAGAGCTCGACGCTATCGACGAGCACATTGCTCAGCAGAGCGCGCTCGTGTCGCAGCACGATCTTGAACTCGCGGGGCTGCGCGGTCGTGTTGAGACGGCCAAACAGTCGCTCGAGACGCTCATGCGCGAGGCGGGGCGTCGGGGAGAAGCGCACGCGCAGGCCGAAGAACGGCTCACCGCCGCGCAGGCCGCCCTCGCCGAGTTCACCGAGGCGAGCGAGGCCGAAGCGCTGCCCGAAACCGAAGAGCTTGAGCGCTCCTATGCCGCCGAACGCGAGCGGCACGCGAGCTTTGAGCAGGCGCGCGATCAGGCGCGCGATGCCGTGCACGAACTCCAGCGCGAGCACTCCGCCCTGAGCGCGAAAATCTCGGCACTGCTGAGCGCAACCGAGGTGCGTGACGCGAGCGGGGCGCTCGAAGCATCGAGCCTCGGTCGCGTCTCTGATCACGTGCAGGTAGAGGCAGGGCACGAGGCCGCGGTGAACGCTGCGCTCGGCGTCTTTAGCGACGCGGTCCTGGTCGCCGACTCTGAGGGGGCCCAACACATCATTGAGCAGGCTCGCGACGGCGCGCTCGGCAGGCTCGGCGTCGTCATCGCGAGCGCCGCCGTCGAGCCTGGGCCCGCGATCGATGGGCTCGTGCGCGTGGCCGACGTCGTCACTGCACCCGACGGCGTGCTCGGGGTACTCGGCGCGAGCTATATCGCGAGCGATCTCGCTGCGGCTATTGCCAGCGAGGCGAAGCTTCAAGACGCCCTTGGCGGCGGATCGTACACCCTGGTCACGCCCGAGGGCGACGTGCTGACTCCACACACCATGTCTGGCGGTGCCGGCGAATCACCCTCGCGTCTCGAGCTCATCGCCGAGCGTGACCGGGCGACCGAGCAGCTCGAAGCGCACGAGGCGACGCTCGAGAAGGCGCGGGTCACCCTCGAAGAGCGTGTGCGGCAGGCGAAGACCTCTCAGGAGCGGGTCGACACGCTCTTCCAGACTTTGCGAACCGCCGACGCGACCCTCGCCGAGGCCAGAGCCAAAGAGCGTCAGCTCGTTGCGCAACACGAGGCGGCCGCGTCAGAGCTCGCTCGCGTTGCCGAGGGGCGCGAGGCGACGACGACCGCGATCCGCGAGGCCGAGGCTCGGGTGGTAGAAGCCGAGCGGCTCTACGAAAAGGCGAGCACGAAGCCCCGGCCCATTCTCGACGCGAGCTCGCGAGACGAGGCCGCGGCGTTTGTCGAGAAGAAGCGCGACGAAGAGGTCGAGCTGAGGCTCACGCTTGAGACTGCGAGAGAGCGGGCCCGCGCGCAGGCCACGAGCCGCGACGCGCTCATCGCCCAGCACGAGCGCGAGCAGCGAGCGGCCGAGGAGGCCGCGAGGCGAGCCGTGCTTCGTGCGAGGCAGGTTGCCGAGGCCGAGCGCGTTTCGGCGCTGCTACCAGCGATCACCGCAGCGTGCGACCGCTCGCTCGCCGAGGCCCGCGTGAAGCAGCAAGAGGCCGAGGCGCTGCGTGCGAAGCAGAGCCAGGAGCTCACCCTGCTCCGCTCTGAAGAGGCGGGGCTGCGTGCGAGGCTGCAGAAGCTCACCGAAAGCGCGCACTCCTCTGAGCTGAGGCTTTACGAGCGCAAACTGCACCTCTCGAGCCTGCTTGAGCGGGCCGGGCAAGAGCTGGGCCTCGTCGAAGAGGTGCTCATTGCCGAGTATGGCCCCGACGTGCCGATTCCCGTCGCGACCACAGACGATGCCGAGCCGCAGACCATCGCCTTCGACGTTGCCGAGCAAGAGGCCAGGTTGCGCAAGGCCGAGCGGGCACTCGCCGAGCTTGGGCGCATTAACCCCCTCGCGCTTGAGGAGTTTGCGGCGCTCGAGCAGCGGCACAGCTTCTTGAGCGAGCAACTCACAGACCTGCAAAAAACTCGCGCCGACCTCGTGTCGATCATTGAAGAGCTCGACTCGAAAATGGAGGGCATTTTTGTCGAGGCCTTTAACGATACGAAGAACGCGTTCGGCGAGATTTTCCCGATTCTCTTTCCCGGCGGATCGGGCGACATCTCTCTCACCGACCCCGAGAACATGCTCGAGACCGGCATCGACGTCGCCGTTCGTCCCGCGGGCAAGAACATCGAGAGGCTCTCGCTGCTCTCGGGAGGCGAGCGGTCGCTCGCGGCGGTGGCCTGGCTCATTGCCATTTTTCACGCGCGACCCAGCCCCTTCTACATCATGGACGAGGTCGAGGCGGCACTGGACGACGCCAACCTCGGGCGCCTGCTGCAGGCCTTTGAGACCCTGCGTGAGCACTCGCAACTCATTGTCATCACACACCAGAAGCGCACGATGGAAATTGCCGATGCGCTCTATGGCGTCTCGATGCGCCAGGACGGAGTTTCGGCCGTGATTGGTCAGCGGGTCGGCAAAGAAGAGACCGGCGCCGAAGCGGGGCTATGAGCCACGGTTCGAGGTGTTCTCGAGCATCTCGGTGAGGGCAACCCACGTCTCATCAAGGTCAGCGTCGTGGGCAAACCTGCCCGTGAGTTCCAGGGCCACGAGGCCGTGCGCTGCCGCCCAAGCGACGCGCGCTTTCGGGTGCTCTGACGTGCTTTCTCCGAAGTAGGCAAGAATCGCCGACATCGCCTGCTCTTCAACTCCGTCTTCGAGAAGGTCGTGGTCGAGCGGGCGCGACATCATGAGCTGGTAGAGCGCGGGGCGTTCGTGTGCCCATTGCCGGTAGAGCCTGGCAAACCTCGCGAGGGGCGTCTCGCCCTCGAGTGCTGCTTCGGTAAACGCCTCTGCGAGGTACCTGAAGCCGCGTGAGATGAGTGCGTGCTCGAGGTCGGCAGCGCTCGAAAAGTGTTTGTACAGGCTGGGGGTCTTGATGTTTGCTGCCCTCGCGAGCACCCCGAGCCCGAAGGCGTCTGGCCCGAGCTCTTCAAGGAGCGGTTCTGCGAGATTAAGCAGCGCTTCACGTCGAGTGGTCATGCCCCTACTGTACGCCGCGCGCTGACTGGGTATGCTGACCGCCACGGGTAGCCAGGAGTGGGGGCCTTCTTCGCTACAATGAGGGCATGAGTCAAGAGAAGTCGTGGTCGTTCGGCAGTGCCTTTCGTAACCTGTTCGGTGGTGGGACGCCCAAAGATGTTCCGCAGCCCATCACCGATGAAACCTGGGACGACATTGAGACGGCGCTTATTACCGCCGACTTTGGCCCCGAAATCGCTGAGGGCATTATTGACGACCTGCGTGCTGACGCCAAACGTCTGCACATCGACGACGCACGAGAACTCCGCAGCGTGATGCGTGACGCGATCGAAGAGCGCCTCGCAAAGTTTGACCCGACGCTCTCGCTCAAGAATCGCCCCGCGGTTATTCTCGTGGTGGGCGTCAACGGAGTGGGCAAGACGACGACCATCGGCAAGGTCGCGAACTACCTGCGCTCGTTCGATAAGCGTGTGATCTTGGGAGCTGCCGACACGTTCCGTGCTGCGGCTGTTGAGCAACTGGGCACCTGGGCCGAGCGCTCTGGCGCCGACATCGTGAAGCCTGAGCAGCAGGGGCAAGACCCCGCATCGGTCGCGTTCCAGACGGTGCAGCGAGCCATCGAGGGCAACTACGATGTTGCGATCATCGACACGGCAGGTCGTCTGCAGACGAAATCAGGGCTTATGGATGAGCTCGGCAAGATTCGCCGGGTCATCGAGAAGCAGGCAGACATCGCCGAGGTGCTCCTCGTGCTCGACGCGACCACCGGTCAAAACGGTCTCGCTCAGGCCGAGGCGTTTCTCGAGGTCGCTGGCGTGACTGGTCTGGTATTGACGAAGCTTGACGGCAGCGCCCGCGGTGGCTTCGTACTGGCCGTGCAGCAGGAGACGGGCCTGCCCATCAAGCTGGTGGGTCAGGGAGAGGGCATGGGTGACCTGACCGGCTTCACTCCGCACGTCTTCGCGGCGCAGCTCGTCGGCTAGCGACACGCCCGGCCGTTGCTCGCGAGGCCCCTGCTGGAGCTGGTTTTGCCGAAACCTCCCACGCTTCGGTGGCCAGTCGGGGTCGAAATGGGGGCTTTGGCTAATAAGCTTAGCTTTTGGCGAACCCGCGTGACTTTCTGGCTAAAAGAGAGTAAACCTAAGAGGTGAAGCGGGAAAGGCCCGTCACAACGGAGTCCCGCGAAAGGCGCCCGGAATTCAAGGGTGCACACCTTCGAAAGGGGATCCCTACTATGCAACACCTCACAGTGCTTGGTACCGGCGTGCTTGGCTCGCAGATTATCTTTCAGGCGGCCTATTCAGGCAAAGACGTCGTGGCCTACGACATCTCTGACGAGATTCTCGCGAAGCTGCCCGAGCGTTGGGAATACCTGAAGCCGCTCTACCTCCGCGATCTTCCCGACGCCACCACTGAAAAGCTCGACGCTGCCGTCGCTCGCATTCGCGCTTCATCAGACCTGGGCGACGCGCTCAAAGACGCAGACATCGTAATTGAGGCCGTTCCCGAGCGCCTCGACATCAAGCAGCAGACGTGGGAGAAGGTCGGCGAACTCGCTCCCGAAAAGACCATTTTCTGCACCAACTCTTCGACTCTCTTGCCGAGTGACATCGCCAAGTTCACCGGTCGCCCCGCACAGTTTCTTGCGCTGCACTTCGCCAACGAGGTATGGATCAACAACACGGGCGAGGTCATGGGCCACGCCGATACCGACCCCAAGGCATTCGAAGCCGTCGCGGTATTCGCTGAAGAGATCGGCATGGTGCCGATCCGCATTCATAAGGAACAGCCGGGCTACGTGCTCAACTCGCTCCTCGTTCCGTTCTTGAGCGCTGCCGGCCAGCTGCTCGTGCGTGGTGTTGCAACCCCCGAAGACATCGACAATACGTGGAAGATCGCAACGAAGTCACCCCTCGGCCCCTTCGAGATTTATGACGTCGTCGGCATGATGACTCCCTACATGCTGAACAAAGACAGCGACAACCCCGTCATGCGCGAATTCGCTGAGATGATCAAGCGCGATTACATCGA
The DNA here is from genome assembly GCF_019049105.1 of Leucobacter chinensis. Classification (GTDB taxonomy): domain Bacteria; phylum Actinomycetota; class Actinomycetes; order Actinomycetales; family Microbacteriaceae; genus Leucobacter_A; species Leucobacter_A chinensis. The sequence continues at coordinate 386,921 of NZ_JAHQZR010000006.1, forward strand.
CAAGGGCTACCTTGGTAAGGGTTCCGGTCGCGGGTTCTACACCTACGAGTAGTCACTCACCGTAACGAAACAGCCCCGGCGCACACTGCTCGCCGGGGCTGTTTGCGTTTGCGGCAACCGAAGCGCCCGACCTCGGGTAGAATCGAGACCATCATGGCTACTTTTGGAAACCTGTCACAGCGGCTGACCGATACGTTTAAAAACCTTCGCACGAAGGGAAAGCTCTCGGCGAGTGACGTTGACGGTACCGTTCGCGAGATTCGACGCGCGCTGCTCGAGGCTGACGTCGCGCTCGACGTGGTGAAGAGCTTCACCCAGAAGGTACGCGAACGTGCGCTCAGTGACGAGGTCAACCGTGCGCTGAACCCCGCCCAGCAGGTTGTTCAGATCGTGAACGAAGAGCTCATCGAGATTCTCGGTGGCGAGCAGCGCAGGCTGCAGTTCGCGAAGAACCCACCAACCATCATCATGCTTGCGGGCCTGCAGGGTGCCGGTAAGACGACGCTCGCGGGCAAGCTCGCCAAGTGGCTTAAGGGGCAGGGACACCAGCCGCTGCTCGTCGCCTGTGACCTGCAGCGCCCGAACGCCGTGACCCAGCTCAAGGTTGTTGGTGAACAGGCAGGCGCTGCCGTGTACGCGCCGCACCCGGGCAACACCGGGGTAGAGACCGACGAGATTGTTGGCAACCCCGTCAAGGTCGCCAAAGAGGGCGTTGAAGAAGCCAAACGTAAGCAGCACGACTTCGTGATCATCGATACCGCCGGCCGCCTCGGCGTCGACGAGGTGCTCATGCAGCAGGCCGGCGATATTCGCCGCGCGACGAACCCCGACGAGGTGCTCTTCGTCATCGACGCGATGATCGGTCAAGACGCCGTGACCACGGCCAACGCCTTCCAGGAGGGCGTTGACTTCACTGGCGTTGTGCTCACGAAGCTCGACGGTGATGCCCGCGGTGGTGCGGCGCTGTCGATCAGGCAGATGACCGGTCGCCCGATCCTCTTCGCCTCAACGGGCGAGGGCCTCGACGACTTCGAACAGTTTCACCCAGACCGTATGGCGAGCCGTATTCTCGACCTCGGCGATATTCTCACGCTCATCGAGCAGGCCCAGCATGCCTTCGACGAAGACGAAGCACGCAAGATGGCCGAGAAGATCCAGAAGGATCAGTTCACACTCGACGACTTCCTGGGGCAGCTGCAGCAGCTTCGTGGTGCCGGCTCCCTCAAGAAGATGGTCGGCATGCTGCCCGGCATGGGCAAGATGAAAGACCAGCTCGACAACTTCGACGAGCGCGAAATCGTGCACACCGAGGCCATCATCCAGTCGATGACCAAGGCCGAGCGCGACAACCCGAAGCTGCTCAACGGCTCACGCCGCCTGCGCATCGCCAAGGGATCGGGCCGTACCGTGACCGAGGTGAACCAGCTCGTGCAGCGCTTCGAGCAGGCCGCGAAGATGATGAAGACGGTCGCTAAGGGCGGCGTTCCACAGATTCCAGGCATGGGGCCCGTTCCCGGCATGGGGGGCATGGGTGGCCGCAAGAAGCAGCAAAAGGGCAAGAAGAAGGGCGCATCGCGCTCGGGTAACCCGGCAAAGCGGGCTCAAGAGGCGACCCAGAAGCAGACTGGTGCAGTGAGCTCGAGCGGATCAAGCTTCGGCGGTGGCCAGGCGGCCCAGGCGCCGAAGCAGTCTGATCTTGATGACATTCAGCAAATGTTGAAGGGCACCAAGCGCTAGCCACGTGCCCACCATGTGAGTAGAGCGCGCGCGAGCGCGAGAAAGAGGCGCACATGACGAACTGGTACAGGGTAGGGCGTGACATGCTCGCTCGCGATATCTGGACTGAGGTTCCGCTCGATTGGAGTGAGCCCGACGGTGAGCAGATTCGCATTTTTGCTCGCGAGTTCGCCGACCCCGCGAGGCTGCAGGCGGGACTCGATGACGTTCCGACGATTGTCTACCTTCAGGGTGGGCCCGGTGGCAAGGGTGCTCGGCCACTCGCCCGTGATCCGTTTCTCACGGCCGCGCTCAAACGATTTCGTGTTGTGCTGCCAGACCAGCGCGGCACGGGGCGCTCGACCCCTGCCTTAGGCAGCGAATATGCGAAGCTTGACGCTGAGGCCGCAGCAAAGCGTCTTTCGCTCATGCGGGCTGACTCGATCATTCAAGACTTCGAGGCGCTGCGCAAGCAACACTTCGGTGGCAAACCATGGTGGACCATGGGGCAGAGCTACGGCGGCTTCTTGACCCTGCACTACCTCTCGGTCGCGCCAGAGGCTGTCGTCGCGAGTGCGATCACGGGTGGGCTGCCCAGTATCGATGCCGACCCCGATGAGGTGTACCGCCGAACCTTCCCTCGTACGCTCGCCAAAAACGAGCAGTTCTTTGCCCGTTTCCCGCACCTGCAGGCCCGCGTCGACCGCATTGCCGACCTGCTTGAGCGCGACGAGGTGCTCATGCCGGGCGGTGACCGTCTCACCGTCGAGCGTTTTCAGACCCTCGGGCAGAGCTTCGGCGTCGAGATCGGCTTCGACCGCGTGCACTGGTTGCTCGACGAGGCGTTCGCAGACGAGGCCGAAACGGTGCTCAGCGAAACCTTCGTGAACGAGGTGTTCATCGCGACAGGTTACGCCTCGAACCCGCTCTACATGGTGCTGCAAGAGAGCATCTACGGTGCTGGCCCCACGAACTGGTCGGCCGAGCGCGAGCGCGCCCTGCACCCTGAGTTCGACCCCGCCGCGAGACCGCTTCGCTTTACCGGAGAGATGACGTTCCCGTGGATGGCAGAGCAGTTCGCCGAGTTGCACCCCTTCGCTGAAGGCTGGCGTCTGCTCGCAAGCCGGGCCTGGCCCATCGAGCTCTACGACCACGAACGCCTCGCTGAGAACGAGGTGCCCATCGAGGCCGCCGTGTACTACGACGATATGTTCGTCGACGCCCAGCTCTCGCTCGACACCGCAAGCCGCGTCAAGAACCTGCACGCCTGGGTGACGAACGAGTACGAGCATGACGGCGTGCGCATGGGCGACGTCGTTGAGCGGCTTTTCACGGCTCTCGAGATGCGCCTCGCCTCTCGCGGCTTTTAGTGCGACGTATGCGCGCCCCGAGTTGCTGCGCGCAGCCCGTGTCCCGCTACGTGCTTCGCCCAGCAACCATTGCATGATTTTAGAGCGATTTTGGCCTCAAAACCTGCTTTTGGGGCTTAAGATCAGGCAATAGTTAGCCGCGGGCACGAGCACTGGCACGGGCAAAGGTGCGGGCGTGGATCGGCGAGAGCTAGTCTCGGGGCGCGGGCCGGCTGCGGCCCAGATCCACGAATTCTGTGCGTGTAGCGTCACGATCGCGTGGCGGTGCTCATGAAAACCCCTGGTCACGCAATACATTGCTTTTTGGTGCTGTTGTGTGCCAAAATTGACGAGGCTTGCGCGACTACCGCGCCTTGTCTCAAGACATCAAGATTTTGGAGAAATTCATGGCTGTAAAGATTCGCCTGAAGCGCATGGGCAAGATCCGTGCACCGCACTACCGCGTTGTTGTCGCTGACTCACGCACCAAGCGTGACGGCCGCGCGATCGAAGAGATCGGTCAGTACCACCCGACCGAGAACCCCTCGGTCATCAAGATCGACTCAGAGCGTGCACAGTACTGGCTCTCGGTTGGCGCACAGCCTACCGAGCAGGTAGCTGCTCTGCTCAAGCTCACGGGCGACTGGGCAAAGTTCACCGGCGAGGGTGACACCGAGTCGAAGGTACAGGTTGCTGGCGACAAGGAAGAGTTCGTCGCTGACACCTCGAAGAAGTCGGTTATCAAGCCAAAGGCTGAGAAGCCTGCCGAGGCTCCCGCTGAAGAGGCTCCTGCCGCTGAGGCCGCAGCTGAAGAAGCACCTGCCGCTGAGGCAGCTGAAGAGAGCGCAGAGTAGTCTTGTCGGCGGTTCAGACCGATGCGGTGCTTGAGCACCTGATTCAGGGAATCGTTGATCACCCTGCAGATGTCAAGATCAGCACCCGTGAGACCGCTCGTGGCGACATTCTCGAGGTTCGTGTGAACCCCGAAGATCTCGGCCGGGTCATTGGTCGAAGCGGCCGCACCGCGCAGTCACTGCGCACCGTTGTTGGTGCGCTCGTGCAAGATCGCCGCGTGCGCATCGACGTTGTTGACACTGATAACGAAGATTCCGTTGGCTGATCCGCGTTCACGTCAAGAGGCTCCCCGACCCGATCTGGGTTCGGGGGGCCTTCGTGTCGGTCGACTCTCGAAGCCACACGGGCTCAAAGGCGGCGTCAAGCTCGAACTGTTCACCGATAACCCAGAGCTGCGTTTCGTGCCGGGGGCGGTGTTTCACTTGCAGGTGCCCGAAGAGTCTCCCTGGTTCGCAAAGACCATCACGATGCGCGAGCTGCGTTGGTACAACGACATGCCCGTCGGCTTCTTCGCAGAGCTTCCCGACCGCACCGCGGTCGAGGGCGCAGTGCGGGCGATTTTGTGGATCGATGAGGCCGCGGTTGAAGCTGGTAGCGAAGACAACGCCTGGTACGACCAGCAACTCGTTGGCATGGCGGTCAAACGCGATGGCGAGGTCATCGGCGAGGTTCGTGAGGTTCAGCACATGCCTGCCCACGACCTGCTGCTCGTGAAAACGACCGCGGGTGCTTCGGTGCTCGTGCCGTTCGTTGAAGCAATCGTTCCCGATGTCGATGTCGAGGCTCGCGTTGTGACGGTGACGCCGCCGCTCGGGCTCTTTGAAGAGCTGCCTGAGCAAGAAGCTGATGTCGAGGGGCCTACCTCATGAGAATTGATGCGGTCAGCATCTTTCCTGAATACTTTGACGTGCTCGGCATCTCCTTGCTCGGCAAAGCGAGCGAGCGCGGCATCATTACCTTTGAAGCTCACAATCTTCGTGACGTGACGACCGACCGCCACCACACGGTCGATGGTAAGCCGGCCGGCGGTGGTGCAGGCATGGTGATGCAGGCAGAGCCGTGGGCGCTCACGCTTGACCCGCTCATCGAAAAGAGCGATGATCCGCTCATCATTTTCCCGTCGCCAGCGGGCGACGTGTTTACGCAGGCGATGGCTCGAGAGCTCGCACGCGAAGACCACCTTATTTTTGGCTGCGGCCGATATGAGGGCATCGATCAGCGTGTCTTCGATGAGTATGGAGAGCGTGCACGGGTTCGTCTCGTGAGCATCGGCGACTACGTGCTCAACGGGGGAGAGGTGGCCTCGATCGCGATGATTGAGGCGATCGCCAGGCTCATCCCGGGCGTCGTGGGAAACCCCGAGAGTCTCGTCGAAGAGTCGCACGAGAGCGGTCTGCTTGAGTACCCGAGCTATACGGCGCCTGCCGAGTGGCGGGGGCGCGAGATTCCGCCAGTGCTCTTGAGCGGTGACCACGCGAAGGTGGCTGCATGGCGTCACGAGCAGCAAATTGAGCGCACGAAGCGTGTGCGGCCCGACCTGCTGAGCGACGACGAATAGACTGCCGCGTCGGCTGGCGTGGGAGCCTCCGAGTGTGGCATAATAGGCGTTTGTGTCATGGTGCACGCTGCCGCAAGGGTTTGCACAACGCATGACGCCAAATACTTTTTCACTTTAATCACAGCGTTTCGACTTGCGGCGGGCGCAGAGAGATACAGATGCAGAAGCTTGACTTCATTGATGCAGCATCGCTGAAGAGCGACATTCCCGAGTTCCGTGCTGGCGACACCGTCAAGGTGCACGTCAACATTGTCGAGGGTAACCGTTCACGTGTGCAGGTCTTCCAGGGCCTCGTTATCGGCCGTCAGGGCGATGGCGTTCGCGAGACCTTCACCGTTCGCAAGATCAGCTTTCAGGTAGGCGTCGAGCGTACGTTCCCCGTTCACTCACCCGCGATCGACAAGATCGAGGTTGTGAGCCGTGGTGACGTGCGTCGTGCGAAGCTCTACTACCTCCGCGGTCTCACCGGTAAGAAGGCGAAGATCAAAGAGAAGCGCGAAAACTAAGCGCTACAGCATGAATGGGCTCCGGGATTTTCTCGGGGCCCATTTTGTTTGTCTCAAACGTATGCGGGCTGGCCAACCCGAGAATATTCAGAGCAAACCGAGACCGGGCGGCGAGTAAGCTCGGGTGGGTACAGAGAAAGACGAGGCAAGAATGGCACAGCGCGCAGAAGAAACGATCTCTGGCACCGCGAAGGTGTTCAGGTTCTTTCGAGATCTTCTCGTCATCGTCATTATCGCCTTCGTCGCCTCATACGCGCTCAAGACGTTCTTGGTTCGCGCCTTCTACATTCCCTCTGGCTCGATGAAAGAGACTCTGCAGGTCAATGACCGCATTCTGGTGAACCAGCTCGTGCCGAACGTGCAAAAGGTTGACCGGGGCGACATCGTCGTGTTTCGCGACCCGGGCGGGTGGGTCTACCCACAGGCGATGCCAGAGGCGAACGGTTTTCAGAAAGTATTGCAGCAGATCGGCCTCGCCGCTGAGGTCACTGACGAGTACGTCGTGAAGCGCGTGATTGGTGTTGGCGGCGACCACGTCGAGTGCTGCGATATGAACGGCCTCATGATGATTAACGGTGTGCCGATTCGCGAGCCGTACGTGGTCATGCCCGAGGGGGCAACGCGTGTCTCTGAGATTGATTTTGACGTCACGGTGCCCGAGGGGTCGGTCTGGGTGATGGGCGACAACCGGTATGCCTCGAAAGATTCGCGGTACAACCAAGACCAGCCGGGCAAGGGCTTCGTGAGTGAAGACGAGATCGTCGGGCGGGCCTTCCTGCTCAACTGGCCGCTCAACCGCTTCGGGTTGCTCGATAGCTACTCTGACGTGTTTGCCGGGCTCGACGATGCGCAACAGAGCGACGGGGAGCCGCAAGAAAGCGGCGATGATGCTCAGCGCAACGAAGACGACGAAAAGCCCAAGGAGCAGTAGGGGTGCGGGCGCTTGCACCTGACCCCGCGAAAGACCCGACGCTCGTGTTTGAGCACGAGCAGCTTGAGCGCTACCCCGATTACCTTGGCGTGATCGGCCTCGACGAAGCAGGGCGAGGCGCAATCGCCGGGCCTGTCTCGGTCGGCGCGCACGTCGTTCAGCGCGGCACGACCTCGTTTCCCGAGGGGCTACGCGACTCGAAACTGCTGAGCGAGGCGAGGCGGGAGTGGATCTTTCCAACGGTGCTCGAATGGGGCATCGGGGCTGTTGGCTACGGTCAGCCGGGTGATATCGACGAGCACGGCATCACCGCGATGCTCGGTAGGGCGGGCCGTGATGCGTTACTCTCGGTGCACGAGCAGGGCATCGATGTGCGCAAGTGCCTCATCGTGGTCGACGGCTCGCACGACTGGCTCTCTGAAGCTCTCCTGCAACCGCTGCACGTGGTGACTCGCGTTGGCGCTGACCGGCAACACGCGAGCGTCGCTGCGGCTTCGCTGAGAGCTAAGGTCGAGCGTGATCGTCTTATGCTTGCGGCACACGAGTCGCTGCCGCACTACGCGTGGAACAAAAACAAGGGCTATGGCGCCGCAGCGCACTACGACGGCATCAGGCAGCACGGCCTTACCTCGCAGCACCGGGCAAGCTGGATCAACCCGGCGACCATCGAGCGCGCGGTACACTAAAGACCGTGCTCAACGAAACGCTTAACGCCTCGGCGCCCATTGGGGTGTTCGATTCTGGGGTCGGCGGCCTGACGGTGGCGCGAGCTATTCGCGACCTGTTGCCGCACGAGTCACTCATTTACGTTGCCGACACGGCTCACACCCCGTACGGCCCGCGGCCCATTGCCGAGGTTCGTGAGCTCGCCCTGAGGGTGCTTGACGACCTGGTAGCCCGAGGCGTGAAGATGCTCGTGATCGCCTGCAACACCGCCTCAGCAGCGGTGCTGCGCGACGCCTACGAGCGCTACGACGTGCCCGTTGTCGAGGTTATCGCCCCGACGGTGCGTAGCGCGCTCGCGATCACCAAGACCGGCATGGTGGGGCTCATCGGCACCGAAGGAACGATTACCTCGCGCGTGTACGACGATCTCTTTACCGTGCGCCCCGATGTGACGTTGAGCTCAGTCGCGTGCCCGCGTTTTGTCGAACTCGTTGAGGCGGGAAAGACCTCTGGCGAAGAGGTCGTGCAGGTCGCAACTGAGTACCTCGCGCCACTCATCGGCGAAGACATCGACACGCTCGTGCTGGGCTGCACCCACTACCCGTTTTTGCGCGGAGCAATTCGTCAGGTGGTGGGCCCCCGCGTCACGCTCGTCTCGAGCGACATCGAAACCGCTAACCAGGTCTACGAAGTACTGAGCGACCTGCACCTCAACGCACCCGAGAGCGACCACGATCCCGTCGTGAGTTTCGAGGGTACCGGGTCAGAGTCGGCGGTGCAGCGAGAGCTTGCCAACCGAATGCTCGGTGTGAGCATTCCGAACATCATGAGACAACACACGAAGCAACTGACAGCCCCAAGTGCCACCCCCGCGCTCGAGGCTCTGCCGCTCGAAAAGGAGTAACACCATGACCAAACGTGCCGACGGTCGCAGCCCCGACGAGCTGCGCGAGATCACGATCGAGCGAGGCTGGAGCGCCCAGGCCGAGGGCAGCGCCCTCATCTCGTTCGGCAACACGAAGGTGCTGTGCACCGCTTCGTTCACGAACGGCGTGCCGCGCTGGCTGAAGGGTAAGGGCACCGGCTGGGTCACCGCCGAGTACTCGATGCTGCCTCGCTCAACGAACGAGCGCATGGATCGCGAGTCGGTTCGCGGCAAGATTGGTGGCCGCACGCACGAGATCTCGCGCCTCATCGGCCGCTCGCTTCGTGCCATCATCGACACGAAGAAGCTGGGCGAGAACACCATCGTCATCGATTGCGACGTGCTGCAGGCCGACGGCGGAACCCGCACGGCAGCCATCACGGGAGCCTACGTCGCTCTCGTCGACGCGGTTGAGTGGGGCCGCAAGAATGGCTTCATCTCGCAAAAGGCCGAGGTGCTCACCGACAGCGTTGCGGCCGTCTCGGTCGGCATCATCGACGGAACCCCCATGCTCGACCTTCCTTACGTCGAAGACGTGCGCGCCGAGACCGACATGAACGTTGTCGTGACCGGCAGCGGCGACTTCGTTGAGGTGCAAGGAACCGCCGAGGGCGCACCGTTTAAGCGCGACGAGCTTGACGCGCTGCTCGACCTTGCCGTGGGCGGAGCAAAAACACTCACGGGCGTGCAGGCCAAGACGCTCATGGAGAAGCTCTCGTGATTCGCGTCGTTCTCGCCTCGCACAACCGCAAGAAGCTCGAAGAGCTCAGGCGCATCATCGGCCCGAAGGTGCCCGCGATTGAACTCGTGGGCTACGACGGCCCGGAGCCAGTTGAAGACGGTACGAGCTTCGCCGAAAACGCTCTCATCAAGGCCCGAGCAGCGGCGGCTCACACCGGCCTGCCGGCCATTGCCGACGACTCGGGCATCGCCGTTGATATTCTCGGCGGATCGCCGGGCATCTTCTCGGCTCGCTGGGGCGGCCCGGCTCGCGACGATCTCGCAAACCTCGAGCTGCTCAAGTGGCAGCTGAGCGACGTCGCGCACCCGCACCGCGGTGGCGCATTTATGTGTGCTGCCGCGCTCGTTCTGCCTAGCGGCGACGAGGTGACCCGCATGGGTGAGTGGCGAGGCACGATTCTTGAGCAGCCAAGGGGAGCAAACGGCTTCGGCTACGATCCGCTGTTTCAGCCCGACGGTTTCGACCGCTCGGCGGCAGAACTCACGCCCGCCGAGAAAGATGCCGAGTCGCACCGCACGCGCGCCTTCACGGCGCTCGTTGCCGACCTCAACCGGCTAGCCGAGTAGGGCGAGCAGCACCTCTGCCAGAATCGTGAGCGCCACGAGAATGAACACGGCGCCCGCGACAACGTCGAACCACGGTGCAACGCGGCCAAACCAGGCACGAAAGGCCTGCGACGACGAGGCGAGGGCCACGGCGACGAACCAGGCGACGCCGGTTGACACCATGACCGCGATGATGGTCGCGCTCGTGAGCCAGTCGGTGTGGGCTGGTAGAAACTGGCTGAGCAGTGCGGTGAAGAAGATGAGCGCCTTGGGGTTGGCGATGTTCGTCACAAAGCCGAGCAGAAACGGGCGGTTTGTCACTTTGACATCTGGGGTCTCGCCGCGTTCACGCAGCTGAGCGATGCCACCGCGAAGGCTCTTGACGCCGAGCCAGATGAGCACGCAGGAGCCGGCGACCTGCAACGTTGGTAGAAGCACCGGGAAGGTGCGAATGAGCGCGCTCATGCCGAGCACCGATGCGGTTGCCCACACAAGGTTGCCGGTCATGATGCCGAGAGCCGCGAGCACTGCGGGGCGGCGGTCACGAATGCCGAGCTTGAGGAGCAGGAAGGTGTCGGGCCCGGGCATCGCAATCGCGGCGAGCCACGCGATGAGCAGCGCGCCCCAGCTTGCGGCGGTCACGCGGCGCCCCCGACGGCGAGGCGAGTCACTCGTGTTTCGTGACTTTCGTCAATGACGGTGGGGCTTAAGAAGGGTGGTTTGCAAGGCACCCCACTATCATTTCAGATTGCGTGGGTAGCCGGTTACCATCGCAGGCATGAACCTGTATTTTCGTCTGCTGATGCTGTATTTGGGGCAGTGGCGTCGCTCGAAGCTTGGGGTGTGGAGCACGGGAACGAAGACGTTTCGTGTCATGCCCAACGACCTCGACCTGCTGGGCCACATGAACAATGGTCGCTACCTCACGCTCTGCGATCTGGGGCGCATGGACCTCATGCTGCGCTCCGGGTACTGGAAGCGGCTCACGGCGGCTGGCTGGTACCCGGTCGTCGCAGGTCAAATGGTGAGCTACCGTCGCTCGCTCAACCCCTTTCAAAAGTTTCAGCTCACCTCGCGAATGCTCGGCTTCGATGAGCACGGCGTCTATATCGAGCACACCTTTCGCACGCGTGAACACGTGTGCGCCCAGGTGCACCTGCGTGCCCGCTTTCTCAAAAAGAGCGGAGGCAAGGTGAATGACGATGAGCTGCGAGCATTCCTCGGGAGCGACCTTGCGGCCATGCCAGAGGTGCCTGAGTGGCTCTCGGAGTGGGCTGCGAGCACGCGTTCGCTTCGCTAAGCGGTTCTTCGGCGCGCCACACGTGGTGCGTGGTGCAACATGGTCCAGGCACGCTAGACTTGTCTGGTTCGCGCAATGAAGCGAGCGAGCGCGAGTGGCGGAATTGGTAGACGCGCTGGATTTAGGTTCCAGTGTCTTTGACGTGGGGGTTCAAGTCCCCCCTCGCGTACCGAGTGCAATGACCCCCGACCCCGGCTGAAAGCTGAGGCCGGGGGTCATGCTTTTCTGGCATACCGAACCAGCGTTAGGCGCTCCCTTCACTCAAATGAGGGATAGACGGGGCTTGTGCAATCGCAATACGATCAAACAGCCAGGTGGGTAGCTGACCGGTGAACGATCTCTTCATTCGAGTGCTGCTCCTCTCGATCGTGAAAGGCGATGACAGCCTCGTGCCCCAGCTCCGTACCAACCTCAGCGTTCGACGCCCATTCACGTGGTGGATCCCGCTCATCGTGTTTGTACTGCTCGCGACCATCAATCTCAGCACGGGGCTCTCAGAAGTTTCTCACAGCGTCTACCGGTCTGAGGCCCAGCTGGTGAGCGAGCTTATGGGAAGCCCGATCCGCCTTCTCTTTCCTGTCGCCGTCGCTGTGATTGCCGGTCCCGAGTTGGTCGGTGAGCTCAGGGAGCGATACATCGCCTCAACACGCACGCGGGCAGACATTCGCGCATACCTGAGCGGTACAGTAGCGCGCACCAGTATCACACTGTTTCTCGTATTTGCCGCTCTCGCGCTCGTGAACGTGATTGTAGGGTTGTATGTGGCACCCGCACTCTGGCCCGAGAGCACGAGCTATATTGCGTTCAACCTCGAATCGGCGCAGGAGGCAGCTGCCGAAGTCGAAGCGATAGCGCCACTCACACGGGCACTAGCGTTCGGGCCAGTAGCCTTTATGGTGGTCTGCGGGGTGTGGAGCGGCTTGCAGGCGGTGCTTTTCGGGGTGCTCATGTTCGTGTCTGCCGTCCTGATTCACAACAGCGTTCTTGCTCTTGCCACGCCGCTCGTGGTCTATCTCTTGCAGTCTTTCGTTCTGCAAGTTCTTGGTCTGCCGGCTTTTTCGTTTCTCTTGTCATCGATATACCCCGAAGGGCTTGCCTCCTTTGACCTGTCATCGGCGGTCTTTTCAGTGGCCGTGCTCGGGGTCATGAGCGTTTGAGTTGCCACGGCTCTGATTGCGACCGCTCGCACGAACCCACGATTCTCATGACCCTCGGGTTCTTTCGGGGGTTTCGTGAAGCGTTCTGCTCGCCGGTTACGGTGGGCTCAACGGCCCTTCTCACGATGTTTCTCATGTTTGAGACAGGGTTTCTGCCGCCGTCTAAGGGGGCGAACGGTTGGGACCTGCTGCTGGCTACCCTCAGCGAAGCAAAAAGTATCGCTCTCGTTGGGATCATCTGGTGGTACCTCATGCTTGTCCCTGTTCTTCGCGACCCGCTTCGTGAACAACGACTCATTCGCTACGGCACGCAGACGAGGGCATTGCTCGGGCATTTGGGAGTCATGACCGGCAAGCTCTTTGGCGGCGTCACTCAGCTCAGTCTTGTGAGCGTTGGTGTGCTCCTGGGTCTGGGCTATAGCCTGCAGCCGGTCTGGAGTTCGTGGGCCGGGGAAGCAAGCGGGCCTGAGCTGATGAGCGCCTATGAGAGCCGGGCTTTCGTTGACGCCTTCGGTGGGCCGCTGCCAGCGATGCTCTTGGTAGCGGTGTTTGCCGGCCTCGGAATGCTCTCAACCGGGTCGCTTGCCATAGCCATTTCGGTGAAGGGCTACTCAATGGCTGCGCTCTTGGGTTATGGTGCCTTTACTCTCTGGACGATGTGGTGCAGCTTTTCGGTTGCTGTTTCTCCGTTCATCGACACCGCGGCGCTCATGACGTTTGCCTGGGCGCGCACGACCCCTGGAGCAACACGTATCGCCATCCTCTGGTGGCTCGTGTGTCTGCTCGCTGCTTCCTGGATAACCTGGCGGTCACCTCGGCGTATTCGGGTGAGAGATGTCTGGAGTTCTCGCTGGGGCTCACTCGCCTCACTGTGGCTTATTGCCGCGCTCGGGGTTCTGCTGAGCTCGAAAACTGAGAGCAACGAAACGAGCGCGATCACCCGTGGCTTTTTTGCGGGCCCGTACGGCGACATTCTCACCGCCACCGTTCCGGTGTTGATCGCAGTGGGCTTTGCCACTGCTTTTCTTGCCAGGCTGGTCAACGATGACGACGCGTTCAGGCTCTACCGTGCACTCCGGGTAGGGAGTTATCGACGCTTGCTGGGGCAATCCCTCTTTCGCGAGGGAGCATATACGTTTGTGCTTGTGGGAGGGGTCGGCGTCATGCTGCTGTCTGCAGAGGTATCGCGTGGACAACCTTTGCTCACGTCGCTCGGTGACGCATCATTGTGGGGGAGTCTGAGCGGTCTGCTGGCCTCTACGTTCTGCCTGACAGCGATCGTGGCGCTGCTCACCTGGTCACCGTTCCCAAGCGCAACAAGCTGGCTTACGATCGTTGGAGCTGTGCTCGTGTCGGGATTATTTGCGCCAACGGGGGCATTTGCTGACTTGAACATCATCTCTCCATACGCGATTGACCCCGGTGTTCCAGGTGGCACAGCTCACAGCATGGCGGTCGTTGTCACGCTCGTGGTGGCTGTTTCTCTTGGCGCCGCTGCGCTGATTCGAGCGGCACCACGCCATGCCGACCATCTCATGTATTCCTGACCCATACACTTCTACCGAGGAGCAATATGCCGATCATTACACTCGACGCTGTGTCGAAGGCCTATCAGGGCCGCCCGCTCTACCGAAATGTCAACCTTGAGGTCAATGAGGGCGATTTTGTCTCATTTTCGGGGCCGAACGGTTCTGGCAAATCAGTGCTCTTTCGCCTCATGTGCCGGTTCCTGAGCCCTGACACGGGAACGGTCACGATTGACCCTCGATTCATGTCTCGCGGGAGAAGCTTTCCTGAATCGTTTGGAATTCTCATTGACCGCCCGGGCTACCTCCCGTCGCGAACGGGAATCGACAACCTTCGCGAACTCGCGGCTATTCGCGGGGTCATTGGTGACGACGAGATTCGGGCGACGCTCGAGTCGCTAGGGCTTGATCCTGCGCTCAAGCAGCGCGTACGTCAGTACTCACTGGGCATGAAGCAAAAACTTGCCCTGGCACAGGCGTTCATGGAGAGCCCCAAAGTGCTCATTCTCGATGAACCCTTCAACGCGCTTGATGCTGACGCTGTTGCGAACGTGAAAGCGATGCTTCGCGCTTTGAACGAGCAGGGAGTCACCATTGTTTTCACGAGCCACAACGCGCAAGATGTTGAAGAGCTTGCGAAGAAGCGATACCCGATCGAGAACGAAACACTCGTCGCCGCATAGCCCGGCATAACCGGGCGGGCGCTTTTCTCGTGATTTCAAGCGCAGGGTAGCGCTACGGCAGCAGTGGCCCGATCGAGATCATGAGGCTGTAAGCCATGATGATGATGAGTGAGAAACGGAACATGCGCCGAGCCCAAGCGTTGTCGTCTTCGGCCCTGAACCCCTGTACGCCGATGACGAGCCACCAGATACCGAGCACCCCCATGACCGCCGCGTATACCCAGCCGGTGTACCCGAGCGGGGTGAGTGCGATCGATGAGGCGACGTAAGCAACGGTGTAGACGAGAATCTGCACCTTTGCCGCAGGTACGCCATGGACGACCGTGATGACGGGCACTCCGGCGCGTGCATACTCGTCGCGGCGGTATACCGCAATCGAGTAGAACTCGGGCATCTGCCAAAAGAAAATTGCGAGAAAGACGAGCACCGCGGCCGCGTCTATGCTGCCCGTGACCGCAACGTACCCCGCGAAAATCGGGGCTGCTCCCGAGATGCTGCCGACGAGAGTGCCGTGCACGCTCATGCGCTTTGAGAGCATGCCATAGAGCACAACGTAGGTGAAGAAACCGGCGAGCCCCGTAACCACTACGAGCCAGTTGGTCCAGGCGACGAGCATGGCATTGCCGACGACGAAGAGCGCGATCGAAAAGATCACAGCGTTGCGCACACTGATGCTGCCTGAAACGGTTGCGCGCTTCTTGGTGCGTTCCATGCGGTCATCGATGTCGCGGTCGAGCACGTTGTTCAGCACGCAGGCCGAAGCGATCACGAGTGTCGTCCCGAAGATCGTCGCAAGAAAGAGGGGGGTATCAAATTCACGGGCAACACCCGAGGCGAGCAAGAAACCGGCAGCCGCGGTGAGCACATTGCCGTAGAGCACTCCCGGCTTCGTCAGCGAGTAATATCTGGCAAACGTGGCTCTGAACGTATCGCCGTCGGCCCGTGACGCGATTTTTGCGTCGGTACCGCGACTGCGTTCAGAGAAGACCGCTGCGTCTGCGAGCTCCGAAAATTCTGGAGCCGCAACACTCTCTCTTGCAGCGGCTTCACGATCGTTCCTGGCAGTTGTAGGAACGTTCGAAAGCGGTTGGTTATCTTCTGAGAACCCGCTAGCGGGCATGCGGATCTGACCTTTCTCAAGCCAGTGCGACCTGTGACTTGGGATGCCGCTGTTGGGTGCGGCGTGTTCGCATCGCCACGATGCCGGGACCGTGACGCAAACTATACAAACGTATGTACTAAATATACAGCGCCAATATATGTGCAAGCTTGCAGAGGCCCGAGTGGCGCTTGAGGCTCACCGCTGTGGAGCCTGCACGGTAGCTTTGAAAGTCGATAAGAATCTTTTTTCGAGAGCTGTGAGCGGCGTGATTCTAGGGAAACCGCTAGTCAGGCGATGTATTTACGACATCTGTCGCGTCATGGGTGTGTTGGAGTTGCAAGTATTTATTCGACAAGTGGCCTCGCAAAGTTGTGACGCGAGGCGCGCTCTTTCTATGCTGGGTACATGGCATCATTGAAAAAGATCACCGCGTTTACTACTCTCGCGCTCGTTGCGGCCCTCGGTTTGACCGGGTGTGGCGATGACGCTAAGCCGGCTTCGGCGCCGAAAGGCCAGGAGCAGGCAGAAAAAGCTTCGACGAACGAGCTGACGGCCGAGACTTTTGTGCAGCGCATCAATGATGCTCAGTACAAGGCTGGTTCAGCGAGCATGCTCATGGAAATGTCGCAGATGGGAATGGACATGGAGGCAACCGCCGATGTGATCATTTCTGAAAAGCCTGAAGACGTTGCGATGAGCATGACCATGAACATGCCTGGCACCGACAGTGAGATGAAAATGATCATGATCGGTACCGACGCTTACATGAACATGGGCGAGATGACCCAGAACAAGTTCGCCAAGCTTTCACTCGATGAGCTTGACGGTGCTGGCATGGGCAATCTCGAATCACAGAGCAACCCTGCGGCACAGTTCGAGCTTTTCGAAAAAGCACTCACCGACTTCAAAGTTGGCGACACTGAAAAGATCGACGGAGTAGAGACCACGAAGTACACGCTCTCGCTCGACACGAAGATCGTTGTTGAAGAGGGCGGTCAGGAGATGACCCCCGAGGTGACCGAGCTTCTTGGCGATACCCTCACCTACGAGATGTACGTCGATAGCGACGACCTTCCAAAGCGCATCGTCATGCCGATGGGCGATGGCGAGACGGTTATTACTTTCTCTGACTGGGGCAAGGACATGAAGGTTGAAGCTCCTGCTGACGATGAGATCGTAGAGTTCTAAGAAACCTTTAGCGCGAATGACGGCTTAACCTCATAGCGCAAAACCAAAACAAGCAAACGTCGGCCTTATCCTCACGGGTAGGGCCGACGTTTTACTGTCTGCCCAGTACTTCTCGGCCGTGCCGTCACGTCGTTGCTGGTCGCGGGGGTCGCCACGCAGGTGCACCACGACCGGGGCGAAACGCTGAAACGGTCGGATCGCCTGAAAACCAGAAGCGCCATGCAAAGTCGCTACCCCCTGCGTGCCCGGCAACGCCGACTCTTGGGCCGCTCATGATTGATGCGGTGGGCGAGGGAGAAGGGGGCTCCAAATGGAATGGGGCGGCAAACAGGTCGAGCCCGTCGTGAGTCTCACGAGTGATGCCGAGAGCGGCGGCGAGGTTGCCGGGCCCCTTCGCGAGAGCGGCGTGGGCGATGGGAGTCGACAAGCTGCGCGATCCGCGTTTTTCAAGGCGTCTGGCGATCGCGAGATCGGTGCCCTCAACGATCTCGGCAGAACGCACGAGAACCCCGGAGGCGATGCCGCTCGGTGAGCACACGAGGTTTAGCGCGTAGTGCATGCCGTAGTTGAGATAGACGTACGCGTGCCCGGGCTCGCCGAACATTGAGGCGTTGCGATCGGTCTTGCGGTCTTTCGAGTGCGATCCAGCATCGTATGGGCCGGGAACACCGACACCGTGATAGGCCTCGACCTCGGTGATGCGCAGCGTGACCTGACCGCTGGGTGAGTCGATCGTGAGCCGGGTTCCGAGTACGCGAGGCGCTACCTCGAGCGCGTGAGGGAAGAAAAACGAGCGATTCATTGCTCTCAAGTATGACACCGAGGCTTTGGGAACACAGGTTTTTCGGCACGGGGAATAAAGCGCTCAGGGGCAGCGTTACACCATGCATACGCCAATTGGCGTGACACGCTTATCACGAAGGGAAACCCTTATGACCATTACCGCTGAACAGATTCCTGGCTACCAAGCTGGCACCTGGACCATTGACCCGGCCCACTCAGAGGTGACCTTTTCAGTGCGGCACATGGCGATCAGTAAGGTCAAGGGCCGTTTTGAGAACTTTGACGCCACGTTCGTGACCGCTCCCAACCCTCTCGATTCGACCGTGAAAGCGACCGTTGAGGTTGCCTCGGTGAACACGAAGCAGGCGCAGCGCGACGAGCACCTTCGTACGAGCGACTTCTTCAAGGCTGATGAGTTTCCTCAGCTCACCTTCGAGTCGACCGGTGCTCGTGAAGAGAACGGCGAGCTGAAGGTTGACGGCAACCTCACGATGCGCGGCGTCACGAAGCCCGTCACCTTCGATTTTGAGTTCGGCGGCGTTGTCGTTGACGGCTACGGCCAGACGAAGGCGGGCTTTGAAGCGAAGACCGTGGTGAACCGCGAAGACTTCGGTGTGAACTGGAACTCGGCTCTCGACCAGGGCGGTTTCGTGCTCGGCAGCGACGTCACGATTTCACTCGACGTGCAGGCCACGCTTCAGCAGTAACCGGTTACCTAAGCGGCAGCGGCCGTGAGAACGGGCGGCGAGATTCTTCAGTGAGTCTCGCCGCTTCGTCGTTTCTGGGTGCTTGCTAGCGGTAGGATGGCCTGAACATCACAGTTATATCGAGGAGGCACTGGTGACACGCACCATCAAGCTTGCAGTTATTCCCGGCGACGGAATTGGGCCCGAGGTTGTACAGCAAGCGAATCGCGTGATCGATGCCGTCACTCGAGATAGTGACGTGGTGTTTGAGCGTACTGAGTTCTCGCTCGGTGCTGAGCGATTTCTCGCAACCGGCGATACCCTGCCTGAAGATGAGCAGCGTGCGATTGCCGAGCACGACGTCATTCTGTTTGGGGCCGTTGGTGGAGTGCCAGGCGACGAACGCCTGCGCAGTGCGAACATTGAGCGAGGCCTGCTCCTGAAGCTACGCTTCGACTTTGACCACTACGCAAACGTGCGTCCTTGCACGCTCTTTCCCGGGGTCACCTCACCACTCGCGAACCCTGGCGACATCGACTTTGTTGTCGTGCGCGAGGGCACTGAGGGCCCGTACGTTGGCAATGGCGGATCGCTCCGTAGTGGCCCCCACGAGGTGGCGACCGAGGTTTCAGTCAACACCGCCTTTGGTGTTGAACGCGTGGTGCGGTACGCCTTCGAGCTCGCGCAGTCGCGCCCCCGCAAGAAGCTCACCTGGGTGCACAAGACGAACGTGCTCGTGCACGCGGGCAAGATTTGGCAGCGCGCCGTCGAAACCGTCGGCGCCGAGTATCCAGAGGTGCAGGTTGACTACCTGCACGTTGATGCCGCAACAATCTTCTTCGTGCAAGACCCCGCACGGTTCGACGTCATCGTCACCGACAACCTCTTTGGTGACATCCTGACCGACATTGCTGGCGCCATTGGCGGCGGTATTGGCCTCGCGGCCTCGGGTAACGTGAACCCCGATAAAACCTTCCCGAGCATGTTTGAGCCGGTACACGGCTCAGCGCCCGACATTGCGGGTAAGGGCATCGCCGATCCGACCGCGGCGATTCTCTCGGCAGCGCTCATGCTCGATCACCTCGAACTGCCCACCGAGGCGGAGCGAGTGAGGCAGGCCGTTCGTGCCGACCTTGCGAGCCGAGACGACGCGTCACGATCAACCGACGAGATCGCCCAGGCAATTCTCGCTCACCTCTAATTTTTTCTTCCGTTCTTTTTCATCATGAGAGAAGGCACACTGATGACGAACATCACTTTTACCACGACCCAGGCTGAGCGCCGCACTGACGCAGAGCGCGAGGCGGTTCTTCAGAACCCCGGGTTTGGTACGCACTTCACCGACCACATGGCATCGATTACCTGGAGCGCTGCCGAGGGCTGGCACGACGCAGAGATTCTGCCCTATGGCCCGATTCCGGTCGATCCCGCCTCGAGCGTGCTTCACTACGGCCAGGAGATCTTCGAGGGTCTCAAAGCATACCGTCACGAGGACGGCTCGATCGTCGTGTTCAGGCCCGAAGAGAACGGACGTCGTCTGAATGAGTCGGCAGTGCGCCTCGCGCTTCCAGAGCTGCCCGTTGAGCTCTTCGTGGAGGCCGTCAAACAGCTCGTCACGATCGACGCTGATTGGGTGCCCCGAGGCGAAGATCAGAGCCTCTACATTCGCCCCTTCATGATTGCCGACGAGAGCTTCCTCGGGGTTCGTGCGGCCGAGCGTGCCAGGTTCATCGTCATTGCTAGCCCAGCCGGCGCTTACTTCACCGGGGGCATCAAGCCGGTGTCGATCTGGCTTTCGCAGGAGTTCTCGCGCGCGGGTCACGGCGGCACCGGTGCCGCTAAGTGCGGCGGCAACTACGCCGCTTCGCTCTTGCCCCAGAACATTGCGGCCGAGAACGGCTGCCAGCAGGTACTCTTCACCGATTCAAACACGGTCGACACGATCGACGAGCTCGGCGGCATGAACCTCTTCCTCGTGCGCTCAGACAAAACGCTCCTTACCCCGGCGCTTAACGGCAATATTCTCGCGGGTATTACCCGCAAGAGCCTCATCGAGCTCGCCGAGGCGCGCGGGTATCGCGTTGAAGAGCGGGCAGTGACCGTGAGCGAGTGGCGCGAGGGCGTTGCCGACGGAACGATCACCGAGGCCTTTGCCTGCGGCACAGCTGCGGTCATCACCCCGATCGGCGAGTTGAAGTCGCCCGACTTCTCCATTTCGTTCGGCGACAAGGCTCCCGGCGAGCTCACGATGTCGCTGCGTGAAGAGCTCACCGGTATTCAGACGGGCACCCGTGAAGACTCACGAGGCTGGCTCACCGAGATTGTTTCAAGCGAACAGGCAGCGTAGGGGGTTCTCATGCGGGTAGCACGTTTTCGCGCGGCAGATAACACGATTGCCTTCGGCGTTTTTGACGAGGCCGAGAACGGAGAGGGCGAGGAGCTCGTAGAGCTCGTCGCTGATCCGCTCGTTGCTGGCTACGAAACCACGGGGCGTCGTTTCTCGCTCGACGAGGTGACGCTGCTCGCGCCCGTGATTCCACGATCGAAGGTCGTGTGCATCGGTAAGAACTACCTCGATCACGTTGCCGAGATGCAAGAGCGGGGCATGGGTGGAGAGGCTCCTAAGGAGCCGCTGCTCTTCCTGAAGCCCAACACGGCGGTCATCGGGCCCGACGATGCGATCGTGCGCCCCTCGCTGTCAAACCAGGTTGAGTTTGAGGGCGAGCTCGCCATCGTCATCGGTGCCCTCGCTAAAGAGGTTCCCGAGGAACGGGCACTTGAAGTCGTGTTTGGCTTCACCTGCGGCAATGATGTGACGGCTCGCGACCTGCAGTACGCCGACGGCCAGTGGGCAAGGGCCAAAGGCTTCGACACGTTCTGCCCGCTTGGCCCGGTCATCGAAACCGACCTTGACCTCAGTGATCTCGCGATCGAGACCCGCGTCAACGGCGAGGTCAAGCAGCGCTCGTCAACGGCCCACCTGATCCACTCGATTCCGAAGCTAGTGGCGCATGCCTCACAGGCCTTCACGTTGCTTCCCGGCGACGTGATTCTCACGGGCACGCCCGAGGGCGTCGGAGCTCTTGAGCCCGGCGACGTTGTCGAGGTCGAAGTCGAGGGTATCGGCGTTCTGCGCAACCCCGTTCGCTAGGACGCTGCCAGGCCCAGGGCGCCCCGAAGTGCCCTGGGCAATGGCTCAGGCCGACTGTGAGAGAATTGGGCACTATGGATCCCACAAAACTCGCGCACACCGACGGCAACGGCTACCGGTCAACCAGGCCAAAACAGGTTCGCCCGAAGGCCGAGGGCTGGGTTCAAGCGACGAACCCTGACGGGCGCCCGACCCTGCAGTTTGCCTCGCCGAGGGTGAAGCAGCCGCCGCAGCACCTGGCCGACATGACGCTCGAAGAGCGCGAAGCCGCTATCAAAGAGCTCGGGTTGCCCGGGTTTCGCGCGAAGCAGATCTCGAAGCACTACTTCGAGCACTACACCTCAGAGACTGAGGCAATGACCGATCTGCCCAAGGATTCACGAGCGGCGATCACCGAGCGCTTTTTCCCGCCACTGCTCACCGAGGTAAAGCGGCTGCAAACTGACAACGGTGACACCATCAAGTTCCTGTGGCGCCTCTTCGACGGTGCCCTCGTCGAGTCGGTTCTTATGCGCTACCCGGGCCGCATCACGCTGTGCGTCTCAAGCCAGTGTGGCTGCGGTATGAACTGCCCGTTCTGCGCGACGGGGCAGGCGGGCCTCACCAGAAACATGTCGACCGCCGAGATTCTCGACCAGGTTGTGCAAGCAAACCGCATCATTCGTGCCGGCGAGCTTGGCGGCACGAGGCGCGGCTCGATGCACTTCTCAGAAGAGCGCGTCAACAACATCGTGTTCATGGGCATGGGCGAGCCACTCGCAAACTACAAGCGCGTCATGAACGCCGTGCACTGCATGGCGGCCGAGGCTCCCGAGGGCCTCGGGATGAGCGCGCGTGGCATCACGGTCTCGACCGTCGGGCTCGCGCCAGCGATCCGCAAGCTTGCCGACGAGAACCTTCCCGTCACGTTTGCGCTGTCACTGCACGCGCCCGACGATGAACTGCGCGACGAACTCATCCCGGTCAACAGCCGCTGGAAGGTTGATGAGGTACTCGATGCCGCAAAGCACTATTTTGACACGACCGGGCGCCGCGTCTCGATCGAATATGCCCTCATCAAAGACATGAACGATCACGCCTGGCGTGCTGATTTGCTCGCTGAGCGACTGAACGCAAGGGGGAAGGGATGGGTACACGTGAACCCGATTCCGCTGAACCCGACCCCTGGGTCGATCTGGACCTCGAGCGATCCCGATGTTACTGACGAGTTCGTGCGCAGGCTCAATGCCGCTGGCATTCCGACGACGCTGCGTGATACGCGCGGTAAAGACATCGATGGTGCCTGCGGGCAGCTCGTTGCAACCGAGGCCGATAAGCAGGAAGCACAGCGCATCGCGGCGAGCGATTCATAAGATCTTCAAAAGAGTTATGCGATAAAGCATGTAATCGCTTATACTGCGGGTATGACCACGCTGCGTAATGCCGAGTCGTATGACTCAATTGACTCAACCGAGATGCGCATTCTTCACGCGCTCTCGACCACCGGGTCGCTCACCCAGGTCGCTGCGACCCTGGGGCTGAGCCAACCCGCGATCAGCCAACGGCTGAAGCGCCTTGAACAGAGGCTTGCCGTGCCGCTCATCGAACGACAGGGGAGGGGGGTACGACTCACCCCGGCCGGGCAGATTCTCGCCGATCACGGGCGTACCGTGGTCGCCGAGATTGACGCCGCTCTCGCAGCCATCGATGACCTTCGGGGCGACCGCGGGGGAGTGCTGCGTATGGCAGGGTTCCCCTCGGCCTCGGCGACGGTGATTCCGCGGCTCATGCGCATGCTGCAGGAGCAGGCGCCTCAGGTGACCTTTCAGTACCGTGAGCAGGAGCCGCCAGAGGCGATCCAGCTGCTGCGCGACGGTGAGGTTGACTGCGCGCTCGTCTTTCAGTACTCAGAGTCTGAACCCCTGCCGACGCTCTTTGAGTTCACGCCGCTCTGGCGCGAAGAGATGTGGCTTGTTGTTCCCGAAGAGCGTTCGCAGGGCATGGAACGTGCGGCGCTTTCCGCGTTTCGTGATGACCAGTGGATCGCGGGCTGCACCCGCTGCCGCGGCCACCTGACCCGCGCGACCAAGCGTCACGGCTTCGAGCCAGAGATTGTGCAAGAAACCGACAATATGCCGGCCTCGATCGCGATGGTGGCCGCCGGTAACTCGGTCTCGATGGTGCCCGGCTTGGCGCTCGCTGCGCAGCCAACACTGCCTGCAGGAGCTCGCGCGCTGCGACTTGAAGAGCCTGAGTATCGAACGATCGGTCTCATCAACGTTGACACCGCTAACGAGAGCCCCGCGGTGAAACTCGCGAAGCGGCTGCTCGGCAACATCGACGGTAGTACCTGGAACCTCCTCACCGAACGAGTCGGTCGGTGACCGCCGCGAGCCCCGTCGGGGCGCGGCACAGCCGGTATCCGCTGGAGCGAGGCGGCGCACTGCAACGAAAAACGCTCTGGGTGCTCTCGGCGGGCACCATCCTCGGCGGGCTTGGTGTTGGCGCCTCGCTCTCGGTCGGGGCCCTGCTGCTCGCAGAGGTGAGCGGCTCGGCCGGCATCTCGGGGCTCGCCTCGGCAATGTTCAACATGGGCGCTGCGCTCGCGGGTATTCCACTCGCAAAGCTCGCGGCCGCGAAGGGCCGCCGTCGCGCAATCGTCACCGGCAACAGCGTCGCGATGATCGGAGCGATCACGGCGGTCTACGGCACCTCGATCGGGGTCTGGCCGGTGCTCGCGCTGGGCATTCTCGTGCTCGGCGTTGCGAGCTCGGTGCAATTGCTCGCACGGTTTACCGCGACCGACCTCGCGCTCCCGCAAAACCGTGCGCGCGACCTCTCGCTCGTCGTCTGGACCATTACGATCGGCGCCGTTGTCGGCCCGAACCTTATGGGGCCGGGGGCGTGGATCGGCGGAGTGCTCGGCATCAACCCGCTCGCGGGCGTGTTCGTCTTCACGATTGCCGCGCAACTACTCGCGGCGACCGTCAGCTGGTTTGGGCTGCGGCCCGATCCGCTACTCACAGCACGCGACCTCCCCGCAGAAGACGTCTCTGCCGCGGGTTCGAACGCTCCCGTCGCTGTGCCCATTAGTCGCGGAGGGCAGGCGCGGGTCATCGTGCTCATTGCCATGGCGCAGGCGGTCATGGTGGCGCTCATGGCGATGGCGCCGCTGCATATCATGGACACGGGCGGCACCCACGAACGAGTGGGCTTCACCCTGAGCCTGCACATCGCCGGCATGTATGTACTTTCTCCGGTCTTCGGCATGCTCGCGATGAAGATCGGGCGCCCCGCGGTGGTGAGCATCGGCTGGGCCATTCTGCTCGTCTCGGTTGGGCTCGCCTTCGTTGCGCATACCTCGCCCATCGTGATGGAAGCGTCAATGATGCTGCTCGGCGTCGGGTGGGGAGCCGTTACGGTGGCAGGCGCGACGCTCATCACCGAGCTCACGCCGGTCGCTGATCGCACGAAACGCCAGGGCCAGTCAGACGCGATTATGAGCGGATCGGGCGCGATCGCCGGCGTGCTCGCAGGCATCGCCTTTGCCGTGAGTGGGTACCAGCTCATTGCCCTCGTGTGCCTCGTACTCATCGCGGTAGGCATCATCGCCACCGTGGCGGTTGCCCGCGAGTCGGCACGCGCGCGAGCCGCGAGCGGGGCAGATTCTCAGAAGGCAGAGTAAAGTGGTAGTGATGTCTACAAGTGATTCTGCTCCGAAGTTTTCAACCGCTACCGGAAGCGACGTTCGCGTACGCTTTTGCCCCTCACCGACCGGCACGCCTCACGTCGGTATGGTGCGCACGGCCCTCTTCAACTGGGCCTACGCACGCCACACCGGGGGCACGTTCGTCTTTCGTATCGAAGACACCGACGCCGCCCGCGACAGCGAAGAGAGCTACGGCCAAATTCTGGAATCGATGCGCTGGCTCGGTCTCGACTGGGACGAAGGCATTGATGTCGGCGGGCCTCACGGCCCGTACCGACAGTCACAGCGTGGCGATATTTACGCCGATGTCGCGAAGCGCCTGCTTGAAGCAGGGTACCTCTACGAGAGCTTCTCAACGGCAGAAGAGATCGATGCCCGTAACGAGGCCGCTGGTCGACCAAAGCAGCTCGGTTACGACAACTACGATCGCACGCTGACCGACGAGCAGAAGGCAGCGTTTCGTGCCGAGGGCCGCGAGCCCGCGTTGCGCTTCCGTATTCCTGACGACCTTGACCTCTCGTTCGACGACCTGGTGCGTGGCGAGATCTCGTTCCCTGCGGGTTCAACCATTGACTACGTGGTCGTGCGCCCGAACGGCGCCGCGCTCTACACGCTCACGAACCCCGTAGATGATGCGCTCATGGGGGTGACGCACGTGCTGCGCGGCGAAGACCTCCTATCGTCGACGCCGCGTCAGATCGCGATGCACAACGCGCTCGTTGAGATCGGTCTCGAGACCGCGATTCCTCGCTTCGGCCACCTGCCATACGTCATGGGTGAGGGCAATAAGAAGCTCTCGAAGCGTGACCCCGAGTCGAACCTCTTGCATCATCGCGCGCGCGGTTTCATTCCCGAGGGGCTGATTAACTACCTCTCTCTGCTTGGCTGGTCAATTGCCGCCGACCGTGACATCTTCTCGGTTGACGAGCTAGTCGCGGCCTTTGACGTCGAAGACGTGAACCCGAACCCCGCCCGCTTCGACCAGAAGAAGGCCGACTCGATTAACGGTGATCAGATTCGTCTGCTCGCAGAAGCCGACTTCACCGAGCGCATGGTGCCCTACCTTGTCGATGGCGGCGTCATCGGCGAGGAGCCCTCTGCTGAAGAGCTTGAGATCGTTCGCGCGGCGGCACCCCTCGTGCAGTCACGCGTCGCAGTCATGAGCGAGGTTGTCGGCCTCACCGAGTTCCTCTTTGCGAAGAGCGAAGACATCGTCTACGAAGATGATGCGCTCAAGACACTCAAAGACGGCTCGCTCGAGGCGTTGAAAGCGGGGCGTGCCGCACTCGAAGGAGTCGAGGCGTCGGCCTGGAACACTGAGGCGATTCAGGGAGCACTGCAGGACGCGCTCATTGACGGCCTTGGGCTGAAGCCCCGAATTGCGTTTGGGTCGTTGCGAGTAGCAGCATCGGGCAAGCGTATCTCGCCGCCTCTGTTCGAATCGTTTGAGATTTTGGGTAAGTCCGAGACGCTTGCGCGTCTCGATCGCTTCGCCACCTTCCTTGAGCACCGGGAGTAATCGTTGCAGCACGCTGAGATCGTCATCATCGGCGGCGGCCCCGCAGGGCTCGCCGCCGGCCTGAGCCTCGTTCGTAACCTTCGCAGGGTCACGATTCTCGACTCGAATCGGCCGAGACACTCAGCAACACTCACCGCCCACGGATTTCTCACGAGAGACGGCATCGCGCCCAGCGAGCTTCGCCGCATCGGGCGCGAAGAATTCGAGGCGTACGAACACGCCAACTTCCATCAGGCCAAGGCGACGAGTGTTCGTCCGCTTTCGGCGGAGGAAGCGCGTGATCAAGGCTTCAGCGATGGGATTGGCTTTGAGGTCAAAGCTTCGGGCGTGAGGGGCAACCCTGACGTGCACCTCTTCACCCAGCGTGTGCTCGTGACTGCGGGTCTCGTCGAAGAGCTACCAGCCTTTGCTTCGATCCGCGTCTTCTATGGCACGGCATTGCACAGTTGTGTCGAGTGCGACGGGTTTGAAAAGAGCGACGCGCCGCTCGCGCTCATCGGTGAAACCACCGATCTCTTTCAGCGTGCGCTACTCGTGGGGCGCTTCAGCACCGACCTTGTCGTCTTTACGAACGGTGCCGACACGATCAGTGACGCTGAAGAAGCCTACTTGCGCTCCATCGACATTCCTGTCGAGCGACGTGAAATCGATGATCTAGTCGGGGTACAATCGGAGATGACCGGTGTGCGGCTCAAGGATTCAACTGTGATTCCGAGGGTCGGTGGGTTCGTAAGGCCCAGGTGGCACGCGCCGGTTGAATTCTTGTCAGAACGCGAGATTGAGCGCAATGACTGGGGGCTTCTTGTCGTCGATGCACGCGGTGAAACCTCGGTTCAAGGCCTCTATGCTGCGGGAGACATCGTGCCGCCAGGCCCGAGGTCTCTCATGATTGCAGCGGGGGCCGGCGCTCAGACCGCCCTTCGTATGAATATGGATCTGATTCGTGCCACACACCACCTCGGCCCAGTACCGAACCCCAGAAATTCACGGTAGTTACGCAGTCATTGTTGCACTGTTCACGGGCTTGCTCGTGATCTCAAACGTCGTAGCGGTCAAGCTCATCTCGTTTGGCCCGCTCACGGTCGATGGGGGAGTGTTCCTGTTTCCGCTCGTGTATATCGTGGGTGATGTGCTCGCCGAGGTCTACGGTTTTAAGGGCACTCGGCGAGCTATTTTCACGGGTTTTGCGCTCTCAATTCTCGCGACCGCAACGATTCTGCTCGTACAAGTTTCACCAGCCGCGGCAGAGTGGGGCGGTCAGGCCGCATATGAAGAGATTCTCGGGTTCGTTCCCCGCATTGTCGCCGCGAGCATGGCCGGCTACCTCGCCGGTCAACTCGTTAACGCATGGGTGCTCGTGAAACTCCGAGACCGGGCACGGCAGGCGAAAGGGCCAGCAGCATCACTCTGGTTCAGGCTTATCGGCTCAACAGCCGTTGGCCAGCTTGTTGACACGACGGTGTTTTGTGTCATCGCGTTTTACGGCGTGATCGTCGGATGGCAGTTTCTCGGGTACACCGTGCTCGGGTACGTCATTAAGGTCGGGGCAGAGGTAGTTCTCTTGCCGGTCACGACCCGAGTGATTGCCTGGGTGCGCAGGCGTGAAGGTGTGACCCCCGAAATCTAGGCCACGCGCGTTGCGAGAAACTCCCTGAGGAACTCGGGCCCGTAAAACTTGCCGATGACTTCTTCGCGAAGCTCGACGAAGGTGTCGTCTTCGATGCTCTGCCTGATCCGGTCAACGAGTCGCACGTGAAAGCGCTCGTTGTGAATCGTCGAGAGGGTCGACGCGAGCATCTCTTTTGACTTGAAGAGGTGGTGCACATAGGCCGCGGTGTAGTTTTCGCAGGTGTAGCAGTCGCATTCTGCGTCGAGAGGTTCGAAGCGGCGGCGCTGGGCTGCGGCTTTCGCGTTCAAACGCCCGTTCCAGGTGTAGAGCGTGCCGCCCCTCGCGCCACGCGACGGCGCAACACAGTCGAACGTATCGGCGCCCGCGGCAACCGCGACGAAGAAGTCATCTGGCTCTGAGATGCCGAGTAGGTGGCGGGGCTTGTGCTCTGGCAGTTCATCGGTGACCCACGAGACGATACGGCCGAGGTCGGCTTTCTCAAGGGCGCCACCAATGCCGAAGCCATCAAACATCTGCTGGGGGTGTTCGCTGCCCGTCATCTCAGCGAGCCCTCGTGCAGCATCGCGGCGAAGGTCTTCGTACTGCGCACCTTGGACAACGCCAAAGAGCGCTTGATAGGGGCGGTGCGTACGCTCGGCGGTGAGCTTTGCGTGTTCATCGAGGCATCGCACTGCCCAGCGAGCGGTTCGCGCAACCGAGTCTTCTTGGTACGGGCGCGTGTTGAGCAGGGTCGTGCACTCGTCGAAAGCGAACATGATGTCGGCGCCGAGCTGGTGTTGAATCTGCATCGAAACCTCGGGCGTGAAACGGTGGGTGTCGCCGTTGATGAACGACTTGAACGTCACACCGTCTTCGTCAACGCGTGCGAGTCGGTCTTTCGTTTTCGCGATGACTTCAAGATCGGTGTGCTCGGCTTCGGTCATTGAGATGACCTTCTTGAAGCCGACACCGAGTGACATGACCTGGAACCCGCCCGAGTCAGTGAATGTGGGGCCGGGCCAGTTCATGAACCGGCCGAGCCCGCCAGCCTCATCAACGAGGTCGCTGCCCGGCTGCAAGAAGAGGTGGTAGGCGTTCGCGAGAATTGCCTGGCTGCCGAGATCATCCATCGTCTCGGGAAGAACCGCTTTGACGGTTGCTTTGGTGCCCACCGGAATGAACGCGGGGGTACTGATCTCACCGTGAGGGGTGCGGATCATGCCCGTTCGCCCGAGAGGTCGATCGTCGGTACCTCGAAAGCTCCCTTCGTTTTGACGGGTGCCGAGGGCAAAAGAGAAGGGGGCTTCGGTGGGCTCTGAGTGGTTCGTGTTCACGCGACTATTCAACCATTAGCGGGTGACAAAGATGAGAAACCGCGTGAATAGGCGAAGACACGCCCGGGGTTTGCTGCCATTTGCGGGCATAGGCAGATCGGCGTAAAGTTTTCATCTGTTGGCCCGCACGGCGGAAAGCCGGAAGGGCCAGAACAACTAGCAAAGCAGCTTGCACAATCTAACGCCTCGTGCTAGATTATGTATCTGCGGCTCTTCTTGCTGAAGTTGATAAGACACTTCAGTGATTATAAGAGCGTGCTACAACTCAAGTGCCTCATGAGTGTTCGGTGAAACGAATGAGCGTGGAGGCCCTGGTCCTTGAGAACTCAATAGTGTGCACTAAATTGTCAAATGCCAATTTTTTGTAATCCTCCGTTTTTGGAGAGATT
>NZ_JAHQZR010000007.1 GCF_019049105.1 Leucobacter chinensis
GTAGCTAAGGCTGACTGCGCCGATGGTACTGCGAGGGGGACCTCGTGGGAGAGTAGGACACCGCCGGACTTCTTTTAGAGAAAGAGGTTGTTTGAGTATCATGACAGAGATGACCACTGATGGTCTGAACTGCATACTCAAACAGCCTCTTTCTGCATTTCAGGACAATTTTCATAGGGTTGAGGAACTTCATGACCGAAGCAAACGATAATCGCGACCGCGAGGGCGACCGTAACCGGAAGCCGCGCGACGGAGGCCACGCAGGCCGCCGAGACAGTGGGGCAAACCCACGTCGTGACGCTTCTCGTGGCTCGTCAGAGCGACGTTCGCAGCCTCGCCGTGACGGTGACTTCAAGCCTCGCCGTGACGGTGAAGGTAGACGTCCTCGTCGTGACGGTGAGGGTCGTCCACCGCGTCGTGACGGTGACTTTAAGCCCCGTCGTGATGGTGATTTCAAGCCTCGTCGTGATGGTGACTTCAAACCTCGTCGCGACGGTGACTTCAAACCCCGTAGAGATGGTGACTTTAAGCCGCGTCGTGACGGTGAGAGTCGCCCACCTCGTCGCGATGGTGACTTCAAACCCCGTAGAGATGGTGACTTTAAGCCGCGTCGTGACGGTGAGGGTCGCCCCCCTCGTCGTGATGGCGATTTTAAGCCCCGTCGTGATGGTGACTTCAAGCCCCGTCGTGACGGAGACAACCGCGGGCCCAAGCGTGAGCACAACAATGAGCGTGAGCGCTCGTTTGCCCCACGCGACCGAAAGTACCGTGGCGGAACCGGCCGTGAGCGTGGCTTCGCCGAGACCGATGGCAACGATTTCAGGCCGGTGCGCACCGCGCACCAGGACCCTGAGGTGCCTCGCGAGATTACACCTCAAGACCTTCACCCACAAGCACGCAACGAGCTGAAAACGCTCGACAAAGAGCTGGCGGAGTACGTGGCAAAGCACCTAGCCTCAGTCGCATACTTTATTGACGACGATCCAGAGCGGGCGCATCAGCACGCTATCTCGGCAATGCGCCGTGCCTCACGTATCCCCGTGACGCGCGAGACCTACGCAATCACGAGCTATGTCACCGGTGATTACGCGACTGCGATCCGCGAATTGCGCACCTACCGCCGCCTGACGGGCAGCGACATGCAACTGGCGCTCATGATCGACGCCGAGCGTGCTCTCGGGCGGCCCGAGAAAGCGATCGAGGTTGGCCACGAGGTTGACGTCCAGAAACTCCCGAACGATGTTCAGGTGCAGGTTGCGATCGCGATGAGTGGGGCGAGGCTCGATCTGGGACAGACGCAACAGGCGCTGTTCGAGCTCGAGATACCGCAGCTGAACCCCAACAAAGCGTTTTCGTGGAGCCCAGAGCTCTTCGCTGCCTACGCCGTCGTGCTTGAGGATCTCGGCCGGGCCGACGAAGCCCTCGAGTGGAAGAAGCGCGCTTTCGCAGCGGAGCACGCGCTTGAAGATCACCGTGGTAGTGGCGCGATCGAGATCATCGAGATCGAAGAGGAAGCCGACGAGAATGAGCCTGTTGCGGTAGAAGAGCACGACCCAGTATCGGAGTAGACCTTGTCACTGTTTGCGCGTAAGAAAACGTTTGTTGCCGCTCCCGTTGAAGGGCGTGAACTGATTCTCACCGACCTCGACGGCGTGGTGTACCGCGGCGCTGCCGTGGTGCCCAGGGCGGTCGAGAGTCTGAACCGCGCGGCAGAGACGACCAGGGTCGGGTACTTGACGAACAACGCGGCGCGAACCGTTGCCACCGTTGCTGAGCAGCTGCGAGGCTTTGGGCTACGCGCCACTCCCGATGATGTCGTAACCTCGCCTCAGGCCGCGGTGCTGCTTCTGCAGCAGACCGTGCCAGCTCCCGCGACGATTCTGATCGTCGGTGGCGACGGCATTGAAGAGGAGCTGACCCGGGCGGGGTACCGCATTACTCGTTCGGCAGATGATGCCCCCGATGCAGTGGTGCAGGGGTTTGCGCCGCACCTCGGCTGGGCTGATCTCGCAGAAGCCTCGTTTGCTTTGCAAGAGGGCCCGAACGGCGAGCAAATTCCGTGGATCGCGACCAATACCGACTGGACTTTGCCGCTCGAGCGCGGCTTGGCACCGGGCAACGGCACCCTCGTCTCTGCGGTTCACACGGCGGTGCAACGCCTGCCAGAGTTTGCGGGCAAGCCAGAGAGGCCGATTTTCGAGACCTCGTTCGAGCGCTTCGGCACGCGTAACGCCCTCATGATCGGCGACCGGCTCGACACTGACATTCAGGGCGCCGAGGCAGCCGGCATCGAGTCGGTGCACGTGCTCACGGGCGTTGACCGCCCAAAGCAGTTGCTCGCGACTCCTCAGGGTGCTCGCCCGACCTACATTCTTGCAACGCTTGACGGGCTCTTCGAGCCGTATCCCGAAACGACGGTCGAAAAGAACGGGACGGTTCGCGTGGGATCGGCTCGGGTGACCATGGACGGGCACATCGTGCGCGTGGTGTCTGAAGGTCACGACGCGCTGAACCTTTTGAGGGCCGGGTGTGGGGCGATTTGGCGTTCAGGCCTCGCAATTTATGGCCTCAAGGTACCCGAAGTGTTACTCGAGGATCACTGGAAATTAAGCCTCGACCGGTAGACTTTTCGCATGCCATCTCGAGACTCTGAACTGCTGAGTGAGGTCGAACTCATCGAAGCGCAGCCGCTCGAAGACCGTGCGCGAGCGTTTGAGCATCTCTACGAGCAACTGCTTACGGCGGTGCAGCTGAGCGACTCTGAGACCGAATGAGCGAGCAGCAGCAAACGTGGCAGGGGCAGCCGCAGCGCATTGATCGTGCGTTGCAGGAGCTCGGCCTTGCGCGTTCACGAACAGCGGCGCAGAAAGCGGTGGCAGCTGGGCAGGTAAGCGTGAACGGTGTGGCCGTCACGAAAACCGGCACGCAGGTTCGCCCTGGGCAGCGGGTGGCAATCACCGGCACTGATCATTACGTGAGCCGAGGGGCGCATAAGCTCATTGGTGCCCTCGACACCTTTGGCATTCCCGTTGAGGGGCGCGTTGCGCTCGACGTTGGCGCCTCAACCGGTGGCTTCACGCAGGTGCTTCTCGAACGAGGAGTCGACACGGTGCTCGCGATCGACGTGGGGCACGGGCAGCTCGATCCTTCGTTGCTCAGCCACGAGCGCGTGCGACTGTTCGAGGGGTGCAACGCGCGGTATCTCACGCCAGAAATGCTCGCCGAGGGAACCGGCGATGAGAGAGCGCCTGACCTGATCGTTGGCGACCTCTCGTTCATCTCTCTCACGCAGGTCTTGCCCGCGCTTACGAAGGTGCAAGCACGGTCGGCCGACATCATGATGCTCATCAAGCCCCAGTTTGAGGTGGGGCGGGAAGGCATCGGCGATGGCGTTGTGACCGACCCGAAACTTCAGCACGCAGCGGTGCAGCGTGTCCTGGAGAGCGCGCTCGGGTTGGGCCTTTCAGTCGTTGGCCTCACCGAGTCGCCCATTGTCGGATCACACGGCAACAGGGAGTTTCTCGTTCACCTCAGAGCGCAACCCGCTGCGCAAATGTCGGTGATCAATGAGATGATGGCTCAAGTAGTTCTAGGTGAAGGGAGCGCTCGTGAGTAACACTCCGAACGGGGCACGACACATGCTGCTCGTTTCACACATCGCCAAACAAGAAGCGATTGATGCGACGCTGCAGGTCGACGCGATGTTGCGTGAAGCGGGCGTCGTCACGGTTATGGCCCGTGAGAGCCTCACCGAGTTTGAGCCCTACGTGCAGGGCTTGAACGTTGCTGTGCTCGATGAAGACGTGCGCCCCGAAGACATCGAGATCGCGATTGTCCTGGGCGGCGACGGTACGATTTTGCGGGCCGCCGAGATCTTGCGCGGCATGTGCTGCCCGATTGTCGGGGTCAACCTTGGCCACGTGGGCTTTCTCGCTGAGATGGAAAGGCACGATCTCGACTTCACCGTCGAGAAGGTACTGAGCCGTAGCTACACGGTCGAAGAACGCGTGACGCTCGAGGTGACCGCGACGCTCGGCCGCCAGACCATCGCCAAAACCTGGGCGGTGAACGAGGCTACGGTTGAAAAGCAGAGCCGCATGATTGAGGTCGTGATTGGCGTCGATGGCCGCCCCCTTTCATCGTTTGGGTGCGACGGGGTCGTGCTCGCGACGCCGACCGGTTCAACCGCCTACGCCTTTTCGGCGGGCGGCCCGGTCGTGTGGCCGAGCGTGCAGGCCATGTTGCTTGTGCCCATCGCGGCTCACGCGCTGTTCAGCAGACCGCTCGTCGTCGGCACCGATTCGGTGCTCACGGTCGAGATTAGCGATGCGAGCGTGAGCGGCGCTGACCTGTGGTGCGACGGTCGTCGCACGTATTCGCTGCCGCAGGGCAGCATCGTCGAGGTGCGCAGGGCCCAGGAGCCCGTGAGGCTCGCGCGCATCGACCAGGGCGTGTTTACCGAGCGTCTCGTGCGCAAATTCGATCTTCCCGTCGAGGGCTGGCGGGGCCAGCGGAGGCATCGCGAGTGATTGAAGAACTAGAAATTCGTGACCTGGGCGTCATCGCCCACAGCGTGCTGCCACTGCAGACAGGCTTTACCGCGATCACCGGCGAGACTGGCGCGGGTAAGACGATGGTGGTGGCCGCGTTGACGCAGCTCATGGGCGCGCGCAGTGACGCCGCCATGGTGCGTCGCGGCGCAGAGCGCTCTCGCATTACGGGCATCGTGCGTACCGAGAACGCGGCAGTGCACGAGCTCGTCGACGAGGTCGGCGGTGAAGTGACCGATGGCGAGCTGATCTTGGGTCGCACGGTGAGCGCCGAGGGGCGCAGCCGCGCAACCGTTGGCGGATCAGCCGCGCCCGCGGCCGCGCTTGCCCGCATTGCCCCTCACCTCTTTGCCCTGCACGGCCAGTCTGACCAGTTGCGGCTGCAGTCGGCTGCAGCTCAGCGCGACATGCTTGATCGCTTTGGCGGTGCGGCGCTGCTTCGCGTGCGGGAGGAGCACTCGAAGGTGTTCCAGCGCCGTGCCGAATGCGAGCAGCGCCGTGAAGCCCTGCTCGGCGACCAGCGCGAGCGGCTGCGCGAGGCTGAGCGCTTGCGCGGTGAGCTCGAAGAGATTCGTGCTGCCGAGCCGCGCGAGGGCGAAGACGAAGAGCTGCTTGCCCGCATCGAGAGACTCGGCAATGTCGAAGCCTTGCGCACGGCTGCCGACACGGCCCGCTTCGCGCTCTCTGCGTCGGGCGATGACCCCTTTGCGCAGGATCTCGCGACACTGCTTGGCCAGGCGTTGCAGGCGCTCGAGGTCGAGAAGAGTGACCCCGAGATTGCCCGCATTCACGCCATGCTCGCGTCGGTGCAGGTGCAGATCGATGAGGCCGCGAGCGAGCTCGGAGCGCTGAGCAACAGTCTTGACGAAGAAGGGCCTGAGGAGCTCGCGAGGGCCTCGGCGAGGCTCGAAGTGCTGCACGGCCTTGCGCGCAAGTATGGCGCATCAATGAGCGAGATTATCGCCTACGCAGACGAGGCAGAGGAGCGCCTCGCCGAGCTTGGCAGCGATGACCTCACGATCGAGCAACTCGGTGAAGAGCTCGAGCGGTTGAGCGGCGAAGAAGACCAGCTTGCGGCCGAGCTCACCTCGCTGAGGCAAACCGCCGCGAGTGACCTCGGTGAACGGGTGTCTCGAGAGCTTCGACAGCTCGCCCTGCCCGACGCTGAGGTGAAGGTGAGTCTTGAAACGGCAACGCCCTCGCCGCTCGGCCGGGACGAAGCACTGCTCATGCTCGCGCCACACCAGGGCAGCGACTTTAGGCCCATTCACAAGGGGGCATCGGGTGGCGAGCTCTCGCGCATCATGCTTGCGCTTGAAGTGACGATCGCCGAGGTTGACCCCGTGCCCACTTTTGTGTTCGACGAGGTTGATGCAGGGGTTGGTGGCCAAGCCGCGATCGAGATCGGGCGCCGACTTCGCAGGCTCGCAGAAACCTCGCAGGTGATCGTTGTGACGCACCTCGCGCAGGTCGCAGCGTTCGCGCACCACCACCTCGGCGTTACGAAAGACTCGGCCGGTGGCTTCACCGAGAGCAGCTGCAGGCCGCTTGAGGGAGAAGCGCGGTTGCACGAGATGGCACGGCTGCTTTCTGGCATGAGCGACTCATCGAGTGCGCTCGATCACGCAGCCGAACTGCTTGCGCTCGGTAACGAGTAATTGGGGTGATACGCTCTCGGCATGGAGGAAAAAAGCCCAACCCGAGAACACCTTGACCTCGAGCAGCTCGACGCTGACACGAGGGAGATGTACCGTGACGCTCTGAAGGCTGAGCCCTCGCTACAAGACCGCGTCGAAGAGCAGCAGAGCAAACGATACCTCGGTATTCGAAATCCCTTTAAAGTGGGTTTTGTGGTCACGCTCGGGGCCCTGACCGCGATCGTTTTCGGTCAGGCAATCGGCCAAATCTCGAGTGTGATCGTGTACGTCGTGGCGGCGCTGTTTATCGCGCTCGGCCTCGACCCGATTGTGCGCATGTTTGAGCGCCGAAACGTGAAACGTCCCGTCGGTATCGCGATCGTTTTCTTGAGCTTCCTGCTGATCGTCTCGGGTATTCTCGCGATCGTCGTGCCGATGATTTCAAACCAGATCGCGCTCGTGGTGAAGAATGGCCCGCAGTACATCTTGAACATCAACAAGCAAGACTGGTTTATCGACATTAACGCCAAGTTCGGTCACTACATCGACCTTGGTGGGCTCCTCTCAAGCGCTCAAGATTTCGCCATGAAGCCAGACACCTGGACCCAGTTTGCCGGCGGGCTCGTGCAGGCCGGCGTAGGCCTTGCGAACGGCATCACCGCGGCCCTCATCGTGCTCATTCTGAGCCTTTACTTCCTTGCCTCACTGCGCACGATGAAGAAGGGGCTCTACTCGATGACCCCGCGCTCGTCGCGAGCGAAGGTCATCGACATTACTGAGCAGGTGACCCAATCGATTGGTGGCTATGTGAACGGCATGGTGATCCTCGCTCTCATCAATGCCTCACTCGGGTTTATCGCGATGACCATTTTTCAGGTTCCTTTCGCGGGGCTCCTCGCCGTCGCGATCTTTTTCGTTGCCCTGATTCCGCTTATTGGCTCGGTGCTCGCGACCATCCTGGTGGTTATCGTGTCGCTGTTTAACTCGCCCATCACGGCACTCTCGATCGGTATTTACTACGTCATTTACATGCAGATCGAGTCGTACTTCTTGACCCCGCGCATCATGAACCGAGTCGTCTCGGTGCCCGGGTCGCTCGTGGTCATTGGCGCGATTGCCGGCGGCACCCTGCTTGGCCTTTTGGGGGCGCTCATCGCAATTCCCGTGACCGCGATGGTGCTCATGATCATCAAACAGGTATGGGTTCCGCGTCAGCAATTTCGCTAACCTCCAAACGTTCCTAGTATCCCCGCCCGAACACTGATAGAATCGAAGCCCGTGGAAGAAGCGCAAAAAGTAACCAAGCACATATTCGTCACGGGGGGCGTCGTCTCCTCTCTCGGTAAAGGGCTCACCGCGGCTAGTCTCGGTAATCTCCTCACCGCTCGTGGTCTGCACGTGGTTATGCAGAAGCTCGACCCTTACTTGAACGTTGACCCTGGAACGATGAACCCGTTCGAGCACGGCGAGGTGTTCGTTACGAACGATGGCGCCGAGACTGACCTCGACATCGGTCACTATGAGCGCTTCCTCGATATCAACCTGAGCCGTGCGGCCAACGTGACCACCGGCCAGATTTACCAGACCGTCATCGCGAAAGAGCGTGCTGGCGAGTACCTCGGCCAGACCGTCCAGGTGATTCCGCACATCACCAATGAGATCAAGCGCCGCATGCGGCTGCAGGCCGAAGAGACGCCACAGCCCGACGTGATCATTACCGAGATCGGCGGCACGGTTGGTGACATTGAGTCGCAGCCGTTCCTCGAGTCAGCACGCCAGGTTCGTCACGAGCTCGGCCGCAAGAACGTCTTCTTTGTGCACGTTTCACTCGTACCCTTCATGGGCGCTTCTGGCGAGCAGAAGACGAAGCCGACCCAGCACTCGGTCGCTGCTCTGCGCTCAATTGGTATTCAGCCCGACGCACTCGTGCTTCGTTCAGATCGACCGGTCACCGACGATAACCTGCGCAAGATCGCGCTCATGTGCGACGTTGAAGAGAACGCCGTGGTCAACGCGATCGATGTGCCCAGCATTTTCGACCTGCCATCGTTGCTCAACGAGCAGGGCCTCGACGAAACGATCGTGAGCGCTCTGCAACTGAACGAACAGGCAGACGAGGTCAACTGGACTCGTTGGCAGCCAGTGCTTGACGCCGTGCACAACCCCGTGGGCGAGGTGACCGTGGCGATTGTTGGCAAGTACATCGACCTGCCAGACGCTTATCTCTCGCTCACCTCGGCGCTCTCGGCCGGTGGCTTCCCTCACTCAACTAAGGTGAACTTCACCTGGGTACCGGCAGACGACTGCGAGACTGCAGAGGGTGCGCGCGAGAATCTCGGTTCGGTTCACGCTGTGTGCGTGCCCGGCGGCTTCGGTATTCGGGGCATTGACGGCAAGCTCGGCGCTCTCAAGTTTGCCCGTGAAAATGGGATTCCAACCCTGGGTATCTGCCTCGGTCTGCAGACGATGGTCATCGAGTACGCGCGCAACGTCGCGGGTCTCGAGGGCGCTTCGTCGACCGAGTTTGATGAGGCAACGAGTGTTCCCGTCATTCACACGATGGATGATCAGATTGAGATCATCGCCGAGGGCGACCTTGGCGGCACGATGCGCCTCGGGCTCTACGAAGCAGAGCTCACAGAGGGCTCGAAGGTCGCTGAGCTCTACGGAGAGCAGCTCGTACAAGAGCGTCACCGTCACCGCTACGAAGTCAACAACGACTACGTTGCTCAGCTCACCGAAGCGGGCCTCGTCGTCTCGGGCGTGAACCCCGAGAAGAACCTCGTTGAGTTCGTCGAGCTGCCGAGTGACGTGCACCCGTACTATGTGGCAACTCAGGCTCACCCTGAGCTCAAGTCACGCCCCAGCCGCCCGCACCCGCTCTTCTCAGGGCTCATCGGTGCTGCGATTGACCGGCGTGAGGCAAGCCGCCTGATCTAAGCCGACGCAAGGGATGGCCGTAGAGTTCGCGCGGGGCAGCGAGCGCTTCTTGCGCTACGCCGCTCTTGAGCGCGGGCTCTCGGCAAATACCCTGAAGGCTTACGAGCAAGACCTCCTCAGCTACGGGGCCTGGCTCGTCGAGATCGGCGTGACCGACCTCGACGAGGTGACCCCCGAGATGCTCAGTCGCTATGTCTCGTGGCTGCAAACGCCGGGTGCTTCGAGCGGGGGAGCGGCGGAAGGATCCGCAGCAAAACCTCCGACACCCGCGACCGTCACGCGCCGACTCTCGACCGTGCGCTCGCTACACCGGTTCCTCTTCGACGAGGGGCTCGTCGCGCGCTACGCGGGTGGCAGCGTGCGCACACCGAAGGTGCGCGACAGCCTGCCGAGCGCGCTCACGATCGACGAGGTCGAGCGGCTGCTCGCGGCGACCGAGGGTGAGCAGCCCGCGCAACTGCGTGATCGGGCGCTTTGCGAGCTCATGTACGCGAGTGGCGCGAGGGTGAGTGAGATCGTGGCCCTCGACGTCGACGACCTCCTGGGTGCACCCGGTGCCTCAGACGCCTGGCACGACCCCGACCGCGGTCTCGCACAGGGCGGCTTCCTGCGGGTGACCGGTAAAGGCAACAAGCAGCGGCTCGTGCCGTACGGCTCGTACGCGGGCAAAGCACTCGCCGCCTACCTCGTGCGGGCAAGGCCCACGTTCGTTGCACGTGGAACGGGCACTCCGGCGCTCTTCGTGGGGGCCCGCGGCGCGCGCTTCTCACGGCAAAGCATTTGGCTGTCGATTCAGGCCGCGGCGAAGCGGGCCGAGCTCGACGCCGACATCTCACCACACACCCTGCGGCACTCGTTTGCGACGCACCTGCTGCAGGGCGGAGCCGACGTGCGAACGGTGCAAGAGCTGCTCGGGCACTCGTCGGTCACGACCACCCAGATTTACACGAGGGTCACCCCCGAGACCCTCAAAGAGCACTATGCGCTCGCTCACCCGCGAGCCAAGGGAAAGCCAGGGTTTGGCCCGGTAGGATAGAGTCATCACACCCACGAAAGGAATGGCACCCATGGCGCAGGCAAAGCTCGGACCAACAGGCCGTCCGGAGCAGCTGTTTGCACCCCCGCCAAAGCTTTCGTCGCACGGCCCGGCGCGCATCATCGCGATGTGCAACCAGAAGGGCGGGGTGGGCAAAACCACGACGACCATCAACGTCGGGGCGGCCCTCGCTCGCTACGGGAGGCGCGTGCTCGCGGTCGACTTCGATCCGCAGGGTGCGCTCTCGGCAGGCCTCGGGGTGCCCGCGCACGACGTGCCGACCATCTACGAACTCATGCTCGGCAAGATCGATGACCCGCACGAGGTCATCCAGGCGACCGAGACGCCAAACCTCGACGTGATTCCCGCGAACATCGACCTCTCGGCGGCCGAGGTGCACCTCGTCACAGAGGTCGCGCGCGAACAGATTCTCGCGAGCGTTCTGCGCAAGGTCTCTGACGAGTACGACGTCATTCTCATTGACTGCCAGCCCTCGCTCGGGCTGCTCACCGTAAACGCGCTCACCGCGAGTCACGGCGTGCTCATTCCGCTGGCCTCAGAGTTCTTCGCCCTGCGCGGCGTCGCGCTGCTCATCGAGACGATCGACAAGGTCAAGAGCCGCCTCAACCCGCAGCTCACCCTCGATGGCATCGTGACCACGATGTACGACTCGCGCACCCTGCACTCGCGCGAGGTACTCGAACGAGTGGTTGACACCTTCGGCGATTCGGTGTTTGACACCGTCATTCGTCGCACCGTGAAGGTGCCCGACGCATCGGTTGCCGCCCAGCCCGTGCTCGACTACGCACCCGAGAACCCGGCAGCAGAAGCCCACCTTACGCTCGCACGCGAGATGGTGCATCGCGGCCTCGTCGCGTAGGGAGAAGCCATGACCGAGGCTGCGCCAACGGCCCCGTTCACGGTGTCGCTCGACGTTTTCGACGGCCCCTTCGACCTGCTGCTCAGCCTCATCACGAAGCACGAGCTCGACATCACCGAGGTGTCGCTGTCGCTCGTGACCGACGAATTCATCGCCTACCTCGCCGAGAGTGAGCGCAGGGGCGACTACGACCTCGACCAGGCCTCGGAATTTCTCGTCGTCGCGGCGACACTGCTCGACCTGAAGATCGCGTCGCTCTTGCCGCAGGGCGAGGTAATCGACGAAGAGGGCGTCGCGCTGCTTGAAGCGAGAGACCTGCTCTTTGCGCGGCTGCTGCAGTACCGCGCCTTCAAACTCGCGAGCTCGTGGTTCGGGAAGCGGATCGAGGCCGAGGCATCGCGCCACGCGCGGCAGGTGCCCGTCGACCAGAAATACCGCTCACGCGCCCCAGAGATCGAGTGGACGGTCACCCTCGAAGACTTCGCGGCCATTGGGCTGCTCGCCCTCACCCCGAGGGAACTGCCCGTGCTCGGGCTTGACCACCTGCACGCGCCGCTCGTGTCGATTCGCGAGCAGGCAGCGATCGTCGTGTCGATGCTGCGCTCGCAGGGCAGCGTGACCTTTCGCGAAATGATCACCGGGGTGACCGAGCGGGGCGTCATCGTTGCACGCTTTCTCGCGATCCTTGAGCTATACCGTACCGCCGCTGTCGGCTTCGACCAGGCCGAGCCGCTCGGCGAATTGCACGTACGATGGACGAGCGAGCAGTGGTCAGACGACGCGCTCGCGATGCTAGGAACCGACTATGACTGATGAAGAGACCCGCCTCACGATGCAGCGCCTTGAAGCGCTGCTCATCGTGACCGAAGAACCCGTGAGCCTCATGGGGCTCGCCACGACGCTCGGCCTACCAGTCGCAAAGGTTCGCGCGGCGGTCGAGACCCTCACCGCCGACTATAACGGCGAGTTCGAGGGGCCAGAGCGTGGCTTTGAGCTGCGAGAGACAGCCGGCGGCTACCGCCTGTACGTGCGCGAAACCTTCGACGACCTCGTGACCGACTTCGTGCACCGGGAGTCGCCGGCGAAACTCTCGCAGGCGGCGCTCGAAACCCTCGCCGTGATCGCGTATCGGCAGCCGATCTCGCGGGGTGCGATTGCTTCGATCCGCGCGGTCAATGTCGACTCGGTCGTGCGCACGCTCGCAAACCGCGGGCTCATCACCGAGGCCGGCAGCGACCCCGAAACCGGAGCCGTGCTGTGGGGCACCACCGACATGCTGCTCGAGCACCTTGGGGTGCAGAGCCTCAGCGAGCTGCCGCCCATTGCGCCGCTGCTTGACGACGGAAACAACGACTTTGACGAGGCGGTACTGTGAACAAGAAACACGAACGTGACATCGTTGATGTCGAGATCACCTGGAATCCCGGCAGCGGGTGGGGCGAGAGCGACGGCGAAAAGCCCACGGGGGAGCGCTTGCAGAAGGCGCTCGCCGCCGCTGGCGTTGCCTCTCGGCGGGCCTGCGAGGTGCTCATTGGTCGCGGGCGCGTTGAGGTGAACGGTGAGACGGTCTTTGAACTCGGCACCCGTATCGACCCCGAGACCGATGAGGTGCGCGTCGACGGCGTCGTGGTGCAGCTCGATCAGACGAAGCGGTACTTCGTGCTCAATAAACCCCGCGGAGTCGTCTCGACCATGGCCGATGAGCACGGGCGGCGCGACCTGACCGAGTTCACCGACCAGATTACCGAGCGCATCTACAACGTGGGCCGGCTCGACACCGACACCTCGGGCCTACTCATTCTCACGAACGATGGGGAGCTTGCCAACGAGCTCGCCCACCCGAAGTACGAGGTGCAAAAAACGTACGTCGCAAAGGTCAAGGGCTCAGTGACGCCCGCGACGCTGCAACGCCTCAAAGACGGGATCGTGCTCGACGACGGGCCCATCAGCGTTGACTCGGCCAAGATCCTCACAGCGGGTCGCAGCGCCTCGCACTCGCTTGTCGAGGTCACCCTGCACTCGGGCAAAAACCGCATTGTGCGTCGCATGTTCGACCACGTGGGACATCCCGTGGTTGAGCTCGTGCGCCGCCAATTCGGCCCGCTGCACCTCGGGTCGCTCGGAATCGGAGAGATGCGTGAGCTCTCGGCCGCCGAGCGCGGGGCACTGCTCACCGCTGGCGGCGGAGAACCGCAGAGCGGCAAAGCTCGCGTGACCGCAGGACGGCCGGGAGACGGGCGCGGTGCAAAGGGCATGCGCGGAATCGCAGCGCCGCACCAGCGTACGGTACCCTCAAAACAGCAGAAACCGAACGCCCGCAAGGCGAATC
The DNA here is from genome assembly GCF_019049105.1 of Leucobacter chinensis. GTDB lineage: Bacteria > Actinomycetota > Actinomycetes > Actinomycetales > Microbacteriaceae > Leucobacter_A > Leucobacter_A chinensis. The sequence goes on from NZ_JAHQZR010000007.1 coordinate 13,373, forward strand.
GCAACCAACCGAACAAGAAGGGGAAGAAAGCGTGAGCGAACCCCAGGTCGCAAACCGCGTTCAAGGCCCCGTGCACATCATCGGCACCGGGTTGCTTGGCGCGAGCATAGGGCTTGCCCTCTCAGAACGCTCGATCGAGGTCACCCTCGAAGACGCCTCGCCGACGGCCGTGGCACTCGCCGCCGATTACGGGGCAGGTAGGCCGCGCGCCGAGGGCGACGCCGAGCCGGCACTCGTGATCGTTGCGACCCCGCCAGACGTGACCGCCGACGTGGTGCAGTACGCGCTCGAACGCTTTACCGGAGCGGTCGTCACCGACGTCGCGAGCGTGAAATACGCCCCCTATGCCGAGCTGCGTCGTCGTGGGGTCGACCTCACGCACTACATCGGCTCGCACCCCATGGCAGGGCGGGAACGCGGTGGGGCGGTCATGGCGCGCACCGACCTCTTTGTCGCGCGCCCCTGGGTTATTTGCCGCGACCATGAAACGCCTGCCGCCGCGCTCTCGCTCGTCGAGTCACTCGCGCTCGAGGTTGGGGCAACCCCCATCGAAATGACCCCTGAAGAGCACGACGCATCGGTTGGGCTCGTCTCGCACCTGCCGCAGGTCGTTGCTTCGATGCTCGCCGCACGCCTCGTCGAGGCGCCCGAGCACGCCGTCGGGCTTGCAGGACAGGGACTCAGAGACTCGACGCGCATCGCATCGAGCGATCCCGAGCTCTGGGTGCAGATTCTCGGTGCCAATAGCGCGTCGATCGTGGGGCTGCTCGAGGCGTTCCAGGACGACCTCGCGACCTTCGTGCAGGCGCTTCGTGACGCTGACGAGCCCGGTGCAAAACGCACGATCGCGAACCTCATGGCCTCCGGCAATCGAGGCGTGCAGCGCATACCCGGCAAACACGGCTCATCGGCGCGTTTCACGACCCTCACGGCGCTCATTGACGATAGCCCTGGCCAACTTGCGATGTTGCTCACTGATCTTGGTGATTTGGGCATTAACATGGAAGACCTACAGCTTGAGCACTCGCCCGGAGCCCAGATTGGCTTCGCCCAGATCGGCGTGATGCCAGAGGTCGCACCGCAGGCGGTCATCGACCTGACCGAACGAGGATGGAGAATTCTGTGACGCAGACACCAGCAACGCACGAGACTGCGCCACTTCTCGTCGCGATCGACGGGCCGGCGGGCAGCGGCAAATCAAGCGTATCGAGGGCCGTCGCCGAGGCACTCTCGTACGGTATTCTCGACACCGGCGCCGCCTACCGCGCACTCGCGTGGGCAGCGCTCGAAGAAGACGTGAACCTCGACGACCCGATCGCGGTCGAAGAGGTGCTCGACGACTGGGGTTTCTCAATTTCGCTCAAGGGAGCCCAGGTTGTCATCGTGTGTGGGGCCGACGCCACGCACGAAATTCGCGATCCCGGAGTGAGCAAACAGGTGAGCCGCGTGTCACAGCACGCGGGGGTGCGCGAGCGCCTCAACCGCATGTTTCTCAGCATCGTGGCCGAGTCAGGCCTTCCCGGGGTCGTTATTGAGGGGCGCGACATCACGACCGTGGTGGCCCCTGACGCACCCGTGCGCATTCTCATGACCGCTTCGCCTGAGGTACGTGCCAAACGCCGCACGGGCGAACTGAGCGGATCATCAGAAGCCGAGGTGCTCGCTGCGATTCTCGAAAGAGACGCAAAAGACCAACTCGTGGTTGATTTCATGAACCCCGCTCCCGGGGTCACGCTGATTGACACCACCGAGCTCGACTTCGCGCAGTCAGTACAGGCCGTCATCGACGTCGTACGCGCTGCCGAGGCTCGCGCATAACCGGGCAGCATGCCCTGAGAGAAACATCATGAGCCAAGAGTTTTCACACGACGACCTCGAACCAACCGAGGTCTTTGACCCGAACTCGCTCGAGCTGAGCGACGAAGAGGTCACGCGCGTCATGCGCTCGGGCCTCAAAGGCTTCGAGCTTGAAGACGATGACGAAGCGATTATCGAGGGATCGTTCGACGATATCGAACACTTCGCCCTCGAAGAGGCCGTGCCCGTCGTCGCGATCGTCGGGCGCCCGAACGTGGGCAAGTCGGCCCTCGTGAACCGTATTCTCGGTCGCCGTGAGGCGGTTGTCGAAGACGTTCCCGGCGTGACTCGCGACCGCGTGAGCTACCCCGCAGAGTGGGGCGGCAAGCGTTTCACCCTCGTTGACACCGGCGGCTGGGAGCCCGACGCGAAGGGGCTCGACGCCTCGGTCGCGATGCAGGCAGAGGTTGCCATCGAGCTGTGCGACGTCGTACTCTTCGTCGTCGACTCGCGCGTTGGCGCGACAGCGACCGATGAACACGTGGTGCAGCTGCTGCGCCGCACGAAGAAGCCCGTCATGCTCGTTGCCAACAAGGTCGACGACGCGGTGCAGGAGCCCCAGATCGCAGGCCTGTGGTCGCTCGGTCTCGGCGAGCCGCACCCCGTTTCAGCCCTTCACGGTCGCGGCGTTGCCGACCTGCTCGACCTCACCGTTAAGGCGATGCCCAAGGAGTCTGCCGTCGCGCAGAACCGCCTCGCTGGCCCGCGCCGCGTCGCGATCATTGGCCGCCCGAACGTGGGCAAGTCGAGCCTGCTCAACAAGGCTGCGGGTGAGGAGCGCGCCGTCGTGAGCGACGTCGCTGGCACCACCCGCGACCCCGTCGACGAGCAGGTTGAAATCGCCGGCCGCGTATGGACCTTCGTTGACACCGCCGGTATTCGCCGCCGTGTGCACATGCAGCAGGGCGCCGACTTCTACGCCTCGCTGCGCACCGCGACCGCCCTCGAGAAGGCCGAGGTCGCCATCGTCGTGCTCGACGTGACGCAGGAACTCAGCGACCAGGACCTCAAGATCATCGACCTCGCACTCGAATCGGGTCGCGCTCTCGTGATCGCCTTCAACAAGTGGGATCTGCTCGACGACGAACGCCGCAAGTACCTCGAGCGCGAGATCGAGCAGCGCCTCGACCACGTCGACTGGGCGCCTCGCGTGAACATGTCGGCCCGCACCGGCCGCCACCTCGAGAAGCTCGTGCCGGCGCTCGACAAGGCGCTCGAGTCGTGGGACAGCCGCATTCCGACGGCGAAGTTCAACGCGTTTCTCGCCGAGCTCACGCAGGCGAACCCGCACCCGCTGCGCGGCGGCAAGCAGCCCCGCATTCTCTACGGGTCGCAGGTGCAGAGCCAGCCGCCAACGTTCGTGCTCTTCACGACTGGCTTCCTCGACCCCGGCTACCGTCGCTACATTCAGCGCCGCCTGCGTGAGACCTACGGTTTCGAGGGCTCGCCGATCATCATGAACATGCGTATTCGCGAGAAGCGCCAGCGCTAGCGTGATCGTGACGCGGTGCTGACTCAGCTCTAACGTACGAATGGCGCCCCGGTGATTCGGGGGCGCCATTCGTGTTTCGGGAGGTTTTGGCGGGGTTCGGGAGGTTCTTGCCGGTTGCCGGTTGCAGGCACCGCGCGTGGCGCGTGTGCTCGTGCCTCGCCCTGTGCTCGTGCCTCGCCCTGTGCTCGTGCCTCGCCCCCTGGCCAGTTTTCGTCGCCGAGAGGTCAAAAAGTGTCGAAATCTGCTCGAAAATCGACACTTTTTGACCTCTCGGTGCCTTGGCCAGGGGCTCGCGAGGTCGGGAACCAGCCCGGGAGGCCGGGAACCCGCGAGGCCAGGGACCCGAGGTGCCCGGACCCCGAGGGCCTAGAAATACCAGGAGTAGCTAGCGAAGTAGCTGATGGTGCCCAGCAAGAAGAAGAGGCCGACGATCAGGGCCCAGAATCCGAGCATCACCGCGTTCAAGACGATGCCCCACATGTTGAGCGCGGAATGGTTGGTGCCGCGGCGGCGGCCGAGAATGCCGAAGATGAGGCCGGCGAGTGGCGCGAAGAAGGTGAAGCCCGCGAATACAGAGACGATACCGATTACAAAGCTCGTGATCGAGAAAGCGTCACCGGGGGCAGCTGGCGCGTTCGGAGCGGTGTACCCCTGCGCGTATTGGGTGCCGCCCGCAGCCCCGTACTGAGCACCAGCCCCGTACTGAGCGCCAGCCCCGTAGGCTCCAGTGTCATACGAGCCCTGCTGGGCGTACGGGTTTTGGGCGTACTGCCCCTGCTGGCCGGTTTGCGGAGCCCCGTGCTGCTGTGGCGCGGCATACTGTGTTGCCTGCGAAGCGACAGCGGCATACTGCGACGAGCCGGCGGAATACTGTGCCCCACCGACGCTCGACTGCTCAGCACCCGGTGCGAAGCTCGGTGCTGCATAGGGCTCGGACGAGGGCACCTGGCTCGCAGCCTGCACCTGCGGAATCTGCCCCGAGGCTGACGACGCAAACTCGGCTGCCCCGTAGTTCACGGTTGGCTGCGCGTCTTGCGCGGCGAACTCCGGGACCTGAACGGTGTCGCCAAGCACGGCAGTCTCGCCAAGCACGGCGGTGTCGTTTGGCAGCTGAGTCGTTGGCTGTGAGGCCTGCTCGGTGCCGGTGGCCTCTTCGGGCTGGGTGTTCTGTGACTCGTTCATGAGTGCTCCAATCGCTTAATGGTTCTATTCAACCGCGATCGGAACCCCTTGACATCGCTCTCAGGCACGATCTTTCGCGGCGGTGCATGGTACTCCGGTACGAAGCGGCGTTCGAACCGGAGGCACCTGGGGGCTACTGGTAGCGCGCGACGTTGAGCCCGGCAGCGGTGAGCCGCTCAAGCTCGGCATCGCCTGAGCCCGACTGCTCGGCGGTGATGAGCGAGAGCAACGCTGGCCATGACCCTGCAAACCCGGGATGTAGCTTGAGATCGGCGACCTTGTCGAGCGCGATCCACTCGAGTGCCACGCTCTCGGGGTCTGAGATCGTCGGTTCGAAGGCGGTGGTGACGGCGGCGATGACGGTCGTGTAGGTCCAGCCGCCGCGATCCACGATGTGTGTAAAACGAACGTCAACCGAGTCGTCGGGAACTCCGGCTTCTTCTTGAGCCTCGCGGATCGCGCCCGCAATCGCCGACTCGCCCTTGTTGATCGCGCCACCGGGAACAGCCCAGGTGCCGCCGTGATCGCTCCACGCGACGCGGTGTTGCATGAGGATGCCCCGTTCAGGGTCGACCGCGAGCAGGCCGGCGGCACCAAAGGTGCCCCAATACCGGTTGCCGTCGGCGGCGACCACCCAGGCATCGCCCGGGTCGCGCACGCCGCGCAAGAGCGCCTGGATCTCGAGGTCTTCTTCAGACGTCACTGGGTTTCACCCCACGCGGTGTTGAGAGCCTGCGCGAACATCTCTTTCGGCTGCGCACCAGAGAGCGCGTACTTGCCGGCAAACACGAAGAAGGGAACACCGGTGATGCCCATCTGCTGAGCGGCAACGATATCTGTATCGACCGCATCGGCGAACTCTGCACGCTCGAGCGAGGCACGTGCCTCGGCCTCGTCGAGACCGACTTCACCCGCGAGACGGGCGAGAGTGTCGACGTCGGCAACGTTGAGGCCCTCGGTGAAGTGGGCCTTGAAGAGACGTAGCATCGTCTCGTGACCCTTGCCCTTGCTCGTCGCGAAGTGGCTGAGCTCGTGTGCCTTGCGGGTGTTGACCGCGAGCGAGGTTTCAAAGTTGTACTCGAGACCGTGCTCCTTGCCGCGGGCCGCCAGGTGCTCGTGCTGGGCCGCGAGCTGCTCTGGGCCGTAGCGCCCCGCAAGCAGCTGCTGCATGTCGACCGGCTCGACCGAGAGCTCGGGCATGAGTTGGTAGCTGTGATAGGTCACCGTCACCTGGTCGCGGTGCTCGAACTCTTCGAGAGCTTCGGCGAGAACCGAATCACCCAGGTAGCAGAAGGGGCACATGACATCGCTCCAGATGTCGATGGTCAGGGTGGTCATACGGTGCACACTCCGTCGGTTGAGCAGACTCCGGCGCCCTGATCGCCGAGGGCTACAAAGCCGGCGAAGGGGGCCGCGGGTTTCTGCGGTGAAAGATCCAGCGCTTCTGACGCCGGCTGGTCGTTGATGAGCGTCGCTTGCCAGTCGCCCTGGGCGTCGCGCTCGAAAATCGTGAGGCTCGCGTTGAGAATGCCGGGAACATCGCCGTAATCGAGGTCGTGCACGGTCGCGATGAGCCTGCGAATATACGCGCCGTGCGTGACAGCGAGCACGGGTGAATCGCCGTGACGCTCTTCGAGGAGGTGCAGCGCATCGAGCGCGCGCTTGGCAACCTCTGCGGGTGACTCACCCCGCTCAAACTCGCGGGTGGGCCAGCGCTCTTCGAGCTCGGTGACGCTGCACCCCTCGGCCTCGCCGTAGTTCTGCTCGATGAGCAGGTCGAGCGCATCTCCGAGCGAAACGCCCATGGCCTGAGCGACGATCTCGGCGGTTTCGCGGGCGCGATCGAGCGGTGAGCTCGTGATGTGGCCCCACTCAGTCTGCGCGACGAGCGGCGCACCAGCGGCCTGCCTCGCCTGTTCGCGACCAGTCTCATTCAGCGGAATGTTGGTGTGACCCTGCACCCTCCCGGCCAAATTCCAGTCGGTTTGCCCGTGTCTCATAAAAGCAATGGTCATAGCGGGAGCCTAGCCGACGAGCCCCATGATTTCGTGGGAGTTTTCTGCCCGGTTCTCGTTCTGGTTCGGCGTTCAGGAAAAATGTGGGTAAGATATAAGGGTTGCCATCACGCAGGTCGTGATCAACATCGGGCTGTGGCGCAGTTTGGTAGCGCACTACACTGGGGGTGTAGGGGTCGCAGGTTCAAATCCTGTCAGCCCGACCGAGAGAAAACCGCGAGAGATCGCGGTTTTTCTGTTTTCTGGGGCTCTTTGCCGTGTGGCTTGGTCGTTGCCTACCCCGGCAGGTGGATCCTGCGCATCTGTGCTCACGTTCGTGCGCCGTGGCCCCATCGGCCCGTTGTATGGTCACTCTCGCCCGTCGAGTGGGCACTTTCGCCCGTCGTGTGGGCACTTTCGCCCGTCGAGAGGTCAAAAAGTGTCGAAAATTGCGAGGAATTCGACACTTTTTGACCTCTCGACGCCGCGGCGAAGCGAGAGAGCCTCGGTATACGGGTCGCGCCCACGGCGCGGGTAGATGACCGTGCGCGTAGACGTAGAAGAGGTGACGTACTACGTAGATCTCGGTACGTAGCCCCGCAAAAGAGCCCTGTACCTCTGGGGAGGGCTCGGCGAAGCTGTTGACTCTTACTTGAGAACAACAGCGGCTCGGCAGAGACACAAACCACTCGATCCGCTCTCACCCACACACTCCTGATGAGAAAGGTCGTACCCGATATGGCTACCCAGACTTCAACTAAGAAAAAGCTTGCGATTGCTGGCGGCGCTATGCTGCTCGTTGCCGGTGTGAGCGTCGGTGGCGCACTCGTTACCGCTCAGAGCACCATCTTTGACAACGTGTTCGACACCAAGGTCTCAGAGACCTCGGCCGATGGCGAGCTCATCGTGACCGGTGCTCCGATGACCAACACCTTCACCGGCGAGATGAACGGTGAGTCGGTTACCGGATACTACGTCGCAAAGAACACCTCGACGAACGCAACGCTGACCGTGAACCTCGGTTCGCAGGTTCAGCCTGGTGGCACCAAGAGCGCCGAGCTGGCACAGGCGCTCGACACCCGCATCACCGTTGAAGGCAAAACAATTGAGCCAACCGGCAAGCTCGCAAACATGAAGAGCGAGACGTTTGAACTCGCTCCAGGTGCAGAGAAGACCGTTCGTGTTGACGTTTTCGTTGAAGATGCAGACGCGTTCCTCGAAGCAAACCTCGACGGCTCGAAGGTAACTGCCGACTACCTCTTCAACAGCATCGCTCAGTAAGCGCAGCTAAGCCCTCGACGCCGAGCGGATCCACGCTTTTGCGGGACCGCTCGGCGTTCGCACATCTCACGCACCACGTCAAGTGCCGCATCACGGCGCCGCAAAAACTGTACGGAGGCAGAACATGCGCAGCACTATCGTGATCTTACGAACGCTCTCGAGCCTCGCGCTCGTACTGCTCGCTCTCCCGTTCCTTTGGGCTACGGCGAGTGGCGACTACTACATGACCGTGACCGGAAAATCGATGAAACCAACCTACGAGGTCGGTGACGTGCTGGTGGTTCAGCAGGCGGCTGGTAACGAGCTTGAAACCGTCGGACAGCCCGTCGTCGTTTCGTTCGCCGCGGGTGACAAATCAGATCAGTACGTGCACCGCGTGCACGAGATTACTGAAGACGGAGCAATTCTGAAGGGTGACGGGAACGACACCGTTGATCCGCTGCCCGTCACTCAAGAGCAGGTGCTTGGCACCCCGCGATTCGTACTCGCAGGCGAACTCGGGACGCTCTTTCGACTCTCTGAGTTGTGGGCAGTTCGACTGATCGTCGGGGCGGTGTTTCTGATCGCGCTCTTCGTGCCGTCAGGCGGCAAGAAAAAGCGTGCAGAGCAGCAAATTGAAGAGGCCACGACCGAGACTGAACCCGAGCTCATCGAAAGCGGGCGAGTGTCGTGAGGCGCCGCTTCGCGTCGACCTGGGTGATCGCACTTGGCTGCGCCCTCGCGATTGCCGCGGTGGTAGTCGCCCCAGCGCAGGCTGTTGACGTGAAGAACGCTGCACTCACTGTGACCCCATCGCATGGGCTGTTCGATGTGACGCTCTACCCGGGCGATAGCGTTCGGGCCGTCGCGACACTGAACAATAACACCTCGGTTGAGCTCGAGGTTGGCGTCACGCCGATTCTCGCTGACTGGGCGAACAACGATCGAGGCTTGAGCGCCCTACAGCTTTCGTCACATCGTGGATCTGACTGCGATGCGAGCGCCATGGCTGGAGCCCCGACCGTGAATATGGGGGCTGCAACCCGCCTCGACCAGGGCACAATTCTGCCAGGGCAGGCCCAAGAGTTTTGCCTCGAGGTTGCCTACCCGAGTGAAGCCGAGCTTGAGCAGCCGGCCATCTCGGTTGTCGACCTCTCGTTCTCAGCGATCGAACGCGGCAACGGGGGTGCTGAGCTGCCCCCGACCGGCTCTGACGAGGGCGGCGTGCTGAGCCTGGCACTCGCTGGCGGAGCGCTGGTTTTGCTCGGGGCGGCAGCCCTATCTCGAAGGGCGGCTACGCCTGAAGCGGCAGCGGTGAGTGCCGGCGTCGCATAACGCGCACGCACAAACACGCAGTATGTGTGCTGTGTTGACTACGCACACAGTGATACGTACGCGCGTAGAACGCCCAGTGCGGTTACGTAGGTTGCGGGACACCGCCTGAGCAGCCACCCAAAGACCGATTGACTATAAGAGACCGAAAGGGGAAGGCATCATGGGGCACAACAGCAAGCGAATCGATACGGCAACGCAGCCACGTTCGAAGCTGCGCATGCGCGTGAGCCTGGCCCTCGCGACGGTTGCCGTCGTGATTGTCGGGGCCTTCGGCGTCTCGAGCTCGTTCGTCGGCGCGATCACGACCGAAAAGTCGACCGTGTACGGGAACGCTTTTGAGCAGGCCGTTCGCATCAACGCAGGGCCCTACAATCTTCGTGCCACACCCGATGAGGGCGACTTCTTTGGCCCGGGTACTTCGAGCGGCACCGTTTCGTTCGACATGCAGCCCGAGGGTGCCCAGGCGCTCGACCTCGAGAAAGTGCAGCACATTTCGATTTCGGTCGAACTGCCCGAGGGTGTTGAGCCAGGCGAGCTGCCCTCGGAGGTTGCCGAGCATGGCACCGTGCACACGTGGTCTGCCGAGCACAAAGACGCGCGGTGGATCGTGCACAGCCGAGTCTCAATCGAGCAAGATGGCCAGGTCGCGTTGCCGGCCGCATCGTTTGCGATCGAGACAAACCTGACCGTGCCCGTCGCAGAAGAAGCGTTGAAAATTCATGCCACGACTGAGGTTTCGAAGAACCTCGTGAGTACGCACCCAGAGGAGAGCGCGGTTCTTAGCGCGGCGTGGGGCGTCAACACTGGCGTCTACGGGCTGAGCCTCATCAATCCCGCCCGTTCAGACGCCCGGGTCGTGTTTCAGAGCCACCCCACAGCAGAAGGCGAAGACCTGTTCGTGCGTGAGGGCGACGTGTTCACCACGACGGTTCTGCTCCCAGCCGGTGTTACGTTTTCTGAAGACTCAGTGTTCTCGTCGAGCGATAAGACGAGCGGCGGAGTGATGACAGAGCTGACGAGCGAGCAGCGCGGCGATGAGCTAGCGGTCATTGAGACGCGCACGGTCACGCAGGACGCTGTGCTCTACGCGACGAATGAGGCTGCACTTGCCGTTTCTGCGACCCAACAGCTCTGGCGCGAAGGCTTCGAGATTCGTGCCGAAACGACCATGCCGGAACGTTTCGTGAGTGCGCAGCCAGAGTTGCAGCACGAACTTTCGGGCCGCATTCCCGCTCCCACGCTCAATCGTGTGAGCGCCGGCGGCGGGCAGAGTCTCGCGCTTTCGCAGCACGACGCGCAGGCCTATGGCTGGGGCGTCAACGATGGCGGTTCGTCGGGTGTCGGCACAACCTCGGTGACCGTGACCCCTAAGCCGATTAAGACTCACACTGAGAGCCCATTTATGCAGCTTTCTGCAGGCTTCGATCACTCACTCGGCGTTGACCAGAATGGGAAGGTCTATGGCTGGGGAATTGACTACGAAAGCCAGGTAGCGCCGAGCGAGGGCGAGCGCCCGATTTCGTCGCCGAAGCCGGTGAAAATGCATGAGCAGGCGACGTTCACGCAAGTTTCTGCTGGGCAGGGTCACTCGCTTGCGCTCGACACCGACGGTCGCATTTTTGGGTGGGGTAACGGAGTCTCAGGGCAGCTCGCTGAGGTGCCCGACGAGTACGGTTTGGTCTTTGAAGGGACACCGCTTCCTGCGCCTGAAGGGGTGCAGTTTGTTCAGGCCGTTGCAGGATCTGAGGTGACCATCGCTCTCGCAAATGACGGCAGTGTGTGGGGAACGGGCAGTAACCGGAGCGGCCAGCTCGGTTTGGGGCAGGACGTGACAGACGTGAAGACGTTTACCGAGATTCGCATGCCAGATAATGCGCGCATCGTGCAGCTTGCTGCGAGCAACGTTGACCCGACCAACACGCATGTTCTTGCGCTCACAGAGCATGGAGAAATTATTGCATGGGGTTCGAATAGCCGCGGCCAGGCAGGAACGGCTTCGACTACGGGCGCAGTACCTGCGACCATGTGGAACCCCACCTTTATTCGCACACCCGAAGGGTTATCTTTCACGAGGGTTGAAGCGAGCGCGAAGTTTTCACTGGCCATTGGCGACGATGGGCGAGTGTACTCCTGGGGCGGTCAGACACTTGGATACAAGTCGCAGAGCAACGTCACAATTCCACGCGAGATTGGTGAGCTGCCCGATGTCGCAAACGGGTACATTGATATTGCCGGTGGTGACGGGTATGCGTTTGCGTTAGGCGCCGACAATGCCTTGTACGCTTGGGGCACTGGCGTTGACGGCCAACTTGGCACCGGTAGCAGCAAGAATTCTGACACTCCGATTCCGGTCAAGCAGGATCTCACCCGTGACGTCGACGACCTCGAAGACGGCACTTCTGCTGACACCGAGCCTGACGAAGCGGCTGATGAAGCGGCTGGCGAGCAGCGAGAAGGCGGATCGCAGCAACCTGGAACCGAGGCAGCGAACGAGGGTCAGCTTGATAACGAAGAGAGCGAAGACGCCACCGAAGAACCCGTCGAAGAAGCGGGAGAAATGCTGCCTGCTTTGCCTGATTCGGGTGTGCAACCCCGCGTAGACGCTGAAACGAGAGTGGGGCAGCAAGACGGGGTCGCCCGCAAAGACTCACCGGTGCCGGCAGGTTCTGTGTTCACTGTGCAGTGACAGGAAAGCGTCGCCCGGTTACGATACAAATATTCACTCACCGAACATAGGAAATGCTATGACGCATGCGGTACCCAAGGCTCGACTGAAAACCTTCGCTGCTGTGACGGTGGTGATGGGACTTTTGGCTGGCGGTAGTGCTGCAGCGAATGCGGCCGTTACCCCTGACCATGGGCCCGACGCTGGCAGCACCGTTGTGACGGTACCAGCCCCCGACATGAGCCTCGATGTTGCTGGAGCGAACGGTTCGGCCTCGTTCGCGGCAGACGCTTCGGGGGCGACTTACGCTTGGGGCTCAGGCTTTCGTGGCCAGCACGGTGATGGCCAAGGTGCCGCATTGAGCAAGACCCCCGTGCTCGTGAGCGTGCCCGGCAGCGCCAGGCTGGTAGAAATCACAGGAGGCGACACACACGTTCTCGGTCTCGATACCGACGGCCGCGTGTTCGGCTGGGGTGGCAACACGAGAAGCCAACTTGGGCTCGGTGACACGCAAGACCGTTTAGAGCCAACCCCGATTGCGTTGCTTGACGGAGTGACCGCGAATCAGGTTGAGGCTGGCTTCTACCATTCACTTGCCCTCGGTTCAAACGGCAGAGTGTACGGGTGGGGCGACAACGGTAACGGTCAGCTTGGCAACCCGGCTGCTGGAAAAAATGCCAGCCTCCCCGTCGAGGCGCAGCTGCCCGCTGACGTGCGCGTGACCGCTCTCGCCGCGGGGTCATACTTCTCGCTTGCGCTCTCCGAATCGGGCGACCTGTACGCATGGGGCTACAACGATAAAGGCCAACTCGGCGATGGCTCGACGGTGACCCGTTCGACACCGGTCAAGGTTGAGAACCCAGACGGGGCTCACTTCGTCTCAGTTGCTGCGGGAAATGGCCAGTCGTATGCTGTCACGACGAGCGGCGAGGTCTATGCCTGGGGTACGAACGACTCGGGCCAGCTCGGCACGGGCGACACCACCGGCAGTGTCCTACCGAAACGTGTGAACTTTGCGACGGGGGTGAGCATCGTGAGCATCGCTGCCGGGCACTCACATACGCTCGCGTTGGACAGTGATGGAACCGCATACGCCTGGGGTTTGAACACGCGGGGGCAGCTTGGCCTCGGCGATACCGCCGTGCGGTTGTCACCCGAAGCGGTTACGCTGCCTGGAAAGGTTCTGGTGGGTCAGGTCGCCGCGGGTGAAGGGCACTCGATCGCGATTGGCGCTGACGGTAACGCCTACGGGTGGGGTGCGAACGGCCCCTTCGGGCAAGTCGGCGACGACACGACGACCAATCGTGACACACCTGTTCGGGTCAAGTTTCCTATTGCGGTGACCGAGGTGACCTTCGACGGTCTCGCCGGCACGAATCTCGGCGGTAATGATGACTGGACCTATTCGGTGACGACCCCCGCGCACGAGGCGGGCGCAGTCGACGTCGGTGTCCACTGGACTCTGTACGGGGTGCAACAGGAGACCCAGCTGTACCCTGGCGGTTTTACGTATGAGGCTCCCGCGACACCGCCAACCATCACCGACCCGAGCGACCAGCGGGTGCGCGAGGGTGACCTTGCAACGTTCGACGTGGTCGTGACGGGAACTCCCACGCCAACGGTCACCTGGCAGGTTTCGCGCGATGGTGGCAAGACCTGGGAAGAATCGTTCGAAGTGGCGGGTGCCACGGTCAGTGAGTCAGGGCTGGCGATTGAGGTCTCGGGCAATCTCAGCTTCGACGGCTACGAGTTTCGCGCAATCGCAACCAATAGCGAAGCCTCGGTTGAGAGTGCCGCTGCAACGCTGCGGGTCGATGCCACTGATGACGGAAGCAGTGATGACGGAAGTACTGATGACGGAAGTACTGATGACGGAAACGTTGATGACGGAAGTACTGATGACGGAAGCAGTGATGACGGAAACGTTGATGACGGAAGTACTGATGATGGAAGTACTGATGACGGAAGCAGTGATGACGGAAACGTTGATGACGGAAGCACTGATGGCGGAAGCACTGATGGCGGGAACGTTGACGACGGGACCGTTGATGACGGAAGTACTGATGGCGGGAACGTTGACGACGGGAACGTTGATGACGGAGATACCGACGGTGCCGATTCCGATGGCAGTGATTCCGGTGGCAGCGCTACCGATGGCGGAAACCATGGGGGCAAAGGCGACGGCACCTCGGGAAGTGGATCGGGAGTCGGCGGGCACGATCCGCTCGTGACAACCGGTGGATCTTCGCTTACCGCGTTCTGGGTGATCGGCGGTGTGCTGCTGCTCGCTGGGGCCGCGATGGTTGTCGTGTCACGTCTCAAGAAGAAGTAGCCGGTCGCGGGTGCGTGGCATCTTGGTGCAGCACACGATCTTTTCACTAAGGTCAGGCTAAGCTACATCGCATGAACGCCATGCACCTGCTCTCTGGCGGGCTCGGAACCCCGGGCCAGCAGACGCAATACTCGAGCTACTATCGGGCCATCGCAGAAACGGCGCACGCCGAGCAGCAGTCGGGTGCGTTTACGAGGCACCGGCTTCGCGACCATGTGGGTGAAGGCACAATCGAGACCGCAGAGCTCAGCTCTGGGCTGCGCATCACCCGCTACGACGTGGCCTACGCGAGCGATCACACGGTTGCCTACGACTTCGACGGCGACCGCTTTGAGCTCGAGATGTGCCTCGAGGGCGGTATGCGCATTACCGAAGAGCGAGCTGGGCACGGTGACCTTGGCGCCTACGCCACCTCAATCACTCCGTTCTGCCCGACGAAGGGCATGCTCGTGCAAGAGGCGGGGCAGCGGTATCGCGCCGTCTCTGTCACCTCGAACCGGGCGGGCCTCGAAGCGCATCTTGGGGGCCTTGGGGTTGACGGTTTTGTGGCGCTGCTCGCCGAGCTTGAGTCGGGGGTCGGGACTGATCTGTATCTTGGGCGCGGAACCGAGCTGCGTGGACTCGCTAGGGTGATGGGCGAAATCTTTGACATCAACCCTGACAGTCAGGCTCGAACACTCCTCATGGAAGCGAAGGTCATGACGGCGCTCGCTATCGTCGCCGACGCGGCTTCGCAGCGAATCCCGGAGCACGGCCTCGACGCCTACGAGGTAGCGGCGCTGCGGCGGGTGCCAGCGATACTGTGGCGTGAGCGGTTTGACCTGCCGCAGATGAGCGACGTTGCAAGACATCTCTCGATGAGCGCGAAGCGGCTCTCAGCAGGGTTCAAGAAGCTGTATGGGGTGACCCCGATCGAGTACCACCGTAACTTTTGTATTGAGCGAGCGGCTGACCTGCTCGTGCGCAGTGACTGGACCGTCGAACGCATTGGCTTCGAAGTAGGGTATTCGTCGGCCAGCAACTTCGTGTATGCCTTTCGGCAGCGCACTGGCCGCACCCCGGCCGAGTACCGACGCTCACTCGGGTAAAGCACGGCCGTTCGGGCATGGGCGCTCGCGTGAGTATGACTCGTAGGCCCCTCACTCAACATGGGTAGGGTGCTCGCTCCACATCAGATGGGGCGGCGCCGGGCGACGATAGAACCTGGCCATTTTCTGTGGCCATACCGTGTTCTTCCGCGTTTCAAGAAAGGCCCAGCGCTTACCCATGGCTGCCCGTTTTCCTTCTCGTTTGACCCTCGCGAGCGCGACGCTCGTCGCCCTCGCCTCGCTCGCCCTGAGCGGCTGCTCGGGCCCCGCCCCTGAGCCCACCACCGAAACCGGGGTCGAAGAGGTCGCCTCGGGCTGGCCGCGAGACCTCGCGATGTTCGATAACGCGGGCGAGCCCGTGACCCAGACGCTGAAGGCCGAGCCGCAGCGCGTCGTGGTCGTGGGGCAGAACCTCGCCGAACTCATGGTCGCCTTCGACGTTGAAGACAAGATCGTGGGCGTTGGCTACCTCGATGGCGCCGACTCTTACTACGAAGAGCAGCTCGAAACGCTGCCGAAGCTCTCAGACCAGGTGCCTTCGGTCGAGTCGGTCATGGCGCTCAACCCCGACGTGATTCTCTCGATGTCGTTTGCAATGACCGAAGAAAACCTCGGAACGATCGAGACCTGGAACGAGCGTGGGGTGCAGGTCATTACCGCCGATAACTACACGATCGGCCGTGACCTCGACACGTACTACGACGACATTCGCAACATCGGTCTCGCCTTCAACGTGACTGAGCAAACCGACGCGTACATCGCCGACGAGCAGAAGACGCTCGACGCGATCACGAAGGTCTCTGAGGGGGCTGAAACGACTCCGCAGGTGCTGCTTGTTGCGAGCGGCGGGGCGAACAAGCTCACCTACAACTACTACTCACCATCTCTCGGACTTGTCGATGAGATGGTCGAGGCGGCTGGCGGCGAGTATGTAGAGGTGTCAAAAGAGACCTACGCAGAGATGTCGGCTGAGACGATCATCAAGGCCAACCCCGACGTGATCGTCATGACGCAGTTTCAAAAGGGCAGCTCAGAAGAAGAGCGCGAGGCTCTCGTGACCGATGAACGCCTCGCCGGTGTGACCGCGATCGCCGAAGATCGCGTATACCTGCTCGACTACGCGACCTCGGTGCGCGGCACCCCACACCTCGGCGAGCTCACGCTCAGCCTGGCCGAGCAGCTGCACCCCGAGCTGAACTACCGATGAGCGGGGGCTCACTGACCCGTCAGAAACCGGCCGCCTCATCGGGCGCCGGTTCTGGCGCGGGCGCACGCCGCTCCAAAGTTCGCGGCGTGCGCGGCCCAGTCGCCGGCGTCGTGGTGGTCGTGGCCCTCGCGGTGTCGATCGTGGCGGCGGTGTCGATCGGGCAAATGAGCATTCCCTTCTCAGAGGTGCTCCAGGTCATCGGTCGCAGGGTCTTCGGGCTCTCGACCGCCGGCAGCGCCGATGCACTGCAGTTCGACAACGTGGTGTGGGATATTCGTCTGCCGCGTGTGCTGCTCAGCGTGCTCGTGGGCGCGGGCCTCGCGATGTGCGGCGTCGTGATGCAGGCCGCCCTGCAAAACCCGCTCGCTGACCCCTACCTGCTCGGCGTCTCGGCCGGCGGATCGCTCGGCGCGACCGTCGCGATTCTCACCGGCTTTGGCGCGAGCGGCCTCTTCATGGGCGCCACGCTACCCGTGTGGGCATTCGCGGGAAGCGTGATCGCGACGGCTATCGTCTTGATTGTCGGCTCACTGGGCTCCCGCGGATCGGCCGTGAAACTCGTGCTCGCCGGCGCCGCGGTCAACGCGTTGTGCTCTGCTATCGCAAGCTCGTTCGTGTACTTTGCTGCGTCGGCGGAGGGGATCCGCTCGGTAACCTTTTGGATGCTCGGAAGCCTCGCCTCGGCGACCTGGGCGAGCATTCCGCTGCCCGCGATTGTCGTCGCGTTTGCGGCGCTCGTCATGCTCACGCAGGTGCGCAACCTCGACGTTATGCTCACGGGCGACGAATCGGCGGTGACGCTCGGTGTCGACTCGGTTTCGCGGCGCCGCTGGTACCTGTTGCTGTGCGCTCTTGTGACCGGCGTGCTCGTGTCGCAGGTTGGCGTGATCGGTTTCGTTGGCTTGCTCGTGCCGCACGTGGTGCGTGGCATCGTCGGCTCATCGCACAGGGTGCTGTTACCGGTCGCCGTGTGCGCGGGCGGGCTCTTCCTGCTCTGGGCCGACGTGCTCGCTCGTGTGGTCGTGTCGAACTCAGAACTGCCCATCGGCATTGTCACGGCGGTGCTCGGTGCACCGGTGTTCTTGCACATGCTCACGAAAAAGGAGTATCGCTTTGGTTGAGAACGAAACTCAGGGCAACGGCTGCACCCTTGACGCAAGGGGAGTCTCGGTCGCGATTGATGGAACCCAGATTGTGCAAGACATGAGCGTGCGCGCCGAGGCGGGCGAGTTCGTTGGCGTCGTCGGGCCAAACGGTAGCGGCAAGAGCACACTCCTGAAGGCGCTCTACAAGACGGTGAAACCGCAGGCCGGCGAGATCATGCTTGGCAGCCTCGACGTGAAAAACGCCAAGCCCGCGGTCGTCGCAAGGCAGCTCTCGGTCATCTCGCAATTTCAGGAGTCAGGCTTTAGCCTTTCGGTGCGCGAGATGGTCGCCCTCGGGAGGGCCCCGCACCTGAAGCTCCTCGCACCCGAGAGTGCGCGAGACAAGCAGCTCGTGACCGAGGCGCTCGCCGTCGTGGGGCTCTCAGACGATGCCGAGCGCAGCATTCAGACGCTCTCGGGCGGTGAGCGGCAGCGCGTCGCTCTTGCCCGCTCGCTCGCGCAGGAGCCGAAGTTTCTCATTCTTGACGAGCCCACGAACCACCTCGATGTGCGGCATCAGCTTGAGGTGCTCGACACCGTGCGGGCGCTTGAGGTCGGGGTCTTGGCGGCGCTGCACGATCTGCATCTCGCCGCACGGTACTGCGACCGAATTTATGTGGTCGCTGCCGGGCGCATCGTGGCCGCGGGGGCGCCGGACGAGGTGCTCACGCCAGAGCTCATCGCCGAGGTGTACGGGGTCGCGTGCGAAACGTACCGCGACCCGCGCGGCAACCTCGCCTTCACCTATATCTCGTCGGGCGCGCGCGTCGCGGTGTGAGCTGGCGGTGTGATGCGGCGGTGTGCGCTGGCGGTGTGATGCGGCGATGTGCGCTGGCGGTGTGATGCGGCGGTGTGATGCGGCGATGGTGCGAGCTGACGGTGTGACGCGGCGGGATCTAGCGGCGGGGTGCTTCCTGGCGTGACGCGCCGACTGATCTGGGGGTGGCGCCCTGCCGCAAGGAGGGTACGCTGAGAGGGTGAGAGAAAAAAGCGAGCAGGCGAAGGGGCCGGAGCGACGCGTCGGGCTGACCCCGACGAAAATCGTCGCCGAGGCGAGAGAACTCACGCGCGGGCGGGGTTTCCACTCGTGGACAGTGCGCGATCTTGCCGCCGCACTTGACGTCGCCCCATCGGTCATTTACCACCACATTGGCGGTAAACAAGAGATCATTCGTTGCGTGATCGAGGGTGCAGTCGCTGAGCTTACCCCGCCTCGCACTGACGTGTGCTGGCAGGAGTTCTTTCGCGGCTTCCTGCTCGAGATCTACCCAATTCTACGCGAGTACCCCGGCGCCGCGAAGTGGCTCATGATGCACGGGCCGTCGTTCCCCTCGGTGCGCAGTTTCTTTGACGTGGGCCACACCTCGCTCACTCGTGCAGGCTTCGAGCGGCCCGCGGTCGTGTACGCCCTGCTCGTGAACTCCGCCGTGCTGACCGTGATGCTCAGCGACGAGCGCCTCGAAGGCGGCGAAGATGGGCCACGCGATCACGGGGCCATGAAGCGTAGCTTCGAGTCGATCCGCGAGGGCAGTATTGGCGTTGCGACGATGATTGACGAGATGCTCGTGCCCTTCACCGCCGACCCCGATGGAGCCGGTAAAGCCCTCAACTTCGAGTATTACAGCCTCCTTATCAGCGTGATGATCGCGGGCCTCGAGCAGCAGCTCCAGGCGTAGAACATCCGGGGCGCCCTTGCCCCGCTGTCTCGTTCTGCCTTCTCGTTCTGCCTTCTCCCGACATCTTCTCGCGCCCCGTCGCCTCCGTCTCCTCTCCCGTCGCCCGATTTCGGGCGACGCCTCGTCGAGAGGTCAAAAAGTGTCGATTTTATAAGGAATTTCGACACTTTTTGACCTTTCGATGAAGATGAAAAGTGAAGGGGACGGCGAGATCGGCTACGAGGGCGACCGTGAACGAAAGTCGAACATGAGAGGCTCGGGCCGAACGGTACTACATCGCCAGTTGCGCTGATTAGGGTTGCCTTACTATCATGTGATGAAACTAGATCAACGTTCTAGAATGTCGTCACTCGAACACTGTTCGAGAAAGTTGAAAGGCTGTTATGCCCAGGAAAAAGTACTCCCGTCTTGCGTCGTTCGCCGCGTCAGTCACTGCCATCGCGGTGCTCGCCGGCTGCAGTCAGGCATCGACAGAAAAACCTGCCACCAGCGGTGAGACTCGCGAAATCACCTCAGAGATGGGCAAGGTAGAGGTTCCGGTTGAAGCGAAGCGCATTGTCGCGCTCGACGAGCCGGCGGCACTCAATCTTTTGAGCATCGGCATCACGCCGGTCGCAGTGTACGACTCGTGGAGCACGACCGTGCCAAAGCAGATTCTTGAAGACGAGGGCATCGAGATTCACTCGACGAGCACCTGGTACCCAGAGCTCGAAGAGGTTGCCGAGCTTGACCCTGACCTCATCGTGGGATCGGCAGCTGAGGGCTTCGCGCAGAGTGCGCCCGACTACTCGTCGGTTGCCCCGCTCGTAGCAGGACTCTACGCTGGAACAGGCCAGGAGATCATCGAGGCCTACGGCGAATACTTTGACCGCGCTGAACAGGCAGAGGCAGTCGCCAAGGTACTTGACGAGATGGGCGAGGCGAACGCGCAGGCGCAGGGCGCTGAGCCGAAGTCGCTCTCGGTGCTCATGTCGTGGGCGCAAGACAATATGCCGCTCTACATGGACAACACGAACTCGCTGCACGGAGCACTCGCGAGCTCGGGCTTCACTCGCCCAGAACTACAGGACGCGGTTCCCGAAGAGGGCAGCGCGTTCGGCGGTTGGACCCCATTCTCGCCAGAGCAGCTTCCCGAGCATGACGCCGACGTGCTCGCCGTAGCGGTTGCGGCGCAGTACAACCTTGACGGTATCACCGACCTGCCACTGTACGAGAAGCTGGGTGCGGTCACGAACGACCACTCGGTCGTTGTCGACGGTGACCTGTGGAGCGGTGGCGCAGCCTTCTACACCTACTGGGTGCTTGCCGACCTCGCGACCTTTGCCGACGACAGCTTTGCCCCCGGCACTGAGAAAGACGCCGCCGACCGCTGGGCCGCCTTCATCGAAGCGGCAAAGGCTTAACTGATGCACGATCACGCGCCCAGGTCGGCTCCCGAGCAGTCGGCTCCCGAGCAGTCGGTGCCCGAGAAAAGGTCACTCGAGAACCCGGCACCCGAGCAATCAGCGCCCGAGCATCCGGGCACCGAGCACCAACGGGTGACCTTTTTCGAGCTCGCGGCTCCCGTGCGCGGGCGCGTGATCGCCTCGGGGGTGCTCGCGGCCTTTGGCGCCGTATCGGGCATTATTCCCGTGCTGTTTGCCATGCGGCTCTCAGCGCTGCTGTTTGCCATGCGGCTCTCAGCGCTGCTGCTTGCGGGCGGCGGCTTTGCGAACGCGGCAACGGCCGCGGGCACGGCAACGGTAACGGCAACGGTAACGGCAACGGCCGCGGGCACGGCAACGGGCACGGCCACGGCCGCAGTGTCGACGAGCGAGGTCGTTTGGCTCGTGGCGCTACTCATCGTGAGCGTCGCTGCCGCGCAGGCGCTCACGATGATCGGTTATGGGCTGAGCCATACCGCCGATGCGCGGCTCAGCGAGCACTTGCGTCAGCGCCAAATCACGCAGTCGCTTCGGCTACCGCTTGACTGGTTCTCGCGCGAGGGGTCTGGGCGTGTAAAGAAGGTCGTGCAAGACGACGTGACAAAGGTGCATCAGCTCATTGCGCACGTCGTTCCTGACACGGTGAATGGTGTCGTGCGGCCGCTCGCGAGCCTGGCGCTGCTCTTCGTGCTCGATTGGCGCATCGGGCTCATCGCGCTCATTCCACTCGGGCTTGCCATGGCGAGCATGCCGCTCATGATGAAAGACCTCTCGCAGCGCTACGAGTGGTACAACGAGGCACTCGCAGAGCTCAACGCGGCGATGGTCGAGTTCGTGAGGGGCATCGCGCCCATCAAGATTTTTGAGGCCTCGAATAGGGGCCCGCAGCGCTTTCAAACGAGCGCCGTCGCGCACCACGATCGCTACCGGGAGTGGATGGAGCAGACGGTCTACGGCTCGGCGCTCATCATGGTCTTCACTTCACCGGCCTTCGCGATCGCGACGGCCGCCCTCGGAACCGGCGCTCTCGTGCTCTTCGCTGGCCTCAGCCCCGTGCTGTTGCTGCCATCGGTGCTGCTCGCGGCCAATATTGCCGGGCCGCTCTACATGCTCGCCCAAATGCGGCAATTCATGAGGGAGGCGAGCGGATCGGCGCAGAACATTGCCGACTTCTTCTCGCTGCCAGCGGCTCCCGTTGGTGACCCTGAGCTCGCCATGCAGGGGGTGAGAACCGAGATCGAGGGTGTGAGCTTTACGTACCCGGACGGGCCGACGGCGCTGCGTGAGGTTACCGAGACGCTCGCGCCCGGCACGGTCACCGCACTCGTCGGCCCCTCGGGGTCGGGCAAGTCGACGCTCGCGACGTTGGTGCCGCGGCTTATCGACCCCGATAGCGGATCGATTCGGCTGGGCGGGGCCGACAGTGCGAGGCTCACCGCCGAAGCGCTGTACCGAAACGTTGCGTTTGTGTTTCAACAGCCCTACCTCTTGCGTATGTCGGTGCGCGATAACATTCGCATTGCGCGGCCTGACAGCAGTGATGAGGCCGTCGAGGCAGCGGCACGCGTCGCCCAGATTCACGAGCGAATCACCCGGCTGCCGGAGGGCTACGACACCGTTGTGGGTGAGGGAGCGAGGCTCTCGGGCGGCGAGAAGCAGCGGCTCTCGATCGCGAGGGCGGTGCTTACCGATGCGCCCCTGCTCGTGCTCGACGAGGCGACGGCCTTTGCCGACCCCGACTCTGAGGCTGAGATTCAGCGCGCGCTCGCCTCGCTTACCAGGGGTCGAACTTTGCTCGTCGTGGCGCACCGACTGCACACGATCACGGGAGCCGATCAGATACTCGTGCTCGACGGTGGGCGCGTGGTCGAGCGCGGCACGCACGAGGGGCTCATCGCCCACGGCGGGCTGTACGAGCGCATGTGGAACGCCTACGAAGAGGGGCGCCGGTATGGCGTGCGCGCCGGTGCCGCCATCGAACACGATCAGGGGGCGCTCATCGCGCCCGTCATCGCGCCCGAGGGAGTTCAGAATGCTTAGGCTGCTTTTTCGATTTGCCGACCAGCACGCGAGAAGGCGGCTTGCGCTGTACCTCACGGTGACGGTGGCCGCGACGCTCAGCATCGCGGGCCTGCTCGTCTCGCTCGTGCCACTTGTCGGGTACCTTTTCTCAGGTGATACCGATGCGGCGCTGCGCACGCTCGGGGTCGTCGCATGCTTTGGGGTCGCGACCGCGGTGCTCGAGTTTTTCGGTACGGTGCTCGGGCAGCGGGCCGGAGCTACGCTCATTCTTCGCATGCACCAGGTCATCGGTGAGCGCGTCATGCGTCTGCCGCTCGGCTGGTTCGACACCGAGCGGGCGGGGGCGCTCAGTCACCTGACGGCGCGGGGCGTCACGTTCGCGGCCAACGCTCCAGAGTCGATTTTGCGGGCAGTGCTGCAGGCGGTCATCGCACCGTTGTGCGTTGGCCTCGCGATGTTCGCGGTCGATGTTCCGGTTGCGATCACGATGGTCGTGGGCATTCTCGTCGTGGTCATCGTGTGGGCACTCACTCGTTCACGTGGGCAGCAGCTCGAGCGTGCCGCAGATGTTATTCAGCAGGAAGGCGCCTCACGGGTTCTCGAGTTCGCCACGGCACAGCCGGCGGTTCGGGCAGCGGGGCCAGATTCGCTCGCCGAGCGCGGAGTGCGCCGGGCGCTTACTGATCAGCGCGTCATGACTGAGCGCACGCTGCGCGGTCGCACCCGCAGCATGGCGCTCTATAGCGCGCTCGCATACCTCGCCATGTTCGCCGTCGTGACGGTGAGCGTCATGCGGGTCATGTCAGGGGAGCTCGAGGCCTCGATGGGCATCGCACTCATCATGCTGCAAATCATTATGACCTGGTTCGCGAACCACGGGCTGCCGTTCGGTGAGGGGCTTGACCTTGCGTTGCGCACGCTCACCGAGATCGATGATCTGCTCGAACAACCGCTGCTCAGCGAACCGGCCGAGGCGAAGGCTGCACGCGATAGCTCGGTCGAACTCGACCGCGTGACCTTCGGGTACAGTCGCGATACCCCCGTGATTCGTGACGCCTCATTCAAGGTTGCTGCCGGAAGCATGACCGCGATCGTTGGGCCCTCGGGGTCTGGCAAAACGACGATCGCGCGACTGATCGCCAGGTTCTATGATGTCGACTCGGGTGCGATCCGCATTGGCGGTCATGACGTGCGCGAGCTGGGAACGCAAGCAGCGCTGGCAAACGTCTCGATGGTGTTTCAAGACGTCTATCTCTTTGAAGACACACTGCGTGAGAACATTCGCCTCGGCAATGCCCAGGCGAGCGACGCTGAGGTTGAGGCCGTGGCCGCCCGTGCCGGGGTGACCGAGATTGCCGAGCGGCTGCCACACGGCTTCGACACCAGGGTGGGCGAGGGCGGCGGCACGCTTTCTGGGGGTGAGCGGCAGCGCGTCTCGATTGCCAGAGCGCTGCTCAAAGACGCGCCCATTGTGCTTCTTGATGAGGCGACCGCTGCGCTCGATATCGAGAGCGAACGCCTCATTCAGCGGGGCCTCACCGAGCTCACCGGGCAGAAAACGCTCATCGTGATTGCGCACCGCCTGCAGACGATCAGGCAGGCCGACCAGATTGTCGTTTTGACCGAGCGCGGCGAGATCGAAGCGGTGGGCAGCCACGAGCGGCTGCTCGAAACCAGCCCGACCTACGCGGGCTTCTGGCGAGAGCGTGAATCGTCGCAGAGCTGGCGCATCGATGCTGCGTCGTAGCCCCGTTCGGGGCACGGGCATGAAACGACGTATCGGGTTACACCCGGGAGTGTTCGTCGCGAGTCTCGTGCTTGTTATGCTTGCCGCAGCGGTGAGCCTCATCGTCGGCGCCGGCGACATCTCGACCTCGGGTGTGTACGCAGTGCTCACCGGGGCGCCAGAACACACGGTGGCCGAGGCGACGATCGTGTACGAGATGCGCGTGCCCCGAACCCTCACTGCGCTGCTCGTCGGTGCGGCCCTCGGTATCGCGGGCAACGTGATGCAGGCGCTCACCGGCAACCCCCTCGCCGACCCCGGCATTCTGGGCGTCAACGCGGGCGCGGGCTTTGCCGTGGTCGTTGCTGTCGGGGTGTTCGGCTTCGTGAGCTTCGACACTTACGTGTGGTTTTCGCTGCTCGGGGCAATGGCCGTATCGCTCGTGGTCTACGCCCTCTCGCTCACGATCGGTCGTGGATCGCCCTTCACCGTGCTCTTGAGCGGCGTTGCGATCTCGGCCGTGCTCACGGGCATTGCGACGGCGCTCGCCGTTGTCGACCCGGCGCGTTTTAATGCGTTGCGCGGGTGGATGTCGGGCACGGTGGCGGGGCGTGACCTTGACACGATCGGGCAGGGGGCCATGGTTATTGGCGTCGGTGTTCTCGTCGTGTGCCTGTGCGTCAGGCCGCTCTCGCAGCTCGGACTCGGGGCAGAGACAGCGAGGGCACTCGGCGTGAACGTCGGCTATACGAGAATCACCGCTGCCATCGCGGTCATGCTGTTGGCAGGCGGAGCGACTGCGCTCGCGGGGCCCATCGTGTTTATTGGGCTCATGGTGCCGCACCTCTCGCGTCTGCTCGTGGGCCTGCGACTGGGTGCATCGCTCGTGTACAGCGCGCTCGCGGGAGGCCTGCTGCTACTCATCGCCGACATGGCAGGGCGCGTGCTGATTCCGCCGGGGGAGGCGCCGGCCGGCCTCGTCACCGCCGTCATCGGTGCGCCGGTGCTTGCTGCTCTCGCACGCCGCATTGGCACGAGCTCCGAGAACGGGTCAGAGAGGGAAGGCAACGCATGAGCAGCTCAGCACGCCCGCGTCCCGTTGAGTTTGGGCCGTGGCGCAGGCCCGTGCGTTTTGCTCGGGTCTCGGGCTTTGTGAACACTCGCTCGGTACTGATCGGGGTAGTGGCCACCATCGTTGCCGCAGCAGCGTTCGTTGCCGCGGTCTCGCTCGGCAAATACTCGGTTCCGTTTGCTGAGACCCTGCAGATTTTGCGCGGGGTCGACACCGGTTTCTCGGCAACCGTGGTGCTTGAGTGGCGGCTCCCAAGAGCCGTTGCTGCGCTCGGCTTTGGTGCGGCGCTTGGGATCTCGGGCGCGATTTTTCAGTCGGTCACGCGAAACCCGCTGGGCAGCCCCGATGTGATCGGGCTGAGCGCCGGCGCCTTTACCGGAGTGCTCTGCGCGATGGCCTGGTTCGAGACCCCGCTCGCCGTGACGGTGAGCGCGCTCTTGGGCGGCCTCGCCGCGGGGCTCATCGTGTACGTCGTGGCCTACCGCAAGGGGCTCTCAGGGGCGAGGTTCGTGGTTGTCGGCATCGCCGTTTCGGCGGCGCTCACCGCGATCAACCAGATGCTTCTCCTGCGCATGAGCACCGCGACCGCGACGACCGCGAGTATCTGGGCGCAGGGAACCCTCGTCGAGGTGCGGTGGGAGTCGGTGACGCCGGTGCTGTGCATCATTCTGCTGCTGTGCTGCGTGGTGGTTCCTCTCGCCCCCGCACTCGGGCAGCTCGAACTCGGAGACAACGCGGCGGCCTCGACCGGCGTGCGCGTTGAGCGCGCGAGACTCGCGCTGCTGTGCCTCGGCATCTTGCTCACGGCGGTCGTGACGAGTATCACCGGCCCCATCGCCTTTGTCGCGCTCGTGGCGCCGCAACTCGCGAGGTTGCTCTCGGGAGCAGCCGGTGCCACGCTGCTCGGCTCGGCCGCAACCGGCGCGCTGCTCTTGAGCGTCTCAGACGTTGTCTCGGCACATCTCTTTCCCGCTTCAGTTCCGGTCGGGGTGGTGACCGCCGTCATCGGTGGCGTCTACCTGCTCTGGCTCATTATCGCAAAGGCAAGACAACGATGATCGAAATGCGTGACGCGACCCTGGGCTACGGCTCGGCGATCGTGTGCGAAGAGCTGCAACTCGCGGTTCCCGAGGGGTCGTTGACCATGATCATCGGCCCGAACGGCTGCGGTAAGTCGACCGTGCTGAAGGCGCTCTCGCGGGCCATTGCCCCGAGGGTCGGGCAAGTGGTGCTCGACGGTGCCGACATTCGTGGTTTGGGCACCAAGCAGCTCGCGAAGCGGCTCGGCATTCTCTCGCAACACTCGCGTGCACCCGAGGGCATTCGTGTTGCCGAGCTTGTGGCGAGGGGGCGTTACCCGCACCAACGCGCATTGCAACGGTGGAGTGAGGTCGACGAGCGGGCCGTGGCCGAGGCGATGGACATAACGGGCGTCGCTGAGTTCTCTGGTCACGCTGTCGATCAGCTCTCTGGCGGGCAGCGGCAGCGGGTGTGGATCGCGATGGTTCTTGCCCAGCAAACGCCGCTCCTCTTGCTCGATGAGCCGACCACCTACCTTGATCTCGCGCACCAGCTCGAGATTCTCGAGCTCTGCGCCGCGCTCACCGCAGAGCAGGGGCGAACGGTTGTCGCGGTCATGCACGACCTCTCGCAGGCGGTGCGTTACGCGACCCATCTCATTGCGATGCGGGGTGGCGAGATTGTCTCGGCAGGCTCACCCGAAGCGGTCGTGACCCCGGGTCTCGTGCGCGAGGTATTCGGGGTTGAGGCCTCGGTCATGAACGACCCGGCAACGGGCCTGCCCGTCGTTGTGCCGGTTCGTACGGTTGGCCCCGGGCAGAGGGCGGTCGATTCGGCCGCAACCATAAGGCTCTCAGGGGGTGGCCGGTGAGCAGCGGGTTTTCGCGAAGGAGCTTTTTGCGTGCCGCCGGCGGCAGCGCCCTCGGAATGCTGGGTGCCGGCATGCTCGCCTCCTGTGCCTCGTCGCACCCGTCGTACATTCTCGCGAGCGATCAAGAGGTGCGTGCGGCAGAGGCTGCGCGTGCCTTCAGCGGCACGACGGTGCATCGGCGGCTGACCGCCGAGCAAGAGCTCATTACGCTCGAGCCGGGAAAGCATATGAACACCTGGGGTTTTCGCGGCGAAGAGGCGCTCGCGGCGCTCGGGCCCACGATCACCGCGAGTAAGAACGACCGACTCTTGGTTGAGGTCGATAATCGACTCACGCAAGAGACTTCGGTGCACTGGCACGGGTTGCGCATTCGCAATGATATGGACGGTGCGCCACCTGACACTCAAGCAGCCATCGAACCCAGCGAATCATTCACCTACGACTTTCTGCTTCCTGACCACGGCACGTACTGGTACCACTCCCACACGGGCGTGCAGGCCGACCGCAGCATGTTCGGGGCGCTCGTGGTTGAGAACCCGCAGGATGAGAGCGGCGCCGACGTTGACCACGTGCTTGTGCTCGACGACTGGTTGCTTGAGCGAACGACGCCGGAAGAGGTGCTCGCGGCGCTCGGAGCAGTGACCGAGGGAGGTCATGACCACGGCGCCCCGGTCGACGATGGCTCGTTTGCGACCCCTGCAGCCCGTGAACTTGTCGAGCAGGGCATGGGGCACTCCGCAATGCTCGGTGGCCCGTCGCAACACCTGGCGTATCCGACCCACCTCATCAACGGGCGGCCCGTGAGTGACCCCGACCGGCTCGAGGCCTCGCCAGGGGCAGCCGTTCGGCTGAGGGTGATTAACGCTTCGGCCGAGACTCCGTATCGCATCGCGCTCGCGGGACACAGGGTTAAGGTCATCGCGACCGACGGCTTCGACGCTGAACCATTTGAGACCGACGCGGTGCTCATCGCGCCGGCGCAGCGCGTCGATCTCCTGGTTCGCCTTCGAAGCGGGGCGTGGCCCTTTGTCGCCCGGGTTGAGGGGCGTGAAGGCGCGGGGCTCGCGGTACTCGCGACAAGTGATGCCGTGGGCGAGACTCCTCGCGGGCACGAAGCGACGCGACTTGCCGAGCTCGACCGTACCGTTGCGACCGACAGTGATCTGCGGCCGGCGCCAGAGAGCGTGCTCGATGAGCGCGACCCCGATCTCGTGTGGCGGCTCGACCTCATCGAGTTACCCGACACGTACGTGTGGGGCATCGCGGGCGACGACGCCACGAGTATGCGCCCTCGGGAGGGCGATCGGGTGCGCATCGAACTGACCAACGAGACCTCGATGTGGCACCCCATGCACCTGCACGGGCACACCTTCGCCTCGCGCACCCACAACGGGTTGAGGCGCGATACCGAGATTGTGCTGCCGGGAGAAACAGCCGTGCTCGACTTCGAGGCGACCAACCCGGGCCGCTGGATGATCCACTGCCACAATGCCTACCACTTCGTCGCGGGAATGACCGCGCCGATTCGTTACGTTCGCTAACACGCCCGTGTCTGGCGCACCCGAGCATCACGCTCACTGGAAAGGAATACACATGAACGACCGTCTCATTCGCAAAGCACGCCCCGCGGGCCTCGCTGCAGTGCTCATCGCGCCGCTTCTCGCATTCAGCCTCATGGGCTGCGCCCCACAGGGAGAAGAGCACGTGGTGACGATCGACGGGCTCAAGTACAGCCCCGCTGAACTCGAGATTCACCCCGGTGACAAGGTGGTGTGGAACATGACGTCGACCGGCATGGCTCACGATGTCGTATCAAACGACGGGCTCTTTCAGAGCGAACTCTTGAACGAAGGTGAGTTCTCGCATACCTTTACGAAAGAGGGGGAGTACGGCTACCACTGCACGCCGCACCCGACCATGACCGGCATGATTACGGTTGTCGCACCAGAATAGGCGATGAAGCGCACGATGACGAACCCGAATACACCGCACACCTCGCAGGCTCCGACACCCGAGAAACCGCAGATCGTTCTGCTGTTGCTCACCGTTTTTCTCGCCTACCTCGGGCAAATGACGCTCAACCCCATCATTGCGCCGCTCGCGAGAAAGGTGGGGCTTGCCGAGTGGCAGGTCGGGGTGACGATCAGCGTTGCTGCGATGATGGTCGTGCTCACGAGCCAATTTTGGGGCAGGGCTTCGCAGGTGAGGGGGCACAAACGAGTGCTCATCGTTGCTCTGGGGCTCGCGACCCTCAGCATGGCGGGCTTCGCGCTGGTCGTGGCGCTTGGCATGCGCGGCATCGTCGTCGGAGTGACGCTCTTCTGTCTCTTCCTGCTGCTGCGCGGCGTCGGGTTTGGTGCGGCGATCGCGGCGGTTGCCCCGACGGCCCAATCGTACGTGGCCTCGGTCACGCACGATGAGGCAACTCGCACGAAGGGTATGGCCGGCATCGGCGCGGTCCAGGGTGTTGCGATGATCGGTGGTGCCGTCGTTGGTGGGGCGCTCGCCGGCGTGCACCTGCTCCTGCCCATCTCGGTGGTGCCGGTGCTGCTTGCTGGCGCGCTCGTGCTCGTGGCCGTGAAGCTCCGCTCGAGCGCCTCGACTGCGAGCATGGCGGCGGCCGTACGGGTGCGGGCGACTGACACGCGCATATGGCCCTTCTTGCTCGCGGGCTTTGGCATGTTTACGTCGCTCGGGTTTATGCAGGTGCTGATCGGCTTTGTCGTGCAAGACCGGCTGCAACTGAGCCCCGAAACGACGGGCGTCGTCACGGGGGCCTCGTTGCTCGCGGCGGGGCTCGGCATGGTCTTCTCGCAGGCGGTCGTGGTGCCGAGGAGCGGGTGGCGTCCGGTGACCCTCTTGCGTGTTGGCAGTCTCGTTGCCTTGGTGGGGTTCGTGCTGCTCGTGCCCGATCTCGGCATGGCGGTGCTGCTCATCGCGATCTTGCTCATCGGCTTCGGTCTCGGCATTGCGATGCCGGGTTACACGGCAGGCCCGACCCTCTGCGTTCAGCCCGAAGAGCAGGGCGCAGTTGCGGGGCTCATCGGCGCGACGAACGGTCTCACCTTCGTGCTGGCTCCAACCGCAAGTACCGTGCTCTATGCCGTGTGGCAGCCGCTGCCGCTCATCGTCGGGGCGCTGCTCATGGCGCTTGTCGCTCTGTTCGTCTGGTTGCACCCGAGGTTTGGGCGTGCGGTGGGGAGCATGCCTGGCGCGTGAGATGCTGCGCGAAGCCGAAAGCGTCGCGCAGTGGGCGGCGGATCATGCCCGGTAGCTGCCCGCGACGCGTACCCGGCGCGGGCGCTTTGCATCTCGCGACGCGTAACATTTGGGTGGGGCGCGGCCTCATCGCGTAGTCAAAAGTTTAGGTGCGCGTAGTTCGTCTCGAAGTTGCACGCATCTTTGTGTGAAAGCTCTCGTCGGGGTTGAGTGGTGGCGTTTACTAGTAACTATCACCGCAACGGTCATAACGGAGACGGGAAACCGGAACCCGACCGCGGTCCTTACAACTCCTGATGGTTTGACACCATTAGGCACAACTAGTCAGCGCCGAGCCGCACTCACCCCTAACCTTCCGGAAGACCCTAGCCGCAAGGAACCCCAAAGAGTCCCGCTTGGCGCTGACTTATTTTTTTATACTGCTTCACGGGCACTGGTGAGGTTACTTCGATGGGCCCTGCACCACGCGAAAAGGAGAGCGTCATTTGTCTGCCAAATCTCGGCCGCAAGAGATGCCACAGCGAAGCGCTTGGGGCACGCCTTCCGGTCGCGGGCCCGACGAATATGGTGGCTGGGAAGAAGCAACATCAGGTACGCTAAAGCCAACACATGGAGACACCCAGAATGATGGTTTGTTGGGGGCCCGCGGGCTGCGAACCACGGGAAGGGGAGGTTTGATGTACCCGAGAAATGCACTGGTGCAAAGCGTCGTACGCCATGTTATCGATGGCACCTCGGTCGCGATTGTTGGCCAGCACTGGTCGGGGCGCACCGAGCTTTTGAGACAGTGCGCTGAGGCGTTAAACGGGATAGGCCTCTCCCTCCTGCGGCTGAGGGGCATTGAAAATGCGCCGGCCCTTGAAGCCTTCCGCGTCGCGTTCCCGAACCTGCGCCAAGTGCGCAACCCCGAGAGTGATCTCGCGATCGAGATTCAACGGGTTGTCTCACAACTCCTGAACGAGGGGCCAGCGGTCGTGGTCATCGATGACATCGACTTTCTTGACCATGCCTCGTGGGCGCTGCTCGAGCAAGTACACAAAGCGACAGGCGTGCCAATCATCGCAACCGTCGAGGCCCGCAGCGACCTGACGCCAGAAGACCACCTGCTGATTCGCGTCGCCCAGCCGGTCGTCAAGGTGAACGTTGAGCCGTTGCCACTGGACGCGATTCACGACCTGCTCGAAGAACGTCTCGGCGATCACGTCGCGCCATCACTCAGCGGCCGTATTCACATGAAATCTGGCGGGCTGCCTGGCTTCGCGGTCACGTTTGCTGACGCTGGTAAGCGCCGCGGCACGATCCGCAAACAGGGCAACGTGTGGCATGACAGCCCCGACCTCTGGTCAGACGAGCTTGAAGGTGCCTTCGAATCGCTGTTGTACCGGTACCCGCAGCACACCCGAGAAGCTCTTGAGATGCTCGTGCTCACGGGGCCAATTGACGTCGCGCAGGCTGCCGAGCTCATTGGGCAAGAAGAACTCGAGAAGCTTGAGGGCCGCGGGCTCGTGAGGCTCCTGAGCGCGGGTGGGCAGCCGCTCGTGACGGTGAACCCTCCCGGCATTAGCGACTACTTTCGGAATCAGCCGAAGTCGGTGCGCGGCGTTCGCCTCAAGCAGCGTATCGAAGCGGTACTCGGCGACGACTCGGTGCTCGAGTGGGAGGGGCACGCGTATGAGAACGGGGCCATCGCCGATCTCATTCCGCAGCCCGAAGTGCCACTGCTCGCGCGCGCTTTTCGTGATCGTTTTGAGGTTGACCTCGCCCAAACGTGGCGGGCTTGGAAACGCAATAAGACCCTCATGCCCGCCATTCGGGCGCTTGACCTGAGGCTCACCGGTGAATCGCCCGTCGGGCAGATCGAACGCATCATTGATGGCACCGACACGACCGGTGCTGAGGGCATGTACGCGCTCTACTACCGCTACCTGCACGCGCGTTGGCTCGTCACACAGGAGGTCTCGCTCGATCAGATCGAAGCGGTAATGCATGGCGAGGGTGATCTCGGTCACCCGGCGGCGATCGAAGCGCTCATGATTGGGTTTCGCGCCGAGCGCATCGCCATTACGCAGGAGTCGCTCACGCGCATTGCTGAGCTCGCCGAGATGCCGGGCCTTGACGGCCAGGTTGCCGGCCTTGTGCACGTCGCGATGCACGCGCTCGGCGGGCAGCCTTCGCTCGCACTCGAACAAATTGAAAAGCTTGAAAAGGAAGCGGATCACAGCTGGGTGGCGCGGTTTGCCGCACCGCTGCGCGGCCTCGCGCTCGTCACCGGCGGTAGCCCGAACGCTGCCTTTGAGTGGGCCTCATCGCAACTGACACTCGCCCGTGAAGCCTACGACCGTGCGGCGATGGTTGCACAGGCCTATGTCGCGGTCATGTCGTTGCTCACGATGAGCCGCTACGCTGACGCGACCGCTGCGGGCAGCATTGTGGCTGGTGGCCAGTTTCAGGCCGCGAATCTGTTGTTCGGCCCAGATAAAGCGCTCATGAACGCCCTCGCGACAGCCGCGCTTCGCAGCGGCCGCGCGGGATCAGTCGAGACGCTCATCGAACGGGGAGCCTCGTACCACGGGCGAAGCGACGCCGTGCCCATGGGGGCCGAGGGCTATCCCGCGGCGCTCATGACCGAGATCGACGAGGAACCAGCCGTCACGAGTTCGCTCTACCGCGAGCTTGCTGAGGGGCTCACTGAGCGCGGTTACGAGTTCTCGGCGGCCGGTTCACTCATGCTCGCTATTCTGCTCGAGTTTGATCTGACGATTGCCCTCGTGCAGCGCGAAAAGCTGCTCAAAATGGGGGCGACGGTGTTTCTCGCCTATCTCGACGCGCAAATCGCGAGCCACGGGCAAGACGCCGCCTCGCTCGTTGAAGCGGCTCGGTGGCTCAGACGCGAGCAGGCGAACGAGTCAGCGCTCACCCACTTCACCTCAGCGGTGCGCATGTATCGTGCAGAGGGCAAAGAAGACGAGGCGCAGCGGGTGCGCGAAGAGATCGCCGATCTCATGGCGAGCGACCAGTCGGTTTCGGTTGCAAGTGCCACTCGTGTCGAGTCGAGTATCGGCTTCACGCAGCGTGAGCGCGAGATCATTGACCTTGTGGCGAAGGGGCTCAGTAACCCGCAGATCGCAGAGACACTGAGCCTCTCGGTGCGCACCGTTGAGACACACTTGCGAAATATTCGCAGGAAGTCTGGGGCGCTTGAGCGCGATGAGATTGGCGACTACTCGAAGCTTCGGTAGTGGTGCGGGCCTTAGTCGAGCGTCGCGAGGTGATCGCCGCGCTCGGCCTCCGGCACCGGGGCGGTGCCGGTTTGCACGCGCACGAGGTACCAGCTGGGTGAGAGGCCCCAGTGCTTGCTGAAACGCCGGCTCGCGTAGCTCGGATCGCTCCAGCCCACGGCGCGGCCAGCGGCACTGACCGTGAGATTCGTGGTGCGCAAGAGGTAGGCCATGCGCTCTGCGCGGAGCTGCTGGAGGTAGCTCATGGGCCCCATGCCCAGGTCGGCCCGAAAACCGCGGGTGAGCTGTGAGGGTGAGATCGCGATTTCTTTCGCGAGCGAGGCGAGCGACCACGAGTGCTCGAGACGATCGTGCAGAATCGACACCGCGTGGCTGATGCGCGGGCTAAGCCGGAGCAAATTTGTGGGCAACGTCGCGTGCTCGTAGCGGAGCGGGTCGGCGGCTGTAGCCGTCTCTTCGCGGCAGATGGTGACGAGGCGATCGAGAATCGCGTAGACACCCGAGAGCTGGGCGAGCACGGTCGTACCGGGGTTGTGCACGAAGGCACTCAAGGTCTGCGAGAGTTCAGCGGTATCGGCGGGCGATAGTTCGCGCATGGTGACCGAACCGAGCGTGCTAATTTCGCTCAGTACGGCGCGCATGGCTTCAACGACGGCGGGTACGGGCGCTGCGAGATCAAGCATGCGGGTGCTGAGGTAGAGGTTGGTCATCTCGAGGTTCTTGGCGCTGGCAATTGAATGCCAGCTGCTGGGGCCGAGCATGACGAGCGAGCCGGGGCTGAGAAGCGCCGTGCCTTCCTCGCCAAAGTGCTCGGCACTTCCCGCCGTCACGAGTGAGATTTCAGCGAAGTCGTGCGTGTGCGCGCACATGTCTCGGCTCAGTGTGACGTGCTCTGCGGCGGCCATCATGGTTGGTCCTGGCATGACTTCGGCATCAGACATGGTGAACAATTGCGTACTTACTCTTTCTGGTCGACATCGATGCTGAGTTCATCCATGTCCTGAGGGGTGAGATCGTGCCCGTCGTTGATCATTTGCGAGGCGAGGGCGATGGTTTGCGCGTCGTACACGTCGGCGGTTGAGTGGCGCCTCCAGTAGCCGACGGTGTGCGAGCTCTGCTTGGTGTACTGCGCATCGCCGCGCAGGAGTCGGCGCAGGGGTTTCAGGGTTGAGGCTTCGCCCGCGGCCCAGACGTAGTCAGGGCGTTGCGCCGAGATTTCGTCGGCGACGACGCTCGTGAGTAACTCAGTGTCGGCTCCCGTCGCGATCCACCGCGCAATGCCGTCGGCAGCGGGCTCAAGCTCGAAGCGGTCTTCGGCACGGTCGACCCGAATGAGCACGCGAGCCGTGGCATCGCTTGGTAGTGATTCGACGATGGTCATGACCGCAGGAACCGCCGAGGGGTCGCCGATGAGCAGCACATCGTGGGCCGTGAGCGGGTCTTTGCCGGCGGCGTTACTGAGCACGAGCGCCTGGCCCGGCTCGGCCTGCGCTGCCCAACGGCCCGCGGGCCCCTCTGGATGAATGACAAAGTCGATGTCGACCTCGGCCTCGTGCTCCCGGTTCGCCCGCACGGTGTAGGTGCGCATCGTGGCTCCCTCGAGAAGCCCCTCGAGGCTCTCATCGGCCGCGTGCGTGCGTGTCTCGTCTGGCAGAAACACCTTGATCTTCGGTGCGACGCCCGAACACGCGAAGTCGACGAGGCCCTCGCCGCCAAAGGTCACCCGAAGAAAATCGGGGCCAAGCAGCTTCGTTCGAACGACCGTTGCGCGGTAGTGAACGAAGCGGGGCAGGGTGGCTTTCTCAGTCATGTCAACATCTCCACATCAATAGTAAGGGAAGGCTAACCTAACCGTAAGCCTGAGCGTTGACGAAGGCCATGACCCTGGGCGTCTCACCCTTGCACAATCGAGTCATGCGTGAGGGCGGTCTCAGCTTTCATCGCGGGGCTCGGCGGTTTCGGGAGGCAGCTGGGTGAGCAAGAGCGGCATTCCGAGCCCGCGCCAGGCGCCCCAGAACACCATGCTCTCGCCCGGTGAGAGAGGTTGTGGCCGGGCCTGTTCTGGAGCGGCGGGCTCGCGCGCTAGCGGTTCCAGCGTTACCGGCTCCCGCGTTACCGGCTCCCGCGGGGCGGGCGCTATTGGAGGCGATTCTCGCCGGGTGCGAGTAGCCCTGGCCTCGCGCTTCGTCTCGGTGAGGGCGCGGCGGTAAAAGCTCACATTGGTGAGAAAGGCGGTAATGAATGACATGGTGATGCCTCGCTTTCAAAGGGGCATGAACGTGTGGTTAGAGGGGTGCGGCGCGACTTATACCGCGGCCCAGCGCATAGCCGTGACCTCGGGTGAGCGGAGTGCACCGTAGAGGGCGTGCTCGATGTGGCGCTCCATGCCGGGCTCGGCCTGCACCCTCGCGGTGAGCGAAAAAACCTCGGGAGTCGCGGTGCTCGTCGAGACCTCGTGAATTTGCAGGTCTTCGTTGCTGAGCGCCGTGAGCACGAGCGAGCGCACCTGCGGCTCGTG
Source organism: Leucobacter chinensis (assembly GCF_019049105.1). GTDB lineage: Bacteria > Actinomycetota > Actinomycetes > Actinomycetales > Microbacteriaceae > Leucobacter_A > Leucobacter_A chinensis. The sequence goes on from NZ_JAHQZR010000007.1 coordinate 49,717, forward strand.
CCGCTGCTCGCAGCGAACCTCGACGTCATAGAAGGGGCCACTCGCCTGCGCCTCTCTGGTCGCGAGGTTTCGATCGAGTGCGCGGCTCAGGGGCCTGAGCAGCGTGTTCGCGAGCATGATCATGGCGGTGCCAGCGGCAGCGATCCACAACATCCCGCCGCCCGCGAGGGCACCGACAGCCGCTGATGCCCACAGCGTCGCCGCGGTGTTGAGGCCCCGCACCGAGGCGCCCTGCTTCATGATCACGCCGGCGCCGAGAAAGCCAATGCCGGAGGCGACCTGGGCCGCGACCCGCGTCGGGTCAGCCCCGGTTCCCGTGAAGCTGTAAGCGCCCATCACAACGAAGAGCGCAGAGCCGAGGCTCACGAGCGCGTTGGTGCGCAGACCCGCCGAGCGCGACCGCCACTGGCGTTCGATGCCGATGAGCGAGCCGAGCAGCACGCTCGCTGCGATGCGCGAGAGAATATCGATGGTTTCAAACATGAGAAACATCCGTTCGAGTCGTGCTCGCGCGCACGAGAAACGGGTTTCAGGACCCGGAGAAAGTTAGTGGCGCGAGCAAGAAAAGGTGAGCCAGAAAGATCGACTAGAGCCATCAGTCATGGAAAATCACCTCCTGCGCGCGCACGGAAGGACGTGCAAAGTGCACGAGTCTTGGGCTTCCACGTTTGAGCTTTGGCACTTCACGACGTATCAGCCTCGCTGAAGCCACGTTGGATCAACCCTTGCTCCGGGAAAATCTGTCTTAACCTTGGGCGTCTCTCGACGTCGTCAGATCAGTGGCCTGTGTTCGTAAAGGAGCCTCGCCTAACAAAGCGCTCCGCGAGACAGCATAGCGGTGTGCCGGGCAACTCTCAAGCGTTTGGCGGCCAGGCCACTGCTACGCTATTCATCTGATGAACTCGTACCGGCAGCCTGACTGGGCCTCGTGCGCACAGCACCCGACGGCCATTCGCGAACCGTACCTCATGGGTACCGGGGTCGTGATGGGCGACGATCTTGGCCCGGGCCGCCTCGTCTCGCCGCCGCACAGCCACCCCGAAGCGATGCTTGCGTGGTGCTATCGCGGCACCGTGTGGGTGTACCTCGAGAGCACGATGTGGCGCCTCTCACCGGGGCAGGGGGTGTGGGTGCCGCCACGCACGCCGCACACCGCGCGCCACGAGCGCGACGCCGTTGGCTGCTACACCTATGTGCCGGGTGAGGCTCTCGCCGATCGCGTCGACGAGGTGCGGCGGGTGGTGGTGCCGCGTGCCGTGCAAGAGATGCTGTTGCACCTGTCGATTCACGACATGCCAACTGATCTCAGGGTGCGGGCGCAGCAGGTGCTCATTGACATGCTTGAAGATCCCGAACTGAGCCGCGAAGACGGGGCTCTCGAGGTGCCTCTGCCTGCCGACGAGCGGGTGAGGGCCCTCGTTGAAGCGGTGCTTGAGCGGCCGGGCGATCCGCGCACGGCGCAGGAGCTCTTTGCGCAGCATGGCCTGCACGAGCGCACGGTGCTGCGGGTATTTACGAGCGAGGTGGGCATGAGCTTCGGGCAGTGGCGCACGGGGGTGCGCATGACGAGCGCTGCGAGACTCATCGTGGGCGGCACCCCGGTTGGCATTGCTGGGCAGATGAGCGGCTACGAGACGACGAGCGCCTTTTCGGCGGCTTTCAAGGGGTATTTCGGGTCGACGCCGAGGCAATTCGCGCTGCGGGCGCGCGCCGATTCTGCTCAGCAGGGGTACTGGCGTTCGTTCGGTTGAGCGGCATGACCGTTTTGCAATAGAAGTTGTCTGCTCGGGAACACACGGGAGCGTGCTTACGGCCTAGCATCGATACGTTAGGTAAGGCTTGCCTAATGAAGATCGCATGAATGCGATGGTTTCGTCTGTTCTGAAGGAGAACTATGCTGCACGCCCCCGCGCGTCGACCGCTGCGTCGAGTCACCGCGCTTGCTGCCCTCATGACCACGACCGCCCTGCTGTTGACCGGCTGCGGCGCGAGCACAGAAGCGAAACCGGCCGCAGAAGAGCCGACCACCGGCGTCGTTATCGAGCACGCACACGGGTCAACGAATATCGTCGAAAAGCCCAAGCGCATCGTGGCGCTCGGCTGGATGAGCCCCGACGTTGTTGCGGCCCTCGGCGAGAACCCGGTCGGTATTGAAGAGGTGTGGGGCGCTGGCGAGAGCGGCTACCAGCCCTGGTTCGAAGAGTTCGTCACCGAAGAATACGGTGAGACGCCTGAGGTGATTCCCTACGCTGATGAGGGCCCGAACTACGAGGCCATTAAAGAGCTGAAGCCAGACCTTATTCTGAGCCTGTACTCGGGCATTACCGACGTTGAGTACGAGCGCCTGAGCGAGATCGCCCCGACCGTTCCCTACATCGAGGGGCCCTGGAACCCGGGCACCTGGCAAGACATGACCCGCACCATCGGTAAGGCAATGTGGCAGGACGAGAAGGCTGAAGAGCTCATCGGCGAGACCGAAGAACTCATCGAGACGCTCGCCGACGAGCACCCCGAGTTCGACGACAAGACCTTCGTGTGGGGGGTCGCCCTCAACGAGGGTGCAACCGACCTTGGCGTCTACCTCGATTACGACCCCCGTGTGCGCATCACTGAAGAACTCGGCTTCAAGTCGACCCCGGCGATGAAGTCGTTTTTCGAAACCGCCGAGGGTGACAACTGGTACACGGGCGTAAGCCTCGAAAACCTCGACGAGGTCGAAGCCGATCTCTTTGCGGCCTGGGCAGGAAGCAAAGACGAGGGTGAGTACACCGTGAACAACAAGATCGTTGCTCGGTGGCAGCCGATCGCCGCGAAGTCGTACGTCATTTACGGTGATGAAGCTGAGGCCTCGGCCTTGAGCGCGCCCACGGTGCTCTCGCTGCAGGCGATGCTGCCCAAGTACGTCGATGATCTTGCGGACGCCCTCGAGGGCAAGCCGACGATTTCTGGCAAGTGAAATCGCGCATCATCGGATTGATCGTCGCGGCGGCCGTTCTGGTCGCCGCGACGATCGCGTCGTTGGCGGTGGGCAGTAAAGCGATTGACCCGGCCACCGTCATCGAAGCCCTGTTCCACTACGACGAGACAAACCCCGCCCACCTCACGGTGCACGAGCTTCGACTGCCGCGCACCGTTCTTGGCGTTCTCGTGGGTGCCGCGCTCGCGATGTGCGGCGGTCTCATTCAGGCGTTTACGCGCAACCCGCTCGCTGACCCTGGCATTCTGGGCGTCAACGCGGGCGCCTCGCTCTCGGTCACCTTTGCCGTTGGCGTGCTCGGCCTCACCGCGCCTGGGGCGTACGTGCCCTTCGCGCTCTTTGGTGCCTTCGCCCTCACGGTGCTCGTGTACGTGCTCGGTTCGGTGGGTCCGGCCGGCGCGACCCCGGCCAAACTGACCCTCGCTGGCGTGGCCTTGGGTGCCGCCTGCACTGGCTTCACCACGGCAATCGTGTTGCAAAACCACAGCACCCTGCAGGTCATGCGGTTCTGGTCGGTCGGTTCGATCGGCGGCCGCAGCATGGATCAGCTGCAGTGGGCGCTGCCCCTCATCGTCGCGGGCCTCGTCATCGGCATGGCCTGTGCGAGGTCGCTCAACGCGCTTGCGCTCGGCGATGACCTCGCACAGTCGCTCGGCACGCGCATTCGCGTCACTCGCGTCATGGTCATCATCGCCGTGACGCTGCTCGCGGGTACGAGCGTTGCGGCGGCAGGCCCCATCGCCTTCATCGGCATCATGGTGCCGCACGCGGTGCGTTGGTTCACCGGCCCCGACCAGCGCTGGGTGCTGAGCATCTCGATGCTCGTGGGCCCGAGCTTCTTGCTCATCGCCGACATTCTTGGTCGCATCGTACTGCCGAACGGCGAGCTACGCGTCGGCATCGTCACCGGCCTCTTGGGCGCTCCTGTGCTCATCGCCCTCGTACGCAGAAAGCGGGTGAGCACCCTATGAGGTTGCACCAATCAGCGGTGAACGTTGGGAGAAAACAGACGTGGATCGACGGTGGCCGGGTATCAGGCCGAGTCACCACGCGCTCGATCATCGTGAGTCTCGTACTCGTCGTCATCACCCTCGCAGCGGGGCTCTTCTCGATGACGATTGGCTCGTACTCGCTCGACTTCGCGACCGTTCTCGACGCGCTCTTCAACCCTGCTGCCGACCCCGATGCCCGGCAGGTCGTGTTCGAGTGGCGCCTGCCGCGCGTGCTCTTCGCGGTGTTGTGCGGAGCTGCGCTCGCACTCTCTGGCGGCATCTTCCAGTCGCTCACGCGAAACCCGCTCGGCTCGCCAGACATCATTGGCTTTGGCGTTGGTGCGCAGTTCGGCGTCACGCTGACGCTGCTCGTGTTCGGGCTCAACACCTATCTCTTCAAGGCCGCTGGCGCGCTCGTGGGCGGCATGCTGACCGCCTTGCTCGTGTACGTGCTTGCCGCGAAGCGCACCTCGTCGTCGTTCAGGCTCATTATCGTGGGCATCGGTGTCTCGGCTGGCCTCGGCTCGTTGAGCTCGTGGATTCTCATTTCGGTGAGCGTCGAGCAGGCGATGATGGTCGCGACCTGGGGAGCGGGATCGCTCGCCTCTCTCGGCTTTGACCAGTTGCTGCCCGCGGCGGTCGTGTTCGTGATCGTGGTTGCCGCCTCGATGCCACTCGCTCGCACGCTTCCGGTGCTCGAGATGGGCGACGACGCGGCAATGGAGCTCGGCATGAGACCCGGGCGAACGCGGCTCACGGCCATGATCTTGGGCGTCGCCCTCATGGCGCTCGTGACCGCGGCGGCAGGGCCCATCTCGTTCATCGCGCTCGCGGCCCCGCAGATTTCGCAGCGGCTCACCCGCTCGAATACCCCCATGGGGCTCGCGCCAGTTATGCTGACCGGTGCGGCGCTCGTGGTGGTCTCTGACGCGGTGGCGCAGCTGCTTGCCGTGCCCGTTGGCGTCGTGACGGTTTCTGTTGGCGGGCTGTACCTTGCGTGGCTGCTCGCGACCCAGTATCGGAGCAGGGCATGATGCGCACAGCAACCTCTGACCACGCAACCGGCTCACGGCAGGCCGAACGAAAGGAAACCCCAATGACCGCCTCACTGCTCGCTCGTGATGTGACGCTCGGCTACGGTGACAAGAACATCATTGAGGGGCTTTCTCTCGAGGTTCCCGACCACTCGTTCACGATCATTATCGGGCCCAACGCCTGCGGCAAATCGACGCTGCTGCGCGGCTTCTCACGGCTGTTGAAGCCGGCTGAGGGAGCCGTGCTGCTCGACGGCAAGACCCTGCACTCGCAGAGCCCGAAGGTGGTCGCGCGGCGGCTCGGGCTCCTGCCGCAGTCATCGATAGCCCCCGATGGCATTACCGTGGGTGACCTCGTTGGTCGCGGCCGTTTTCCGCACCAGAGCGCGCTTCGCACGTGGAGCAAGCAAGACGAGAAAGCGGTGATCGAGGCGCTTGAAGCGACCAACACAACCGATCTCTCGCATCGCCTCGTCGACGAGCTCTCGGGCGGCCAGCGGCAGCGAGTGTGGGTCGCGATGGCTCTCGCGCAGCAGACCGAACACCTCCTGCTCGACGAGCCGACGACCTTTCTCGACATCGCGCACCAGATCGACCTGCTCGAACTCTTCGCAGAGCTGCACCGAGGGGGAACGACCGTCGTCGCCGTGCTCCACGATCTGAACCACGCGGCGCGCTACGCAACCCACCTCGTCGCGATGCGCGATGGTGCGATCGTTGCCCAGGGTGATCCGCGAGAGGTCATTACCGAAGAACTCGTTGAAGCGGTCTATGACCTGCCCTGCAAGGTCATCACCGACCCGGTTTCGGGTGCGCCCCTCGTGCTGCCGCTCGGAAAGAGTCATTCGTGACCGTCACTCCCGGCTCTCTTTTTCGCGCGGCGCTCACGGGTGAGGGGCGGGGGTTCGCGCTCACCGGTGCCACGGTGCTGCTCATGGTGCACGCGCTCGCAGAGGCCGCGATTCCCGTGCTCATCGGTGTCGTCGTCGACCGTGCGATCATGCCGGGTGACACCGCTGCGCTCTTCACGTGGCTGGGCGCTCTGCTCGGCGTCTTCATCGTGCTCACCGCCTCGTACCAGAGCGCCTCGCGCCTCATGGTGACGGTGTACGGCAGGGGCGAGCAGACGCTCAGGCATCGAGCCCTGCAGCAGGTTCTGCGCCCGCGGCTCACTGCCACGCGGCTCACGGCAGGCGAGGCACTCACCTACGTGACGTCTGATACCTACCGCGTGGCCGGCGTCGCGTGGTCGGTCGCGCAGCAGAGCGCAGCGGTCGCCGCCATTGTGGCCTCGGCGCTCGCGATGCTCGTCATTTCGCCAGCGGCAACGATCGTGGTGTTCGCCTCGACACTCCTCATGATGCTCGTGATGCGCTTTGTGTCGCGGCCGCTCGAGCGTCGCGGCATGGCCGAGCAGCACGAAGCGACCGGTGCTGGCGCCGTCGCCGCAGACTTCATGACCGGCTTCAGAGTGCTCGTGGGCATGAACGCGAGGGACGAGGCCGTGAAGCGCTACGTCACCGCGAGCGACCGCTCGCGCGTTGCCGGCACCGCTGCCGGACGCGCCATCGCTGGTGCCGGTGCCGTGAGCGAGAGCCTCGCGGCACTCACCACAGCGGGGCTCGCGGGAATGTCTGCCTGGTTCGCTTCGGCCGGCCAGATCAGTATCGGCGAGCTCGTCACAGTGCTCGGGCTCGCGCAGTTTGTGAGCGGTTACCTCGCCTACGCAGGGTCGTTCCCGGCAAACTGGGCCCACAAACTTGCCTCGGCGAAGCGCCTCGCGGGTCTCATGAACACCCCCGACCTCATCGAGCAACCCGCATCGCCAAGAGAGCAGCAACTGCACTCGGCGGCCGTCATGACCTTTCGCAACGGTGACGAGCGCATTGAACTTTTCAGTGGCGAGCACCTCGGCATTCGGCCCCGCACGACCGCCGAGGCCCGCGAGGCCTCACGCGTTCTCGGGCTGCGCGCCCCCGTCGGGCCGGGCGACCTCACGATTGCCGTGGGCGATGGTGCGGTCGAGGGGCGTCACGTCGACGCGCGAGACCTCGAACCCGGCGAATACCGCAGCCGCGTGGTCTCGATGCCACACCGACACATGATCATGAGCGGATCACTGCGCGAGGCCGTCACCGGTTCATTCGCAGCCGCGCACGAGCCAGAGCCCCGCGAGCCAGACGCCGCGATCATCGACGCGGCTCATCTCGCCGAAGTCGTGCCAGAACTCGGCGGCTGGGAGGCTCCCGTCGGTGAGGCGGGCCGCAAACTCTCGGGCGGCCAGCGGCAGCGCATTGGCCTCGCGCGGGGGCTGCACGAACGCGCCCGTGTGCTCGTAGTTGACGAACCAACCTCGGCGGTCGACGCCGTGACCGAGACCGAAATCGCGGCGAAGCTTCGCGAACGGCAAGACACGCTCGTCGTCATCTCATCGTCTGAGACGATGCTCGCCGCCTGCGACCGGGTCATAGAGTGGCGCGGGGCGGGCAGCGACAGTAGCGAGACCGGGCAGGAGGCCGCAAACCATGGCTGAGCATCAGCTTCCGATCGCCACTGGCGCCGAGGTGCGAGGCGTGCTTCGCGCGCTGCTACGCGACCACCGCGCGAGAACCACGGGCGTCTGCATCCTCTTTCTCAGCGCGGCCGTGCTCGGCCTCACCCTGCCGCTCAGCCTCGGCAAGATCGTCGACGCGGTCGTCGAGCAGGCCGGCCCGCTCATCGTTGGCGGGTGGGTGGCGGCCGCGGCGGCTGGCACCATCGCCGCCGCAATGCTCGGGCTCTGGGGCAACCGGGTGCTCGTCTCTCTCGTGCAAGATATTCTCGCGAAGCTTCGCGAAGAGGTCTTTGCCTCGGCCATGCGCTTGCCGGTCGCGACGATTGACGACGGCGAGAGCGCCGACCTCGTGTCGCGTGTAACCGGCGACGTCGAGGCGGTCGCCGAGGCCGGCGGCGACGTCGTGCCAGAACTGCTCGCGGCCTGCTTCGCGATCGCGGTCTCACTCGTGTCGCTCGCCGCGATCGACCTCAGGCTCGCACTCGCGGGCCTCGTCTGTGTGCCAAGCTACGCGATCGGCACGAGGCTCTTCCTGCGCCGCTCACGGGTCGTCTTTCGCGAGGTGCGGCTTCGCGAGGCCCATCGCAGCCAGGCGGTGCTTGAGGTGGTCGAGGGGCGCGAAACCCTCACCGCCCTGAACGAAGAAGAAGGCGCGCTCGATCGCGTTGCCACTCGGGCAGAGGCGTCGATCCGCATGCAAATCGAGGGAACCCGCGTGCGCAACCGCCTCTTCCTCTCGATTCACGGTGGCGAGGCGCTCGGCATGATCGCGCTGCTCGCCGCAGGTGCGATGCTGAGCGGGGCGGGCGCACTCACGGTGGGCATGGTCACTACGGCGGCCCTCGTATTTCACCGCCTCTTTGGCCCCATCGGCCAACTTATTTTCAGTCTCGACGACGTGCAGCGGGCGACCATTGGCCTCGCGCGGCTCGTCGGCGTGATCGTGACCGCGCGAGAGGGAGACGCCGAGCGCGATGCCTCGCGCGGCGCCGATCAGCCGCGCTCAGGCAGCGATTTGGCCCCCGCGATAGAGCTGCGCGATGTGAGCTTCAGCTACCCGCGCACGGGCCGCGGGGTACGTGACGTGAGTCTTCGCATCGACCCTGCAACCACCACCGCCTTCGTTGGAGCCTCCGGCTCGGGTAAGAGCACCGTGGCCAAGCTCATCGCCGGCCAATACGCGCCAGATTCGGGCAGCGTCGAGATCGAGGGTGGCGTGCTGCCATACACAATCTCGCAAGAGCTGCACTGGTTCAGGGGCGGAATCGCCGAGAACCTGCGACTTGCCGCGCCCGAGGCGAGTGACGCGACGCTCGTGGCTGCGCTGGAGGCCGTCGGGGCTGAGTGGGCGCTCGACCGCTCCAGATCTGAGCAGCGCGCGGCCTCTATCGCCGAGAGCGACGAGGTGCCCGACGAAGGCCGCATTCAGCAGCTCGCTATCGCGCGGGCGCTCATTGCCGACCCGAGCGTTGTCATTCTCGACGAGCCAACCGCCGACGTCGGGCTGCAGTACCGCGACGACGTCGAGGCCGCGATTGCCCGGCTGCGCGTGGGGCGCACGGCCGTGTTCATCGCGCACCGGCTCGCCCCCGTCATCGATGCGAGTAGCATCGCCGTGTTTGAAAACGGGCGCATGGTGCAGCTCGCCCCGCACGAAACCCTCGTCGCCGACGAGGCTGGCCCATACCGAGGCCTGTGGATCGCCCAGCGAGACGCCGACGTGCTTCCCATCGGCATGCCCGGCGGGCTGCCCTCCCGAGCCCCGGCTAAAGCTGCCCTAGACCAAGGAGGAACCCCGTGACCATTTTTCGAGCCGTGGTGACAAAGACCAGCCAGCTGAGCGCCTCACTCGTGCGCGTGACGCTCGGAGGCGAGGGCGTCGCCGAGTTTGTCTCGACCGGGATTCCTGACGAATACGTGCGCGTGTTCTTTCCGCACGGCGATGATCCGCACGATATCTCGCTGCCGGTGCCTGATGGCGACTGGTGGAGCACGCCCGGCGGGCAGCCGGAGGCCCCCATGCGCACCTACACGATCAGCGGAGTGAACCCTGAGCAGGGCGAGCTCGACATCGACTTTGTCGTGCACGAGGCTGGCGTCGCGGGGCCGTGGGCGAGGGCTGCTCAGCCCGGCCATGTCATCGGATTCAACGCTCCGACCGGACTCTACTCGCCGCCCGCCGAGACCACGTGGCAGCTACTTGCCGCCGACCTCACCGCGGTGCCCGCCGCGTTGCGCATCGCTGCAGGCTCCACCGGGCTGCACACCCGTCTCGTCATCGAGATCCCGGGCGAGGCCGACCGCTTCGACCCCGAGCTTCCCGAAAACGTCGAGGTGACCTGGGTCATCGGCGGAAACGGCACCGGCCCGAGCCGCCTCGGCGAGATCGTGCGCAGCGCGGTGGGCGCCACCCAGACGCTTGACGGCGGCTACATTTGGGTGGCCGGCGAAACTGCGGCGCTGCGCGACGTGCGCAAGTACCTGCGCCGCGAGCTCGGCCTCGAGGCCTCGCGCTACAAGGTCATTGGCTACTGGACGCCGGTCGCCGACTGGGACGAGAAGTACGCGGCGCTGCCCGAGGCCGTGAAGCGCGAGCTCGCTCAGATCTGGGAGGCGGCGGGAGCTGGCGCTGGCGCTGGCGCTGAGTCGGGTACTGAGTCGGGTGCTGACGCGGGTGCTGACCCTAACTCGGGAGCTGACGCTGGCTCGGGTGAGGGTGCTGGTACCGGCTCGGGCGAGGGCGCTGACGCTGGCTCGAGCGCTGGCTCGGGCGTGCTCGATGACGAAGAGGTGCAGATTCGGTACGAGTCGCGGCTGGCGCAGCTGGGGCTGTGACGCGGGGCGCTCCCGCGGTGCCGGCTCTTCCCGAGATCGGCTTGGCCGATCCACTTGACGGAAAGCAGGGTGTTTGAGGAGAAATACCCTGCTTTCCGTCAAGTAGACGCAAGGGACGCTTTCGCGAGGGGGTTCGCGCAGCCGCCAGGAGAGCCGAGTGGCCGCCGCGACGACGCGCGCGGCGCTTCACTTGTCACAAAGCAGGGTGTTTGCCGCGAAATACCCTGCTTTTCGTCAAGTAGACGCGAAAAGTGCGTGCACGAAGTCCGCAGGCACCCGAAGCTCGCAGACCCCGAGGCCCGCAGGCACCCGAAGCTCGCAGCCCCCGAGGCCCGCAGGCCCCCGACACCCGCAGCCGCGAAACCCCAAGGGCAGCCGCCCATGCACCCCCGTCCCGGAGCGGCGGCGGGCCTAGCGCTATCGGCGATCGCGGGCGGCGAAGGTCGCGATCGCGATGATGGTGGCGAGCACGGCAATGGCTCCGGCGAAGATGAGCCCGGCGGGGCGCAGGCCGATGGCGTTCGTGAGGAATCCCACGCCGATGGCGGGCACCGCGAGCATCGTGTAGAGGCCCGCGAAGAATGACGATGACACCTCGCCGCGCTGATGAGGTTCGACCTGCTCGACGGTGGTGGCGATGCCCGCGTTCAAGCACACGCCGGCCGAGACGCCGAGTACGACCGCCGAGATGAGCAGCGGCGTGAGCGTGACGCCGGCCAGTGCCCAGGCGAGAAAGGCGCTCGCCACGGTGAGTCCCGCGCTCGCGACCGGCAGCGCCCGCTGTGGGGTGACGCGCTTGGCAATGAGCTGGCCCGCCGCCATGCTGGCGAACGCGAGAAATACGACGCCGCCCGCGAGGGAGCGGCTGTCGAGCATGAGCTCGCGGGTGAGGAAGAGCGCCGAGACGGCGGTGAGCACGCCACACACGGCGAAACCGGCCCCCGCGGCGAGTACCCCGCGAGTGAACGCCCCCTTGATGTGTGCTGGGACGCTGAGGCGGTGCGGCTTCACTGTGAAGCGGCCGATGCGTTCGGGCGCGGGGGTGAAGGCGAACAGGCCCGCGAGGGCAACCGCACTGAGGGCGAGGTGTGCGATGAAGGGGGCGACGAGCGGCATCGCGATCGTGTCGGCGAGCACCCCGGCAAAGAGGGTGCCGAGGGCGAGGCCGCCGGTGTTGACGGTGATCGCGAGGGCTCCGGCGGTGCCGCGTTTCTCGGGCGCGAAGAGGTCCATGAGCGCGGCGGTTCCGGCGCCGCTCATGAGGCCGGCGCCGAGACCTGAGACGACCCTGGCGATGATGAGCGTTTCGAGCCTGGGCGGCAGGAGAAAGAGTAGGGCGCTGATGAGGGCGAAGGTGACGGCGGCGGCGAGCACGGGGCGGCGGCCGAGTTCGTCTGAGAGTCTGCCGAAGAGCAGCAGCGTGACGACGACGCCGATCGCGTAGACGGCGAAGAGTGCGGTGACCGTGAGCGGTGTGAAGTCGAGCTGCTCAGCGTAGAGGGCATAGAGGGGCGTAGGCAGGGTGGTGCCCATCATCGTGATGAGAAAAGCGAAGGCGGTGGCGATGACGGCCCACCGTTGCGTGCGATTCGCAGGCGTCGGTGCTGCGATATTCATGGGATCTCCTAGATTCAAGTCATGGTGTCTCGAAATCGTAACACATTGCGAGTCACTGTGTCTCGATTTGCTGAGAGTGACCCGATATACCCACGATTTTCGGCGGATCACTGCCGCTCACCCTGTCTCGAAACTGCTAGGGTGATGGCATGGTTGCACCCCCGAAGTCTCCCGGCAGGCCCCGAAGCGAAGACGCCAGGCTGGCAATTTTGCAGGCGGTCGACGGCATGCTCGTCGAAGAGGGATATGCCGCGATGACCATGAAGGGCATCGCCGAGCGTGCCGGGGTCGGGCGGCAGACGGTGTACCGGTGGTGGTCGTCAAAGGCCGAGATTCTGCTCGAGGCCTGCACGCACGACGCGATCGATGAGCTCACGGTTCCCGCGGCCGAGAGCGCCGCAGCCGAGGTCGCCGCATTTCTCGGGGCGCTCGCCGCTTTTCTGACAGGCTCTGACGCTGGGCTCGCCTACCGGGCTCTGCTCGGCGAGGCGCAGCACGATGAAGCGGTCGCGAAATTGCTGCGCGAGGCCGACATTCTTGGGGGAGCGGCCGCGCGCACGATCCGCCGGGTTCAATCGCACGGGGCCCTTGCGGGCGAGGGCGACCTTCGGGGTCTCGTCGCCGAGCTCGTTGGGCCGCTCGCGTTTCGCGTGCTCGCGGGCGACGCGGCCGGCATCGAGGGCGAGCTCGAGGGCATGGCCGAGCGTTTTCTCGCGAGGTGATGCTTAGCGCTCGCTCGCGTTCGAGCGCGGCGGGCTTAGCGCGTAGCGGGCCGTGGCCCAGACTGGCCAACCCACGAACCAGACGGCGGTGATGAGCCACACCCGGCCAATCCATCCGTCGAGCTCGGCGGTGCGCGAGGCGTCGCCCACGAGCAGGATGATGCCGCCGAGCACCGCGGTTGCGATGGCGGCGCACAGGAGCATCTTGAGCCACTGTTGCCACTCGTAGCGCAGGTTCGCGAGGCCTTCCTTTGGTGGTTTTACGGGCGCGGATCCGCCGGCAAAGCGATGGGCGAATGAAGCGTCGACCCTCGCGATAATCTGGTGGCCGAAGGCGACCGTGAACCCGAGGTATAGGGCTCCGAGCCCGTGCGCGAAGTCGGCGGTGGCACCGTTTGCGAGTAGGTCCCAGGCGATGAAGCTGAGGAGCAGCACGTCGAGCACCGGAACGCCCAAGAGCAGTACGGTCGAGAGGGTGCGCAGGCGCAGCAGATAGCGCGCGGCGAGACCGAGGCCGAGCATGACCCAGAAGCCGATCTCGCACGCGAGAATACCGATCACAATGAGGTTCATGTCACCCAGTGTGGGGCTCCGGGCGAGCGAGCACATCGTGCGACCGAACGGTCTCACCTCGTTCGATCGAATGAGTGGGGCCGTGGCTCGGGTGCGGCACACTAGAGACATGGTGAAAGAGTGGTTGGTGGCGCTTGGGGCAAACCAGGCGAGGCGCGACGCTCTCGTCGCGGCGCTGTGGTTCGCGCTCGGGCTTGTGCTGCTACAGTTCGGCGCCTACCCGCTCTGGGGCGATGTCGCGCTCTGGCAGACGACCGGCGGTGCCTTCGTCTTCACGCTCGTCGCGATGGCGCTCGTCGCGACGGTGCGGTCAAGGCATCCGTTCGTTGCCCTCGGCCTCGGGGTGCCGATCATCGCCGTCGACCTCGGGTATGGCGGGAGCCTTGGCGTCGTGATCGTGGGCACCGACCTCGTGTATGCCGTGATGAAGTACGGTAGCGACCGGGCGGTTCGACGTGCCCTCATAGGCGCCGGGGCACTCGCGGTCGCCTGTGCAGTCTGGCTCATTGTGGTGCCGTTTGGTGGCGGAGCGATTCCCGTCATCATGGTGCAGGCCTGGCTCATCCTGCTCATCTCTGGCGCCTGGGGGTGGAACGTGCGCAGCGAGCGCAAGCGAACCGAAGCGAGGCTCGCCGAACTGCACGAGCGCGAGCACCGCGAGCTCCAGCGACGCGTCGCTCACGACCTGCACGATCTCGTGGCTAACCAGATCGCGGTCGCGGGGCTGCACATCGAGGCGGCAAAGCTTATCGCCTCGGCCCAGGAGCCCGTTGACGCGCGCATCGTCACGAGCCTTGATCATGCGAAGCACGGGGCTGATCAGGCACACCAGAGGCTGCGAGAGCTCATCGCGGTGCTGAGCGAGGTTGATGGAGCGGGGCAGGGCAGCACACTCGATATCGATCGAGAGATTGAGCAGTTGCGACACCTGCTGCCGGGCGGCCGTCAGCTCGCGTGGCAGCCTGGCGCGCGCGAGGCCCTGATGCGTGCCTGTGAGTCACTCCCCGAGGCCGGCGCGATGGTGCTGCTGCGGGTTATGCGGGAGCTTGTCGCGAATGCCGCAAAACACGGTCGCGGCGACGTGCTCGTGTGCGCTGGCGATGACGGCACCCTGAACCTGCGGGTGGTGAACGAGGTCTCGGGCGACACGGTGAACGCCCCCGGGAACGGTCTGGGGCTCGCCGGCGCGAGGATCTTGCTCGCGAACATCGGTGGCGAACTCGTCGCCGATGAGCGGCCTGGCGAGCCGGAGCGGCATAATGGGCTTGACGGGCCCGTGTGGTGCGCAGAGCTTCTGATCGCCGAGGCCGGGTAGGGGAGGTCGCGTGATATTACCCGTACGTGTGGTGCTCGCCGACGACCACGTTGCCGTGCGCAGCGGGGTCGCAGCGATTCTCGGGACCGACCCCGGCATTGAGGTGGTTGCTGAAGCCGAGAACGGTTTTGACGCGCTCGCCGCCTGTGTCGCTCACGACCCTGACGTTGCCCTCATCGATCTCAGGATGCCCGGAACCGACGGAATCTGGGCCACCCAACGTATCACGCGCGAAACCCGTACCCGCGTGATCGTGCTCACGACCTACGATACCGACGAGCTCATTGGCGAGGCGTTCGCGTCGGGCGCCCACGGCTACCTGCTGAAGAGCACGAGCGGGGCAGAGCTCATTCAGTCGGTTCATCACGTCGCCGCCGATCGTCACGTCGTCGACCCCGCGATCGCGGGTGGGGTCATCAAGACATTCGCGGCGGATCGCGCGAGCCAGCGCACCCCGGTGCCGCCCGGCCCGCTCGAACTCGGGCAGCTCACCCCGCGCGAGCGTGAGGTGTTGCGGCTCGTGGTGACCGGGGCGAGTAATCAGGCCATTGCCGATGAGCTTCGCGTGAGCGTGACGACGGTGAAAACGCACGTCGGGGCGCTGTATGCGAAGACGGGGGCTCAATCACGCGTAGAGCTCGCGCGGCTCGGCTCAGGTGCCGACTCGCGCTAGTCAGCGCTGTTGAACTCGACCCACTCGTTCCAGGTAAGGGGGTTGCCGCGCACCGCTTCGGGGTGCTTCGCGCTGTGTTTGAGGCCGATGAGGTAGTGGTCGAGCTGGCGTAGGCCGAGTTCGACGACCCGTTCGCGCTCGGCGGGAATCGAGGGGCGAAGGTGGGTGATCGCGAGCATGAGCTCGCCCGCGTTGTAGTCGTTTGGAACGAGGTCCCGCTGCCGGTCGAGGTCAATGAGGGCTTCGAGTGCCTGCCGCAGCTCCTCGGCCGCGGCGTCGACGCTCGGGTCTCGAAGCACGTGCTTGCCGAAGGTGGTGGCGAGGGGACTGGCGGCCTCGGCGAGGTGGCGTTGCATGAAGCCCTGCACCGCGAAGTCGCCCGGTTCGGCGGCGATACGGCGCGCGATGTCGATGACGTGGTGGAGTGCCCGAAGGCGTAGCTCGAGGGTGAGCTGGTCTTTGCTCTGGTAGCGGCGGTAGATGCTCGCGACGCCGACTCCCGCGCGTTCGGCAATGGCCGACATGGGGGCGTTGAAGCCCTGCTCGACGAACACCTCGCGGGCGGCGTTCAGTACGGCGTCATCGTTGCTGCGCGCCTCGGCGGCCCTGCCGCGAAGGGTCGCGGCAGGAGTCTCGGCCTGCGGCTGCCCGTTTTCAGCAAAAGAAGTCATGACAACAGGATAGTGCCGTGATACTGTAATTCGGAACGGAACATTCCGTTCCGAATAAAATAAGGGAGAATATGACCGCGTACCAGGCGCCCCAGAACACGAACACCCCCGAACCCGTCGCACACGCGGGGCCGGTCGTCTGGTCGCTCGCCATCGCGGTGCTGAGCTTCTCGCTCATGCAAACCCTGCTCGTTCCCGCGCTGCCCGAGCTGAGTCGCGCGTTTGATCTCGACGCGGCCTCGGGAGGGTGGATCCTCACGACCTATCTCCTGGCCGGGGCCGTCGCCGCGCCCATTCTCGGCGCGCTCGGCGACCGCTACGGGCATAAGCGCCTGCTGCTCATCTCGCTCGGGTTCTTCGTGGTCGGCAGCATCTTCGCGCTCGTTGCTCCGAGCTTCTCTACGCTCCTCGCCGCCAGGGTGTTGCAGGGCGCCTCGACCGCCACGTTCCCACTCGCCCTCGCGATCGTGCGCAGCGACCTGATGCCCACGGCCCAGCCCGCGGCAATGGGCTGGCTGAGCGGCATGCTCGGTGCCGGGGCCGGCGCGGCCCTCGTCATCGGTGGGGTTGTGACCGACTTCATCGGCTGGCGTTGGCTCTTTTCGATCGGAGCGATCATGGGGCTGCTGAGCATGGCCCTCATCATGCGGTTTGTGCCGCGCTCGCAGTCCAAGGGCGGCGGTCGCATCGACCTCGCTGGGGCGGCGCTCTTGACCGCCGGCCTTGTCACGCTGCTGCTGGCCCTCACGCAGGGCAACGCCTGGGGGTGGGCCTCGATCGGTGTGCTGTCGCTCGTGGCTGCGGCCGTCGTGAGCTTCGCGGCCTTCGTTATTGTCGAGCGAACTGCCACGGTGCCCCTCATGAACCTCGCGACGCTCGCGCAGCCGGGCCTCGCTCTCACGAGCATCATCACCCTGTTTCTCGGTGCGGTGCCGTACCTCTTTTACGTTGGGCTTCCCGTGCTCATGGGGGCGAGCGGCGGTATCGGTCACGGGCTCTCGGTCACGGGCGTCGGCATTGCGATGCTCCCGAGCGCGGTGCTCGTGTTCTTTGGCGGCCGCGCGACGCCGTGGTTGCTCACCAAGCTCTCGCGCTCGCTCGTCGCCGCAGGCTCGCTCTTTCTCATGCTGCTCGGCAGCGTGGGCACGGCGCTCATGCCAGGTTCGATGATCGCGGTGATCGTGTTCTTCGGGCTCGTTGGCCTTGGCAACGGCATCGGCTTCGCGGTTGCGGCCGACCTTGTGACCGTCTTTGCCCCGAAGAGCGAGATCGCGGCTGCCGCGGGTCTGAACGGCGTGCTACGCACGGTGGGATCGGCCATTGGCACCCCGATTACGGGCGTGCTGCTTCTGAGCGCTCAGGGTTCGGGGGCGCACCTCGCCCCCGAACCCTTCCAGACCCTCTACTGCGTCGCAGCAGCGGTGAGTCTCGCCGGCGTCATTTTGGCGCTGTGCATTCGGGTTCCCGCGCCTCAGCGCGAGGTCTCGGTTGCCGGCGACTAGCGAGCTGGGCGGGGTGCTCGGCGATTCAAGACGCCGCCGAGCACCCCGCCGATGAGCAGAAACGCCGTCGCGAGGAGCACGGCGAGGCCGAAGCCTGGGCTGCCAGCGTCGGGCCGTAGCGAGAGGCTCGAGAGCGAGGCGGTGCTCAGTGCCGCGACACCGATGGCTCCGCCGATCTCAGAGGCCGAGTTCATGAGCGCACCGGCAACCCCCGAGGTCTCGGCGGCAACATCGCTCATCGCGAGCTGCGACCCGGCGACAAACGCCGGGCCAACCGCGAGGCTCACGAAGATGAGTGATGGCAGCATGAGACTCCAGTATGAGTGGGTGCCGCTCCAAGCGAGTGGGGCGAGACCGATCGCCGCCACGAGCAATGCCGTAACGGCGGTGCGCTGGGCGCCGAAGCGGCCAATGAGCTTCGGTGCAAGCTGGGTCGAAACGACCATGCCCACGGGGTAGGGAAGGGTCGCGATGCTCGTGTCGAGCGCGCTGAGCCCCATCTCGCCCTGCATGTGCACGCTGAGAATCACGAACACTCCGGTCATGCTGAGGGCCCCGACCCCAACGGTGAGCAGCCCGAGCGAGCGATCGCGTGAACGAAAGAAGCCGTGCGGTATCACCGGGTTCGCGCTCGTGCGTTCGGCACGGGCGAAGAGCGAGAGGCACACGACCGCAACGATGCCAGCGATGACCCCCACGAGGGGTGCGCCCTTGGCGCCAATGCGGGTAATGGTCAAAAGCAGCGCGCCGATGCCGAGCACCACGAGGCCGGCGCCCCGCACGTTCCACTGGCGCTTCGAGGTGTTGCGGGCGCCGGGCAGGAGCCAGAGCGCCCCGACCGCTGCGACAATGGCGAATGGAACCGAGACAAACATCGTCGCTCGCCATGAGAACGCATCGGTGAGCACCCCGCCCGCGATGAGCCCGAGCGCGCCCCCGGCTCCGGTCACCGCACCGTAAATGCCAAACGCGCGCCTGCGCAGCGCCGGGTCAGCGAAGGTGAGCGAGAGCAGGGCGACCGCTGAGGGCGAGACGAGTGCTGCGGCGGCTCCCTGCAGGCTGCGCCACGCGAGAAGCGCCCAGCCGGCGCTCGCGAGGCCCGCGCCGATGGCAGCGACGGCAGTGACGCCGAGGCCGATGATGAGCGCTCTGCGATGGCCGATCGAATCACCGATCTGGCCGCCGAGCACGAGCATCGCGCCAAACGCGAGCAGGTAACTCGTCACCACCCACGACTGGTTGACCGGGCTCATGCCGAGATCGGCGACGAGGCTCGGTAGCGCGATGTTGATGATCGCGTTGTTCATAATGACAAGAAATTGCGCGGTGCCGATGACCGCGACGGGGCCCCAAAAACGGGCCTTGGGCACAGTGGTGCCCTCGCTGCGAGAAGCAGACATGAAAAACCTCACACGAGAATGCTCGAAGAAGGCGCGAAGTCTCGCGCATCGAGCAATGAATACAGGGGTGCGTTGTGCGCCCGAGAAGAGGCGCTAGTTCGCGGGTCTCGTGATCCAGATGAGGCCGTGGGGCCTGCGTTCGCGGCAGCTTGTGCCGCGCTGGGGGTTCATGTGCATGCCCGATACTCTAGCAGTCGTTGGTGGCGGGGCTCACCAAGTGAGACTCGTGAGCGCAACCGCCGACGCTGAGAGCGCTAAGAGCCCGATGTAGCTCCAGGCGTGAACGGTGTCGCTGATGCGCGGAGCTCTGCGGCGCAGGTACACGATCACGGGAACGGCTCCCACGAGCAGAGCGAGCCCCGCGACGAGGTCAACCGAGCCGACGAGCCCCGGGGCTGCGACGTGCCCCGGAGCAATCAAGAGTGAGACGAGCAGGGCCGGCGCGACAATCGCGAGGGTGAGCGGGTTCGCGAGTGTCGTCGCGAGCGACATCGGTGCGCCAGAGCGCCGCATGAGTGGAACCGTCATGACGCTACCGCCCACCCCGAGCAGGGCCGCGATCGTGCCGATGGGGGCGCCGAGCCAGGAGGGCAAGAGGGCCCGGCGATCATTGGTTGCGGGCTGTTGCTCGGGCTGATCCGCCAGCTTTGGGGTAATGAAGCCAGGCCGCGCGACAAGGTCAATGATCGTGATGAGCACGTAGGTGACGAAACCCCAGCGCAGTAACCAGTCGGGCGAGAAACGGCCGAGTGCCGCGCCAAGGGCTCCTCCGAGTGCGAGCAGCGTGATGAGTGACCCGCGCCCGCGCAGGGTGGCGAGCGCCTCACGGTCGGTCGCGACCGTCGCGACGATGGCATTCACGAGCATGACGAGCGCTGAGGTCGCCGTCGCGACCGCGAGGGCATCGCCTCCCAGGTGCGCGTCGACGATCGCGATGATGGGTACGGTCACGAAGCCGCCGCCGAAACCGAAGAGTGCTGTGGTGATGCCGACAATGACGCCAACGAGAACGATGATGAGGAGCGAGGCAGAAAAGATCACCAGACCATTTCACTTGATCGCCGTCGATGAAACAATCGATAGTTTGTCTGGTTCTTGCGAGTTTTAGCCAGTAGGGTGGAGGGGTGCTCAACACCTCGCTCGCTGACGCCGATCACCTCGCCACGCAGGTGCTGCCCATTGGCACCGAATACCCGCCCGGCTACCTGCTGAAGCGGCACGAACACCGCAGAGCCCAGCTGCTCTACGGGGCGAAGGGCGTGATGCGGCTTGATACCGACGAGGGGTCGTGGATCGTGCCCGAAGATCGCGCGGCACTGATTCCGCCAGGCATGCCCCACGAGGTGCTCATGGACGGCGTGACGACGTGGAGCCTCTACATCGAACCCGCAGCGGTGCCCTGGTGGCCCGAGCACTGCGAGGTGATCGAGGTCAACGCACTCTTGCGCGAACTGCTGCGTGCGGCAAATGCGCTACCGCTCGAGTACGAGGTGCGGGGCCGAGACGGGGCGCTCATCGATCTCGTACTGCATGAACTCAGGGCTCAGACGCCGCTGCCGTTTCACATCACGGTTCCTCACGAAGAGCCCTTTCGGGGGCTGTGTCAGCGCTACCTCGAAGCACCGCACCTCGCGATCGACAACCGGGCCTGGGCGGCGGAGGCCGCCATGAGCCCCCGCTCGTTTGACCGGCACTTTGTGAAACTCACGGGGTCGACGCCGGCTGCATGGCGAGCAAGGGCGAGGCTGCTTGCCTCGCTCGGGATGCTGCGGCACGAGAGCGTGACCGACGTCTCGGCGACGCTCGGGTACCAGTCTCCCGCCGCGTTCTCGGCCGCGTTCTCGCAGGTGTTCGGGCAGCCCCCGTCGTCGTTTCAGAGCTAGTGCTGCCCGCGTGCTCCCTCGGTTGCGACGAGGTGCGCAAAGACGGTCGGCCATGTCTCGGCGTTGCTTGAGCGAAAAATGCCCATGTGGCCAATGCGGCTTCGCTCCAGTTGCTCGGGCGTGTAGCTGAGGCTCGTGATGTTGGCCCCCGAGTACCATGACTCGAGCTCGGCGGTCGCTTCGGGCGACATCACCTCGTCGTCGCTAAACGCGATGCAGGTGATCGGTATCTCGACCGCGGCGTACTGCGCGCGAAGCTCGGGGTGCTCGTGAAACATGTAGTCGCGTCGCCTGCACCACCTCGTCCACTGCCGCATGAGATCGGGCGGGGTGTCGCCAAGAATGCGGTATTTCTTGCCGGGAAAGTAGCCGTATGCCCGCGTGAGCAGCGGGCTCAGCACGTACCAGAGCAGGGGAGCCTTGAAGCGGTTGCTGCGGGGGCTGAAATGCAGTGAGCCGGTTCCGCATGCCACGATTGTCGCCGCCTCGAGCTCGGTCGTGTCGGTGAAGCCGAGCAGCTGCGAACCGAGGCTCTGGCCGATCCACTGAATGCGTGCGTCTTGGCCCTCGCGGGCACGAACGGTTTCGAGCATGATGCGCGCGTCGGCGCCCCACGTCGTCATGGTTGCCCTCGTGTCTTTGAGGGTTTTGCCCGGCTCGATAGAGCTCGCAAAGCCCTGGTAATCGAAGGTGTAGACCGTGAAGCCCTGAACTGCGAGCCACGTTGCAAACGGGGCGTAGAAGCTTTGCGGGGTGCTCATCGCCGCAGCAATGATCGCGACCCGATCGGTCTGGGCGCGTACAGAAAACCGCTTCACGCTGAGCGGTGCTCCGCCCTCGCCCTCGAAAACCAGCGGTTCGATGGTGGCCTCGTGCTCACCCGGTGCTTGCTTACTCACGATGACTCCCCTGGCATGGTGTGAAGAAACGTGCGGCTGCCTTGCTGCACGCCTCACACCATAGCTTTCATGAGAAGAAAGTGGAAAAGTGTTGTTGAGTCCCGACAATGCTGGCGGTTATGCCGCCGAGAGCGTTACTTCTTTCGCTTCTGGAACCAGGGGAAGAATGAGCCGATGATGACGCCGATCGCTAGCAGCAGCAGTACCCAGAGCCAGCCTGGCATCGTCATGGCCACGCCAAAGAAGTGCATCGTCGCGTCGCCGCTGTTCGAAAAGATGAACACTGCCCCGATTGCGATGAAGAGCAGCGCGATGATCATTTTCGGCGTGACTTTGAATGATGACTGTTCTGACATGTGTAACCCCCTGCGGCGAGCGAAACCTTGGCGTTCGCTCCTGATTCGAGTCTCTCATAATCACCGCGTATACTCACGAATAACTGGCGTGCCGTGCGCACGAAAGTTGATCGGTGGGGTGTCCGAACGTCAGGTTGCGGCCCGCAAGGCCGTATATGCAGGTTCAAATCCTGCCCCCACCTCTGTTTGCCTGAAGCCCTGTTCGGGCGCTTGCGTCGTTGAGGCGGGGGCTGGGAGTGGGGCTCTAAGCCTCGGCGAGTGCGCCGGTTCGTACCTGGCGCATGGCCTTGCTCCAGGTCACGACCTGCTCGAACATTGGCTCCACTGACGCTGCTTGCAGCTCGGTTGGCGCGAAGGTCTGGAAGTTCTCGAAGTCGGTGAAGAGCGAGAACATGCCCTGCTTCTGCACGTGTGCAACCTGCAGCTCAGAGAGAATGCCGCGCAGGTGCTCGACGGCGCGTACACCGAAAGCCGAGCCGTACCCCACGAGGCCTGCTGCCTTGTTGGCCCACTCGGCGTTCAGGTAGCTGAGTGCGTTTGCGAGTGCCGGCGGGACTGAGTGGTTGTACTCGCCGGTCACGAAGATGAAGCCGTCGAACTGGGCGATCTTTTCGGCCCAGGCCTTGGTGTGTGCGTGCTCGTACTGGCCCATGGCTGCGGGCAGACCCTCGTTGAGTACGGGCAGGTTGTAGTCGGCGATGTCGACGAGCTCGTACTGTGCGTCGCCGCGCTCGGTTGCACGTGCGTGCAGCCACTCGGCGAGGCCGTAGTTGATGCGGCCGGGGCGAGTTGAGCCGGTGATGATGGCGATCTTGACCATGGTTCTCCTTGGGTTGGCGTTGCTGGTGCGGCGCTCGTGCCGCTCGGAACAAGGAATAATGTTTGCACAAAAGTATCTTGCACGCAAACTACTTGCTGAGAAGGTGCCTGGCTGGTAGGTTTGACACACGACGCGCGGTGCCCCGCGCAGAAAGCGAGACTCCCGTGGCAACCGATCGTTCGAGCACCGTCGACGATGCG
Organism: Leucobacter chinensis; assembly: GCF_019049105.1. Classification (GTDB taxonomy): domain Bacteria; phylum Actinomycetota; class Actinomycetes; order Actinomycetales; family Microbacteriaceae; genus Leucobacter_A; species Leucobacter_A chinensis. Next base: position 72,740 of record NZ_JAHQZR010000007.1, read on the forward strand.
ACCGCGGTTGAGCTCTGGGGGCGCGTCATTCGCGGGTTCACTGCGACCAACCGGCGGGTGCACGCGGTGTTCAAAGAACGCTTTGATCTCAACGAGGCAGAGGTCGAGACGCTGTTAAGTCTCGTGCGACGCCCCGATCATCAGGCCAGGCACAATACGCTCGCGACGGCCGCAGGGTTTTCGACGGGCGGCTTCACGAAGGTGGCCGACAAACTCACCGCGAGGGGGCTCACCGAGCGCAACGCGTGTTCGGCCGATCGAAGGGTGAGTTATTTGCAGCTCACCGCTCAGGGTGCTGAACTTGCGGCCGAACTCGAGGTGGTCGCGGCCGAGGTGAATCGTGAGTACGTCATTGAGGTGCTCGGCTTCGAACGCGCCTCGCTCGTGGCTGATGCCTTCGTCGAGCTGTACCAGGCGCACCACAACGCAGCGAAGCCCTAAGGTGTTCGCGGCTGCTCGTTCACACGAACCGCGCGTTAGACTACAACCGAGTCTGGTTTGAGAGCGGAGGTGATTCGGTGCTCGCACGCTACTTCGCGCTCGCGCAGTTTCTCTGCGTGAGCGGTACGGTGACGGGAGCGGTCACCGTTGGCACCGAAATGCAGCCGGCATCGGTTCAGCTGTTCGTGCTGATCGTACTCGGCATTCCCGCACTGACACTCATGCTGCGGTGGATCAGCCTCGCCCACAAACGCTTCTACGGTTTTCGGGGCGTTCCCTCAAGCCGGGCCGCGGCGCTCACCCCGGCGCGCAGCTGGCGGGTCTCGAGTGACCCCGGAATTCGTGGGGCAGTGCGCGTGCGCGCACCGGCGATCGCGGGTCACGCTCACGCGTGAGTGAGACCCGTCTCGAGGGCTTGACGTGCCGATGCGGCGCTGCCCTCTGAATCACAGTGATGCCGTCTTGCCCGTTCTTGGGGCACGCGTCACGGCGCTCACTCCCGTGCGAGCAAAAGCACCGCTTTTGGGCGGTTTTTTGCACCGTAAACGCACGAAAAGAGAACCATGAATATCTACGAATTTGGCCCGATCAAGCTGCTGGTGAATGCGGCGAACTGGGCAGTAACGCACCTGAGCGCGCTCCTTGAGCCGCTTGCCGGGGCCGAGAGCGCGGCCCTCGCGGTCATCGCGCTCACCGTGTTCGTGAGGGGCTGCCTCATTCCCGTCGGCCGCTCGCAAGTGAAAGCGACCGTCACGAGGCAACGCCTCGCGCCGCAGCTTGCCGAGATTCAACGCAAGTACGCGAAGAAGCCCGAAGAGCTACAGCGTCGCACGATGGAGCTGTACAAAACCGAGAAGGCCTCACCCTTCGCTGGCTGCCTGCCGGTGCTCGCGCAAATGCCGGTGCTCATGGCGGTGTACGGACTTTTTGTGTTGCAGCGCATCGGCGGCGAGCCGAACGAGCTGCTGGGGCACACCCTCTGGGACGTTCCATTGTCTTCGAAGTTTCTGCCGAGCCTCTTCGCCGGCGACGCGACGCTCGTGTCGACGCTGCTCATGCTCGTCATCATGGTCGTCATCGCGGCCTGCGCTGCGACATCGCGCAAACTGCTCATGCCGCCCACGCCTGCTCCGGCCGCGAATCCGGCGTCACAACCCGCTGGAATCGCGGGTGAGGTGCGCATGCCCGACCTCACGGGCGTCACGAAGGTGCTGAGCTTTATGCCGTTCATGACCGCGGTGATTGCGACGTTCGTTCCGCTCGCGGCGGCGCTCTACCTCATGACGACGACGGCGTGGACGCTCGGTGAGCGCCTCATTCTCAACCGTATTTACGGCGTGAAACCTGGCGCTCAGACCGAGGTAAGCTCGCAGTCATAGCGCTGCCGCTCGGGCCACCGCGGGTCGGGATCAGCGCTCGTGATGGTGAAGCCCCGCTTGCGATAGAAGTCGACGGCGTCGTCGTCGGTTTGGGCGTAGAGTGTGGCACCGCCGACGTGATCGCGAACCGCCTCGACGAGCCGTGAACCGTGGCCGCCGTGTTGCGCAGCGGCGCCCACCGCGATGTACTCAATTTCGACGGGCTCCCGTGAGGCATTGAACGACACGAAACCGATGAGCTCCTGAGGCTCTTGCTCGCTGAAAAGCCCGAGCGTGGTGAGCCCGGGAAGCTCGTCGGTGATGATCGCGGTGATGGCCTCGTCTGGCAGCTCAGCGGCTAGCCACACGAGCTCGCGCATAGCGGTCGACGAACGCTCGGCGCTCTGGAGTTCTCGAATCATCGTTCTATTCTGCCCGAAACGACCCGGGGTGCGCGCGGGGCGCAGCTTAGCTCGCTACGCTACAACCGTGACCCGAGCCTTCTCGCTGCGAAAGGCCCCGGCCAAGAGCCGAGGCTTTCTCCTGACGACGGTGAAACACACGACCCACACGATTCGAGAGTGGGCCGATGAGACGCACGGCGAAGACGAGCTCATCTGGTCGACGGCAGGGGTCGCGCGGGTGCGGGCTGGCGATGCGCTCTGGACACTTCCATCGCATCGAGCGGTGTGGATCCCGGCCGGCGTTCCCCACACCATTGAAGCCTCGGCCGACACGATTCTGCACGCGACATTTCTCGCGGCGGGGGTCGCCGATCACCTGCCGCGGGAGGCGACGGTGATTGAGCTCATGCCCGCGATCCGCGAACTGCTGCTCTTGAACGCGGGCAGTGAGATGCCAGCCGACACGCGTATGCGGCTGCAGGCGCTCGCTATTGAACTCATGCGGCCAAGCCCGAGCGCTCAGGTTGACCTCGCGATGCCCGTGAGCCCGCGCATTCTGTTCGTGGCTGAGCGTATTCTTGCCGACCCAGCTGCGCACAAGACCACGGCCGACTGGGCCGATCAGGTGGGAATGCCTGCGAGGCAGCTTTCGCGAGCCTTCGCTGAAGAGACCGGGCTCAGCATGACGCAGTGGCGCATTCGGGCCCGGGTGAGGGCCGCGCTCGTGCCGCTCGCCTCGGGTGAGACCGTCGTTGCGACCGCTCGCGCCCTCGGGTACGCGAATGCGAGTACGTTTATTGAGCACTTCACCGCGACGCTTGGAAGCACCCCCGCGGCTTACTTCTCGTAACACCCGGGAGGTACGGCAGCCCTGTCAAAAAGCAGTACGTTTGCGCAACATAGCGGTATTTGCCACGGGTAGTCTGATGTAGGTAAGCTTTGCCTAAGTGCTCGGCGGGGCGTTGAGCGTTCAAGACTTCGAGAAGCGAGGCCCTCCCCATGGCAATTCCCTGTTCACCAGCACGGGTCGTGAGCACCAAGCGACTTTCACCGCACATGATTCGCATTCAGTTCGAGGCGGTCGGTGGCTGGCGTTGGTTTATCGACGGGGTGGGCGACGAGCGCATCGACATTGCGATTCCGCGCCCGGGCGAGACGGTCGCTGAGCTCGACACTTTCAATCTGCCAGAGTATGGGCGCGGCTGGCAGGGCGAAGAGCCGCCCTGGCGTCACTACACGGTGCGCGACGTGCACGACGGGGGCGCGCGCATCGACATCGACTTCGTCGTGCACGACGGTGGCATCGCTTCGAGCTGGGCAGAACGGGCCGAGCCGGGGCACATGATCGGCGTCTTCGGGGTCGACCGAGAGAGCGCGAGCGCCTCGTACTACAACCAGCCTGCCGACGCCGAGTACCAGTTGCTCGTGGCCGACGCGACCGGGCTACCAGGGCTCGGGCGAATTCTCGAGCAGCTGCCCGCCCATATGCGCGCGACCGCGATCGTTGAGGTATGCGATGAGGCCGACGTGCTCGAGCTCACAACCGAGGCCGACGTCACGGTGATCTGGAAGACGGGAAGCGGCAACGGCCTCGCGCCGAGCGTGCTCGCCGATGAGGTGCAGAACATCAGCGAGCCCGGTGTTCCTTGGTACGCCTGGGTCGCCTGCGAGGCGGCAACGAGCCGCGCGATCCGCAAAGACCTGCGGGGCCGTCTCGGGCTCGCGCGCGATCGGCATAACGTCGTGGGGTACTGGACTCAGAACCTCGCAGGTGACATGCCAGCCGACGTCGACTAGTGAAGCGAGCCCGGCCCCTTCAATAGAATGGCTTCAAGCGCGGCGCGCGTGAAGGCGATGAGGGGGTTCACGATGGCCAAGCCGTATCTCGACGCGTCTGAGCCTCGCTTCTCGCTGCGCATCGGTTCTACGAGCGCCAGGTATGCACTCGTGCTCGTCGGGTCGGCCGCCGCGGTGCTCGGTGCCTGTTACGCCTTCATCGGGCCGCACACCGCGCAAGCGGGCTACCTCTCAATCATGGTGCTGCTCTCCGCGGCACGCGCGCCGAGTAAACGGTACCGCTACATTGCGGCCGCTTGGGCCGTGTTCGTCGCGATGCTCGGCTACCTCGTCGGCCCCCTTGGACTCTGGGCAACCCTCATCGCGCTCATGGCGGTGTCGCTCGTGCAGGGGCTCTTCAAATTTGGCGAGGTCGCATTCCTGACCCGCTCGCCGGTCAACCTCATCGCCTTCGCCGCTATCTCACACGGTGAGGTGCGCCCTTGGCAGGTGCTGTTCGGCTCGGTCATCGGGGCCGGATTCATTCTGCTCATGACCTCAATGCTGCCGGCCAGGACCGAGGGCAATGACCGGCAGGTTCCGGTTGCCGACCGGCTTCGGTACGGCGTCATGGTCGCGCTCGGTGCTGTTAGCATCGTGTTGCTCGCCGAGGCGCTCTCGTTCGCGCATGCCGACTGGGCGTTGCTCACCTTCTGCGTCATTCTCGCGGTCGGAGGCGATCGCAGAGCCGAGCGCGCAACCGACCGCGTGATTGGGTCGCTTACCGGCGTCGTGCTCGCCACCCTCGCAACTCTTGCACCGGTACCCGTTCAGCTCGCGGTGGCGCTGGCCTCGTTGTTGCTCTGCGTCGCCTACTTGCGCGAGGCGAACTACACCATGTTTGTGACGTTTCTCACGCCGGCGATCTTGCTCACGACCGCCTCCGAGGGTTCAGCCGTGAGCCTCGGGGTTCAGCGCATCGAGGCGGTCGTTGCTGCCGCGGTCATCGCGGTATTCTGTAGCTGGCTTTTCGAGCGACGAGTGCCGAGCGGCAGTGAGGTAGGCGACCTATGAATGAAGTGACACCGAGGCAAAAGCGTGTGCAAACGCGGGCCAGGGCGCGTGCGAATGAGCTGCCGGGTGCTGAATGCTCGCACCCCTTTGGCGAGCAGGTCGACGTGTTTAAGGTGTGCGGCAAAATGTTCATGATGCACACCGAGATGCCGGGCCAGCCCGTTGTGGTTCTCAAGGTGACTCCCGAGGAGGGGCGGGTGCTGCAACTCGCCTACGAGAGCATTACTCCCGGCTACCACATGAATAAGAAGCACTGGATCACGTTGGGGCCCGGCGAAGAGCTTGCCGATCAGCTCATCGATGATCTTGTGACCGAGTCATACCTCTTGGTGGTTGAGAAGCTCCCGGCAAGGCTCCGGCCGGTCGACCCTGCGACCTTCGGACAGTGAGCCTTTTGCGCGACCCGACTCCTTCGGTAAAGGTGGGTAGCCTGCTCTCCAATACCAGACCATAATGGCTGAAGTCGCGACAACGACAATGACGATCCACCACGGAAAACCTGGTACGTCGGGTCGCGCCCCCGCGGCATCAAGGTCAGATTGTGGCGTTGGTGAGACTCGCTCTCCCGTTACGAGAATACGGTGAGTATTGATTCCGAGAGGCGTACAAGTGACAAGGGTCATAAGATCAGCCCCTTTTACCGCACGAATCTCTTCAGTCTCGTGTGGCGCAACAACTTTTATGTCGATGACCTCGTAGGTGAATACCTTGTCGAGTACCTCAACCGTGAACCTGTCGCCCTCTGCTACCCGATCAAGGTGCGTGAACATGGAAGCGTTTGCAAGACCTCGATGCCCTGTCAGCACCGAGCGAGTACCTTCGCCTCCGATCGGTAGCGAGGTTCCCTCAAGGTGGCCGATACCCTTGAGTAAAGTCGCATCACTTGTACCGTGATATACGGGCAGATCGAGCTTGATCGACGGAACGCGCAACCGCGCTAATGGCCCCTGCGTTGAAGGAACGAGAAGATTCCAATAGTCGTGTTTGCTGACGACACCAGGCAGCGATGAGCCGGTACCCTCCGCGATGTTCATGCCTCCCTCGAGCAGTGCCCCGGAATCGAGCGCGCGGTTATACTCATGAGCCTGCGCGAACGCCTCATCAATCTCGGCTTGCGCTTTCTCAGAGTTTGCTCGCGTTTGGTCGAACACAATATTCGACTGGTTTTGTTGCGAAACCCACGCTGCGCTCGTCGGATAGAGTAAGAGCACAAGGCCTCCCAACATAAGCACGGCAATTGAAGTATTGAACCAACTGAACGCCCAGCGTCGAATGTGAGAGTGCTTGCTACGTGGCGTGCGGCGGTGTTTGCCCGTAGCCAACGGCGCATACTCTTTTGGCGACAGTAGCATCGTTTACTCCTTGTTCTTTTGCTTGAATACCCTGATGAGAACAGCAGTGCGGCCGGCAGATCAATGATCTCCCGGCCGCACCGTTACAGCGCACTAACGTTTACGTGAGGCAGCAAACTTAGAGCTGTTGCTGTTGCTGTTTACGACGGGCTGCAACCAAAACGCCTGCGATGAGCAGCAACGCTGCTCCACCTGCGATTAAGAGCACACTGCCTGCCGCACCAGTGATGGGCAGAGCGGGCAAATCGCCCTCATCTGAGCCAATCTGCGTGTTTACCACGGTTACTGAGGCGTCTTCGTCGGCGACTTCGAAGAGCATACCTCCGGCGAGACCCTTGTATCCGGCAGGAACGGCGGTCTCATAGACACAGTATTTTCCTTCGGCGAGAACACGCTTCGTGGTGGTACCGTCTGCGCTCGAAACATCACCCTCAACAACCTTCACTGCTGCTGAGTCGGGTGTTGCCGGGCAAGTGGTTGCGTTCTTGGCTGCGGTGTATATGTCGAAGCCGGCCCCTTGCAATGGAACGTTCGTTGACGTGCCCTTGTTCTTTGCTTCTTTCATGATGTGCGCATCGGCAAAGAATTCTTCGGGGTCGATGACCTCGGGGCCTGTGCCTGGGTCGGTGCTCTTGCCGTTGACGGTGATCTGAGCTTCGTTGGCCGTCGTACCGGTGCCGATAGCATCGGCATTGATCGTGAGTACTACAGTGCCACCGATAGCGGCATCGAGCTTTTCAAGCCCGGGGGTGAGGAAAGTCAGTACGACTTCGTCGCCACCGTTGCCTGAGGGGCTGGTGAGCGTGTAGTCGGTGCCGCTCGTGAGTGCGACGTCGGTTCCCGACGCGTTTTTGAGCTTAACCGAACCAGCGGTGTATTTCAGGAATGAGGCCAACTGGTCATTGATGCGAAATTCGTCGTATACGTCATCATTTGCGAGCTCTTTCACCGGAACGGTGATGTCGAACGTCACCTTATCGCCAATGATTTTGCCATCTTTCGTGGCGCCGCTACCGATGATTGAGTTCTTCGGGTAAATGTGCGGGTTGTAGTTCCACACCGGTTCGCCCGAAGCTCCGCTACCGGGGTAAGGAATCGTGATGAGCGTTGGTGCAGCAGCAGGAACAGCATTTGCTGCGGGGGTGCTCTCGTACACAACGTACGCTTTGTCGGCGGCAAGGTCGAAAACGGTTGTCCCATCGGCTGCTGCGGTCATTTGCTCACTGCCACAGTTGAGCGTGAGCGCGGTCCCGTTTTCGGTTGCGATGGGGGTACCGTTCGAATCGAGCGTGACCGTGATATTCGAAAGGCGGTTCCAGTCGCCCGAAACCGAGAGATCGATTTCATCGATGGTGCAGGCCGTGAAGCCGGCAACGAGTGGCTTTGCGCCAGACGTGTCGATTTCAGAGCCGTCGTTTGGGCCATAGTTTCCCGAGTCGGGCTGCTCGAGTTTGTGCACGGTGAGCGTGCCGTTACCGCCTTCGCCAGGCGCTGCCATGGCTGGGCCGGCAAAAAGCGCCGTTGACCCGAGGGTTAACGCGGCTGCTCCTGCTAGGGCGGTTACTGAGAACCAGCGCGATTGTGTCTTTTTCACAGTATTTCCTTTCATCTGTGTTGGTTGTGGTGAAAACTTTGGGAATGAGGGCGCTGCTCGACGGTGGCGAATCGAAACCTGGGCTTATGCTCCATGACTCGCCCTCCTTAGGAAGCCTCGCCGCCAGAGGTATGCAGCACTAGCTGTTGCGACAACTGTTGTTCCGGCTGCGATGAACACCCATGACCCCATGCCTCCAGTGACCGGTAGGGTCGGCAAATCTGCTGGAGACGCGGCGATAACGCGAATCACCGTGTGTTGGCCCTGGCCTAGTGCAAGAGGCGCATCAGCGTTCTTCCAGCAGCTCTCAGGTGCCGAGGTCGGTGAGGCTGTTGTCGATGCGCACTCGGCTCGAGCCGTGTCAAGTATCTGAAGTCCGATCAGTGACATGCCGTTCGGTACCGTCGCTGTAGCCTCTGACGAACCCGGTCGGGCAATGGCACTGGGGCTTTTTGCATCGAGCAAAGTGTCGAACCCGGGCTCTACGCTCGTGAGAGCGACCTCCCATTTGTCGTCGGGAAGCGCAGTCTTGCCGCCGAGCTTCTGTGTAACAAAGCTCACGTGTGCTGCCTGGTTCGTGACGGTACACTCGATCGGCTCGGCAATGTTTGTCTGGGCAGTTACCTTCAGCGTATTGTTGCTCGGGTCAAACACCGTTTTGGGCAGGGGAGCTTGGTCGCTGTCGACGCACATGATTTCTCCCGCTTGGGTGTAACGATTTGCGTCAGTGTGAGATTGGCCCACGGTGCTCAGACGCTCACCGATGGTGTAACTCGTGTTCCGCTTGAGTTTCTTCGCTGATTTCCCGTCGAGTACGACGGTTTCGGTACTACTGCTCGCTGTGATTTCCCAACTTTCAAGAGCCGGGTCGGTGAGTGAGGGATCGCCATTGGTGATCGGCTTGAGGTGTTTGCTGCCGAACACGTCAAAGGGCAGTGATACCTGAACCACGCATCCTGGTGAAGTATGCGGCGACTCGTTACCAGCCTGGTCAACCTGGGTTGCGGTAAAGGTGTAAGTGCCGTTCTTGAGAGCTGGTTCAACAGTGTATGACCAGAGAGACCCACGGTATTCAACTTCACCGAGTCGCTCGCCGTCTTGCCACAGGTACACCTTTGAACCTTCTTCGGTGCCGCCGCCAGCGATTGTTGGCGTCGGGTTATCGGTTGGTGAGCTCGGGCAATACAGCATCGGTGCCGTCGGCACTGAGGTTTTTATCGTGAAAGTGTTGCCCCACTTGCCCTCGTTCGGGTTCGACATGCCGCTCGTAAGGTTATAGCTACCAGGGTTCTGGTTTGTTTGCACTGCGACAACGGTGTATATGCCATCGGCGAGTGGAGTTTGCGGGGTGAACTCATAACTCCAGTTGCCCGACGCGTCGACGAGAACGTCACCGGGTTGAACCCCGTCGTGTCTTCCATCAACGATGGTCGTGAGCGTTGGTGCATTGAAGTCGGTGATGCCTTTGCCGCTTGCCAGCTTTAACGAGATCGTGTGACCAGGAGCTCCCGTGCCGGTCAGCACAACGGTATCTCGAGTGTTGAGGTATGAGTTGTGCTCGGGAACATCGATATGGGGTGGTTCGATGTTTTCAAGCGTGTAGTTGTAGAAGACGGTTGAAACGGGCCATTTTGCGGCGTCTGCCTGAGCGGTCATCACACCCGATGCGTCGAACAGATCTGCGGCCGTGTACGAAACGCTTCTGCCGCCGTGGTCGGCTTTGACGTTCATGGGGTTACGGGACTCGGGCCACACCATCATGCGGTAGTAGCCGTTGCCACCTGCCCCGTTGAAATCAATCGAGCCGTTGATGCCCACTTTCGTAGTGAGTCCCTGCTCATACTGCTCCCAGGTGAAGCCAAAGTGGGGCACGTTCGTTGGTGTTGAGGGCTGCGCCATGTTCTTCGAGACGGTGTCGGCTTTACTCCAGCGCGATGAACGGGGCTGTATGCCTGAAAAGTGGATAGGGGCGGTATTGATCGACTTCACCAGTGAACCGTCTTCGTGCACCCAGGCATACCAGAAGGAGTTCGAAAACGATCCTGCGGGGCCGTTCTCGGCGTTTGAGTTATTCGTCGCCTGGTTAACGAGGTCAACGGCAATTGAGTTTGGGGGTAGAACACCGGGGCGTTCGTTATTCAGGCCATGCTTGACGCTTTGCCCCCAGTTTGCTTGGCCGCCGCTCCATAGTTTAAAGACGTTATTAAAGGTGACATTGATGAGTGGCCCAACGACGGACTTGTCGTGTTCGCGGCCCCAGAGAAACTGGTATGGCAGCTTGTACGTGAGTCTCGCATCTTTGACCCATGGGGCGGTGAGACCTGAGGTATGGAGCCCTTTACCGTAGCTGACGTAGAAGTTGAGCTCACGTGAGGTGCCACCAAAAACGTTGTCAGAATCTGACGGTAGGAGGCTACCGTTACCGAGGTCAAGGTTGCCCTGAGCAGAAATGACGAGTAAATCTGAATCACCGGCGGGTATCACTTCGTGAACCGTGTAAAACTCATCTGTATTTTGAGCCCAGGTCTGAGCCCCAGCGGTTCCGAGGCCCATGGTCTGAATATAGTGAAGGTCACGGTTGATAATGGGGGTCGCATGGTAGCCAAGGCGCAGTCCCTGTCCATTGACCGTCTGAGCAGCTCCGGTTTCAGGGTTGATGAAGCCAGCGGGAACTTTGAGGATGAAGTCGAAGCGAAACTCGTCGGTCATCGAATCAATCTTGTCGAGAAACGTGAGTACTTTGACGACCTCTGGTGCAGCAAGCTCATCGGCCGCATGGGCGTGTGAGGGAGCCATGATGAACGATGCTGATGTGTAGCCGGTAAGCGCGATGAGTATCGTCAGCACGAACGTTGCACAGTGACGAACCGCCGTTTTGAGCGCTCGTTTCGGCCTGTGAACGGTGTTGGCTGTTTTCGAAACCAAAGCGTGCACCCCCTGTGCGAAATAACCATAAAAATGAAGCAGCGATGAAACAAAAAAGACGAAAGTCTGCGCTTCCGTCTTTGGCTTAGAATGCGTTTCTATCTCTCTATCTGAGATTGGCTTTTACGAGTTGAACTACGTTTGTGCCGTTGGGATAAGCGTATTGAGTGGTCGGTTGTAGACACTGGTCTAAAGCGCAAAAATGAGTAGCAAACGTTTCAAAGATGCGCCTGAAAAAGTTAAAAGATACGTGTATATTCCGTAAGGCTCGATTTACCTACGTGTGTTTTGCGATGAGGGGGGAGTGATCTACGCGTTGAATCGATTTGAGTGAGGTGCTCTCTGCGCACGTCGACGGTTGCTGTGAAGCTGCCTGCCGTTTACCTGAGGCGGTGAATAGACGATCTTCTCGTGTTGCTGTCAAATGTTCTCATCGAGCAGATTCGAAGCGCTGTTGCTCTGGAACGCGCACGAACTGCACAACGGTAACGATGACGAGTGCGCCAATCGCAGTGAGCACCACGGTTGTGAGCGAGAGCGGGCGAGTGAGCAGGATGATTGCGGCGGCAGCGACGGCAATGACGCCCAGGACGAAGCTGTGGTTGCGATCGATCCACGTGCCCCAGGCGAGCGCAGCGCGCGACGGCGTGCCGAGCTTTGCGCGCAGCCGTGCCGATGAGACGACGACCCCGTGGCGTATGACTGCCGCGAGACGGGAGGCGCCAGTAGCCCAGAGTACGACTAACAGAGCAACGGCGATCGCGCCAATCGCGAGAATTCGGTGCCCTGCTGCCTCGGTGGCGTGATCGTAAAAGACGGCGATTGCCTCGGCGCTGAGCGACTCTTGTGGCTTGGCGAGCTGGGTTGAGACGATGCCCCGCCCTGCCGCGAGAAGCGACCCGAGCGTGACCATGAGCACGGCCGAGCTCACCGCTGTCACTTTGAGAGCCCGGCGGCGCCGACGAGCGAGTGCGACACCCGTGGTGAGCAGGGCAAGGGCAGCCCATGGCAGCCATGTCGCAAGCGTGGTGAAGAGGGAATACAGCGTCGAGAGCTGCGTGATCGCCTCGTCCTGAACGAGCACGATGCTGTAGTTGGTGTGTGGAATGAGTTGCGCGAGCCCCACTCCCTCAGCAATGAGCTTGTCTCGAACGCTCTCGATGACGGGCCCGAGACGAATTTCGAGGGTTCCTGTAGCGCCGATCGAAACGGCGCCGTCGCCCTCACCGCTTAACGTGGCAACAATTTGTGTGTGGGTCATGCGTAGTGCCTGCTGCCATACCTGGGCAAACGTAGGAGAGGTCACCACCTCGGTCACCGCGGTGTGCACGAGGCTCTCAGCGCCCTGAGCCGCGGGCCCTTCGAGGAGCCCGAGCGCCGCCTTGGCTTCTTCGGGCAGGCCGAGCGAGCGGATCCCGTCAAACAAGTCTTTCGTGAGCCCCGGCAGATCGACGGCATCGGTGAACGCCTTCGTGGTCGCATCGATGATGGCGGTTTGCACGGCGGGCTCTTCGGGCAACACCGCAAAGGTCGAGACAAAGAGATCGGTGTTTGTGAGTTGGGTTTTGACGTGCGTCGTGACGATGCTGAGGGTGCCGAGAATGAGGCCGAGTGAGATCGCGAGCACCGAGAGCAGGCCTCGACCCCAAAAACTACGACGAGAGGGTGACTCGCTCGGGCCTCGCAACGCGGCGTTCTCTGCCTCGAGCGCCTCGATGCGAGCAGTGAGTTCGGCCTCAGTGGTCATGATGATCCTGTCTCGAAAGATAACCCAAAGATAGCGGGTACCTGTGACACGCGCACCAAAAATCTTCGTGTCCAGCCAAGTGCGAGTAATGCTCGCCAACAGCCTCGCGGCAGGCTGACGCTAAGATGATGCGCAGGCCGTGCGTGCCCTTGTGGCGCGCACATGGCAGGGTAATCGCTGAAAGGTATGGGGTAGTCGGTGTCGAATTCTTGGGCCAAGGCGGGCGGCGATGCAGCCGCCGAAACCCCGAGCGAACCGGCCACGGCGCAGGCCGGTGGCACCTCGAAGCTTCGGTCGTTTGGTCTCACGAGTTGGGCGCTCGTAGGCGTCATTGTCCTGACGGTGCTCATCGCCGGTGCCATGAGCGCGTTGAGCGGCATTCTCGTGCCGCTGACGATCGCCGTGATTCTCGGCGCCGTGCTCGAGCCCCTCGTGGGCTGGTTGTGCAAAACGGGCCTCTCGCGCTCGCTCGCGGCGACCGTCGTCTTGCTCGTCACGCTCACGGTACTCGGTGGCGTCGTATACGTCGTCGTGCACGGCTTCATTCAGCAGGTGCCCGAGATCTCGCAGCAGGTGTTGCGAGGCTGGCACCACATCGACCAGGCGCTGCGTTCAGCAGGCCTCGATGCGAGCTGGATCGAACCCGCCCGTGAGGCCGCAGTCGATTACCTCTCACAGGCAGGCCGAGGCGCCGTTGGCTTTGCAACGAGTGCACTCTACGGTGCGATCACCTTTGCGATCGGCACGTTCTTCGCCACGTACTTCCTCTTTTTCGTCCTGAGAGACGGGCAAATGTTTCCCGGGTGGATCGCGCGCATTACCCACCGCGATCCCGTGCTCGTGACCGAGATCGATGCACAGGTGCGCACCTCGCTGCGTGCTTACTTTAAAGGAACCGCGATTACCGCGCTCATCACCGGGCCCATCTTTGTGATTCCGCTGCTCGTGCTCGGCATTCCGCTCGTAGTGCCGATGATTATTCTCTACTTCTTTCTCTCCTTCGTGCCCTTCATCGGTGCATGGCTCACGGGGCTCTTCGCGGTGCTCATTGCGTTTGGATACGGGGGAGCGCCGGCAGCGCTCATCGTCGGTATCGGCCTGCTCATTTCGAACGGGCCGATTCAAAATGCGGTTAACGCGTACGTGCTGGGGTCATCGCTCAAGATCCACCCCGTCATGGTGTTGCTCTCGACCATCGTGGGCGGGGTTGTCGCCGGCGTGATCGGCATGGTGCTTGGGCCACCGCTCGTCGCCGCTGTCCAACGGGCGCTCGCCGCGGTGCGTGATTATCACGCCGGATTACTCACGCAAATGCCCCAGGAATCCTGACGAAATTTCGTGCCGTTTGTTTCTTGTAAGGTTCACCACGCCGTAAAACACGAGAAATCTATACAATCTTGCCTCTCGATGCGGCGAAACGCGGCTAGACCCGTTACCTTGAATGCATGGCTTCAAGTAATACCAGCGAACAACTTTCTTTTTCTGAGCTCGGGCTCGACGATCTCGTGCTCAAAGCATTGAAGGATGTTGGCTACGAAACACCCTCTGCGATTCAGGCAGCGACGATTCCGCACCTGCTCGAGGGGCGCGACGTGATGGGGCTCGCGCAAACCGGCACCGGCAAGACCGCGGCCTTTGCGCTGCCCATTTTGTCACGCATCGACGCGTCACAAAAGAACCCCCAGGCGCTCGTGCTCGCGCCAACCCGTGAACTCGCCCTGCAGGTCTGCGAAGCCTTCGAAAGCTACGCAGCTCACCTCAAGGGAGTTCGTGTGCTGCCGGTCTACGGCGGGCAGGGCTACGGCGTGCAGCTTTCGGCACTGCGCCGCGGTGTGCACGTGGTAGTCGGTACCCCAGGCCGCATCATGGACCACCTCGATAAGGGCACGCTCGACCTCTCTGAGCTCAAGTACCTCGTACTCGACGAGGCCGATGAGATGCTGAAGATGGGCTTTGCCGAAGACGTCGATACGATTCTTGCCGAGACTCCAGCCGACAAGCAGGTAGCACTCTTCTCAGCAACGATGCCCGCGCAGATTAAGCGCATCTCGGCCAAGCACCTCAACAATCCTGAAGAGATCGCTGTGAAGGGCAAGACGACCACGTCGGCCAACATCACCCAGCGCTACCTTGTCGTGTCGTACTCACAGAAGGTCGACGCGCTCACCCGCATTCTCGAGGTCGAAAACTTTGACGGCATGATCGTCTTCACTCGCACGAAGAACGAGACCGAGACCCTCGCCGAGAAGCTGCGGGCACGCGGGCACTCCGCGGCGGCAATTAACGGTGATGTGCCGCAGGCGCAGCGTGAGCGCACCGTGAACCAGCTGAAGTCGGGCAAGCTCGACATTCTCGTTGCGACCGACGTCGCGGCGCGCGGTCTTGACGTTGAGCGCATCAGCCACGTCGTGAACTTCGACATTCCCATCGACACCGAGTCATACGTGCACCGTATCGGTCGCACGGGACGTGCTGGCCGTACGGGTGACGCGATCAGCTTCATCACACCGCGAGAGCGCCGCATGCTCACCTCGATTGAGAAGGCAACGAGGCAGCCCCTCACCGAGATGCAACTGCCCAACGTTGACGAGGTCAATGCAACGAGGCTCTCGCGCTTCGACGACGCAATCACCGCGGCGCTCGAACAGCGCGATCGCATCGATCGCTTCCGCGACATCATCGCTCACTACGTCGAACACCATGACGTGCCAGAATCTGACGTCGCGGCCGCTCTCGCGGTCGTGGCGCAGGGCGACACCCCGTTGCTGCTCTCGCCTGAAGACGAGCTTGAACTGCGTCGTGGTGATCGTCGTGACCGCCCAGCTCGCGATGGTGACGGAGAATCCCGTGGTGCCCGCCGTCGTCATGACGGCCCAACAAAGCAGTACCGCATTGCTGTGGGGCGTCGCCACAAGGTTGAGCCACGTCAGATCGTTGGCGCGCTCGCAAACGAGGGTGGGCTGAAACGCGACGACTTCGGGCACATCCAGATCCGCCCCGACTTCTCGCTCGTCGAGCTTCCTGCGAACCTGCCAAGAGAAGTTTTTGATCGCCTGCAAGATACTCGTATCAGTGGCAAACTCATCGAGATGCGCGAAGATCAGGGCCCGCCACAGCACCGCAACCGTCGCGACGACCGCGGCGACCGACGCGGTGGCCGCGGCGATTACGGCGACAAGGGGCGTTCGTCGTACCGCGACGATCGTGGCGAGCGCGGCGATAGCCGACGCGACTTTCGCGACGATCGCCCGAAGCGTAAGCCCCGCCACTAGGTGAGCCTCAACGCGTGATGCACCCGGGGCTTTCTCCGGGTGCGATACTGGGTGTGTGCAGCATCCGTTTCTTCATCCGCAAGAGGGCCCCAGGGTTATCGCTCACCAGGGGTTTGTTTCACCCCAGGCAGCAGCCGAAGGTATCGTCGAAAACACGGCTGCTGCTTTTGACGCCGCGATGAAACTCGGTGTCACCACGATTGAGAGTGACTGTCACATCAGTAAAGATGGCCACGTCGTGCTCATACACGATGCTGACCTGAAGCAGGTGCTTGGTGACCCCACACGCGTCGATGCGTTAACGAAAGTAGAACTCGAAGCGAGGTTTGCCGAGCGTGGGGGCATTGTCACGCTCGCTGAGGCACTCGAGCGGTTTCCCGAGGCCCATTTCAACATTGATGTCAAGGTGTTTGACGCGGCCGAGGGGGCGGGGCGGGCTGCGGCTCCGCACGCAGAGCGCGTGCTGCTCACGAGCTTTTCTCAGAAGAACCGGCTCGTGAGTCTCGAAGCAGCTCGTCGTGCGGGGGCTCATATGCGACCTGCGACCTCGCCAGGAAGTCAGATCATCGTGCAGCTTCTCGGTGCGCTAGCGCTTCGTTCACAGTCTCTCACTGAGCGCGCGCTTCGCGGGCTCGATGCCCTCCAAATACCCGAGAAACAGGGTCCATTCCGTGTGCTCACGCCGCGACTGCTGCGAGCCGCACACGACCACGGGGTAGAGGTGCACGTGTGGACCGTGAACGATGAGTCTCGCATGCGCGAACTCGTGGCCTTAGGCGTTGACGGTCTTGTCACTGACCGCACCGACGTCGCGGTCAAGGCGTTCTCTGGACGTGGCTAGACTGGATATGGCGATATCGCCACCGTCACAACTGTTCGAGGGAGATCACCGTGCGAGTGCTGAGCGACAACCAGTGTGAAGCCGCCGCGGCACACGGGGTGCCGCACCATGAAGAGGTGCGTGAGGGGCTCTGGGCGGTCGCGGTGCCGATGCCTGGTTCGTTTCTCTCGTACACGCTGAGCATGGTGATGCTGCACGCTGACGGGCAAGTGTATGTGATTGATCCTGGCAGCGAGGGCGAAGCAACGGTCGAGATCTTTCGTGACTTTCTTGCCTCGCATGGTCGTTCGCTTGCCGATATCGCGACGATCGTTGTCACCCATTCGCACCCCGATCATCTCGGCAGCGCAGCGCGGCTCCGGGAGCTGAGCGGGGCAACGGTGGTGATGCACGCACGGGAGCAAGAAGAGGTCGAGGGTTCTCAGTCGCGCCTCATTGCGCAACTGCGTGAGCAGGTTGCCGCGTGGGGCATGCCCGAAGCAGAGATGCGCGGCCTGCTCGACATGATGGATCGCGCTGATTACGGCGAGCACCCCGATATTCGCGCTGACCTTCTCGTACGGGATGGCGATGAGATCGCCGAGACGGGTTGGCGGGTAGTGGCAACGCCCGGCCATACCGCCGGCCACATGTGCCTCGTTGACGACATGCGCAAACTCTTATTCTCGGGCGACCACGTTTTGCCCACCGTGAACCCGGGCATAGGGCTCAGCGGTAGCCGCGATAACGAGAACGCGGTGGTCGACTTCTTAGCATCGCTTGAACGGCTCGAGCCCTTTGACGACTACGAGGTATGCCCTGGTCACGGGTATCGTTTTTACGGGCTCAAAGAGCGGCGGCTCGAGCAGGCAGCGCACGTACACAAACGGGCTCACGAGGTCGAGACGATTCTCGCTCGTGACCCTGACCTCAGCGTGTGGGGAATCGCCGAGCAGCTCACCTGGAGTGCCGGGTGGCAGACATTGCTGAAGAGCACGCTGCTCGCATCAGGCCTTGCCCAGACGAGCATGTACCGAGACGCGGTGCGGGCGGGCATCACGAGTCGTATGCCCCCTGCGCCCGCACCCGTCAAAAGTCACTAGACATTTGCCGTTTCGACCGCGACGTCATCGGGCTTGCGGATAAAGCACGCACCGACGATGAGTGGTATCGCAACAACTGCCGCGATGAGGAATGCGCGCTGCGTTCCCTCGGCGGTGATTGCCTCGGGGCCGCCGCCCGTCGATGATGAGACCGATGACATGATGGTGATGAGCAGTGCAACGCCCGCAGCACCCGCAACCTGTTGAACGGTGCCAAGCACCGCGCTACCGTGCGAGTAGAGGTGTGGCCTGAGCGATGCGAGCGCGGCCGTTGACAGCGGGGTGAACGAAGCCGCGAGAGCGAGCGAGAGCACCGTCTGTGACACGATGAGCATCCAGATCGCGGTGGTCTCAGAAATCGTGGTGTAGAACCAGAGCACGGCGGTGGCCGCGATCGCGCCCGGCACGAGCAGCACGCGGGTGCCGAAACGGTCATAGACTCGGCCGATGAGTGGGCCTGCGAAACCCATCGCGAGTGAACCGGGCAGGAGAATCATGCCCGAGTCGAGTGCTGAGAGCCCGTGAATGCGCTGCAGATAGAGCGGCAACACCGTGATCGCGCCAAAGAAGGCAAACGAGAGTACGCCGAACTGAGAAACCGAGAGCGTGAAGTTCAGCGACGAGAAGACCCTGAGGTCAAGCATCGCGGCGTCGTCGCGCTGCAACGTGAGCTGGCGCCAAATGAAGAGCGCGATGCCCACGGCTCCCACCCCGAGTGGAACCCAGAGAGTGAGTGCCCCGGAGCCAGCCGTGCTCTGCCCGATTTGGCTGAGCCCGTAAACGATGCCACCAAAGCCGAACGCCGAGAGAATGACCGAGACGAGGTCGAAGGGCGTGCGCGCGTGCTCGCCGACAGACGGAACGAGTTTGGCGCCGATGATAAGAGCGATGAGCGCGATAGGGAAGACGATGCCGAACACCCAGCGCCAACCGAGCGTGTCGAGAATGAGACCAGAGAGCACCGGGCCGATCGCGGGGGCGAAGGCCATGACGAGGCTCACCCGACCCATCATGCGACCCCGTGATGCTGGCGGAACGACCGTCATGATGGTCGTCATGAGCAGCGGGAACATGATGGCCGTGCCAGAGGCCTGAACAACGCGGGCCACCACGAGCACCGAGAGGTTCGGCGCGATCACCGCGATGAGGGTACCCGCGGTGAAGAGCGCCATGGCGGCGGTGAACATCGTGCGGGTCGAGAAGCGCTGCAGCAGGTAGCCCGAGGTCGGGATCACGATCGCCATTGTGAGCATGAACGCGGTTGTGAGCCACTGTGCGCCGACAGCGGTCGTGCCGAGGTCGGTGATGAGGTGTGGAATCGCGACACCCATGGTCGTCTCGTTGAGAATCGCGATGAAGGTTGCACTGAGCATCACCCAGATCGCTCTCGACTGGAGCGGGGTGATTTCAGTGGGCTGAGAAGGCGGTACGGCGGGATTGTGCTGTTCAGCAGACATGAGTATTCCTCAAGAAGTCAGTCATTGGGCATGAAGGGAAGAAGGCAAAAGTGCCAGAACACCGAAAGGAGAATGTGCGAGGCATGCAACGTGCCGGTCGCAGAAAGTTCGGTGGGTGCGTGTTACGCGAGAACGATGGCGTTTGCGCGCTCGCCTGAAGGCACAAGCACGCATACAGAAATCTTCATGCGAAAAGTATACACACGAATGTGCTTAGCGGTGGTGTTGAGCGAGAACTCGTTCAATCACGAGGGCAACGCCGTCTTCAGCGTTGCTCGCCGTCACCTCGTCGGCGACCTGCATGACCGATTCGAGAGCGTTTGCCACGGCAACCCCGTGCCCGGCCCACTCGATCATCTCGATGTCGTTCCGGGCATCACCAAACGCGATGACCTCGCTCTGGGCGACACCGAGGTGCCCGCAGAGCTCCTCGAGCCCCGAGGCTTTGGTGACGTTCTCGGCCATGATCTCGACGAAGGGGGCGCCCGAGAGCGTCACTTCAAAGCCAGGCAGACCGAGCCCTGAGAGTTCGTGGGCGATATCGTGCGGCGCAATTTCGGGGTGGCGAACGACGAGCTTCAAGCTCGGGTGCTCGATGACGGCCTCGAGTGGAGCACCGCCCATGTGCCGGGGGTCGCGCTTGTGGTCGATGAATGCCGCAAGGTGGGCGTAGCCCTCTTCGGCGACAAAGCCCTCTCCGCCGTCGTACACGCTCGCGTACTTGAGCCCTGGAATGCGCTCGTTGAGCCGAGTGGTGATGAGCTCAAGGGTGTGCGGTGGCGTCTCGTTCGTGAAGAGGAGCTCGCTCGTTTCAAGGTGAATACCGAAGGCACCATTTGAACACAGCGCCCACTCGGTGAAGCCCGCGTTCTCGGCGATCTGGCGGAGCCCTACGGGCTGCCTTGCGGTCACGGGAACCACGTGAATGCCGGCTGATCTGGCCGCATCGAGCGCGTTTCTCGTGCGCTCGCTCACGAGGCCCTCGGGGCCCAGCAGCGTGTGGTCGAGGTCAGTCGCGATAAGTTTTGGAAGGGTGTTCATGGGTTACGCTGACCGCCTGTCTCGAACGGGGTGGGCGCTCATGATTGAGACGCGGTTGAACGTGTTGATGGCTACTGCGATCCACTCTGCAGCGGCGAAGGTCTCGTCGCCGAGTACAGCGCGGGCGTCTTCGAGATCGGCAATGGCGTGGTCATCGAGCGGTGTGAGCGTCGTCGCTTCTGCGATGAGCAACATCGCGATCTCACGCTCTGAAAACAGCTCGGTGTCACGCCAAATGGGGAGCATGTCGAGCTGTTGCTCGGTTACCCCTGCGCTGCGTGCCTGTCTCGTGTGCAGGTCAAGGCAAAATGCGCAGCCGTTGAGCTGTGAGGCGCGCACCTTGATGAGTTCGCCCTCGGGTGCCGTGATGCCGCGAGCTGCAGCCTCGGCTGCAACCGTGGTGCTGAACGCCTGAGCTGCTTTCCATACCTCTGGGGCTGTCTTGTCAAGATATGGGCGCATCTCTCGTTCTCCTCGCTTCACTCTCTCGCATCGTGCACAGTCTGCAACCAGCCTAGCCCCGAAACTATTCCTTGGCCCGCAGAGAGGCTCGGGCTCGCACGCGAAGCGATATCAGTGCACACTTGAATCACACGAATGTCGTGCTCAACGAACGGAGTGACCCGCAATGACCGAACTCTCGACCGTGCCCGCCGAGGGCCCTGCAACCGCACCGACCGCCGATATCGCCCTCGTGTGGAACCCCTCGAAGACGAGCGAAAAGACGCTTCGCAGTGCCCTCAACGGTGTCGCGGCGAAGCGCAAGAGGGCTACAGGCATTGCCGATGACTGGGTGGGGAAGGTTCGCTGGTATGAGACGAGCCGCGACGACCCGGGGGCTGCCGCTACTCGTGAGGCTTTGCGCGATGGGGCGAGGCTCGTGCTCGCTGCGGGCGGCGATGGAACGATTCGCGCCGTTGCCGAGGCCCTCGCCGAGCACGCTTCCGAGGCGGATCCCGGTGCGGCACCTTCTCATGACACCGAGGCCGGGCCGGTTGGCCTCGCCGATCTCGGCATCCTGCCTCTCGGCACGGGAAATTTGCTCGCGCGCAATCTCGGTATCGCGATCCACAACCTGCAAGATGCGCTCGATACCGCGGTGTTTGGCGAGGCGTTACCCATTGATATCGGCTGGGCAACGCTCGAAACCGCTGTGGGGGCAGAAGAGCGGCATGCTTTTGCGGTCATGGCCGGTTTCGGCATCGACGCGCACATGATTACCGAGACGAAAGATGACCTCAAGAGCCAGGTGGGCTGGGCTGCATACGTTGAGTCGCTCGGGCGGGCGATTTCAGCGAGCCAGGTGATCGGGGTGCGGGTGAGCATCGATGATGAAGCGCCCGAAGCAATTGACGCGCACACCATGATTGTGGGTAATTGCGGCAGTATTCAGGCAGGCATGAATCTTTTGCCGGGAGCAGATCCGAGCGACGGCCAGCTCGATATGCTCGTCTTGAGCGCCGCGGGGCTTGGTGGCTGGCTCGACACAATGCACAATATGGCTTGGCAGAACGGTCTCAAGCGCCGAATCGCGCAGAGTGACGAGACGACGAGCAGCGGCAGTGTGACGCGTGGGCGGGGCCAACAGATTCGGTTTGAGCTCGAGGAGCCGAGAGTGTTCGAGGTCGACGGTGACGCGCTCGATGAGGTTGTCGCGGCGACGTTGACGGTGCAAGAGACCGCGCTCCGTGTGCGGGGTGGGCGCTTGAGCGTCGAATAAATCGGTGCCGTGTCAGTGCCAGCCGGTACGATGAAAGAACCGCACACAATGGCGGTTGTTGAGAGGTAGAGGGGTACGTTTTTGGAAGCAAACACTCGTGTGGCGATTGTTGGGTATGGCAACCTCGGTAAGGGCGTCGAGACCGCGCTCGGGCTCGCGCCCGATCTCGAACTCGTCGGCGTCTTTTCGCGCCGCGACCCTTTGAGCGTTACAACGCTCGGGGCTCCCGTGTTTGCGCTCTCTGAGCTCGACGAGCCTCGCGATGACATCGACGTGCTCATTCTGTGCGGCGGGTCAAAGTCAGACCTCCCCGTGCAAACGCCAGAGCTTGCCTCACGGTTCACGCTCGTCGACAGCTTTGATACGCACGCCAAAATTCCCGAGCACTTTGCCGCGGTTGACCTGGCGGCAAGAGCGGCCGGTACGACCGCCGTCATCTCGTCTGGGTGGGACCCGGGGCTCTTCTCGCTGCAGCGCATGTTCGGCGAGGCCATCTTGCCCGAGGGGCGCACCTACACCTTCTGGGGTCAGGGTCTCAGCCAGGGGCACTCAGACGCGCTGCGTCGTATTGACGGGGTTCGTCTCGCTGTGCAGTACACGATTCCCTCAGAAGAGGCTATCGAGCAGGTTCGTGCCGGTAGCCGGCCCGAACTTACCGCGCGGCAGCAGCACGTGCGTGACTGCTACGTGGTGCTCGAAGAGGGGGCCGACGAGGCCGCAATTCGCGAAGCGATCGTGACCATGCCTGACTACTTTGAGCCGTACGACACCACCGTGCACGTGATTACCGAAGAAGATTTTGAGCGCGATCACCAGGGCATGCCGCACGGCGGCTTTGTGATTCGCAGCGGTGAATCATCGCCCGGCACGCAGCAGACCATGGAGTTTCAGCTGACGCTTGGCTCGAACCCTGAGTTCACGTCGAGCGTGCTCGTGGCCTATGCGAGGGCCGCGGCGAAACTTGCTCGCTCGGGTGATCACGGCGCCAAAACCGTGTACGACATCGCTCCAGGGCTCCTGTCGCCGAAGTCACCAGCACAGCTGCGCGCCGAGCTCCTGTAGCGAGTCGGGGGTAAAGCCACCGGCGCCGGTCCCGAAACGAGAAACGCACTCAGTGGTATCTACAATGAGCGCGACTCTCAATTGGCACCCAGGTACAAACAGGGGATAATGAAGAGTAGTACGTCCGACAATGCTCGTCGGAGTGGAATCGAGGAGATACTGACATGGCTAATGGAGATTACACAGCGCCGGTAGCTGACTACGCCTTTCTCTTGAAAGAAGTTTTTGGTACCGATATCGTTGCTCGCTCAACCGAGGGCGCAATGACCGCTGACGACATGCTCGATGCGATTGAAGCTGGCGGTGAGATGGCGAGCGAGGTCTTCGCTCCACTCGACCGTAACGGCGACGTGCAGGGTGCGAAGCTCGTCGACGGCAACGTTCAGACCCCTGATGGGTTCAAAGAGGCCTACGCAACCTACGTTGAAGCAGGCTGGGTAAGCGCGGGCTCGCCAGAATCGGCAGGTGGCGACGGGCTTCCCTCGTCGGTACAGGGCGCGCTCAGCGAGTTCTGGTCGGCCGCGAACTCGGCGTTCTCGCTCGCAGCGGGCCTCAGCGCGGGTGCGATCAACTCGATCAACACCTACGGTTCGCAGGAGATCAAAGAAACCTACCTGCCCAAACTCGTCTCGGGCGAGTGGACCGGCACGATGAACCTCACCGAGCCTCAGGCCGGCACCGACCTTGGCGCCATCACGACCATCGCTCGCGACAACGGCGACGGTAGCTACTCGATCTCGGGGCAGAAGATCTTCATCACCTGGGGTGACCACGACGTTGCAGAGAACATCATTCACCTCGTGCTCGCACGCACCGAGGGTGCGCCAGAGGGCCACCGCGGCCTGTCGCTCTTCGTCGCGCCGAAGTTCCTGCTGAACGCCGACGGTACTCCCGGTGAGCGCAACAACATCGTGACCGTCTCACTCGAAGACAAGCTCGGCATTCACGGCAGCCCCACTGCGCAGCTGCAGTACGAGAACGCGACCGGCTACCTCGTCGGCGAGCTGCACCAGGGCCTGCAGGGCATGTTCGTCATGATGAACGACAGCCGCATCAACATTGGTATTCAAGGCCTCGGCATTGCCGACCGTGCCTACCAGCGTGCAGCTGAGTACGCCGCGTTCCGCGTGCAGGGGCCGGTCATTGGCCGTGACGCGGGTGCAACGATTGGCGAGCATCCTGACGTGCGCCGCCTGCTGCTCTCGATGTCAAGCTCGATCCACGCCATGCGCGCCTTCAGCGTGCTGGTCGGCGACATGCGCGACCGCGCTGCCGAGGGTGACAACCAGGCCATCATGGAATTCTTCGTGCCGCTCCTGAAGTCATGGGCTACCGAAGAGTCGGTGCGCATCGCGTCAGACGCGATTCAGGTGCACGGCGGCATGGGCTTTATCGAAGAGACCGGTGCCGCCCAGCACTACCGCGACGCGCGCATCACTCCGATTTACGAGGGCACGACCGCGATTCAGTCGAACGACCTCGTGGGCCGCAAGATTCTGCGCGATAACGGCAAGACGCTGCAGCAGGTGCTTGGCATGGTGCAGGAACAGGTCACCGCGCTCCAGGGCATCGACAACCCGGTTGCACAGCGCACCGCTGAGCGCCTCGGTCGCGCACTCGGAAGCGCGGTTGCTGCCAGCCAGGCACTCGCCGGCTTCGCACAAAACCCCCGCGATGCGTTTGCCGTCTCAGTTCCACTGCAGCGCCTGCTGAGCCTCGTGATGGGTGGGTGGATGCACGCCCTCATTATTCAGGCAACGCTCGCTCACGAAACGCTCACCGAGCTTGACGAGCAGCGTCTGCTCGAGGCCGACTTCTTTGGCGCACACCACCTCTCAGAGGTGCACTCGCTTCGCGAGATCGTCGAAAACGGTGAAATCGTCTAACGACCGTTCAAGTCGACACAGCGACAGCGCGAAGGCCCGGTCTCTTCAGTGAAGCCGGGCCTTCGCGTTGTCTTGCGGCCAGCGGGCGTCGATTTCGAGAAGTCTTGTAGGTTTCGTTCACGAGCAAGCGATTTTTCAGTATAAAAAAGATAACCTTAACGCTATGCACATGAATGAGACCCGGTCATGGAACCGGTTTTACGCTCCCGGCACCCCGATTGATATTGAACCCGTGACGGGATCGCTCATCGACCTTCTTGACGAACGCTGCAGCGAGTGGGCAGATCAAGACGCCGTGAGCTTCTTCGGTCGTACGACCACGTACCGTGAGCTCTCTGACCAGGTGCTTCGTGTTGCTCAGGGGCTCGCGGACCTCGGGGTGAAGGCGGGCGACCGTGTGGCACTCATCATGCCGAATGCTCCGCAGCACATCGTGGCTTTCTATGCGGTGCTACGCCTCGGTGCGACGGTGGTTGAACACAACCCGCTCTACACGAAAGACGAGCTTCGCACGCAGTTCAGCGACCACGGCGCCCAGGTGGTCATCGCCTGGAGCAACGTTGTTGAGACGGTTCAGTCGTTGCCGGCAAGCCTCGGCATTCACACGATCGTTTCGGTTGATATCACTCGGTCCATGCCGCTCGGCATGCGCGTTGCGCTGAAGCTTCCGGTGCAAAAGGCTCGTGAGGGCCGGGCGAAGCTCTGGGCTGCGACGACCGGCACGGTTCCGTTCGCAAAGCTCGAGCGGGAGTCGCCGCTGCCAAAGGATCACCCGCGGCCGAAGCGTGACGACATTGCCTGCCTGCAGTACACCTCGGGCACGACCGGGGCCCCGAAGGGGGCCATGATTTCGCACGGTAACCTCTGGGCTGTTGCTCGCATGGGGGCTGCGTGGATGCCCGATTTTGAGCACGGGAAAGGCAGCATCTACGGAGTGCTGCCGATGTTCCACTCGTTTGGCCTCTTGCTCTCGGTCATTTATGCCGTTGAGACTGGCTCGCGCGCCGTGCTCTTCCCAACCTTTGACGCCACTCTCGTGGCAAAGGCTGCCGAGAAGTTCCCGCCGACGTTCATACCCGCGGTGCCGCCGATGTTTGATGCGATCGCGAGGGTTGCGCGTGACGGGCAGCTTGACCTGAGCCAGGTGGTTTACTCAATTTCGGGTGCGATGACCCTCACCCCGGCGATCGTGAAGCGCTGGGAAGACCTTGCGGGCAGCATGCTGAACGAGGGGTATGGCCTGACTGAGACGAGCCCGATTGCGCTCGCCAACCCCTTTAGCGATGAGCGTCGCATCGGAGCCATCGGGCTGCCGTTCCCCTCGACCGACATTCGTGTTGTGAACCCTGACGCCCCGCACGAAGAGGTTGAGCTGGGGCAGGTGGGCGAGCTACTCATCAGCGGCCCGCAGGTTTTCCAGGGGTATTGGAACCGGCCAGAAGATACTCGTGACGCGCTCGTCGATGGCCGTTGGTTGCGCACGGGCGACCTTGTTGTGCAAGATGACGACGGTTTCGTCACGGTGGTTGACCGGAAGAAGGAGCTCATCATCACGGGCGGGTTTAATGTTGCCCCTACCGAGGTTGAGCGGGTTATCGGCACGGTCGAGGGCGTTGCCGAGGTTGCGGTTGTCGGCGTTCCTCGCGGAAGCGGGGCAGAGGTTGTGACGGCTGTTGTCGTTACTGAGTCAGGTCATCAGTTTGACGAACACCGTGCCAGGGAAGTTGCGCGTGAACAGCTCTCTGAATACAAACGGCCCACCAGCTACTTCGTGTGGGAAGAGCTGCCGAAATCGCTTATCGGTAAGATTCTGCGCCGTCAGGTGCGTGACACGCTCCTCGTCGATCGAAAGGCAGTTCGGGCGTTGCCGGCGTCAGAAGAATAAGCGGCACTGTGCGTCAAATGAGTCATAGTTCGTCATGAAACTTGTTGAGTTTGTCGGAGCTTCTTACAGTCGTTGTACATCTGCTGAGCAACGCTGGAGGATCAACGATGACAACGACAACCACGACGCACCGACTGCCCAACGCTACGATTCAGGGCTTCCCAAGAATCGGTCCCGACCGCGAGCTGAAGCGTGCGGTCGAACGCTTTTGGAAAGGCGGACTGAGCGAAGCTGAGCTCATCAACGAGGTGCGTGAGCAGCGTGCGGCTACCCGTGCACGACTTGTCGGCCTCGGGCTTCAGGCGAGTGGCGGAGCAGTGCCTGAGAGCTTCAGCCTCTACGACCAGGTGCTCGACGCCACGGTTGCTGTGGGCGCCATTCCGGCTCGCTTTCGTGACGTTGAGGGGTCAGCCCTACATCGGTACTTCGTGCTCGCGAGGGGTGACGCCCAGCATCAGCCGCTTGAAATGACCAAGTGGTTTGACACGAACTATCACTTCTCGGTTCCTGAGATCGACGAACAAACCGTGTTCGAAGCGAACGCCGACTGGTACGTCGGTGGTGTGCGTGAGGCGCAGCAGCAGGGCATCGATGCACGCCCGGTACTCGTGGGCCCTGTGACCTACCTGCTGCTCGCAAAGGCGAGTGAGCAGGCTGCGCCGGGCTTCAAACCCGTCACCCGCCTCGCCGACCTGGTCGGGGTATACGCGACGCTGTTGCGCGATCTGAAAGCGGCCGGTGCGACCTGGGTTCAGCTCGATGAGCCTGCACTCGTATCAGACTCACTCGGGCTTGGCCGAAGCGAGATCGTTGCACTTGTTGAAGCGGCATACCGTGAACTCGCGGCCGAGGAACGTCCAGCGATTGTGCTGAGCGCGCCTTACGGAGACGTGGGCGAGTATCTGACTCGTCTTGCAGAGCTGCCCGTCGAGGCACTACACGCCGACCTTGTTCGAGGCACAGCTCCAGAGCCCGCAGTGCTCGCCACGGCACTCGGCGAAACGCAGTTTGTTGCCGGTGTGATTGATGGGCGCAACATCTGGCGCACGAATCTGCGTGAACGTTTTGCCGAGCTTGAGGCACTGCGCGAGGCTGGTATTGCCACGGCCGTCTCAACCTCGAACAACCTGCAGCATCTACCCTACGACGTGCGCCGCGAGACGAAGCTCAGCGACCAGCTGAGGTCGTGGCTCGCCTTCGCCGACCAGAAAGTCGAGCAGGTCGTTACCCTCGCCCGTGGTCTCACCGAGGGCGCCGAAGCGATTGAGGCCGAGCTCGCCGAGGTCGAAGCGGTGCTTCGAGACCGTGATCAGGCGCCGGGCGTGCACTTGGCTGAGACACGCGACCGGGTTGCCTCGGTGACTGCTGAGAGCCGTCAGCGTGCGAGCGAAGAAGAACGGCGTGAAGCGCAGCAAGCCTTGTCGATTCCACGACTTGCAACCACGACGATCGGCTCGTTCCCGCAAACATCAGAGATTCGGGTCGCTCGCGCTGCTTTCAACCGTGGCGAGATCGATGAGAACGCTTACAACGCATTCTTGCGTGAAGAAATCGAGCGGGTTATTCGGCTGCAAGAAGAAATCGGGCTCGATGTGCTCGTGCACGGCGAGGCCGAGCGCAACGACATGGTCCAGTACTTTGCCGAACACCTTGAAGGTTTCGCTGTGACCGAGCACGGCTGGGTGCAGTCGTACGGTTCACGCGCGACCAGGCCCTCGATTCTGTGGGGCGATGTGGTACGTTCGGCGCCGATTACCGTTGGCTGGTCATCGTATGCGCAGTCACTCACCGATAAACCAGTCAAGGGCATGCTTACGGGCCCCGTCACGATTCTGGCATGGTCGTTTGTGCGCGATGACCAGCCGCTCGGGCAAACCGCCGAGCAGGTCGCGCTCGCGCTCAGGGACGAGATTCGTGACCTGGGCGAGGCCGGAATCGGCATCGTGCAGGTCGACGAACCAGCGCTTCGTGAGTTGCTGCCGCTTGAGGCACCGCGACACGAGGCCTACCTGCAGTGGTCGGTTGGCTCCTTCCGCCTGGCGACCGGCGGGGCACCCGCGGGCGTGCAGATCCACACCCATCTCTGTTACTCAGAGTTCAACGAGATCGTGGGAGCGATCGACGGCCTCGACGCTGATGTTACGAGCATCGAGGCTGCGCGGAGCCGCATGGACGTCGTGCAGCCCATTGGCGACCACGGCTACTCTCGCGGCATCGGCCCCGGGGTGTACGACATTCACTCACCACGCGTGCCAGGCGTCGACGAAATTCGCGACCTCATCGAGATCGCTCGTGAGCGGATCGACGCCGAGCTGCTCTGGGTCAACCCCGACTGCGGTCTCAAGACGCGAGGGTACGACGAGACCGTTGAGAGCCTCAAGAACCTCGTGGCTGCAACCAAGGCCGTGCGTGACAGGGAGCAGGTGTGACAACGGGCGTGAGCCAGCCGCTGCACACCGAACCGGTTGGCTCACTGCCGCGGCCCGCGGCGCTGCAGCGGGCGGTGCTTGAGGCCGAACTAGGGCTCGTGAGCGCCGAAGCTCTCGCCGAGGCGCAGGATGCCGCGGTTGCCGAGACGCTTCAGCGCATGGCCGAGACCGGGTCACCGATTCTCAGCGACGGTGAGCAGCGCCGGGCGAGCTTTGCGACCTATTTTCTCGACCAGGGTGATGCCTCTGAGGGGCCCGTGTTCGCGGTGTTCGCCGACGGGCATCACCGCGTGGTGCCGAGGTTGCTGCGGGCGCCGCTGCGCTACCGCGTGTGGGCCGCTGACGATGTGAAGAAGGCGAGGGCCCTGACCGACGCGCCTCTCAAGCAGGCGGTCATCTCGCCCTCGATGCTCTCGCTCATGGTGCCGGAGTCTGGGCTCGCAGGCTATACCCGTGCAGAGTTTCTCGACGATGTCGTAGCGCAGTGCGCCGAAGACATACGGCGCTCCTTTGCCGCAGGCGCGAGCCGGGTGAGCATCGATTTCACCGAGGGGCGTCTCGCCCTGCGCACCGACCTCAGGGCGCCGTGGGCTGGGCCGAGCGCGCTCGCTGGGTTCATCGACCTGGTGAATCGCGTGCTCGACGAGCTGACCCCTGAACAGCGCGCGGCAACCGGGGTACACACCTGCCCAGGCAACGACCGAGATAGCGCGCACTCCGCCGACGTCGACTACGCGAAGCTCATTCCCGAGCTGCTGCAAATCGAGGCGGGCTACTTTCTTGTTCAAGCCGCGAGCGAAGAAGATCCACAGCGAGTCGCCGCGCTCATCGGCTCGCAGCTCAGTGCGCGAGGCGAGACCGGGCACCTGCCGCACATTCTGCTCGGGGTGACCGACCCCACAAACCCGAAGCTTGAGACCCCCGAAGAGGTGCGTGACCAACTCGTCAAAGCCTCACGCTTTATCCCGGCGAACTTGCTCGGATCAACCGACGACTGCGGGTTCTCGCCGTACCTCATTGACGACAAGCCACGTCACGGCTCACCAGACTTCGCCCGTGACGTGGCCTTCTCGAAAATTGCCGCCAGGGTGCGGGGCACGGCACTCGCCGCAGAGGTGCTTGGGCTCACGAGCGAGACGGTGGGTGCGTCATGAACGATGTCTTGCTCACCGGCACTCGGCCCACGAAACCTAGATTCTCGTTCGAGGTGTTTCCCGCGAGAAGTGGGGCGGCAGCCCTTGCCCTCGGCAACGCGGTGCAGCACCTCGCCGCCGAGGCCCCCGGCTTTATCGCTGTCACCTACGGGGCCAATGGCTCGCACCGTGATGCCTCGCTCGATCTGCTCAAGCACATTCGCGACCACACCTCGGCTCTGCCACTCGCGCACCTCACGACGGTCAATACGTCGCGCGACGAGCTGAAGGCGACGATCCACCGCATTCTCGATCTCGGTGTGCACGATTTCTTGGCGCTCGTCGGCGACCCGCCAAAGGGGCTTGGGCTCGATGACCCCGTGTTTCGCGATGCCCTCAGCGCGGCAGAGCTCGTCGAACTCATCGCTGAGGCGCGCGCCGAACGGCCACCGCTTACGAGCGTCGGGCGAACCGCGGTTGCGGCCTACCCGAACGGGCACCCGCTCTCGCGAAGTCGTGCGGCTGATCTTGACTGGTTAGCGGCGAAGCAGCAGGCGGGCGCGCAGTTTGCCATCACCCAGCTGTTCTTTCACGCCGATGAGTTCTTGGAATTCGTCGCCGATGCGAGGCGCGCGGGTGTCACGATGCCGATCATTCCGGGGCTCATGCCGGTCGCCACAAGTGCGCAACTGCGCAAGGTCTCGGCCCTCGCGGGTCAGCCAGCCCCGAAAGAACTCGAACGGGCTATCGAACGGGTTGGCGGGTACGCCCCAGACCTCGGGGTCGCACACACCATCGAACTCTCGCAGGCAATTCTGGCCGAGAACATCGACTCGCTACACCTTTACACCTTCAACCGACACGAACAGGTCCTGGCCGTCTTGCGTGAGCTCGGGTTGCTCACTGCGAAGACGTCGCCGGGCCATGCACAGTAACGGAGCACGCACTATGAACGACGCACCCTGTCAAAGCCGCACCCCCATCAGCGATTGGAACGGCTTTGCCTTTGAGACACGGCAGGTGCACGCGGGCGAGTACCGCGATGCGAATCGTGGCCTTCGAGTTCCGCCCGTCGCGCTCTCGGCCGGCTACGTGTTCGAAGACTTTGACGACGGGGTCGCGAGGTTCAACAGCACCTCGACCGACCCGATTTATTCGCGTCAGGGCAACCCGACGAACCAGGTCGCCGAGCAGCGGTTGGCCTCGCTTGAGGGCGGCAGCGCTGCGGTCACGGTGTCGAGCGGGCAAGCCGCGATCACCTCGGCTATCTTGACACTCGCGCAAACGGGCGACCACATCGTCTCGACCGCGTCAATTTATGGCGGCACGCGCATTCTGTTTGGCCGCAGCATTGCTCGCGCCGGCATTGGCGTCGATTACGTGTGGAACATTGATGACGACGACGAGTGGCAACGCGTCATTCGCCCCGAGACCAAAGCGATCTATACCGAGTCGGTGCCCAACCCGCTCAACGACATCACCGACCTGAGGCGCATTGCCGAGGTTGCCGAGCGCTACCACCTTCCCGTTATCGTCGACAACACCGTCGGCACCCCGGCGCTCATTAGCCCCTTCGCTCACGGGGCACACATCACGGTGCACTCGACGACGAAGTTTTTATCGGGGCATGGAGCCGCAGTCGGTGGTGCGATTGTTGACGGCGGATCATTCGACTGGCTCGCCGCGTCGAAGGCGGGGCGTTCGTACCCGCTCATTACCCGTTCGTTGCGGCCTGGACTGGGGTCGTACGTTGACCGTTTTGGCAGTACCTCGTTTGCGCAGGCTGCTCGCGAGCAGGTGGTCAACGACATTGGCCCAACCTTCGCGGCCTTCAACGGCTTTCTCTTGCATCAGGGGCTTGAGACCCTGTCGTTGCGCATGGAACGCCACGTTGGCTCGTCTCTGCGCATTGCCGAGTGGCTCGAAGAGCAGCCCGAGGTGCTCGCGGTGCACTACGCAGGCCTCCCGTCCAATTCTCGCTACGAGCTTGCACAACGAGATTACGGGTGCCGAACGGGTGCTGTGTTTGGGGTCGAAGTGCGTGGGGGAGAAGTGGGAGCAAAAGCCTTCTTTAACGGGCTGCAAATTTTCTCACGCATGACCGGTATCGGTGACACACGCTCGATGGTGCTGCACCCGCTCACTTCGACCCACGCGAGCTTTGCTCCGGAGTTGAACCAGCGGCTTGGCATAACCCCTGGACTGCTGAGGCTCTCGATCGGGCTCGAGCACGCCGAAGACCTCGTGAATGACCTGCGCTCAGCGCTCGATCGGGTGCCGTGAGGCTGGCGTGAAGGCGCAGGTAGTCAAGAGATGAGAAGTCTGTACTGCCAGCTCTGGTAGGTGATCAGAGAACGTGAAAAAGCGCAAGAGTGAAGTGTTTCAAAAAACGCTCTTATCAGGGTTTATGTCGAATTGACAGGTGAGGTTACCCTAAGCTATCTTCGGTGATGGTGGTTAGGTCGTACTTACCTCCATCAGTTGTATACTTTCTCAAGGTGTGAGGAGCCCTGACGAATGTCACTGTCGCGAGTTCGAAAGTCGATTGCTTCACGGGGAAGTTCCCGGGGCCAAAAGTCCCGAAGCGCCTTTGCTCTTCTCACTACCTTTCTTGTCGCATTTGGCAGTATGTTCGCGGTTCCCGCTGCGCAAGCGGCCGAGCCTGCCAATGTCACACCGAGCGTTCAATCTGTGGGTGACGATGGGACGCTGACGGTGGGAGTGACGGCCACGGGGCTTCCAGACGTTCAGTCAATGTATGGCGCGCTCGTACCCAAAGGCGGTGACGGGACAGCCTATGCAGCCTTTGCGGTGCCCTTTCCAGAGGTTGCTAGCGGTTCGAGTACTTTCACGCTGACCGCTAAAACCGTTGCGGCGGGCGCGAGCCAGGCGCTGGTTCGTGGCCAGCAGTATGAGGTGCTGCTCTGGAAACAGCACTCAGACGCTACGCCCGAGAACGTGTACGGCCGTGCCGAACTGGCGATTACCGAGGCGCAGTGGGACCAACTGTTCCCTCCCGCTCCTGTCGCTCAGGACACGAGTGTGAGCCTTGCGGCTGCATCGACCACGCTGACCGAGGGTGAAACGACGACGCTGACTGCTTCGGTGAGCCCGAGTGATGCAGCAGGCACTGTGACCTTTGCAAACGGCGACGCTGTTCTTGGCGCGCCGATTGCCGTCTCTTCAGGCAAAGCGTCGATCGATACGGGTGCGCTCGCACCCGGTGATCACACTTTTACCGCCGTCTTTACGCCGAGCGACGAAGCGCTCTTTACCGGGTCTACCTCTGCTCCCGCCGCGGTTTCGGTGACTCCAGCCGAGGCTCCTGTCGACCCTGTAGATCCCGTTGACCCTGCAACTCCGAAGTTGTCGGTGTCGCCGAATGCTGGTTTGAAGGCTGCTGGTGACACGGTGACGGTGAAGGGTGAGGGGTATAACCCTGAGCAGAGCATTTACGTGTTCTTGTGTGCTGATATCGAGTTGCCGACTGATTTGTTTCAGCATGCGATGGGTTGTCGTACTGGTTCGAAGCAGGTAAAGCCTGAGGCTGATGGCACGTTTGAGCTTGAGTATGCGGTGAAGCAGCTTGATGCTGGCGCGACTGCGGTGTTTACTGCGGCGAATCATACGGGTATGACTGATCGTTCGTTTGACGCGAAGGTGTTGTTGGACTTCGCGAAGGCTCCGGTTGATCCTGCAACTCCGAAGTTGTCGGTGTCGCCGAATGCTGGTTTGAAGGCTGCTGGTGACACGGTGACGGTGAAGGGTGAAGGTTATAACCCTGAGCAGAGCATTTACGTGTTCTTGTGTGCTGATATCGAGTTGCCGACTGATTTGTTTCAGCATGCGATGGCTTGTCGTACTGGTTCGAAGCAGGTAAAGCCTGAGGCTGATGGCACGTTTGAGCTTGAGTATGCGGTGAAGCAGCTTGATGCTGGCGCGACTGCGGTGTTTACTGCGGCGAATCATACGGGTATGACTGATCGTTCGTTTGACGCGAAGGTGTTGTTGGACTTCGCGAAGGCTCCGGTTGAGCCTGCAACTCCGAAGTTGTCGGTGTCGCCGAATCTTGATTTGGATCCGTCGGGTGACACGGTAACGGTGAAGGGTGAGGGGTATA
>NZ_JAHQZR010000008.1 GCF_019049105.1 Leucobacter chinensis
CTTGGTGGTGGGGCGACGTCGTTGTTTACTGCTGCTGATCACACGGCTCAGGATGATCGTTCGCAGGATGCGAAGGCTGCGCTGAAGTTTGCCAAGGCCTCGACAGGTCCGAAGTTGTCGGTGTCGCCGAATCTTGATTTGGATCCGTCGGGTGACACGGTAACGGTGAAGGGTGAGGGGTATAACCCTGAGCAGGGCATTTATGTGTTCTTGTGTGCTGATACCGAGTTGCCGACTGATTTGTTTACGCATGCGTTGGGCTGCACCGATGGTGCTGCGACGGTGGGTAATGCTCCTTGGTCGAAGAATAAGTTCACCGCTGATGGTTCGTTTGAGTTTGAGATGAATGTGAAGCAGCTTGGTGGTGGGGCGACGTCGTTGTTTACTGCTGCTGATCACACGGCTCAGGATGATCGTTCGCAGGATGCGAAGGCCACGCTGAAGTTTGCCGATGGATCGACTGAGCCCGAGGTTCCCGTCGGTCCGGAGATCCCCAAGCCGGTTCAGGGCGGTTTGACCTGGGGCGTGAAAAAAGACTTCGTTGACTACATTGAGGGCCCTATCGCTAAGGGCTCAGTCAAGATGATCAAACCGGCCACCCGCAAGGGCGATCAATTCAACTTCCCGCAGGTCGCGGGCGGTAAGTGGGATGAAAAATCGCTGACTGGCACCGCAAGCTACGGCGGTGCAGTTACCTTCTACGGTCACAAGGGTGCTCTGAACGTGACTCTTGCCAACCCTCAGGTTGTTGTTCAGAGTAAGAACGCTGCGGTGTTGAAGGCCGATTACGAGGGCAAGCGGGTTGCGATCGGAAACGTAGACCTTGCAAGTGCTAAGGCCACGAAGGCGAAAGACGGAAGCGTTACCTGGAGCAACGCGCCAGTGAAACTACACAAAGAAGGCGTGAACGTCTTTAGTCACGCTTTCGACGGCGAAAAGCCGACGACGTTCTACGATGAGGGTGAGGAGCTTTCGAAGCTCACCTTCACCGTCGGCTCGGCCTCTGATGAGAAGCCAATCGTGGTGCCTCCCAAGCCTTCGATCAAGAAGCCAACCCCGAAACCCCTTCCGAAGCCCGCTCCGCCAGCCGTCAGCCAGCAGAACGGTGCGGCCGCAGGTTCGCTGACCTGGGGCGTCTCGAGCCCGTTCGCTGCGTACGTGCAGGGCAAGATTGCTAAGGGCGGTATTTCGACCCAGGGTGTTGGCGGCGGTCAAGGCGGCTTTGTGTTCCCGCAAGCCGGTGGCGGTAGCTGGAACCCACAAACCCAAACTGGCTCGATTCAGTACTCGGGTGTCGTGCTCTTCACCGGGCACGGGGGACTGCTCTCAGAGCCGATCGCCAACCCGACGATTACCGTTCACAACGCTTCGAGCGCAACGCTCACCGCGAGTGGCCGCACCTTCGGCCTCAACCTTGGTGCAGCCTCGAAGCAGGTTGGTCCGAACGGCGAGGTGACGTGGAGCGGCGTTCCGGTGAGTGGCGGTTTCACCTACGGATCATATAGCCTCGGCGCCGATCCGCTCAGTTTTACGGTTGGCTCGGCCAGCACGGCATCGTACGGCGCGCAGACAGCCGGATCTCCGCAAGCAACCCGCGCGGTTCCTGAAGAGCCTCCGGCGACAACGGGCCTCGAGGTTCTCACAGATGCTAAGAAATTGCGCCCAGGCGCGACGATTGAGATTGAGGGGTCGGGCTTCGAGCCTGAAGAATTCGGCATCATGGTCGTGCTCTACTCAGACCCGATCGTGCTCGACACTGAGGCCAGCGCTGACAAGAACGGCGTGGTGCGATGGATCGGTAAGCTGCCCGAAGACATCGAACCGGGCAAACACACCTTGACCCTGCAGGGAAGCATCTCGGTTGGCACTGAGATCGAGATCTTGAAGCCAGAATCGAAAAAGCAGACGCTAGAGGTGAAGCGTGACGAGCAAGTTCAGGCTGCCGAAGCTCAGCCGCTCGCGGTGGCTGAGACCAACGCAGAGGGCCCGAACAATGCCTGGGTGTGGATCGGCGCCGTTGCTCTGCTCGTGGTCGCCGCGGGCGCTGTCACCTTGGTTGCTGCGCAGCGTCGTAAGGCGCAGCAGGCCTAATATGACAGAGACCTCACGTTAGGAACATGATGAAGAACCGTTTTGTTGAGAAACTCGTTGCGGCGGCTGGTTTCACCGCGCTCACGGGCGCGTTGTTGCTCGCGCCAGCCACTGCGCAGGCGGCCCCTGCCGAGGCGCGCCAGACCGAGCCGCGTCACACCGAGAGCCTCGCTGCGTGCGACATCACCGATGCGACGCTCAACTGGGGCACGCTCGAACGGTGGCGTGCGTACATTCAGGGCAGCATTGCTCAGGGCTCGTGGTCTGAAGACGGTAACGTCGCCTACGAGCTGCCCGAGTTTCGGTGGAGCGAGGGCGAGGGCATCGTCGCTGTAACCGGTGAGGCGGGCAGCGTGAATTTTGAAGGGACGGTCGTGTTCGAGGGGCACGATGGGCTATTGAACGTGACGCTCGGTAACCCGACGCTCGAGATCGTTGACCCGGCCGAGGCCTACCTGCTGCTCGATCTCTCGTCAACGAAGCAGAGCGGCGAGCCCGACATCGAGGTAAAACAGGAGCGGGCGGTCAAGCTCGACTTCAACGCCGCATCGGGCAAGGTTGAGGGCAATACTCTGACCTTCAACGCACTCGAAGGTCAGCTGACCGCCGAGGGTGCGGCCGCATTTGGTGGCTTTTACTCGGCTGGTGAGCAGGTCGACCCTGTGACCATCACGATGAGTACGGGTGACTCCGGCTGCTCATTCGTGGCCAGCGACGAAGAGCCTGTTCCGGCGCCGTTGCCCGAAGAAGAGGATGCGTCAGACCAGCAAGCACCGGTCGACGAGGGCAGCGATGCTACCGAGAATGAGGCTGACTTTCCGTGGTTGCCCGTGGTCATCGGCGGTGTCGCGCTGC
Source organism: Leucobacter chinensis (assembly GCF_019049105.1). Taxonomy (GTDB): domain Bacteria; phylum Actinomycetota; class Actinomycetes; order Actinomycetales; family Microbacteriaceae; genus Leucobacter_A; species Leucobacter_A chinensis. Next base: position 2,947 of record NZ_JAHQZR010000008.1, read on the forward strand.
TCGTGATTCTTGGCGCTGGCATCATGCTGTTCACCGGCCGCAAGAAAACCGAGCCGAGTGCGTCAGAGCCCGAGGGCGACTCCGACGATGCTGAGACATATCAGGGTCACGGCAACGAGTAATTCCTTGCGCGCGGGGGCCTACGGGCCTCCGCGCTTTACTTTGCCCGGCCTAGGCTTCGCGACGGGGCAGTACGATGCCGCGCCCGGTCACCGGGTGGCGAATGACCTCAACCGGGGTCTCATACACTTCGGTGAGGAGCGACTCGGTCAGCACCGTCTCGGGACTGCCACAGGTGACCAGCTTGCCAGACGAGAGCAGAGCAATACGGTCGGCGAATGAGGCCGCGAGGTTCAGGTCGTGTACCACGATGAGCACGGCATCGCCAGCATCTGCCCGCTGGCGCACGAGCTGAAGTAGCTCTTCTTGGTGACCGAGGTCAAGGGCCGCGGTTGGCTCGTCGAGCATGAGTGCCCCGGTGCGGCCAGCGATGACCCTGGCGAAGGCGGTTCGAGCACGCTCGCCACCTGAGAGCGTTGGTACGCGGCGATTGCCGAGGTGTCGAATATTTGCCGCCTCGATCGCCCAGGAAATAGCCTCGGGATCTTCGTCTTCGAGCGGTGTGCGTCGCCAGGGCGCCCGGCCCATTTCGACGACCTGGTGCACGGTAAACGGAAAGAGTACCTGGTTGTCTTGTAAGAGCACGCTGCGACGGCGTGAGAGCTCGCGCAGGTTCCACTGGGTGAGCGGTTGCCCGGTAAAGCGCACTTCACCGCCGTCGGGAGGCAGATCGCCAGAGAGGGCGGCCATGAGCGTTGACTTTCCGGCTCCGTTAGGGCCGAGTAGCGCGAGAATTTCGCCGGCTCTCAGCTCAATCGAAACCTCGTCGAGCAGTTTTCGACCGCCGCGCTCGACGGTGATATCGACAGCCTCGAACACGGGGGTTCCCGCCGGCTGAGGCATCGGTGCGATGAAGTGTTTCGCGTTCATGATTAGCCCCAGCCTCCCGAGCGCTTGCGTGTCGTGCGCAGCAGCCAGAAGAAGAATGGGCCGCCAACGAGGCCGGTGAGCATGCCGATCGGCAGGTCGGCCATCGGTACGACGGTTCGAGCGGCAAGGTCGGCGAGGGTCATGAGAATTGCGCCACCGAGCATCGACGCCCACACGAGCGGGCGGTGCGCGGGGCCCAAGATCATGCGCATGAGGTGCGGCACGACAAGGCCAACGAACGAGATCACGCCGGCGAACGCGACCGAGACGCCAACGAGCAACGCGACGAGCACGATGACGCCGACTCGCAGCATTTCGACGTTCACACCGAGGTGCCTTGCGTTTCGCTCGCCGAGCGCGAGCAGGTCAAGCTTGTGCGCGATGAGCAGCGCAACGACGATGCCGGCGAAGATCACGGGAGCGACGACGCTCACCTGGTCCCAGCGGCTGCCCGAAAGTGAGCCGAGCTGCCAGAACACGATCTCTTCGCGCGACTGCGTGTCACCGAGAAAAGTGAGTAGGGCGATGCCCGCACCAGCGACGGCGTTGACGGCAATACCGGTGAGCACAAGGGTGACGACCTCGGTTTTGCCTTCAGAACGGCTCATTGAATAGACGAGGAAGGTGGCCGCGAGGCCCGCCAGAAATGCGAATACCGCAGTGCTCCAGCTGCCAAAAGCGGTGAAGCCAAACACGATCGAGATGCCTGCGCCGAGAGCTGCTCCCGACGAAATGCCGATGACCCCGGGCTCTGCGAGCGGGTTGCCAAAGACTGCCTGCATCAGCAGGCCCGATACGGCGAGGCCTGCGCCAACGAGCGCGGCCATGGCAACGCGAGGAAAGCGGATCGCCCAGAGCGTCTCATCGGCCATCGGCGTCGTAGGGTCAGCAAACCAGTCGAGCCCGACTTTGCTGAAGAGCGACCCGAGTACCTCAGAAGGGGGAATGGGGAGCTGGCCCACACCCGCCGAGACGAGAAGGGTGATGATGAGTACCGCCCAGAGCATGACAAAAAGAAGCGTCGATACGGCCCTGTGGCCACGCATTGAAGCTGTCTGATCTTGCATGTGGGTGCATGGGCTTTCTACGCTGTGGGGTCGCCAGGAAGCGAAAGTCTGGCACACAGTATCTTAGGGTAGGCTAACTCCTCGTACCTGTGTGAGTCTATCGACTCCCGTGCCGTTGAGGGGAGAAGCGCCGAGGAATGAACAGAACACGACACAAACCGATTGTTCGTTCTGCAGCTCTGCTCATCGCGGTCTCGATGCTCTTGACCGGCTGCCAGGCGGCGCAGTCTGGGAACACCGGTGGCGGCGATGCTCAAGTGGTCGAGCTGGCACCGCTCAGTGAACTCACCCCCGTTGGCGACCCTCGTGCGGTGACCGGCCCAACGCACGTACAGGTGGGTGGGCCCTCGTTCGAGACCCCGAGCGAAGCGGCTGAGCCCGACCTCCCAGCGACGGTCCTCTCGAAAGACCTCGACGGTAAAACCCCAGAAGTCACCGTCACCGATACCTCGCGCATCATCGCGCTCTCGATTACCGGGACGCTCGCCGATTACGTCGTGGCCCTTGGCCTCGGCGATAATCTCGTGGGTAAAGACACCGCGACGAGCGCTCCGGGAACCGAAGACCTCCCGCTCGTGACGGGCTCTGGCCACGTGGTTAACGTCGAAGGTGTGCTCGGGCTGGAGCCCACGCTTGTACTGACCGATGGTTCGCTTGGCCCCGATGACGTCGTGCGTATCCAACTCCGCCAGGCTGGCGTTGAGGTTGTTGCGGTCGATCGTATTACTGACTTTGAGTCGAGCTACCAAGCTGCCCGTGATGTCGGCGCTGCCCTCGGGCTCGCCGAGTCGGGAGAACAACTGGCCGCCGCCATTGAGTCTTCAATTAACGACAAGATCGTCGAGATTGAAGAGACAGTGAAGCCCGCTGACGTCGAGCGTTTGCCGCGGGTCGTCTTTTTATACTTACGCGGATCAAAGGTTTACTACATGTTCGGTGAAGGCAGCGGCATCGATACGCTACTGAATGCTGTCGGTGCAGTTGATATCGCGACGGAGCAAGGCTGGAAGGGAGAAAAACAGGTTACTCCCGAGGCGCTGGTGGCGATGGATCCTGACGCGATACTCGTCATGTCGAAGGGGCTCGAGTCGGTTGGCGGGGTTGACTCGCTTATCGCCGACCTTTCAGGGGTCGCGCAGACGAAAGCCGGCAAGAACCGGCGCATCATTGATGTTGACGACACGCTCGTGCTCGCGGGAGGTACACGAACAGCTGACGTGCTTGACGGCCTTGCCCGCGCGCTGTACGCGCCAGACTCTCTTCAGTAGACGTAGAGTACGCTTGGAATCTCAGGCAGTATGACCAAGGAAGCGATCCAGTGATCACGACACGGCCCCACGAAGAACAAACCGTCGCCCCAAAGCAGGGTGACCGCTTTGACGGCGTGAAGCGTACGTCTCGAGTTGGTGCGCACCGAGCTGTCGAACGTCCCGGCTCACCGGGTGCCTGGGTGCTTGTTTCAACACTCATCGCTCTGATTCTCACGGCAGTTGGCATTCTGCTCTACACCCTTATTCCTTCGAGTGTCTCGTTCGTTGAACAGCTTGGCCCGGACGCTAAGGGGCCTGCCCCCGTTGTAGCCGAGATTGACCCCGAGACGACCGTGGCTGTGCTCAACGGAACCGACATTGCCGATCTGGCCTTCGCTGTGGATACCGCGATTGGAGCCGAGGGGTGGGGAACCACAACGTTCGCGGGAAACGCTGAAGATCGTAACGTGAAAATTTCAGCCGTGTTCTACACGGACGAAGCGAGTGAGGGCCTCGCGAAAGGGCTCGGCGAAAAGCTTGGCGGCATCTCGTATTACCAGAACCCGAGTTTCGTCACCGAGGGGAGCCAGCTTACGGTGCTTCTCGGCGCCGATTACAGTGGCCCAGGGCTTGAAGAGGCTAAGCAGTCAGCTAGCGAGGCTGAGTAGTCGCTGACCTCCACGCGATGCGCTTGCACTCTCAGGCGCAGAGTGCCAGAATTGTTTTAGCACTCGACAACGCTGAGTGCTAAGGGCCTCGGGTCACCGGGCTCTTTCCCACAGCGTACCGGCGCGGCATAGCTCGCCCAACGTCCAGGAGGGACGACAGAAACATGGCAAAGATTATTGCTTTTGACGAAGAAGCACGCCGAGGGCTTGAGCGTGGTCTCAACATCCTCGCTGATGCAGTCAAGGTAACCCTCGGCCCCCGTGGTCGCAACGTCGTACTCGAGAAGAAGTGGGGCGCCCCCACGATCACTAACGACGGTGTTTCGATCGCTAAAGAGATTGAGCTCGAGGATCCATTCGAGAAGATCGGCGCAGAACTCGTTAAAGAGGTTGCGAAGAAGACCGACGATGTTGCCGGTGACGGCACCACGACCGCTACCGTGCTTGCACAGGCGCTCGTGAGCGAAGGTCTGCGCAACGTTGCAGCCGGCAGCGATCCCATCGCGATCCGCCGCGGCATCGAGAAGGCCGTTGCGGCAGTCTCGGCCAAGCTGCTCGAAAACGCGAAAGAGATCGAGACGACCGACCAGATCGCAGCAACCGCTTCGATTTCGGCTGCTGACCCCCAGATTGGTGAGCTGATTGCTCAGGCCATCGACAAGGTTGGTAAAGAGGGCGTCGTTACCGTTGAAGAGTCAAACACCTTCGGCACCGAGCTTGAGCTCACTGAGGGCATGCGCTTCGACAAGGGCTTCCTCTCGGCATACTTCGTCACCGATGCTGATCGTCAGGAGACGGTCTACGAAGACGCGTACATTCTCGTCGTTAACAGCAAGGTCTCGAACATTAAAGACCTGCTTCCCGTTGTCGAGCAGGTGAGCCAGTCGGGCAAGCCGCTGCTCATCATCGCTGAAGACGTCGAGGGCGAAGCACTCGCAACCCTCGTGCTCAACAAGATTCGTGGCATCTTCAAGTCGGTCGCCGTCAAGGCTCCCGGCTTCGGCGACCGCCGCAAGGCAATGCTGCAGGACATCGCGATTCTCACCGGCGGCCAGGTCATCTCAGAAGAGGTTGGCCTCAAGCTTGAGAACACGACGCTCGAGATGCTCGGCCGCGCACGCAAGGTCATCATCACCAAGGATGAGACGACCATTGTTGAGGGCGCAGGCGAAGAAGAGCAGATTCAGGGTCGCGTTACCCAGATTCGCCGCGAGATCGAGAACACCGACAGCGACTACGACCGTGAGAAGCTGCAGGAGCGCCTCGCGAAGCTCGCTGGCGGCGTAGCCGTTATCAAGGCGGGTGCTGCAACCGAGGTCGAGCTCAAGGAGCGCAAGCACCGCATCGAAGACGCGATTCGTAACGCAAAGGCGGCCGTTGAAGAGGGCGTTCTGCCCGGCGGCGGCGTTGCACTCGTGCAGGCTGGCCAGGACGCTTTCGAGAGCCTCGAGCTCGACGAAGACGAGGCAGTCGGCGCTCGCATCGTTGCAAAGGCCATCGAAGCGCCACTGCGCCAGATTGCTACCAACGCGGGCCTCGAAGCTGGCGTTGTTGCCGATCGCGTAGCAAGCCTGCCTCACGGCCACGGCCTGAACGCCGCGACCGGTGAGTACGGTGACCTCGTTGCCCAGGGCATTCTTGACCCGGCAAAGGTAACCCGCTCGGCGCTGCAGAACGCTGCATCGATCGCAGGCCTCTTCCTCACCACCGAGGCAGTGGTTGCCGATAAGCCAGAGCCAGCAGGTGCTCCGGCAATGGATCCCGGTGCAGGTGACATGGGCTTCTAAGCCCGAGCACTTTCGCACTATCCCGAGAGGGCCGTCTCTTCCGAGAGGCGGCCCTCTTGTGGTTCCTGGGAACCCCGCAGAAATATTGCGCATATGCCTTGCGTGGTTACGAAACGCCTGTAGAATATTGTCGGGTTTAGTGCGGGGCCTCACCAGAGCGTTACAAGGGTTGAGCGCTCCGTCAGACAGGGTGTTTTCTCGCGCGTACAAACGTAGGGGAATGCTTTTTGTTGCATACAGATACTGGCGCTATCACGGCGCCTAAAAAGAATGCTGTCCGCTCGGCTATTGCCGGAGCTTCGATCGCTGCGATCGTGGCGGGAACGCTTGTAACTGCCGGGGTCGGCGCTCAGCGTGCGCTCGCTGACGAGCCGCGGCCAGAGGTCATACTCACGCCGCAAGAAACACACATCTTGGGTGAAGACCTTACGGTTGATGTCACGTTCTCAAACCCTGAAGGCGCCAATGCGACTTACAACCTCAGTGCGAGCCTGCTGCTGCCGGCAACTGTTGAACTTGTGAGCGCCGAGACCGCGCCTGAAGCGTCATTGAACGCGCTGACGCTTATTCCGACCGCGACATATCGGGCAGGCGACACACTGCCAGGCACCCCCGCAGCTGGCGACACCTGCAAGAGCGTAGGGCTCGACGGTCCTGTCTCGGGTCATTGCATCGTGCCTGAGGGTAAACAGCTTGCGGTATTCGAAAATTTCTCTGATTTGCCCGCGAAGGCTTCAATCTCAACAAACTTGCGACTTCGCCCCCTCGTCGACTCCAATGACACGGGAGAGATCGCCAAGGGCTTCGCTGTGGGCGACAACATCGAGCTCAGCATGAGCCTCTTCGCCTCGAGCAACGAGCGCTACAAGCCTATGTTTGCGGGTAGTAGCTCGGTGGGAGGCGCGAAGGCGAGTGCTGTTACCTCGCCACGCTCAGTAGCCGAGGCTTCACCAAAGGTCAACGCCCTCAGGGTCACGAAGTCTGAACCAAGCCCCGAACATGAACTGCTTCGCGGAGTGCATGAGCAGAGCACGATTTACACCCTCACCGTTCACCATACGGCAGAGGGTAACTTGCACGATGCGGTTGTCGTTGACTACCTTCCTGCTGGTCTTGAGTACCTGGGTTCATGTGACATCGCCGACAGTACGAGCGACGCGGGTAACGGTCAGGGGGCTGCTGAATATGAAGGGTCCGGTGCTCTTGCGACCGGAGCGGTAGGTGACAACTGCTTCGACGAAGAGAGCATCGAAACGATCGAGGCGAGTGCGGCTGAGGCTGAATCGCTCGGCCTTCCGGGTGCTGGCGTGTACACGAAAGTCACCTGGAACGTAGGCGAATGGCTCGCGACCCAGCAAGACACCGGTGTTGCGCCGATCACGCAAGCCGCGAGTGGTGGGGCTGGTAAAGCGGCCTCGACCGTGATCCGCTACAGGGCAGGCGTACCGCTCTTTGAGAACACGCTCTTCACCGAAGAACAAGCGCAGGCGCTTGGGGCGAAGGGGCAGGGAGCAAATCTCGACAACAACCTTGGCGCATCGACTCGGCACGGCTCTCCCGATGCAGATAACCGAGACGCGAAAAAAGCAAACACGCTGCGCAACACGGCCATCGCCGAGGGCACCTGGAACGGTGTGCTGCCTGAGAGCGCCCTCGATGAGCGCATCGAAGACTCAGGCTCAACGAGTGTCAAGGTTGTCGATGTGCGCGTGCGCAAAGACGTGCGCGTCAAAGGTTCAGACTGGGGCTCCGAGGCTTCGTTCACACAGGGCAGCGTCGTCGACTACCGCCTGCGTGTTGCAACGAGCGAGTACGTCGGTGCAGAGCTGAATGATCGCCCGACGAGACTTGTCGACGATCTTGAAAACGGACTGTGCCCCGCGTACCCGCGTGACATTACCGAGAACATCTCATCGGCCGCGGTCAACGGGAGTGAAGGGCAACCCAACTTCTTGATTGGCGATCCGAACACGCTCGAGGGCCGGGACTACGTCGACCTGGAGACCTGGAATACGAAGTTGGCCGAAGCCGGTCTTGACGGCTGCCAGTGGGGTGAGCAGTGGTTTACCGATGACGCAACGTTCTCGGGGGCAGAACTGAGCGGCATTGCCTTTGACCCTGAAACCGGACGCTTCTATCAGGACCTTGTGTTTGATAAGAAGAATGAGCAGGTGCTCGCCAACCCGAATGCCGAGGCCTCGGTAGTGTACTCGGTGCGTCAGAATAGTGCTTATCTCTCGAAAGACGGGAAAAATGGTGCGACGACCTCAGGCGACACCGTGCGAAATAGCGTTGAAATTGAAGCGCTCACGACGCCCCGGCCCGAGATCGCTGGTCTTCACAACGCCGGTGGTTCGACGGTGGGCGATGGTTTTTACGTGTCTGACGACTCAGAAGCCAGGGTTCGCACCGCCGATACGATTATCTCGAAGCATGTGCTGAACAGCGATACGGTTTCGGCCAGCGATATCACCAACGCCAATCTCGAGTGGGTCAAACGCAAAGAGACCCCTGTCGCGGTAGGCGACGAGGTTTGGTACAAGATTCACTGGCAGTCGGCCACTGGCGCCGACGTGCGTAACCCGCAGCTCACTGATTTTTTGCCCGAGGGTATGGCATTTGACCCTGCGGGTCTCGCGAAGGGTAACGAGTGGAAAGCTTCAGAGAACCTTCGCGTGGTTCCGAAGAAACGCGACGGCTCAGAAATTACCACAGCAAAACTGGGGCCCTGCACATTTGACCTGACGAACGACACAAACGCGGCAGCGGCCATTGAACTCTTCAATGGCAAGGTCGTGCTCGATGACGAACAAGACCCCCGAAACCTGACTTGGAAGTTTGGCTCGAACGACTGCTATCCCGCAGGCCAGGGCCCCCACGAGTCGGCCGATCGCTTCTGGCCGGCCGGGGTCGATCTCGATATTTATCTCAAGGTCACGGTCGTCCAAGCGCAGGCCTTTGGCGACGTCGATGTCGTGCAGAACCTTGCGAAGTACCAGCAGACCAACGTTGACGGTCAGATCTCGTTCATGCGGGACGATGCCGAGGTCACGCAGGACATGTCGGTGCGACTCATCAAGGGCATCGAACGAAACGATTACAGCGTCGAGACCGGTAAGCCCGTTTACCCAGATGCGCAAACCGTCAATAGCAATGTTGACGGCCAAAACGTCGTGCAGGGCAGCGAAGTAACGTACCGTCTCGATGTGACGGCGCCCGCTGCCACGACCCAGGACTACGAGGTGTGGGATCTTCTACCCGCTGGAGTGAGCGCCTCTGACTTGAGTGGCTATGACGCGGCCAATCACACGGTCACGGGCACCGGCGGTTTGTGGAGCGCGGCCGAGGGCGAGACCCCGACCGCGTGGAAGCAGGGCGAAGAGTTCACGGCCCATGCGTATGACTGGGAGAACATTCCGGCAGACCTTCAGAGCCAGGTCTCACCCGGGCTTGCCGATGAAAAGCGGAGCCTCGTCGTGTGGCAGGTGTCGGCTCAGGTTGCCGGCTCAACCCAAGCGCAGGGTGAGAAAGAACGAACCGAGCGCGGTTTTACCCTGGGCTACACGCTCGTCGTGCCCACCGAACAGACCGATGCTGAGCGTGCTGCTCAGATCACTCAGAACTACGAGAACGTAGCCTCGGTAGCGCAGTATTCGGCGCGCAATAACGGTGGAGGCACGACCGAACTCGTGCCGACGGTCTCAGAGAGTGCCGCTCAGGGCAAAGTGCAATACGGCGGCAACACGGTTGCTACCAGTCGCCCCGATCAGGGTGAGCCAGTCGTGAAGCGCACGGCACAGGACGGTCAGTACCCTGTGCCAGCAGACTTCGCGACCGACCCGTCGCACGTTGTCGTGCCCGGCGTGAAGACAGCCAAGAAACTGGTCTCGACCGAGGTGAAGCCACACGACAGCGCTGTAACCGACCCAAGTAACACATCAGGCCCCTCAGGCACCGTATCAAACAGGCCAGACGACGCCATCGTGCAGGGCGAGCACGCGACCTTCGAATACTCGGTCACGATTCCCGCCAACACGACGGTCAAGCGCTCGCAGCTTGCCGACGACGGAACACTGACCTGGTCCAGCAGCTCTTCGACACCTTCGTCAGGCAGCCTTGAGTACGAGTTCGTCGAGGGCAGCGCGGTGTTCGCTGGCCCGACTGAAGGTTACGACTTCGTGGGCAAAGGCTTCACGCTTCATGAAACGCAGCAGGGCGACAAGCGACCCGGAACGCTCGTGTTTCCTGAAAGCTACACGAACAACTCGGGCAAGCCAGAGACCTTCAGCGTTCAGGTGACCCTCTGGGTTCCAGACGCCGATGCCTCGCATGCTGACCGCAAGCCAAACCTCGGAAACAAAACTACGCTCACCAACACCGCCAGGTACCAGTTTGCTCAGCCGAACTCAGACAAGATCACTGCTGACTCTACGACGGCCAAAGTAACCTACCTCGAGCCGGCCCTGAAAATCACCAAGGGCGCAAACAAGTCGGTCAACGTCAGCGGTTCTGACACGGTGAAGTACACCCTCACCGTGGCGAACGAGAACGGCAGGGTCGCAAGTTACGACAACACGGTCGTCGACGAGGTTCCTGAGGGGCTCTTCATCGAAAAGGGATCATTCGCGGTGAACGGTCAGGCGATTGCCGATAGCGACCTCACGTTCACGAAGAACGTTTTCGACGGCGAAGGTGGCACCATCACCTGGAGCCCTGAAACCATCGAAGCGCTCAAGGTCGTACCCGAAAGCGCCAAGCTCACCTACTCGGCGAAGATCGCGCCAGAAACGGGAGCGGGCCAAACCTTTACCAACAAGGCAACGGTACGTGGCTTCACCCTTCCCGAAACGCTTGATGCTGGCGACCCTGCTGATACAAACGCGAAAGACGTGCGCAGGGGAGATCGATCCGCAAAAAACTCTGCGACGATCACGGCTACGACTGCCGAACTCAGCAAGCAGGTGCGCATCGCGAGCGACGAAGACTCGTCGTTTACGAACAAGGTCACCGCGCCGGTCGGCGAGACGGTCGAGTACCGCGTCGACGTTGCATTGCGACCGAACATTAGCTACTACAAACCCGTTATCACCGATACTCTGCCGGCCGGGGTCACCCTCGTCGACGCGAAGGTGAGCGGTCCCGAGATCGCTTCAGGCGGCACGGTGCTCGGAGGCGAGTGGCAGCACACGAGTAAGGGGCAGCAACATACCTGGGCCTACGACGGGCACATCGCCTCGTCGGCTGAAGCCAGAACGCTGCGCCTCACCTATCAGGTGCACCTTGGCACCGGCGTGACTCCCGCGCAAAAGACACTGACGAACCAGGCGGTCTTCGGCTGGAACGTCAGCAAGACCGGCACTGAGCGCAAGCAGACCGGTCGCGGCAGCGCAGACGTCGCGATTGTTGACCCGAAGCTTAGCCTCACGAAGAACGTGGCGCTCGCGAGCGAGGGTACGTGGCGCGACTCGGTCAGCGCCGAGGTCGCCGAAACGCTGCAGTATCGCGTTGTTGTGCAAAACAGTGGCACAACCCCTGCGTACGAGAGCGTCGTAACCGATACCGCTCACGATGGTCTCGTGATCAACGCCAAGAGCATTCGCATCAACGGTGAAAAACCAGCCGACGGTGAGGTTCAGGTAGATGGCCAGACCATCACGTGGAAGCTTCACCGAGCGATTGCTCCCGGCGCTGAAAACGCAGTGACGCTCACCTATGAGGGCGCGTTTGCCCCCTCGAACACGCTCACGAGCAACGAGAAGCACCTGAGTGAGAAGCTCAAGAACGAGGCGCTCGTCAAACGCTACGAGTCGTGGCCACGCGACGACAAGGGCAAGCCAGCCGGTCGCGAGTACACCCCGAACGTGAATGACAAGGGCGTGCGTGACACGGCTGAAGCCGAGACACGTTTTCCCTTCGTCGAGCTCTCGAAAACTGCGGTCGATGACTCGCGAACCGCCTACGTCGGCGAACCCTTCGAGTGGCGCATCACCGCCAAGAACGTTGGTGCGGGTAACGCACAAACCGTGGCGCTGAGCGATGCCCTACCAGAAAACTGGGCCTTCGGCGAGGTCGTGAGCATGACCGTCGGCGGCGAACCAGTCACGCCGTTCGCACCCGAAAAAGGCAAAGATGGATCGCTGATTTGGTCGTTTGGTACCGCTTTGAGCGAGACTGAATCGGGCACCCAGCCCGCTGCCATCCTGCCGGGCACCACGAGCGGCGCTGGTGAGGGGGCACGCGAGATCGTGATCCGCTACACGGCCGTGCCTCAGAACCCCGAGGCCACCACGAAACCGGGCGTCGGCGCATCGAAGCCGCACACGAACACCGTGAGCGCGGTAACCACCGACGGTCACGGCCAGACAGCGACGAAGAGTCGCGAGCACACGGGCCCTGAGGCAAGTGACAACGCGTTCCTGCGCGAGGCCGATCTCTTGCTCGAAAAGCAGGCGATTGGTGGCACCACCGAATCGATCGCGCTCGTTGGCGATGAAACGATCGCTGAGGGCAGCTGGGTTCCCGGGCAGCGTGTAGGCGATGGCTATGAGCAGCCTCAGTGGCGCGTCACGGTCAGCAACACTGGCCCTGACGATAGCTACGGCCCTTTCGCGATCACCGAGAAGCTCACCGAGCCGAGCGGTGTTACGACGGGCGAGTGGGTCGCGACTTACTACCCGAGCGAGAATGATGCCGAAAAGGGCACCAACGGTTCTGTTCTTGGTCGTTACCACGGCGAGAAATTTACCGTTGGTGACGAGCAGACCATGCTTGATGCCGAGGGTGAGGGGCGCATCGTGCTCGTCGCCGATGTGACCGTCGAACCTGGGGCCGTCGCAAGCGGCACCGAACTCTCGAACACGGCATCGGTTCTAGGACGCACCTACGAGGCACCGAGCAACCTGCCAGAGAACGCGAAAAACCCCAACACTGCGACGGTGCACAAAGAGCTGACCCCGTTTGCCGACCTCACAATCGCGAAGACCGTGAACTCGGCGGCTGCGGTCGCCGGCTCACCGGTCACCTGGGGCCTCACCGTCACGAACCTTGGCCCGTCTCCCTCGCATGCGAGCGCTGACGCGCCCATCACTGTGAGCGACACGGTTCCCGAGGGCGTCGTAGGCGTAACTGCCTCTGAAGTTGATGGCGAGTGGATCGCTACCGTTAAGCGCGAGGGCAAGCCGAGCGAGTTCCCGGCGAAGGCTGGCGACGTCGTGACCTGGACCTACCAGGGTGCCGCGCTGCCCGTAGGCGCGGCGAGCGAGCTGACGCTGAGCGGCACGGTCAAGAGTTCGCACATCGGTGCGATCACGAACACTGCGACGGTGAAACCTGGTGTGACGCCTGAGCCCAAGCCGAACGAGCCGAACGAAGACTCGGTGACGTTTGAGCCAGGAAACGAAACGACGATTGGCATCACCAAGACTCGCGTCGTCAAGGTCGCGGGTGTGTGGCAGCCGGCTTCTGTACAAGATGAGGTTGCGCCGATTACCCCGGGTGCCGAGGTAAGTTACCGCATCACCGTGCGCACGAGCGGCCTAGCTGATGCGAGAGGTGTTCAGGTTGTCGAGGAGTCGCCAGCTGTACTGACGTACCTGCGACACGAGGGAGTTGACGGCGCCGATTGGAGCCGCGCAGCCGGTGGCACGAACGCCGCGGGCGTGACCGATGAAGGGTGGGATACCTTCGGGCTCCAAGACCCCGCAACCATCGTCGCGGGTGAAAGCGAGAGCTTTGTCGTGACCTACCAGGTGGCACCGCACCTCGCGAACGGCCAACAGGTTGTGAACGAGGCCGAGGCTTCGGCAGAAAACACCGACGATAAGCCGCGAGATCGTGACAACGGCAGCTCGAACCGCGCGGTCGACCTCTCGATCGCAAAGACGCACACCTCGCCCGCTGCGGGAGAAGCAGCGGTTGCCGGTTCGAGCGTTGATTACCTGCTCAGCATCACGAACCACGGCCCGAGTGTTGCAACGTCTGAGGTGCGGGTTGAAGATACTCTGCCCGCGGGGTTGAGCCTCGGCCAGGTGCAGCGCATCACGCTTAACGGCCAAGAGGTTGCTGTGCAGCAGCCCGAAGTCGTGGGGCAGAAGCTTGTGTGGAGTGACCTGACGAGCGGGGCCGACCTGCCCGTCACGGGAACGATCGAGATCGCGTACACCGCAAATGTCGCCTCGACCATGCGTGCCCAGACAGGGGTGCGCAACCTCGCAACGGTCATTCAAGATGAAGATATCGACGGCAGCAACAACGACGCCGATGATCTCATCGATGTGGTCACGAGCGCCGAGATGGCCATTACGAAGACCGTTGCCGAAGGCCCATGGGTCGCGGGAACCGAGGTCGAGTACACCCTGAGTGTCGAAAACACCGGCCCCTCGGCGGCTCCCGCTCGGGTGGTCGACCAGCTGCCCGCTGGCCTCACGCTCATCTCGATTGACGGGGCCGACTGGCAGTGCGACGCGGTGACGCAGAGTGCCACCAGCGGTTCGTGCGAGTACACCGCAAACGGTGGTCTCGTGCCGGTCTCAACCGCCGACGCCCCGATCGTCTCAGAAATTACTGTCGTGGCAGCGATTTCAGAGAGCGCGGCGGCGCTGCCTCAGCCGCTCACCAACGAGGCCGTGCTGACCTGGCACGACAGCGAAGGCGAGAAGCGTGATCGCGACGAGGCCGCAATCGAGGTCTCCCGTATCGCCGACCTTGGCCTCGAGAAAGAGGCACTCAAGCGGGTTGTTTCAGATGATGGAACGGTCACGTACGAGCCCAACGGCACGCACGTCGCTGGCACCACGGCGTGGTACCGCATCGTGGTTGCAAACCACGGCCCGAGCGATGCCACAAGGCCCCTCGTTGTGAACGACCAGCTGTCGGAGGGGATGAGTTTCGTGGGCCTCGCGCCCGAGAGCGTAGACACCTGGAAGGCCGAGGTCTCGAAAGACACCCCGGGCCACACCGTCTTCACGAACGAGGCTGAGACCACCCTGCTGAACGGGCAGAGCGTTGAGCTCGTGTACGAGGTGAGGCTCGCAGCCGATGCGCCAACACACGACGCCGAAGGCAGCGCAATCGAGCTTACGAACACGGCAGCACTTGATACTCAGAAGACACTCGATCCGAACGGTGATCCCAAGACCGGCCGTGAGGCGCCCGACGGTGACGAGGCGGTTGTCGCCGTCGCACGTCAGATCGATCTCGGTATCGAGAAGACGCACGAGGCAGGCGCTGTCAAGGTCGGCTCACCGCTCGCCTTCATCATCGATGTCGTTAACCACGGCCCCTCGCAGGCAACCGGTATCGTCGTCACCGACACCGTTCCGGCGGGACTTGACGTGTTGAGCGAGGCCGGCCCCGTTCTCACCGAGCAGGGTGAGAATACCGGGTGGATCATTACCGGTGTCACCCCTGACGTCGACGGTTCGACCGTTGTGTCCGCGAGCTACGACGCGGCCTTGAACCCGGGTGAGCGGGCAACCCCGCTCACGATTGAGACGCTGGTCACGGCGAACGCGTTCCCCGGTGTGACGAACGTGGCCGAGGTGCGGGCAACCGAGCCAGAGCCCGAAGATGATTCGAAGCACCCGAACCGAGCCGAAGATGCTGTCACAGTGCCACCACTCGTGACCCTCGAGGTCGAAAAGCGGGCCATCGGAACCTTCACGGTCGGCGAGCACGCCTCGTTCGAGATCACGGTCACGAACCATGGCCCAACCGCCGATCCCGGCCCGATCACCGTCACCGACGTGCTACCCGAGGGCCTCACGTACGCTGACGCATCGCTTGAACCGGTGACAGTCGAGGGCCAATCGGTCACCTGGTCGCTCGAAGAGGGGCTCGCCACCGGCGAGAGTACGTCATTCACGGTCGGCGTGACCGTGGGCAAGAAGGCATACCCGAGCGTCACGAACGTCGTCACGATCGACACCCCGACCGAGGTAACGCCCGACTCGAAGCTCGACGACTCGGCAACGGCCCCCGTAGCCCAGGGCGATGAGCTGCCGAACACGGGCGCATCGGGCCAGTTTGGCCTGTTGCTCGTGCTCGCCGGTCTGCTCCTGCTCGGGGGCGCGGCATTGCTGGCCCGTTCAGAGCGCAGGCGCCGCACCGCATAGAACGCAGGGGTCGCAAGCGCTTTGTGCGGCTTGCGGCCCCTGCGTTTCTGCGCACCGTGATTTCACAACGGGCGAGGTGCTCTGAAAGTTGCGGGTGTTGCCGCGTTTAGGGCTTAGCCCACCTGGCTGATGGGAATTTCGAGCTCACGTCGTGGGTTCCATGGAATCGTCCAGCCGAGCTCGTCGTAGAGGGTCGCGAGCAGAATGCCCGTGAAGCCCCAAACGATGTGGCCGCCGAGGCGGGGGCTGAGCTCGAAGGCGTGCGAGCGGTGGGTGACGTCGCCACGTCGCACAACGCCGGTGGCGCGTGCCAGTGGGTCGAGCATCTCGGCGACGGGCACGCGAAAGACGCTCGCGGCCTCGGTCTTGTCGACCGCGGCGATCTCGCTCGGGCGCGACCACCAGCCAACGACGGGCGTGACAAGGTTATTGCTCACGGGAATCGGTACCTGGGGGAGTGTGCCGAGCACCTCAACGCCGGAGGGGTCGAGGCCGGTTTCTTCTTCGGCCTCGCGAAGTGCCGCGTCGATGGGGCCATCGTCCTGAGGCTCGAGGCCCCCGCCGGGAAACGCGATCTGCCCCGGGTGGTGCCGCATGCGCGCCGCTCGCTGCAGCAGCAACACGTCGAGGTCTGCTGGCACCGTCAATGCGGGCGGTGGGTTGTCTGGGTCGGGCAGCGTAATGACCTTGGTGCTGAGGGGTTCGGCTTCGATCGGATCGAGTTGCCCGAACAAGATCAGCACGGCCGACTGGCGTACGGGCCTGTCGCCCTCTGGGCCCTGTGGTTCGACAGAGAGGTCGATGCCTCGCGCGAGCAGTGCTTCGAGTTCTTCCTTGGGGCCCATATGCCTACTGTAACACCGGCCCCTGACACGCGAGCCGCGGTTTAGCCGTTGAGTAGCTCGCCGATTCCCTCGGGCGTGCGCTGCGAACGGGTCCACGGCTCGCGGTCTCGGCGTGCCACGAGGCGCACGCGATCGCGCTCCTCCTCGCGCATGGCGAGCAGCACCGCGAGCACCGCGGCCTGCTCTTCATCGCTCAGATTTTTGGTCACGAACTCGACATCGTCTGCCCGAATGACGTCGTCACCGGTGTCGATGAGCTCGCGCCTGAGCGCATCGCGCTCGGCGGCGTCGGGCGCCATGGGGGTCAGGTCAGACATGACTCTCAAGCCTTTCGAAAACGTTGGCGTGCGGGTTACAGCGGAATGTTTCCGTGCTTTTTCGCTGGCTGCTCGGTGCGCTTGCCGCGCAGGCCGCGCAGCGCCTTGATGACGGCGAGGCGAGTACCGGCTGGTTCGAGCACGTTGTCGAGCTCACCGCGCTCTGCCGCGAGGAAGGGGCTTGCCACGTTGTAGGTGTACGCGTCTGAGAGCTCCTTGCGTAGCGCCTCGACGTCGCGCCCCTCGGCCTCGGCGGCCGCGAGCTCTTTACGGTACAGAATATTCACGGCACCCTGACCACCCATCACGGCGATCTCGGCGGTGGGCCAGGCAATGTTGATGTCGGCGCCCAGCTGCTTCGAGCCCATGACAATGTACGCCCCGCCGTAGGCCTTACGGGTGATGATCGTGACGAGCGGAACCGTTGCTTCTGCATAGGCGTAGAGCAGCTTGGCACCGCGGCGGATCACACCAGACCACTCCTGCTCGGTTCCCGGGAGGTAGCCGGGCACGTCGACGAGGGTGAGAATGGGAATCGAGAACGAGTCGCAGAAGCGAACGAAGCGTGCGGCCTTCTCGCCGGCGTCGATGTTGAGCGTTCCCGCCATCGCGTTGGGCTGGTTGGCGATGATGCCAACCGTGCGGCCTTCGACGCGGCCGAAACCGATGACGATGTTCGGGGCGAAGAGCGCCTGAACCTCGAGAAACTCACCCGAGTCGAGAATCGCCTCGATGATGGTCTTCATATCGTAGGGCTGGTTCGGGCTGTCGGGAATGACCATGTTGAGCTTGCGGTCGGCATCGGTGATCTCGAGCGCGGTATCGGTGTCGTAGATCGGCAGCTCTGCAAGGTTGTTGTCGGGCAGGTAGCCGAGCAGGTTGCGCGCATAGTCGAGCGCGTCATGCTCGTCGCTCGCGAGGTAGTGCGAGACACCGCTCGTCTCGTTGTGCGTTCGTGCGCCGCCGAGCTCTTCAAAGCCGACCTCTTCGCCCGTGACCGTCTTGATGACGTCGGGGCCCGTCACGAACATGTGACTCGTCTTGTCGACCATGATGACGAAGTCGGTCAGGGCCGGTGAGTAGACCGCGCCGCCGGCCGCTGGGCCCATGACGATTGAGATCTGGGGAATGACGCCAGAAGCCATCGTGTTGAGGCGGAAGATTTCACCGTACTTGCCGAGTGCTACGACACCCTCCTGAATGCGGGCGCCGCCCGAGTCAAGAATGCCGATGATGGGCACGCCATTCGTCATCGCGTTTTCCATCGCCTTGACGATCTTCTCGCCGGCGACCTCGCCGAGCGATCCGCCAAAGGTGGTGAAGTCTTGTGAATAGACGACAACCTGGCGGCCGTGAATCGTGCCGGCGCCGGTGACCACTGCGTCACCGAAGGGGCGTGATTGCTCCATGCCGAAAGCGGTGGTGCGGTGACGCACGTACTTATCGAACTCGACGAACGAGCCAGGATCGAGAAGCTCATTGATGCGCTCGCGGGCAGTCATCTTGCCGCGGGGGTGCTGCTTTGCGGCAGCGTGCGCGTCACGATCGCCTACCGCTTCTTGGTACTTGCGACGGTGATCTGCAATTTTATCGGCCGTGGTCTGAGGCTGAGTAGGGTTCACATCATTCACGTCAGCCAGCCTACCGTGGCGCCCATGCGTCGCGGGGGAGTGAACCGCTCAAGCATTCGAGTTTTCATTGGTCGATGCCCACAAAAATGAGGTCGAAGCCCTAGGCTTGTGAACGTGAAATTGCAGCAGACCCGCGCGCTCGGCGCTCCCGTGTACTGGTTTGACGAGACTCCATCGACCAACGTGACCCTCGAAGCGTTGTGGCGCGACGACAATGCACTGCCAGACGGTGCGCTCGTGCTGACGGGGCATCAGACCGCGGGACGGGGCAGGCAAGGCCGAGGCTGGCAGACGCCTCCCGGTAAGTGCCTCGCCGCCTCTGTGCTCGTGCGCGGTTTCGTCGGCCTCGAAGCGAGTTGGCTGCCGCTCGTCGCGGGGGCAGCGGTGGTGTTGGCCACCGAGCCGGTCTTCGCGAGCGAGCGTCGGGTTGCCGTGAAATGGCCGAACGACGTGCACATGATGCGCGAGGTCGAGATCGATGCGCCCGGAGCGGCAGCCGAGACCGAAATGCGGCTCGGGAGCAAACTCAACGGCATCCTTTGTCAGCTTCTGCCCGATGGCAGCGCGATTATTGGCGTGGGAACGAACCTCTTTCTCACGAACGAGGAGCTCCCGACCGAGCGGGCCGGCTCATGGTTATCCGAGGGGGCCGAATTACGCGGCGCAACGCAGCTGGCCGATGCCGAGGGCGAGCGCATCGCCGACGAATACCTCGTGCGCTACCTCACCGAGCTTCGTAGGCTCGTCTCGCTCGCGCGAACCCGCCCCTCGGCGCTCATCGACGAGGTCTCTCGACACTCGGCGACCCTGGGTACCCGGGTGCGCGTTCACCTGCCGGGGGGCGAGCAGGTTGTGGGAAGAGCAAGGGCGCTCGAGAGCGACGGGGCACTCACGGTAGCGCGCGACGATGGTGGCCTGCTCACGGTGCACGCGGGTGATGTTGAACATGTTCGCGAGGCTTCAGCCAACTAGTGTTGAATGGCATCATGAGTTCTAAGCCTCCCGCCAGCGATGTGGCACAGCGCCTCGACGAGGTCCTGGCTGCACCCGCACACATGCAGCTGGGCGAGCTGAAGGTACTGACCCTGCGCAGGCAGGCGAGGCATCTCTTTTGGTCGGCACTCATTGTGATCGCGACC
Organism: Leucobacter chinensis; assembly: GCF_019049105.1. GTDB lineage: Bacteria > Actinomycetota > Actinomycetes > Actinomycetales > Microbacteriaceae > Leucobacter_A > Leucobacter_A chinensis. The sequence continues at coordinate 22,753 of NZ_JAHQZR010000008.1, forward strand.
TGCGGCGTGGTTCCGTTCTACGCGGGCAGCTTCAATGAAGAGTGGAAAAACTGGGCGGTGCTCGGCGGAGGAGCACTCGTGGTCTTCCTCTTCGTGCTCGTTCCGTTCTTCCGCTGGCTTGGCCGCACCACGGTCGTAACGACGAAGCGTGTGATCGTGCGCTCCGGTGTGCTCTCCCGCGACCGCAGCGAGGTGCCGTTCACGCAGATTCGTGAACTCACCGTAAAGCGCGGGCTTTTTCAGCGGATCTTTGGCGCGGGCAATATCGTGCTGCAGTCGGCAGGCGCCGATCCGTTTGTGCTCTTTAACGTGCCCAGGGTTAAGAGTGTCGCGCAGTCGTTGCAGGAGCTCGTCGAGTGGCAGTATGCCTCGCAGCAGTTTCTCGCGGCGCAAGGCGGTCAAGGGTATGGCGCTCCCGGCTACGGCGCCCCAGGGTATGCGGGCCAGGGCTATGGCGCCCCAAGCTACCCGTACCCGAGTCACCCTTTTCCGGGCAACACGTACCCCGGCCAGGGGCAGACATCGGCAAACGACGGCGGATCGCCGGTGAGTTTCGCCCAGGGGTAACGGGCACGCGGCAGACGAACAGCAACAAAGAAGTAAGGGGCACCCATGCAGTCACCAGCAATGGTCGTTTCAGAATGGCAGGCGGCGTGGAACGCCGGCGATGCCGAGAAGCTCTCGCAGCTCTTCGCCGAAGACGCTGACTTCGTGAACGTCGTCGGGCTCTGGTGGCATGATCGTGACAGTATTCGCGAGGAGCACCACTTCGGGTTCACGAAGATTTTTCCTGGCTCGGTGATTGAGATGGGCGAGCCTCGCGTGCGGGAGCTCGGCCCAGACGCCGCCGTTGTGCAGAGCAAGTGGAGCCTTGCTGGCCAGGTCTCGCCAGAGGGCGAGCAGGCGGGGGCGCGCGACGGCATCTTCACTTTCGTCGTCGAACGGAGGCAAGCGGGGTGGATCACGGTGACCGCCCACAACACCGACATCGTGCCCGGCACCCAGACCCACGTGAACCGGGAAGGCGAACGCTCGACCGTGCACTACCGTGAAAAGCGCTCGGTCAGCGACTCCTCACCATCTCAGCAATAAGATGGCTCTGATGAATACCCAGCCTCTGAAGTCGCGTTCGTACCTTGACCGTGTCGTAGCCGATGGCACGAACCGGGCCGAGTGGTTGCGTGCGAGATCACGGGGCATCACGGCCACCGACGCGGCGAAGCTCTCGACCCCGAAGTCGGTCGAGCAAGTCGCGTGGAACAAGCTGTACGGCTCGGGCTTCACCGGCAACGCCTTCACCGAACACGGCAAGCGCAGGGAGCCAGAGATCGCTGACTGGGTACTCAAGGAGTACGACATCACCTCGAGCCAGGCGCTCTTTCACGCGCCAACCGACATGCGTCACCTCGCGACGCCCGACGGCATCGGTGAGCGCGATGGCGGGGCGCTTGAGCTCGCCGAAATTAAGACCACGAACAAGCCCTGGCGCTCGATTCCGAAGCACTACCTGCGCCAAATCTGGTGGCAGCAGTACGTGCTCGGCGCCGAGCGAACCCTCATGGTGTGGGAGGAACATCGTGACTTCGTGCCCGTCGGCGACCCGCAGTGCCGCTGGGTCGATCGCGACGACGCCGAGATCGAGCGGCTGCTCGGCCTCGTCGACCAGGTCATTCGAACGCTGATCGTGAGAACGAGTTGAACGTGCCGCTCAGAGCGCTCGTTGTCGATGACGAGGCCTCGATCCGCACCCTGCTTGAGCTCGCGCTGAGGCACGAGGGATTCATCGTCGAGACGGCCGCGACCGGTGCCGAGGCGATCGTCAAAGAGGCCGAATTCGCCCCCGACGTGATCGTGCTCGACATCATGCTGCCCGACTTCGACGGCATGCAGGTGCTCTCGAAGCTGCGCGCATCGGGCAGTGAGGTGCCCGTCGTGTTTCTCACCGCCAAGACCGACGTACAAGACCGGGTCGCGGGGCTCACCGCCGGTGGAGACGACTACGTCGTGAAGCCCTTCAGCCTCGAAGAGCTGAGCGCGAGACTCCGCGCGGTCGTGAGGCGTGCGCGGCGCTTCGGCGACCCCGACGACGCCGTGATACGGGTTGGCGACCTCGTGCTCAACGAAGAAACCTACGAGGTGTCGCGAGGCGGCGACCCCATCGAACTCTCAACGACCGAGTTCGAACTCTTGCGCTATCTCATGCGCAACCCCGACCGCGTGCTCTCGAAGCCCCAGATTCTCGACCGGGTGTGGAGCTACGACTACGAGGGCAAGCAGACCATTGTCGAGCTCTACATCTCGTACCTGCGCAAGAAGATCGACGCCGGGCGCGACTCGATGATCCGCACGGTGCGCGGATCAGGGTACATGCTGCGCACGCCGCAGGGCGAGGGCTAGCGCCCCGCTTCCTGGCTGCGGGTGTGGCAGTGTGCTGCGGGCTGCGGGTTGCGGGTTGCGGGTTGCGGGTTGCGGGCTGCGGGCTGCGAGGTCTGAGCTCCGGGCTCCGGGCTCCGGGCTCCGGGCTCGGGGTCGAGCTTGCGCACGCTGCCGCGCATCGTGTATTCTGATCCTTGGCCAAAGACCGCCGGTAGTGATCCGCAACGATCTCGGAACGTTCACGCAAGTGAAGACCAGCGCAGGTACGAAAGTGATGATTCTCCCTCTGTGGTGCAATCGGAAGCTCCGTGCATGCGTGCCGGAGCTTTTTTAGTTTCGGTCCGCGGCCCGCGAACGACACCCGTTGTTCGTGTTTCGACAAGCTAGGGAGCGCCATGGCGACAAAGGAAGCTTCGGTAGCGGCTCTTCAGAAGAAATTCGAAGAGTCAACCGCTGTCCTGCTCACCGAGTACCGCGGTCTCACCGTTGGAGAAATGCGTGAACTGCGCAACTCCATTCGTGAGCACGCATCGTACGCCGTGGCGAAGAACACGCTGACCAAGATTGCCGCAAACAACGCAGGCATCACCGCATTTGACGACCAGCTCGAGGGCCCTTCGGCCATCGCGTTCGTTCACGGTGATCCGGTTGCTGTTGCAAAGGGTCTGCGCGACTTCGCCAAGGCACACCCTCTTCTGGTAGTGAAGGGTGGTTTCTTCGACGGAAACCCCATCTCTGCCGACGAGGTCAACAAGCTTGCCGAGCTCGAGAGCCGCGAGGTGCTGCTGGCCAAGGCCGCCGGCGCCATGAAGGCATCGCTGTTCGGTGCTGCACAACTGTTCAACGCCCCGCTCGCACAGGCCGCTCGCGGCTTCGGCGCGCTGCGTGACAAGCAGGATGCGTAAGCCCTACGGCTCACGCAGAACAAGCAACAATTTAGCCCGACTTCAGGGCACCATTTAAGGGAGAAAACAATGGCAAAACTGTCAACTGAAGAGCTGCTCGAGCAGTTCAAGGAGCTTACCCTCATCGAGCTCTCAGAGTTCGTTAAGGCATTCGAGGAGACCTTCGAGGTCTCGGCTGCAGCTCCCGTAGCTGTTGCTGCTGCACCTGCTGCAGGTGGCGGCGAGGCTGCTGCTGAAGAGAAGACCGAGTTCGACGTCATTCTCGAATCAGCTGGCGACAAGAAGATCCAGGTTATTAAGGCTGTTCGCGAGATCACCAGCCTTGGCCTCGGCGAGGCAAAGGCTCTCGTTGAAGAGGCTCCGAAGCCTGTGCTCGAGGGCGCAAGCAAGGAAGATGCAGAAGCTGCTAAGACCAAGCTCGAAGAGGCTGGCGCTGGCGTTAAGCTTGCATAAGTTTTCGCTTCACGCGATAACGGGTGGTGCTCCGAAAGGGGCACCACCTTTTTCTTTGCCCGGGGCACCCGTACCCCGTCTCGCCCTTCGTGCCTTTCGTGCCTTTCGTGCCTTTCGTGCCCTTCGCGCTCTTCGCCCTCCCGCCCCCGTCGTGTGGTCACTTCCACCCATCGAGTGGTCAAAAAGTGTCGAAATTATCCCCGATAATCGACACTTTTTGACCACTCGATGACGCATCGGGGTGAGAAAGGCGGGTTGGCCCGGAGCTGAAGCGGATCCGCCAGAAAAACCTGCACGCTGAGCGTCGCAGCGTGTCCCGTGCCACTATGACCCGCGTGCCGCGTGCCGGGCCGCGGGGCAGTCGGGCCGCCGGGTTGCGGGGCCGCCGGGTCGCGGGGCCGCCGGGCAGTCGGGTTGCGGGGCCGCCGGGCCGCCGGCATCGTCCAGGGTTTAGAACCACGGGGTGCCAAAATCTAGTAGACTTTTCACCTTACCGCTGGGATGCAGCCCCGCGCCGCAGGTCACGATGGCGGCGCATGGCGCAGCGGGCAACATTTGAATACTTAGGAGGCCACCGTGCAGATACCGCTCACAGAGCTCAGGGGAATTGAACGCGAGCGTGAGATTCCCTTCGGTGAACTCATCGAAATTATTGAACTTGCGATTCAGCAGGCATACGTCAAGCACGCACTCGAGCGTGGGCTCGGCACCATCGATGCCGAAGACGTGAGCGTGACCGTCGACCGTAAGAGCGGCGCCGTGAGCGTGCTCGTTCCAGAGCGCGACGCTGACGAGAACGTCATTGGCCAGGCTCCAGTGAACATGGATGACTTCGGGCGCATCGCCGCGGGGGCCGCGAAGCAGGTTATCTCGCAGCGCCTCAGGGACATCGCCGACGACGTTGTGCTCGGCGAGTTCCGCAACAAAGAGGGCGAGATCGTTTCGGGCGTCGTGCAGCAGGGGCCAAACCCGCGCATGGTGCACGTTGATCTCGGCACGATCGAGGCAATCTTGCCTCCCGAAGAGCAGGTGCCGGGTGAGGACTACTCGCACGGCGCGCGCATTCGCGTGTACATCACGTCGGTCGCCAAGGGGCTGAAGGGCCCGCAGGTGATCGTTTCGCGCACGCACCCGCAGCTCGTGCGCAAGCTCTTCGCACTGGAGGTTCCCGAGATTGCCGACGGCACGGTTGAGATTGTGTCGCTCGCGCGCGAGGCAGGCCACCGCTCGAAGGTTGCCGTGAAGTCGAATGATCCTGCGATCAACGCTAAGGGAACCTGCATCGGCGAGATGGGGCGTCGCGTGCGTGCCGTCATGGCCGAGCTCGGCGAAGAGAAGATTGACATTGTCGACTACTCGCCGAACCTCACGACCTTCGTGGCTAACGCGCTTTCGCCGGCAAAGGTGACCGACACCTTCATGCTGAACGAAGACCTCAAACAGGTTCGCGCGCTCGTGCCCGATTTCCAGCTCTCGCTCGCGATCGGCAAAGAGGGGCAGAACGCCCGTCTCGCCGCGAAATTGACCGGGGCAAAAATCGACATTCAGCCAGACTCAGTGATGGATGAATAAGTAGCTGGTACGATGGAAGCGATCCGATCTTGCGTTGGGTGCGGTGTGCGCGCTTCGAGGGGCTCTTTGCTCCGAGTCGTGGAGCGCAATGGCCGTGTAGTGATCGATGAGGGGGCTTGTCTTCCTGGTCGTGGCGCATGGCTTCACCGCAGCCGAGCATGTATCGAACGAGCGATGACCCGCGGGGGCTTCCCGAGGGCGTTGCGGGTGTCAGTCAAACTCGACACCGCCGAACTAGAGAACAGGCTAGAAACGATGATGGACAACTCATGAGTGGCTCAAAATGAGGCCCGTCAAATAACTATGGTTCCCGCTGCTGTCTAGCGTGAACCACCTAGACAGGAGAGAAGTGGCAAACCCACGCGTACACGAAATTGCTGCCGAATTGGGCATTGAAAGCAAGGTCGTACTAGCAAAACTTGAAGAGATGGGTGAGTTCGTGAAAGCGAGCTCTTCCAGCGTTGCGCCTCCGGTTGCACGCAAAGTCAAAAACCTTTTGAAAGAATCGGGCGTCACGAGCGGTTCAGACGCTCAAGGCGAGGCAAAGCCACAGGCAAAGCCAAGCCCCGCGAAGCCCGGTGCCGCAAAGCCTGGCGCTGCGAAGCCCGGGTCGGCGAAGCCCGGTGCCGCAAAGCCAGCCGCTGCCAAGCCCGCAAACGCGAAGCCAGTGAGCCCCGCGGCAGCCAACAAGGCTGCCGAGAAGCCCGCTGAGAAAGCAACTCCCGCGGCAAAGCCTGCCGCACAGAAGCCTGCTGCGGCTGACGCACAGGCATCCGCTCCGAAGCCAGGCGGCCCGAAGCCCGCGGCTGCAAAGCCCGGCGCTGCGAAGCCAGCTGATGCCAAGGGGCAGGCACCACGTCCCGGCAATAATCCGTTTTCGACGAACCAGGGTATGGCGATTCCTCGCCCGCCGCGTCCCGGTAACAACCCGTTCTCGTCGAGCCAGGGCATGGGCAAGCGCCCGAACCCCGGAAACATTCCGCGCCCACAGGCTCCACGCCCAGGTTCACCTCGCCCCGGCGCTCCACGCCCCGGTCAGGGTGGCGGCGGCAGGCCACGCCCGGGTGCTCCGCGCCCAGGGCAGGGACAAGGCCAGGGTCAGGGGCAGGGCCAGGGCGCACGCCCAGGTCAGGGCGGTGGCCCCGGTGGCTTCGGCGCTCCACGCCCAGGCGGCGGCTTCCCAGGTCGCGGCCGTCCCGGCCGTGGCGCAGGTACCGCTGGCGCGTTTGGCCGTGGCGGGTCGAAGGGCAAGGCGCGCAAGTCGAAGCGGGCAAAGCGGCAAGAATTTGAGATGCGCGAGGCACCGTCGATTGGTGGCGTTCAGGTACCACGCGGCAACGGATCAACTCCGATCCGCCTTCGCCGAGGCGCATCACTTGCCGATTTCGCTGACAAGATCGATACGAGCGCCTCAAACCTCGTGACGATTCTCTTTCACCTCGGTGAAATGGCAACGGCAACCGAGTCGCTTGACGAGTCGACCTTCGAGATTCTCGGAGACGAGCTCGGCTACAAGATTCAGGTCGTTTCGCCAGAAGACGAAGACCGCGAGCTGCTCGAGGGCTTCGACATCGATATCGAGGCTGAGCTTGAAGAAGAGAGCGACGACGTTCTCGAGGCACGCCCACCGGTCGTGACCGTGATGGGTCACGTTGACCACGGTAAGACGAGCCTGCTCGATGCGATTCGCAAGGCAGACGTTGGGGGCGGCGAGGCCGGTGGCATCACCCAGCACATCGGTGCTTACCAGGTGCACACCACGCACGACGGCAACGACCGTGCGATCACCTTCATCGATACCCCGGGTCACGAGGCGTTCACCGCTATGCGTGCTCGTGGTGCCCAGGTTACCGACATCGCGATCCTCGTGGTTGCGGCCGATGACGGCATCATGCCGCAGACGATTGAGGCGTTGAACCACGCGCAGTCGGCCGGCGTGCCGATCGTTGTCGCAGTGAACAAGGTCGATAAAGACGGTGCAAACCCAGCCAAGGTGCGTCAGCAGCTCACCGAGTTCAACCTCGTCGCTGAAGAGTACGGTGGCGACGTCATGTTCGTCGACGTTTCGGCGAAGCAGGGCATGGGCATCAACGAACTGCTCGACGCAGTGCTGCTCACCGCCGACGCTGGTCTCGACCTGCGCGCGAACCCCGATAAAGAGGCTCGTGGCGTCGCGATTGAGGCGAAGCTCGACAAGGGCCGCGGTGCTGTTGCAACCGTGCTCATCGAGTCGGGTACGCTGCGCGTTGGTGACGCGATCGTCGCAGGCATGGCCTACGGCCGTGTGCGCGCCATGAGTGACGAGAACGGTGACGCCGTGCTCGAGGCAGGGCCTTCACGCCCCGTGCTCGTTCAGGGCCTGTCGACCGTGCCACGCGCTGGTGACTCGTTCATCGTGACGAGCGAAGACCGCACCGCACGCCAGATCGCTGAGAAGCGTGAGGCTGCAGAGCGTAACGCACAGCTCGCGAAGGCACGCAAGCGCATCAGCCTTGAAGACTTCACGAAGGCACTTGAAGATGGCAAGGTTGAGGCACTCAACCTCATCATCAAGGGTGACGTTTCGGGTGCTGTTGAGGCACTGGAAGAGTCGCTCATGAAGATCGAGGTCGACGACTCGGTTCAGCTGCGTATTCTGCACCGCGGTGTTGGTGCGATTACCGCCAGCGACATCGACCTTGCAACGATCGACAACGCCATTGTCATCGGCTTCAACGTGCGCCCCGACGTCAAGGCTCGCGAGCGTGCAGCACGCGAGGGTATCGACATTCGTTTCTACAACGTGATCTACAGCGCTCTCGAAGACATCGAGAACTCGCTGAAGGGCATGCTGAAGCCAGAATACGAAGAGGTGCAGTCGGGCGTCGCCGAGATTCGCGAAGTGTTCCGCTCATCGAAGTTCGGCAACATTGCCGGCGTTATCGTGCGCAGCGGCACCATCACTCGAAATGCCAAGGCTCGCGTGATTCGCAACGGCGTTGTTCTCGCCGACGGTCTCGCGATCGAGTCACTGCGTCGCTTCAAGGATGACGTTACTGAGGTGAAGACCGACTACGAATGTGGTATCGGCCTCGGCACCTTCAACGACATTCAAGAGGGTGACGAAATCGAAACCACAGAGATGGTTGAGAAGCCCCGCGATTAATCACGATTGAGAGGGGGCGGGGCACACCGCCCCGCCCCCTCTTTTTCTATCTCAGATAGGAGAACAGCAATGACTAGCCCACGCGTAGGGAAAGTTGCTGAGCGTATTCAGCAGATTCTGTCGCTTCGCCTGCAAAAGGGTCTTCGTGATCCGAGGCTTGGCTTCGTCACCATCACTGACGTGCGGGTGACCGGTGACCTGCAGCACGCGAGCGTGTTCTACACCGTGTACGGTACCGACGAAGAGCGTGCAGACTCGGCCGCGGCCCTCAAAGCGGCGACCGGTATGCTGCGCAGCGAGGTCGGCCGAGAGCTCGGCATTCGTCTGACGCCCACGCTCGAGTTCATCGCCGACGAGCTGCCTGAAAACGCGCAGCAGATGACGACGCTGCTCGACGAGGCGAAGCGCCGCGACGCAGAGGCGGCAGAGCTTGCAAAGAACGCCTCATACGCGGGCGATGAGCACGCGTACAAGAGCGACGAGACCGAGAACGACTAGAACGCGACTTACGGCAGCTGCAGTTCTTCGCCCTGACGCACGATGAGCCCATCGCTCACGAGTGATGCAAGGGCGCGCGTTGGCTGCTCGTCGTCGCTGAGCGGCCCCGAACGGGCCGCTTCGAGGGCCTCGGCTGGGAAGACCCCGGCCGAGGCCTTTCGCATGAGCGCCATGATGCGGCCTCGCACCTGCCGGTCGCTACCGTCAAAGCGGGCCTGCTTTGGGCGCTTCTCTGGCGCGTTGTCTGGGTAGCCAGCTGCAGCCCAGCGGCACGAATCGGCAATGGGGCAGACCTCGCAGCGTGGCGCGCGTGCCGTGCAAATGACGGCACCGAGCTCCATGATGGCCGCGTTGAAGGTGGCCGCTTCGGCACGGTCATGAGGCAAAATCTCTTCGAGGTCGGCGAGATCGCGGTCGGCGGGCATGCCTGCCTGCGCGATGCCGTGCCGCGCTCTTGCGAGCACCCTGCGTGTGTTCGTGTCGACGACCGGGTGACGCTCGCCGTAAGCGAAGGCTGCCACGGCCCTGGCCGTGTAAGTGCCGACGCCGGGAAGCGCGAGGAGGGCTTCGACGTCGCTCGGCACCACGTTGTCGTGCTCGGTCGCAATGATCTCGGCCGTGCGGTGAAGCCACAGCGCTCGCCTCGGGTAGCCGAGGCGATCCCACGCTTTGACCGCCTCGCCCGGCGCCTCGGCCGCGAGCTGGGCAGCAGATGGCCAGCGCTCGATCCACATTTGCCATCGCGGCGCGACGCGTTCGACCTGTGTCTGCTGCGACATGAATTCTGAAACGAGCACACCCCACGCGGTCACCTCGGGGTGACGCCAGGGCAGGGGCCTCGCTTCAGCGCGAAACCAGGTGTTCAGGCGCTGTGAAAGGTCGTCATCAGAAAGCACGCAACTACCCTACTGCGTGGGCGCCGTCTTGGCCTGTCAGGTGCTGCGTGCGATACCATCGACACCGGTACAAACGAGTGTGAACGGAGCCGCGATGGTCAACGGAATTCTCTTCGTCGATAAAGATGAGGAGTGGACGAGTCATGACGCCGTCGCCAAAGCGCGAAGGGTGCTCGGTACCCGCAAGGTCGGGCACGCGGGCACGCTCGACCCCATGGCCACCGGCCTGCTCACGCTCGGGGCGGGGCCGTCAACGAGGCTGCTCACCCACATGGTCGGGCTCGACAAAACCTACACGGCGACGATTCGCTTGGGTGAGGCGACGTTGAGCGATGACCGCATGAGCGAGGTGACTGAGACCGCGCCAGAAGGGGCTGTCGAAGCCCTTACCGCCGAGCGGATCGAAGCCGCAGTCGAGTTGTTGCGTGGCGATATTACACAGGTTCCGAGCAAAGTGAGCGCCATTCGGGTTGATGGCAAACGCTCGTACGACCGGGTGCGCTCTGGCGAAGAGGTCGAGCTCAAAGGCCGCCCCGTCACGATCTTCGCGTTCGTTGTTCACGAGTTGCGCCAGGCAAAAGGATCGGCCGGCCAGCCCGTGCTCGATCTCGACGTCACGGTGCACTGCTCGTCAGGAACCTACATTCGGGCGCTCGCACGCGACCTGGGCTCAGAGCTCGGGGTTGGCGGGCACCTGACGGCGCTGCGTCGCACCGCCGTGGGGCCGTTTCGCCTGGCAGACCACCGTGAACTGGAAGCCCCTCTGCTCGGCGACGAAGCGCGGGCGTCACGGCGTACCCCCGTCACGGTTGACGCTGTCACGACCAAGGGCCTCGCTGACGGGCACGGGGCTGAGAGCGCGGTCACGCCGACAGCGGTCGCGAGAGCGCTCTTTGACGTCATCGAGCTTGATGAGCAGCGTGCGATCGACCTGTCGAATGGCAAGCGGCCCGATGCGGATCGCGACGATGTTGCGCTTGCGGCTGCGATAGGACCGGAAGAGTGGCTCGTTGGCCTCGTGTCGGTGGTTAAGGGCAGAATCAAAGCGGTGACCAACTTTCCAGCGCCGTCAACGAATGAGAAAGGCCAGCAATGATCCACTGGTATGCCGTGATAACGATGATCGTCTCGTTCATCGGCGCGGTGCTTTCACTCGGGGTGTTCACCACGAAGCGGGGGCCCAATGACTTTTCGATCTTGCCGGTCGTCGCGACCGCGGTGCTGCTCGTTGTGCAAGTGATCATCATGATCGTCGCACCGCTCACCGGCAACCCTGCCGAGGGCGACATGCTCGAGATCTGGATGTATATGATCGTTGCCGTTGCGCTTCCCATCGGTACCGGTATTTGGGCGCTCGTTGACAAGACGAAGTGGGCCAATCTTGTGCTGTCGGTCATGCAACTTGCCGTGCTCGTGATGACGTGGCGCATGCTCGTACTGTGGTTTGGAACACCGTCAGGCTTCTAAACACACAGAAGCGTTACACTTGGGGCGTGTCATCTGAAATCCTTTCGCAACAGAACGAGCCGCACTCACACGAGAAGGGCGAGGGTTCTGACGCCGAACGGTTGACCGGGCTGGCCAAGGTGCTCATTGCCGTGTACCTTGTGCTGGCGGTTGCCGCGACGTTCAGATCGGTTTACCAAATCCTGACGAAGTTCGACGAAGCCCCACTCGCGTACGTGCTCTCGGCCGTTGCCGGTGTGGTGTACATCGTGGCATCGATCGCGCTCATTAAACGCCGTGGCGTGTGGCGCAAGGTCGCCTGGGTCGCGCTGAGCTTCGAGCTCATCGGTGTCGTTGTTGTGGGTGTTCTGAGCGTGACGGCCCCGAGCCTCTTTGCTCACCCCTCGGTCTGGTCTGGCTTCGGCTCTGGCTATGGCTATATTCCCCTGGTGCTGCCGGTGCTCGGCCTCATTTGGCTCGCCCGCACAAGAAAGAGTGGTTCATGACCCGTTCGAGCGTCATTGCAATAGGCAAGTTCGAGGGCGTGCACCGAGGCCACCAGCATATTCTTGCTCGGCTCATTGAAGAGGCGGCAGCGCGCGACGCCGAGGCGGTCGTGTTTACATTCACGCAAAACCCCCTGAGTTACCTCAACCCGGCCAAGTGCCCGAAGCCACTCATGAGCCCCGAACAGCGGGCCCAGACGTTGCTTGATGTTGGCATCGACCGGGTGATCATGGTCGATTTCGACGAGCCCTTTGCGACGCTGAGCCCTGAAGCCTTTGTGAAGCAGGAGCTCGTCGGGGCAAATCACGTCACTCACGTGATCGTTGGCGATGACTTTCGCTTCGGTTCAAAGGCAGCCGGCACGCCCGAGGTGCTCGCCGAGCTCGGAAAAGAGCTTGGCTTCAGCGTCGAGGTTATTGATGAGGTTGCCGACGCCGAGTTTGGCCGTATCTCATCGAGCCGCATTCGCCAGGCGCTCGACGAGGGTGACGTCGAGCTTGCGGCCAGACTGCTGGGTGCGCCGCACCAGGTTCGTGGCCTTGTCGTTCACGGCGATGCCCGTGGGCGTGAACTCGGTTTTCCGACAGCGAACTTGGGTCCCTTTGACGGGGCTACACAGGTCGACGGCTATGTGCCTGCCGACGGCGTGTATGGCGGCATCGCGATGGTTCAGGGTGAGCCCGTGGTTGCTGCAATCTCGGTTGGCAACAACCCGACGTTTACCCCCGAGGGGCAGTCGCGGGTCGAAGCCTATCTGCTCGACTTCGAGGGCGATATTTACGGTGAAGAGATCACCATCGACTTCACGCACCGCATTCGTGACATGGTCGCCTTTACGGGCATCGAAGCGCTCATCGAAACGATGAACAACGATGTTGCTCGGGTGCGCGACCTCGTACAGTTCGAGCTTGAACACGAAGACTAAACGCTCCTGATCACTCGCCCAAGTTGGTGACGTATCCTGTAAGCTGAATGCGACCCTCCTGGTCGCCGTTCGACGAACGAGTCAGGCCAGGGCGCTCATTCTTTCTTTCGTGACAAAGTTTTGTGTCACGCACGCTCGCACCACAGCATCAGGAGACGTATGTCTGACAAACCCGAAGCGGTCGAACCCTCAGTCGAAGAACGAGTTGATTCGCTCGCACGTGAACTCGCGGCTGCCGCGGGTACCGGGGAAGGGGCTTCGAAGACCCCGAAAGAGGAGCAAACCGCGAAGGCCGACCAGGGCGCACGCTCAAGGTCGCGTCAGGGCGGCCGCCAGACGAACCAGCAGACGAAGAACTCGTCGAACGCGAAGGCAACGAAGCGCAAGCACACCCACAACGAGGGCATTATTCCGTTGCTTGCCCGTGCCGTGCGCGAGGTCGAGGCCGGTGCTCAACGCGGCAAAGCAAACGCACAAATTCGTACGAAGTTTCACGTCATCGCGCTGCTTATGCGCGAAGAGCTCAGTCGGGTGCGCAGCGACGAGAGCGTGAGTGACGCCGAGCGCGCCGAGACCCTGAAGCGGCTTGATGGGGTCGCCGGTATTCTCGCGAAGTCAGCGGCGCGCGACACGAGTCTCATCACGCTGCTTGAGCCAGACGCTCCCGTCTCTGACGCGACGCGTGCGCTCAAGCGCAAGATGCTCGTTCAGGCTGGTTCACCGGTGCCTGAAGAAGATCTCAAGGTTGAGCCAAAGAAGCGGCTCGTGCCAGAAGAGCTTGTCGAGCGGCAGGTGCGGCCACAGGGAATCGAGCAGCGTTTGCTCGCGAGCCCGTTTCTTGCTCCCGATCTCGAGCCCAAAGCGAAGCCAACGCCTGCCGTGCGGCTCGCGAACTGGGAGCTGCTTGGGCCACTGCTCAAGAGCTTCGAGCAGGGCGGCGGCGGGTACGCCTGCATGCAGTTGCCAGAGGCGCCCGTGGTCGATCATATTTCTCCCCGTGGCCTCGAACTGATGATGCACCAGTCACGCTTTGTCGAGTCGGTGCGCGAGGGCCATCGAAGCTTCTTACTTGCTGATGAGCCGGGCCTCGGCAAGACCGCGCAGTCGGCCATAGCGGCTTCGGTCGCTGACGCCTACCCGCTGCTCGTCGTGGTGCCAAACGTCGTCAAAATGAACTGGGCACGCGAGGTTGAACGGTGGACCCCGAATCGACGCGCTACCGTGATTCACGGTGACGGCAAAGAGGTCGACGCCTTCGCAGACGTATTCATCGTGAACTACGAGATTCTCGATCGCCACCTCAGCTGGATTCAGGACTTTGGGTTCAAGGGTATGGTCGTCGACGAGGCGCACATGATCAAGAACACGCAGTCGCAGCGCTCACGAAACGTGCTCTCGATCGCCCAACGCATCAAGGAGCGCACGCCGGGCAATAACCCGCTGCTCATCGCCCTCACGGGTACCCCGCTCATCAACGACGTTGACGATTTCAGGGCCATCTGGCGCTTCCTGGGGTGGACCGACGCTGAAAAGCCGGGCCCCGAACTTATGGCTCGCCTCGAGCACCTCGGCTACACGCCGGCCGACTCGGCCTTCTACCCGAACGCTCGTGAACAGGTCATTGAAATGGGCATCGTGCGCCGTCGCAAGATCGATGTCGCGACTGACCTTCCCGCCAAGCGCATCGTCGACATGCCCGTCGAACTCGATGAAGAAGAGGGCAAGGGCATTCTCGCGGCCGAGGCGCAGCTGCGCGATCGTCTGCTCGCAAACTACGACCGTACGAAGTCGGGCCGTCTCGGGGCAGAACTCAGTGACGCCTCGATCATTCGCATGATCTGTGCGCAGGAGCTTGAAGACTCGAACGCACAGAGCGGCCTCAACGTGTTTACGATGGTGCGCGAGATCGGCCAGGCAAAAGCCGGGCTCGCCGCCGATTATGCGGCGCAGCTCGCGCGCTCGGTTGGCAAGGTCGTCTTCTTTGCGAAGCACATCGACGTGATGGATCGAGCCCTGCACGATTTCGCCGAGCGCGGCATCGGCACGACGACGATTCGCGGTGACCAGACCGCGCAGGCACGCCAAGAGGCGATTGACCGCTTCAATAACGACCCAGAGGTGCAAATCATCGTTTGCTCGCTCACCGCGGCTGGCGTCGGGGTCAACCTGCAAGCGGCGTCGAACGTGGTGCTTGCAGAACTCAGCTGGACCGACGCAGAGCAGACGCAGGCGATCGACCGCGTGCACCGCATCGGGCAGGAAGAGCCCGTGACCGCATGGCGTATCGTCGCGGCGCAAACGATCGATGCCCGCATCGCCGAGCTCATCGACAGCAAGGCGGGCCTCGCAGCGCGTGCGCTCGATGGGGCCGAGGCCAAGAGCGAAGACGACGATTCGGTGCAGTTGCTCACGCTCATGAGCGTGCTCGAGCAAGCTATCGCCGCCAGATAACGCTGGCGTGGGGCTAAGCTCGTGGTATGCGAATTGGTCTTCTCTGCTCAGGTGGCGATAGCCCGGGAATGAACGCGGCTATTCGAGGCGCGGTCTTGCGCGGCGTCGATTGGCACGGCCATGAAATGGTCGGGTTTCGCGACGGCTGGCGTGGTTTTCTCGACGGCGACGAGATCGTGCTTGATCGTAGCGCGGTGAGGGGTATCTCGCCTCTCGGCGGTGTCATCATCGGCACGAGTCGTGTGAACCCCTTCACCTCGTGGGAGGGTGAACCCGAAGACTACGACCGCATTCGCTCCCTCATGAGCCGTTCGGGTGTCGACGCGCTCATGCTCATCGGTGGCGAGGGCACGCAAACGGTTTCTGGCATGCTGCACCGCAACGGCATTCCCGTCATTGGCCTGCCCAAGACGATCGATAATGATCTCGAGGGTACCGACGCGACGTTTGGTTTTGACACCGCGGTTGGCATCGCGACCGAGGCGATCGACCGGCTTCGCACGACGGGTGAGTCGCATAAGCGGTGCATGGTTCTTGAGGTGATGGGTCGAAACGCGGGGTGGATCGCGCTGCACTCTGGCATCGCCGGCGGTGCGCACCTCATGCTCATCCCAGAGCGGCCAGAAACGCTCGAGCAGGTCTGTGCCTGGGTGCAGCACGTGCATGATCGTGGCCGCGCCCCGCTCGTGGTTGTTGCCGAGGGCTTTACGCTCGAGGGTCACGACACCGTGACGCAGCAGGGCGCTGACGCTGTTGGCAGGGAACGCCTCGGCGGGGTCGGCGAGGTGCTCGCTCCGCTCATCGAGCAGTGCACCGGTATTGAGACGCGAGCGACGGTGCTCGGCCACGTACAACGAGGCGGATCGCCGAGCGCCTTTGATCGCGTACTCGCGACGCGCACCGGCATCGCCGCAGCTGACGCCGCCGAGAACGGCCAGTGGGGCGTCGTGACGGCGCTGAAGGGTGACCGCATCGTGCTCACACCCCTCGCCGAGGTCTCTGGCAGAACGAAGACGGTTCCCGACGAGCGCTACGACGAGGTGCGGGTCACGTTCGGTTAGCGACTCGGCAAGGCCGGGTTCGCTAGATGCGTGCCTTTACCTCTGCGAGCGAGGGGTTCGTCGCTGCGGTTCCGTCGGCAAAAATGACGGTGGGCACCGTCTGGTTGCCCCCGTTGAGGGCTTCGACGAGTTCGGGTGTGCCGGGGGTGTGCTCGATGTTCACCTCGGTGTAGCCGATGCCCTCGTGGTCGAGCATCGTTTTGAGGCGCCTGCAGTAGCCGCACCAGTCGGTTGAGAACATCGTGATGGCGCCCTGTTCGGGCAGAAAATCGTTGACTTCACTCATGATTTGCTCCTAGGTTGTAGCCTTGGTTTTTTCGTTTACCTACTGTTCACCTTCGGTACGTGGTTCCAGCTTGACCGACCGCTTAGTGAGGTGGGAATATGTGCAGAGGTTCCTTTTGGTATGCCTGGTGTTCACTCGCCATTCATTCAAGAGTTCCGATCGCTAGGTTACTTGCCACACGAAAGATACCGTTGGATTTCACACTCATTGTGCTGCTAGTTATTGCGCTAGCCCTGTTTTTTGACTTCACGAACGGATTCCACGATACCGCGAATGCGATGGCTACCCCCATCGCGACCGGTGCGCTGAAACCCAAAACGGCGGTGCTCTTAGCCGCGGTGCTCAACCTTATTGGTGCGTTCCTCTCTACTGAAGTCGCGAAGACGATCTCGGGTGGCATCATCAACGAGGGCGATGGGGGAGTGCTGATCACCCCCGAGCTCATCTTCGCAGGCCTCCTGGGCGCGATCGTTTGGAACCTCGTGACCTGGCTGTACGGCTTGCCCTCGAGCTCTTCACACGCCCTCTTCGGCGGCCTCATTGGTGCCGCGGTTGTTGGCGCCGGTGTCACCGCGATTAACGGTGGCGGCGTGCTCTCAAAGGTGCTCATTCCCGCCGTTGCGGCGCCGCTCACCGCGGGGCTCGTTGCCTTCACCGCAACGAAGGTCGCGTATGCCATCACTCGGCGTCACGACGGTAAGCCCGACGGGCGCGGCCACTTTCGCTACGCTCAGATCGCCTCGTCGTCACTCATCGCGCTTGCCCACGGCACGAACGATGCGCAGAAGACGATGGGCATCATTACCCTCACGCTCATTGCGTCGGGGCACCAAGAGGCAGGAACGGGCCCGCACCTCTGGGTTATCGTCGCCTGTGCCCTCGCTATTGCCATCGGCACGTACTCGGGTGGCTGGCGCATCATTCGTACGCTCGGTTCGGGTTTGACCGAGGTGAAACCAGCTCAGGGCTTTGCGGCTGAGACCTCGACGGCAGCGACGATTCTTGCCTCGACCCACCTCGGTTTCGCTCTGTCGACCACGCAGGTCGCCTCAGGCTCGGTGATCGGCTCGGGCCTTGGCCGCCGCGGATCAACGGTTCGCTGGCGCACCGCGGGCCGTATTGGCCTCGGCTGGCTGATGACGCTTCCCGCTTCGGCCGCCATTGGCGCCATTGCGGCGCTGATCGCCCATCTTGGTACCGTCGGTCTGATCATTGACGCGGTGATTGGACTCGGTGTAATCCTGTTCATCTTCTGGCGCTCGAGCCGTAACAAGGTGCACGCTGGAAACGCTGTTCCCGTTCCAGACGTTGCCGAGTCGGGCCACGCTATTCGCATCAAGCAGGCGAAGGTTCGCCGCGTGAAGACCGAGACCGGCACGCTGCCCCCGCTCACGAACATCGCAATGTCGGCAGCGACCGAAGACAAGGAGCGCAAGCGTGCTCTGAAAGCTGCGCAGAAGGCCGCGAAAGAAGCTGCGAAGCGCGAGAAAAAAGAACGTAAGCAGAACGGTACAAACAAATGATCGACTGGCTCGCCTTTATCCAGGTGTTTCTCGCAGCGATTCTTGCTTCTTCGGGAGTCGTTGCTCTCTACTCGTTGGGTATTCGCTTTCTCGCCATGCCGGGGCCCAAGGTCATTCGTGAAGACGGTACGTTCGAACCAGACGGCCCAGCCCGTGACGACGAAGACGATGACGTGGTCGAGATTGGTCGCCCCAAATGGGCAACCGTTGCCGCAAACGTGTGCTTCATCGCCTCGGTGTTGTGCGTCGTCGTGGGCATCTACCTCATCGTTCCAGCGCTTCACTGACGAACCCAAGGCTTCTCGCGTAGGCTTGGGCCATGAACGATCAGCGCCCGATCCAAGTACACGTCAACGCTCTGCGAAACACGTTTCGTGACGGAGTGACACGGCCGCTGTCGTGGCGCGAGGGGCAGCTTCGAGCGTTAGATCGAATGCTTGTCGAGTGCGAGGCCGAGATCGAGCAGGCGCTCTTCGCCGATCTCGGGAAGTCGCCGGTTGAATCGCAGGTCGCCGAAATCGGGTTCTTGCGCACCGAGATTGCGTATGCGCTCAAACACCTGCGCTCGTGGGCGGCGTCGAGCCGAGTCTCTGTGCCAGCGGTGGTCATGCCAGCGACCGCGTGGATCACCCCAGAGCCTCTCGGCACGGTTCTCGTGATCGCGCCGTGGAATTACCCGCTCATGCTGGCCCTCTCGCCCGTCATTGGAGCGATCGCCGCGGGTAACTGCGTGGTCGTGAAACCGAGTGAGCTTGCACCGAACACCTCGAGTGTGATTGCAGAGCGACTCGTCACGTACCTTGACGTGCGGGCCGTGCGGGTCATCGAGGGTGGGGTTGAAGAGACGACCGAGCTGCTTGAGCACCGTTTCAATCACATCTTTTACACGGGCAACGGCAGGGTGGGGCGCATTATTGCGCGTGCTGCGGCCGAGCATCTCACGCCAACAACGCTCGAACTGGGCGGCAAATCGCCCCTGTACATCGATGAGAGCGTGCCGCTGGCCGCTGCCGCAAAGCGTATCGTCTGGGCGAAGTTTATGAACGCGGGCCAGACGTGCGTGGCTCCTGACTACGTACTCGGGTCACGAGAAACCTTGGCCGCGCTCGAGCCTCACCTCGCCCGGGCGGTCGAGCTCATGTACGGTACTGCGATCCACGATAATCCGGATTTCGGGAGAATCGTGAGCGAGCGGCACTGCGAGCGGCTCATCGACTTTCTCGGCGATGGCAGGGTAGTGACGGGCGGCTCGTACCGACTGAGTGACCGTTTCATTGCGCCCACCGTCCTTGCCGACGTGCCGCGCGATGCCCCGGTCATGCGCGAAGAGATTTTCGGCCCGATTCTGCCGCTGATCGAGGTGAGCGACCTCAGCGATGCCATTGACCTGGTGAACGAGGGCGACTCGCCCCTCAGCGCCTACGTGTTCAGCACCGACCCCGAGACGCGCAAGCGGTGGGAAACAGAGACCTCATCGGGGGCGCTCACCTTCGGCGCGCCAGTGCTGCACTTGACCGTTCCTGAGCTGCCCTTCGGTGGTGTTGGCGAGAGCGGCATGGGGGCGTACCACGGCAAGCGTTCATTCGACCTCATGAGTCACGCGAAGCCGGTGCTTTCGAAGCCGCTCAAGCCAGACACCCTCGGCCCCACGATCATGCCGCCCTTCACCGAAGCGAAAGAGCGCATCGTGCGCGATGTGCTCGGCAAGCTGCGGTGAATGTTTCGGGAAAGCCCGAGAATTTGCTTTCAGGTGGGTGGGCCATGCCTCTCTTGCAGAACCCCATCGCTAGACTGAAATCGTGAATGTATCGACTCCGCAACCCGAACGCGATGACGCATCTGAGTATGTTCCGCTCGGCATGCGTATCGCCGCTTCCTGGGCGTGGCGTCTCATTATCATCGGTCTCGCGGTAGGGGCGCTCCTCTGGCTCATCGTGCAGGTGCGCATCGTGGTGATCCCCCTGCTCGTCTCGGTGCTGCTCGCGGCCCTGCTGCGCCCAATGGTTAACTGGGTGATGAAGATCGGGCTCCCCAAGGGTGTCGGAGTGCTTGCGGCCCTGCTCACTCTGCTCTTCTCGGTCTCGTTTCTCGCCTATCTCGTGTTCACCCGCTTCCAGAGCGGGTTTGGAGGGCTCAAGTACGCGACCATTAAGGCGGTGAACCAGCTCTCGTCATGGCTTGAGAACGGTGCCTTCGGCATCAGTTTCTCGTCAGACAGCCTGCGTGACCTTTTCGACCAGGGCATGAAGCTGCTGAGCGTCGACAACATGGTGTTGTGGACGGGGGCGCTTGAAATTGGTACGAGCGTCGGGCAGTTCCTCATGGGCACACTCCTGTGTCTCTTCGCCACGCTCTTTTTGCTTATCGACGGCGAACGCATCTGGATGTGGGTGCTCGGCTTCCTGCCGGCACGCGCGCATGCTGGCGCACACGCAGCGGGCAAAGCAGGCTGGGAATCGACCGGCCAGTACGTGCGAGTACAGATCTTCGTGGCTTTTGTCGACGCGCTCGGCATCGGCATCGGCGCTGCGATTCTCGGCTTGCCTCTGGTCGTGCCTCTCTCGATTCTCGTGTTCCTCGCCTCGTTCATCCCCTTCCTCGGCGCAATCCTGACGGGCATGCTCGCGACCTTTGTCGCGCTCGTGTATGCGGGCCCCGGCATCGCGCTCATCATGTTGCTCATCGTCGTCTTGGTTAACCAGATCGAGGGCCACGTGCTGCAGCCGCTCGTGATGGGCAATGCGGTTCGTGTTCACCCTCTTGGTGTTGTCGTCGGTGTCACAACGGGTGCTCTTGTTGCGGGTATTCCTGGAGCCCTCTTCGCGGTGCCGATTATCGCCGCGCTGAACGCCATGGTGAACACACTCGTCGAGGGCAAGTGGCGAGGCGACCCAGACCCCGTGGCACTCTTTCACGCAGAGCACGCCGCAAAACAAGACCTCAAAGTGCAGACGAAGCTGCGCAACAAGGTTATGAAGCAGTTGCAAAAGAAGCCCAGGCCGAAACCAGAGCCTGTGGCCGAACCGAAGGAACAAGAATGACCGTGTGGAGCCCCACACTTGCAGAGTTCGAAGAAGCTCTTGAAGTAGTACACCAGGTAACCCAGCCGACGCCGCTCGAGTCGTCACGATACCTCGCTGAGGTGCTCGAGGTGCCGCGCGTCTTCATGAAGTGTGAGAACCTTCAGCGAACCGGGGCCTACAAGATTCGTGGCGCCTACAACAAGCTCTCGCAGCTTTCACCCGAGGAGCGATCCCGTGGTGTGGTCGCGGCCTCTGCCGGTAACCACGCGCAGGGTGTTGCTTTCGCCGCGCGTGAACTCGGTATCAAGGCCACGATTTTCACTCCGCTTGGCGTGGCCTTGCCGAAGCTGCAGGCCACGAGAAGCTACGGGGCCGATGTTGTGCTCCAGGGTACTGATGTCGAGGCAGCGCTCAAAGCGGCGAAGGAATTCTCAGAGACGACAGGCGCCCTCTTTATTCCTCCCTTTGACGACAAAGACATCATTACGGGGCAGGGCACAATCGCCCTCGAGGTGCTCGAAGTCGAGCCCGACATCGAAACGCTCATCGTGCCGATTGGCGGTGGCGGGCTCATCTCTGGCGTTGCTGCTGCCGCGAAGCAGTGGGCTGCCCGTGAGGGCAAGCCGATGCGTGTGATAGGGGTGCAGGCCGAGACGACGGCCGCTTTCCTCCCCGCGCTGAGCGCCGGCGAACCCGTCACGATCAAGGCAACCCCGACGATCGCCGATGGTATCGCTGTCGCACGGGCCGGCATGCTGAACTACGGTGTCGTGGCGCAGTACGTCGATGAGATCGTGACGGTGTCAGACGACGACATTGCGCGAGCCATTCTCATTTTGCTTGAGCGGGCGAAGATGGTCGTTGAGCCGGCCGGTGCCGCAGCCGTTGCCGCGATTCTCGCGGGCAAGGTGAAAGCCGTTGGCCAGACCGCGGTGGTGCTCTCTGGCGGCAACATCGACCCGATTCTGCTGCAGCGCGTCATCGGGCACGGCCTCGCCGCAGCCTCGCGGTACCAGAAGCTTCGCATTCTCCTGCCAGACCGCCCGGGCGAGCTCGTACGCACCGCGCAGATCGTTGCCGCAAACGACGCCAACGTTATCGAGGTGCTGCACACGCGGCACGGCACCGGGCTGCCCATTAGCGATGTCGAGCTTGAGCTGCACATCGAAACGCGCGGCCGTGAACACGGTGAGGCCGTCGTCGCGGCGCTCAGCGCCGACGGCTACGAGGTGCGCCTGGAAGACCGTTACTAGCATCAAGATCGTTATGAAGAGCACCTGATAATCTCGATAGGGTGTATACATTGCAGCGCGAATGCGCTGCTTCACGTCCGAAAGGAACACGATGTCGTCGACACCCAGCGCAAACTGGCTCACCCAAGAGTCATACAACCGACTTTCTGCTGAGCTCGAAAACCTCAAGACGAACGGGCGCAAAGAAATTGCGAAGCGCATCGAAGAGGCACGCGAAGAGGGCGACCTGAAAGAGAACGGCGGCTACCACGCTGCGAAAGATGAGCAGGGCATGATGGAGGCGCGCATTCGCGACCTCGAAGAGAAGCTCAAGAATGTTGAGGTTCGCGAGGCCCCTCAGAGCAAGGGCATCGTTGAGCTCGGCACCGTCATCACCGCCAATATCTTCGGCGACGAAGAGACCTTCTTGCTCGCGAACCGCGAGTTCGAGCAGGGCACCGGCGACCTCGACGTGTACAGCGGCGACAGCATGCTCGGCGCCGCTATTCTCGGCCTGAAAATAGGCGAGAAGACCTCGTATGTCGCGCCCAACGGAAAAGACATTCCCGTCGAGATTATCGCGGTCAACACCTACGAGGGTTAGGCCTGAGTCCCGGGGCGGGTGGCTCTCGCCGCTCCCTCGGGACTGCTCCCGCGCAGTACGCAGCGGCGTACATTGCGGCGGATCGCGCTGGCTACCAGCCCGCGCCCGCCAGAAAGCCTAGCGCTCGTCGTTCGGCTGGATCCAGCAGTCTTTCACGGTGATCGTCGTCGGGCGGTTGTGCGTGCGTACTTCTTGCACCATGATTCGGGTGCGCTCGTCAGAACGGGGCAGCTCAACGAGCTGCGAACCCACGACGGCGTAGCTCGGGTTGAGCGCCTCAACCTGGCACACGACCTCGTGCTGCACGGGCGCCGTGACCTCGAAGGTCAGCGAAGCTTTCGTGTCTGAGTCATCAAGGGTGTGAGCGATGTCTCGAAACTCGATTGACGTGTCGCTGGTTGGGAGCCCGCCGAAGGCGAGGAAAGCGATGCCGGCGAGAACGAGCACGCCGGCAAAGACACCGCCGATCCACAGATCAAGCCGCTTCTTGCGGGTCTTGCCGTACCGGTCTGACACCTGAGGAGGAGCGTTGTGAACCACAGGATCCTTTCCAAACAACCACATAGACTGTTGATGTTGCCAGGTTAGTCGACCAGGCGAAAAGAAAGATGAGAGGAGTCGTCGGCTCATGGCCTTGCGATTGATGGCGGTGCACGCTCACCCTGACGACGAGTCGAGCAAGGGAGCGGCAACCTACGCTCACTACCTGAACCAGGGCGCCGAGGTCATGGTGGTTAGCTGCACGGGCGGCGAACGCGGCGACATGCTCAATGAGCTTGCCGCGAGGCACCCGAAGAGCGGCTTTGATCTTGCCGGGCAGCGACGCGAAGAGATGGCCAACGCGACGCGCATCATCGGTTTTGAGCACCGCTGGCTCGGCTATGAAGACTCGGGCTACGTTCCCGAGGGCGACCCCGTGCCCCCTAATTCTTTTGGCAGCATACCCATCGACGTCTCGACGGAGCCACTGGTAGCGCTCATTCGCAAGTTTAAGCCGCACGTGATCGTGACCTACAACGAACGGGGCGGCTATCCCCACGCCGACCATATTCGGTGCCACGAGATCTCGTATCGGGCCTGGCAGGTCGCTGGTGACCCTACGGTGTACCCCGAAGCGGGCGAGGCTTGGCAACCGCTGAAGCTCTACTATGAAGAGATCTTTAACTTGAGCCGGGCCGAACGCGTACTCGAAGTCGTTCGCGAACGAGAGCCTGAGTCGGCGCTCGTCGAGATGCTCAACGGCTATGTCGAGCGAGTGAAAGATCGTCCGGTCTCGCACACCACGAGCGTAAACGTTGGTAGCTTTTTCGAAAGCCGCGATGAAGCCCTTCGCGCTCACGCGTCGCAGGTTGAGCCCGACCACCCATTTTTCTTCTGGCCAAACGACCTGCTGCGTGAGGCATGGCCATTCGAAGACTACCGGCTCGCTGAGAGCCGTGTTGAAACGCAGATGCCTGAAGACGACCTCTTCGCGGGCATCCAAGAATCGTCACATCATTAACAGGCCAAAGCCCTGAAAGGTATCTCGCATGTTTGCTGAACTCACTGCCCTCTCGATTCGCTTTGCTGACGAGTCGAGCGTGACCGACATCAACCCTGATGACGTGACACCGGGCATCGTTGGCTTTGCGTTTACGCTCGCCATTGCCGTCGCCGTGATTTTCATTGGCGTTGACATGTACCGCCGCATTCGCCGCATGCAGTACCGCGAAGAGGTGCGAGCAGAGATCGCCGACGAGCTCGCGAGCGAAGACGCCGGGGCGCAGGGGGCCACCGAGCAGGCAGGCTCCGGGGCCGAAGGTGACGCTCACAGCGCATCAGCAGAGGCGCCGAAAGCCGAGTAGGGCTCCTGCTGCCCGGGCCGGTTCGCTACCGCAGGTACACGGGCGAGAGTACCGAGAGCAGTGCCGCTGCCCAGTGACAGAAAAAGGCGAGCACCGTGAACGAGTGAAAGATCTCGTGAAAGCCGAAGTTCTTTGGTGACGGGTTGGGCCATTTAAAGGCGTACACGATCGCGCCGAGCGTGTAGAGCAGCCCGCCGATCACCACGAGAATCATCGCTGCAAAGCTGCCTTCTGCGATGTCCTTGAGGTAGAACACCGCCGCCCAGCCGAGGGCGATGTAGAGCGGTACGTAGATCCACCTGGGTGCGTTAAGCCAGAACATGCGAAACAGCACGCCGACGATAGCGCCACTCCAGACAGCGATGAGGAGCACCTTTGCCTTGTCGAGCGGTAGCGTGCCGAGCGCGAGTGGCGTGTAGGTGCCCGCGATGAGCAGGAAGATGTTGGCGTGGTCGAAACGCCGCATCATCGCGTAATTCTTGGGGCTCCAGTTCACACGGTGATAGAGCGCAGAAACGCCGAAGAGCAGCAGACTCGTTGCGAAATAGACAGCTGCGCCCCACTTCGCAATGGGGCCTTTCGCGAGAACCACCAGCACGATCCCGCCCGCGAGGGCGATGGGAACCGTACCGAGGTGTAGCCAGCCCCGCAGTAGGGGCTTGATGACCGCGGGAACGGTGAATGAGTGCTTGTCTTGGGCAGCCTGCTTCATACCAAACAGTGTAGTGAGCGCACAGATTTGATGAGGAATATATGTAGGGTGTGCATGAGTGAGGTCGTGCGGGTGATACCGATGAATGACGGGTAATATAGGCATGTGAGAGGTGAAAAGCGACGAGCAGAGGCCAACGGTCTGCTGTACCGCATCTATGAGCAGCGCCTCAGACGTGAGATTGACCCCGAGCGGGTTCCCGGCCACATCGCCATGATCGTTGACGGTAACAGACGCTGGGCTAAGCAACGGCTTATGGAACGTGCCTCGTATGGACATCGCGCCGGTGCCAAGAAAGTGCCGGAGTTTCTCGGGTGGTGCGAAGAATTCGGCGTCAAAGTGGTGACGCTCTACTTACTCTCGGCCGATAATCTGTCGAATCGCGATGGCGGAGAACTTGATGATCTCTTTGACATCATCGCCGATCTTGCGGGCGAACTCGTTTCTCACGAAAACTGGCGCGTGCAGCACGTGGGCTCGACACAGGGCTTGCCTGAGAATCTGAAGGCTGCACTGCACCTCGCAGAAGAGACGAGTCGCGGCCGCGACGGCCTGCACATCAACCTCGCTGTCGGTTACGGTGGCCGTAGCGAGATCATCGAGGCTGTGCGCCAGGTGGTCGAGCGGCACAGGGCCGAGGGCGGCACGCTCGAATCGCTCGCCGAGGTGATTCGCCCCGAAACGATTGGTGAAAACCTCTGGACCAAGGGGCAGCCAGACCCCGACCTCATGATTCGTACCTCGGGCGAGCAACGACTCAGCGACTTCATGATCTGGCAGTCGGCGCACTCAGAGTTTTACTTCGTCGAGGCACTCTACCCAGACCTTCGTGAGGTCGATTTCTTGCGTGCCCTGCGCGACTACTCGAAACGTTCGCGCCGCTTCGGCGCTTAGCCGAGGTAGACGGTGGCTGAACGGCCCAAGAATTTCCTGTGACAATGCTCATGTTTGCGGCGTACGGAGGCGACGCGGCTTATCGTTAGAGCATCGAGTACGGTACTCGATCGAGGCGACCAGAGTCCCTCGAAACACTGGTCGTCTTGTATATCGGGTTTGAGACCCGGGGCAGGAGACACCGTCGTGAATACCGTTCACACTGCGGCAGATATCCAAGCAAACATCACCGACGCGGTTCGCCACCGAGCCGAGACTGAGGTACGTACCTATGTGCTCGACACCTCGGTCTTGCTCAGCGATCCAACCGCGCTGACAAAGTTTGCTGAGCACTCAATCGTGCTTCCCATCGTTGTCATCACCGAACTCGAGAAAAAGCGCCACGATCTCGAACTCGGATTTTTCGCGCGCCGCGCCCTGCGCACGCTCGACGATCTGAGGGCTGAACACGGCAGGCTCGATTTTCCCGTCGCGATTGGCGATGCTCCGGGAACCCTGCGCATCGAGCTCGTGCACGGAGACGAGACGGTGCTGCCGCAGGGCATGCGGCTCCAAGACAACGACTCGAAGATTCTCGCGGTTGCACTCGCCCTCGCCGCTGACGGGCAAGAGGTCACGGTGGTGTCGCAAGACTTGCCGATGAGGGTGAAGGCCTCGGCGCTCGGCCTCCATGCCGAAGAGTACCGACACAAGCGTGCCTCCAGCGGCGAGTACACGGGTGTCGCTGAACTCAGCGTCTCAGAGGAGGCGATGAACGACCTCTGGAGCGATGGGGCGCTGCCCGCAACGCAGGAGAGCGAGGCCTTCCTCGCAGGCACGGGCGTGATCGTGCAGTCGCCCCGAGGCTCGGCGCTCGGGCGCGTGCAAGCTGACCACTCGCTCACGCTCGTACGGGGCGACCGGGAGGTCTTTGGGGTCACCGGTCGAAGCGCTGAGCAACGTCTCGCGATTGACCTCCTGCTCGACGATTCGAAGGGTATCGTCTCACTCGGCGGTCGTGCGGGCACGGGCAAGTCGGCGCTCGCGCTCGCCGCGGGGCTCGAAGCGGTGCTCGAGCGTCAAGAGCAGCGCAAGATCTTGGTGTTCAGGCCCATCTATGCGGTGGGCGGCCAAGAACTTGGCTACCTGCCAGGTGATCACGACGACAAGATGGGTCCATGGAGCCAGGCAGTGTATGACACCCTCGGGTCAATCGTCTCGCCGAACGTGCGCGAAGAAATTGCCGA
Organism: Leucobacter chinensis; assembly: GCF_019049105.1. Classification (GTDB taxonomy): domain Bacteria; phylum Actinomycetota; class Actinomycetes; order Actinomycetales; family Microbacteriaceae; genus Leucobacter_A; species Leucobacter_A chinensis. Next base: position 50,332 of record NZ_JAHQZR010000008.1, read on the forward strand.
GCGCAACCTCATCGAGGTCCTGCCGCTCACCCACATTCGAGGTCGCTCGTTACACGATGCCTTCGTGATCGTCGACGAGGCGCAATCGCTCGAACTCGGTGTGCTCACGACGATGCTGACCCGTATCGGCCAGCAGTCAAAGGTCGTGCTCACCCACGATATTGCCCAGCGGGACAACCTCATGGTGGGCCGCCACGACAGCATCTCGGTCGTCATTGAGCGCCTCAAGGGACACAGCCTCTTCGGCCACGTCACCCTGCAGCGTTCAGAACGAAGCGCGATCGCGGCGCTCGTGAGTGAGCGGCTGGAGTTTTAACTCTCCCTTTTCACCTCGCGCCACAGTGAAGCCCACTGAGGTGCTGAGAGGTCTCGCGGGAGCGCTGAACGGGAGACTCCCGCGAGACCGACTACGTTGCGAGACGCTGCAGCGCTACACCGGAGGTACCGCTGCACGATACCGGTCAAGCCTTGGCCTCGTCCGGTAAACATTGCATGCGTGAAATCAGCATAGGCCTTTCGCTCGTGCTGGGGCACGAGTGGCTGCGCACGCCTTCGCATCACAAGAATGCCGCCGTCGACGCTGGGGCGCGGAGTGAAAGAGGTCGCAGCGACGCGACCGCTCAACGAAAACTCGAACCACGGCCAGGACTGGGCGGTCAGTAGGGTGCCCCCGCCTACGCCGGCCCGCTTGCGTGCTACCTCCCACTGGGTGAGGACGATTCCGTCGTTCCAAGAGCCAGTGGTGAGCAGTCGCCGTAAGAGTGGGGTGGTGAGGTGAAACGGAATGTTGCCCACAACGACCGGTTGATCGTAGCGTGTCGCGAGGGCATCAGCACGCACGACCGTGATGCCGGGAAGTGAAGCCGAAAGTGCTTTGGCTCGGTGCTCATCAAGTTCGATTGCTGTGAGTGGCCGATTGAGCGTTGCCAGGCTGCGGGTGAGCGCACCTCCGCCCGCTCCGATTTCGATGATTGAGCCTTCGGTTGCAGCAACGAGCGTTGTGAGGTGTTTGATGGTCGGGGTGTGGGTAAGGAAGTTTTGGCCGAGTTCGTGCCGGCCGCCGTGAAGAGAACGGTGCAAAATAGCGCTCCAGAGTACGTGAGGGGAGCGCCCCAAGAAGGTGATAACAAGCGTATGCTCAGTAAACCTGCCGAGGCGCATGGGTCTCGGAGGTGCGGATCGTTTATTCGCGAGTGCGCGAAAGCCCGCTTAGCGGTTACGTAAACGCACTGCGGCGCTGAACGAGCCGCACTGAGCGTTAATCAATGTCATCACGCGCAAACCATACCATCGCCTGCAGTGGGCTGGCAACGTTTGACGCTTTGATGCACCGTGGCTCTGTAAACATCGTGACCTCTTGAGTTCAGCGAAGTAGACTGCTGGGTGTGAGTGGAATCAACGAGCTTTTGCCAGACGACCTACTAACCGAGATCAGAAACCGTGCCCGCGGCTACGACGAGCGCAACGAATTCTGCATTGATGACCTGCTCGCGTTGAAAGCGACCGGGTATCTGAAGGCCGGCGTTCCGGCCGAACGCGGCGGCGGGGGGCTCAGTCTCTCGGAGCTTTCACTTGCTCAGCGACGCCTCGCCGGGGCATCGCCTGCCGCGGCGCTCGCCGTCAATATGCATCTTCTGTGGGGCGCGGTGGCCAAGTTTATGAGCGACCGTGGCGACAGCCGCCTTGACTGGGTCTTTGACGACATGGTCGCCGGCGAGATTTTCGCCTTCGGTATCTCTGAGGCTGGCAACGACTCTGTGCTTCTCGACTCGAGCAGTACGGCAACCGCTGACGGTGACGATTACCTCATCAACGGTATGAAAATCTTCACGACGCTCTCGCCGGTGTGGACGCGGCTTGGAATGCATGCCCGTACTGAGGGAGAAAACGGACGCATCGTGGTCGGCTTCATGAGGCGCGAGGCGCTCGAGGGCGGGCAGCCGCGCAGCCAGGACAACGGTGGCGAGGGCATCGAATACCCGCACGCCTGGAACACCCTCGGCATGCGTGCCACCCAGAGCTGGAACACCAAGCTGACCGACGCGCGACTACTGGGCGGCGACGTCGTCACGAGCTACGAGCCGTATGACATGCAAGACCTCATCATCAGCGCGGTCTCGTTGACCTTTGGCGTCTTGACCACTTCGGTGTACGCGGGCATTGGTGACCGCGCGCTGGAGATCGCCCGCGAGGCCGTCAACGAGCCCATGGGCGACGGTATCAAGCTCGACGATCCGCAGGTCGCACAGATGGTTTCTGAGGCGGTACTCGAGCACCGAGCTTCGGTCGACATGCTTGAGCTCATCGCGAGTGACATCGACGCCGAAGCGCCGCGCGACGACTGGTCGCTCGCGATCGCCGCCGTGAAAAATCGGGTCACCGATGAAGCGAGGGATGCGGTCGAGGCAGCGATCCGCACCCTTGGCGCTCGCGCCTTCAACGCTGACCACGAGCTTGCTCGCATGTACCGCGACGTTGTTGCCGGCATTTTCCACCCGCGCTCGGCTCGCTCGCTCGCGGCCGCGGTGCGCGCCTCACTCATCAGCTAATAACGAAAAACCCGGGTGAGATGCTCAGTGCTCATGCGCATCTCACCCGGGCGGTTTTTGGTGCCGGTTTACTCTTCGGGCACGCTGACGAAGGCGGTGACCGGGCGGCTCTTGCGGATCGTCGCGAGGCTGAGCAGCGCGAGAATTACCGCGACGAGACTCACAACCCAGATCGTTACGTAGCCCGTTCGTGACGATGCACCTACGCCCTCAAGCGTGAAGAATGCCAGAATCATGCCGAATGCGGCACTCGCGAGTGCTCCACCCAGCGTTTTCAACGAGTTGTAGATGCCCGTTGCGATGCCGGTCGAGTCTGCTGGTGATTCTTCTGCGATAAGTGCGGGCAGGGCCGCGAGTAGGAAGCCGCTGCCGAAACCGTTGACCATGATTGCGATCATGATGAGCATGAGCGAGCCGTTCAAGAAGATCAGCATGAGGTGCCCGCCAATCGCGAGTACGAGGCCCGTCGTGAGCACACCGAGCAAACCGATACGTTTTGCGAGCCTCGCAATGAGGAACGATGCAATGGTTGCCGGGGCGACCGAAGCGATCGTGACAATGGCAAGCTGTGACGGCGCGAAGCTGAAACCATAGCCGGCGACCTCGGGCTTTGCGCCCATGAACGTCATCAGGATCGTCTGTGAACCGAGCACCATCATGCCGAGCACAAACGAGATGAGGTACGCGGGCCACAGCTGCGGCTGGGTCACGATACGAATGTCGATTGCTGGTGCTTCGACGCGTTTCTCCCACCACACCCAGGCGGTGCCGATCGCCAGCGCTGCGACGATGAGCAGGATCGCGGTGAGTGTAAAGCCCTGACGGCTTGCCACCTGCAGGCCACCCATGATGAGCAGCATTGTCACGGCAAGTCCGATGAAACCGATCGTGTCAATCTTCGGGCGTGCGCGCTCGGTCGATTCAGGAACGGCGACAAACACGGCGATGACACAGAGAATGAGAATGACGACAGGAATGGCAAGAATCATCGTCATGCTCGACAGTCCGCCGGCTACTCCCGCCACGACCGAGCCGAGAATCGCTCCGACCGTGATGCTCGCGACGAGCATGCCGATCGCGCGTCGAGCTGAGGTCTGCGTGAGACGGCTGTGCACGATCGCAATTTCTAGCGGTAGCCAAACCGCCAAAGGACCGACGAGCACACGACCAACGAGTGCCAGCGGGTATGAAGGAGCCAGCGCGACGAGGAGTGAGCCGACGGCGACCGCGATGACGGCGATGCGCAGCATACGGCGGTGGCCAAAAATATCGCCGAGCTTTGAAAGCACCGGAACGCACACGCTCGCGGCCAGGGTTTGCACGGTAACGAACCAGGTGATCGAGGCATCGGTGATGCCCCAGTGCTCGGTGAGATTAGAGAAGAGCGGGGTGTAATACCCCTGCAAGAAGCCACTGCTCAATTCGACGAAAAGCAAGAAGCCGACGATCGCGGCGACTCCCTTCGTCTCTGGGGCAATCGAATGGGCCTCCGCCTTTGGACGCTCTGACATGTCGTGTCTTTCTGTGATGTGGGTTGGGGTGAAGAAACGCTAAGAGGCGAGCGCTGAGTGAGCGCGGGCAACAGGCATGGCATTATCGAGGTCTTTGACAACGCGGCCACCCTGAATGACGACCTTGATCTCGCTCGGTTCAGCCAGACGATCGATCTCGGCGAGTGGATCGACATCGGTGATGACGAGGTCGGCAAGCTTGCCTTGCTCGAGTGAACCGAGCGCATCGTCGACACGCATGAGCTTTGCCGCGTTCAAGGTGCCTGCTGTGATGGCATCGATAGGGGCCATGCCGAGTGACACCATGTGGCCGAGCTCGGTGAGATTAGTTCCGTGCGGGCACACGCCAGCATCGGTTCCGAGGGCGACCTTGACGCCTGCCTGAATGGCTTTTGCTACATGCTTACGAGCAATGTCTGACCACACGACTTTTTTCGCATAGAGGAAGGGCGGCACGAGTTTTGGGTCGGGAACGCGAAGCGCTGAGCTCAGCGTTGGTACGAGATAGGTGCCCTTTTCGATCATGAGAGCAATGCCCTCGTCATCGATTTCGTAGCCGTGCTCAACGCTCGCGACGCCGCCGTGGATCGCTTCGAGAATGCCTGCCGAACCCTGTGCGTGCGCGGTGACGGGTTGGCCCTGGCGACGGTTGCCTTCTTCGACGGCGATACCCACTTGGTGCGCAGGTACGCCGAGGTCGTGCGGGGTGTCTGACGGGCTTGAAACCCCTCCGGTGGTGCACACTTTGATGACATCGGCACCGGTGCGAATAAGCTCACGAACCGCTACACGCATCTCGTCATCGGTGTCGACGATGCGAAAGCCCTCGTCCATCGGAACCATCTGGTTGCCGTTGGCGAGGTGAAAATCGACGTGTCCGCCGGTGGGAGAGATGACCGAGATTGCGAGGTGAGCGCGGGGTCCGAGGAGCTTGCCCTTCGTGACGAGGTTCCGGAAACCAGGGGTGAGCCCGCCGAGGTCACGAATCGTCGTGACGCCGGCCATGAGCGTATCTCGCATGGTCTCTGCTGCCGCGTAGTGGCGCTCTTCGGCAAATTGTGCGGCCATGGTGGCAAAGCCGGTTTCGATGCCCATGCCCATGTGCACGTGAACGTCGAAGAAGCCGGGCATGATCGTTTTGCCGGTCAGATCGACCTCTGTTGCACCCTCGACCGCTGTGTCACGGCGTGGCCCGACATAGTCAATTTTGCCATCGATGATGACAACCTCACCGTTGGGCAGAGGCTCTTTTCCAGTGCCGTCGATAATTGTCGCGCCAACGATGCGAAGAGGCGTTTCGTTGGTCGGAACCTGTGGAATGCGTGCGGTTGTCATGATCAGGCCTTTCTGTTGTGACTCCAGGCAGGCTATCCTCGGCAATGGGAATGTGTGTGATCAGACAGTAAGCTTGCAAGAAAGTATCTTTAACAACGAGGCTGATGCATGAAAAGAGATATTGATTGGCTCGATCGTTCGATCGTGAGTGCGCTACAGATTTATCCGCGGGCGAGCTGGGCGCAGCTTTCACCGGTTTTGCAAACGTCAGAGAGCACCCTTTCGCGCCGCTGGGATCAGCTCATTGAAGATGGGGTGGTGTGGACAAGCTCGGGTATCTTGCCAGACCGCCCGTTGTTGCTTGGACAAGGCTGTTTTATCGAGATTCGCTGTGTGACAGGAACGAGGGAGTCAGTTATTCATGAGCTCTCGAAGCTGCCTAACGTGTTCAGCATTGCGATCTGCGCGGGCGCACACGACCTCGCGGTGATGGTCGCTGGCGAGTCAATGCTCGAGATGGATCGATACATTCACGAGCATGTGGTCACGATTGAGGGGGTCGAGCGGGCGCTGACAACCTATGTGAGCGGTGTTGCTGTTGAGGGTTCGGCCTTTCGGCTTGGTGACCTGACCGAGCAACAGTCGAGCAAGCTTGGTTCATTGGTGCCACCCAGGCGAAACATTTCGACTCAACCAACGCCTTCACAAATCGAGATCGCTCAGAGCCTTGCGGCCGACGTGCGTCGCCCGGCGGCAGAAGTTGCGCGTGAGACGGGGCTTTCACGTGCGCACGTGCAGCGGCAAATAGCGGTGTTGCAGTCGGCTCCTTGGTACATGTCGCGTATCGACTTTTCGGTCAATGATTTTGGTCTCACCGCGGTGTACTTTTGGGTGGAATGCAGTGCTGTGCACCTGCCCGACCTCATGCGTTTCGTGCGCCGTTCGCACGGTGTTCGGCTCGCCATGCCAGTGGTCTCTCGATCGAACGTGCTGCTCTCGGTTTGGCTGCCTGGCCTCGACCATATCTCGGTATTTGAGCAGGTGCTCGTGAAGTCGGTTCCTGCCGTGAACGTGCTCGACCGGTGGCCTCAGATCGTCGCCCGTAAGCGGTTGGGCGTTCTGCTTGATCAGCGGGGTCGACGCCGGTCAGCAGCGGGCGAAGTGCCTAACCCCATTGAGGAGCAGGGGAGCGCTCCTGCATTTTTCGGCGTACCGATGTTTTAATCGCTCAGAAAAAGACGAGGGGCGCGGATCATCGTGATCCGCGCCCCTCGAGCTTTCGTTGAACGGTGCGTTACTTCGCGACGCCCGGGTGGGTCATCGAGAGCAGGTCAAGCGCCTTGTCGAGCTCGGCCTCGGTGAGTTCGCCGCGCTCGACGTAGCCGAGTGCGATGGTTGCCTCGCGCACGGTGACGCCCTCGGCGACGGCGTGCTTTGCGATCTTCGCGCCAGCTTCGTAGCCGATGAGGCGGTTGAGCGGGGTCACGGTCGAGGGGCTCATGCCAGCGAGGGTTGCCATGCGCTCGATGTTTGCCTCGAGGCCAGCGATCGTCTTGTCGGCGAGTACGCGGGTTGCGTTCGAGAGCAGACGAATCGACTCGAGCAGCGCGGTGCCCATGACGGGAATCATGACGTTGAGCTCGAAGTTGCCGCGTGCGCCACCCCATGCGACGGTTGCGTCGTTACCGATGACGCGGGCGCAGACCATCATGACGGCCTCGGGAACAACGGGGTTCACCTTACCGGGCATGATCGACGAGCCGGGCTGCAGGTCGGGAATGTGAAGTTCGCCGAGACCGGTGTTCGGGCCTGAGCCCATCCAGCGAATGTCGTCGGTGAGCTTCGTGAGTGAAACGGCGATGGTGCGCAGTGCGCCCGATGCCTCGACGAGGCCGTCACGGTTTGACTGGGCTTCGAAGAGGTTGCGCGCCTGGGTGATGGGCAGGCCGCTCGAAGCGGCGATCTCGGCGATGACCTTCTCGGGGAACCCGATGGGGGTGTTGATGCCGGTGCCAACCGCGGTGCCGCCCTGCGGAACCTCGGCGACGCGGGGAAGAGCCGCGTCAATGCGCTCGATGCCGTAACGCATCTGGGTGGCGAAGCCGCTGAAAGCCTGGCCGAGGGTTACGGGGGTTGCATCCATGAGGTGGGTGCGGCCGGGCTTCACGGCCTCCTTCCACAGCTCTGCCTTGGCCTCGAGGGCCTCGGCGAGGTGCTCGAGTGAAGGCTTGAGCTGCTCGATGAGCGCGCCGGTCACTGCGATGTGTACCGAGGTGGGGAACACGTCGTTCGACGACTGTGAAGCGTTGACGTGGTCGTTCGGGTGAACGGGTGCGCCGAGGTGCTTCGTCGCGAGGGTTGAGAGAACCTCGTTCATGTTCATGTTTGACGAGGTGCCCGAGCCGGTCTGGTAGGTATCGACCGGGAACATGTCGTGGTGGTTGCCAGCGATGATCTCTTCTGCCGCCGCGACGATCGCGTCAGAGATCTCTTTCGAGATGATGCCGAGCTCAAGGTTGGCGATCGCTGCCGCACGCTTCACGCGAGCGAGTGCGACGATCTGGGCCGGTTCGAGGCCACGGCCCGAGATCGGGAAGTTCTCTACCGCACGCTGCGTCTGCGCTGCGTACAGCGCGTTCTTGGGCACGCGCACCTCGCCCATGGTGTCATGTTCAATACGGTATTCGGTATCAGTCACGGTATTCCTTTACTGGGTGATCACTCATGTGAATAGCGGTCGGTCGGTTAGAGCGAGTCGAGAGCTGCCTGAGCGAGCTCGCGAATCACGATGGGCTCGTCGGTGCCGTACACCACGAGAGTTGAGTTTTCGAGGTTGGTGCTCATTGCAAAGAGCACGTTCGTGTGGTCAGGGTCGTCGTCACGGTGGTCGTATACGGTCCAGGTGTGGCCCGCGAACTCTTCGGTGCCGGTCGCGCTCTTTGACTCGAGAAACTGGGCGATCCAGGTCTCGTTCGCGGGGCCGGCCTCTGGCGTGAACGCCTGCACGACGGCGGCGAACTGCTCGGTTGGCTTTGGCGTCGTGTAGCCGACGTACCACTGCGTGATCTTGTCGGCCTTCGACGAGCGAATGGTGGCCTGTTTGGCAAGCCAATCGCTCGGCATGGCGGGTGCGACGAGTTCAATGCCGGCGGTGGGGCTTGCATCGTGCGCGAGTGAGACGACATCGACCGAACGGTCTTCGAAGTCGCCCACCCCGCGGGGCACGATGAGTACGAGAATGAGGACAACGCCAAGGCTCGCGAGCAGCGAATACACGAGGTTGTTAACGGTTTGCCTCTGGCGGTGCAGGCGAGAGTTCTCTGCCTTTCTCGCTGCCGTCTCATCGGGAGTTTCTGGGCGACCGAGCTCGGCAACGATCTTGGGCTTCTTGCTTGCCATCGGTTATTCTGCCTCGGTTTCTGACGGGGCGCTCTGGCGTGCCGCTTCTAGGCGTTTGCGGGCACCGAGCAGCCACTCTTCGCAGCGTGCGGCGAGCGCCTCACCGCGCTCCCACAAAGAGAGCGACTCTTCGAGCGTGGCCGCGCCCTGTTCAAGTTTGCTCACCACCTGCACGAGCTCGTCACGCGCTTCTTCGTACGAGAGCTCGGCGATGGGGGCACTGCTATTCGACATGGCTCCCAGTCTACCCCGCAATGCTCATGGTTCAGGGGGAGTGTTGTCAGGCTGTTGGTGAAGTTGCGGGCCCCGCGACCGCCGCGAGTGTGCCACGCGCCAGCGTAATTGTGAGACCGGTGCCTTCAGGCGCCTCAACGGGGTCGGCAAGCACGGTGCGATCGTCATTTTGCACGATTGCATAGCCCCTGTTGAGCGTCGCCTGGGGTGAGAGCGCTACAAGTTGTGAACGGAGTTCGCCGAGATGGCGTTCGGCCGATTCGACCTGTCTCTCGCTGAGCTCTGCGCCACGCGCGATCCACCGGGTGAGTTCTTCGGCCCGCTCATCGATGAGTCGTTCGGGGTTTTGCATGACGGGCCGTTCCCTGAACGACTGCACGCGATCGATCTCGTGCGTAATGAGCTGGGTAAGCCGCGATGAGAGCCTGAGTCTCGCCTGGGCAATGCGCTCGCGCTCTTCTCCGACGTCTGGCACGACCCGCTTGGCGGCATCGGTCGGCGTTGAAGCGCGAAGGTCGGCGACCTCGTCGAGCAGGGGGCGGTCGGCCTCGTGACCGATCGCGCTCACGATCGGCGTGTTCGCGAGTGCTGCCTCGCGCACGAGCGCCTCGTCGCTGAAGGGAAGTAAGTGTTGAAAATCGCCGCCACCGCGGGCGATGATGATGACATCGACGCTCGGATCGTCGTCGAGCGCGATGAGCGCCGCACGCACCTCAGCGGCAGCTCGCTCTCCTTGCACAGCGGTGTACGCAATCTCAAACTGCACATCGGGCCAGCGAAGGGTTGCGTTGCGCACGACATCTTTTTCGGCGTCTGAGTCACGACCGGTGATGAGGCCGATCTTTGCGGGCAGAAACGGGAGCGCCTTCTTGCGCTCGGGGGCGAAGAGCCCCTCTGAGCGAAGCTGTGCTTTGAGCCGCTCGAGCCGCTCGAGCAGGTCGCCCAGGCCAACGTGCTTGATGTCGAGCACGTTGAACGACAGGGTGCCGCCCTTGACCCAGTAGTTCGCCTTCACGAGCGCGATTACGCGGTCGCCCTGCGAGAACTCTTCGGTCAGCTTTGCGGTCACGCTGCGCCATGCGGTGAGCGAGATCGTCGCGTCGTCGTCGAGGTCTTTGAGCTTGCCGTAGGTGTTGCCCTGACGGTTTTGCCATTGGGTGAGTTCACCCTCAACCCAGATCGTACCGAGCCTGTCGATGTACTCCCGCACTTTTGTGCTCATGAGAGCAACGGGCCAGGGGGTCTCTCGCGAGGCTGGGGTTACGGGTTGCGGGCACATACCTCGATCTTAGTGCTCGCCCTCCTGCTCGCTCACGGCGATCACCAGCTTGCCCACCGTGCGCTCGGTCTCGATGAGCTCGTGCGCTTCGCGTACCGTCGCCGCGGTGAGCGGGCTCAGCACGCGGGTCGTGGTCGCAGTCACTTTGCCCGCATCGACGAGTGCGGCGGTCGCGTTTAAGAGGTGGTGTTGTTCGATCATGTCGGGGGTCTGAAACATTGAGCGGGTAAACATGCGCTCCCAGTGCCAGGCGACACTCTTGATCTTGAGCGGCGTGACATCGGTCGGGCCGTCGTCGATCGCGACAATATCGCCGAAAGGGCGAATGATGCGCTCGTAGGTCTCGACCTGGCCCTTCGAGTGAGCGGTAAAGATCCACTCGACGCCGTCTGGCGCAATCGCGAGTACTTCTTCGGCGAGATCGGCGTGGTGGTTCACGGTGTGCTCTGCGCCGCGTTCGAGCGCCCAGGCTGCTCGCTCGGGGCTCGAAGCGGTTGCGATGACCGTGACGCCCGGCAAGAGCGCCTCGCACAGTTGCATCATGACCGAACCGACGCCGCCGGTTGCGCCCACGATGAGCAGGGTGCCCTGCGATGCCTCGGTGAGGCGTAGCCGGTCGAAGAGGCACTCCCAGGCGGTGATCGTGGTGAGCGGCAACGACGCCGCATCGGTGAACGAGAGCGTCGTGGGCTTTCGGCCGACGATCCGCTCGTCGATCGTGTGTAGCTCTTGGTTCGTGCCTTGCTTGTCGATCTGGCCCGCGTAGAACACCTCATCGCCCACCGAGAACAGGGTCACGCCGTCGCCAACCGCACGCACGATGCCCGAGGCGTCATAGCCCAGCACCTTGAACCCGTTTGCTGGCGCTCCCTGCCGCACCTTCACATCGACCGGGTTGACCGAGACCGCGCGCACCTCGACGAGAAGATCGTGGGCGCCGAGCTCTGGCACCGGTATTTCACGCTCAACGATGCTCTCGGGGTGGTCGATGGGGTGGTTCTGTGAATACCCGATTGCGCGAGTGGTGTGCACGGTTGCTCCTCATAACGACGTCAGCGGCTTGCCCCGCAACTCGCATGTCATCACCGAAGTTGCCAGGCGTTGAAAGTACTATACCTGAAGCAGGAGGAGGCACGATTTCGTATGGCGTTACGCTCAGACTGGTCAGGCGAGGCCTGCCCGATTCGACGGGCAGTCGACGTGGTTGGCGACCCGTGGGTGCTCTTAATCGTCGGAGAGGTGCTGCATGGCAACGGCCGGTTTGAGCAGTTGCGCGGCACGCTCGGCATCTCTGAGGCGGTGCTCAGTAGGCGCCTCAAGATGATGGTCGAAACGGGCCTGCTCACCAAAGTCGATTACGATGACGCCGGCCGCGTGCGCCAGGGGTACGCGGCGACCGAGGCTGCGAGCGACCTTCTTCCTATCGTGCAGCAGCTTGCTCTCTGGGGCGAGAAGCACACCGGTGCGCCGACTGGCGGAACGCCCATCGTCATGGTGCACCGCAGCTGCGGCCAAGAGACGACGCGGGCTGAGGTCTGCAGCGCCTGTGGCGAGAAGCTCGTTGCCGAGCAGATGCGGTGGATCAACCCCAGCGATAACACGGGCCGTGATCTCGTGGGCCCGGGAGTGCTCGTATGAGTGAGCGCGCGGCGGCGCTCGATGCCTGGCTCGCATACCTCGCCTGTCCCGCCTGCGCGGCGGGGCAGAGCCAGCACGTGCGGCGTGAGGCTGGCGCCGTGCGCTGCGAACGTGGCCACGCGTTCGACATTGCGCGCCAGGGGTACGTCAACCTCGGAGCCAGCCAGAAAGACGCGCGGGCCGATACCGCTGCTATGGTGATGGCGCGCGAAGCCATGCACGCATCAGGTGCTTTTGATGCGATCTCGCGTGCGTTGAACGCCGCGGTCTCCGCCCGAGACTGGGGCGAGGGCGAGTTACGCTTCGCCGATCTCGCTGGCGGATCGGGGTTTTACGCGGCCCGGCTTCTCGACTCGCTCGCGGCTGGTGACGTGGACGAGCCCCGCGTTCAGGCTCGCGGCCTCGTGCTTGATCTCTCGACCGCAGCCCTGAAGCGCGCGGTCGCCGCTCACGAGCGTATCGCCGGCGTTGCGGCCGACCTGACGAAGGGTATCCCGCTGCGCGACGGATCGGTTCACGCGCTCGTGAACGTTTTCGGCCCGCGCAACGGGGCCGAGATGAGGCGTGTGCTCGCGAGCGACGGCGCCTGTTTCGTCGTCTCGCCGAGCAACCGCCACCTTGCAGAGCTCGTCGGCGAGCTCGGCATGCTGCAGGTGGCCGACGACAAGGCAGAGCGGGTCGAACGGGCAATGCAGGGCTTCACCGTGCAGGGGCGGGAACGCTGCGAGGAGCGGGTCGAGTTTGGCGAAGCGCAACTCAGGAACATCATTGCGATGGGCCCGAGCGTGCACCATGTGAACGGCGAAGAGATCGCGGCGCGGGTCGCCTCGCTACTCGAACGGGCCGGGAGGAACACGATCGAGGTGACGATGAGCGTTGACGTGACGACATTCGTGCCAAGTGACCCCGTCTCAGCCGCACCGAAAAAGATGGGTGCGTGAAGCCGTCACCCGAGTTAGGGTGAAACCATGAAGCTTCAAGGAATTACCGCACTGATTACTGGCGCAGCCTCAGGGCTCGGCGCCGCAACCGCCAAGGCTCTCGTTGATGGGGGAGCCGAGGTGCTCGGCCTCGATCTTGCCTCGTCAATCGAGAAGGCCACCAAGGTCGAGGGAGTGACACTCGTCGCGGCCGACGTGACGAGTGAAGACGAAGTGAGCGCCGCGATTGAGGGCTACGAGGGCGCACCGCTGCGCGTCGTGGTTAACTGCGCCGGCATTGCTCCAGCAGAGCTCACGGTCTCACCGCGCGGCGCGCACAGCCTCGACCTCTTTCGCAAGACCATCGATATTAACCTCGTCGGCACCTTCAACGTCTTGCGCCTCGGCGCCCTTGCGATGTCGAAGACGGAGCCGCTCGAGCACGGTCAGCGCGGCGTCGTGGTGAACACCGCTTCGGTCGCGGCCTATGAGGGGCAGATTGGCCAGGCCGCCTACGCTGCGTCGAAGGCCGGCGTTGTCGGCCTCACCATTACTGCGGCGCGCGACCTCGCACGGCTCGGTATTCGCGTGAACACGATTGCCCCTGGCATCGTCGACACCCCGATGCTTGCGGGGCTGCCGGAGCGGGTAACCGACGCTCTCGCAGAGAGCGTTCCCTTCCCGCACCGGCTCGCCCAGCCCGCCGAGTACGCGCAGCTCGCGAAGATGATCATCGAGCACGACTACCTGAACGGCGAGACCATTCGCATGGACGGCGCCATTCGCATGGCGCCGAAGTAGGCCACCGCGCTAAATAATGCGGCGACCTTCGCGCTTCGCTTGACGAAGCTCTGTGAAGAACGCCTTCAGAATGACCGCGAGCACGACCAGTACGATGACCGGGCAAATAAGAACGTAAATCGTGAGAAAAAGGGGGCTCATATGACTCTCCTACGTCGAATGGAAGTGTTGGTTAGCGGGCGCTCTTCGCGGCCTCGACCGCTTCTTCGGGCGTGATCGCATCGAACTCGCCGGTACGCTCGGCGAGCAGGGCGAAGTCGAAGGGCTTCTTGTTGCGCAACGAGATGAGCGTCGTGACGACCGTGCTGACGGCGTAGGCCACGAGCGATCCGCTGAGTACGGCGTAGTCGTGCACCGCGCCTAAGGCAAACGGCGTCACGATCACGCTCGCGATACCGCCCGCCCAGAGCGCGGGCTTCAGGCCGAAGAACCCGAAGGCCATGAGGCCGATCACGACGCCGACGCCCACGATCGAGAGCACGTCGATGAGGAAGTTCGTCACCGGGTTCGCCGGGATGAGTTCGAAGCGCACGGGCAAGAAGGCCGCCATGGCGCTCAACGTGCCAACCGTGAAGGCAACGTTCGAGACCCGGTTCCAGTAGAAGCTCGCGATGACCGGAAACACGAGGGTGCCCCAGAGCGCGCCAACAAAGACGAGCATGTCGAGAATGTTCATCTTGCCGGTCGCGAAGTAGAGCGCCGCGGCCATCGCGATGACCATGGTGATGCGCCCGATGAAGACCATGCGCTTCGGGTTCGCTTTGCCGCGACCAGCGACGTTCTGACCGTAGACATCGGCCATCATGATCGCTGAGAGTGCCGTGAGATCAGAGTCGGCCGTCGAAGAGAGCGAACCGATGATCATGACGAAGAAGAGCGCGATGAGGGTCGGCGTGAGGTAGGTGGCGGCCATCTGCGGAACGAGGTTGTTGAGGTCGCCGCCCAGGGGCTCGATGCCGAGGTACAGGGCCATGACGCCGAGCATGCCGATACCGATCACGGTCGCGCCGTAGCCCACCGTCGCGGTAATGAAGGTTGGCTTGATGAGATCTTCGCGCACCGCGAAGAGACGCTGCGCAATGGTCTGGTTTCCGATCGCGTATGCGAGCACTGCTGCGATGTACGGGGCGCCCTGATTCAAGAACGCCTCAGACGAGAAGAAGTTCGACTGCTCTGGCGTGAGGTTTGCCGCGCCCTCGGTAAACATGGCCGGGCCGCCGGCGCTGAAGAAGATCACGGGAATGAGAATTGCCGCTGCGCCGAGCATCGCGACCACCTGAGCGACGTCGGTGAGTACCGAGGCGCGAAAGCCCGACCAGACGGTGTAGAGCAGCACGCCGCCGGCGATCGCGATCACGCCCTGCCCGAAGCTAAACGGCGAGAGCATCGCGATGAGCGCGCCACCCGCGATGAGGTTCGTGGTGAGGCTGATGACGCTGCCGAGCACGTTTGAAACGGCGAGCATGAGCTGGCTCGAACGCCCGTGCCTCGCATACATGACCTCGGCGATCGTGTGCGCCTTCGGAGCGACCTTACGAATGCGCTTGCCGAAGGGGTAAATGAACAGAATCATGAGGGCTCCCCAGAGCCCATAGTGCAGTGGGCCTGAGATGCCGTAGGTGTAGCCCGAGGTAGCCGAGGCGTACATTGACGAGGCCCAAATCCATGTGGCGGTCATTGACGCGGCCGAGATGCCGAACCCGATTTTTCCTCCGGCCGTCATGTATTCGTCGGCGTTCTCGCTCTTCTTGCTGATGCGAAGTGACATGATGAGGCTGCCGCCGTAAAAGAGCACGAGAAGGGCGATAACCACCCAACCCTGCATGATCGTTTCTTGATTCCCCAAAGTTTTTTCCCTGTCAACTAGTTCTGTGTATGAATGCGCAAATTGGTACCCCAAATCGAACCCCCGTGGAATTCGAGCGTTACCCGTTTTCCCGCGTATCGCGGGTGGGGCCTCAGGAGAAAACCTCGGCGCACATCAGCCTTCGATGAGCGGCTTTTCTCCGGTGGCAACTCGTCTACTGTAACAACGCTCCGGTTTTTTCGTCGCCAAAAAGCGCCAAAATTAGCCAGAGTTGGGCTGCGCAACACGCGTTTGGCAAGTGAGCAGTATGGCAAACGCAACGTTATGTAAACGTGACTATAGCGGCCTTGATACAGTATTTTCGAGCAGAGAATGGAGACTCATGCCATACACCCGCACGGTGCTCGAGGTTGCATCGAACGAACCCGAACGCGTTGCCCTGACCGATGGGGTGCGCAGCATCACGTACGGTGACCTTTCCAGCTCGTCAGGAGCCCACAAAGCGGTCGTTGATAGCCTGCTTGGGCAAATCAGCGTCGAAGCGCTCTCTGGCATCACCTTCGCCGACGAAATCGGCGATATTCCGGTCATCTCGATCTCATTGACTCACGTACTCGATAGCGCAGAGCTCGTCGCGGTGCTTGCTGGCTACCGAACGGTTACCTCGGTGCTTGATCCGCTCTGGCCTATCGAGCACCGGGTGCGCTCGATTGTGCGCTCGGGGGCCCAAATTGTGGTGACCGATGACGAGTCACTCGGCCATGCCCTTGTCGAAGGTTCTTGGCCCGGCGTGATCATTGGCCTCGACGAGTACCGGGCTCGACTCGATCGGGTGAGTGAGACTGAGAAGCGGGAGCAGCCGCCAACCGTGCGCGACGACGAAGAACCCTTCCTGCTCATTTTCACCTCGGGAACAACCGACCTGCCGAAAGGTTTCTTACGCACGCGAAAGAGCTGGCGCTACAACGTTCGGGTCAGCGAGCGCTGGCTGCGAGCAAAGCCAGCAGAACTGACGTTCGCGCCCGGTCCGCTCGCCTACAGCCTCACGCTCTACGCCCTCGTCGAAGTGCTGGGAACCGGCGGATCGATCATGCTGCAGAGTCGTTTTGACCCGATCGACGCCGCGAGGCTGCTCGTCGAAAAGCCCGTCACGAGGCTCGTCGCGGTGCCCGCCGTGCTGCCCGCGCTCGCGCAAGCCGCGAAGCGCGACGATGTGCAGTTCACGAGGCTCACCGACGCGGTGATTGGCGGTGCAAATCTCAGCCTTGCGTTGCGCACGAGCTTTGAAGAGGTTGCGCCTGATGCGACCGTTCTGAGTTACTACGGTGCCGCCGAGATTGGGTTCATCGCGTGGAGTACCGAGGGTGACGGTGCCCTGCTCGAGCCCTTCGACGGTCTTTCGCTGAGCGTGCGAGACGAGAACGGGGCAGAGCTTCCGGAGGGAGAGCTCGGGCAGCTCTTCGTGCGGGTCGGTTCACAGGGTGACCGCTACATCTCGACCACGGGTGGCGCGCTCATCACGGGTGCCGACGGCTGGGCGACGGTCAACGATCGCGCGCGACTCGTGGGCGGCAAGCTGTTGCTCGAAGGACGCGCCGGCGATATCGCCGTGACGGGTGGGCATAAGGTCTCGCTCGTGCAGATCGAACGAACACTCGAGGGCGTTCCCGGCTGCGAACGGTGCTGCGTTGTAACGCAACCTCACCGCCTCCTCGGCGAGATTCTCGTTGCCGTCATCGAGGCGACGCCGGGGCAACCCTCACCTGAGAAAGCGAGGGTGAATGCCCGGCTCGGCGAGCTCTTACCGCCACAGTTCGTGCCACACCGCTACTACCTTGCCGACGATTTTCCGCGCACCGTCGGCGGAAAGATTCGCCGCGTCGAGGTGCGCGCCGAGCTCGAGGCGGGGTCATACACGAGGCTCTAACACGGGGCCCACGACCACTTCGCACCTCGAACCCGTACACTCGGGGTGTGAACGAGAGAGTGGTCATCACAGGAATGGGCGCCGTGACGCCGCTGGGGCTAGACGCCCCAACGAGCCTTGACGCCGTGTTCGCTGGGCGCAGCGGCATCGGTCCCATCGAGGGGTTTGACACGAGCGACATGGTCGTGACGATTGGCGGCGAGGTACGGGGATTTGACCCCTCTGGCGTCGTGTCACCAGCCGACGCGAAACGCCTCGACCCACACGCGCTCTACGCAATCGCAGCGGCCAGCGAGGCCATCGACCAGGCTTTCCCGGGGCATCGCAGTGGCGATCCGCTCATTGCCGACCCGACCCGACTTGGTGTTTCGGTCGGCTCAAGCTCGGGCGCCTCAACCCTCATGCAGGAGGCTACGAGAACCCTCGACGAGCGGGGTCCTGCGCGAGTGAGACCGGGCGTCGTCGTATATGGAGGAACCGACTCTGCGGCAAACGTGCTGAGCGTGCGCTACGGGGCGCTCGGCGCGGCCCACGGCGTCTCGGCGACCTGCGCCTCTGGCGCGATGGCGATCGGAGAGGCGCTGCGCACGCTACGGCACGGCTACGCCGACGCGATGATCGTGACATCTGGCGACCACTGCGCGAACCCCGTGAACATGGCCGCGAACGCGAACATTCGGGCGCTCACCCGCGACTTCAACGCGGTGCCCGCACGGGCGAGCCGTCCATTCGACGCTGCTCGCTCGGGCTTCGTCATGAGCTCGGGCGGGGCTGCGCTCGTGTGCGAAACCGAACGCTCGGCACTCGCGCGAGGTGCCAAAATTCTCGCCGTGATTGAGGGCTACGGCGCGAGCTCTGACGCTCATCATGCGACAGCGCCTGATCCTGGGGGCGAGGGAGCCTCGCGGGCGATGCATTTAGCGCTCGCCGATGCAGGCCGTGAAGCCGGCGACGTGGGCCACGTGAATGCGCACGCCACGAGCACGCCGCTCGGCGACCACAGTGAGGCACTCGCGCTTGCCGCGGTGTTCGGCGGTGACACCGTGCCTCCGGTCACCGCGACCAAGTCGGTTAGCGGGCACATGATTGGTGTCTCGGGAACGTTCGAGGTGCTCGTCGCCGTCGAAACGCTGCGCCGCGGCCTCATGCCACCCACGCTCAACCTCGAAACGCTCGACGTGCCAGAGGGAGTCGCGCTCGACGTGGTCACGGGTGAGGCGAGGCCCTTCGTGGGCGATCTCGTGCTCACGAACTCCCTTGGCTTTGGCGGGCACAACGCGACGTTGCTCATCGGTGTGCCGCGATAACGGTTTGGTGACAGCGAGCTTTTTCCACGTGTTTGCGCACCGGGCGTAGGCGTAGCATACGGGTATGGCCCCGAGAACGTTCACCCGCATCATGCGAGACGACTCAGGAGCCGCGGGCAAGGTATTGCTCATTGTCGCGGCCTTTCTCGTGCTCCTCGCCGTTGCCGTACTTGCCCTGTGGCGCCCCGTTATTCAGCCGCTCATCGGTGATGGGCTCGCGACCCGAGTCGAGGGCGATACCGACTATCTCGTGCCTCGCGACGATGCGCAACTGAGCCTCACGCTCGCCGACGGCTGGGTTGTGCAGCGTTCGCTGTACCAGCCTGAGCAGGCACTCTTGAAAAGCCCAGATTTCTCGGTCGAGGTGCTCGTTTCAACCTGGATGCACGGTGCCTCTCCCTCGGCAAAGACCGCGCTCGCAGAGGCGATCGAGGGGTGGCACGACCACACCGAAACCCGCATCGAGGCCGTCAGCGACGACGTTGTCGCGGTATCGGTGTTCGGGCACGAAAAGAAACGGCAACCTGAAAAGCTGGTCGTCGCCCTCGCGAAGGGAAGCGATGAGCGGGCGAAGGCCTTCGCCACGCTGACGGTGTCAACGAAAGATCGTGACCTCGACGAGGTACTGCCCGCGGTTGCAGAGCTTATCGCCACGGCGAAGGCGGTCGAACGATGATGCGGCAGAGTCTTGCGGTTGCGATGAGCGTTGTGCTCGCGGGGCTTCCCGGCTGGCTTGAGCCCTGGGTTCCCGCGTTTACCCCGACCGAGTGGGCCGATGTTGACGCTGTCGAGTGGCAGGCTCCCGAGCCGCAAGAAACCGGGGCCACCATCGATGAACCGCTGCACCCGCTCGACCCCGCAACAGCGAACGGCTTCGTGCCGAGCCGCATCGTGAACGGTTCGCTCGGCCTCAACGCGCGCTTTCTCATGACCCCTGCCTCGGGCGACCACAACTCGGTCACGCTCGACCTCGTGCGCTCACTCATTGGTGACGCAGAGAAGGCCACCGACAAGCAGTACTCGCCGGAGGCGCAGGACACCACCGCCGGGCTCAGCGACCGCGGGTGTGTGGAGGGCTCGACGTTCTCGCCCTTAGACGAGGTGCTGCGCGACCCCGCACTCGCGCCCGCAAAGCATGAGGGGGTCTCCATGAGTTGCGACGTGATGGCCGCAGCATCGACCCTGCTCGTGCAACGCATTCGTTTGATCAACACGCTTGGCGAAAAGCCGGTTGACCGCGTCGTCACGGTCATCACCGATACCTCTCGCGCAACGACCGTTCCCGCCAAGCACCTGTGGAACGACGAAGGGCCACGCATCGTGTGGCAAGCGATCACTGAAACCCTGCGCCATGAAGCCCGGGGCCTTAGCCTTATGCCCCCGCAAAGCGACCCCGACGAGGCCCTCATCGAGGCCATCCTTGACTCTGCGGTGCCACTCACCGACGGCGCCCTGCACCTCACGATTCCGCAGGGGTTCCAGACCCCAGAACTCGAGGCCCTCGGCAGCGAGCCCCTGGCCGAGGCGCGCACCTTGAAGCTCACACCCGAGGTCGCGACCACCGCGCTCAGTGAGACGGGGCAGTCGATCATGGCGGCGATCAACAGCGAAGATCCGCTGGTTGCTCCCGACGCTGTTTTGCCGGGCAAACGCGACATCGACTGCTCACTCTTCGTCTGCGTCGCGCTCACTTATGACGATGGGCCCTCGGCACTCACCCCGACCATTCTCGATGCGCTGCGCGACCACGGGGCTTCGGCGTCGTTCTTCATGGTCGGTAGCCGTGTCGAAAGCTACGCGGCCGCAGCAAAGCGTGTGGTGACCGACGGGCACCTGGCGCTCAACCACAGCTGGTCTCACCTCGACCTCTCGAAGCTCGCCGCGGGTACGATCGATGCCAACGGCGACGAGACCGACCCCGACGATATGCCGAGCGAAGAAGACCGAAAGAAGGCCGTCGCCAAAGAGCTGAACCGTACAAGCAAGGCCATCGTCGCCGCGACCGGTGTCGCCCCAACCGCCTTTCGGCCGCCCTACGGCGCCTACGACGATGCCGTGCTGAAGATCGCGAAGATGCCGGCAATTCTATGGGATGTCGATACCGAAGATTGGAAGGGTGTCTCGGGTGACGATCTCGTGTCGAGCATTGTTCCCGTCGCGAGGCCGGGCTCAATCGTCTTGCAGCACGACATTCACGACAGCAGCGCCGACACGATCGAGCAGGTGCTCGACGGGCTCGAAAATCGTGGATTCATGGTCGTCAACGTGGGGCAGCTGCTCGGCGGCATGCCCGCCTCGGGCGCCTACAGCAGTTCGCGCTAACGACCCGAGGCGCGACTCGCGTGCGATTGTCTCGGGCCGTTAGCGGCGGATCACGGGGAATGATCCGTCGTGATGTTCGCCGTCTTCTGCGATCGTTTCAGGGCTTCCAATCACGAGCGGATCGGGCGTGCCCACGACCTCGTGGTCTTTGTTCGGGTAATCAAACTTTGAGAGCACCCAACGCATGGCCTCAAGACGCGCGCGTCGCTTGTCGTTCGACTTCACGACCGTCCATGGCGCCGTCTTGGTGTCGGTGTAAAAGAACATCGCGTCTTTGGCTTCGCTATACGCATCCCACTTATCGATGCTCGCGAGGTCGGTGGGTGAGAGCTTCCACTGTTTGACCTTGTCGGTCGAACGATCGATGAAGCGCTGCCTTTGCTCAGCCTTACCGACCGAGAACCAGAACTTGAAGAGGTGAATGCCCGAGTTAATGAGCATGAGCTCGAAGCCAGGTGTGGCGCGCATGAACTCGTGGTACTGCTGCGGGGTGCAGTAGCCCATGACTCGCTCGACGCCTGCCCGGTTGTACCAGGAACGGTCGAACAACACGATCTCGCCGCCCGAGGGCAGATGCTGCACATAGCGTTGAAAGTACCACTGCGAACGCTCGCGATCGGTGGGGGTCTCGAGGGCCACCACGCGAGCGCCGCGGGGGTTCATGTGTTCGGTGAAGCGCTTGATCGTGCCACCCTTGCCGGCCGCGTCACGGCCCTCGAAGAGAATGACAATCTTCTCGCCAGACTCTTTGACCCAAGTTTGCAGCTTGAGCAGCTCGATTTGTAGCTTGCGCTTTTGCTTCTCGTACTTTTTGCGTGAGAGTTTCTTGTCGTAGGGGTACCCCTGACGCCACGGAGCATCGGGATCATCGCCCTCTGCCTCATCGGTATCAGCCAGCAGGAGCTCGACGATCTCGTCAATCTCTGGGGCAACGTCAACCCTTGAGTGCGCGGCCTCGGCCGCTGGAATCTCGTCGGGTTTGGGCTGTGCTGCGTCAGACATGGGTACTCCTCACGAATGCTCTTCTACACTCACCATGTTAGCGCTGAGAGCCCTCTTTCTTCGGGTTCACGACGAGCAATGACATCGTGGTGGTGAACTCAGTGTCGATATCGGTGTTCGGGCGGTAGGTGAGCTTGCTGACGATCACGGCTACGAGGGTCGCGAGCACAAACGCTGGCAGGAGCTCGTAGAGGCCGGTATCGAATGCCTTCCAGATGAACACGGTTGCTGCACCGACCACCATGCCGGCCAGCGCACCCCAGTTGCTGAGACCGCGCCAGTAGAGGCTCAACAGAATGATCGGGCCGAATGCCGCGCCGAAGCCCGCCCAGGCGAAGCTCACGAGCCCGAGGATGCTGTCATTCGGGCTGATCGCGAGAACAGCCGCCACAATTGCGACAGCGAGCACCCCAACGCGGCCGAGCACGACGAGCGTGCGCTCGCTCGGTGGCTGCTTGCGGGTGACACGGTACAGGTCTTCAACGAGAGCCGACGAGCACACGATGAGCTGACTCGACAGGGTGCTCATAATGGCGGCGAGCACAGCGGCGAGCACGAAGCCTGCCACGAGCGGGTGCAGTAGCACCTGAGACATGAGCAGCACGACGGTTTCTGGGTCGCTCGGGGCGCCACCAAACTTGTCGAAGTAGGCGATGCCGATGAGACCCGCAGAAACCGCACCGAGCAGTGACACGAACTGCCAGCTCGTGCCGATGCGCCTCGCCGACGCCGCCTCCTTTGGCGAGCGCAGCGCCATGAAACGCACGATGATGTGGGGCTGCCCAAAGTAGCCGAGACCCCAGGCGAGGCCCGAGAGCACGACGAGCACAACCGCTGTTGTCGTGAGTGACTCGTCACCAAAAATCGAGAGGTTGCCGGCACCGACCGTTTCGACGAGCGTCGCCGTCTCGTTCCAACCGCCGATGGTGAAGATCGCGACCGCGGGCACGAGCACGAGGGCCACGACCATCATGAGCCCCTGCACGACGTCGGTCATCGACGCACCAAGGAAGCCGCCGAAGAGCGTGTAGGCGAGGGTGACGACGGTCACCATGAGCATGCCGACGATGTATTCGCCACCGAACGCGCTTTCAAAGAACTTGCCACCGGCGACCATGCCAGAAGACGCGTAGATGGTGAAGAAGACGAGAATGATGATGCTCGCGATGGTACGCAAGAGGTGGGTATTGTCACGAAGCCGGTTTTCGAAGAAGTTTGGCACCGTGATCGAGTTGCGCGACACCTCGGTGTAGGCGCGAAGCCTTGGCGCCACGAGCCGCCAGTTGAGGTATGAACCGACGAGCAGACCCACCGCGATCCACCCCTCGATGAGACCGGTCGCGTAGATCGCGCCGGGAAGGCCCATGATGAGCCAGCCCGACATGTCAGACGCGCCGGCACTGAGCGCCGCTACCCACGGCGGGAGGCCTCGCCCCGCGAGCATGTAGCCCTCGTGGCTCGTGGTCTTGCGAAACGCAAGCCAACCGATCAGCAGCATCACGGCGAAGTAGATACCGAGGGCTAAGTAGAGAAAGAAATTATCTGACATCGTTGTCACCTTTTCATGAATTGGATGTGGTGTCGAGGGGTATTCGTTCAGTGGGAGTGGGCAAGAAGTCGAGATGTGGGGCGGGGTGTGGGCGACGCGGATCGCGAGACCCACACCCCGAAGGGCTAGATGAGCCCGTCTGAGAGTGTGTTCGGGGTTCCGAAACGGTGCGCGGTGATCGAGACCGCCTGCTCTTGTACGTAGGGCAGCATTTCTACCCGACCGGCCGAGACGACCGGGCCCGCGTAGACGGCGATGTCGGGTTTGCCCTGCACCGCCGCGTACACGGCACGTGCCTCGGTCTGTCGCTCGGCATCGGCCGCGACAACCCTCACTCGGGCGCTCGCGCGTGGCCCTTCGACCGCCGCAACGCTCGCGAGGCGACGGCCCCAGGCAGCCTCGTCTTCGACGAGTACCGTGACCCTGGCGTTGCGCAGCCCGCTTGCAATCTGCTCTGGCGGAGTGGTGGCGAAGCTGAGCGTGGGGCGTGCACCCGCGGCGAGACCCGCGATCGCGGTGCGCACGGCATCCCGTAGCGACGCCGACTCGGCAACGCGAGCGGTCGTTGCGACCGGGTGGTAGCGCAGAATGTTGCGCTCGACGCCGAGACCCGAAGCGTCGCGTGCGACGCCGAACTCGTCGGCGACCGCTTGCGCGTCAGATGCCGCTGCGGCCCGCAGCCACTCGAGGTCGGCCTTGGTGAGGCCTGCTCGTGCGGCAGCGTCGAGCACGTGCTCGATTGATGCGAGGGGTTTCGCTGTGGCCTTGGTCACAGGCGCATCGACCCAGTTGACGAGGCCGTGCAGGTAGTTTGGGCCGCCAGCTTTCGTGCCCGCGCCGATCGCCGACTTCTTCCAGCCGCCGAAGGGCTGTCGCTGAACGATCGCGCCCGTGATGCCACGGTTGACGTAGAGGTTGCCCGCCTCGATGCGCGAGAGCCAGCGGTCGATCTCGTCACGGTCGAGCGAGTGCAGCCCGCTCGTGAGCCCGTAATCAATCTCGTTGACCATGTCGATCGCTTCATCGAGGCTCGACGCCGTCATGATGCCGAGAATAGGGCCGAAGTATTCGGTGAGGTGGTACTCAGAACCGCGTTTCACGCCGTCACGCACGCCCGGGCTCCAGAGCTTCGAGGCACCCGAGTCGTCGACCGAGAGCGGGCTCTCGGCGGCAATCTCGCGGGGCTTCACGAGCCAGCGTTCACCCTGACCGAGCGTCGTGAGACCGCGCAACAGCTTGCCCTCTGGTGCGCCGATGACGGGGCCCATCTGCGTGCCAAGGTGCTCGGGGGTGCCGACCGTGAGCGATTCAACCGCGTCGATGAGCTGACCCCGAAAACGCTTTGAGGTCGCGACCGATCCGACGAGAATGACGAGCGACGCGGCCGAGCACTTCTGCCCGGCGTGGCCGAATGCCGAGGCGACGACGTCGGCCGCGGCGAGGTCAAGGTCGGCGTTCGGAGTGACGATGATCGCGTTCTTGCCGCTCGTCTCGGCGAGCAGAGGTAGGTCTTCACGCATGTTTCTGAACGTCACCGCGGTCTCGTAGCCGCCGGTGAGCACGAGGCGCTCAACGCGTTCGTCGGTGATGAGCTTGCCCGAAACCTCGCGGTCGTCGAACTGGGCAAACTGCAGCACCTTGCGAGGCACCCCGGCCTGCCAGAGGCACTCGACCATGACCGCGCCAGAACGCGCCGCCTGGGCTGCCGGCTTGATGATGACGGCCGATCCTGAGGCGAGGGCCGCGAGCGTGCCGCCAGCGGGAATCGCGATCGGGAAGTTCCACGGTGGCACGATTGCCGTGAGCTTCACGGGCTTTGCCGCCGCGCCGTCGACGTCTTCGAGGCGCTGGCCGAGCATGGCGTAGTAGTTTGCGAAGTCGATGGCCTCAGAGACCTCGACGTCGCCCTGATCGATCGTCTTACCGCACTCGGCGCCCGCCACCTCGAGCAGCTCACCGCGGCGGCGCTCCATGAGCTGGCCCGCACGGTGCAGAATCGCAGCCCGCTCTGAGGAGCTGAGCGCTTGCCACGCCTCGGCTGCATCGATGCCGGTGCTGATCATCGTTTCAAGCTCGTCGCTCGTGCGCACGAGCCCCTCAGCGACGGTCTTCTTGCCGAGCTCAGAGCCGATCATGCGGCCCGCGATATCGCGGCCCCACGCCTGGTTGCCGGGTAGATCGGGGTCGGTGTCGGGAGTGTTCGCGAACGAGTAGGGGTCGGCGGTAAACGCCGTGATCAGCGCCTCGGCCTCCTGCTCGTCGTAGTGACGTCGGTCTTGCCTGCGGTTCGGCTCTGGCACAGAGTCACTGAGCGCTTCGAGCGAGGCGAGAAAACGGTTCTTCTCGCGTTCAAAGAGCTGTTCATTCTCGTGCAGCTCGAACACGGCCGACATGAAGTTTTCTTGGCTCGCGCCCTCTTCGAGACGACGAATGAGGTAGGCGATTGCGACGTCAAACTCTGCGGGGTGAACGACCGGGGTGTAGAGCAGCAGCGATCCAACATCCTTGCGCACGGCCTCGGCCTGCCCGGTCGCCATGCCCAGGAGCATCTCGACCTCGAGCCCGCCAGCGGCCCCACGGTGCTTCGCGAGCAGCCAGGCGAGCGCAATGTCGAAGAGGTTGTGGCCGGCGACGCCGATGCGCACGTTCTTGACGTGCTCGGGGGTGAGCGCGTAGTTCAGTACGGCCTTGTAGCTCGTGTCGCTCTCCTGCTTCGACCCCCACGTTGCGAGCGGCCAGCCGTGCATGAGGGCTGCGACCTGCTCCATCGGCAGGTTCGCACCCTTGACCACGCGCACCTTGATGGGGGCGCCGCCACGAGCCACGCGCTTCGCCGACCACTCCTGCAGGCGCACCATCGCCCCGAGCGCGTCGGGCAGGTAGGCCTGCAACACGATGCCAGCCTCGAGGTTCAAGAACTCCTCGCGGTCGAGCAACTGGGTGAACACGTCGAGCGTGAGCCCTAGGTCTTTGTACTCTTCCATGTCGAGGTTGATGAACTTTTGCGGCGTGGCCTGTGCGGCCTTGCGGAACAGCGGAACGAGATGCTCGATCACGTTCTCGACCGCCTCGTCGTAGGCCCAGTGGTTGTGCGGCGCCATGACCGACGAGGTCTTGATCGAGACATAGTCGACGTCTGCCCGCTCGAGCAGAGCATGGGTGCCGGCGAGTCGCTTGGCCGCTTCTTTCTCGCCGAGGATCGCTTCGCCCAACAAGTTGATATTGAGCCGTACGCCATCGCGTTTGATTTGCGAGATCGCCCGACCGAGCTTGGCATCGCTCGCGTCAATGATGAGGTGGCTCACCATCTCGCGTAGGACTTTGCGGGCGATCGGAACGACGATGCCGGGAAGGGGCTTTGCGAAGGTGCCGCCGAGGCCGATGGCTCCGCGCAGGTGGGTGGGCAGGAACGCCGGGGTAAGCGCGGTGAGTTCGCTGAGCTTCTTGGCAGCTGCCTTCGTGTCTTCGGGGCGCACGACGCCATCGACGAAGCCCACGGTGAAGTCGAGCCCGTTGGGGTCGCGCAGCACGCCCGCGAGGCGCTCAGCGGCGGGGTCAACGGGGTAGTGCGAGGCCTCCTCAAGCCAGGTGCGTGCGAGGGCGATCGCCTCTTGGCCGAGATCACTCGGGTGAACGGTTGCGGCCGAGGCCGTCGAAAGAGCATCAGTGCTCATGGCAACTCCTTTTACGAAGCAGACGGGTAACTGTGTCCAGTGTGCACGGAGTGACCCGTAATGAAAAGTTACGAAACATGCACGATAAGATGAAGTAATGCTTAATAAAGTTCGGGAGGCATCGTGCTTGATATGCAGCGACTGAGGCTGCTGCGCGAATTTTCGATTCGCGGCACCATCAGCGAAGTTGCCGATGTGCTCTCGTACAGCGCCTCGGGCGTCTCGCAGCAGCTCGCCCAGCTCGAGCGCGAAACGGGCCGCACCCTGCTGCGTCGGGTGGGTCGCGGCCTCGAACTCACCCCCGCGGGCGAGCGCCTCGTCGCCGAGAGCGAGGCACTCTTTCAACAACTCGAGCGTGTCGAGGCGTCGCTGCAGCGCGGCCGCGACGAGCTTACCGGAACCATTCGCGTCGCCGTCTTCCAGTCGGCCATGATCTCGCTCATGCCGAAGGCCCTCACCGCGCTCGCCGAAACACACCCCGGCCTGCGCGTCGAGGTCGTGCAGCACGAGCCCGAAACTGCCCTCTACGAGACCTGGGCTCGCGGCTTCGACGTCGTGGTCGCCGAGCAATACCCGGGCCATGCCGCCCCGCACCACGAGGGTCTCGGCCGCAGCGTGCTCGGCAGCGACGCCATCATGCTCGCCGTGCCAGAGGTGCACCCCGAGCGCTTCGCAGGCGTGCGCTCGGTCGCCGACGCCGCCGGCGTGCCCTGGGTCATGGAGCCCGAGGGCTCTGCCTCCCGCCACTGGGCGCTGCAGGCCTGCCGCTCGGCCGGCTTCGAACCCGACCTGCGCTACGAAACCGCCGACATTCAGGCCCACCTGCGCCTCGTCGAGGCGGGCAACGCGGTTGCGCTCGTGAACGGGCTCTCGGTGCGCCACTACACCGGCCGCGTGAGACTCGTGGATCTGCCCAGCTCACCCCGCCGCGAGATCTTCGTTGCACGCCGCGAGGCGAGCGAGGATCACCCGGCCTTCGCCGCGGTGATGGAGGCGCTCGGCGAGGTTGCTGCGGGGCTGCGGCTGTAGGGGGCGCGGGACTGTTGCGTGCGGGGTCGCTGCGTTCGAGGGTTGTTGCGTGCTGCGGCTGTTGTGCGCAGAGGCTGTTGTGCGCAGAGGCTGTTGTGCGCAGAGGCTGTTGCGCGCGCGGCTGGCGTTTGGTCGAGCCTGGCTGATGCTGAGTGTGGCTGGCAGAGGGCCTCTTCGGGGAAAGGGGCACGGGCGTAGCCCGTTCCTGCTCATGGTGCGGGCGGCACCCGTTGAGGAATGGCTTTTCTGCGGCCGGGCCCTCGTGAGGGCGGCGAAACGTGTCTTTGAACGTGTGTAGACCCTCGTGTTTGTGAAATTTGCCGTGGTTTGACGAAAAGCAGGGTGTTTGCGCCAAAACACCCTGCTTTTCGTCAAGTAAACGCGATTTCGGGCTGCAGACTCGCGTGAAGTGCGGATCGCGGCCCGAGATCCGCTAGAAACTCGCTCCGAAGCCGAAGCCGAAGCCGGCACCCTGGCCCCGACATCGACCGCACCCGCACCCGCACCCGCACCCACGCCCGAACCCACAAGTCTGCAATCCCAGACACGACCGCCCAAACCCCCGTTGAACGCACCGCCTCAACACGCTGAGATAGAGGCAAACGTTGTTGTTTGCGAAAGGACACGACCATGGCACTTCCAGGCGCACGCCCCGTACGAGCCCCCCGCGGCACCGAAATCTCTGCGAAAAGCTGGCAAACCGAGGCGCCGCTTCGCATGCTCATGAACAACCTCGACCCCGAGGTTGCCGAGCGCCCCGACGACCTCGTCGTGTACGGCGGCACCGGTCGTGCGGCACGCAGCTGGGAGGCGTACGACGCGATCGTCGACACCCTGCGCGACCTCGAAGACGACGAGACGCTGCTCGTGCAGTCGGGCAAGCCGGTCGGCGTGTTCCGCACGAACGTGTGGGCGCCGCGCGTGCTCATCGCCAACTCAAACCTCGTGGGCGACTGGGCAACGTGGCCCGAGTTTCGCAAGCTCGAGGCCGAGGGCCTCATGATGTACGGCCAGATGACGGCCGGCTCGTGGATCTACATTGGCACGCAGGGCATTCTGCAGGGCACGTTTGAGACGTTCGCTGCGATCGGCCGCAAGCTCTACGACGGCACGCTCGCGGGAACCCTCACCCTCACGGGCGGTTGTGGCGGCATGGGTGGCGCGCAGCCACTCGCGGTCACCCTCAACGACGGAGCCTGCCTCATCGTCGACGTCGACGAAGCACGTATGCGCCGCCGCGTCGGCAAGCGCTACCTTGACGAGGTCGTTACCGATCTTGACGAGGCACTCGCCAAGGTGCAGCAGGCGAAAGACGAGAAGCGTGGCTGGTCGGTCGGGCTCGTGGGCAACGCCGCAGAGGTGTTCCCCGAGATCCTGCGTCGCCACAAGGCGGGCGAGATCACGGTCGATATCGTGACCGATCAGACGAGCGCGCACGATCCGCTGTCATATCTGCCCATCGGCTACTCGCTCGACGAGTGGCAGCAGCGCGCCGCCGACGAGCCTGAGCAGTTCACGCTCGACGCGCAGGCTGCGATGGCCGCGCACGTGAAGGCGATGGTTGAGTTTCAAGACGCTGGCGCCGAGGTGTTCGACTACGGCAACTCGATTCGTGACGAGGCCCGAAAGGGTGGCTACGACCGCGCTTTCGAGTTTCCGGGATTCGTTCCGGCGTACATTCGCCCGCTGTTCTGTGAGGGGCTTGGGCCGTTCCGCTGGGCTGCACTCTCGGGTGACCCCGAAGATATTCGCGTGACCGACGAGGCGATTCTCGAGCTGTTCCCCGAGAACGAACACTTGAAGCGGTGGATCAGGGCCGCCCAAGACCGCGTCGAGTTCGAAGGCCTCCCCGCGCGCATCTGCTGGCTTGGTTACGGCGAGCGCGCCCGCGCTGCCGTGCGCTTCAATGAGCTCGTTGCCGAGGGCAAGATTTCGGCCCCGATCGTCATTGGTCGCGACCACCTCGACTCGGGTTCGGTGGCCTCGCCATACCGCGAGACCGAATCGATGGTTGACGGTTCTGACGCGATTGCCGACTGGCCGCTGCTGAACGCCCTGACCGCGAGTTCGTCGGGCGCGACCTGGGTGTCGCTGCACCACGGCGGTGGCGTGGGTATCGGCCGTTCGATCCACTCGGGTCAGGTGTCGGTTGCCGACGGTACTCCGCTCGCTGCCGAGAAGCTTGAGCGCCTGCTCACCAACGATCCCGGAATGGGCGTCATTCGCCACGTTGACGCGGGTTACCAGCGCGCAGTCGATGTTGCAGCCGAGCGCGGCGTGCGCATTCCTGTGACGCCAACGGTGCGCGATGGCGGCGAGTCGGCACGTGCCGCGAACGGTGGGGTAGCCTAACGCCATGGCGACCCTCATTACCGGCATTGCCGAGCTCACGACGAACGACCCCGAGCACGGGGGCCGGCTGAATGATGCCGCGCTGGTGATTGACGAAGAGCGTGTCGCCTGGGTTGGCTCTGCCTCCCAAGCGCCCGCCGCCGACGAGCGAGTTGACGTGGGTGGGCGGGCCTTGCTGCCCGGCTGGGTTGACTCGCACACGCACATGGTGTTTGCGGGCGACCGCACGGCAGAGTTCGAGGCGCGCATGGCCGGCGAGGCCTATGCCGCCGGCGGCATTAACCATACGGTGAATGCTACGCGGGCGGCGAGCGAGGCTGAGCTCGAGGCGAATCTCGCGCACCTTTCGCACGAGGCGCTCAAACAGGGCACCACGGTTCTTGAGACCAAAACCGGCTACGGGCTTACGATCGCCGACGAGGTGCGAGCCGCCAAGATCGCCGCGCGTCACGTCGACGCGGTGACCTTTCTCGGGGCGCACGTTGTGCCAGAGGGCTCAGACCCGGCCGAGTATGTCGACCTCGTGACGGGCGAGATGCTGCACGCCGTGGCTCCGTACGTGAGCGCCGTCGACGTGTTCTGCGAGACGGGTGCCTTCAACGAAGCCGAGACGCGTCGCATTCTTGAGAGTGCAGGCAACGCTGGCCTTCAGACTCGCGTGCACGGCAATCAGCTCGGGCATGGTCCCGGCGCGCGTCTCGCGGTCGAGTACGGGGCCCTCAGCGTCGATCACCTCGGCTTTCTCACCGACGACGACATTGCGGCGCTCGCCGCTTCCTGGCAGGGTGGCGCCCGCGGCACGGTCGCGACGGTGCTGCCCGCCTGCGACCTCTCGACGCGCATGCCGCTCGCCCCAGCGCGGGCTCTCGTTGACGCGGGGGCGCGGCTCGCGATTGCGTCGAACTGCAACCCCGGCACCTCGTTCACGCAGTCGATCGGCTTTTGCGTCGCGACTGCCGTACTGCAGATGCGGCTGACGATCCGCGAGGCTGTTGAAGCGGCAACCCTTGGCGGCGCTATCGCGCTCGGCATGCACGAAGACGGGTGGATCGACGCGCGCGGTACACGCCAGCCGCGCGTCGGCTCGCTCGGGGTCGGTGCCCGGGCCGACATGCAACTGCTCGACGCTCCATCGATTACTCACCTTGCTTACCGCCCGGGCATGCCCCTGACCGCCGCAGTGTGGCGCAGGGGAGCGCTCGTGAGCGGTGCTATTCCGGGCCTGGCCTAGCCAGAGCACAACACCGGGCCTGGGCCTCGCGCTTTGCGGGGCCCAGGCTTTTTCTGGAAAGCCAGAACCTTCATGCGGGGTGGCGGGGTGTTCTCCTGCGTAAGGCTCGCGTAGCGTGAGTGGCATGATGACAGGTTCCCGAGATGAGGCGCAGCGCCGCCCGCTCAAATTGTTTACCGGGTTGCTCCACCTCGCAAGCCTCGGTGTCGTCGGCACGACCGCTGTGACGGTGCTCTTCACCATGCTCGCGACGGGCATCGGGCTCGTGCCGATCTTAGGCATTGGTCTCTTCATCCTAGTTGGCGTGGTCTACGGCCTCTTCGGTGCCGCTTGGTTTGAGACGCGCAGGGTAGCGGGCCTCTACCGAATGAACGTCACCGATCTCACCTTTGCCGAGCAACGGGAGCCGGGCTTCGGTGAGTATCTCAAAATGCTGTGGCGTCAGTCGATCAACGGCAGAATGTGGCGTGCGCTCGCAAACCTGACCATCGGCAGCATCCTTGGCCTCGTCGGGCTGTTGCTGCTTCAAGAAATCGTGCGTCAGCTCTTGAACTTCCCGGCGGCCGAGGCCAGGGTCTTTGGCATCCCGGTGAACGTGCCGAATCACTGGGGCATCATGGTCGGCTCGATTTGCTTCTCGATCGTGGGCATCGTCCTTGTTGGGCTGCTGCATCGCACGGTGAGCATCGCGATCATTGACGGTGGTGCGAACGAAGCGCTGTTGCGCGATCAGGTGCGCAGCACCGAGCAGCAGCGCGAGGGAGCAATGCGTGCGGCCGACGTAGAACGTACCCGCATTGAGCGCGACCTTCACGACGGGGTGCAGCCGCGCCTCGTGTCGATCGGCATGACCCTTGGGCTCGCCAAAGACACGATCGAATCGAACCCAGACGCGGCCAAGCAACTCATCGACGAGGCACACACTTCGACGAAGGCCGCGGTCACCGAACTGCGTCAGCTGGCTCGTGGCATTCACGCCTCTGTGCTCGATGACCGTGGGCTTGACGCGGCGCTCTCGGCACTCGCCGCGAGGTCACACATTCCGGTCTTTCTCGACTCGCGCATCGAAGGCTCGGTCATATCGCGAGAAGCGCAAACCGCGGTGTACTTTGCAGTTGCCGAGGCGCTCACGAACGCAGCGAAGCACTCGCTGGCAGGTGAGACGCGCGTGACCCTGCGGGTACGTGCCACCGAGACCGGGGTTCCGTACCTCTGGGCCCGGGTTGAAGACAACGGGGTAGGCGGAGCCACGGTGCAGCCGGGCGGGGGCCTCGATGGCATCATGAACCGTATTACCGCTGCGGGGGGATCCACCCGCATTGAAAGCCCCGGCGGAGGCCCGACAACAATCGAGGTGAGCGTTCCATGCGCATCATAATCTGTGAAGATTCGGTCTTGCTGCGCGAGGGACTCGTACGGTTACTTGAACACGTCGGGCACGAGGTCGTTGCCGCGCTTCCCGACGCAGCCGAGCTCATGGAGCACGTTTCACGCCTCGATCCAGAGCTGTGCATTCTTGACGTTCGAATGCCGCCGACGTTCACCGATGAGGGTATTCGCGCGGCGCTCGAACTGCGCAGGAACACTCCCGACCTGCCCATTCTGGTTCTTTCGCAGTACGTTGAGGAGCGCTATGCGAGCGATCTCATTAGTGCCCCCGGTGGTGGGTTCGGTTACCTGCTCAAAGATCGTGTCGCCGACATGAGCGACTTTGTCGACGCGATTGAGCGCATTGCGTTAGGGAGAGACGTGCTCGACCCCGAGGTTGTTGCCCAGTTGCTGAACCGTAATCACCGTGACGCGCGTCTGCAGCATCTCAGCGAGCGTGAGCGAGCGGTTCTCGCGGCACTTGCCGAGGGCAAGTCGAACCAAGCGATCGCTGCGCAGCTCTTTCTTTCTGAGGCGAGCATTGAAAAGCACATCACCGCGATTTTCCAGAAGCTGGGGCTGTCGGCCGACGAGTCGGGAAACCGTCGCGTGCTTGCAGCCATCGCCCACATTGAAATTGTTGGCTTGCCGCACCGCGGTGCTAGCTCACAGATAGGACACCAGTCATGACGCAGGAGACCAGACCCTCGGGAGTCTCACAGACCATCTCGATCGTGATGGCGGCCTTCGGCGGCCTTATCGTGTTGCTTCTCATTGCGACAACGGCTATCACCTCGCTCTTTGTTACCTATGAAGGGAGCAGCACGACGGGTGAGCAGACGGCGTTTATGGCATCCGACGGCATCCGCGAGTTATACCTTGATGCGGCAGCGGCCGAGATGACCATTGAGTTCGGTCCCGTGGCCGAAGCCACGCTCGACGTGCACGGTCGCGAAGAAGCAAACTGGCGTCTCGAGCGCTACGGCGACACCCTCGAGGTTGCGCACGAGCGCTCTTTCTTAGACCCCTTTGTGTGCCTCTTTGGCTGTGCCAAGCCTTCGACAGAGCTCACCTTGACCTTGCCGAGCGAGCTTGATGGAACGCTCGACGCCGAAGTGATGCTCGGTGCGGGCGACCTCACCGTGAACGGTTCGTTCGTCGAGCTCGAGATTGACGTGAGCGCCGGCAACGCATGGGTGCAGGGCGGAGCGCGTCGATTCGATGCGACGCTCGGTGCAGGAAACATCGACTTTGATGTCGAAGGCGTCATCGAGGCATCACTCGATATTGCCGCGGGCACGGCCCAGGGCCAGTTCACCGGCCAGGCGCCCCGAGAGGTAGAGATCGAGGTGAGCGCGGGAAGCCTTGACCTCGCGCTCCCCGATGCTCGCTACGCGACGATGAGCGACGTGGCGGCCGGTAACGTGAGCAACCTGCTGCACGAGGATTCGGCCTCGAACAACCGCATCGAGATTGACGTCTCCATTGGTAGCGTCACGCTGAAGCCGCTCAGTCAGTAACGGGCTGTGCGGCGGGGGTGCGACCGTGTATTCGGGCCGAGAGGGTCGCCGCCGTTTCGATGACCTCTGCAGCGAGACGGGGGTACTCGTCGGTGCCGTGGTCGCGATCGGCAAACGTCACCGCGACCGCTGCGATGGGCCACCCCCTGTGGTCGACGACCGATGCGGCGACCGACGAGATACCTTCGGTGATCGATCCGCGTTCAACGGCGTAGCCCCTCGTCACCGTCTCGTCGAGCACGCTGCGCAACTCTGAGTACTTCGTGATGGGATATTCGCGGGTGTGAGCTGAAACGAATGATTCGGCGTTCGGAAAGAGTGCGCGAGCCTGAGCTTTGGGTAGTTGCGAGAGGATCGCTCTGCCGCTCGCTGTCGCAGGCATCGGCAGGCGAACATTGACGTCGGTCACGAGGGAGGGCGTGCCGGGGTAGCGCTCTTCGATGATGTACAGCACGTCGCGGCCGAGCGGAACCGCGAGGTGCCCGCTCATACCCAGCCGCTCAACGAGGGTCGCGACGAGTGGTCTCCCGAGCCTCGCGAGTGGCTCCTGACGACCGTAGGCCGAGCTGAGCTCGACCGCGGCGATACCAAGACCGTAGCGACGCTCCTCAGGCAAATGCATGACGAAGTCGTGCTCAAGGAGCGTCGCAAGAAGGTGGTACGTCGTCGACCTGGGTATCCCGAGCTGCGCTGCGATGACGCTTGCTGGCAAGGGACCCCGAGACCTGGCGAGTAAGAGCAGAATGCGCAGAGTCTGGTCAGAGGCGGGTACCTTTGGCTGCGGCTTGGTCATACGGCGATCTTACTCGGTGCTTACGACGTTAATGTCTGGTATTGCAGACGCTTAGCGAAGGTCGCCCGTGACGCTCTCAACGGTCTCAAGAACCTTGCCGGTGACGACGAGCGTGTGCGCGCTGTCGATGTCTGGCGAGAGGAAACCGTCGGTGTCGGGAGCGGCAATGACGCTTCGAAAGAGGCTGTGCAGAGCCGCGGTCGCAGGGCCCGGGGTACCCGCAACTGCTCCGTCGGCTTCATTGGGCCGTGCCCTGAAATCAAGGGCTCGGGTCGAAGCGAGCAGC
The DNA here is from genome assembly GCF_019049105.1 of Leucobacter chinensis. Lineage (GTDB taxonomy): Bacteria > Actinomycetota > Actinomycetes > Actinomycetales > Microbacteriaceae > Leucobacter_A > Leucobacter_A chinensis. The sequence goes on from NZ_JAHQZR010000008.1 coordinate 86,105, forward strand.
TCGATCGAGAGCACTCGGCTCAGACCGTCAACGGCCTTGCGCAGTTTCCTGGCTGCCGACCAGCCCATCGAGACGTGGTCTTCTTGCATGGCCGAAGAGGGAATCGAATCGACCGACGCGGGAACGGCGAGGCGCTTGAGCTCAGAGACGATGCCGGCTGCGGTGTACTGGGCAATCATGAGGCCGGAATCGAGGCCCGGGTCGGCCGCAAGGAAGGGTGGCAAGCCGTGGTTGCGCGCGACATCGAGGAAGCGGTCGGTGCGGCGCTCAGAGATGCTCGCGAGGTCGGCCACGGCAATCGCGAGAAAGTCGAGCACATACCCGACCGGTGCGCCGTGAAAGTTGCCGTTCGACTCGACGCGGCCGTCGTCGAGCACGACGGGGTTGTCGACCGCCGAGCGCAGCTCGGTCTCGGCGACACGGCTCGCGTGAGCTGCCGTGTCGCGAACTGCGCCGTGCACCTGTGGTGAGCAGCGCAGCGAGTAGGCGTCTTGCACGCGGCTGAACGAGCCCTCCTGAGCGCGCGAGATGAGTGACGACTGCTCGAGAATGCGGTGCATATTCGCGGCCGAGTTGCCCTGCCCCTCATGAGGGCGGATCACATGAAGCTCGGGTGCGAACACCGCATCGGTCCCGCGCAGCCCCTCGACGCTTGCCGCCGCGGCGATATCGGCAACGCGAGTGAGTGCCGCGATATCGGTGAGCGCGAGGCAGAGCATGCCGAGCATGCCGTCGGTCCCGTTGATGAGGGCGAGGCCCTCTTTTTCTTCGAGCACGATCGGGGTGATGCCGTGCTTTGCGAGCAGCTCACCCGAGGGGTGCAGCTCGCCATGCTCGTCGCGTGCGTTGCCCTCGCCCATGATCGTGAGGGCACAGTGCGCGAGCGGTGAGAGATCGCCTGAACAGCCGAGCGAGCCGTACTCGTGAACGACAGGGGTGATCCCGGCGTTGAGTACGTCGACGTAGGCCTGGGCGGTCTCGAGCCTCGCCCCGGTATGACCCGAGGCGAGTGTGTTGAGGCGCAGGAGCATGAGAGCGCGAACGACCTCTCGCTCTACCTCAGCGCCCGATCCTGCAGCGTGAGAGCGCACGAGGCTACGTTGCAGCTGGCGGCGCTTCTCGGCCGGAATTTGCACGTTCGCGAGTGCACCGAAGCCGGTTGAAATACCGTAGTGGGGGTTGGTGTCGCCCGCGAGTGATTCGACGACCTTGCGGCTGCGGTTCACACGTTCGACCGCGCGATCAGAGAGCGCCACTGCTGCTCCGTGGCGGGCTACCGCGACAACGTCAGAAATCTGGAGGGGGGCATCGCCCAAAAGAATGTGCTGTGTCATGAACCGATCACAACATGAAATGGTCTCTTCTTTCGAGGGCCGAGCACCGAATTATGTCTGTAATGCCAGACAAGCCTACAAATGCCCTCGCAAAACGACACAGCGTGATGCTAGTCTTCGAACCATGTCACAGCCGCGTTTGAGTCACGATCCCCTTTGGCCCAGGGCGGGCGCCTTTGCCCCCCTCGACACCGAGAACGGTGCCGATATGACCATCGTCGGGGTGCCCACCTGGCGCACCTCGCTCTCGGCCACTAACGCCGGGGTCACGCCAGAGGCGGTGCGCGAAGCCCTGAAACGGTACTCGACGCACTTTGTCGCGAGTGACGGTTCAGAGCGCCAGACGGTGCTCACCGACGAGCTCACGATTGCCGACGCCGGTGATGTCGATGAGCCCGACCTTGATGAAGCCCTTGCGGCCCGCTACCTCTCGCAGATTGCCGAATTCTCGGGCCTCGTGCTCGCCATCGGCGGCGATAACGCTCTCACCGTTCCAGTTGCACTCGGTGTTGCGGGCGAGAACGTCAGCACCGCCGGCATCATTACCCTCGACGCCCACCACGACCTTCGGGAAGGGCGAAGCAACGGGTCGCCGATTCGCCGCCTCATCGAAGAGCACGGTTTCGACCCCTCGCGAATTGTGCAGATCGGTATTGCCGACTTTGCAAACTCTGCCCCGTACCGTGACTACGCCGAACGCAAGGGCATCACGGTCATTCACCGAGATGAACTTCACGAGCGCAGCATGGCCGACGTGATGGCCGAGGCGCTCAAGATCGCGGGGGCGGCCGGTGGCCCGATTCACGTCGACCTCGACGTTGATGTGTGTGACCGCTCGGTCGTACCTGCTTGCCCCGCCTCGATTCCCGGCGGGCTTTCGGCCTACGAGCTGCGCCAGGCCGCGCGCATCTCTGCGAGGCATCGCCAGGTGCGCTCCATCGATATCGCTGAGGTTGACGCCGAGGCTGACTCGGCCGATGGTCGCACGGTACGGCTCGCAGCTCTGCTCGTGCTCGAGGCTGCCGCCGGTATGACTGAGCGCTAGCGGCGGTTGCGTAGCATCTCGACGACCCCGCCGACGAGCAGGATGAGCACGGCGCTCCAGATCGCACCGTAGGTGATGAACTCACCTGGTGCGATGCGCTCGCCAATGAGCATCGCTGCGACGACGAGGAGTGCTGGCTCAACATAGCTCAGCAGCCCAAAGAGGCTGATCGACAGGAGCTTCGAAGCAAGAATATAGAGCCACAGAGCAATCGCAGCGAGGGCACTGACGAGCGGGGCGGTGATCCACAGCAAGGGGTTTTCACGGAAGGCGTCGCCGCGAGCGAGCTCATCGGCGACGATCCACACGCCTACGGGCATGACGAGTAGCAGTTCCCAGAGTAGCCCTCCGGTATTTGCTGTACCGAGGCCGCGGCGAAGCACGAAGTAGAGCGGGTAACCAAGGCATACGGTCAGGGTTTCCCAGGAGAAGCCGCCAACGCGCACAATCTCGAAACCGACACCGGCCGCGGCCACTGCCGTCGCGAGCCAGTGCCACCACGAGAGCGAATCTCGGTAGAGAAACCGTCCTACAATCACGAGAACGAGGGGCAGGAGAAAATAACCAAGCGCAACCTGCAGCCCTCGACCGTTGAGTGGAGCCCAAGAAAATAACCAAAGCTGTAGTGAGACGAGCGTGCCGCACGCGAGCACGCCGAGAACGAGGATGGGGCGCTCGACGAACCGTTTGGCGATGTCAGTGAACAATGAGATTTGCCGCGAGAGCCGCAGAATGAGCCAGATGATCGGAGCGGTGACGAGCAGACGAATACCCCACACCTGCAGGCCGCCGAGCGGGGTGAGGTAGGGAGTGAGAAAGTAGATGGCGCCGAAAGCAAATGAGGCAGCGAGACTGACGAACACGCCTGATGACGATGAACGAGCACGAGCCATGAAGTGCCCCCTGTGAACATAATGATGGCGGCGCCGCAAGCGGAGTGCTTCGCGGCGCCGCCAGAAAAGCGGGTGGTAAAGGTTTAGAGCGTGAACGCGCCGATCGTCTCGCCGTATTGGGTTTCGCCGATGGGGGCGAAGCCTACGTTCAAGAAGAATTGTTCGGGGCCTGCATCGCCCGGTTCGTAAATGACGGTGACCCGGTCGAGGCCGCGCTTGCGGGCCTCATCGAGAAGGGCATTCACCGCAAAGGTACCAACGCCCTCGCCCTGTACCGTGGCGTCAACGTTAATGCGCCACAGTGCAGCCTTGAAGTGGTCTTCGCTCGCCTCGTCATCAAAATGGCCGTGAATGAAGCCGACCACTCGGTCGCCATCGAGCACAACTCGTTGCCATGCCGATTCGGGCGTCGTCACAGCGGCAACCGCTGCGTATGACACGGGGCTCACAAACTGTTCTTGACCCGGTTTCAGGCCGAGCTTGTTGACAGCAACGATGGTCGCTGCAGACAGTTCCTCGATCTTGTAGTCACTCATGATTACAGGCTAGCGTGCATCTCGAATTGTGCAACCGAGATGACACTAAATCGTGACAATTCCAGAGGTTCTGGTGCAGCTGAGTTATCTTGATGTCGAGATACCTTTGGGTTTCGGGTAAGATGCTGTACGAGAGTGTGCCCGTGGGCTGTGCTGCCACGGATTGAGCGCGAAAAGCCACAGCAGAGACGGAGAAAACGTGTCGAAGATCACAGTAAAGGGAACCGTAGTCGAGCTTGACGGCGACGAGATGACCCGCATCATTTGGCAGTTCATTAAAGACCGCCTTATTCACCCTTACCTCGATATCAACCTCGATTACTACGACCTCGGTATCGAGCACCGCGATGAGACCAATGACCAGGTCACCATTGACGCGGCGAACGCTATCAAGAAGCATGGTGTCGGCGTGAAGTGCGCAACGATCACCCCAGACGAGGCTCGCGTTGAAGAGTTTGGCCTCAAGCAGATGTGGAAGAGCCCGAACGGCACCATCCGTAACATTCTCGGTGGCGTTGTGTTCCGTGAGCCCATCATCATCTCGAACATTCCCCGCCTTGTTCCCGGCTGGAACAAGCCCATCATCATCGGCCGCCACGCTCACGGCGACCAGTACAAGGCAACCGACTTCAAGGCCGGCGCTGGCAAGGTAACGATCACCTACGAGCCCGCCGATGGCTCGGAGGCGCAGAAGTTTGACGTCGTGACCATCCCTGAGGGTGGCGGCATCATTCAGGGCCAGTACAACTTCAACGACTCGATTCGTGACTTTGCGCGCGCATCGTTCAAATACGGTCTTTCACGCCAGTACCCCGTGTACCTCTCAACGAAGAACACGATCCTCAAGGCGTACGATGGCCAGTTCAAGGACATCTTCCAGGAGGTCTACGACCTCGAATTCAAGGAGCAGTTCGACGCGCTCGGTCTGACCTACGAACACCGCCTCATTGACGACATGGTCGCATCGGCTATGAAGTGGGAGGGCGGCTACGTTTGGGCTTGCAAGAACTATGACGGAGACGTGCAGTCAGACACCGTCGCACAGGGCTTTGGCTCGCTCGGCCTCATGACCTCGGTTCTGATGACGCCAGACGGCCAGACCGTTGAGGCAGAGGCAGCTCACGGCACGGTGACTCGTCACTACCGCCAGCACCAGCAGGGCAAGCCCACCTCGACGAACCCGATCGCCTCGATCTTCGCTTGGACCCGTGGGCTCATTCACCGCGGCAAGCTCGATGAGAACCAGGAGCTCATCGACTTTGCGAACACGCTCGAAGACGTCGTCATCAAGACCGTTGAGTCGGGCAAGATGACCAAGGATCTCGCTCTGTTGGTTGGCGCAGATCAGCAGTGGCAGACCACCGAAGAGTTCCTCGCAACGATCGACGAGAACCTTCAGGCACGTCTCGCGTAACCGCGAACTCTCATAAAGGCTCAGGGCCGGTTTCTTCTTACGAAGAGCCGGCCCTGAGCCTTTTACGGTAAAAGGAGAAGGGAACGCAGTTAGCCGACCGCGGACGAAATGAGACTGGCAATGGCCATCCCGCCGAGGGTGAGAAAGACTGCCGCGACGAGCTGTCCCACACCTGTGATGAACGCGGGCCACCACTGCCGTTTGCTGATGAGTTCGAAGGTTCGGAGGCTCGCGGTACTGAACGTGGTGTAGCCGCCAAGAAACCCGACTGAGAGCACAAGGCTGAGGCCTTCGGGCAGGAGGGGAGCAAGGCCGAGCACAATGCCGATCGCGAACGAACCTGAGAGATTGACAATGAGTAGTGCGAGCGGGGTAGAGCTTTTGCCCGGTACCGAGGAGTCGACTAGAAATCGAGCGATGGCCCCGACCCCTCCTGCGGCTGCGATGGCTGCGATGCCCCAGATGCTCATGACTTGTCTGCTTTACCGGTCATGATGGTGCCGGCTGCGAGACCTGCACCCGAAGCGATAAGCCCGCCACAGAGCGTTGCAGCAAGGTAGCCTACGGAGGCCCATGGCGACGTGTGAGCACCAATTTCGATGGCTTGCACACAGAGCGCGCTGTACGAGGTGAACCCTCCCAGAAGTCCCACGCCGAAGAACGCTTGTAGGTGGGCAGAGCCGGGCGAGAACCGGGGTTTGAGCAGTGCCGTGAGCATACCGAGCAACAGGGCACCACTGAGATTTACGGCAAGTAATGCAACGGGTTCGTGCGCGTCGAAGCTTATCGTAATGAGGGCGCGTGCGAGAGAGCCGAGTGCTCCGCCGAGACCGACGAGTGCCACCTTGGTGCCCGTGATGGTGCGGCTCAAGACTCGGCTGCCCAATCAAAACGAATGTCGGTCTCAGTGAGGAGTTCGGTGAACTGCTGAGCATTCATCGGGCGGTTGAGGAAGAATCCCTGAGCTTGATCGCAGCCAGAGTTCATGAGAAAGCGCAGTTGTTCTTGCGTTTCGACGCCTTCGGCTAGTGCGTTGAGACCGAGTGCGTGTGCCATTGAGATGGCCGCCTGCATGAGCGCGTCTTCTTGCCTCGATTGGCCGATGCTCTGGGTGAACGACTGGTCGATTTTGAGGGTATCGACATTGAAGTGTTTGAGATAGCTGAGTCCTGAATACCCCGTACCAAAATCATCGATGTACACTTTAACGCCGAGTCTTCGAATGGCGTCAATGGTGTGTGAAACCTGAGCCAGGTTTTCGATGAGCGAGGTCTCGGTCAGTTCGAGACTGAGCAAGAACGGGGAGCAGCCGGTCTCTTCGAGCAGCTTTGCTACGGTGTCGGCGAAGTCTGGCTCCACGATTTGTTTCGCAGAGACATTGACCGAGATTGGTACTGCCCCATAAGAATCGTCGCTCCACTTGGCCACCTGGGCGCAAGCGTTGCGCAGTACCCACTCGCCGATGGGCACGATGAGTCCTGACTCTTCGGCATATGGCAAGAAGACCGAGGGAGAGACGAGGCCGAGCTTTTGCGAACGCCAACGAAGGAGCGCCTCGCAGCCCGAGAGCGAATGCAGACGTAGGTCGTAGACCGGTTGGAAGAGGAGTTCGAGCCCTTCACCCTCTGCCGCCTGCGAGAGTTGTAGCTCAAACTGCCTCCGCTCCTCCTCGAGTCTTCCGTAGGCTTGTGAATACCGTGAGACGCGCCCGCCCGACGTTTCTTTGGATTGCTGCAGTGCGAGCATCGCTGCCGAGACAAGGTCGTTTGCGCCGTCGCCGTCATGGGGGTAAAAGCTGAGGCCCGCCGAGGCGCTCACGGTGATAGGAACGCCATCGATAAGGACTTCCTCTGAGAGCGCGTCGACAATCTCCTGTGCAAGGTCGTGAACCCAGTGTTCTGACGAATACTCGGTGAGCACCATGAACTCATCTTCGCCATGTCGACAGGCTGGGCGTTTGCTGCCAACTATACGCAAGATGGTCTCTGCGCTGTGGTGCAGTACCCTGTCACCAAATGCGTGACCGAACTGTTCGTTGAGCCTCGAGAAACGATCAAAGTCGATAACGATGAGGGCGAAGGGAGTTTTTTCACCCGAACTGCGAAGCCGGTGTTCGATGGTTGCGAACATAGCTGATCGGTTCATGAGACCAGTGACGGGGTCATGCGACTCGAAGAAGTTACGCTGGTCTTCAGCCGTCTTGAGGTCGGTTCTGTCTCGATAAATGATGAGTTGGCCGTGAAACTCGCCACGCTCATCGAGAACCGCCGTGCTCATGCCTACCATGGTGAGGCCGTTTGTGAGCGAAACGCACTGTGAACGAGTATGGGAGTCGTTGTCTGGCGGAATCGTATGCAAGAACGGTATGACCGAGGGGTCTTCAACGAGTCTCGACAAGTATTCACGCCGAGCAGCACCGGAGCCTTCAACCGTGAGTTCTTGCGGCAGGGACCACATCTCGACAAACCGCTCATTCATGAGCATAGCTTCGCGGTTACGGTCAAGTACGATAATGCCGTCTTGAGAACTGTTCACGATTGCTCTGAGCATCGACGCCACCACTGTGTGGGGCAGTGTGTCCCACTGAGGTAGGTGGGCTTGGTGAACGGTCATCAGGAGAGTGCTACAGGCTTGCAGCTATTTCTCTGAACACAGCAATGAGCGCCTGTTCGTCTTGTTCTGCGCCGTGGTCGCTATTTTTCGCGATGACGACATTGTGCTTGTGGTTCACATAGATGTATTGACCGTAGACACCAATAGCGGTCATGTCTTCGTGCTCTTCGTGCCCGGTGGGGTGCCACCACTGTGCTGCATAGCCCCACGTATGGTTTTCGGTCTCGATGAGACCGGCCGGCGTGGTAATGCGTTCGATCCACGCCTTAGGCACGACCTGTTTGCGCCCGACTTTGCCCTTGTTTGCAACGAGGAGGCCGATTTTGAGAAAATCTCTGGTTGACGCGTTGAGTCCCATGAAGCCCTTTTCGAGGCCGTCGTCACCGTCGAGACTCCAGGTTGCGTCATCGAGCATTCCAAGCGGATCCCAGAGCCGTCGGCGCACGATATCTGCGAGGGGCTCACCTTCTACTCGGGCAACGACCATTGAAAGGAACTGTGTGTCGACTGAACGGTAGTCGCTAACTGTTCCAGGCACCGCGAAGGTGCTGCGTGAACGCATGAGGTAGTTCGCAACATCGGTCGTGGTCATCATGCCGCCCACTCCCGAGTATGCTTTCCATTCAACATATTCCTCGGGAAGGTCGATGCCTGAGCGCATGTCGAGAAGGTGCCCCACCGTGATTGAATCGAAGGGGCCACCCGTTTGATATTCGGGCATGACTTCTACAAGACGGGTGTCTTCTGTGAGCTTTTTTTCTCCAATGAGCTGACCAGTAATGAGGCTCACGACTGATTTTGCTACCGACCATGATGACTGTGGGGTTGCTACCGTGTAGCCGTCTCGGCACCATTCGTGAACCACGACACCGTCTTTGGCGACCATGAATGTATTCGTCTCGGTTTCCCGAAGTACTTGGTTGAGGCCCTGGTGTGTCCCGCGCCACTCAACGACTCGGTCAAGCGGCGTAAGGTTTTTCGGGGTCTCGGTCGGATTGTCTGCCCGACGAAGTCTTCTGAGGGCAAAGAGCGGGCCAACGAGCGAGTTTGGCGTTGCCAGGTATTTTGCAAGGAACACCGGGCTTTGGAAGTTATTCTTTTTGGCGTATAGAGCCAAAGCGCCGACGCTAGCGCCGACCGCTGTCGCGGTGCCGAAGAGGAACTTGCCGAGTGTGCCTTGATCGTTCTTGCCCATATCGAAAGACTACCCTCTCGCGCATTCCTCTGCACTGTGTATTGGCCAAAAATGGCCGCTCAGCTTCTCTTGAGGCGGCCTTATAGACTTACTCTGTGCCAGAAAAAGCAAGAAAAAGCCGTGTCAGAATCTCGCTAGCCGTGCTTGGGCTTGTGATGTATGGTGCTGCTGTTGCGCTCGTGACACTCACTCCGAAACCAATAGACCATGGTTTAAAAAGCAACATTGCAGCGCTAATCGATATGATGCACAGTTTCGGTGTGCCGGGGTGGTTCGGCTATACAGAACTTGAGTGGACTATGAACGTGGTGATGTTCGTGCCACTCGGGTTCTGCGTGACTCTTGCCCTTCCTGCCGGTAGGCAATGGGTCGCTATTGTGCTTTTGCCGCTCACATCGATTGCGATTGAGACAGCCCAGTACTTCTTGTTGCCTGCTCGATTCGCCACGGTCGAAGACGTGCTTGCGAACTCGCTGGGGGGCTTAATCGGGTTTCTCGTCGCGGTTGTCTTGAGGGCGTTGGTGCATCGCCGTGACGCAACGATTCGAGGAGAATGAGTCTAACGTTCAGCTAGCTTGCTCTTCGGGGTTGTTCCACCAAGCGGGAAGAACGTAATCGGTGAGTTGGAGAGCAAGGTCAATGTCACGGGGCGCTGGAAGTGCAAGCCACTGTGAGAATACCCTGACGAGCGCATCGGTAAGTGCGCGAATAGTGATTTGGGTGAACGTTTCGTCGTCGAGTTCGGTCATGTTGACCGGTAGCGAGATGATCTGAGCGTTGCACAGTGACACTAGTACCGAAGCGAGATGTGAAGACAGTGCCTCGGTTACGACAACCCCTGAACTGTCATTCATTCTGCGGTACAGCTCTTCTCGTGTCTCGAAGTAGTCGAGAAGCTCAATAATTGCATCATGCTGCGAGAAGGGCTCTTGCCCAATCGTTTCGGTGTCACCATGGAGGCGCGAGAGCTCGGCGGTGACCGCTTGCCTAAGGAGCTGCTCGGGAGACTCGGCATGCTCGTACACGGTAGAGCGGTGCACCCCGGCAACGCGAGCGAGCTGGGTAACCGAGATGGTGTCTGGGCGCTGAGAGGCAGCGAGCGAGAGAATCGCTTCATGCAACCGCCCCTGAGAGCGAAGAAAACGTGGGTCAATGTTCACCCACCTTATTATTCCGGCAGTTCATGAATGGAACCTGTTTGTACATTTGTCGCTTAGCGTGTTTCGTCAGTAAACGCCCAGAGTGGAGGACCAGATTCGCACAGCTCTCGAACAATGATGACTGACGCGTGGTTGGCGTCGATCGCAGCAGCTTCGCGCAATAGTGTGACTGCTGGGGTTGTCATGCCACCCATCCACCAGGCCCAGGCAGCTAGGGCGAGCACTCCTGGGCGCAGTGCATCAGGGGTGTGGGCTGCCACCACGGTGAGTGTATGTACTGTCGCGCGAAGCTGGGACGGCTCGAGTCGTTCGCTCGAAAAGAGTTTCAGGCGTTTCGTGACCATTGGGCGTGTTGTTTTCGCATCATTGTGAATGAATTCAAGGAAGGTTTGTGCGAGAGTATCGTCGACGGTGAACGACTCACCCACACCGCCTGCAGCAATGAGGAGAACGGGTGTGAGCCACGTTTCGAGTTCGGCGCATGCGTGAACAAATGAGGCCGTTTCTTGTGCGGTGCCTGGGCTAAGGCCTGCTGAGAGTGCATCGTGGCAATGTTGCAGCATTGCCTGCGTGTGCGCGACCGTAAGAGTGCTTGGTGTCATTTCCTGGTGCCGGCCCAATGCCTGCTTCAGGGCTGATGCAAGCTTCTGCTGCGGACGAGGTAGGCTGCCGAGTTCCCTGAGCCGTTCTGGGGCGGGAACTCCCTTGAGTCCCTTGCGTCTCACAAATCTTGAGTGTGCGATTTCAGTGAGCGATCTGCCTCCATTGTTTGCCGCTGGAGAACGGTAGACGGCCCAGCCATCGCTTGCGATGCAGGCGAGCTCGCGCACGGGTGTTCCGTGCATTTCGAGCGCTCTTTCGAGCCACATTGCGAGGAGCGCATGGGGCGCTCCCGGTTGATTTGCGAAAGAATCGGAGCAATATACGACAAGAGCGGCACCGCTGACCCATGTATGCTGTTCAAGAAGCTCAAGCATGGCTCGATCAAGCTGCGTGGATTCCAAAGGAACATCGGTTCGGGGTAAATCGAAACGAGCAGCACTCTTGGCTTGTGAACCCTCAAATAGTGTGAGAACGATGCTGTTTTCAGGAACATAGCCGAGTAAGACGGGGAGGGAAGCGAGAAAATCGGCTGGGCTGTTGCAGCGAACAACGGTTGGGCTGGGTGATGGATCAGGGCGTGAGGGTGGGTTCATGCATCCAGCTTGTTGGGTGGCAGAGACCCAAACGTGGTTACCAACAAGACAGTCTAGATTTGGGGCACGAGGAACGGGTGTGAACGGTTAAGCGTTACCCGTCGACCTCCTCGATCCGCTAGAAGTGCTTGTCGAAAAGTGTTCTGTCGGGGTAGGGGTTCCCGGAAAAAGATGCGCTGAGAGCAGAAAAGTGTGGTATGTCATCAGGAAATTTGAGATGATCGTACACTGAGGTTTTTCTGGTTACTCTGCTTTTGTTCACCCGCTAATACAAAGGATTCCTTTGGCTCTTCTGACCATCCTTTTGCGCTACGCCAAACCCTATTGGAAATTTATTCTTGCTTCGGTGGTTCTTCAGCTCGTGTCAGTACTGGCCGCGCTGTGGCTGCCGAACCTCAATGCCCGCATTATTGATGAGGGCATTGCCGTCGGCGACACCGGCTTTATCTGGAGCACAGGTGGCATCATGCTGCTCGGTTCGCTGTTGCAAGTCGCAGCAGCGGTCTCGGCCGTCTACTTTGGTGCTCGTACCGCTATGGCCATTGGGCGTGACCTGCGCCGCGACGTGTTCCGTAAGGTCACTGATCTCTCAACGCTCGAAGCGACGAGTTTTGGTGCAGGCACCCTCATCACGAGGGGCACCAATGATGTGCAGCAGGTGCAAATGCTCGCGCTCATGACCTTGAACTTTATGGTTTCAGCCCCGATCATGGCGGTTGGCGGTGTCATTATGGCGCTGCAAGAAGATGCCGGGTTGTCGTGGCTCGTCTGGCTCGCGGTTATTGCCCTCGCGGCCATTGTGAGCGTGCTCGTCTCTTTTCTCGTGCCACTGTTTCGTACGATGCAAGACAAGATTGACCGCATCAACGGTGTGCTCAGAGAGCAGATCATGGGGATCCGTGTCGTGCGCGCTTTCGTGCGAGAGCCCTTTGAAACAGAGCGGTATCGCAAGGCCAACGCCGACATCACCCAGGTTTCGGTTCGGGTTGGCAACATCTTTGTGCTCATGTTTCCCGTCATCACGATCGTGCTGCACGCTGCCACCGGTGCGGTGCTGTGGTTCGGTGCGTTTAGAGTCAATGACGGCCTCATTGAGGTTGGCTCACTGACCGCCTTCATGCAGTACCTCATCATGATTCTCACCGCCGTCATGATGGGCGTCTTTATGGTGATGATGATTCCGCGTGCCGTGGTGTGTTCTGAGCGCATCGACGAGCTTTTACAAACCGAATCGTCGCAGAGCTTCGAAACGACCCCGAGCGTTGCAACACCAGCTCAAGGCCGTATTGAGTTCGACGACGTCTCGTTTGGGTTTCCGGGTGCCGAACTCGACGTTATTAAACGGGCGAACTTCGTCGCCGAGGCTCGCCAGACCACCGCGATCATTGGCTCGACCGGCTCGGGTAAAACAACGCTGCTCGGCCTCATGCTGCGTCTCTTTGACGCGAGTCAGGGAACGATTCGTGTCGATGGGGTGCCCGTTGAGGCCCTCACTCAAGCACAGCTTGCCGAGACCTTCTCGCTCGTGCCGCAAAAACCGTACCTCTTCGCCGGTACTGTCGGTTCGAACCTCAGGTTCGGTAGAGCAGAAGCAACCGACGAAGAGCTCTGGGCGGCGCTCGAAACTGCGCAGGCGGCCGATTTTGTGAGGGAGATGACCGACGGCCTAGACGAAAGTATCTCGCAGGGTGGCACGAATGTTTCGGGTGGCCAGCGGCAGCGCCTCTCGATCGCGAGGACTCTCGTGGCGCAGCCAACGGTGTACCTCTTTGATGACTCATTCTCAGCGCTCGACGTTGCGACCGATGCCAGGCTGAGGGCAGCTCTGCCAGAAGCAACGAAGGGTGCAACCACGATTATCGTGGCTCAACGGGTCTCGACGATTACCGAAGCCGACAAAATCATCGTGCTCGAAGACGGTGAAATTGTGGGGCAGGGAACCCACACCGAACTCTTGAAAACGAACGCTGTGTACCAAGAAATCGTGCAGTCACAGCTGGAAGCGGTTGAATCATGATGCGAAAGAAAGATGCGTCAGCGAAGGCGCAACCCGAAGAAGTTATTGAGCTGCCTGACGATTATTCACCGAGCGGCGATGTAATGGAGTTTGGCGGCCCCACGAAAAAAGCAAAACACTTTTGGCCCTCAGCAAAGCGCATGATGGCGCTGCTCTGGCCCGAAAAGGCCAGGCTCGGTGTGATCGTTCTGCTCGTGATCGGGTCGGTTATTTTCACGGTCATTGCGCCCAAGGTGCTCGGTGCCGCGATCGACGTTATCTGGGATGGCTTTCGGGGCTCGGCTGGCATGGACTTCGCAAAGCTTGGCCAGCTGATTCTCGTCGTGCTTGCGCTGTATCTCGGCGCGGCAATGCTGATGTGGATGCAGGGCTACCTGCTCAACGGCCTCGTTATGCGCGTCGTGTACAAGCTGCGCCAAGACATTGAGAACAAGCTCAACAAGCTCCCACTCAAGTACTTCGACACACGTCAGCGTGGCGATGTGCTGTCTCGCGTTACGAACGATGTTGACAACATCCAGCAGGCGCTTCAACAGGGCTTCTCGCAGCTCATTGAAAATCTGTTGCTCCTCATCGGTATCACCGCCATGATGTTTGTTGTCTCGTGGCAGCTTGCACTCATCACTCTCATCTCGCTGCCGCTGTCGGCCATCATCGCCGGGGTGCTCGGCGTGCGGGCGCAAAAGCTGTTCGTTGCGCAGTGGAAGCACACGGGCGACATGAACGGTCACATCGAAGAATCGTTCACTGGTCACGAGCTCATTCGCATCTACAACCGCAACACCGAGATGTCAGAAGAGTTCAACGAGCGTAATGAGCGCGTTTTCGACGCTTCATATAAGGCACAGTTCATCTCTGGCGCCATGATGCCGGCGATGATGTTCGTGAACTACTTCGTGTACGTGCTGATTGCTGTCGTGGGGGCGATCCGCGTCACGAATGCCCAGATGACGCTTGGTGATGTGACCGCGTTCATTCAGTACTCTCGTGAGTTCCAGCAGCCGGTCAGCAGCATGGCAGGCATCGCCAACATGATGCAGTCTGGCGTGGCCTCCGCAGAGCGAACGTTCGAACTGCTTGACGCCGAAGAAGAAGAGAACGACGCAGCGACCGAAGAACTGCCAGCCCGCGCCCACGGCAATGTCGTGTTCGAAAATGTCTCGTTTCGGTATGAGCCAGAGGTTCCGCTCATCGAAGACCTCTCGCTCTCGGTGTCACCAGGGCAAACGGTCGCGATTGTTGGGCCGACGGGAGCGGGCAAAACGACGCTCGTGAATCTGGTGATGCGTTTCTACGAGCTCAACGGCGGGCGCATCACAATCGACGGGGTCGATATCACCGCTGTCTCACGGGCAGAGCTGCGCAGCCACGTCGGCATGGTGCTGCAGGATGCCTGGCTTTTCGATGGCACGATTCGAGAGAACATTCGCTACGGCAGGCTTGATGCTACCGATGACGAAGTCGTTGAAGCTGCGCAGGCCACGATGGTTGATCGATTCGTCCGCCAGCTTCCCGAGGGATACGACACGCTGCTTTCCGAGAACGCTTCGTCGCTCTCGGCGGGCGAGCGGCAGCTCTTGACGATTGCACGCGCGTTTATTGCTCAGCCATCACTGCTCATTCTCGATGAGGCGACGTCGTCAGTCGATACCCGAACCGAGATGCTCGTGCAGCAGGCGATGCAGGCACTTCGCGCCGATCGCACCTCGTTTGTGATTGCGCACCGCCTGTCGACGATTCGTGATGCTGACCTCATTCTCATGATGAAAAACGGCGAGATTGTCGAGCAGGGTACCCACGAGTCGCTGCTTGCAAAGGGTGGCGAATACCACACGCTCTACCAGTCGCAGTTTGCGGGTGGTCACGAAGAAGAAAAAGATCAGTTAGACTAGATCATGCCCCTCACGTGGCACTACCTCGGTTAACTCCCCCAGGGCAGAAATGCAGCAAGGGTACCCGGGCTCTGGTGGGTGCGTGAGGGGTCTTTTCTGTGTGTGGCGCTGGTGGCCTCATGCTCACCGGGGTAATGTGAGCCCATGACACGGTCTCAGAACCCGCCCGATCGCCTGGAGTGGCTCGCAGATCTCACAGATACTCGATGGCTCGAACAAGCCGTTGACGAGCGCTTTCCTGGGCTCGAAAGCACGGTGCCCGAGGGATACGCGGCGCTCGTGCGCATCATGCACCCTTTCACCCGATACGCCACCGAGAACGCAGCACAGGAAAGCGTTTCATGGGCGAGTTTCGCCCAAGCTTTCGGGCTCGCAATGCGGCCAGATACACAGTCATCCCGGCTGCTTCACGAGAGCGGTGTCGTCGAGCGAGACATGGAGAGTGCCGACCCGACTTACGGTGAACCGAGCATAGGGTCACTCGACGAGCCTCTTTTTCGCTCGGTGATGCAGGTGCTCGCCCGTTTTACGGCGACCCCCGAAGCTGGCATCGCTGCAGTGTGGGAGGGGTACGGCGGTCTCGTCAGCGGCGGATCGGCCGAGATGCTCGTCGCATACCAAGAACCCGGCGAAGCCGTTGAAGAGGTAGACGAAGCGGCGTTTGCGCTGCTCAGCAACGCCGCTTATGAAGCGCTCATGGCGCCCGAGAGCGATGATTACGGGTTGCTCGGTGAGGAGATCGCGCGCGGGCCGAGGCTACGCCTGCCGGGGCGCGACTACATCTGCTTCGAAGCCGCAACTCGCGACTTTGGTGACGCCTCGTGGCAGGAGCGTGCGCCCTGGGTTGATCACCGGTTTTTCGATGCCTCGCCACAAACACCGAACCTGCTCTGGCCCACAGACCGGGCGTGGTTCTTGGTGAGTGAAATCGACTTTGATTCGACACTCGTGGCCTGTTCGTTTGCCTGCGCTGAGGCGTTGGAACAGGCTGAGGGTATCGAGGCGTATCGTATTGAGCGCGACACGATGATGTGGTGAACCGGGGAGCCGCACCGTTTCGTGGGCGAGAGCCGAACAACTTCAGCGAGTGTCAGAGGCTGCCGGTACCATAGGGTTCGTGGCCACAGCACTGTATAGACGTTACCGACCTGAAACCTTTGCCGAGATGATCGGCCAGTCTCAGGTGACCGAACCCCTCATGACCGCCCTGAGGGGTGGCAAGGTTGGTCATGCCTATCTTTTTAGCGGTCCACGCGGTTGCGGTAAGACGACTTCTGCACGCGTGCTCGCCCGATGCCTGAACTGTGCTGAGGGGCCTACCGATACTCCGTGTGGTGTGTGCCCGAGCTGTGTCGAGCTCAGCCGAGACGGCGGCGGTTCGCTCGACGTGATTGAGATCGACGCTGCAAGCCACGGTGGCGTTGACGATGCGCGTGATCTACGAGAGCGAGCCGTGTTTGCCCCCGTGCGTGACCGTTACAAAGTTTTCATCATCGACGAGGCCCACATGGTGACCAAGGAGGGTTTTAATGCGCTCCTGAAAATCGTTGAAGAACCACCTGAGCACGTGAAGTTTGTCTTCGCGACGACCGAGCCCGAGAAAGTTATCGGGACGATTCGCTCGCGCACCCATCATTACCCGTTCCGGCTCATCGCTCCTGTTGCGCTTCTTGAATATGTGCAGCGTCTCTGCGCCGAGGAGGGCATTACTGTCGACGAGGGTGTGCTGCCACTCGTCATTCGCGCCGGTGGCGGATCAGCTCGCGATACGCTCTCGATTCTCGACCAGCTTATCGCGGGTTCAGAGGGCAACCACGTTGACTACGACCGCGCGGTCGGCTTGCTTGGGTACACCCCCGATGACCTCCTCGACGAGGTGGTGACCGCGATCGGCGCCGCCGATGCGGCAGCTGGTATTCGCTCGGTCGACCGAGTCGTGCAGACCGGGCAAGACCCCCGCCGATTTGTCGAAGATCTCCTTGAGCGACTGCGTGACCTCATCATCGTGCAGGTGACCGACATTGACGGTGCAGCGGCGGTGTTGAGGGGCGTCGCTGACGAGCAGCTGCAGCGCATGGTTGAGCAGGCCAGCAGCTTCGGTCGCGGTGCCATTTCAAGGGTCGCTGACGTTGTGAGTGAGGCGCTCGACAATATGACGGGTGCCACCGCTCCACGCATGCACCTCGAACTCATGATGGCCCGCATCTTTGTGACGGTCGCGACAGCCCCTGAGGTTCCCGCTGCATCTGCGAGTGCTCATACTCCGGCTCCGGCTGCTCAGCTGCGTCAGCAAGCACCGGTGCAACGGCAGAGCCCCGCAGCTCCCGCTCCCGCGCCTCGGCCGGTCGAACCCGAAGTGGTGCAAGAGCCAGCGGCTCAGCGACCGCAGGCTGAACAGCAGGTGTCTGAACCACAAGCTCAGGCATCAGCGTCAGAGCAGCAGACCGTTGAACAGGCGCCTCAGCCTCCCGCTGCCTCGGGGTCACAGCCGTCAGGTGCCGCCCAGCCATCGGTTAGTCAGTCACCGGCAGCGACGCTTTCTCCCGCCGATGCGATTCGCAACGCAAGAGCTTTTCTCGCCGGAGGAGCTCCAGCAGTGCCCACTCCCGGGCCCTCAGCTGCACCAGCCCCCGAGTCGCGGCCCGAGCCCGAGCGAGCTCCCGTGCCCGCTAGCCTTCCGGGCGATGCGGGCAGCCCATCAGCCGCTGCGGCATCTCAGCCGAAGCAGCTGAATTCTGCAACTGCTCACGAAGAATGGCCAGCGACGCTCGCTGCTCTCGCCGAGCAGAACGAGACTGCCGCCAACGCGGCTAGCAAGGCCGCGGTGCTCGGCATTGATCACACGACACTGCACCTCGGTTTCTCTGACGCGGCACAGCTCGACGCTTTTAAGCGACTGTGTGCTGGCCCTATTCGAACGCACTTTCAAACGGTCTTCGACGTGACCATTGGCTATCAGCCCTGGGTCGGCGACGACCGCATCAATGAGGGCAGGCAACTCTTTGGTGGCTCGGCACCGGTGGCAACCGTGACTCCTCAGGAGCCGGCTCAGCCCTCGGTAGCACAGGCGGTGAATCCTGAAAGGGAAGCCCCCGAAGCCGTCGCTCAGCAAGCCAAAGAACCCCAAGTCGAAGCGCCCCAAGCCTCGGCGTCACATCACGAGTCGACAAACAGTGAACCCGTAGCAGGCGGGGCTTCGCGCGTTGAGCCCCCGCGTGACGAGCCCCCGTACGACGAAACGCCGTACGATGAGCCACCGTACGAGGCCCCTCCGCTCGATGAGCCTCCATATGAAGATCCAGGTCCCGGGGCAGGGGCAAGCGTTGACCTAAGCGACCAGCAGCCACCTGCTCGGCCACAGCCACAACCCGAGGCGCAGCAGGCAGCTCCAGCGGCTCCAGACGCTTCAGCTTCGCCGAGCGCTTCTGCGGCACCGGCACCAGGAGAAAAGCCCGAGGCAGCGGCGCCGGCCGCGAACCGTAATGCTCCCGCGTTTACCAGGTATGGTGAATCGGTCGTGCGAGAGGTGCTCGGCGCGAAATTCGTCGGAGAAGAGCTCCTATAAACCGGCCCATCGGCACCACTTGAACGAACGGCCAGGAGGTCATCATGTACGACGGTATCGTGCAAGAACTTATCGATGAGTTCGGCAGACTGCCGGGCATTGGCCCGAAGTCGGCCCAACGCATCACGTTTCACATTCTTCAAACGCAGAACTTTGACGTGTCCCGACTCTCTGAGCTGCTCGTCGAGGTCCGTGACAAGGTGCGGTTCTGCGAAATATGCGGAAACATTACCGAAGAAGAGCAGTGCGCGATCTGCCGTGACGCGCGACGCGATCAGACGATCATCTGTGTCGTCGAAGAGCCCAAAGACGTCATCGCGATCGAACGAACCCGCCAGTTTCGTGGCCTTTACCACGTGCTGGGGGGCGCGATTAGCCCGATCGATGGCGTTGGCCCCGACGACCTCAACATCACCTCTCTCATGCGCAGGCTCGGCTCAACCGAGGTGCAAGAGGTCATCATCGCGACCGACCCGAACCTGGAAGGCGAGGCAACCGCTGCCTACCTCTCCCGCATGCTCTCGACGCTCGAGATTCCAGTTTCACGTCTGGCGTCAGGCCTTCCTGTTGGAGGGGACCTTGAATTCGCCGACGAGATCACCCTCGGCAGAGCACTCGAGGGCCGCCACATTATGAACCCCTAGGGTTCAGAAACATGCCGTGAACTTCACGTGCGAGGGGTCACACAGCAAGAGACATACCTCGTGGCTTTGCTGTTCGCGATAGAATAAAGCTTGGTTCATTGTCGGAGCCACACCCCGGAGGTCAAAACGTGGCACTCATCGTGCAAAAATTTGGTGGCTCATCTGTAGCAGATGCCGAGAGTATCAAGCGTGTCGCAAAACGCATTGTCGACACCAGACGCAGTGGCAACGATGTCGTCGTCGTTGTGAGCGCTATGGGTGACACAACCGACGAACTGCTCGATCTCGCAGGCGACTGCACGCCAGTTCCTGCCCCCCGAGAACTCGACATGCTGCTCACGGCAGGTGAACGCATCTCGATGGCTCTCCTCGCGATGACGATTAAGGGTATGGGGGTTGACGCCTACTCTTTCACCGGCAGCCAGGCTGGAATGATCACAACGGCCGAGCACGGTGCTGCAAAGATCGTTGACGTGACGCCAGGACGCGTGCGTGAAGCACTCGACAAGGGTGCGGTTGCTATCGTCGCAGGGTTCCAAGGCTTTAGCCGAGATTCACGAGATATCACGACGCTCGGCAGGGGAGGCTCAGATACGACCGCTGTTGCGCTCGCCGCAGCGCTTGATGCTGACCAGTGCGAGATCTACTCAGACGTCGATGGTATTTTCACGACCGACCCGCGTATGGTGCACAAAGCCAAAAAAATTGACTACATCACGAGCGAAGAGATGCTCGAACTCGCGGCGTCAGGCTCAAAGATTTTGCACATTCGTGCCGTTGAATATGCTCGGCGCCACGGCGTCGAACTCCATGTTCGCTCATCATTTACGTCAGACGTCGGCACAATCGTGTACAACCCTGAGAAGGGTCACCCGAAGGGAGAAACAGTGGAAGACCCGATCATCACCGGTATCGCAGCCGAACTCAACGAGGCAAAGGTGACCGTCGGTGGCGTGCCCGACGTGCCGGGTAAAGCCGCACAGATTTTTGAGATTGTTGCCGGCACCAACGCCAACATTGACATGATCGTGCAGAACGTTTCTCCAGCCGACACGAACCGTACCGATATCTCGTTTACGATTCCCGTTGCCGACGGACGCAAAGTCATCGACGTACTTAACAAGAATCAGGCTGAGGTTGGCTATGAGACCGTCAACTACGACGATCAGATCGCCAAGATCGCTGTTGTTGGTGCCGGCATGCGTACGAGCGCTGGCGTATCGGCTCAGCTGTTTCGGGCCCTTTATGATGCGGGCATCAACATCGAGATGATCTCGACTTCAGAGATCCGCATCTCAGTGGTGACGCGTGCCGATCTTCTCGACGACGCCGTGCGTGTGCTTCACACCGCCTTTGGCCTCGACGCAGACCACGACGCAACCGTTTACGCCGGCACCGGCCGGTAGAGCGAAAGAAGGAATTCCATGAGTGCAGTACATCTTGGCATCGTCGGAGCCACCGGCCAGGTCGGTGGCGTTATGCTTGCCCTTCTTGAGCAGCGTGATTTTCCCATTGAGCAACTGAGGCTCTTCTCATCGGCCCGCTCAGCGGGAAGCGTGATTGAGTTTCGCGGCCAGAACATCACCGTCGAAGACGTAGAAACCGCCGACCCGACAGGGCTCGATATCGCACTCTTCTCTGCCGGTGGCGCAGCGTCTAGGACCTACGCAGAGCGTTTCGCCGAGGCGGGCGCCATAGTCGTCGACAACTCGAGCGCGTGGCGCCTCGACCCCGAGGTTCCCCTCGTCGTGAGTGAGGTGAACCCTCACGCCATTCAACAGGCGAAGAAGGGCATCATCGCGAACCCGAACTGCACCACGATGGCAGCGATGCCCGTCATGAAGGCGCTCGATGCGGCAGCAGGCCTTGAGAGGCTCGTCGTCACCACGTTCCAGGCGGTCTCGGGCTCGGGGCTTGCTGGCGCCACCGAACTCGCGACCCAGGCCGCCGCCGCGGTCGAAAGCGGTGCGGTCCAGGGGCTCGTCACTGATGGCGGGGCCGTCTCATTCCCAGAACCCCAGGTCTACGCGAAGACCATCGCGTTCAACGTGCTGCCACTCGCCGGTGCAATCGTCGACGACGGCGAGGGCGAGACCGACGAAGAGAAGAAGCTGCGCAACGAGAGCCGCAAGATTCTCGAACTCCCCGATCTCTTGGTCGCGGGCACGTGCGTTCGAGTGCCCGTCTTTACCGGGCACTCGCTTTCGATCCACGCTGAGTTCTCTCGTGAAATCACACCAGAGCAGGCAACTGAGGTGCTCTCGAAAGCGCCCGGCGTTGCCCTTGAAGAGATTCCTACGCCGCTTGATGCCGCGGGCAAAGACCCGAGCCTCGTTGGCCGTATTCGCCAGGATCAGTCTGCGCCCAAGGGACGTGGACTGCAGCTCTTCATCTCAAACGATAACTTGCGCAAAGGCGCGGCCCTGAACACTGTTCAGATCGCCGAGCTTATCGCCCAGTCATTGTAACGAGTGTGGCCTCGGGCCGGCACGCAAAGCGAACCGGCGCGTAGATCGAGTGCCCGAGGCCAGCACTGACATGCAAGAACGCGGCGTTCTCTTCCGAGAACCAGACGCTGAGCCCCCGAGCTTTGCTGGGGGAGAGGTCGCAGTTTGAGGTGAGCGCTCCAACTCCTGGCACCCGAACCTGACCGCCGTGCGTGTGGCCGGCAAACAGCATGCTCGCACCCATCGCGAGAAGTCCATCGAGCGCATCGGTGTAGGGCGCATGAACCACGCCAATGCGGGTCGCTTCATGATCTGTGTGCTCTTCGTCGAGCTCACCGAGTGCGTCTCGCATCAGCTCGTGGTCGTCGAGTGAGATGTGCGGATCGCCGAGCCCGAAAAACCTGAGTCGCGAGTCGCCCACAAGCAGGTCTCCCGCGCGATTATTGAGATCGAGCCAGCCGAAATCATCTCGGAGCATTGAGGTGAGCGCCTCATTATCAAGGTCGGGCACACGGGTGCCGAGCCGACTTGGCTCTTTGAGGTAGCGCAGGGGATTCTTCAGAATCGGTCCGTAGTAATCATTTGAGCCATGCACGAAAACACCGGGAACGCCCTTGAACGGCTCGAGAGCATACCTGAGAGGCCCGAGTGCGTCTTTGTGTCCCATGAGGTCGCCCGTGAGCACAATAAGGTCTGGTTGCTCGCCTGAGAGTGCTCGGACCCATTCCATACGTTTGTGTTGCCATGGGGCGAGGTGCAGGTCAGAAAGGTGCAAAACGCGAATCGGTTTCGCTCCCTTGCCAAGCATGGGCAGCGTCTCGGTGCGAAGTGCGTACCAGTGACGTTCAATACACGTGGCCCAGACCGCTGCGCTTCCCCCGGCTAGAGCCAGGGTGAGCGCAGCGGTGCGGGCTGGAGAAGAGCGACGGGGCACAGGCGTGGGCCTAGTCGTCTTCGTCGTCTGACTTCTCGCACGTGAGCGAGAGCGTGATGTTACTGTCGTTCTTTGCATCGGCACCGCTTGCGGGGTTGACCGATTCTACGACGCTATTGTCCTTTTTCTTGTCGCCTGAACCACACGTCGTTGAAACCGAGCTGAAGCCTGCTGAACGAAGCGTTGCTTCGGCTTCCTTCGCGGTTTGTCCAACGATGCCGTCGGGTACCTTCGACATCTGGCCATTGCTCGTATAGAGCGTGATGGTCGAGCCCTCGGGAGCTTGACCGCCGCCAGCTGGATCACTCTCTGCGACGAGGCCTGCGGTCACACTTGAATCACGCTCGCCGCCCTGAGTGACTGAGAAACCAAGTGTCTCAAGCATCTGAGTGGCCTCTTCAACGGTCTTTCCGGCGGTGTTCGGAACGTTCTTCATTTTGACGGTCAGCGCGTTGGGGTTCGGCTTATCGAAGGGGTCGCCACCGTACAGGGCGTCACCGGCGTTGAGAATGATGCCGAATACCCGGTCGCCGTCATATGGTAGGCCACTCGTTTCGGTATCAACCTTGCCAACGACGTTACCCGTCCAGATCGCGGTTGAAATCTTGGTTGAGCCGCCGACAGTCCAGTGGTCCCAGTAGTTGTTCGTGGTACCTGTCTTTGCGAAGTGGGGCACCCCTGTCGAAGACCGGGCGTGACCGGCAATACCATTGGTGACGGTGTACTCGAGGGCGTAGGCTACGCCTGCAGCGACATCGGGGTCGAGAGCCTGATTGCATTCGTTCTTGGTGAACGGAACTTCTTTACCGTCACGATCGGTGATGCGGTCGATAGCGGTGGGCGAGCACACAACGCCTTTAGCGGCGAAGCCCGCGTACGCCGTCGACATAGTGAGGGGCGCGATCTCATCGGTACCCGCGTATGTGAACGAAGGAATTCGTGAGAGCTCACGGGTACCGTAGTTCGGCAGCAGGGCGTCTTGCTGGTCTGAAGCACGCTTGATGCCCATTGACTCAGCAAGGTCGACGATGTCGCATAGGTCGGTCTTCTGCGTCATGTTAATGAAGGCGGAGTTAATCGAGTAAGCAGTAGCGTAAAGAACACTTCGGTTGCCGTAGCGGAAACCGTTGTGGTTGTTGACGGGGAAGGTGCTGTAGCCGTACACGCCACCCGGCGCGCACTTCATCTTGATGCTGCTCTCTTGAACCGTGTATGGGTCGCCACGCACGGTTTCTTTCAGAGAGTGTCCTTGTTTGAGCCAGTTAGCCAGGTTAATGGGCTTAATGGTCGAACCGATCTGAAAGCCTCTCGACCCGCCGTATTCATAATCGGTGTTGTAGTTCAGCGGGGTGAGACCCGGGTTTTCTGCAAGGGCATCTGGGTCTTCACTGAAGGCCCGGTTCTGGGTCATCTGCAGGATGCGCCCGGTCGATGTCTCGGTTGTTACTGCCGCGCCACCACCGTCGAAACCGGGGTATTGGGGAGGAATATTCTCAATAAACGCATTGTTCGCGGCCTCTTGGAGATCAAGGTCGAGCGTGGTGTCGATTTCGTAGCCACCGCGAGCGAGGTTGAAGTACCGTTCGGTGCTGTCGTTACCGAAGCTTGGGTCGTTCTCGATTGAGAGTTTGACGTAGTTGCAGAAATGACCAACGCCATACTGAGTGGCCGCCGAGCAACCTGAAGCGCGTGGCGTGATGTTTGGCTCGACCGGGGTCTCTACTGCCTCTTCGAACTGTGCCTCGGTGATCTTCTTATGCACGAGCATGCGCTTGAGGATGTAGTCGCGGCGCTCTTTATTGGCTTTCAGATTCTCTTCGCGATCAATGCGGTAAGCGTTGGGTGCGTTGACAATGGCGATAAGGCTTGCTGCCTCAGGCAGGGTAACCTCTTTGGCCGACTTATTGAAGAAGTAGTTTGCTGCCGATTCGATGCCGTATACCTGGCCGCCGAACAGCGCGATGTTCAGGTAGCCGAGAAGAATTTCATCTTTCGTGAACTTCTTCTCAATGCTGATCGCCAGACGCATTTCCTTGAGTTTACGCTCAGTGGTGCGTGCGTTTGCCTCTTCGAAAGCCGCTTCGCTTTCGTCCTCGTCAGGAATTGCCGCGGCTTCCATGATGAGGACGTTTCGTACGTACTGCATCGTGATTGTTGAGGCGCCCGGTCCATCACCGGCGACGGCGTTCTGCAGCGCAGCACGGGCCGCAGAGATGACGTTCACACCACCGTGGCTGTAGAACCCGGGGTCTTCAACGGCGACAGCAGCGTCTTTCACGTGCTGGCTGACATCTTCCCACTTCTTCTCGATGCGGTTTTGCACGTAGAAGCTGGCAATAGCAACCCGTTCGCCACCTTTTTTCGCGTACAGCGTCGAGGGCTGGGCTTGTTGGCCCGGGTCGATGTGGCTGGGAAGCTCTTCGAAAAGATCAACGGCTGCGCCTGCTGCAGTTCCTGCAAGAGCGACAGCGGGGGTTACTGCAACGGCGATGAGTACGCCAGCGATAACGCTCATGGCGAGTGCGCCGATGAGACCCCCGAGAGCGGTCATCGGGTTACGCTGTTTGATGGCAGTCGGCGTGTGTTTTCTCACACGTGAAGACGACTCAGGGGTTTCAGACATAGAATCTAGAATAATTGAGGTTCCTGTAAACCGGCTTCAATATCCATGTAACCCAAGAAATGAGGGGATCTCGATGACCGCAGAGCCATCAGAAACTCACGTGACGTGGGAGTATTTTGTTACTCCCCTGATGCTTCATTCTGAAGCACAGATTCTTAACAACTGGGGCGCCCAGGGATGGGAATTGGTGCAGATTATTGAGGGCCCAGCGGGCGGTAACGTTGCATATCTTAAAAGGAAGGCACACTAATGTCAGTAATTGAACAGCGCATCGAAGAACTCGGTTTCACGGTCCCTGAGGTGGCGGCACCTGTCGCGGCCTACGCCGCGGCTCAGCGAAACGGGAACTTTGTGTACACGAGCGGCCAGCTGCCTCTCGTTGAGGGCGCACTGCCTTACGCCGGCAAGGTCGGCGCGGGCGTTACCCCAGAAGAAGCCGCTGAGCTCGCTCGCGTGTGCGCTCTGAACGGCCTCGCCGCTGCTCGCGGCGTACTCGGCTCACTCGACAAGATCAAGCAGGTCGTCAAGGTGACCGCTTTCGTCGCGTCAGATCCTTCATTTACCGGTCAGCCAGCGGTTGCAAACGGAGCATCGGTATTCCTCGGTCAGGTATTCGGCGACGCGGGCATTCACGTTCGCTCGGCCGTTGGTGTTGCGGCCTTGCCGCTTGACGCCCCCGTTGAGGTTGAGTTTGTGTTTGAGGTTACTGAGTAACGATTTTCAAACGATTAAGGCCGGGTCGGTTTTCGACCCGGCCTTTTGCGTTTCCACCGTCTGAGATGTGGGAAGTAAGAGCTCGGTCGTGTAGATGAGGGGTGCGCAAAGCGACACGTGAGGGTACGCTGATGATCAGAGGGAAGGTGGGGTCAGGTGGATGTCGCGCTCTTCGTAACGCAACTGCTGGTCGTGCTCGGGTGCATCGTGATGGGTACCAGATCGAGCGGTGTAGGTCTCGGTCTTTGGGGCGGCGCAGGCGTCGCAATCCTGGTGTTCATCTTTCGGCTCGTGCCGGGTGCTCCGCCCGTTGACGCCCTCTTGATTGTGCTCGCGGTCGTACTGGCGTCATCGATGATGCAGTCGGCGGGAGGCATCGACTGGATGGTTTCGATTGCCGCAAAACTCATTGCTCGAAACCCGAAGCAGATCACGCTCGTGGCGCCACTCGTTTCGTTTCTCTTCTCGGTCGGTGCAGGCACCTCGAACATTCTTTACCCGCTTCTGCCAGTCATTCAAGATCTTTCGTATCGCAATGGGGTGAGACCCTCGAGACCGCTCTCATTGTCGGTTGTTGCAACGGGCGTTGCGCTCGCCTGTAGCCCCGTGTCGGCTGCTATGGCCGCGATGGTTACCTTGACCGATACGGCCCCGTGGAACTTTGAACTCGTCGATATTCTGAAGGTCACGATTCCCGCCGCAATCGTCGGCATCGTGCTCTCGAGCATCGTCGTCAACAAACTCGGCAAAGAGATCGCCGATGACCCTGAGATTCAGGCCCGCATCGCCTCGGGCGAAATCGCTGCCCCCTCGGCTAACGCAGCCGCAGTTCAAGCAGAGGTCACCGTGACGAAGGAAGGCCGCAACGCCGCCATCATCTTCTTGCTCGGTGTTGCCGCGATCGTGTGTTTTGGCCTGTTCAAAGGGCTGCGCCCACTCGACGCCGACGGTGGGCCCATCGCGATGACTCCGGTTATCGAGATCGTGATGTTTGTGGTCGGTACGTTGATTCTTGTTATCTGCCGGCCTAAGGTCTCCGAGATTCCAACGATGTCGGTGTTCAAGGCAGGCATGGTTTCGGCCATCGCTCTCTTTGGGCTTGCTTGGCTCACCGATACTTTTCTGGGGGCTCACTCGGAGGCGATCGCGGGAGGGGTCGGTGGGCTCGTTACCGCCGCTCCGTGGATCTTTGCGCTCGGTGTTTTCCTCGTTTGCGTGCTCACGACCAGCCAGTCGACGGCAACGCGAACAATCGTTCCGATCGGCCTCGCAGCGGGTATTCCACTCGGCCTGTTGACCGGAATGTGGGCGGGGGCTTTTGCCGGCATTTATCTGTTGCCCACGAACGGCTCGCAAATTGCCGCGGCGAACTTCGACCACTCGGGTTCGACAAAGCTTGGTACGAAGCTCGTCGACCACTCGTTCTTCTTGCCCAGTATCATTCTCGCGGTGACAACGATCGCCGCCGGAGCGCTCTTTGGAATGGTGTGGGGCTAGCCGTTCGCAGCCCGAAAGGTATCCCACGACCGTTTGCAAGCGTGAGCGATCGTATCAATGTGCCGGTCGTTCTCTTCGATCCACTCGGTTCCGGGCTCGTGGAGCTCGATGGTCGCGCGAGCACCGAGCAGAAACTCGCGCAGAAACTCGGCTTGAACGGCCGCAAGGGTGAGGTTCGCAGCCGCAGCCTCGTCACGCAACGATTCAAACTTGCTGCCGGCCGCGAGAATCTCTTGGCTTCCGAGGTATGGCTGATTGAGCTGAACAGCGTCGTCGTGCGTCACCTCGAAACCGCTGCGGTGTGCCTTGGCAAGGGCACGAAGGGCGGCCGGCTGCATGGTTGGCGGCTCAGCGCCCGGGCGTTGCTCGCCGCGGTGATCGCCACGGTTTGACAGGGCGACGACATCGGGCAACCGGTCCTGCGGCTCCCGTTCGACGTTCACAGCCCCGTCTCTCGTCGTCGTGGTGTTCATCGTGTCGTGAAACGAAAGCCTTGTGAAGTGGCCGCCGCGCTGAAGCCCCTTCTCGGTAAAGCGCTTCGTGAGCTCGTCGCGGGTGTTTTCGTACACCCCGAGCCCCTGCTCAGCGGTTTCAGCAAACGTGTCGACAAGACGCTTCATCCCAGCTTCAGAGTCGGGAATCGCAAGAATGGGAAAGAACGAGAAGGTCACTGGTCGCACAGCGTCAACTCCGGTGAGATCGACGCGCTGCCAAGGCCCGGCCTCGCGCACGCGTCGAATCGCCTCGGTGAGATCGGCTCTCACGTCGGCGGGCTTTGCCCGGTTCGGGTCGCGGATCAGCCTCGGGTGAGG
The DNA here is from genome assembly GCF_019049105.1 of Leucobacter chinensis. Lineage (GTDB taxonomy): Bacteria > Actinomycetota > Actinomycetes > Actinomycetales > Microbacteriaceae > Leucobacter_A > Leucobacter_A chinensis. Next base: position 114,636 of record NZ_JAHQZR010000008.1, read on the forward strand.
ATTAATCACCGCAACGATGCGCGGGTCGATCTCGGCCCAGCGTCGCACGATTGCCGCCGTGGCAACATCGCTGTAGTCGTACTGCAGGCGGCGGGTGAGTGAAGGCGAGAGGAACTCAGCAACTTCTTCGGGAATAGCTGCACCAGAGTGGGGCGTCGTGACGAGCACATCGGCTTCGTTGATGGCCTGTTCGAGACTGTGCTCCTGCGCATGTGCATAGTGAGTGATGCTCTCCGGCGTGAAAACAGTGCCACGAGGTATGACGTCGAGGTGTGCTGCGGTGCTCATGCGACCAGACTATCGAGCGGCTGCTCCCGGGGCCAGGGTTCTCCGTTCACAGTCGACTGAGTGCTGCAGAAGTGGCGAGAGCTGTTGATAAACCCGTTGTTCGACCACCTGGCTTCGTATCATCGCACCATGACTGCTCACGCGACATCGCCCATCGCTCAACACGGGCTGAGCTTTAGCCAGCTGCGTGCTTTCGGGCCGCTCGCGCCCCTACTTGAGCAGCCTGGGCTGCGCGACATTTTGGTGCAGGTCAGAGACGGGCGAGGCGAGGTGTGGGTCGACGTAGGGAAGGGGGTGCAGCACCTTGACCAGTTAGCGCCGGCGCCCTCACAAATCGCTGATCTTGCCCGATCGATGGTTGAGCAGGGCGGTCGCAATCTTGACGAATTGCATCCGTACGCGAACGTGCGTTTGGGGAGCGGCATCCGCGTTCACGCGGTTCTCGCGCCCCTAGTACCAGAGGCTGCAGCTCTTTCGATTCGAGTGCCTCGCCCCGAACGTCCTGACTACCGCCAACTCGTTCGAGCCGGGCTCTGCGAGCCAGCGGTGGCGTTGATGCTGCACGAGGCGGTGAGAACGAAGAAGAATCTGCTCCTCACTGGTGCAACCGGTAGCGGTAAGACGACGTTGCTCGCTGCCCTGCTCGATGAGGTGCCCTCGAACGAACGCATCGTTTCGCTCGAAGACGTCAGAGAGCTGAAACTCAGACACCCTCACCATCTCGCGCTCGAGGCAAGGCTCGCCAATGCCGAGGGGCGTGGTGCCGTTTCAGTCGACGTGTTGCTCGCCGAGACACTGCGCATGCGCCCTGACCGCATCGTCGTTGGCGAGTGCCGTGGGCCAGAACTTGTGACCCTCATGGCGGCGCTGAACACCGGGCACGATGGCGGGGCCGGCACATTGCACGCGAGCACCCTCGACGATGTGCCGGCGAGGCTCGAGGCCTTGGGCCTGCTCGCTGGCCTGTCGCGCGAGGCTCTCGCGAGGCAAGCGGCCTCGGCCTTCCAATACGTGGTTCACCTGGAACGCGAAGGCCAGAGGCACCACATTAGTGCGGTCGGCGCACTCGAACTGAATGACAGGTACACGTTACACGTTCACACGATTCATCGTGGAGCGGCGCGTGGCTCGTGACGCGTGAGGCAGCGGTGTTTGCGGCCGAGGCCGCTTCGCTTATGCGGGGTGGTATGTCGCCGCGTCGGGCCCTGACGCATCTCGCAGCGAGCCAGGGGCACTCTGCCGCGGTCGCGAGCTCGGCGATCCGCCAGGGAGAACGCGGGAGCGAAGACGCGCTGGTGTTCGAAGCGCAGGAAGGCGAGCAATGGAGGCTGCTCACTGCGGCGTGGATCATTGCCGAACGGTCGGGTGCTCCGGTTGCCGGGGCGTTTGAGCGCATGGCTGAATCGTTCAGCGAGATTTCCGAGGTGTCGAGGAAACGCAGAGTGTTGCTTGCCGGCCCACAGAGTACGGTGCTTTTGATCTCTGCGCTGCCACTTGTTGCGCTGCTCGGTGGGCAACTGCTTGGCATCGACGCGTTTGCTCAACTGGCGACACCGCAGGGGGCGATTGCCGGGGTGGTCGGGCTGCTGTTGCTCGTGCTCGGTGTGAGCTGGGGGCTCTCGATGGTGCGGAGCGTGGGGCGTCACGATCATGTTGGAGGGAGTGAGGCCGAGCTCCTCGCTATTGCCTTGATGGGCGGTGCTGGGGTTCGGGAGGCAAAACGAATCGTCGTTCACACCGTCGATGAAGCGCAGGCGTTGTGGGCCGATCTTGACGCATTTGCTGAGCAAGGAGCACTGACTTTGCTTATTGAGCGAGGGCGAGAGAGCGGTGTTTCGTTGCATGAGCTGTTGCTGTTACACGCGGCTGAACAGCGCGCAGAAGGCAGGAGTGGTCTAGAAACCGCGGCAGAGCGACTTGCCGTGAAAGTGCTGGTTCCATTGGGTTTGTGCGTGCTCCCTTCGCTTATTTGCCTCGGGGTCATTCCGATCATGCTGGGGCTTTTAGGCGGTTGAGGGGTGTTGATGGTTTCTGCAGTGAGGAGCACGAAACGAGCAGACTGGCTCCTACACCACAGAGAAAGGAAACATCATGAACACGATTTCACCGCCCAGCATCCGGCCCGAGGGCGTCTCGACCGGTAGGCAGGGCAAGACCGAGATACCGGGGCGGGAGGCGCAGCCGTATGAAGACGAAGAGCTGGCGGCCTGTTTCCAAGGCCAGAGCCCTTCTTTACTCTCGCAGCGATTGCTTTCGCCTCTTCAGGATGAGAAGGGAGCCGCCACCGCCGAGTATGCCATTGTGATTATGGCCGCGGTTGCTCTCGCTGGCGTACTCGTGGCCATCATGCGAAGCGGTGAGGTACAGGCGATGCTTCTGAACCTCGTGCAGCAGGCCTTCTCAGCTGCGGGATGAATCTTCTCAAGTGTGAACGTGGGGCCAGTACCGCTGAGTTCGCGATTCTCGTTCCGATTATTGCCATGGTTGTCGCCATCGTGGTTACTGCTCTGGTGCTCTCAGGCACCCGTGTTGCTCTCGTCGCGGGAGCGCATGACATCGCGAGACTTGAAGCGAGGGGTGACACCACGCTTGCCGCGACTCGCGAGTCACGGTTACCTCCGGGTGCCGTTGTAGTCAGGGAACAACGTGGTCAGCTCCTCTGCATTGAAGTGAGTTTTGCGCAACGTACCGGGGTGCTCGCGGCGCTGAGAGTGACGGGCGAGGGGTGCGCTCTGGTCTCTCAGGAGACGGCATGAGTGCCCCCGTGACCGTCGCCCTTATCGCTGGCTCTCTCGTGATCGGGGCGGCAGGTTTGCATGTTGCTTCCGCGCTTGAAGGGAGCCAGCGGGCGGCGAGCGTTGCCGATAGTGCTGCGCTCGCCGCCGCTGACCGCGCCTTTGGCTGGGCTTCGGGTGATCCTTGTCACGGTGCCGCTCTCGTTGCGTCGGCCGGGCAAGCCGAGGTCATCTTGTGCGAGGTAGCGAGCGATGCCGTCGTGGTTTCTGTGAGGGTTGTAACGGGGCTTGGCACCACTACGAACACGGCGAAGGCTGGCATTAACGGTGCCCGGTTGGGCATGTGAGCAGGAAAGGACACGTAGTATTAGGGGTAATTGTGTATCGTTGCAGCCGAGAACCTCATCGCTGATGCCCTATATATAAGGAGTACCGTGGCGAAATCCAAGAAGCTAGTCATTGTCGAGTCACCGACAAAGGCCAAGACCATTGGCGCCTTTTTGGGTCCCGAGTACGATGTGATCGCCTCTGTCGGTCACATTCGTGACTTGGCTGAGCCTTCAGAGCTCCCAGCAGACTTGAAAAAAGGCCCTTTCGGAAAGTTTGGCGTCGACGTAGATAACGGGTTCGCACCGTACTACGTCGTGGGTGCGAACAAAAAGAAAACGGTTACCGACCTGAAGAGGGCGCTCAAAGAAGCAGACGAACTCTGGCTCGCAACTGATGAGGACCGCGAGGGAGAGGCAATCGCGTGGCACCTTCTTGAGGTACTGAAGCCGAAGGTTCCGGTTCGTCGAATGGTCTTTCACGAGATCACGCAGGAAGCTATCGAACACGCGGTTGAAAACACGCGCGATCTTGATCATGCGCTCGTCGATGCTCAAGAAACCCGCCGCATCCTTGACAGGCTGTATGGATACGATATTTCGCCCGTGCTCTGGCGCAAAGTTGCTCCCAAGCTCTCGGCTGGTCGCGTCCAGTCGGCCGCGACGAGGCTCGTTGTTGACCGTGAACGTGAGCGTCTTGCCTACCGCACCGCAGAGTACTGGGATCTCGTTGCCTCATTCGTGCCAGGCGCCGAGGCCAAAGACAGTACCGCGTTCGAAGCGCGGGCTGTTCGTCTCGACGGCAAGAAGATTGCTTCGGGTAGCGATTTCGGTGATGACGGCCAACTCACTCCCTCAGCTGAGCGCAATGCCGTAACCGTGCTCAGTGAGACGCAGGCGAAAGAGATCGAAAAGGCGCTCGAGGCCGCAGCACGGGCAACCGTCGTTGGCGTCGAAACGAAGCCACACACACGCCGCCCCGCAGCCCCCTTCACCACCTCGACCTTGCAGCAGGAGGCGTCGCGTAAGCTGCGTTTCAGCTCGCGTCAGACCATGTCGATTGCGCAGTCACTGTATGAGAACGGTCACATTACGTATATGCGTACCGACTCACCGACGCTCTCGGCACAGGCCATCAACGCCGCCAGGTCGCAGGCAGCCGAGCTCTATGGCGCCCAGACGGTGCCCGACAAACCCCGGGTGTACCAGGGCAAGTCGAAGGGCGCTCAAGAGGCTCACGAGGCAATTCGCCCAGCCGGCGATACCTTCCAGAAGCCAAGCGCCCTCAAAAAGACGCTGACTTCGAGCGAGTTCGCACTGTACGACCTGATCTGGAAGCGTACCGTTGCGAGCCAGATGGCCGACGCCAAGGGCTCGACCGACACGGTGACACTCACCGCTGACGCCGCTGGAAAAACCATTGAGTTCACCGCGAGCGGAACGGTCATCACGTTCCCCGGCTTCCTTCTTGCCTATGAAGAAGGCACTGATGAGCGACGCGGCGACGCGACCCGCCAGAACGTCGTGTTGCCGCAGCTTGCCGAGGGCGATCCGCTCACGATCGAAGAACCAGAGGCCAAAGAACACCGCACCTCGCCGCCACCGCGTTACACCGAGGCGAGCCTCACGAAGCGTCTCGAGGAGCTTGGCATCGGGCGCCCGTCAACGTACGCCGCCATTATTAGCACGATCATGGATCGCGGCTATGTCACCAAGAAGGGGCAGGCTCTCGTGCCGAGCTGGATCGCCTTCTCAGTTGTTCGCCTGCTCGAAGAGCACTTTGATGAGCTCGTCGATTACGACTTCACCGCGAAGATGGAGAGCGAACTCGACGGAATCGCAATGGGCAACACCGACCGCACCGAGTGGCTCAAAGGCTTTTACTTCGGCGCTGACGACCACCCAGGTCTACGTGGAGTCGTTGACAACCTCGGTGAGATCGACGCGCGAGCGATTAACACCATTCGTATCGACGATGAGATCTCGCTGCGCAACGGAAAGTACGGCCCGTACCTCGAGGTACTCGACGATAAGTGCGAGGTGAGCGAAGAGACCGGCGAGGTGAAACCTCGTATCGTGAACATTCCCGACGGCCTCGCGCCCGACGAGCTCACGCCTGAAAAAGCGCATGAGCTCGCTGACCAGGAGCCGCTCGAAGATCGCGTTGTCGGCGTGAACCCCGACACCGGGCTCAACGTCGTTGCCAAGAACGGCCGTTTCGGTCCCTACGTCACCGAGGTGCACGAAGATCCCTTGCCTAAGGGTGAGAAGCCACGCACCGCCTCGCTCTTCAAGTCAATGGAGACCGAGACGATTGACCTCGAAACCGCGCTCAAGCTCTTGAACCTCCCGCGCGAGGTCGGAGTCGACCCCGAAACCGAGAGCGTCATCACCGCTCAGAACGGTCGGTACGGTGCGTACCTCAAGAAGGGTACCGACACTCGATCGCTGCCGAGCGAAGACGCGATCTTCGACATCGATCTTGCCGGCGCTCTCGAGCTCTTCTCGCAGCCGAAATACGGCGGGCGCAAAGCGGCAAGCGCGCTCAAAGAGTTCGCGGCTGACCCGGTGAGTGGCAAGCCGATCAAGGTGAAAGATGGCCGTTTCGGCCCGTACGTCACCGACGGCGAGACGAACGCGACGATTCCCCGCGGCGAAACGGTTGAAGAGATCACCTTCGAACGTGCCGTCGAACTCATCGCGATTAAGCGAGCGAAGGGCCCCGCCAAGAAGAAGGCACCCGCGAAGAAGAAAGCTCCTGCGAAGAAGACCGCGGCAAAGAAGGCGACCGGAACCACGAAAAAAGCCGTGGATCCCGCCCGATCCGCCGCAGCTAAGAAAGCCGCCGCGACTCGCGCAGCAAACAAGGCAGCGGCCGAGGCCGCTCAGAAATCTGACGGCTAATGCCAGCAACGCGAGCCGGCCTCTTTGTCACCTTTGAAGGGGGCGACGGGGCCGGCAAAACGACCCAGGCCGAGGCCCTGCAAGCGTGGCTTGAGGGCAACGGCCACACCGTGTGCCGCACCCGCGAGCCGGGTGGCACTGCTGTCGGGCAGAACATTCGTAACCTGCTTCTGCACACCGATGTTGCGATCGACCCCAAAGCCGAAGCATTGCTCTACGCGGCCGACCGCGCGCAGCATATCGCTGAGATCGTTCGCCCGGCGCTTTTCCGCGGTGAAGTAGTTGTACAAGATCGGTACATCGACTCATCACTGGCCTACCAGGGCGCAGGCCGGGTACTCAACACCGACGAGGTGCTGCGGCTCAGCGAGTGGGCGACCGGAGCGTTGTGGCCGGATCTCACGGTGCTGCTCGACATCGACCCTGCCGCAGCCGCGAGCCGCATGGCGCACCGCGGCGAAAGCCCCGACCGTCTCGAGCGCGAGGCCGTAGCCTTTCACACGGCGGTGCGCGAGGGATTCCTCGCCCTTGCCGCGGCTCACCCCGAACGCTACCTCATCGTTGATGCGACGTCTGCTCGCGACGTCATTCAGCAGGCTATTCGCGAGCGGCTTGCGCCGCTTCTGCCGACTGCTTCTTGACGCAGTTAGTGCTGTTTCGCTAAGGCGGCGCTGCAGCGCATGGCGCACCTGCATCGCATAGCGCATCTGCATCGCATAGCGCATCTGCATCGTGCGGCGCACCTGCATCGTGCGGCGCACCTGTGCCGACCGCCTTCGGCGGCGCGTTCTGGCTGTGCCGGGCAGCGGCACCGCGTCGGGTTGCGCTGAGCTTCGTCGGGTGATGGCAGCGCCTCGGGCGGCAATGAGCCCCGTCTGGTGACACGAAACCGCGTCGTCTGACACTACTCTGCGTCTAGTGGCATCCCTCTGCGTTACCTGACGCTGCTTTGGGCTGTGGGGATCACTCGTCGCGCGGGCGCTCGGTGTCAACTTGTTGTGAGTCACTCACCCCGGCATACCGTCAGGGTCTTGTCACTGTTTGGGAAGGTTAATC
>NZ_JAHQZR010000009.1 GCF_019049105.1 Leucobacter chinensis
TCCGGGCACGATAGACAAACCAGGGGCTCCTCTTCAATAGATGGGTGAGTGACTCACAACCAGCCTGGCAAAGAGGGTTTCACCGATATTTTCGACACTTTTTGACCACTCGACGCGCTAACGTCGCCCCGCGAACCCGGGAGCACACGAGCACGGGAACACACGAGCACAGGAACACAGGAACACGGAGGCCCGGGGAGCGCGAGAGACAACAGAGCGCTCACCGGCGTTGCTTGTGTAGTCCACAACGAGGGCCACGAAACCGCGAAAGACTACAGAGGCCCTACAAAACCACTACGAAGCGTAGGCACCAACGAGGCGCACCGCGCCACCGTCGACGCCCTTAGCGCCCTGCTCGAAGCCAGCCAGGTCGCGGGCGCTCTTGCCCACGACGCCGGTCTGCCACACGGTCATGCCCTCGGTGCGCAGCTTAGCGGCAACGGCCTCGGCGCGTGCCGGGTCGACGACCGCGAACATGCCGACGCCCAGGTTCCAGGCGCCTTCGAGGCTCGTTAGCTCGTGACCTGCGACCTGCGCGAGGTGCTGGAAGACGGGAAGCGGCGACCAGGTGGCGCGATCCACCTCAGTCCAGGCGTCTTGCGGCAAGACGCGAGCGAGGTTCGCAGCGATGCCACCGCCAGTGACGTGGCTCAGCGAGTGGATGGCACCGTGCAGCTCCGGGGTCTCCAGAACGCGCAGCAGGGGGCCCGTGTACAGCATGGTGGGCTCGAGCAGCGCCTCACCGTAGGTGGCGCCGAGATCGGCCGCGTGCTGCTCGTAGGTGAGCCCTGCGTCGGCCATGATCTTGCGCACGAGCGAGTAACCGTTCGAGTGCAGGCCCGAAGCGCCGATCGCGAGTACGACGTCGCCGTCTTGCACACGGTCAGGGGTCAGCATGTCTTCGGCCTCGACCACGCCAGCGGCTGCACCCGCGGCGTCATAGTCGTCGTCGCCGAGCAGACCCGGATGTTCGGCGGTCTCGCCGCCAACGAGTGCGGTGCCAGTCGCTTCGCAAGCGCGCGCAATGCCGCCAACGATCGAGGCGATGCGCTCGGGAACGACCTTGCCACACGCGATGTAGTCGGTCATGAAGAGGGGCTTCGCACCCACAACGATGATGTCGTCGACAACCATCGCCACGAGGTCTTGCCCGATCGTGTCATGCTTGTCGATCGCCTGCGCGATGGCAACCTTGGTGCCAACACCATCGGTCGAGGTCGCGAGCAAGGGGCGTTTGTAGCCGAGCAAGGCCGACGCGTCGAACATGCCGGCAAAACCGCCGAAGCCGCCAAGCACTTCGGGGCCGTGCGTGCGAGAAACCGCGGCCTTCATGAGAGCTACCGCGCGGTCGCCCGCCTCAGTATCGACACCGGCTTGGGCATATGCTGAAGTATTTTCGGTCACCCCTCAAGCTTAGCGGCAAACGTGCCGACAGGTTCACTGCCAGGGGCCAAAACGCAGCTGCCCCTCGCAAGAGCGCGAGGGGCAGCGAAAGCTTCGAGCCAAACGGCTCTCATATGCGGCGGATCATTCCACGCGCACCCGCTTAGTGATCTCGAGCCGGCTCGGTGGCCCGCTGAATGAGCCCGCCATCGACCGGCAGGCAAACACCGTTAATGTACTGCGCCGCATCGCTCGCGAGGAAGACTGCGGCCCGCGCAACATCTTGTGAGACACCCATCTTTCCCGTGGGGCTGAGTGCATGCCGTGCGGCAACCATTGCCTCGACCGAATCATAGGCACCGCTGATCTGACGGTACATCATCGGGGTCTCGATGTAACCGGGTGAAATCGTATTCGCGCGGATACCCTTGGCTGCGTACTCGAGCGCGATCGTTTGCGTATAGCCGATGAGGCCGGCCTTGGTTGCGGTGTAGCTCGGGTAGTTGTAGCCGATGTACCGCATGCCGCCGACCGAGGCGACATTAATGATCGAGCCTTTGCCTCGCTCCAGCATGTGCGGCAGCACGTACTTCGTCGTGAGAAAAACGCTCGTGAGGTTCACGTTCATGACGAGGTTCCACTCGTCGAGCTCCATCTCGAGCGGCCCGCCCATACGGGCAATACCAACATTGTTGTGCAGCACATCGATCTGGCCGAATGCCGCAATCGTCGCTTCGACCGCTGCGCGCACCTCATCTGGGTTCGTCACGTTGGCCGTGACTCCGATGACCCGGCCGTTGGTCGAGCCGGGAAACTCTTTTTCGAAGCGATCGAGTGCACCCTGCACCGCTTCGGGGTTCGCGTCGACGAGAGCGACCTTCGCACCCGCCTCGGCAAAGGCGAGCGAGGTGGCAAGGCCGTTGTTCGTTTCGCCGCCGAGCGATCCGCCGCCGAAAACGAGGGCAACCTGCTGTTCAAGAGAAATCATGTGGTTCCTTCACTGTGAAAAATCGTGGGCGCTTACCGCGACTCAGCACGGCTTCGCTCGGGAGACGAGGGGCCCGCAGAATTTCTCATGCGGGCCCCTCACGCGCCGGTGTCAGCCCCGGCGCAAGCTCGTTTGCAAGGGGTTACTTGCCGAGCGCCTTCTTGACGGCGGCCACGACCTGCTGTGCCTGAGGCACGATCGCGTTCTCGAGGGGCTCGCTGTATGGAATCGGTGCGCGGAAGGCGCCGATTCGAACGGGAGCCGCATCGAGGTTGTCCCAAGCGTCTTCGACGACGTTCGCGACAAACTCGCCGCCCCAGCCGTAGTCACGAACCGCTTCGTGAGCAACGACGAGGTGCCGGGTCTTTGCGACCGACTTGTAGACCGTATCCATATCGAATGGGTAGAGGGTACGGGGATCGATGATCTCGATCTCGATGCCCTCTTCAGCGAGCTGCTCAGCGGCTTCGAGAGCCGAGCGGTGCAGCCACTGCGTCGCGACGACGGTGACGTGCTGTCCCTCGCGCGAAACCGCAGCCTGCCCGAAAGGAATCTCTTCAAACGTCACAAGACCCTTGTCGTAATAGAGGTTCTTGTGCTCGAGGAAGATCGTCGGGTTGTCTGACTTCACTGCGGTCTTCAGCAGGCCGTAGGCATCGTTCGCGTTCGAGGGCACGACGACCTCGAGGCCGGGAATGTGCGCAAAAATCGTCTCGAGCGACTGCGAGTGCTGAGCCGCCTTACCGATGCCCGCACCGTGGTTCGTTCGCATCACCATGGGTACGTCGAACTGGCCACCAAACATGTACCGGTTCTTCGCTGCCTGGTTGATGATGCCATCAAAGCCGAGGAACGAGAAGTCAGAGTACATGATTTCGAGAATCGGGCGCAGACCGCGTGATGCAGCTGATGAGGCTGCCGCGAGCAGCACCTCTTCACTAATCGGGGTGTTGCGCACACGGTTCGGACCGAAGGTCGTGTCGAGCTTACGGTTCACACCGTAGATGCCGCCGCCCGTGCCCCAAGTGGTGATGTCTTCACCGAACACGATCGATTCAGGAATCTCTTCGAGAATGTCGTGAAGGGCCGAGTTGACCGCACGCCAGATGGTGAGGTTTTGTGGTTTCTTCGTGGTCATATCGTTTCCTTACGATGCGTACACGTCGGTGAACGCGGTCTCGACAGCCGGGTACGGAGAGTTCTTGGCGAACTCGACGACATCGTCGATCTCGGCCGTAATATCAGCCTCGAGCTTCTCGATGTCGGCCGCGGTGAGCACGCCCTCCTCAATGAGGCGGTTCTGCAGCTTCGCGACGGGGTCTTTCGCACGCCATTCCTCGACCTCGGCCGCATCGCGGTAGATCTCGGTGTCGCCGGCCATGTGGCCGAGGTAGCGGTAGGTGTTCGCCACGATGAACGAGGGGCCCTCGCCAGCGCGTGCGCGCTCGACAGCCTTGTCCATCGTCACGTAAACCTGCTCAAGATCCATGCCGTCAACCTCGAACGAGGGAACGCCATAGGCTTCGCCGCGCTTCGTGAAGTCACGCTGCGCGACCATATCTTCGACCGAGGCCGACTGCGCATAGTAGTTATTTTCGAGCACGAAAATCACGGGTAGCTTCCAGATTGCCGCGAGGTTGAATGCCTCGGCGAGCACGCCCTGGTTTGAGCCGCCGTCGCCAAAGTAGGCAACCGCGACACTTCCGTCGCCCTTCACCTGCGAGGCAAGCGCGGCACCCGTAGCAATGCCAATGCCGGCGCCGACGATACCGTTCGTGCCAAGCACGCCGATCTCTTTCACACCGAGGTGCATCGAGCCGCCCTTGCCCTTGCAGTAGCCGTCTTCGCGGCCGAGAATCTCTGCCATCGTCTTCTTAAAGTCAGCACCCTTTGCGAGCGTGTGGGCATGACCACGGTGGTTCGACGCGATCGCGTCGCGATCTTCAAGTGCGAGCGAGACGCCGACAGAGACGGCTTCCATGCCACTCGAGGGGTGGGTCGATCCGCGAATTTCGCCCTCTTGTGAGAGACCGGGAAGACGGTCTTCGAATTCGCGAATACGCTTCATGAGCGTGAGGCCAGCAAGCCCCTGCTCTTTCACATCAAATTCAGCCACGTTGGGCCCTCCTTAAGCGACGGTTGCGAAGGTGTCGCCGAGGTTGACGACGTCGCCCTCTTCAGCCTTCTGGCTAACGACGCCTGCTGCGGGCGACTTGAACTCGGCGACAAGCTTCGAGGTCTCGAACTGTGCAAGCACGTCGCCCTCGGCGACCGTTGCGCCGTCGGCCACGAGCCATTCAACGAGATCGGCCTCTTCTTCTTCGCCGAGGAATTCCTGGTTGAGTACTACGTCCATGGTGTTGCTCCTTATTTGCTTTCTTGGTTCATTTCTTGGAGGACAAGTTCGAAGGTCACCGCGACAGGATTTGCCCCCGCGATGAGTTCACCGGCGTGCACGACGCCGTGACGATCGACCATCGTGCAGCTCAGACGAACCTCGGGTTCTGCGGCCGAAAGGTCTGATACATGGCCGATAAGGGCGATGACCTCGGTACCGGGGCCATCAACCCGGAAGGTCTCGCGGGTAGCGCGGTTCACGAACTCGCCGCCCACGAGACTGCCGATTCCAGCCCGCACGCTCACCGAGTCAAACCCGGAGGCCTTGCTGGTTTTGATGATCGCTTCGGTGATGTCTTCACCGGGAAGAACCCGAGCGACCACGGTATTACGGAGTTGGGTTTCAACGGTCACGTCGAAGACCCTCCTTTCGCTTGCGTGTGGGGTAAAAACGGGCATGTCAGTTTCTGTGTCATCGGCACTAATGAGGTCGACGCCGTCGAAGATGTGCACAACAGCGTGCACGCCTTCAGCACCGACGATCGTGTCTGACCAGAGGTGACCGCCAAGGGTCTCGCCTTCAGCGTTCGCCCACATGCTGTGACTGTGTACGAAGGGCTCACCGAAGCGATGCCCAATCGTGGCTGCGCCATAAATGTAGCTGGCGCCGGGCGTGGTGCGTGTTTCAGAGAAGCCGACGGCTTTTCGGTCGTCACCCGCCGTGGGAATAACGTAGCTCACCGGATCGCATGATCCCGAGTACAGCTCTGCGGCACCGCTCGTGGCGCCGTGCTCAGCGACGATGTCGGTGAGCTGTTCTGTTAATGATTTGCCTTGGGAGAGCTGCCGCACAATGGTTTTGGATTTGACCGCTACCGGTTGAATTCTTGGCTGTAAGCGCTCCCCAGGATGTGTGAGTGGTTTCACAGTGTTCCTAACGCTTGTGGCTGGTGCGTGAGGGCTGGCTTGTGACGAGCGCTCACGCCGTGGCAGTTGGTACTACCACTGTAAGGAAGGGTGCATATGAACTTGTTGGTGGTGTTGCAAGGTGGGGCGACGGCGACTACGCCGCCGCCCCGAGGTATTACCCGATCGCGGCGCCGCCGCAAACCTTAATGGTTTCGCCGGTCACAAAGCTCGCGATGGGTGATGCGAGGTACGCCACCGCCCCAGCGATCTCGTCTGGCGTGCCGAGCCGTTTGATCGGCTGGTTTGAGAAGTCGTACTCGACCGACTCGGTCATCGGGGTCGCAATGGGCCCCGGCGCAACCGAGTTCACGGTAATGCCGAGCGGACCGACCTCTTTCGCGACCCACTTCGTGAGCGCGATCATGCCGCCCTTTGACGCAGCGTAGGCGGGGCCTGAGCGGCCTCCCCCGTCGCCGCCCGAAAGCGGGCCACCCATGATGCCTGAGATCGATGAGACGTTAATGATGCGCCCGTACCCCTGGTTTTTCATGTGCGGGTAGATTGCCTGCTGTGTGAACAGGAACGTGCCCTTGAGGTTCGTTGCAATGTCGAGCTCCCAAAGTTCATCGGTGAACTCTTCAAGGCCGACACGACTTGCCGTGCCTGCGTTGTTCACAACGATGTCGAGGCGCCCAAGCTCAGTAACAAACGCGTTAATCGTGTTCGTCACCTGTTCGCGATCACGCACGTCAACCGAGTAGGAGACGAAGCGCTGCTCGGGGTACTGCGTTTGCAACTCGGTTGCAAGCTCGGAGCCGTCAATGAGATCGACAATACCAACGCTTGCGCCCTGCTCGGCAAGGTGCCGCACAATCGAGGCACCGATGCCACGAGCTGAGCCGGTCACAATCGCGGTTTGTCCTTTGAGTGTTGTGCTCATCAGAAATTCCTTATCATTTATTTCGTAAAGTAGGCCGCGGTCATGCTGCCGAGATCTTTAAAGAAGCTCCCGGTCATTTCGACTCCGTTCACCATCACTGTGCCGTCAGCGCTTTGTGCACCGATAAGCTCAAGCAGATCTGGCAAGAAGTTCGAGATCATAGGAACAAAGGCCACAAGGAGTAGGAAGGCAATGCCGCTGAGAAGGAAGGGAACGATGCCCTTCGACGCTTCAGCGAATGAAATCTTCGCAATGCCTGCGGCAACAAAGAGGTCAAGCCCAACGGGCGGCGTGATGAGCCCAATCGCGAGGTTCAACGTCATCATGACACCGATCGTCGTAATATCCATACCCACCTCGAGCAGGAGCGGCACCACAATCGGGATGAAGAGATAGAACGCCGAGATTGCGTCGAGGAACATGCCAGCGATGAGCAGAATCAGATTCACCATGAGAATGATGAGAATCGGGTTCGAGGTCACCTGCAAGAGGCTGCCTGCAATGTGGTCGGCAATCTTGAAACGAGTCAGCACGTAGGCGAAGAGCGAGGCAGAACCGATGATAAACATGATTCGTGATGCCTGCAGACCAGATGCCGTGAAAATGAGACGCAGATTCTTGAGCTTCAGGTCGCGGCTCACAAAGAAGCCAACGAGCAAAGCGTAGATCACTGCGACCGCTGCAGACTCGGTCGGGGTAAAGATACCGCCGTAAATACCACCAAGAATGATGACGGGAACGAGCAGCCCGGGCAGAGCACGCAGGAAGGCGCGGCCGATCACGGGCCACGGGGCACGCTCTGTTCGGCGTTGCTGGCTGAGGGCCTGGGTAATGAAGGTCGTCGAGACTTCTTCTTCGCGCGAGGCCTCAGCGAGACTCACGTCGGCGCCCATCTGGTTGATGACCTCGGTCTTCGTGCCCGAGAAGTCGATCTTCTCAACGCTACCAACGCCAGCAGTCGTGTTCGCTGAGCCCGCGGTCGCGTTCGCGGTCGCAACTTTCTCGGGGCCGGTCAAACGGCCGGTCGCCTTACGAATGTGCGCTTTCGCGTTTTCAGCAACATCGCTGTATTCACGAGGCAAGAACTTCGTCACAATGTAGAGCGTGACGCCGAGCAAAATACCTGGAACAACACCGGCCATAAAGAGGCGGCCGATCGAGACGCGCTCGTAGTCCTGCGCGATCACGGCGAAGACAATGTACGCGATGCTCGGAGGCAAAATAATGCCGATCTCACCCGCCGAGGCGACAAGGCTTGCCGCATGACGTTTCGAGTAACCGTAGCTCACGAGTGCTGGAATAAGAATCGTACCGATCGCGGCAACCGTGGCGGGGCCAGAGCCCGAGACTGCCGAGAAGAGCAGGGCGGTGATCACTGTGGTGAGGGCGATGCCGCCCTTCTTGTGCCCGACGAGGGCATCGGCGAACTCGATGAGTCGCTTCGAGATACCGGTGAGCTCCATGATGACACCGGCAAGAATGAAGAAGGGAATCGCGAGCAACGTCTCGCCCGACAGCGAGGCGTAGAACACACCGGTCATCGGAGCGAGCGCAATCATGCCCGATTTGAAGGTCACTGCCGCAAGAGCCGAGACCCCCATCGAAAAGGCGACGGGAACGCCGAGAAACAGGAGCACCAGGAAGGTGCCAAAGAGAACGAGTTCAAGCATGAGTTGTTACGCCTCCTCTCGGTAATCGGGCTCTTCGTCAAGGTCGCGACCCTGCCAAACGAGCACCAGTTGTTGAAGTGAGCGGATCGACGCCAGTGCGGCGCCGAGAGGAATAGCCATCGTAAAGAGCCCTTGCGACATGCCGAGCGCAGGCGTGGTGCGCCCCGAAGCAAACTGCTTCATCGCAGTCTCGTAGCCGTACCACATGAGGAAGGCTAAGAAAACGAGCATCACGATGACAATCAGCGTCACAACAACTTTATGAAGCAGGCCCTTCGAGTTATCTCGAAGTACCGTAAAACCGGGGTGGGTATTGTATTTAATACCCAAAGATGCACCCACCATGATCATGAGCACGGCGAGGTTTGTCACCAGCTCTGTTGAAAATGAAAGCGATGCATGCAGCACGTAACGCGAAATGACATTCGCGAACACGAGCAGTGTGATGACCGAGAAGGCGGTAATGAGTACCGCCTTCTCGATTTTCGTCAGAACTTTATCGAACACTAACGTAAACCCTAAGAGTCTGAGACGTAGTCTTAGTTCGCGGGGTTGACAGCATCGAAGACCGTTTCAGTCCACTTCGGAGTCCATGATTCATAGAGGGGCTGAAGCGCTTCGCGGAAAGCGGCGATCTGTTCAGGGCTCAGCTCATCAACCTGCATGTCTTCCTTGAACTCAACGAGCTGCTCGTCTTCACGATCGCGGCTCATCTTGATCTGGAACTCGTTGGCCTCATCAGCAGCTTCCTGCACGATGGCCTGATCCTCTTCTGAGAGCTCATTCCACATGTCAAGGCTCATGCCGAGCAACAGGGGATCATACACGTAGTTCAGAACAGAGAGATAGTCCTGAACCTCGGGCAGCCCGCCGCTATAGATGACATCGAAGGGGTTCTCCTGGCCATCAATCGTGCCGTTCTGCAGCGAAGTAAAGACCTCGGCGAAGTTCATCGCGACCGGGTCAGCACCGAGCGACTTGTACATATCGATGAAGAGCTCTGAGCCGGCGACGCGGAACTTGAGGTTCTTGAAGTCTTCTGGCTTCGTGATCGCGTGCTTGCTGTTGGTGATCTGGCGGAAGCCGCTCTCACCGAAACCAAGCAGTTTAACGCCCTGCTCCTCCGCGAGGTCTTTGTACGCGTCGAGACCGGTCGCGGCGATAACCTCATCTGCCTGCGCGTAATCGTCGAACAGGAAAGGAGCCGTGATCGCACTGAACCGAGGATCAATGCCCGAGTAGATGATGGGTGAGTTGTACGAGAACGCCTTCTGCCCGCTCATAAGCTGTTCAACACCCGCGGCCGGATCGCCGCCTGAGAGCTGCTCGTTGCCGAAGACGTTGAGGGTCATGCGACCATCAGATTTCTCGGCGAGAAGCTCACCGAACTTCTCTGCTCCTGCGTACCAGGTTGACGTGTCACCAACAGTGACCGTCATGTCCCAGTCATACGATTTCTTATCTGCCGAGTCGGCCCCTCCGCCGTCACCGTTGCCTGAGCATCCGGTGAGCATGAGAGCTGCGATTGCCGTAAGCCCTACAGCGACCTTGCTGATTTTCATGACTCCTCCTCCATTGAGAGTTAGCTGTATTGGGTATCTACAGGTTGTGCCCATCTTCTGCGCCGAGGGGTATTCGGCCGAAGACATCCAATATTCAGGATGGTAATACCAAAGGCACAGTAACACAGGTTTGGCACACAATGCGCATCGCCCAACACAAGACGACTAGCCAGTATTCACAAGAAACCGAGGGGACCAAGCAAAAAGTTTGGCTCAGTGAGTAGCCTCTTCCTTGGTCTAACGCTGGGAAACTTGGGCCAAACAACGGCAAAAATCCGGTAGCACCAATTTTTTATCACGTGGTTTACACTGTGAACGACGACCATTCGGGCTCCGTATTTGCTGCCCGGCACCCCACCAGAGATCGGAGATCTCACCCCCATGCAAGCCATCTTGACGGTGCTTCTTCCCCTCTTCATCGTCATTCTTGTCGGATTCGTGGCCAGCTACAGCGGTCGCTTTGCGCGCGCCGAAAGCTCCATTAACGCTCTCGTCTTCAACGTCGCTCTACCAGCCCTCCTCTTCATGGCCGTGCTTGATGGAACGCCGCTCGATAGCTTTCCCGCGCAGTACCCCTTTCTCATCATTCTGACTCTCGTCGCTACTTCACTCATACTGTTCGGTTTCATCTTCTTTGCTGGCAAACGAACCGCTCGAGTTGCGGCGCAGGTCGCCATGGGTGGCGCTTACGGCAACGTGGTGTACTTTGCGATCCCCATTGCCATGGGGCTTTTTGGGCCGATCGCGGGCGTCACCGTCGGCATCGGCCAGATGGTACACAATCTGCTGTACATGATTTTTTACCCCGTCATTGTGAGTCTGCTACCCGACGGCAACCGGGTCTCAGTCTGGCAAATTGCCAAAAAGGCCGTGCTCTTTAACCCGGTAGCGATGAGTATTGTGCTCGGCCTGGCCTACGGCTACTCGGGACTTCCGATGCCAACGATCGTGGCCGATCCGCTCAATTTGCTCGGCCAGATCGCTACCCCGGGCGCCCTCTTTTGCATCGGACTCACCTTTCGGCAGTCATTTCGAGCGTTTACCGGCGGATCAGTCAAGCCGCTCGACCTCACGGTCAGCGTTATCGGCAAACTCGTCCTGCTCCCGCTCATCACCATCTTCGTCGTGCGCGTGCTCTTCCCCGGCATGAGCGAGGTCTGGGCGAGCAGCATGATTCTCATGGCCGCGATGCCAACCTCAACGACCGCTTACCTTGCAAGCGTTGAGTACGACAAAGACGCGAACCTTTTGGCAGCAACGGTAGTGGCAACAAGTCTCTGCTCGGTCATCACCATCCCGCTCTTCTTACTCCTGATCTAAACGACCGTCGGGTTCGTGGCGGTGAGCTCCTGCTTTGCATCAGATGCACGGTCCATCGCCAGCTAGCGCTCACCTGAGACACCAAGAGTGTGCAAAAATGGGTCAGTGCCATCTCGCGTCGCACACCATTTCGGCAGAAGGACTCAAAGGACTCACCCGTATGACCGGCATTGTTGGAATCGTTTCACAAGAACTTGCAAACCAGCAGATTTACGACAGCCTTCTCCTCTTGCAACACCGTGGCCAGGATGCCACTGGTATTGCGACCGACGACGGCAGCCGTTTTCACATGTACCGTGCCCGCGGCCAGGTGCGCGAGGCGTACCGCACCCGCGACATGCGCACCCTGCTCGGCAACATCGGCGTAGGCCATGTGCGCGGTTTCACCGCTGGCGAGGCTGCGAGCGAGGAAGAATCGCAGCCCTACTATGTCAACGCCCCCTACGGCCTCATCATGGTGCACAATGGCCATCTCACGAACACTCGCGAGCTCTCGGCCGAGATGTACAACATTGATCGCCGGCACCTCAACACGACGTCTGACACCGAGATTCTGCTCAACGTGCTGGCGAACGAGCTTGAAGACAGCGTCTCAGGCCGCGGCCTAGAACTCACCGATGATCAGGTTTTCGAGGCAGTGAGCCGCTTGCACGACCGAGTCGAGGGGTCGTATTCGGCCATCGCCCTCATCTCGGGCCACGGCCTCATTGCGTTTCGCGATCCCTTTGGCATTCGCCCGCTCGTGCTCGGTCGCCGTGAGCACGCCTCGGGCCGAACCGAGTGGATCGTCGCCTCTGAGTCGCTCGTGCTCGAGTCAGCCGGCTACGAGCTCGTGCGCGACGTCACTCCAGGAGAGGCGATTCTCATCGCGCCCGACGGCGAGATGATCTCACGACAGTGCGCTAAGCAGTCGACGCTCGTTCCCTGCTCGTTCGAGTACATCTACCTCGCCCGACCCGACTCCGTCATCAGCGACATTCCGGTCTACGACGCCCGCCTACGCCTCGGCGATGTGCTCGCCGAGCAGATCGAGCAGGCCGTTCCCTCTGGCGCCATTGACGTCGTCATGCCCATTCCCGATTCGGCCCGCCCGAGCGCGATGGAGGCGGCGCACCGCCTCGGCATCGCTTACCGTGAAGGGTTCTACAAGAACCGCTACATCGGCCGCACCTTCATCATGCCCGGCCAGACCGTGCGCCGAAAAGGCGTGCGCCAGAAGCTCAATGCCATGGGCATCGAGTTCAAGGGCAAAAACGTGCTCATCGTCGACGATTCAATCGTGCGCGGCACGACCTCACTCCAGATCGTCGAAATGGCCCGCCAGGCCGGCGCAGCGTCGGTCATCTTCGCCTCAGCGGCACCAGAGGTCAAGCACCCTCACGTTTACGGCATCAATATGCCCTCACGCAAGGAGCTCATCGCCCACGGACGTTCAAACGATGAAATTGCGCGCATGATCGGTGCCGACCAGCTCATCTACCAATCGGTTGAAGGCATGAACCGTGCCATTCTTGCTGGCCAAAGCGCGGTGACAGCGCTCGAGAACAGCTGTTTCACGGGTGAGTACATCGCGGGAAACGTCAATGACGAATACCTGCGCTGGGTCGAGGCAAATCTCGACAGTTAAGGCCTTCCACCCACAGCAAAAGCCCCGCGAAACACTTCGGTTCGCGGGGCTTTTGCGTTACGGCGCTATTACGCCGAGTTCGCGCGATTAATCAGCGCGTGGGGTTTCTGTTGCTGCGGCCTGCTGACGCAGTGCCTCGGCCTCGGCCTTGGCCGCCGCCGCTTCTGCGCGTGCCTGAGCCAGCTCGGCCTGAGCCTGCTCCGCCTCAGTAAGCGCTACGGTAGTGGCCTCGCTTGACCCTTCAACTGCTGCTGCAGTCGCGTCACCCTTTGCTGGGGTGATGTCGTCGCTGCTGACCTCTTTTTTCAGAATTTTCATCGACTGTCCCAGCGACTTCGCGAGTGCAGGCAGCTTCGGTGCACCAAACAAGAGCAACACGATAAAGAGAATGACAATGAGGGTTGGCCCCGAAAGATTAGGCATTATTGTCTCCGATCACGGTAATGGCTTCATTATTGCACGTCAGTGTGAACGGCTACTCCAGAACCACGTTTGCGACGAGCGAAGAGGTTGAGAATGAGCCCGAGGAGAGCACCTGCGAAGAGCCCGATCGCAGCGCCAAGCACGAGCATAAAGCCTGCAATCTGACGCATCTCATAGAGTGCCTCTGGGTCAACGGGGCGAAGCAATGTGAGAATCACTGCAAGAACGCCGCCTATGATCGCTCCGACGATCAGCAGCCGCCCGAAGCGAACCGAACGCTGAATCGAAACATCTACCTGCTCTTCGGTCACCACGGGTTCACTCATGACCGGTGCGGCTTCGGTTGCCTCAGCCGGGTCGTGAACCTCGGCTGCATCGGCCTGCATCGGGGCATCGGTCGCGACGCCCTCGTGCGCCCCTTGCCCGGGATCGTGCGCTCCCGCAGGAGTCGCGTTTTGCTCATTCATATATCCATTCTCGCATTTCCTGGCTCAAAGAATGCCACGCCGGCCGACCGTGCAGCCTTAGGCAGCACCGTTACCGGTTAACCCCGTGAGCGGCAACTGGTCGGAGAGGTCAGCACGAGTACCCGAGGCGGTCGCCCGGTGCTCGGCTAGCGCCTGTTGCCAACTCATCTGGCCGAGTGCGAGCGCGATCCACGTTTCTGCGTCGCACTCGATCACGTTGGGTGGCGTGCCTCTGGTGTGCCGGGGGCCCTCAACGCACTGGGCCGCACCAAAAGGCGGAACCCTCACCTCAAGCGTGTTGCCGGGAAAGCGCTCGGTGAGCTCTTCGAGCAAGAACCGCACGGCGGTTGCGAGCACCGGACGTGCTACCTGCTGGCCAGTCTCGATCGCCTGTTGCGCCTCACGCACTGCCCCCACGCCATCGGCCGTGCGGATTCTTCTCTTTGCCATGTCCCTATTGTGCCGCCTCATCGCTGGGCGTGTGCGGCAGAGCCAAGAATGTCACCGCAACCGGCTATTCTTAAAGCGTGAAGATTTTGGTTTTGGGTTCAGGTGCTCGCGAGCACGCAATTGTTGATTCTCTTCTGCGCGAAGAAGCGGGCCACGAGGTATGGTGTGCACCCGGCAACGCGGGAATGCCGTGTGAACGCATTCTCGGTGTCGACGTCGCCGACCCGGCTGCCGTCACCGAGCTCGCAACCGAGCGAGGCGCAGAGCTCGTCGTGGTCGGCCCCGAGGCTCCCCTCGTGGCTGGTGTCGCCGACCCGCTTCGTGCGGCAGGCATTCCTGTCTTTGGTCCGAGTAAAGCAGCGGCGCAGCTCGAAGGCTCAAAGGCTTTTGCGAAGCGCATCATGGCCGAAGCTGGGGTTCCGACCGGCCGTGCTTCATATGTGGCCTCGCGCGACGAAGCAACCGAGGTACTTGCCGAGTACGGTGCCCCATACGTCATCAAGGCCGACGGCCTCGCCGCGGGCAAAGGTGTGCTCGTGACCGAAGACCTCGAGGCCGCGCTCGACCATATCGCGACCTGGGCTCCTCATGGCGAGGTGCTCGTCGAAGAGTTCCTCTCGGGCCCTGAGGTTTCACTCTTCTTCTTTGCTGACGGCCACAACGTGCTGCCGCTCACGCCAGCGCAAGACTTCAAGCGTATTTTCGACAACGACGAGGGCCCGAATACGGGCGGTATGGGCTCGTACTCTCCCCTGCCCTGGCTCGAGGCCGATGCCGTTCAGCGCATCACCGATTTGGTCGCCCTCCCCACCGTACGCCAGCTCGAGAAAGAGGGCACTCCCTTCATCGGGCTGCTCTACTGTGGCCTCATTCTTACCGACCAAGGCATTAAGGTCATTGAGTTCAATGCCCGCTTCGGTGACCCCGAGACACAGGTCGTTCTACCGCGCATGACCTCAGCGCTCAGCACCTTCTTACTCGCGTCGGCAGAGGGCCGCCTCGACCAGCTCCCAGCCCCTACCTTTTCTGATGATGCCGCCGTGTGTGTTGTGCTCGCGAGCGAGGGGTACCCAGGCGAGGTCGCGACGGGTCGCCCCATCACGGGCATCAACGATGCTGAGGCGCTCGATGCCCGCGTGCGCGTCATTCACGCTGCAACCGAGCTTCCGAATGGCGCTTCAACAGAGCCAGTCAAACAACCCGAGACGCTCATTGCCACGGGCGGCCGTGTGCTGAGCGTCGTCGCCCTCGCCGAGTCGCTCGCGACGGCCCGTGGCCTCGCGCACGATGCTCTCGCGCTCATCGCCCTTGAAGGTTCACAACACCGTACTGACATTGCGGCTCGAGCCGCTGCGAGCGAGTAGCAGCGTCACACAGCACTTCGCGCAACAGCAAAGGGAGCGGCTCACGAATGATGCGAGCCGCTCCCTTTGCTCTGTCAATGGCGATGGTGCACGCCATTGCTTTAGTCATTATTCGCCGCGAAGCAGCCGTTCCCACTCTGAGGTTTCGTCGACATCGACGGGCTCTTCGACCCCGAGGTCGGCGGTAATCTGAATGCCTCCGGTCTCGGTGAACGGAGCCCCGACCTCGGGCAACAGGATCGCGTCGGCGGGGTCAAAGGTTTCACCCTCGATAACCTCGTCTTCAACGATCTCAATGATGCTTTGGTCGCCTGTGAGCACTGACTCAAAGCTCTGCTCAACCTCGCCACCTTCGGTGGGTGCAGTTTCAGCTTCTGGAGCTTCGCGCTGAGCGCTGTCATCGCTTTCATCAGCTGGAGTCGTTTCAGCAGGCTCGTCATCGGCAGCCTCGTCATCGGCAGCCTCGTCAACCTCAGCATCACCTTCGTCGAGCTCGTCGATCACAGCGGTCGGGTTTGCATCTTCGTCAACAAGTTCGATGACGGTCGTTTCCTGCACGTCTTCATCGATCTGCTCGAGCACGGTGGTCTCGTTGAGCGCAGCCTCGTCGAACTGAACCTCGATGGTGTCGTCGTCGCCCTCGTCGGGTTCGTCGGTTTCATCAGCTTCATCGGTTTCATCAGCTTCATCGATTTCATGAGTTTCTGACAGCTGCTCATCGGTTTCAGCGTCGGCGTCAGCCTCTTCGTCGCTGGTGCGATCTTCGCCAGTATCAGCATCTTCAGCGCTATCGATCGTTTCAGCCAAGGCATCATCGAGGTCACCGGCAGGCTCGGCATCAGCTGAACTCTGGTCAAGATCAACGTCAGCTTCAGCATTGTCACTGGTTGTTTCGGCGAAGTCTGAGCCATCGGCGAGATCTGCGTCTGAGCCATCGGCGAGGCCTGCAAAACCAGCAGCGGCAGCTTCAGGGTCTTCGGCATTCAGCGCGAGCGCGTCGAGCGTCTGCTCCCAGTGCGAGGTCTCGGCGTGTACTCGACGAGAAGCGTCAGCGAGTGTGGCGAAGCCTGATTCGATCACAGTTACCCGTGTCTGGTCGAAGTCTTCGTCTTCGGGGCGCAGCATCACGACGACAGTGCGTGCGCTCTCTGCCCCCTCTTCGGCCCAACGAAACCCGAGCGTGAGGCCATCGACAAGCACGTCAACCGTACCGTGTTGGCCACGCGCATCAATGACAGTCCCGCCAATCTCGAGCTCTATGTCGGTTTCGGGCCACCAGGCCGAACGCGCTGTTGCGTCGCTCAGCATTGCCCAAACCGTCTCTTGCGGTGCGTTTACGGTGCGTCGTACTACGACCGGTCCAAGATCAGACATATGCCCTCCAGTGCATCAAACGTTCGAAAGCAGTGTATCGCTTACTGACGCACCCAATCGATGACGCGATCGAGTGCTACCTTTTCTTTCGTGCCGGCATGTCGGTTCCATACCTCGGCAAACCCTTCAGCGGCGTCGCGCCCCACAACCACGACCTTCGGCATACCGAGCAGCTCGGCATCGCCAAACTTCACACCTGGTGAAACCTTGGGGCGATCGTCGAAGAGTACTTCAACCCCAGCCTCGGTGAGTTCGGCAGCAAGCGCCTCAGCCCGTTCAAAAATGAGCGGTTCTTTACCCGTGGCCACGAGATGCACGTCAAACGGTGCGATTGCCTCTGGCCACATCAGCCCACGATCATCGTGGTTGAGGTCGGCCAGTACCGCAAGAATACGGGTGACGCCGATACCGTACGAACCCATGGTGACCGTTTGCAGCTTGCCGTTTTCATCGAGCACCTTGAGCCCGAGGGCCTCGGCGTATTTGCGACCAAGCTGGAACACGTGGCCAATCTCCATGCCGCGAGCCGTCTCAATGGGGCCAGAGCCGTCGGGAGCGGGATCGCCCGTGCGCACGTTCGCGACGTCGGCTACGCCGTCGGCCCCAAAGTCTCGGCCCATCACGAGGTGCGCGACGTGCTTCTCGTGCTCGTTAGCACCGGTGATCCATGCGGTTCCCTCAACGACCCTGGGGTCGAGAAGGTATCGAATACCGGTCGTGCCTTCGAGACCGAGCACTGGTGCACCCTTGGCACCGGGCCCGATGTACCCTTTCGAAAGGAGCGGGTGACGTTCGAAGTCAGCTTCGGTCGCTGGCTCAACCTCGCAGTTCGGGAAGGCAACCTCAACGCGCTTCATATCGGCATCACGGTCACCCGGAATACCGATAACAACGATCTCGCGCTCGCCCTCAGGGTTCGTCACCGCGAGCACGACGTTCTTGAGCGTGTCTGAGGCTTCCCAGGGGCGATCGGCGCGCGGCAAAACCGCGTTCGTGTGCGCCACGAGGGTCTCAATCGTGGGGGTGTTCGGCGAATCGAAGACGAGAGCCTCTGGCTGGCCTTCAATCGGGAGTGCCGCAGGTACTTGCGTTTGGTATGCCTCGACGTTGGCCACATAACCACCGGCCGAACGCACGAAGGTATCTTCACCAATCTCGATTGGCAGCAAGAACTCTTCACTCTTCGAGCCGCCCATAGCGCCGGCATCGGCCTTCACAATCACGTACTCAAGGCCAAGGCGCGAGAAGATGCGCTCGTATGCGGCACGCTGCTTCTGGTAGCTCTCTTCGAGCCCCTCATCAGTGATGTCGAACGAGTAGGCATCTTTCATCGTAAATTCACGACCGCGAAGCAGGCCGGCTCGGGGCCGTGCCTCGTCACGGTATTTATCTTGAATCTGGAAGATTGACAGTGGCAAGTCTTTGTACGAACTGACGATATCGCTCACGAGCAACGTAAACATCTCTTCGTGAGTGGGGCCGAGCAGGTAGTCAGCACCGTGTCGGTCCTGAAGGCGGAAAAGGTCTTCACCATACTCGTCCCAGCGGTTGGTCTTCTCATACGGTTCACGCGGCAGGATGCCAGGAAAGTGAACCTCGTGGGCGCCCGCGGCGGCCATCTCTTCGCGCACGATGCGCTCGATATTGGCCTTGACGCGCAGCCCAAGCGGCAACCACGCGAACACGCCTGGAGCCTGGCGACGAATGTAGCCAGCCCGAACGAGCAGTTTGTGGCTCGCTACCTCGGCGTCAGAGGGGTCTTCGCGGAGTGTTTTGAAAAAGTAATGAGATAGACGTGTCAGCACAGTATCTATGGTAGATGATCTTTGCACTCACCGCGTACTTACTCACTGTTCATTTTCGCGCCTTGCGATCTCGTCGAGAATGCGTTGGCGCAAATCAAACCACCGCATAGCGGGGGCAGCGAGTGGCCCGATGAGTAAGGCAAAGGCCAGCGTGCCAACCCCGACGTTACCGCCCAGCATCCAGCCAATAAGCAGAACGCTCACCTCGATTCCGGTGCGAACCGCCCAAACTGGCCACCCCGTGATGCGATGAACACCGGTCATGATGCCGTCGCGGGGCCCGGGGCCAAACTGCGCCCCAATGTACAGGCCGCTCCCAAGCGCAACAAGGCTTAGCCCTAGCGCAAAGAGCAATGATCGCAGGAGCAGGTTCTCTGGGCTTGGAACGAGCCAGATCACCAGTTGCGCAACGGGACCCAGCATGAGGACGTTCAGCAGCGTGCCGATGCCCGGCTTCTCTCGCAGCGGGATCCACAAGAGCAGCACCGCGACGCCGACGAGCACGGTGATCACACCGAACTCGAGACCCGTCACGTTCACGAGGCCCGTCGCAAGCACGTCCCACGGCGAGACCCCGACCGATGCTTGAACCATGCAGCCCATGCCAATGCCAAAGAGCGTGAGTCCCGCGAGAAGCTGAGGCAATCGCCGCCAAAAGAGTGGCGGACCTTGGGGCCGGGTCACTTCTGGTTGATCCAGTGAAGCGGTACATCGATGGTGACCTGGGTACCGCCCTCAGCGTTATTTTCCCAAGTAATCGATCCGCCGAGTTCTCCCTCAATCAGCGTGCGTACGATCTGAGTACCGAGCCCGTCGCCCACGGTGCCGCCGGGGAGCCCCGTTCCCGTGTCGCTCACGACCACGTTAATCGAGTGCTCGTCGCGGTGCCCGATAACCGAAACGCTTCCTTCGATACCACGCAAGCCGTGTTCGACAGCATTCGTGACAACCTCGGTGAGCGCAAGCGCAAATGGCGTCGCGTACTCACTCGGAAGC
Source organism: Leucobacter chinensis (assembly GCF_019049105.1). GTDB lineage: Bacteria > Actinomycetota > Actinomycetes > Actinomycetales > Microbacteriaceae > Leucobacter_A > Leucobacter_A chinensis. The sequence continues at coordinate 19,616 of NZ_JAHQZR010000009.1, forward strand.
GTGCCAAAGTTTCCCTCTTTGTGTAAGTGCACGACAGTTCCGTGAAGACTTGCAACCTCAGTTGCGAGCGAGAGCACTCTGTCAAGCACATCGTCGAAGGCGACGTCCTGTGAGAGACCCGTCGAGAGTGTATCGTGCACCACCGCAATTGCAGCGACGCGACGCATAGCCTGGCTCAACGCATCTTTCGCGTCTTCGCTCTCAGCTCGCCGAGCCTGCACGCGCAGAAGCGAGGCGACGGTTTGTAGGTTGTTCTTGACGCGGTGGTGAATCTCACGAATCGTCGCATCTTTGGTGATGAGCATCTGCTCTTGCTGTTTAATGTCGGTGATGTCACGCGAGAGCACGATGCCGCCCGTGCGCTTACCGTCACGCAACACAGGAATCGAACGTAACGTGATGGTGCGACCCTTCACCTCGATGTCTGAACGCTTATAGACCTTGGCCTGGGCGATGAGCGGAATCGACTCGTCGGTGTCAAACTGTCCCCGAACGAGGTCGGCGAGAACCGCTGCGAAATTCTGCCCCTCAAGCTCGTCACGAAAGCCAACCGAGTTGAAGGTCGTTTGTGAGTTCGGGCTCGCGAACGTGATCACGCCTTCAACGTCAACTTTAATAAGCCCGTCACTCGCCCGAGGAGCCCCCTGCCTCCGTGCATAGGTGCTCTTAGAGTTGGGCAGGGTCCCGTCTTGCACCATGCGGCACAGGTCGTCGGCACATTCTTTAAAAGCCAGTATTTGCCTCGAGGCGCTGAACTCGACAGCGTGACTCGTGTGAACGGTCATCACGGCGAAGGGAGCCGAGAGAGCGCCAGAATCGGGCAGTGTGCGACGCACCGAGTACGCAGTGAGCCCCATGGGGTTTTCTTCATACCAGGCTGGGGTGAGCGAGACTGAAGGTTCACCGGTCTCTACCGCTTCGTCGAAAACTTCACGCCAGTCTTCGCGTACGTAGTCTCCGATGATGTCACGATAAAAAAGCGTTATCGTGCTCGAAGCACGCGAGTGTGCAACCGCAAGCCAGTCACCTTCGCCGGTCGGCGCCCACAAGACAATGTCGCCGAAGGCGAGATCAGCAAGAAGCGGCACGTCGGCCATCAAAAGATCTAACCAGTCGATCTCTTCTGGGCTGAGGGTCGAATACTTCGTCGCAAGTTCTTTAAGCGTAGACACATCTGTAGTGTATTCCACTCGAGATGGCCGCGTGTTCCTCTCCACGGTGATGGCGCGCACGCCTACAGCAGCAAATCTGCTTGACGCTCTTCAGTATGGCTTGCTTAGTGTTACGGGTAAGCCAGGACTAGAGGGGGAACTCGAGAAAGGACACCCTATGGTCAATGCCAGCCGCAAGCTTCAAGGAGCAACCGAAAACCCACCAGTACCATCGCTCACCCATGCGAGCATGAGCAAGGAGGGTGCTCACACTGCTCAACAAGAGAGTCAGCAAACTCCCTCAACGCTCACCATTCGCACATTGGCACTCAACGCGGTAGAAGCTGTTCATGGAATACGGCCCCTTGAGCAGCTTTCCAGATACGTGACCGGTGAGGTCTTTGAGCGGCTCCTCTTGCAGCGGTCACTGCGGCGTGACCGCAAGGCGGTCTATCGAGATGAACGACGCATCGTGCCGCTGCCAGGCCGAATCGTAAGCTCAATGCCACACCCCGGCAAGATTCATGCTGCCGTCGTTATGCACACCGGGGAAAGGAGTTTCGCGGTTGTTCTGAGACTTGAAAAGATCGAATCTCGATGGCGCGCAACTGAACTCGCAATTCTCTAGAAGCGAGCAGAGACAAAAACCGTGCCGAGCGTTATAGCCCGGCACGGTTTGCTCTTGTGAAACGACAGCCGAGTTTAAGCGTCGGCCTCGGTTGCTTGCGCCGCACGAAGCTTTGACACCTCGTAGAGCGCAACACTCGTCGCAATGCCTGCGTTCAACGATTCAGTTGCGCTCGAGATGGGAATCGAAACGATCGCATCGCACTGCTCAGTGACGAGGCGCGAGAGGCCCGATCCTTCTGACCCAACAACCACGAGCAACGGCCTGTCAGCAAGCGCCAATCCTGGAAGCATCGTATCGCCCCCACCATCAAGGCCGATGACGAAGACACCTTGCTTCTTGAGTGCTTTGATCGTGCTTGTGAGGTTTGATGCCATCGCGACCGGCAGCCTTGCGGCAGCACCGGCCGATGTCTTCCACGCCGAAGCATTCATTCCTACTGATCGGCGCTGAGGCACAATGACGCCGTGCCCGCCAAAAGCGGCCACCGAACGCACGATCGCTCCAAGGTTACGCGGGTCGGTGACACCGTCCAGAGCAACCAACAGTGGGGTTTCGCCCGCGTCAAAAGCATCTTCAAGCAGATCTTCGGGGTGAGCATACTCGTACGGAGGAACCTTGAGGAGCACACCCTGGTGCACGGTATCGCGAACGGTCATGCGGTCCATCTCTTGGCGCATGATCTCAAGAATAGGAATCTGCCGGCCAGTCGCAATGCCGATGATCTCTCGCATGCGATCGTCCATCTCAGAACGCGCGGCAACATACAGCGTCGTACCGGGCACCTTCGTACGCAGCGCTTCAAGCACCGCGTTACGGCCGGTCACGTATTCGCTGTCGTTCGGCGTGTTTCGGGCACGCTGCTGTGGCGCACCGCGATGCTTTGCCTGGGCAGCTTCGTAACGCTCGCGCGCCGCCTTAGCCTTGCCTTTTGGGTGATAAGGCCGGTCTTCGGCCTTCGGGGTCGGGCCGCGACCTTCTAAAGCTTGGCGCCCTTGACCGCCACTCCCGACGGCTTTACCGCGGCTCTTTTTTCGCACGGCTCCTGGCCGGTTTGCTTTACTCTGACTCATTTCACGTTCCACCTTGTACCGTTTGCGTGATCTTCGAGCGCGATACCTGCGTTGAGCAGTTGATCGCGGATCGCGTCACTCGTACCAAAATCTTTCTTTGCGCGCGCCTCAAGCCGCTCTGCAAGCAGAGCCTCAACGAGATGCTCGAGTGCCTTCTCACTCTCAGCGCTACCCCCAGCCTGCGCGGTTTGCCACTCAGCGGCATAGGGATTCAGCCCCAGCACATCGAGCATGGCAATCACGCTCTCGGCCCGGTCAACAGCCGCGGCTGCGTCACCGGCATCGAGAAGGGCATTGCCCTCGCGAACCGTGCTGTGCACAACGCCGAGGGCTTCGGGCACACTGAAGTCGTCATTCATCGCCGTCACGAAGGCTTCTGCGAGCTCAACCTCGGGCGCATGTCGCACCTCGTTACCGGCGTCTTCGACCCGCTGCACGAACGACTCGATTCGTGAGAATGCTGCGTCGGCCTCGGTCAGGCTCTCACCGCTAAAGTCGAGCACCGACCGGTAATGCGCTGAAGAGAGGAAGTAGCGCAGGACGATCGGTCGCCCTTCGGCAATGAGATCATGGGCGAAGAGTGAGTTACCGAGCGACTTCGACATTTTCTGCCCGCCAGTATTGACGAGGCCGTTGTGCACCCAGTGCCGAGCAAACGCATCGCCGGCAGCCGTCGACTGAGCGAGTTCATTCTCGTGGTGCGGGAAGCGCAGGTCAAGACCACCGCCGTGAATGTCGAATTCGCTCCCCAGGTAACGTTTAGCCATAGCAGAGCACTCGATATGCCAGCCAGGTCGGCCCCTGCCCCACGGTGATGGCCACGAGGCCGAAACCGGCTCGTGCTCACGGTGTGCTTTCCACAGCGCGAAGTCACGCGGGTCTCGCTTGCCCACAGGTTCGCTATCAGCCGCGTCTTCCATCTGGTCTACCGACTGATGCGTGAGCGCGCCATACGCTGGCCAGCTGCGCGTATCGAAGTACACGCTCGCCGAGCCATCGGCAGCGGGATAGGCGTGCCCTCGCTCGATGAGGTGTTCAATGAGCGCGATCATCTCGCTCACATTCGCAGTAGCACGGGGTTCGTAGGTGGGAGGCTTCACGCCAATCGCAGCATAGGCGCTCGAAAAACTCAGCTCTACTCGGTAGGCAAGCGCCCACCATTCCTCGGGGTTGCCCTCAGCCTGAGCAACCCGTGCACCCTCGAGAATCTTGTCATCGATGTCGGTGACGTTTCGCACGAGGGTAACGCGGTTACCGCAGGCCTCAAACCAGCGACGAATGATGTCATATGAGAGCGCGCTCCTGAGGTGACCAATGTGGGGCGCAGATTGCACGGTGGGCCCGCAAACGTACATGGCCACTTCACCCTCACGCAGAGGGGTGAAGTGAACCACGGCTTGCTGTTGAGAGTCGTAAAGTCGTTGCACGCTCCTAGCGTAGCGTGTCGCCATGAAAGAAGAACTTACGAAGCAAGCACGTCGTCAAGAATTTCTGACGCTTTTTCTTCGTTCGTTTCTTTCGCGAGCGCAAGCTCTGACACGAGAATCTGGCGCGCCTTCGAGAGCAGGCTCTTCTCACCGGTCGAGAGGCCACGATCTTGATCGCGGCGCCAGAGATCACGAACAACCTCTGAAATCTTCATCACATCGCCCGAAGCAAGCTTTTCGGTGTTTGCCTTGTACCGGCGTGACCAGTTCGAGTGCTCTTCGGTGAAGGGGGCGCGCAGCACATTGAAAACCTCTTCAACATCGTCAAGGTCAATGACATCGCGAACACCAACGAGTTCGCAGCTCTCGGCTGGAAGCTCAATGGTCAGATCATTCTTGTGAATCTTGTTCTGCACAACTTCACCCAAGGGAGACTTGCTCTCGTGAACCTTGAGCTTGAGGAAGATTTTCTCTTCCCCTTTAATTTTGCGCTTCTTCACCTCGAGGATCGTGGCGGCTCCGTGGTGGGGGTAAACTACGGTTTCACCAGGCTCGTATCGCATCGAGTAGACTCCTTCTGTAGGCGTGAACACCCTATTCTACCACAGGATTATGCGAATTACCCGGCCTGCCGTTCGCGCGAATGCCGCACTCATGGATAAGATGGTCTCGTACTGTGCCTTATCAGCACATAATCAGACTTCTAGAGGAGTTATGTTGAAGACTCGCATCGCACCGGCTCTTGCACTCGCAGCTGCAGTCGCACTGGGTACTACCGGTTGTGGCTTCATGGTTCCGCAGGCAACCACATTCGAGTACGCCCCCAGTGATGGTATTGACATCGATCTTCCCAGCGCGAACGTACGCAACTTCCTCGTTGTCGCGGGTGAAGACAGCGCAAACATCGTGTTCACCGGCGTCAACAATGGCGATGCCGCGACTCGCGTAACGGTGCGCCTCGTGGATGGCAACGAGCAGGTTTCTGACGAGACCTTCTCGCTCGAGCCCGGCAGCACCCCCTTCGGTGTTGAGACCCCCGAGATCATCGAGGTTTCACTCAAGGCTGGCTCAATGGTCACCGCGTTCGTTGAGAACGACGGCACCGAAATCGAGCGCCAGGTGCCCGTCGTTGACGGCACCCTCGACGAGTACTCAAGCCTCGTCCCCTAAGCCTTCATCGCCCGCGACACCGCGAGCTTGAAAGTGTTCAGCCCCGGCTGCCATCACGGCACCGGGGCTGAATGCTGTATGCACAGCCGTCACCCAAAGGCACCGTAATATTCGGCGATATCGGCGACATCGTTGTTATAAGCGACGCTCGGGTTGTAGGCCTGCACCGCCCTAATCCAGTTCTCAGCAGTGGTGAGATCGCCTCCCTCTGCGCACAAAAGTGTCGCGGCGCTCAATGCGGCATCGTCGATCTGATCAATGTCTGGCTCGGCCGATCCACCCGCAGAGCGTCCATAGACCGCCCAGGTCTGCGGAATAAATTGCATCGGCCCGACCGCACGATCCCACACGGCGTCACCGTCGATGAGCCCGCTATCGGTGTCTGGAATTGCCTGGTAAACCTCTCCGTCGAGAGCGACGCCCACGATTCGAGGGAGGGCACGCCCGTCGCTTGCGAGCGAAGCGCCGTGAATCGTGCCGTGGCCCGACTCGACCTGGCCGATCGCAGCGAGTGTGTTCCACCCGAGCCCGCACCCGGGCTGTTCGTCACGGAGTACCAACGCGGCTGTTGCATAGGCTTTGAGTGCCCGTTCTGGAACACCACTTTCTTTCGACACCTGTGCCACCCAGAGCGGATCAGCCTGAATGACGCGCTCGCTCGATTCGTTTTCAGCGGCGGATCGTTGCCCTTCCCCCTCCCCGAGCTTTGCAGCCGCATCGTTCGCTTGAGGCTGGGAGCTCGAGATATCGGGGGTCGGTTCTGGATGCGCCTCGGCGGCTGGGTTCGAAAGGGTTTCGGTTTCGCCCGCTTTCGCGCTCAGCTGTCCCGCCCAGATGAGGGTGAGACCCAGAATCGCTGCGGTGATGAGCGAGACGATCGTGACGAAAATGACTTTCCTTTGCGGCGCTGGCGTTCGTTCAAATTCGTCAAGCTGTAGCGCGTTCTCGTGAAACAGCAGACCCAAATCTTCTGTCTCGTTCATCCGCTGCGGCTCCTCACGAAGCATGATTCGATTCATCTCAGCGTGCGTCGCGGCGGCGTACAAACATCAGCAATCCCGCAATAACCGCTGTCGCAGCAGCCAGAGCTGTCGAAACTTGCGGGGTTCCACCGGTTTCGCTGAGCTCGTGAGCACCGGGGGTGCCGGTCGATGACGCTGCATCCGGGCGGGACTTCGCGAGGTTTTCGGAGTTCGGCGCTTCAGCTACCGGATTTTCAGTACCGGGAGTTCCTACACCCGGGGTTTCGGGGCCTGTCTCCCCATCAACCGGGGCTTCCTCCTCCGGTTCAACCGCGCCGGGAGTCTCACCGTCAGGAGTTTCCCCCTCGGGAGCTTCTTCTTCGGGGTCTTCACCCTCACTCTCTTCACCATCAGGGCCCTCGCCACCAGGTTCCTCGGCACCGGGCTCTTCACCCTCACCACCTTCACCGTCAGGGTCCTCGCCGCCAGGCTCCTCTTCACCGGGCTCTTCGCCTCCCGGGATTTCGCCACCCGGGTTCTCTACTCCGGGTTCTTCGCCGCCCGGCGTCTCGCTGCCGGGATCCGCATCATCATCACCGTCGCCTTCTTCAGCAAGGGCAGTCTCGACGAACGAGAAGCGTATCGGGTGCGGAACCTTTGAACTATCGGTTGCGATACTGCTCTCGGCGAAGAAGAGTGAGACACCAGGGTTTAAGAGCGCAACGAACTCATTAGGAAACGATGCGTCAAAAGCATGGGCCCAGGTTCCAGCCCCATTTGACTGGCCTTGCCAGTTGAGTTCTGCTGTAGCAGAGGTCATCCCTCCCGCGTCAGTCGCGAGTTTCGCCCCGTTGAACGTCGCAATCGTCACCCGGGTGGGCTCATATTGTTGAGATATTCCGATGTGATAGAACCCAGAAAACTCGGCGGTAATGTACCCGTCACCGACGGCATTAATGTGCATTGCCGGGTCAGTAAAGTTCCACTGGTTGCCGCTGCCTGAGGTGAGCCTCGCGGTGCCAGTGAAAGTAATGATTCGGTTTCCTGCCTCATCGCTCTCGCCCACCCCATCATGAAAGATGAAAGGACGCCAATAGTAGCGTTGCAGTTCTTCGTCACTCGAACCGGGCGCGAAGTCAGGCAAAGAAACGTTGCCTTCAATCACCTCGCGGTGAAAACCAACCCGAAAGTTAGAGAACCAGATATTGCCGATGGTCCATTCAAGCGAGGCCTCGCCGATGCCAGCGGCGGGCTCTCCGTTGAGCTCAATATCGTCGACCACACGCGTCGTGTCAACCACGCGATATGTTTGTGCAGCACTGTGTGTTGCAATGTAGCCCGTTTCGGAGTCTGGGGTATACCGAGCAACCACCTCGTGGGCTCCGCCCCTACCCCAGCGATCAGTCGATATTGTCACGGTTTGTTTTGGGGCATCCGCATCCAGAACGACCGGTGCACTCCCGAGCAGCGTCGCGCCTGAAAAGAGCTCAACCGTACCTTGAAGCGCTTCTGTCATTTCGCCTCTAGGGAGGGTAAACGCTTCGACGGTAACCTCAATATCCTGCGATTCACCGAGGAGATACATGGCATGAGTTCCGGTTTTCGGGTAGGCGACAGCGAGCTTCACCTCGAAGTTGCCCTGCTCATCTCCCGACAACACCGAACCCTTCGTCTCTTGGCTTTGCATTGCGTGCGTCAAAGCCTCGCCGCTTACCCCGAACGCCGTCGCGGGCGCAAGAACAAGCGCCCCTGCGAGTGCGCAGGTCATGCCCAATTGGGCAAGCCCAACAAATGAAGTCTGTGAACGTGTCGAGCGAACCTTGTTCTTCTGAGAACGCATGGTGCTACTGCCTTTCGCTGAATATCGGGCTACGACGCTGGTACATCAGTGACCGTGAGGGTAATTTCATCAGTGGTATCGTCTTTGCTCTGGAAGATCACGGTCGATTCCCCTTCAGCAATAGCGGTGAGACGCACGACCGTCACGTCAGGACTCGTCTCTTCGTGCTCGATCTCAACGACTGTTTTGTCGCTATTGAAGACCTCCCATTCTTCACGTGGAAGCGGCACAAGCACAGCAATGTCTTGCCCCACTTCGAGGTCACTTTCAACAGCCGCGAGCTCGCCCACAACACCGTCAACGACCGCTGCGCTCGGGGCCGGCGTTTCAGAGCTCTCTTGCATTTCAGTAGCTCCGCAACCGACGGTGAACACGAGTCCTGCGCAGACAAGCAGGACTGACGCGGCACGGCGCACCCCGAGTGGTGGCTGAACACGCTCTCCAGGACGAAGAACGTTATGCGTCGTGTACTTCATGCTTTGTACTCCGCAAAACGCTCTTCCAGATCTCGACCCGCCTCATTATTGAGTTGATAAGCGAGCGCTACTTCTTCGACAATCGCATCCTGATCCTGCGCAGAGAACGACATCGTATCGAGCAACGAACGGTACCGGTCTTTCCACGCTCGAGGGTCATCAATCGCTGGAAAATCATAAAATGTGGTGCCCTCACTGCCAGCCATGTCATAACTTCTGCGAAACATTTTGGCGATCATGAGCCCGCCTGAAAGATCAGCAAGGTACCGCGTATAGTGATGAGCCACAAAGTGCGGGTACGAGCTTCCGGCTACCCCGTTCAGTCGATCGACATACCGCTTAATACCAGGTGTTGTGTACCGCGTACGCACCTCGTTCTCCCAGCCTTCACCCATCCAGTACTGCGCATCGTTGCGCAGCGATTCAAGGCGGTGAAGCTCAGGCATCCACAAGACAAAGTCCTCTCCTAAGCGCTCACGGTGTGCTGCGGTTGCTCCTTCGAGCGCCTCGTACATCAGGAAATGCTGTGCCACCTGCGCTGCAATACCTGCCCTGTTGAGGCCACCGCGCAGGTAAGCAGTACTGTACTGGGGTTCTGCGGCCTCGGCTTCTGCCGAAGAGCCCCAGCCATCGCCCCGGCCGTGCCCGCTCAGTGACACCTCTCGAAGCCTCTCGGCAAGGCTCATCGCCTCAGTTTCTACGCTCCGATTCGTCTGTACAGTTTCAGTCATCGTCGTGTCTTCTTTCATGAATGATTGAGAGAAGCTTTCGCTTCAGCACTCCTCAAGAGCCTTCGGGTGCCCTGACGGTTACGCATCAGGACACCCGAAGGCGGTGGGCACGAGGCAGGAGGAGGAGCGCCCCGCACCAGTGTTTCCTTTGGGCTGTTACTCGGCTGAGTGGCCCTGACGACGACGTACCACCATGAGTACGCCACCGGCAAGCAGCAGCAGAAGAGCTGCACTGCTTACGGCTATGACAGGTAGCGAACTACCCGTGTTCGCGAGATCGCCCGCTGGCTTCTGCACGCCAGGCGCTTTCGTGCCGGGCTTGTCGGTGCCGGGCTCCTCAGTACCAGGCTTGTCGGTACCAGGCTCCTCAGTACCAGGCTCCTCAGTACCAGGCTCCTCAGTACCAGGCTCCTCAGTACCAGGCTCCTCAGT